>NZ_CP200032.1:732500-1754311 GCF_053795755.1 Bartonella sp. B17 | reverse complement strand
TTCGTGATATCATATCATTAAAAGTAAAAATAATTATAATATAAAGTGTTTATTTAATATAAACTGAAATTATATTTGTATAATATTATAATTATTTTTTATAAAATTAAAAAAATACAAATATCATTATTTCATATTCTTTGTAAAAATAAATAAATGTAAAAATTTAATCTTATTTAATATTAAAAATATTAATTTAATACTTTGTGTTTATTCTTAAAATCTCTAAGCAGTAAATCTGTGCTTTAAAATATGAAAAAGTGTGAAGAAATAATGGATACAATCTCTTCTGAAATATTAAAATCTATTGATCCTGTTACACCAGCAGTTGCTTATGTTGGTGGCAAAAGAAGGCTAGCCAAAACTCTTGTTAAAATCATTGAAGACATTCCTCATGATGTTTATGCAGAACCTTTTGTTGGAGTGTGTGGAATTTTCTTTAAGAGGAAACGGATACCATATTGGGGTGTTGAAGGTTATTACGGAAAAGATTTGTTTAAGCGATAAGATTATCAGGCGATGGCTGTGATTCTTGCGCAATTAAAGGGGAAGTCTCTTCTTTCTTTAAATGATGTTCCAGAGATCAGAAAAACCTTTAGTCAATTTAATCTAAAAGAGGTCACTACATCTTATTCATCTGGCGATTCAAATAATGCTATTGTCAAAGAATTAATCATCACAAATTGCGATTTTTAGAAGCACGTTTGAAAATCCTATTCCCTAACCTTATTTTTTAATCCCGAACCACTATAAAATATAAATAAAATCAATAAGATATTAAATAAAAATTTCAGATTCGAATCCCTCTCTCTCCGCCATTGACGTAAAACAGATTTATCTATCCCAAAAATGACAGCAAGTCAAAAGCGCAATATTTGCGGGATTTTCTGCTGTTTGCAATTGACTGGTTCGCACCAGTTTATAGCTGTCATTGTTTACTAGGTGAGTTGGCGTCGTTCATCAGCGAGTTGACGTAGCACGTTATCGATAGCTTTTATAACAAACCGCACCTTATATGTTTTCTCCTTTTTGCTCCAAAAATCGGATCTTCCGATAGGCCAAAGGTCTGTTTAAGTTTGCTGGACAGTACTTGCTTTTGCTTTCTCACCTTGTTAGCGTCGCCGTTCTCCTGCCATGAGATGCTTCCTTTTACTGACAAAAATTGATTTGTAACGGACGTTATAAATCTATTGACGATATGGCTCGACAGCGTAAAGTTGATGCTTCTTTATCCTGGATATTGCACTTGAACCAACTAGCTTTTCAGATCAAGAAGGCTATTGATGGTACTCCGCCGCGGCAGTTGAGCCTGCAAGACATGCAAATGCAAATCCCATTTCCTTATATTTGGAATGAGCAATTAAACTATTTCAGATTTTCTTAAGAGCGCTCTAGTGAAATTTTACTGAGGCATTTGATTTTTTTCAAAAAAATTACCTTCGTCAAAGCTCCGTATATTGGGGATTTTTGGTTTTTTTGCTTTGAAAAAGGAGTCTATTTTTAGCTGCTTCAGTGAATTTTTGCCGGTTTCTGGTGTCCCGCCCACGTGGCGGCTAACTACAATCAGAAATGTAAAAATATGATTAAAAATCATTATCAAGGCATTTATGCTTATGTTGTCAAGCAAGTCCGCAAGCTGATGAAGGATTCCGCCATTTATGGCGTAGAAATTGAAGATCTGGAGCAAGAGCTGATGTTGGATTATCTATCCCATAAACACAGGCCTATGATCCCGAAAAAGCAAAATGGTCAATTTTTATTGACCGTATTCTCACTCATAAATGGCGACAATCTGATCGAATTGATCCGCGCACAAAACGTACGCTCAGGCATCCGTGAGTTTTCGCTTGATGCTTGGTTTGAGGATAAGGATGGTGCGCATAATGCCTTGCGCGATCCTACAACGGAAAATCTGATCAACCGCAATCTTCATATCAATTTAAAATGGGCTTCTCAACAGTTGCCACTGCTTTTGACATTGTTTTTACTTGCTCTGTTGATGTGCTTTATGATTTTGAAAGAGATTATTGTTTTGATTCAGCGCATAAAAGAAGGATTTTTGAAGATTATAAAGCTTTCTTTGAACTTAAGGGTATCAATGGAGATTACAGTAAAATTGCAGTTGAGGCAAGAAGATGAAGAGATGCAATAGAGCGTTTTTTTTGAATATAGAGTCAATCACAAGCTTGTGGAGAAAAGAAAAAATGAGACACATTAGTCTCAAGGGATTAGACCTGATTAAAAAGTCTGGAGGCTTCCCGTTAAGCCTTTATTTTTACCACGCTGGTTATGACACGATTGGCTATGGCCATATGGTGCGAGAGGGGGAAGAGTTTAGCCAAGGCATTACGCAAGAGGAAACCAAAAACCTCTATCGCGTCAAGATATAGGCATTGCGGAAAAAGTAGTGCTCTGCTTAATCACAATGTCCCTCTGACCGATGGTCAGTTTGATGCGCTGGTATCCTCTTTCACTTATAATTTGGGCGGTGGTGTTCTCCAGCGCTCAATTTTGTGCCGTAAAATCAATTATGGGCAATATGAAGAGCCCACACGCCAGGATTTTAACGCTAGGTCTTGGCAGGGGGGACGCGGGTTAAGGCTTGATTAGACGCAGAGAAGTTGAGCGAGAGCTTCTATTTAAGTTAAATGCGTTGATTTTTATATATGATTTTTTTAATCTAAAAGGAGTGGCGTTCAAGCAAGGAGGGGGCGGTAATATCTAATATTTATCAAGCACGTTATAAGGCGGCACAGCTGAGGGTCAAAGCAAGCCGATGGGAACCAAAAAACTATCTTGAGGCTTTGCTTCGTGCCAATATTGATCTGCATCCCCACCAAATTTCAGCCGCTCTTTTTGCCCATAGCGCGCCCTTTTCAGAAGGGGTGATTTTGGCTGATGAGGAAGGTTTGGGCAAAGGAATTTCTGCTGGCCTTGTATTACTGCAAGCGCATCTTGAGGGTCAGAAAAATTTATTGGTTTTGTGTGATAAAGAGCATGTAAACTATTGGCAGCGCGAATTAAAAGAAAAATTTTTTTTAAAGAGCAAAGATCTTAATCACGCAGATGGCCACAATAGCTTCATTATTTTAGTTTCTTATCAACAAGCTTATAAAGATGTAGAACAATTAGCCAAAATTTCATGGGATTTATGCGTGCTTGATGAAGCTCATGAGCTGATTAGCAGTCAATGCAGCGAACAATCCAAAGCAAACCTGATACAGCAAGCTTTGAAGGGACGGCGTAAATTATTATTAACCTCAACGCCGATTAAAAAATCTCCACTCGATTTATATTATCTTTTGCGTTTTGTGGATGAAGATGCTTTTGGTGGTTCGGAAGAATTTTTTAAGCAAAAATATGTGCAAAATAAAGGCTTAAAGGCTGAGCTTATTGCGCGTGCGCAAATGTTTTGCCAACGCACATTAAAGAGCCAAGCTTTAACCATGCAATTGCCGCGCCGGCTTGTGCGCACGCTTATTGTGCCGCCCACAAAAGCAGAAGATGCTTTATCTAAGCGTATGTCGCTTTATTTTCATCGCGAACCTTTGTTGGCTTTCCCTAAAATTGAGCGCGCTTATATCCGCCTTACTTTTTGGAAATTATTGGCATCTTCCATTCCGGCTTTGGTGGCGGGTTTTGGTAAAGCGATTAGTCGCCTTAGCAAATTACCAGAGGCTGAGGACGAATTAGCAGATTTGCATGAAGTTTTGAGTTTGGCTCAACAAATTAAAATGCCTGCGCGATTAGAGGCTTTATTAACGATACTTGCGCGCGTTTTGAAGGATTTAAAGCAGGTAGGAGCGGCGGAGAAAATCGTTATTTTTAGCGAAAATAAAACCACATTGAGTTTTTTGCAAAGTGAGCTTAAAAAAGCCGGTTATAAGACGGCTTTTGCGGGGGTGGGCAAAGAAGAAAAAGCGCTTAAAGAGTTTAAAGCTAAAAAACAAATATTATTAGCAACAGATAGACTTGCCAAAATTTACCGCGCATCTTTTTGCAGTTGCGTGATTAATTATGATGTACCTTGGAGTGTCACGCATTTAGAGAAACGTATTTCTTGTTGTCATAGTTATGGGCAAAAGCATGATGTTTTGGTGCTTAATTTTTTGGATCCAAATAATCGCGCAGATCGTCGTCTTTATTATTCTCTCAATCATAAATTGCGCCAATTTGATGAGATTTTTGGGGTTTCTGAAACACTTTTGGGTGAGCTTGTGGCGCCAGAGATGAATGCCCATTCTTCGATGCGTTTGGAGTCAGAACTTATGGAAGATCAGACCGCTTTTATGCAGGAAAATCAGCAAATGATTACAGAAAAAAAATTGCAAGCGGAAAATGACTTATTGGCGCATTTTGATGAGGAAGTGACGAAAAAATTCAAATTTTATGGCGAACAATTGCAGCAGGATATGCAAAAAGCAGAAGATGATTTATGGGAGATTAGCAAATATGTTTTGGCTGGCAAAGCAACCATGAAAGAGGAAGAGCGTGAGATTTTGCTTTTTCCGCAAGATAGGTTTTTTAAAAAACTTAGCCTTTCACGCTTTGACTTTAAAATGGGGCGCGATGTGCCGCGGGGACAACATTATAGCTTTTCGTCTCCGCTTGCCAAAGTGGTATTAGATTATTGTTTGGAAGAAAATTTAGAGCGTGGCCATATTCGCATTCCGGCTGGAAATAATTTTAAATCAGGAGAGCGGGGCATGGTGGCATTATGGCGGGCAACCTGCTTTTCTCATAGGGGTGTGAGCCATAAATTGATTTTGGGCGGCTATAGCCGCGAGCGTGTTTTGAGTGATGAGGAATGCGATTGGATTTTAAATCAAGAGGTGTTAGAAAGTACAGGGCATTTTTTTTATCAAGAGAATTTCACACCTCAAGAGGTGCAAAACTATTATAAAAATGAGCGGCTTGAGGCAATAGGGGCGCGGGCTTTGGCGCATTGGCAAGAGCAATTGAGCGAGACCGATGATAAATTATTACATGATGCTTTGTTAAAAATTAATAAATGGTATGAAGAAGAATATGAGGCTTTAAAATCCTCAACGCGTATGGACGATACCATGGTTCAAAGCCTTAAATTGTCGAGAGAACAAGTCAGCAATTTTGCGCAAAGATTTAAGCTGAATAAGCAAATTTCTGATGTAAAGAAAGCCATACAGCAAAAAGAACAGGAAGAAAGAGCAGCTAAACAAAGCTTGCAACAGAGAAAACAAGCAAAAATAGATGAACTTATGAGGAAAAAATACCTACAAGTCACGCGGTCCTTATTGTTCCAATTGAATTTTAGCGTGCGATAATACATGATCGTCGACAGACAAATAGAGGGGGGCAACAAATGTCTGCAAATCAGCTTGATGGTCAATCACTGGATAATCTTCAAGAACGTATTGAAGAGATTAAACGTTTATTGCCTGAGGCGGTGGTTGAAGGCAAGTTTGATGAAGATATGTTGCGTCTTTTGTTGGGAGATGATTTTGACAATGATCAAGAGAAATATCGTTTTGAGTGGAAGGGCAAGCAGGAGAGTTTAAAGCTTGCACAAAAGCGCTCAAGTGCCACTTTACGACCTGCAATGGGCGAGAGTAAAAATTGGGAGACCACGCAAAATCTTTATATTGAGGGCGATAATTTAGAAGTCTTAAAACTTCTGCAACGCGCTTATTTGCGGCAAGTGAAAATGATTTATATCGATCCACCCTATAATACGGGGAATGATTTTGTTTATAAAGATGATTTTAAAGACCCGCTTGCCAATTATAAGGAATTAACCGGGCAGAGTATGCGCGCAAATCCTGAAACAGCGGGGCGCTATCACTCTAATTGGTTGAATATGATCTACCCGCGGCTTTTGATTGCCAAAAGTCTGTTGCGTGATGATGGGGTTATTTTTATCTCTATTGATGATCATGAAGTGCATAATCTCCGTAAAGTCTGTGATGAGATCTTCGGCGAAGAGAATTTTATTGCACAATTAATTTGGGAGCGTGCTTATGCGCCAAAGAATGACGCTAAATATGTGTCAAACAGCCATGATTATGTTTTGATGTATGCGCGCATTATAGAACAATTTAAGATTGGGCGTCTTCCTAGAACTGAAGAAGCAAATGCGCGTTATCGCAATTTGGATGATGATCCACGTGGTCCATGGAAGTCTAGTGATCTATCTGTAAAAACTTATAGTGCCGAATATGATTATCCGATTACAACGCCTTCGGGAAGAATTGTTGAGCCACCAAGTGGTCGTTGTTGGCGATTTTCTAAAAAATCATTTGAAGAGAGCCGAAAAGATAATCGCATATGGTTTGGTGAAGATGGCAATAGTGTTCCCGCGTTTAAGCGCTTTTTATCAGAACTAAAGCTTGATGGAATGGCTCCTACCTCCCTTATGTTTTACAAAAATGTTGGTCATAGTCAGGAGGGTACGAAAGAAGTGGCTTCTCTGCTGGAGGCTAGTCTTTTTGATGGACCTAAACCAGTTCGCTTGCTCAATAGACTTTTAACATTGGCGAACACGGATGAAGGCGACCTCATTTTAGATTTTTTCTCTGGTTCAGCAACGACAGCGCATGCAGTGATGCAGTTGAATGCTGAAGATGGTGGCAATCGTCGTTTTATCATGGTGCAAATTCCAGAAAAAACCGATGAGGCTTCAGAAGCTTTTAAGGTTGGTTACAAAACTATTGCCGACATTGGTAAAGAGCGCATTCGCCGTGCAGGCGAAAAAATCAAAGCTGAGCTGAGTGAGCGCGAGCCTGATCTGTTGCAATCAGAAACGCAAATACCTCTAGATATAGGCTTTCGGAGTTTTAAGCTGGACAGCTCTAACCTCAAACAGTGGAATAGTGACTTTTCTGGCATGACGCAAGAGCAGCAAGCCGTAACCTTATTGGCGCGGTTTGAAGATTCCTTAGAAGAATTGGTAGAAGGGCGCTCAGAATTTGATGTTGTTTGTGAAGTTCTTCTCAAATATGGTTTGCCGCTGACAGAAAAAATTTCTACCCTGCAAATAGAAGATAAAAACTTTTATACTGTTGGCGATGAAGGATATTTATTCATTTGCTTAGATAAAAATATCAAAATTGAAACAATTGAGCGCCTCATTGAAACATATAGCACTGGTGCAATTGTTTTTGCCGAGCATTGTTTTAAGGACGATAATGAAATCATCAATATTGAGCTTGCACTACAAAATGCAGGTATTGAATTGAGATGGATTTAAGGGGGGCAACAAATGTCGGCAAATCAGCTTGATGGTCAATCACTGGATAATCTTCAAGACCGTATTGAAGAGATTAAGCGTTTATTGCCTGAGGCGGTGGTTGAAGGCAAGTTTGATGAAGATATGTTGCGTCTTTTGTTGGGAGATGATTTTGACAATGATCAAGAGAAATATCGTTTTGAGTGGAAGGGCAAGCAGGAGAGTTTAAAGCTTGCACAAAAGCGCTCAAGTGCCACTTTACGACCTGCGATGAGCGAGAGTAAAAATTGGGAGACCACGCAAAATCTTTATATTGAGGGCGATAATTTAGAAGTCTTAAAACTTCTGCAACGCGCTTATTTGCGGCAAGTGAAAATGATTTATATCGATCCACCCTATAATACGGGGAATGATTTTGTTTATAAAGATGATTTTAAAGACCCGCTTGCCAATTATAAGGAATTAACCGGGCAGAGTATGCGCGCAAATCCTGAAACAGCGGGGCGCTATCACTCTAATTGGTTGAATATGATCTACCCGCGGCTTTTGATTGCCAAAAGTCTGTTGCGTGATGATGGGGTTATTTTTATCTCTATTGATGATCATGAAGTGCATAATCTCCGTAAAGTCTGTGATGAGATCTTCGGCGAAGAGAATTTTATTGCACAATTAATTTGGGAGCGTGCTTATGCGCCAAAGAATGACGCTAAATATGTGTCAAACAGCCATGATTATGTTTTGATGTATGCGCGCATTATAGAACAATTTAAGATTGGGCGTCTTCCTAGAACTGAAGAAGCAAATGCGCGTTATCGCAATTTGGATGATGATCCACGTGGTCCATGGAAGTCTAGTGATCTATCTGTAAAAACTTATAGTGCCGAATATGATTATCCGATTACAACGCCTTCGGGAAGAATTGTTGAGCCACCAAGTGGTCGTTGTTGGCGATTTTCTAAAAAATCATTTGAAGAGAGCCGAAAAGATAATCGCATATGGTTTGGTGAAGATGGCAATAGTGTTCCCGCGTTTAAGCGCTTTTTATCAGAACTAAAGCTTGATGGAATGGCTCCTACCTCCCTTATGTTTTACAAAAATGTTGGTCATAGTCAGGAGGGTACGAAAGAAGTGGCTTCTCTGCTGGAGGCTAGTCTTTTTGATGGACCTAAACCAGTTCGCTTGCTCAATAGACTTTTAACATTGGCGAACACGGATGAAGGCGACCTCATTTTAGATTTTTTCTCTGGTTCAGCAACGACAGCGCATGCAGTGATGCAGTTGAATGCTGAAGATGGTGGCAATCGTCGTTTTATCATGGTGCAAATTCCAGAAAAAACCGATGAGGCTTCAGAAGCTTTTAAGGTTGGTTACAAAACTATTGCCGACATTGGTAAAGAGCGCATTCGCCGTGCAGGCGAAAAAATCAAAGCTGAGCTGAGTGAGCGCGAGCCTGATCTGTTGCAATCAGAAACGCAAATACCTCTAGATATAGGCTTTCGGAGTTTTAAGCTGGACAGCTCTAACCTCAAACAGTGGAATAGTGACTTTTCTGGCATGACGCAAGAGCAGCAAGCCGTAACCTTATTGGCGCGGTTTGAAGATTCCTTAGAAGAATTGGTAGAAGGGCGCTCAGAATTTGATGTTGTTTGTGAAGTTCTTCTCAAATATGGTTTGCCGCTGACAGAAAAAATTTCTACCCTGCAAATAGAAGATAAAAACTTTTATACTGTTGGCGATGAAGGATATTTATTCATTTGCTTAGATAAAAATATCAAAATTGAAACAATTGAGCGCCTCATTGAAACATATAGCACTGGTGCAATTGTTTTTGCCGAGCATTGTTTTAAGGACGATAATGAAATCATCAATATTGAGCTTGCACTACAAAATGCAGGTATTGAATTGAGATGGATTTAAAGGGGGGGGGACAAATATGAAATTACATTTTAATATCTTGCCTTATCAAAATATAGCTGTTCAATCAGTAACTCATCTTTTTCAAGGAGAAAGTGCCGTTGCGCAAAAATATCTTAAAAAGAGTGACGAACTCTTTGGAGATAGTGTTGTAAACCAATTGCCTCTTTCATGGGATAAAGTGCAAATAAATTTGCATGAAGTGCAAAAACTTAACAAATTATCGCTCACCAATGAAATTGACCAAAAACAATTTTGCATCACAATGGAAACAGGTACAGGTAAAACATATGTTTACACTAAAACCATTTATGAGCTGCATCAACAATATGGTTTAAGCAAATTTATTATTGTGGTTCCCTCCGTTGCCATTCGCGAGGGGGTTCAAAAATCATTGGAAGTGACGCATGAGCATTTTCAAAATATTTATGGTAAAAAATCTATACGCTGGTTTATTTATAATTCAGCGCGCTTGGCTGATGTGCGGGAATTTGCACGCAACAATGGCATTGAAATAATGATTATTAATATTGATGCTTTTCGCAAAAGTGAAAATATCATTAACCAGCCTATGGATAGAATGAACGGCAATCGCCCAATTGATTTGATTGCGCAAACGCAGCCCGTTGTGATTATTGATGAACCGCAAAGTGTAGTTAATACAGCGAAAGCAAAAGAGGCTTTAAAATGGCTCAACCCTTTATTCGTGTTGCGCTATTCAGCCACACATCGGGAAGAAATTAATAATATTTATAGTTTAACGCCGGTGGACGCTTATCAGCAAGGGTTGGTTAAACAAATCAGCGTATCTTCCATTACTGCGCAAGGTAATTTTAATCAGCCTTATTTGCGTTTATTAAGTGTAGACAATACGAATGGGTTTAGAGCAAAAATTGAATTAGATATTAAAAATGCCTCCGGCAAAATAACTCGCGTTACGAAAACAGTACGCAACGGTGAAGATTTATTTATCCTCTCTAATGAACGCGAAGTTTACAAAGATTGGCGCATTAGTGATATTGATTGTCTGGCTGGATATGAAAACATTGAAATTAACGGGTCGTTCACCATTGCGCTGGGGCAAGCAATTGGAAATGTAGATGAGAAAGATATTCGCCGTGGCCAAATTCATAAAACGATTGAGCATCATCTGAATAAGGAATTACAGCTTTTGCCGCGTGGTATAAAGGTTTTATCCTTATTTTTTATCGATAAAGTGAGCCATTATCGTGTGTATGGTGAAAAATCTATAGAAAAAGGTGAATATGCGCGTATTTTTGAAGAAGAATATAAAAGCCTTATTCAATTGCCTCAATATGCGCCACTGAAAACTCTGTTGCCGCAGCTGGAAGATGCAGAATGTGCGCACGATGGTTATTTCAGTATGGATAAAAAAGGCAAAATGAAAGATACGCGCGGTGATACGGTGGATGATCAAAGTACCTATGCTTTAATTATGAAAGATAAAGAAAAACTTCTTTCCATACAAACACCTTTGCGCTTTATTTTTTCTCATTCTGCTTTGCGTGAAGGGTGGGATAATCCCAATGTATTTCAAGTATGTACGCTTTTAGATCAAAGCAGTGCTCTATCAGCACGGCAAAGAATTGGCCGCGGTTTGCGTCTATGTGTAAACCAAAATGGAGAGCGTATTTCTGATAAGGAATTAAACCTTTTGCATATTATTGCAACCGAGAATTTTATAGAATTTGCAGATAAGTTGCAAAAAGAAATTGAGCAAGAAACGGGCATAAAATTTGGTGCCATTGATATTTCTACCTTTATAAATATAGATGTACCCATTTCTACTGCTCAGCAATTGGGTATTGAAATTTCTGAAGAAAAACAACAAGAATATGAAGCATGGCAGAATGAGGAAAAACAACGCGCTGTCACTGTTGATGAAAATGCACCGGAAGCGCCGGCACCTTCTACCTCATTAGATATGGGGGCTGATAAATTTGTTTCACCAAGCTTTCAGCCACGATTAAAAAGTGAACCAACAACAAAATTGGGGCATGAGCAAGCGGCAAAATTATTGGAGGCATTGGTTAAACAAAATGTGATTGATAAGAAAGGTAAATTAACAAAAGTTGCGCATGAAAAAATATGTTCTGATAGTTTGAGTGATGTGTTGCCTCCAGCCTACCAACCCATTGCCAATCCCATTATCAGTGAAATGCGCAAAGCAGATACGCGCTTACCTATTCGTGATGCCTCAAAAGAAATTGTGGTAAGGCGTAAAAAGGAAATTTTAGAGAGTCCTGAATTTTTGGCTATATGGGAGAGAATAAGCCAAAAAACACATTATCGCGTCAAAATGGATAAAGAGCGATTTATTGAAGCAGCAAAACATAAATTGGTTTTTATGCCGCCTATTGAAAAAGCAAAAATTGAAGAAATAACCACGTATCTGGATATTAAAAAAGAGGGAGTTCAAACGCAATTAGAGTCCATGCGCAGTGTAGAAATGAAGCATGTTTTAACAAATATTCCAGATATTTTATGGATCTTAAAAAATGAATTAAAGCTCACTAAAGCGACTTTATTTGAAATTATAAAACGTGCAGAACGTGTCGGCGATCTTTTGAATAATCCTGAAAAATTTATTGAACAAATTTATGATTTGCTGAAAGACACTAAGGCAGAAATGCTCAGTGACGGCGTGCGTTATATTCACATTCATGGACAGTCTTATTCAGCCCAAGAAGTGTTTGATAAAGAAGAGATTTTGGCTTATTTGGATAATAGTATTTTAAGTACGCGCAGTGTTTATGATCATATTTTGGTTGACAGCGTGATTGAGTCAAATTTTGCGCAGGATTTAGAAAAAGATCCTGATGTGAAGTTTTTCTTTAAATTGCCTCGTAAATTTAAAATTGATACGCCTTTTGGTTCTTATAATCCAGATTGGGCCGTGCTTCTCAATGAATATGGAACAGATAAGCTTTATCTGGTGATTGAAAGCAAGGGGACATTGCAGGAGGTTCAGCGCCGTGTGATGGAAAACGCAAAAATCCATTGCGCGCGCCAGCATTTTAAGGCCTTAGAAAATGTGGATTATAAAGATGCCGTCACATGGTATGATGCAAAACCGGCTGCGTGATGGGTGGAGTCATGCCGTGAAATTTATATACAAAGTAGATTTTAAAATTTTAACGTGGTGATTTGTTATCATAATTAACGAGTTGCTTATTTACATAAATGTATCTGTTAACTGGCTGATTCTTTTGAATTTTTAGTTCGTAAAACACGGTCATCTTTCACGCAATATCTCGGTGGGCGGTAAGACGAAAATCAGATTTTTGGCTTAGGAAAACGAATTCATTTCCTCCAATGAAAGCAAAGTAGGATTCAAATACATGACAAGTATAGTATCAATCCTTGATGATGATTTGATGTGCCTTGCATTGGAGTCAAGCAGGGTTAAGCTGCACCATAAATCTTACTTTTTTTCATTTTAAATAATGTAAGTTGAAAAAATCAGCAAATTTTGTTTTAGGTGTTTTGAATTAGCTTCGTTTCTCTATAAAGTTTTATTCTCTATAGTTTTTTTACAAGTTAATAGATCTCTTTATTATTAAAGGAGGCTATCTAAAAATCACGTTCCTTATATAATTTTGATTGTGTCAAACATGTATCCATGCAATTTTTATTTAACGCGTATCATATAATATATAACACTATTGTTAGCTATTGACGAATATGATGGTTATATGAAAGTCGAATAAATATTTGTGAGAGTTTCCTTGATGAAAGGCGTAATTGCAATAGTATATAATTTTGTCTAGTGAACTCAAAAATAACAATTATCACTTTAATTATAAATTATACAAAAACAACAGTGAATTTTTAAATACCAAAATTAGAAGTATCGCATTCCTAATTTTAATGGATAAAAATACGAAATTATAAAAGAAGATTTTATTTTAGAGTTATTATGTTGCATATTAAATGCTGTTGAAACTAAGGAAAAAGTTTTATGTTAGTTTCAAATTTGAAAGAACGTTTGACATTATTCGATAATCGAATGTTCCTTTATTTTACTATAAGTGGTTTATTTGCTACATTTGGAAGTGGGCTAAACTATATTGCTCTGTCATGGCTTGCTTATAATCAGACTAATTCAATCAGTGGTGTGGCGCTGATGATGCTTTTTCTTTGGATGCCCAGTATTATTTTTGCGCCTATTTTTGGTGTACTTGCGGATAAATATAATCGTAAAATGCAGATTATCATTTCAAATCTTGTTAGAGGTTTGTTGATCGTAAGTTGGGTAATATTTGGGCATTTAGGCATAGAAATGGAATTGATGATCCTGTGTGCTCTTTTAGGTATTTTTATCTCTTTTTATATGCCATCGGCTATCTCTCTAATCCAAAGTATTGTTCCGAAGGAGCATCTTGTCAATGCAAATGCAACGGTTGATATGGTTTATGAGCTTGGTACTATTATAGGCATGGGGTTAAGTGGATTTATATTTGCATATGCGGGAATAAAAGGAACTCTTTTGATAGGTGGTGTCTTCTTAATAGTTGCAGGTTTGTTTAATCTTCCAATGAAGATACCTAAAACCATACGAGATGAAAGCCAAAACCAGCAAAATTTGTGGGAGAGCTATATATCATCTCTCAGTTATTTTAGGCAAACCTCAGCACTTTTTATACCTTACGTAAGCCAAATGATAATTATGACTCTCTTGATGACAATTCCTATTGTTCTCGTCCCTTATACGCGAGAGGTATTGAGTGCTGATACCAAAACCTTTGCGGTATTTGAAGCGCTATATTCATTAGGTGTATTTACGGGTGCACTTTTTTCGCCGATGCTTTGTAAAATTTTCTCAATAAGAAAAACTTTAGCTATTTTATTAGCTGTTATAGCTATAGGGCTTATCATTCTGTCAGTAAATGCAAATATCGCAGTTGCTTTCCCCGTTTATTTCATGATTGGATTTGGTCTTTCAAGTTGGGCTCTTTCTATTTCTTTGTCCCAACTTTATTGTAGCTCTGAATATCAAGGAAGACTTCAGGCAACATTTAGTGGTATTTCAGGCTGTTTCATCTTTTGTACATACCTATTTATGACAATATATGATAATGATATTTCAGTTCAGCGTATATACTTTATTCAGGGTATATTTGCTACTGCGGGGATTTTTTTAGTCTTGCTTTACAAAGAAGAAAAACAAGCAAAAGAATAAGTTCGATTTAAGTGTTGTAAACCATGCATCAATCTACAATTAAGTTTATGGCACATATCCATTCATGTAAGTATATGTTTGTATACATCAAATGAAATAGTTCTTTTCCTTCATGTTTGTGTAAAACATAGTGTTACATAAAGTTTTTTTGGATATTATTATACTTTATGTTGCGATTGCGCCGATATTTTTGTTGTTTCAGCTTCTTTATGACTTCCTAGATCAAGTGATTATTTTGTATTGCGGAAAGATCCTGACCTGATTGTGTGAAGTTGATGCTTAAGTTGACAAAGATGTAGAAATTACAAAAATTTGGAGATTATCTCCCTTCTCTTATACTGTTATGATCATAACTATAATGCTTATTCCAGAGCATTTTTATAATCTTGTAAAAAATACTCCTTATACTCTTGTTATTTTAATTATGTACTGTATTTGAGTGATAAAGTTATTATTCAATTAAGATTCGTTGTGCTATAGAATAAATACTATGTTTTGGGGTGAGAAGTGAGTAGTATCTCAGAGTGAGTGCTTTGTTAACAATTTTATGATGATACCTTAAGAGATTTTACGATGATACCGTGATAACTATGAATGTAGGTATCAGTAAGAGGGGGAAAGCATTATTAGCGAGTCTTTGTACGCGCAAATCAAGGATTTTGTGCGCGGGGTGGTTGCGTTACGATATGTTGGATTTTTTTGGAGGGAGTTCGTATGAAAAAAATATATTCGGCAGCAAATTTTGTTAAAGTAGTTTCTTTAGGAACTACAATGGCTGTGCTCTTATCGAGTGCATCTCCTGTTTTTTCTGAAAGTTCTGCGATAAAAGGACAAGATATTCAAAGCACGAGCGGTATTTTGATAGATTATATCATAGACAATAATGGCAGTGTTGTTTTTAAAAGTGATATTGATTTATTTGATGCATATAAGGTTGCTGATGGTGCTGTTAATAATCTTCAAGAAGATGATTGTCTTTATTTTTTTAAACCCCAAGTTTTTCTGTCTTTAACAGAGAAGTTGGTTAATGCACCTAATCCCCGTGCTATAAATATTACTTCAGATGATAATTTTAGAGCAGGGAGCAATGCGCTTGTTACGGGTAATGGAGCAGCAGCAGCAGGGGAGAATGGGGTTGCTGTTGGAGCATCTACAAATGCAAGTGGTTATGCTAGTGTTGCAGTTGGTTATAATGCATCTGCAACAGGAGAGCATGGAATTGCTTTTGGTTCAGGTGCACGGGGAAATGCTATTGATAGTATTGCAATTGGTCGCGCAGCATCTGTATCAAATATGAGTGGAATTGCTATCGGTGCAGGTGCACAGGTAAGTGTTAACGGTGGTATTGCTTTGGGGCCGGGATCTGCCTCTGTAATTGCAGGTGGGGTTGTTGGTTATCAATCTTCAATTGATAGCGCATATAGCGGGAACGGCAAAAAAATTGCTTCAAAATGGCAAAGCACTGAGGGAATCCTGAGTATTAGTAATGCTGCAGTTAAGGAGACACGGCAACTTACAGGCCTAGCAGCAGGGTTTGGCGATACCGATGCAGTAAATGTTGCGCAATTAAAAGATCTAAGAGCATATACAGCAAAAGGTTGGGATTTTATAATTAACAATAATGGTGGTGCGAGGACAAAGCTTCAACCTGGTGATACTTTAGTGTTAACAACAGATTCAAATATCAATGCCGTAAATAATCCGAATCAGAAAAATCTAGCATTTTCATTAGCCGATAACATTAGTATTAATAGTGTACAGGCAGGGACGAACACTTTTAATGCTAATGGTTTACAAGTCACTGGTGGTCCAAGTGTGCTCCAAGCGGGTATTAATGCTGCACAGAAAAAAATCACAAATATATTGGCAGGGACAGAAGAAGGTGATGCAGTTAATGTTCAACAGTTGCAAAATTTAAAAAAAGAAGTAGCAGATAATAGTCTAATTAAGTACAGTGAATCGCTTGGAGTGATTGGCATTGGTTCAGCGGTACAGGGTGATACAGTACTTATTTTAGATGTTAATGATAATGAACGCATTATTTCTGGTGTTGCTGATGGGGGTGTTACTTCAAACTCAACAGATGCGATTAATGGTGCACAGCTTTATAAGTACGATAAAAAAGTATCGCAATATCTTGGTGGTAATGCAGATGTGCTCGCTGGTGGTGCACCCACTTATACTATTCAGAATGTTGCGCATAATAATGTTGGAGGAGCTTTTGAAGCTGTTGATAATTCTATAACAGATATTATTGGAAGGGTTGATAATATAGAAGACAACAGTTTTGTAGCATACGATGAACAGAATTCTCTTCTCACTATTGGTAAGAATGTAGATATTAATGTAGTCAAGATTAATATTGAAAGTAGTGACGGCGATGCTCGCAAACTTACTGGTGTTGCGAAGGGGGAAATTACTGAAAATTCAACAGATGCGGTTAATGGTGCACAGCTTTATCAGTCTAGTAACAATATAAAGAGCTATCTTGGTGGTGGTGCAGATGTTCTAGCTGGTGGTGCCCCCACTTATACTATTCAGAGTGTTGTGCATAATAATGTTGGAGGAGCCTTTGAAGCGGTTGATGAATCTCTAACAAATATTACTGGAAGAATTGATGGTCTCGCAGCTGGCAATAACATTATTGCACACAATGCAGATACTAATTTGATTACTATTGGTAATGGTGTAGCCGGTACTACAATTAGTATAGTAAATAACACACAGGAATCCCGCAAAATTACTGGTGTTGCGAATGGACAAGTTGCTGAAAATTCAACGGATGCGGTTAATGGTGCACAGCTTTATCAGTCTAGTAACAATATAACGAGCTATCTTGGTGGTGGTGCAAATATTCTCAACAATGCTGCCCCCACTTATACTATTCAGAGTGTTGCGCATAATAATGTTGGAGGAGCCTTTGAAGCGGTTGATAATTCTATAACAGATATTTATGGAAAAATTGCCAAGTTGCCAAGCACTGGTGGAGGCAATGATATTGTTGCATATGATGCAGACACTAGTACTATTACCATTGGTAAGGATATAGGCGGTACCGCAACAATCAGGCTTTCAGGGAAAGCACAGGCGATGCGCAAAATTGTTGGTGTTGCGGATGGGATAGTTAGTAACAGCTCAACAGATGCAGTTAATGGTGCACAGCTTTTTCAATCCAGTAACAATACAACGAGCTATCTTGGTGGTGGTGCAAATATTTTTGACAATACTGCACCTACTTATGTTATTCAGAGAACAGCGCATAATAATGTTGGAGGAGCCTTTGAAGCGGTTGATGAATCTCTAACAAATCTTACTGAAAAGGTTGCTGATATCGTAGACGGCAATAGTATGATGGGATTCGATATAGGGAGTGGTTTGCTTACTATTGGTGCGAATATAGGCGGTGCTACAATCAGTCTAGCAAATAACACACAGGCGTCTCGCAAAATTACTGGTGTTGCGAATGGACAAGTTTCTGAAAATTCAACGGATGCGATTAATGGTGCACAGCTTTATCAGTACGATAAAAAAGTATCGCAATATCTTGGTGGTAATGCAGATGTTCTAGCTGGTACTGCACCTAGTTATGGTATTCAGAATACTGCGTATCTTAATGTTGGAGAAGCCTTTGAAGCAGTTGATGAATCTCTAACAAATATTACTGGAAGAATTGATGGTCTCGCAGCTGGCAATAACATTGTTGCATATAATGCAAATACTAATTTGATTACTATTGGTAATGGTGTAGCCGGTACTACAATTAGTATAGTAAATGACACACAGGAATCCCGCAAAATTACTGGTGTTGCGAATGGACAAGTTGCTGAAAATTCAACGGATGCGATTAATGGTGCACAGCTTTATCAGTACGATAAAAAAGTATCGCAATATCTTGGTGGTGGTGTAGATGTGCTCGCTGGTGGTGCCCCCACTTATACTATTCAGAATGTTGCGCATAATAATATTGGAGGAGCCTTTGAAGCGGTTGATAATTCTATAACAGATATTTATGGAAAAATTGCCAAGTTGCCAAGTACTGGTGAAGGCAATGATATTGTTGCATATGATGCAGACGCTGGTACTATCACCATTGGTAAGGATATAGGCGGTACTACAATCAGTATTGTAAATGCTGACAGTGCGTCTCGCAAAATTACTGGTGTTGCAAATGGAATTCTTACAAAAGCATCAACAGACGCAGTAAATGGTTCACAGCTTTATTTTATGAGTAATCAGATTGCTACTTATTTAGGTGGTGGTGCTGAGTATAATGGGAAATGGATAGCTCCTAATTTCATAATTTCTCACTTCGATGCGGATGGTTCTTTTGGTAATGCTAAATATGAAAATGTTGCAGATGCTTTCAATGCTATTAATGAAAGTATGTTAAATATAAATAATCGTATCAATGAGGGAATAGGAGGCTCTGGTTCAAGTGGTTTTCCTTGGATTGAAAATGAAGGAGCTTATGATGCTAGCCGTGATGGTCAGCCTAGTAAAATTGTCAATGTAGCCAAAGGTAATATTGCACAAAATTCTACTGATGTAGTAAATGGTGGACAGCTTTGGGAAACGAATGAGCACATTAAGAATGTTGAAAATAAGGTTGACGGTATTTCAAATAAGATAGACAACCTTGAAGATACGATGACAAATGGTGTTGTCCGTTATGACGAAGATGACAGCGGGAATAAAATCAATAAGGTTACCTTAGTTGGTGTTAATGAGAGTGATCCAGTTGTGATTGATAATGTAGCTAATGGTGAAATTGAAAAAGGCTCAAAAGAAGCAGTAAATGGTGGTCAGTTGTATGATTATACTAAGCAGGAAATAGTGACTGCTCTTGATGCAGCCAATAAATATACAGACGAACGCATAGAAAATCTTACTATGGATGCTATAGACGATGCCGTTAAAAAGTCTAAGCAATACACAGATATGAGGTTTGATGTTTTAAGTTATGGTATAGAAAATGCGCAAAAAGAGGCAAGGCAAGCCGCAGCTATTGGATTGGCTGTATCTAATTTACGTTACAATGATGCACCTGGAAAATTAAGTGTTGGGTTTGGTACTGGTGTATGGCGCAGTCAGTCTGCATTTGCTCTTGGTGCTGGTTATACGTCTGAGAATGGAGGTATTCGATCCAATGTGTCTATAACCAGCTCTGGTGGGCATTGGGGTGTAGGTGCCGGATTAAATATTACACTTAACTGATATAAATAAAATCATTAGCAACAAATTTAGCCACCCTTATCTTGAGTTAAGATAAGGGTGGTATTTTATTTATGATGTAAAAACATATCGCGTAAATTAAACAGTAATATATTTAAGGATGCCTTTTATTCTGTTGTTATTAAGTATTTTACAAGATAACTCTCTGATTGCAGAGAAAAGCTACCTAAATTTAAAGACTCGTTATAAATAAAACGCATTACACAAAAGCATAATAACTTAAAGCTTTTTACAGCAGCACACAGCAATGTGTTTAATGATGAAGTGTATATACATTTAAAAAAATACCGGACATAAAAGTAATTGCTGTTGTACTTTTTGCAAACAAATCTTTTTGTAATTTTGATGAAGGTAAATTTCTGTTAGTATAATTTAACATAATTACATAAATAAATTCAAACAGTTATTGTTCAAACCATATTTTACAAAAAAATCCGCCTATACACCAGAGAGTCATTAACACTCTCCATAGAAAAGCTCCCATAGCTCTAATAACGATTAATTAATAAAAATCCGCTGAAAAACAATAAAAATTACCCATACTCTGCAATTCACAGTAACACCACAAGAAATCTCCCCTACAAGAATACATTCCGTTAAAAAAGCATTTTAACCATTAAAATAGTTTTCTTCTTGACAAAAAAGACATAACTACCTTTTATGTTGCTATTTTATTTAATATTCTATACGTATCAAAGATAAACAAACTAAGACTCATTTCGGGAAAAATAATTTTTTAATACAGAAAAAAACACAGAGCAAAGACAAAAACACACAAACTTACTACAAAAATGACCTATTTTTATCAAGAAAAGCTCACTAAGCCTTTTCTAAAATAGAAATACATCTTTTTTAAGAAATTTTACTCAATCAACAAAGACTCATTACGAACAAAAAACATTACGCAAAACCAACACAATTCAAACTCAAGCAGGCATATCAAAAGTATATCGGAAGATCTAACAATAAAATGTGTCTTTTTTATGAAAAAATGTTTTTTATTAGGAGATTTTATGAAAAACCTATATTCATCACAAAATTTAATTAAAATGGCTTCGTTAGGGGTAACGATAGCCATGTTATCATCAAGCGTATCTCCTATTTTTGCAGCAAATCTTGCGATAACAGGAGCGACAGTTATGAGCGATAATGCGCCACCTGTGGCTTATAGGAAAGGTAGTCAGGGTAGTATTGTTTTTACTGGTGATAATGATCATTGTGGTGCAGATAATGTTGTTGGTCGTGGAGGCAATAATTTTACTGCTGGTAAAAAAATAACTGCAGAGGAGCAGTTTAATAGATTTATAGAAGATAGGAAATTTGGAAAGTTCAATCCTTATGGTACGACCACTGAACAGGAGCGTTGGCAATCTGATGGGGGGACAACTGGAACCAGTGGTTATTTGGGGTCTGCGTCGACAGGTGGTAATAAAAATGTTTTGCCTGAAGCTTATGGTGTTTATTCTTTTGTGACGGGTTGTGGAGCTTCTGCAACGGGGAACTATTCAACAGCATTTGGTTCAAGTGCAACCACAACGGCTGGGGGAGCGCAGGCCTTTGGTGTTTCTGCGCTTGCAGCTGGAAGAGCAAGTGTTGCTTTTGGTGTTGGGTCAGAGGCTGCAGGGGAAGCTTCGCTTTCTTTTGGTGGGATTTCAACAGCATCAGGTAAAGAAAGTATTGCTTTAGGAGTTAGATCAAATGCAAAAAGTGACTACGGGATTGCTATGGGTTCGCAGGCTGTTGCTTATACTGAAGGCTCTATTGCTATAGGTCTAAATACTCTGACTTCGGGAGTTGGTGGAGTCGCTATTGGTGAAAATGCGACGGTAACCGTTGCAGGTGGTATTGCTTTGGGGGCAGAGTCTGTATCTAATGTTCAGCTGGGCAATAGTGGTTATAATCCAGGAGCTGCCGTTGGAGCAGGAGGGGGTACTGATGCTGTATGGGTAGCTACTCGTGGTGGTCTTGGTGTTGGTAATCCTATTGATGGAATAACGCGGCAGGTTAAGGGGGTAGCGGCAGGGGTTGTTGACACTGATGCGGTAAATGTTGCGCAGCTCAAAGCTCTTAAAAAATTCGCAGAATTTGGGTGGCAATACTCTGTTAATGGGGAGAAAACAGGGAGGATTGCACAAACGGGTACATTAAATTTTTCATCTAAAAATGGTGTAGTTATTACAGAGGCGGCTCCCGGTGAGGTGCAGTTTACTTTAGGGAAAAACCTTGAGGCAGATACTCTAGACGTTGGCAGCGTAATAATGGATGGGAAGGGTTTGTCTGTTGGTGGTAGTCTTATTCTTAGGCCGGATAAATTTAGTGCTGGCGGTTTGATTCTGCGTAACTTAGCGGATGGAAAAGTAGATCCTGATTCACAAGAGGCGATAAATGGTTCACAGCTTTATACGGTAGGTGAAGCAATTGCTCAATCTTTTGGTGGTGGTGCTAAATATGAAAATGGGGAATGGACGGCACCAAAATTTGAGGTTGTGCATTTTGCTAATGGCTCTATTAGTAAAAAACTAAACTATACTACTGTTGCTAGTGCTTTTGAGGGAGTTAATAATGCATTCAGTGGTGTTAATAATAAGATTAACAGGGTAGAAAATAGTCTCAAAGATAGTCTTCTTATTAAACAAGATGCCGAGAGTCATATTATCACTATTGGTAAAGAAGCAGAGGGTACTGTAGTTAATTTTACCAATAAGGATAATGGCGCTCGCACAATTACTGGTGTAGCCAATGGTACAATCTCTGAATCTTCCAAAGATGCAATAAACGGTTCACAGCTTCATTCAGTTGGTGAAGCAATTGCTCAATCTTTTGGTGGCGGTGCTCAATATAAAGATGGTACTTGGACAGCACCAAAATTTCAGGTTATGAGTTTTGCTAATGGCTCTATTGGTGAAAAACAGAACTATACTACTGTTGCTAGTGCTTTTGAGGGAGTTAATAACGCTTTCAGTGGTGTTAATAGTAAGATTGACAGGGTAGAAAATAGTCTCAAAGATAGTCTTCTTATTAAACAAGATGCCGAGAGTCATATTATCACTATTGGTAAAGAAGCAGAGGGTACTGTAGTTAATTTTACCAATAAGGATAATGGCGCTCGCACAATTACTGGTGTAGCCAATGGTACAATCTCTGAATCTTCCAAAGATGCAATAAACGGTTCACAGCTTCATTCAGTTGGTAAAGCAATTGCTAAATCTTTTGGAGGTGATGCTAAATATGAAAATGGCACTTGGACAGCACCAAAATTTGAGGTTGTGCAATTTACTGAGAGCTCTATTGGTGCGAATAAGAGCTATGATACTGTTGCTAGCGCTTTTGAAGGAGTTAATAGCGCTTTCAATGGTGTTAATAGTAAGATTGACAGGGTAGAAAATAGTCTCAAAGATGGTCTTCTTATTAAACAAGATGCCGAGAGTCATATTATCACTATTGGTAAAGAAGCAGAGGGTACTGTAATCAGCATTGCAAATAAAGATAGCGATGCTCGAACAATTACTGGTGTTGCAAGTGGAAAAATTTCTGCAGAATCATCTGATGCAATAAATGGTTCACAGCTTCATTCAGTTGGTGAAGCAATTGCTAATTCTTTTGGTGGTGGTGCTAAATATGAAAATGGCACTTGGGCAGCACCAAAATTCCAAGTTATGAGTTTTGCTAATGGCTCTATTGGTGCAAAAAGTGACTATACTACTGTTGCTAGTGCTTTTGAGGGAGTTAATAGCGCTTTTGAGGGAGTGAGTAGCGCTTTCAGCGATGTTAATAATAAGATTGAAGATATAAAAGATAAATTCAAAGATAGCCTTCTTATTAAACAAGAAGTAAGCGATCATTCTATTACTATTGGTAAGGATGTAGAAGGTACTTCAATTAATTTTACCAATAAGGATAGTGCGCCTCGAACAGTTACTGGTGTAGCAAATGGTACAATCTCTGTGTCTTCCAAAGATGCAATAAATGGTTCACAGCTTCAATCGATTGGTGACGCGATTGCTCACTCTTTTGGTGGCGATGCTAAATATGAAAATGGGGAATGGACAGCACCAAAATTTGAGGTTGTGCAATTTACTGAAAGCTCTATTGGTACGAATAAGAGCTATGATACTGTTGCTAGTGCTTTTGAGGGAGTTAATAGCGCTTTCAGTGGTGTTAATAGTAAGATTGACAGGATAGAAAATAGTCTCAAAGATGGTCTTCTTGTTAAGCAAGATGCCGACAGTCATACTATCACTATTGGTAAAGAAGCAGAGGGTACTATAATCAGCATTGCAAATAAAGATAGCGATGCTCGAACAATTACTGGTGTTGCCAATGGTACAATCTCTGAGTCTTCCAAAGATGCAATAAACGGTTCACAGCTTCATTCAGTTGGTGAAGCAATTGCTAAATCTTTTGGTGGTGGTGCTAAATATGAAAATGGCACTTGGGCAGCACCAAAATTCCAGGTTATGAGTTTTGCTAATGGCTCTATTGGTGCAAAAAGTGACTATACTACTGTTGCTAGTGCTTTTGAGGGAGTTAATAGCGCTTTTGAGGGAGTGAGTAGCGCTTTCAGCGATGTTAATAATAAGATTGAAGATATAAAAGATAAATTCAAAGATAGCCTTCTTATTAAACAAGAAGTAAGCGATCATTCTATTACTATTGGTAAAGATGTAGAAGGTACTTCAATTAATTTTACCAATAAGGATAGTGCGCCTCGAACAGTTACTGGCGTAGCAAATGGGAAAATTGCTCAATCTTCCAAAGACGCAATAAACGGTTCGCAGCTTCATTCAGTTGGTAAAGCAATTGCTAAATCTTTTGGTGGTGATGCTAAATATGAAAATGGGGAATGGACAGCACCAAAATTTGAGGTTGTGCAATTTACTGAGAGCTCTATTGGTGCGAAAAAGGACTATACTACTGTTGCTAGTGCTTTTGAGGGGGTTAATAATGCGTTCAGCGGTCTTGATGGTAAGATTGACAGTGTGAAAGACGGACTTCTTGTTAAGCAAACAGGAGGAAGTGGTTCTATCACTATCGGTAAAGCAACAAATGGTACTGTGCTCAATATTGCAAATAAAGATAGTGTTGCTCGCACAATTACTGGTGTTGCTAATGGAGATATCTCTAATTCTTCCAAAGATGCAATAAACGGTTCACAGCTTCAATCGATTGGTGACGCGATTGCTAAATCTTTTGGTGGTGGTGCTAAATATAGTAATGGTACTTGGGCAGTGCCAAAATTTGAGGTTGTACAATCTACAGTTAATGGAGTAAGTGGTAATAAGACTGTTTATTATACTGTTTCTGAAGCTTTTGAAGGAGTTAATAGCGCTTTCAGTGGTCTTGATGGTAAGATTGACAAGGTAAAAACTGATCTCAAAGATAGTCTTCTTATTAAACAAGATGCCGACAGTCATATTATTACTATTGGTAAAGAAGCAGAGGGTACTGTAGTTAATTTTACCAATAAGGATAATGGCGCTCGAACAATTACTGGTGTTGCCAATGGTACAATCTCTGAGTTTTCCAAAGATGCAGTAAATGGTTCACAGCTTCATTCAGTTGGTGAAGCAATTGCTCACTCTTTTGGCGGTGGTGCTGAATATGAAAATGGGGAATGGACAGCACCAAAATTCCAGGTTATGAGTTTTGCTAATGGCTCTATTGGTGAAAAACAGAACTATACTACTGTTGCTAGTGCTTTTGAGGGAGTTAATAACGCTTTCAGCGGTATTGATGGTAAGATTGAAGATATAAAAGATAAATTCAAAGATAGTCTTCTTATTAAACAAGAAGTAAGCGATCATTCTATTACTATTGGTAAAGATGTAGAAGGTACTTCAATTAATTTTACCAATAAGGATAGTGCGCCTCGAACAGTTACTGGTGTAGCAAATGGGAAAATTGCTCAATCTTCCAAAGACGCAATAAACGGTTCACAGCTTCATTCAGTTGGTGAAGCAATTGCTCACTCTTTTGGCGGTGGTGCTGAATATGAAAATGGGGAATGGACAGCACCAAAATTTGAGGTTGTGAATTTTGCTAATGGCTCTATTGGTGCGAAAAAGGACTATACTACTGTTGCTAGTGCTTTTGAGGGGGTTAATAATGCGTTCAGCGGTCTTGATGGTAAGATTGACAGTGTGAAAGACGGACTTCTTGTTAAGCAAACAGGAGGAAGTGGTTCTATCACTATCGGTAAAGAAACAAATGGTACTGTGCTCAATATTGCAAATAAAGATAGTGTTGCTCGCACAATTACTGGTGTTGCTAATGGAGATATCTCTAATTCTTCCAAAGATGCAATAAATGGTTCACAGCTTCAATCGATTGGTGAAGCGATTGCTCACTCTTTTGGTGGTGGTGCTAAATATAGTAATGGTACTTGGGCAGTGCCCAAATTTGAGGTTGTACAATCTACGGTTAATGGAGTAAGTGGTAATAAGACTGTTTATTATACTGTTTCTGAAGCTTTTGAAGGAGTTAATAGCGCTTTCAGTGGTCTTGATGGTAAGATTGACAAGGTAAAAACTGATCTCAAAGATAGTCTTCTTATTAAACAAGATGCCGACAGTCATATTATTACTATTGGTAAAGAAGCAGAGGGTACTGTAGTTAATTTTACCAATAAGGATAATGGCGCTCGAACAATTACTGGTGTTGCCAATGGTACAATCTCTGAGTTTTCCAAAGATGCAGTAAATGGTTCACAGCTTCATTCAGTTGGTGAAGCAATTGCTCACTCTTTTGGCGGTGGTGCTGAATATGAAAATGGGGAATGGACAGCACCAAAATTCCAGGTTATGAGTTTTGCTAATGGCTCTATTGGTGAAAAACAGAACTATACTACTGTTGCTAGTGCTTTTGAGGGAGTTAATAACGCTTTTGAGGGAGTGAGTAGCGCTTTTAGCAATGTTAATAATAAGATTGAAGATATAAAAGATAAATTCAAAGATAGCCTTCTTATTAAACAAGAAGTAAGCGATCATTCTATTACTATTGGTAAAGAAGCAAAGGGTACTGTAGTTAATTTTACCAATAAGAATAATGCGCCTCGAACAGTTACTGGTGTTGCCAATGGTGAAATCTCTAAGTCTTCCAAAGAAGCAATAAATGGTTCACAGCTTCAATCGGTTGGTGAAGCGATTGCTCACTCTTTTGGTGGTGATGCTAAATACGAGGATGAAAAATGGACAGCTCCACAATTTGAGATTGTAGAGTTCACTGGTACTTCTGTTGGTGGTTATGAGAATCATAATACTGTTTCTGATGCTTTTAAGGGAGTAAACAGCGTTTTTAGAGGTCTTGATGGCAAGATTGATAGTGTAAAAGAAGGGCTTCTTGTTAAGCAAACAGGAGGAAGTGGTTCTATCACTATCGGTAAAGAAACAAATGGTACTGTGCTCAATATTGCAAATAAAGATAGTGTTGCTCGCACAATTACTGGTGTTGCTAATGGAGATATCTCTAATTCTTCCAAAGATGCAATAAATGGTTCACAGCTTCAATCGATTGGTGAAGCGATTGCTCACTCTTTTGGCGGTGGTGCTGAATATGAAAATGGGGAATGGACAGCACCAAAATTCCAGGTTATGAGTTTTGCTAATGGCTCTATTGGTGAAAAACAGAACTATACTACTGTTGCTAGTGCTTTTGAGGGAGTTAATAACGCTTTTGAGGGAGTGAGTAGCGCTTTTAGCAATGTTAATAATAAGATTGAAGATATAAAAGATAAATTCAAAGATAGCCTTCTTATTAAACAAGAAGTAAGCGATCATTCTATTACTATTGGTAAAGAAGCAAAGGGTACTGTAGTTAATTTTACCAATAAGAATAATGCGCCTCGAACAGTTACTGGTGTTGCCAATGGTGAAATCTCTAAGTCTTCCAAAGAAGCAATAAATGGTTCACAGCTTCAATCGGTTGGTGAAGCGATTGCTCACTCTTTTGGTGGTGATGCTAAATACGAGGATGAAAAATGGACAGCTCCACAATTTGAGATTGTAGAGTTCACTGGTACTTCTGTTGGTGGTTATGAGAATCATAATACTGTTTCTGATGCTTTTAAGGGAGTAAACAGCGTTTTTAGAGGTCTTGATGGCAAGATTGATAGTGTAAAAGAAGGGCTTCTTGTTAAGCAAACAGGAGGAAGTGGTTCTATCACTATCGGTAAAGAAACAAATGGTACTGTGCTCAATATTGCAAATAAAGATAGTGTTGCTCGCACAATTACTGGTGTTGCTAATGGAGATATCTCTAATTCTTCCAAAGATGCAATAAATGGTTCACAGCTTCAATCGATTGGTGAAGCGATTGCTCACTCTTTTGGTGGTGGTGCTAAATATAGTAATGGTACTTGGGCAGTGCCAAAATTTGAGGTTGTACAATCTACGGTTAATGGAGTAAGTGGTAATAAGACTGTTTATTATACTGTTTCTGAAGCTTTTGAAGGAGTTAATAGCGCTTTCAGTGGTCTTGATGGTAAGATTGACAAGGTAAAAACTGATCTCAAAGATAGCCTTCTTATTAAACAAGAAGTAAGCGATCATTCTATTACTATTGGTAAAGAAGCAAAGGGTACTGTAGTTAATTTTACCAATAAGAATAATGCGCCTCGAACAGTTACTGGTGTTGCCAATGGTGAAATCTCTAAGTCTTCCAAAGAAGCAATAAATGGTTCACAGCTTCAATCGGTTGGTGAAGCGATTGCTCACTCTTTTGGTGGTGATGCTAAATACGAGGATGAAAAATGGACAGCTCCACAATTTGAGATTGTAGAGTTCACTGGTACTTCTGTTGGTGGTTATGAGAATCATAATACTGTTTCTGATGCTTTTAAGGGAGTAAACAGCGTTTTTAGAGGTCTTGATGGTAAGATTGACAGTGTGAAAGACGGACTTCTTGTTAAGCAAACAGGAGGAAGTGGTTCTATCACTATCGGTAAAGAAACAAATGGTACTGTGCTCAATATTGCAAATAAAGATAGTGTTGCTCGCACAATTACTGGTGTTGCTAATGGAGATATCTCTAATTCTTCCAAAGATGCAATAAATGGTTCACAGCTTCAATCGATTGGTGAAGCGATTGCTCACTCTTTTGGTGGTGGTGCTAAATATAGTAATGGTACTTGGGCAGTGCCCAAATTTGAGGTTGTACAATCTACGGTTAATGGAGTAAGTGGTAATAAGACTGTTTATTATACTGTTTCTGAAGCTTTTGAAGGAGTTAATAGCGCTTTCAGTGGTCTTGATGGTAAGATTGACAAGGTAAAAACTGATCTCAAAGATAGTCTTCTTATTAAACAAGATGCCGACAGTCATATTATTACTATTGGTAAAGAAGCAGAGGGTACTGTAGTTAATTTTACCAATAAGGATAATGGCGCTCGAACAATTACTGGTGTTGCCAATGGTACAATCTCTGAGTTTTCCAAAGATGCAGTAAATGGTTCACAGCTTCATTCAGTTGGTGAAGCAATTGCTCACTCTTTTGGCGGTGGTGCTGAATATGAAAATGGGGAATGGACAGCACCAAAATTCCAGGTTATGAGTTTTGCTAATGGCTCTATTGGTGAAAAACAGAACTATACTACTGTTGCTAGTGCTTTTGAGGGAGTTAATAACGCTTTCAGTGGTCTTGATGGTAAGATTGATGAGGTGACAGATGATCTCAGAAATAATCTCCTTGTTAAGCAAGAAGGAGAGGACAACTCTATCACTATTGGTAAAGAAACAAATGGTACTGTAATCAATATTGCAAATGAGAGCGGTGTATCTAGAACAATTACAGGTGTAGCAGATGGAGATATTACTCAATCTTCTAAAGAAGCAGTAAATGGTTCACAGCTTTATGCAGTAGGTGATGCGGTTGCTAAATCTTTCGGTGGTGGTGCTAGTTATGAGAATGGCACTTGGACAGCACCACAGTTTAAGGTTGCTGAATTCGCTAATGGCTCTATTGGTGAAGATCAGGTCTATACTACTGTTGCAGAGGCTTTTGAGGGAGTTAATAACGCTTTCAGCGGTCTTGATGATAAGATTGATGAAGTGACAGATGATCTCAGAGATAATCTCCTTGTTAAGCAAGAAGGAGAGGACGACTCTATCACTATTGGTAAAGAAACAAATGGTACTGTACTCGATCTTACAAATAAGAGCGGTGTATCTAGAACAATTACAGGTGTAGCAGATGGAGGTATTTCTCAATCTTCTAAAGAAGCAGTAAATGGTTCACAGCTTTATGCAGTGGGTGATGCGGTTGCTCAATCTTTCGGTGGTGGTGCTAGTTATGAGAATGGCACTTGGACAGCACCAAAATTTGAAGTTTTACAATTTACCGATGGTTCTATTGGTGAGAGTAAGAGCTATACTACTGTTGCAGAGGCTTTTGAGGGAGTTAATAACGCTTTCAGCGGTCTTGATGATAAGATTGATGAAGTGACAGATGATCTCAGAGATAATCTCCTTGTTAAGCAAGAAGGAGAGGACGACTCTATCACTATTGGTAAAGAAACAAATGGTACTGTACTCGATCTTACAAATAAGAGCGGTGTATCTAGAACAATTACAGGTGTAGCAGATGGAGGTATTTCTCAATCTTCTAAAGAAGCAGTAAATGGTTCACAGCTTTATGCAGTGGGTGATGCGGTTGCTCAATCTTTCGGTGGTGGTGCTAGTTATGAGAATGGCACTTGGACAGCACCAAAATTTGAAGTTTTACAATTTACCGATGGTTCTATTGGTGAGAGTAAGAGCTATGCTACTGTTGCAGAGGCTTTTGAGGGGGTTAATAACGCTTTCAGTGGTCTTGATGGTAAGATTGATGAGGTGACAGATGATCTCAGAAATAATCTCCTTGTTAAGCAAGAAGGAGAGGACGACTCTATCACTATTGGTAAAGAAACAAATGGTACTGTACTCGATCTTACAAATAAGAGCGGTGTATCTAGAACAATTACAGGTGTAGCAGATGGAGATATTACTCAATCTTCTAAAGAAGCAGTAAATGGTTCACAGCTTTATGCAGTAGGTGATGCGGTTGCTCAATCTTTCGGTGGTGGTGCTAGTTATGAGAATGGCACTTGGACAGCACCAAAATTTGAAGTTTTGCAATTTACCGATGGTTCTATTGGTGAGAGTAAGAGCTATGCTACTGTCGCTAGCGCTTTTGAGGGAGTTAATAACGCTTTCAGTGGTCTTGATGGTAAGATTGATGAGGTGACAGATGATCTCAGAAATAATCTCCTTGTTAAGCAAGAAGGAGAGGACAACTCTATCACTATTGGTAAAGAAACAAATGGTACTGTAATCAATATTGCAAATGAGAGCGGTGTATCTAGAACAATTACAGGTGTAGCAGATGGAGATATTACTCAATCTTCTAAAGAAGCAGTAAATGGTTCACAGCTTTATGCAGTAGGTGATGCGGTTGCTAAATCTTTCGGTGGTGGTGCTAGTTATGAGAATGGCACTTGGACAGCACCACAGTTTAAGGTTGCTGAATTCGCTAATGGCTCTATTGGTGAAGATCAGGTCTATACTACTGTTGCAGAGGCTTTTGAGGGAGTTAATAACGCTTTCAGCGGTCTTGATGATAAGATTGATGAAGTGACAGATGATCTCAGAGATAATCTCCTTGTTAAGCAAGAAGGAGAGGACGACTCTATCACTATTGGTAAAGAAACAAATGGTACTGTACTCGATCTTACAAATAAGAGCGGTGTATCTAGAACAATTACAGGTGTAGCAGATGGAGGTATTTCTCAATCTTCTAAAGAAGCAGTAAATGGTTCACAGCTTTATGCAGCGGGTGATGCGGTTGCTCAATCTTTCGGTGGTGGTGCTAGTTATGAGAATGGCACTTGGACAGCACCAAAATTTGAAGTTTTACAATTTACCGATGGTTCTATTGGTGAGAGTAAGAGCTATACTACTGTTGCAGAGGCTTTTGAGGGAGTTAATAACGCTTTTAGCGGTCTTGATGATAAGATTGATGAAGTGACAGATGATCTCAGAGATAATCTCCTTGTTAAGCAAGAAGGAGAGGACGACTCTATCACTATTGGTAAAGAAACAAATGGTACTGTACTCGATCTTACAAATAAGAGCGGTGTATCTAGAACAATTACAGGTGTAGCAGATGGAGGTATTTCTCAATCTTCTAAAGAAGCAGTAAATGGTTCACAGCTTTATGCAGTAGGTGATGCGGTTGCTCAATCTTTCGGTGGCGGTGCTAGTTATGAGAATGGAGAATGGACAGCGCCAAGCTTTAAAGTTATCAAATTTAATGATGATGGTACTCTTGAAGAAGAAAGCTATACAAATGTTACGGCTGCATTTGCAGGAGTGAATAGTTCTTTCACAAAACTTCGCAATGAGATTTTTGACAACATTGGGCAAAATGCTTTGTTGTGGAGTGATGCGGATGAAGCGTTTGTCGCTCTTCATGGAAAAGGAGATGAAAAAAGAAAGAGCAAGCTTAAGTTTCTTATGGATGGAGATATTTCAGAAGGGTCGACAGATGCTATAACAGGTAACCAGCTTTATTCGATGAGCAATGTATTGGCTGCGTATTTAGGAGGTGGCGCTGGATATAAGGATGGACAATGGATAGCTCCAGAATTTAATGTAGTGCAATTCAACAATGATGGCCATTTTGGTGAAAATCAGAGTTATAATACTGTATCTGATGCTTTTGATGCTGTCAGTGGAAGTATGTCAAATATGAATGACCGTATTAATGGTATAAAAAATGACTTAGCGTCCGTTGATGATTTAGGTTGGAACGAAAGCGTAGGCGCATACGATGCTAGTCATAAGGGAGAACAGAGTAAGATTACCAATGTAGCTGATGGTAAAGTTGAAAAAGATTCAAAAGATGTCGTGAATGGAGGGCAGCTTTGGGAAACAAACCAAAAGGTAACGCAAGTTGAACAGAGAGTAGATAATATCGATATGCATATAAAAGATATTGAAAGTACAATCACGAATAATGTTGTTTCTTATGATACTCAAGACGGTAATAAGACTAATACTATTACTTTAGTTGGTGGAAATGAAAGTGATCCAGTTTTGATTGACAATGTAGCTGATGGTAAAATTCAGGAAGGTTCAAAAGAAGCTATCAATGGTGGTCAGTTGTATACTTACACAAAAGAACAGATGGATATCGTTCTTAATGAAACAAAAAAATATACGGATGATCAAATTAATATTCTGGTGAATGATACTTTTAATGAGGCTAAGCAATATACAGATATGAAATTTGAGGCACTAAGTTATGGCGTTGAAAGTGTTCGGAAAGAAGCAAGACAGGCAGCTGCCATCGGCTTAGCAGTATCCAGCTTACGTTACGATGATACACCAGGAAAATTAAGTATTTCACTTGGTAGTGGTATGTGGCGTAGTCAATCTGCGTTTGCTCTTGGTGCTGGTTATACATCCGAAGACGGAAATATTCGTTCTAACTTATCCGTAACCAGTGCGGGTGGCCATTGGGGTGTAGGTTTAGGAGTTACCTTTACACTAAACTAATATAAAACATTCTTTTAAATCCTCCGCTTGCCTTTACTTTTATTAAAGTAAGGGCAAGTTTTTTTATTACAAACTGTTCACGTAGTTATAATGAATAGGAGTAATAAAAGTTCCAATTACATCAAAAAAATATTTATTTTTTACGGAAGCGAAAAGATATAATTTTATATTGCTCTTTTATTGATATTAATATAAACTCAACCACAAGATGAAATGTGTATCTAAAGTATAAGTTATGTAATTATATATTTTCATTAATGAAGCTATAGAAAACAATTAAAAATAAATTTCTTTTAACGGGTAGTGATGTAAAGTTTCATAAATTGTACATGTGAATGGTGAGCTGTATTTTTTATGGTTTTTATTTTTATGATTATGAAAAAATATATGCTGTACTAATAGATAGGGAATTAGTTTTTTATTTTACTCAACAATCATCTATTATTAAAACATTTTATTGATTTCAGAAATTACGTCTTTATGGAATGTTTTTCGAGCTTTTTAGCAGATTTCGATTTAATAAGAATATTTTTTAAAAGTGACAAGAGTGTTGCTGTATCTGATTCACAAAGTGTTCGCTTTGTTATGGCGATCAATAGCTATTGATACTGAATGTAAATATAAAAAACATAAGGTTGAAATGTCTAAAATTTCACAATACGCAGTGGAGAATTTGTAGCTTTATTGGCGAATAATATGTTTGCTGCGTTGTTTAGAAGGTGATGTTGAATATAAGGTAAAGGTAGACAGTAGTTTTTTTCCGGATATAAGGTTACTCAAATAGTAATCATCTTGATGAGAGTAAGTGTTGTAATGCTATTCAACGCTATTAGTAAAAATATATTGATTATAAATGATTATATTTATGATGTTAAAGAGAATATATCATTCAATTGCTTAAATTGGAATAGAGATGATGGTTGCACATGATACTCATCATGATGATTAGTAAAATTATCAATGTATTAGGTGATAAAGTTTTAGAAATTTTTAGAAAACAGTGAATGGCGGTTAATTTTACGGTTATAGAAAATAACAGAAGATAACTTGGATGTGGGGAGCAGGAAATATCCTGATATAAACAATGGTAAAAAAAAATCATAAAATTATCCAAAAGCGGAATATTTTGGCAAAAATTTTGTTTATCTTTGTTTTGCTGGGTAAAAGTGAGAGTTTTGCTAATCAAAATAATAACGCTTATACAATACACCCACCACAGTTGTCTGTTCCTAGTGGTGCTCCTGGCGAAACACGTCGAATTATTATGCAATTTTACAATTGGACTTTGATTTGTGATGAAAAAAAATCGCTTCATCAAGGGATATGTAATGTAACGCAAGCCGTTCATGATAAAGAGGATAATACTATTTTTAGTTGGTCTCTTGTGTCTACAAAAAATGGTCAAGCGGTGATGCTTTTTAGGACATTATCGAAAGCTGATAAAAGTGTTCCTATTAAAATGTTTATAGATGGTGTTAAAAAACCTGTTCTTATCCGTTATATACAGTGCAATCAAAGCGTATGTTTAGCGCAATTGCCTGTAGAGTCGGTTTTAAGTAAACAAATAGAACAGAACAAAGATGTACGCATTTCTTATAAGGTTAAAGATGGTGATACATTGTCTTTTACTGCGCCATTTAAGGGCCTTAGCGAAGCACTTTACTCTTTGCAGCGATAATATTTGTGTAAATAAAACGATTTTAGCAAAATCATGATGAATTGCTTACGCTATAATATAACATTAATTTAGAGTTTTCTGCAAAATTTATAAGTCGAATTACATTGGTAATTAACAGTAAAAAAGTACTGAGAGCAGTTAATTTAGGAATAAATTGAAGTAAGTCAAAACATTTGCTTTTTTAGACAAAAAGTGAATTAATTTTTTTAGTTTATATGATTTTTTGAGAGCTCTATAATTTAAGATAAACGAACATGAATTTTAAAATAATATAAGAATTTATTTTTTCATGATAATTTTTTAGAGATGCATTTAGCGTAAATTACATGAAGAAAAGGTAGCGAATTTGCAAAAATGCGTTTCAATATAGATGCCAAGTTTACGGTTTAAAGCCGATAAAAGAATGTGCTGTTATAGGATGAAGTTTTTACTCAAAATATTTTCAAGTAAAGCTTTTGCTTCATATAAGGTATTTAACTTGAGAATTAATGATTATTATACTTTTATTAAATTAAGATGTTTTGGGATTGTTGATTTTTTTTATGTATCACATGATTTGAATAAGGTATGATAAATAATGGTCTTCTTATATAAAAAGTACTGGAGATCTTATTATTTAAAGCTACAAAAGAATATCAAGCATTATCATTTGGTTATAATGAATACTTTCTGTCTTGAGGAGACATGAGCGCTAATTTAGTGAAAGTTTGCTTCAGTTGTGCTTTTTGATATTGGATATGAGATACTTAAATTATATTCTTTATGTTCTTTAAAGTTATTTTTACATTTAATTAAGTAGATTTTCTCGCCTTATTTTTATTATCGATAGATATAATATTTTCTAAAGGTTTTGAGAGCGTGATGGGTAGCTTAGGCAGTTTTGAAAAAGTAAAAATTATGTGCAATTTTTTAGTAATAATTTTTAGACGGTTATAAACGGTTATAAATTGAATTAATTTAAAGGTTGAGAATTCGTTTTCTGAAGATTTTTAGAATAATTTTGATTTTAGCAGAAATGCACTTTATTTAACATGTTAGGATTAAAGGGTGGTTGACGATATTGAGATGAATGATATCGAGTATTGCTCTTATAGCAGATTATTAAGAAACATAAAAGCAGGTATCTAATCCTTAATGAGAAGGAGAAGATTTAATTTTAACTTGATATATAATTGGACATAATTAACGATTAAATGTTGCAGACTGAGGGTTAAAAAAGAAATTTTGTTGAAATTAGTGTTCTGTAGTCGTGCGTGGTGCGCCATAAAGATAGGAGAGGATTTAAGTGTTAGCAGTAATAAAAATGTGGAGACAATGAGTGACTATGAAAAAAATAATAAAGACACCAACTGGTGGATATGGTGGCTCAGGATCGCATGAATTACATCAGCGCGTAAAAAAAAAAGCAGGGACCATTAAAGCATCATCGAGGCGATGGTTAGAGAGGCATCTGAATGATCCATATGTTCATCAGTCAAAAATCGATGGTTATCGCTCACGTGCTGCTTATAAGCTAATCGAAATTAATGAGCGCTATAAATTTCTCAAAAAAGGTCAAAATATCATTGATCTTGGAGCGGCGCCAGGTGGATGGTGTCAGGTGGCTGCACGTATTGTAGGATCAAGTGATCAAAATCCCAGTGTAGTTGGTATTGATTATTTGGATGTTGATGCATTGTTTGGAGTTGTGGTACTGAAAATGGATTTTTTATGTGCAGATGCTCCGCAGAAATTAATTGATACTTTGGGGAAAAAGCCAGATGTAATTCTTTCTGATATGGCCGCGCCGACAACGGGTCATCGCCAGACAGATCATTTGAGGACAGTTTATTTATGCGAAGTTGCTGCTGATTTTGCTCTTTCGGTTCTTAAGCCTGGGGGGCATTTTTTAGCAAAGGCCTTTCAAGGCGGCGCAGAAAACACTCTTCTCACTACATTGAAACAGAATTTTAAAACAGTTCATCATGTAAAACCGCCTGCAAGTCGAACAGAATCCGTTGAGCTTTATCTTTTAGCTTTGGGATTTAAAGGAAAAACAAAAACTTAATAATAGCTTTCTCTTTTCAGGAGGTTTAAGGTCACTTATATACTTAAATCGTGAAGGTATTTCCAAGCAGTTATTAATGATATTATTCACAATTTTTCTTTTTTAGATGATGAAAAATTGGTGCATTACCTATAGAGGTTAGAGGAATTGATTCCTCAGTGAGCGTTTACATGAAATTTCTTGATCAAGCTAAAATTTATATTCGTTCTGGTACTGGAGGAGCGGGGGCAGTATCATTTCGTCGTGAAAAATTCATTGAGTTTGGGGGGCCAGATGGTGGCAATGGAGGAAGTGGTGGTGATGTTTGGGCTCTCGTTGTTGATGGACTCAACACATTGATCGATTACCGTTATCAGCAGCATTTCAGAGCAAAAACAGGAGGGCATGGCAGGGGACGTAATATGACGGGTAAAAAGGGTGATGATATTATCCTTAGAGTGCCAGTTGGGACACAAATTTTTGAAGAAGATAATGCGACTTTAATTTGTGATTTAACAGAAATTGGACAACGTTACCGTCTTGCAAAAGGAGGTAATGGCGGTTTTGGAAATCTTTACTTTACAACATCTACAAATCGGGCACCACGCTATGCAAATCCTGGTTTGGTTGGGGAAGAGCGTACGCTATGGTTGCGCTTGAAGTTAATTGCTGATGGGGGAATTGTTGGTTTGCCGAATGCGGGAAAGTCAACCTTTCTAGCATCAGTAACATCTGCAAAACCAAAAATTGCAGATTATCCTTTTACCACTCTGCATCCTAATCTTGGTGTCGCGCATATTGATGCCCGTGAATTTGTTTTTGCTGATATTCCTGGTTTGATTAAAGGAGCTCATGAAGGTGTGGGAATTGGGGATCGTTTTTTAGGGCATGTTGAACGTTGTCGCGTTTTACTCCATTTAATTTCTGCTCAAGAAGAAGATGTGGCAAAGGCATATCAGATTGTTCGTAATGAACTTAAGGCATATGGAAATAATCTGAGTGATAAAACTGAAATTGTTGCTTTAAGTCAGATAGATACTTTAACCATTGAGGAGCGTAAAGCAAAACAAGAGATTTTGCAAAGAGTGACTGGTCAATCTGTTATGATGTTTTCTGCTGTCAGTCGTGAAGGTTTAGAAAATGTGCTGCGCGCTGGTGCACACATTATTGAGATGGCACGCAAAGAAGAGAATATAAATAAAGGCAGTAGGATTGATTAAGATGGCAGTTGGATTGCAAAAGCTTGCGCACTATAAACGCATTGTGGTTAAAGTTGGATCTGCACTTTTGGTTGATCCTCAGACAGGTTTGCGAGCTGAATGGCACAATAGTTTGATTAGTGATATTGTTAAGTTGCATCAAAAAGGTGTTGAGGTTTTACTGGTATCTTCAGGAGCAGTTGCTTTAGGCAGAACATTGCTGCATCTTCCGAGAGGTGCTTTGAAATTGGAAGAAAGCCAAGCGTGTGCTGCTTTGGGGCAAATTGAGTTAGCTAAGACGTATGGTGATGCACTTGCTCGATATGGCATAAAAACTGGTCAGATTTTGCTCACTTTATTTGATACAGAAGAGCGACGACGTTATCTTAATGCGCGTGCTACGATTAATGTGCTTTTGCGCTTTGGAGCAGTGCCTGTTATTAATGAGAATGATACTGTTGCGACTAGTGAAATTCGCTATGGTGATAATGATCGTTTAGCAGCACGTGTGGCAACGATGATGGGGTCTGATCTTTTGATACTTTTATCAGATATCGATGGTCTTTATACTAAATCTCCTCACCGTGACCCGACAGCTAAATTTATTCCCTTCATTGCATCAATCACAAGTGATATCGAAAAAATGGCAGATGTTGCTGCCTCAGAATTTTCTCGGGGAGGAATGAAAACCAAGCTTGATGCTGGAAAAATAGCAAATTCTGCTGGAACGGCTATGATCATTACTTCAGGTAAGCGTATGAACCCTCTTGCAGCGATTGACAGAGGGGAGCGTGGAAGTTTTTTTGCTGCTAGTGAAAAGCCAGTTAATGCCTGGAAAACTTGGATTTCTGGTCATTTAGATCCATCTGGTATTTTGACGATTGACCAAGGAGCCGTTAAGGCGCTTGAAGCTGGAAAATCATTATTGGCTGCAGGGGTTATTGCTGTTGAGGGGGTATTCTATCGGGGAGATACAGTTGCAATCGTTGATGAAAATGGGGTTGAAATTGCTCGTGGACTTGTGAGTTATGGAAAAGATGAAGCTGTACGCATTATGGGCTGCAAAAGTGAAGAAATTGGGCTTATCCTTGGCTATGAAGCGCGTTCTGCTATGGTTCATCGTAATGATATGGTTTTACGCTGCTTGACTGATTCTATTTAAAAAAATTATTTTTTACTTTCTTTGATTGTTTTAGCGAAGTGGATGATAAAATGTCTTTAGAAGAACAGATGAAGAATATGGGACGAAAAGCACGCCATGCTTCTTCAATGCTTGCAATTGCCTCTTCTGAAGAAAAAAACAAAGCATTGGAATTAATAGCTTTGAATATAGAGGCTCAGTCAGCTGAAATTTTACGAGCCAACCGCCAAGATTTAAAAAATGCGGTTCAGAATAATTTGCGAGCAGCGATGGTTGATCGGCTTAAGTTAGATGAATTGCGTTTGCGTGCAATCATAGATAGTGTTCGCCAAATTGCTTGTTTGCCTGATCCTGTTGGGCAAGTTATGAACGAATGGACACGTCCAAATGGGCTGCATATTAGTCGTGTTCGCACACCTCTTGGCGTAATTGGTATCATTTATGAGAGTCGGCCAAATGTTACAATTGATGCGAGTGCTTTGTGCTTAAAAGCTGGAAATGCTGCAATCTTACGTGGGGGGTCAGATAGTTTTCATTCTGCGCATGCGCTTCATTCTGCATTGGTAAAAGGATTAGAGGACGCTGGTTTTTCTAAAGATAGCATTCAAATGGTTGGAACGACAGATCGCAGTGCTGTCGGAGAAATGCTAAAAGGGCTGGATGGGACGATTGATGTTATTATACCTCGTGGTGGAAAAAAACTTGTTGCGCGTGTTCAGTCTGATGCGCGTGTCCCTATTTTTGCTCATTTAGAAGGGTTATGTCATATTTATATTGATCAGTCAGCAGATTTAGATATGGCTCGTGATATTGTTTTGAATGCAAAGTTGCGGCGCACAGGCATATGCGGTGCGGTTGAGACGGTTTTAATTGATCGTCAGACATTAAAAAAATTTCTTCCTGTTTTGATGGCTTTACAAGAGAAGGGCTGTGAAATTCGTGCAACAGAAGATATTGTTTGTCTTATGTCAGGTGTAAAATTAGCATCTGAAGAAGATTGGTCGCGCGAATATCTTGACGCAATTCTCTCCGTTAAAACCGTTGAAGGTATTGAAGAAGCTATTACACACATTAAACGTTATTCATCTGGACACACTGAATCGATTATTGCTGAAGACATGAAGGTGGTTAGAGCATTTTTTAATTGTCTGGATTCGGCTATTTTGCTGCATAATGCATCTACACAATTTGCTGATGGAGGTGAATTTGGTTTTGGAGCGGAAATTGGCATAGCAACAGGGAAAATACATGCACGTGGTCCTATAGGAGTTGAACAACTGACGTCATTTCAGTATCATATTAGAGGAAATGGACAGGTTAGACCTTGAAAAAAAATTTTTTTCCCTGGAAAGATCGTATGCCACATGTTGAAAGGTCAAATGTTGTTGGTCTTTTTGGAGGGTCTTTTAATCCACCGCATGGAGGGCATCTTCTTGTTGCTAAAACAGCAATTAAACGTTTACATCTTGATCAATTGTGGTGGATGGTAACTCCAGGAAATCCCTTAAAAAATTGTACATATTTACCATCTTTAGATGAGAGAATGCGATTAAGCTTTGAGCTCATTGATCATCCCAAAATACGCGTAACCGGTTTTGAGAAGGCCGTGGGTAAGACAGCATCAGTAGATACAATTTCTCATATTTTGACTCATCACAGACGAGTGCATTTTGTATGGGTTATGGGCGCAGATAGTTTTGCAACAATTCATCGTTGGTATAGGTGGCATGATATCATGTTTATGCTTCCTATTGTGGTTGTAGATCGTCCTTCGGTACGTATGTCTACGCTTTCTTCTCCTATGGCACGGGTTTATCGTTTCTTTCGTTTAGATGAGAGAGAAAGTATACGGTTACCTTTTATGAAACCACCAGTTTGGACTTATTTGCATGGACCTTTATCTTTTCAGTCTTCAACAAACCTTCGTTTAAAAAAGAATAATTTTTCTTGAATATTTTACAAGATTTTGCAAATTTAAAGGAGCTTGTCTTTTTTCTACATTTAAACAATAAGAAAGGATATTGGTCTGAAAAACGTTTTACAAAAAGGTTCTTACAATATTACGCCCTTGGCAGAAAAAAAACTCTTTTCGGTATCTGATGGTCTTGAAATTATTCTCAATAGTTTAGAGAATACAAAAGCAGAAGATATTGTCTCTATTGATATTCAGGGAAAGTCACCTTTAGCTGATTATATAGTGATAGCTTCAGCGCATTCACAGCGTCATGTTTCTGCTGTTGCTGACCATTTATTATCTGCTTTGAAAGACAATGGGTATGGTCGAGCTAGAGTAGAAGGTCTTGCTGAAGGCGATTGGGTGTTAATTGATACAGGTGATATTATTGTTCATCTTTTTCGTCCAGAAATTCGTCTCTTTTATAATTTAGAAAAAATGTGGCTTGCTCCAGATTCAAGCAATACAAAGTTGGTTATCTTCGGAGATCAGTGACATGCAAATTTCTATTTTTGCTGTTGGTCGCATGAAAAAAGGGGGTGAACAGAAATTAGTTCAACATTATTTGGATCGTTTTTCTAAAAGCTCTGGAGCTGTGGGTTTTCATTTTAAAATATTACAGGAAATACCAGAGAGTCGTGCTCAGACAGCATACCAGCGTATGGAAGAAGAGGGGAAAAAACTTATTGAGTTTTTGCCTGAAAAATGTCGGTTAATTGTGTTAGATGAGCGTGGAAAATCGATTTCATCATTTGCTTTTGCTGAAAAATTGGGATTCTATCGTGATGAAGGTGTTCGTGATGTGGTAATTGCCTTGGGGGGACATGACGGGCACAATGAACAGATAAGAAATCGTGGTGATTTTCTTTTGTCTTTTGGTTCTATGACGTGGCCGCATCAGATTGCACGTATATTGCTTGCAGAGCAGCTTTATCGGGCTGTAACAATTGCAAATAACCATCCTTATCATCGTGTTTAAATATTTTAGTACAATTTTATATCTATTTCTATATTTATTAATATTGTTTTAGGTTACATCATTTAAAGCGTCATCTTTAGTTTATGCAATTAGGCTTAATGGTTGAGTAAATGAAGAGGATTCTTCATAGGAATATGCGATGTTTATATGAAGAATACGTGATATTGGTTGTGCTATTATTGAGCATGGGGGGGGGCTTGTCTGTATCATATGCCGAAGATGCGATTAGTAGTATAGAAGCACATAAAGCGTTGGTAGAAATTCGCCAAAATATTTCTGTTTCGCGTGAGCGTGTTGCTTTTCTTGTTAATCAAGTTGAACGTTTAAGAAAAGATCAACATGTTTTAACTGACGCGTTAATAAAAGCTGCAAAAGCAGAACGTACCGTAGCAAATGAAATTGCTGAGAGGAAAGAAAAACTTGAACAAATGATGAAGAAACAAGCAAAAATTTCTCAAAATTTAAAAAGTCATCGAGCTGAATTTGCTGATGTTCTTGTTATCTTGGAGCGTATGGGCTTGCATCCGCCTCCCGCTCTTATGGTGCGGCCTGAGGATGTTTTAGCATCCGTGCGTAGTTCTGTTTTGTTAGGAACTATTACCTTTAATATGCAAGAAAAAATACGGATTTTGGCAGCAACCCTTAAGGATTTAACTAATTTAAGCAACTCAATTGCAATGCAATATTCAGTTTTAAAGATGAAAATGCAAAACCAAGCGGAACAGCGAAAACATCTGGAGCTTTTATTAGACGAAAAAGCTAAATTACAAAAAAAATCAGAACAAGAATTAACGGAACAACGACAAAAAAATATTGATCTTGCAAAAAAAGCGCATTCCTTAGAAGAATTGATTTTAGAGCTTGATCGTCAGTCACAGCTTAGTTCTACTGCATCAGTACAGGTACAAAAAAATTTACAATTGTTAGAAAAATACAATTTTGAAAGCCAAAAAGGCTCTTTACTTTTTCCTGTTTCAGGAAAAAAAATTAAACACGTTAATAATAATTCGTATATAACACGCTTTGGTGAAATGATTGAAACAGAATCAGCTGCTGTTGTTGTAGCGCCTGCTGATGCTCTTGTTGCTTTTGCTGGACCATTTCGTTCTTATGGACAGTTAATCATTCTTAATGTTGGAAATGGTTATCATATCGTTCTTATCGGAATGTCTAGGATTAACGTAACTCAGGGGCAATTTGTTCTTTCAGGTGAGCCTCTTGGTACGATGGGAATGCAATTTATTGCAAACAATGTTGCATTGGATATAGGAAAAAATGTTCCAATGCTTTACATTGAGTTTAGAAAACAGGGAAAACCTATAAATCCAACTCCTTGGTGGCGAACAGAAAAATCAAGAAGGAGCCAAAATGATTCGTAAAGTTATTCTTTGGGTCGCTGGGGTATTGCTCGGCGCCAGTTCAATGGTTATGATGCAGTCTGTTGCTGCGAATAACGAAGGCGATACTTATAAACAGCTGGCTATATTTGGGGATATCTTTGAGCGCGTACGTACGCAATACGTGACGGTTCCGGATGATAAAAAGCTGATTGAAAATGCTATTAATGGCATGCTTACATCGCTTGATCCACATTCATCTTATATGAATGCTCAAGAAGCCAAGGATATGCGCGATTCTACTAAAGGAGAATTCGGAGGGCTTGGTATTGAGGTAACCATGGAAAAAAACTTAATTAAAGTTGTTTCTCCAATGGATGATACACCCGCTTCAAAAGCAGGCATTTTAGCGGGAGATTTCATTTCAAAAATTGATGGCGTACAGACGAATGGTCAAACATTAAATGACGCTGTCAATAAGATGCGAGGAGCCGTTGGAACGCCGATTACATTGACAATTATTCGTTCTGGCGTTGATAAGCCGCTTGAGATTAGAGTTGTCCGTGATATCATTAAAGTGAAAGCGGTTAAATATCGCATTGAGGGTGATATTGGATATTTAAGACTCATCCAATTTTCTGAACAAACTTTTGGCAATCTTCAAGCCGCAATTAAAGATATTCAGTCTAAAATTCCTCAAGATAAATTAAAGGGCTACGTTCTTGATTTGCGGCTTAATCCTGGTGGTCTTTTAGATCAAGCGGTTAGTGTTTCGAGTGCTTTCCTTAATAAAGGTGAGATTGTATCGACTCGTGGACGCAAAAAGAGTGATGTCATGAGATTTGATGCTAAGCCGGGGGATATTATAAATGGAAAGCCTCTCATTGTACTTATCAATGGCGGTTCAGCTAGTGCTTCTGAAATTGTTGCCGGTGCCTTGCAAGATCATCGTCGTGCTACAATTTTAGGTACACAGTCTTTTGGTAAAGGATCTGTTCAAACAATCATTCCTTTGGGTGAAAATGGTGCTTTACGTTTGACAACGGCGCTTTATTATACGCCGGCTGGTACTTCAATTCAAGGAACTGGTATTACACCAGATATTATTGTAGAGCAGCCATTACCTGAAAAATATAAGGGGTATGATGTAAAACTTGGTGAATCTGAGTTAAAAGGGCATATCAAAGGAAAACGAGAAAGCAATAAAGGATCTGGCTCAGCCGCCTTTGTTCCGCAAGATCCTAAGGATGATGTTCAATTGAATGAGGCTTATAAGCTTTTACGGGGTGAAATGGCGAACGCAGCATTCCCACCAGATCCCAATAAAGATATCTTAAAATAAGAAGGAGTTTGTATAACATATGCTTTAAAGGGATAATTGAATGGATGAAATTGTAAATTTTGAAGCTCTTCCTTATCGAAAATGTGTTGGAATTCTTGTATTTAATCATGAAGGTAAAGTTTGGGTTGGGCGCCGTTTAATGGTGCACACCCATGCAGATACTGAAGTGTCTGATTTTTGGCAGCTTCCTCAAGGAGGGATCGATGAGAATGAAGAACCATTAGATGCTGCACGTCGTGAGCTTTACGAGGAAACGGGTATTCGATCTGTAACCTTAATTAAGGAAGCAAAGGATTGGTTTTATTACGATTTTCCACAGGAATTTACTGGACATGTCTTAAGCAATAAATATCGCGGACAAACGCAAAAATGGTTTGCTTTTCAATTTACGGGGGAAGCTTCTGAAATTGCAATTAATCCACCTCCAGATGGCAATAAGGCAGAATTTGATAAATGGAAATGGATTGATCTGGAAATTTTACCTTCAATCATTATTTCTTTTAAAAAGCAGGTTTATATGAAAGTTGTTAATGAGTTTAGAGGTAGTTTTAGATATTCGTAAAATCTATACCATTGTAGGATGCTATTTTTTTTTATTAACATATTTTAACCATTGTGTAATTATTAGAAAATAGAAAGAAGTAAACCCTTATTTAAAATAATTCTATTTTATGTAAAGAATTGGAATGTGAAATGAAAAAATTATTTAATTTATTTATAATCTCTGCTTTTTTAAGTATTTCTTCTGCTGCATTTGCAGTAGATGCAAAGACAACTACACCGAAGCCTGCAACAGCTACATTGCCTAATGGTGCTTCTTCTTTGACCGAGACTTATGGTTTGTGGAGCGTTAACTGTGGTATGCAGGATGGAAAAAAAGTTTGCTTTATACACCGTCAGGAAGTAAACGATCAGAATCGCGTTGTTGTAGCTATGACAATTATTCTCGATGCCGATAACAATGTATCTGGTAGTTTAACAGTTCCTTTTGGCATGCTGGTTTCTAAACCTGTTCGTTTACAAGTAGATGAGGGAAAGGCTACTATCGAAACAGCTATTCGGACTTGTTTTCCATCAGGTTGTATGGTTCCAATAGCTTTTGACAAAAATTTTGTAGCAGCTTTACGTGCTGGAAAAAAATTAAAGCTCGCTATGACAATTTCAGCTCCTGGCGAACCACCTTTTAACGACTTATTCGTTCAGTTAAATGGTTTTAGTAATGCGCTTAACCGTTTAACTGCTTTGCAAAAATAATCTCAAAACAAAACAAAGGTAGCCTTTTTGTTCAAAGCAAAATGATTGTCACAACAAACATATAGCTAGAGCAGTGAAGCTAACGTGCAAGGGGTTTTCAAGGTTTTTTGAATTTTTGCAAATCCTATAACTTTTTATTGCTACTTTTGTTTTGTTAACTGTTTTTCGTTCGGATGTTTATTCTTCTTGTTATAAAAAGAAACATTAATGTGTAGTGTAGGAGTGTGTTAACCAAAAAGATAGTTTTGGTAAATAGGTTTATTTTAATAAACTTTTCTATATATGATCTTCTATTCCGTTTATTGTAAAGAGGGATAAAGAATGATTTATGCTTTGCTGCAGATGGTTGATCTGATTTTCAATATTTATATTGATATTTTAATCGCAAGCGTCATCTTTTCTTGGCTTTGTGCATTTAATATAGTGAATGCGCGTAATCGTTTCGTTTTTTTAATAGGAGACTTTCTGTATCGCGCCACGGAACCAATTCTTTCTCGTATTCGAAGATTTTTGCCTAATCTTGGAGCGGTTGATATTTCACCTATTGTAGTGTTTTTAATTATTTATTTTATTCGCGTCTTTATGTGGCGTGCTTATGCAATATATATCTATAAAGTATATATATAAAATGCCGTATTAGGTAGATAAGGATGTTTCATCAAGTTGATGCTAACGGCGTGATTCTGTTTGTGTATCTAATTCCAAAGTCTTCAATTGACAAAGTCGTAGGAATTGAATGCAGGGATAATGGAAAACAGTATTTGGTAATACGTCTTCGCGCTGTTCCTGAAGGTGGAAAAGCGAATAAGGCGCTTATTAAGTTTTTAGCGAAGCAATGGAAAATTCCACCTTCCTGTATTTCTCTAAAAAGTGGCATAACATCGCGCTACAAACAGCTTTATTTTTCAGGATATTTAGAAGAGATAAAAAAAGTGTTATACTTCTTAGAAGGTTGTACCTCTACATAAAAATATAAAAAGTAAAAGCCTGTTAAAAAACAGGCTTTATTTCGTTGAAATAGTTATGCACTTTTATAACGCTCAATGGCTTGCATAATCAATTTATGTGCAAAATTTTTATCACGCCAACCTTCAATTTTAGCCCATTTTCCAGGTTCAAGATCTTTGTAATGTTCAAAAAAATGTTCAATTTTCTTTAATGTAATTTCAGGAAGATCTGTATAGTCATGAATGTTGATATATTGTTGCGTTAATTTAGGGGTAGGGATGGCAATAATTTTTTCATCTTTACCACCATCATCTTCCATAATAAGAGCACCGATTGGATGAACATTGATGACACAGCTGGGCATGAGTGGACGGGTGTTGCAGATAAGAACATCAATTGGATCCCCATCTTCTGAAAGCGTATGTGGTACAAAGCCATAATTTCCTGGGTAAACCATTGATGTGTAAAGAAATCTATCGACAAATAAAGCTCCAGATTTTTTATCTATCTCATATTTTATTGGTTGACCGCCAAGAGGAACTTCAACGATGACATTGATATCTTCTGGTGGATTTTTGCCAACAGGTATTTCCTTAATATTCATGTAAATATCCTTTCCGGAATATGGTTAAGCAAGGTACGATCGGAGACTTGGCCGAAAAAATTATGAAATCAGGTTGAGATTGATGAGCGTGTTTTTTCAAAACGTTTACGTTCATTGGGGTCTAGATAAAGTTTTCGTAAACGAATACTTTTAGGGGTTACTTCTACAAGTTCATCATCTTGGATCCATGATAAAGCACGCTCTAGTGTCATTTTGATGGGAGGAGTTAATTTTACGGCTTCATCTTTTCCAGCAGCGCGCATATTTGTTAATTTTTTTCCTTTTAAAACATTCACTTCTAAGTCATTATCACGTGAATGTATACCGATGATCATGCCTTGATATACTTTAACACCAGCATCGATCACCATCGGTCCACGGTCTTCAAGGTTAAAAAGCGCATAAGCAACAGATTCACCATTATCATTTGAAATCATAACACCATTAATACGACCACTAATGTCTCCTTTATAAGGCTCATAAGCATGAAAAAGGCGATTCATAATTGCTGTGCCGCGTGTGTCTGTTAAAAGTTCGGACTGGTAGCCGATAAGCCCTCGGGTTGGTGCGTAAAAGACAAGGCGTACACGATTTCCTCCAGAGGGGCGTAGTTCAACCATTTCTCCTTTTCGTTCAGACATTTTTTGAACAACAGTTCCAGAGTACTCTTCATCAACATCAATTACCACTTCCTCGATTGGTTCAAGAGTTATTCCATTTTCGTCCTTTTGCATAACAACACGCGGACGTGAAACACTAAGCTCAAATCCTTCACGACGCATATTTTCAATAAGAACTGCAAGTTGCAATTCTCCTCGTCCTGAAACATAAAAAGAGTCTTTATCGGCGGATTCTTCAATTTTAAGAGCCACATTTCCCTCTGCTTCTTTCAGCAAACGGTCACGGATAACACGACTTGTGACTTTATCTCCTTCAGTACCAGCAAGGGGGCTGTCATTAACTAAAAAGCTCATAGTAACGGTAGGAGGATCAATTGGTTGCGCAGTGAGTGGTTCATTGACCGTAGGATCACAGAAAGTATCGGCAACGGTTCCTTTTTGTAAACCCGCAATTGCTACGATATCACCAGCAGTACTTTCTTCAATCGGTTGTCGTTCTAGCCCACGAAATGCCAAAATTTTTGAAATACGTCCAGTTTCTAAAAGTTTTCCATCTTGTCCAAGAACTTTGACACTTTGATTTGGTTTAATAGAGCCTGAATGAATTCGTCCTGTAATAATCCGTCCCAGAAACGGATCTGCTTCGAGGATAGTTCCTATCATGCGGAATGGTCCTTCAGCCACAGTCGGAGAAGGGACATGGCGAATTACAAGATCAAACAAAGGACTTAATCCTTGATCTTTTGGACCTTCGGGAGATTCAGACATCCATCCATCGCGACCTGATCCATAGAGAATAGGAAAATCAAGCTGTTCATCAGTTGCATCAAGAGCCGCGAAAAGGTCAAAAACTTCATTTATAACTTCATCAGCGCGTGCATCAGGTCGGTCAATTTTATTAATAGCAACAATAGGTCGTAATCCTACTTTTAGTGCTTTACCAACGACAAATTTTGTTTGTGGCATTGGGCCTTCAGCGGCATCAACAAGCACAATTGCTCCATCTACCATGTTCAAAATGCGTTCAACTTCTCCACCAAAATCGGCGTGACCTGGTGTATCAACAATGTTAATTCGGGTATCTTTCCAAACAACAGATGTTGCCTTTGCTAAGATTGTAATTCCACGTTCTTTTTCAATATCGTTTGAATCCATCATACGCTCACTTGTGCGCTGGTTATCACGAAAATTCCCTGATTGCTTGAGAAGTCCGTCTACAAGCGTTGTTTTTCCATGGTCAACGTGGGCAATGATGGCAATGTTACGCAATTGCATAAATTTTCTTCTTTTCGTTTAATGAGATTTCATTTAAGGCAAAGTTTTTGCATCTTTTCCTTTGCTATTACAAAACCTTTTACATGCTTTTTTATAATTTTGGAAGAGGAAGAAGTGTTTCTACGGCAAAGTGTCGCGAAGGTTTTTATTTTTCTGCCCTTTTGAGCTTATTTTGTGAAGTTTCTCAAGAAAATTGATAACATGAGTATTTTAGATATGTGCTTCAAAGATAAATAATGCAACCTATTCTCTTAAATAAAAAAGATTTTAGGTTGCAGATATATTTTTGCTTCATGTGTTTAAAGTAGAGTTCCAGATAAAATAAGGGAAGCTACAGAAAAATAGATCACAATACCTGTCACGTCTACTAAAGTTGCTACAAAAGGAGCAGAAGCGCTTGCAGGGTCAAATTTCAAAACTTTAAGAATAAAAGGAAGCATAGAGCCAGATAGAGAACCAAATGTAACGATTCCGATCAAAGTTGCACCTACCGTCATAGAAATAGCAATCCAATGTTCCCCGTAGTTATATATACCCAACTGTTGCCAGATAATTATGCGCATAATTCCAATCATTCCAAGTAAAATACCAAGAGATAGTCCTGTTGGAACTTCACGAATAATAACTCTCCACCAGTCTTTAAGTGTGAGTTCGCGTAGAGCTAATGCACGGATAATAAGGGATGTTGCCTGTGATCCAGAATTTCCTCCTGAGCTCATAATGAGAGGAATAAATAAGGTAAGAACAATTGCTTTTTCAAGCTCTGTTTCAAAATATTGCATGGCGCTAGCTGTCAACATTTCACCAACAAAGAGCAAGGCAAGCCAACCGCCGCGTTTTTTCATCATTTCAATAAAGCTGATCTGCATATACGCTTTATTGAGAGCTTCCATACCCCCAAATTTATAGGCATCTTCATTCATCTCATCGACCATAGTGTCAAGCACATCGTCGACAGTTACAATACCAATGACATGGTTGCTTTCATCAACAACTGGTACAGAGAGAAGATCGTGGCGTTGAAAAAGACGAGCAATATCTTCATGATCTGTTGAGGGTGATATTGTGATAGGTGTGTCACGCGTGGGAACATTTAGAATTTGCTCATCAGGTGAAGCAAGAATAAGATTACGAAGTGAAACAGCTTTGAGAAGGGTACCCATTTTGGGATCAATAACATAGCTTGTGTAAACTGTTTCGCGTGTTCGCTCAACATCACGAATGTGGTCAAGAGTTCTTTTTACAGTCCAGTTTGCTGGAACTGCTATAAATTCTGTTGTCATGAGTGCACCAGCTGTATGATCGGGATAACTCGTGAGCTTTTTTAGTTCAGATCGCGTTAAAGGTTTTAGTAAGGCATAAAGCCGTGTGCGCGTTTCTCCATCCATTTCTTGAAAAACGTCTGCCGCGGCGTCTGCGGACATACCATCGAGAATTTCAACAGAACGATTTACAGGTAAAAGTTCAAGAATAGCTGCAGGTTGTTCAAGTTCTGGCTTATCAAAAAGTTCAATGGTATAATCAAGCGGGAGAAGAGCAAGAATAGTCACGCGTTCCATAATATCAAGATCATTGATGATATCTATTGAATCGGCAAAATGTCGCTTCTTTAATTCTTCTGCGAGAGCTTCAGGAGACAAATTTTTAAAATCGAAGGCCGTTTTGATTTCCGTCATGATAAAATACCTTCCGCAGAGGTGGAGAATTGTAAATCCAAATTATGGATAGGGATAAATCAAAAATTATGGAAGATGCTTACATCCCCCCTTAACTAGGTCTTCAAGTTAATATTCCAAATAAAGTCAAGGATAAATCACAAGCATCACATGCTATAAACAGTTTTATAAATTAAGCGCGTAGTAATTTTGATTTTTGTTTATCTCCTTGTGGTAAAGCTATCTTTAGTATTTTTTGTATCAAAATATAGGTCTGAAATATTATTTTGAAGTACATGAGATAAATTTTACAATATTATCATGTTTATCATAAAAATAAGTATTACGTTTTAAAATGTGTAATGGAGATATATAGTACTATGACAAAAGCAGCAGTGCTGGACTGGAAGGGATTTGCAGGGCTTCCTGATTTTTCTTCAATAAATGATGACGATTTTAAACCTGCTTTTGAACAAGCACTTAAGGAAGCAGAAGAAGAAATTGAGGCAATTGCAGCAGTGCAAGATGCACCAACAATTGAGAATTTTTTGCAGCCTTTTGAGCTTTCTGGTAAAGCGCTTGATCGTGTATGTTCGATATTTTTCTTGCGTTCCGGTGCTTATAGCAATGCGTTGATTCAGCAATTAGAACAGGAATTTGTTGTAAAGCTTTCTCGTTATTCTTCAAAAATTATGATGGACGCACGAATATTTGCAAAAATAGAAGTACTCTATAAACAGTCGCAACGAGGTATGTATGATAGTGAAACAACGCGTGTCCTTGAATTATGGTGGAAAAGGTTCGTTTGTAATGGTGCAAAACTTGATGAAAAAGGCAAGAAGCGACTTGTTGAAATTAATGAAAAGCTTGCTTTTTTAAGTGCTACTTTTGGCCAGCATGTTTTAAAAGATGAAGCTGAGTGGACTTTATTTTTAGAACAGAAAGATTTATCTGGCTTGCCTGATGATCTTATCGCCTCAATGAAGGAAATTGCTCGCGAAAAGGGGAATGAAAAGACCTATGCATTAACATTGGCGCGCTCAATTGTTGAACCATTTTTAAAGTTTTCTCATCGCCGTGATTTGCGTGAAATAGCGTTCCAAGCTTGGGCTAAACGTGGAGAAAATAACAACGATAATGATAATCGAGAAATTATTGTAGAAATCATTGCATTGCGAGATGAACAGGCTAAATTACTGGGATACAAATCCTTCGCAGATTTAAAACTTGATAATACTATGGCAAAAAATGTTGATGCAGTTATGGATTTGCTCATGCCGGTATGGAAGCGGGCGCGAGCTAAGGCTGCTGCTGAGCAAATTGAATTGCAAGATTTTGCAAAAAATCAGGGAAGCAATGAGCCCTTAGCAGCTTGGGATTGGCGCTATTATGCTGAAAAGCTGCGTGCTGAGAAATTTTCTTTCGATGGATCCGAAATCAAAAATTACTTTCAGCTTGATTGCATGATTGAAGCAGCTTTTGCCGTGGCAAAAAGACTCTTTGGAATTTCATTTGAAGAAAAAAATACTGTTGCACTTTGGCATCATGATGCACGATTGTGGGAAGTAAAAAAATCTGATGGAAGTTTGCTTGGGCTTTTTATTGGCGATTATTTTGCGCGTTCTTCAAAACGATCTGGTGCATGGATGAGCAGACTGCAATCACAACATAAATTGAATGGAGGACAAAAACCTATTATCTATAATATTTGTAATTTTGCTAAGCCGCCTAAAGGGCAGGTTGCTCTCTTATCACTTGATGATTCACGTACGCTTTTCCATGAATTTGGGCATGCATTGCATGGTTTACTTTCTGATGTAACATGGCCATCTGTATCTGGAACATCGGTTTCGCGCGATTTTGTTGAACTTCCTTCTCAACTGTATGAACATTGGTTAACTGTACCAGAAGTATTAAAATCTTATGCTACGCATGTAAAAACAGGGATTCCTATGCCACAAGCATTGATGGATAAAATGATAACAACACAAATATTTAATGCTGGTTTTTCTGCTGTTGAGTTTATTTCATCAGCTTTAGTGGATATAGCTTTTCATAAAGGAGAAACAATAACTGATCCAACAATGTTTGAGCATCAGGAATTAGAAAAGTTGCAAATGCCCAATACAATTATCATGCGTCATCGTCCTCCACACTTTACGCATATATTCTCAGGGGATGATTATGCTGCTGGCTATTATTCTTATATGTGGTCAGAAGTGCTTGATGCGGATGCTTTTCAAGCTTTTGAAGAGACCGGTGATGTGTTTAATTCAGAGCTTTCTGATCGGTTAAAGCATTTTATTTATTCTGCTGGCGGAAGTCGTGATCCAGAGGAGCTTTATAAAGATTTTCGGGGACGGTTGCCTTCACCAGAAGCGATGATTAAAAAACGTGGACTGTAAAATAAAAGCATAACGGTATAGCATATGCTATACCGTTTATATTTGCTGTAAAAATTTGTGTATCTTTTTTGTTCATCATAGCTATATGCAATGGATTTTTATTGTGTTTTTTTATTTATAAAAAATAGGATTTTGATTTTAAAAGGATATTACGGGAAAAAAAAATTATCAGCTCGGTCTCTCTGATGCCCATTTTGAGGAATCCATGATTTTTTTATAGAGCTTGAATCTGTTTTGTCTAGTAAGTGCGTATTTTGTTGTGCCATGTCATCGAGGCTTATCGGAGATTTGCGGTTAATATTATTTGTCTCTTGCGTAAATTGGATAGGATCTGTATTTTTGTAGGAAGATGGTTGAGAATTGAAAATAATGTTCAATTGTTTTTCTAGATAAGCTGCAAGTTTTTTCTTTCCTTCGAGAGTAAAATTAATCCCATCAGAAGTGCGCAGCTTTACTATTTCTCCATTTATATTATAACCTGAGAAAGAAAATTGACCTTGTGCATTAGCAAAACCATCCCAGATATCGATGAAATGCCCACTCGTTGCTTCTGTTGTATTTTTATAAAGTGTGTTAAAGATACGCATTTTTTGTGTTAAATTATTATTCTCAAAAGCAGGCAGACCAATCCATACCCATGGTTTCCCAGAATTATGAAGGATTTCAACAATTTCGATAATTCTTTGTTTATAGGCATTCTCCCATTCCAGCTGTGCTGTGTTAAATATGCCATACGGTGTTATGATTGGTTGATTATCATTTGCACCTATCGCTATAATAATAGCTTCAGGTCTATTTTTATCAATGAGTTCAGGAATATTGTTTTTCCAAGAATAGTAATCAGTCCGAACCAAGCCAGAACTCGGCATTGTATTGTTTATGACGATGATGTCGCTATTATCAGCAAAAAGCTTCATGAGTGCATCAGCAGTAGCAGAAGCTACAAAGTCTCCTATAACAAGAATGCGTTTTGCATTTTTTTCTTTTAATTTTTGTGCTGGTTTTTGTTTTATAGCTCTTTTTTCTAGCTTATATACTTTATCCTCTGTAATCTGTGGCTGTTGTTGTTCCTGCTTTTTATGGTGAAATAACAATTCGAAAAAGTTATGTGCTTTGCTTGGGCTTTGCTGGATAACAATAAAGGCAGAGGTGAAAGAAATCAGAAAAATAAAGTGTATTAGACTAAAAGAAGGCAAACATTTTACTCCAGATTATTGTTTTCGAAGAAGGAAAAGAATTTTATGGGAGGGATGTCCATCTGCTTCTAATTTGTGGCGCAGTTGGAAAGCTTTAATTGCTCTTTTAGAAGCAGTTCCAATTTTCCCATCAACTTCTCCTTTGTAATAGCCTAGCACAGCTAGGCGATGTTGCAGCTCTTTACGCTCTTGAAAAGTAAGAGGATGAAAAGGTCGATTCCAATCTTGAACCAATCCTGGATGCCCCGCAATGCGATTAGCTAAAAGAGCAACTGCGAAAGCATAACGGTCTGCATTATTATAATGTTTAATAACAAAAAAGTTTTTTGTTACTAAAAATATGGGTCCCTTTGATCCATCTGGATATTTTAACATTGCCAATTCAGAGGATGAAGGAAAAGGATGGCCATTTGCATGTTTTACGCCTAGCTTTTTCCATTGTTCAAAGGAGAGCCAATCGTTAGGAAAATTTTTCCCCTGTGGTAATTTGACTTCTATTCCCCAAGGAAGATTAGATTGCCAACCATTCATATGAAGAAGATTCGCAGCAGTAGCAAGGGCATCTGGAATAGAAGTCCAAATGTCGCGTCGTCCGTTCCCATCCATATCAACGGCATAGGCGAGATAACTGGTTGGAATAAATTGCGTATGTCCCAATGCCCCAGCCCAAGATCCAGTAAGTTGGGAGCGTTCAATTTCTCCACTTTGGAGAATTTTCATGGCAGCAATCAGTTGTGCGCGTGCATATTTTGCACGTTTTTTATCTGCATAAGCTAGAGTTGCAAGTGAACGGATGGTATCACGCATTACATTTTTGTTTTCTAAAATTTTTCCATAATTGCTTTCTATTGACCAAATAGCTAAGAGTATATGGGGATTAACGCCAAAACGTTTTTCAATTTCAGGAAGCCACTTTTCCCATTTTTTCTTTTGGTGTTGTCCTTCCATAATTGCAATATCATGGACACGATTATCGAAATAATTCCATGCTGGATCGACAAATTCTGGTTGGTATGCAGCTCTTTTTAAAACTTCTGGATCAATTGTATTGACATTTTTAAAAGCTATATCAAACGTAGATGATGAAATATTGTTGGCTAAAGCTGTTTTTTTAAACTCTTTAATCCAGTTTTGAAAACCGTTATTAGTATCAGCGTGCAAAATTGGTGATAGAAACATTGAAAAAGCATAAAAAATAGCGACTGAAACAATGATAATAGCGCTTCGATTTATCAATTTTCTTGAAAAAGAAAAACTTTTAAATTCTATTGTTTGCATTTTTAATTTCCATCAATATTCAAGTGCTTTTATATACTGTAACTTCATCTTTAAAATTGGCTTAGTTGATTATCTTTTCAAGAAAGTAAGTAAATATTGTAATTTATTATTTATTTTTAAGAAATATTCTTTCAAAAATTATCTTACCTGTATTTTTTCTTGTTTAATATAATGGTAATTCAAATAATTCGTTAAAGCATGCGGTAAATGAAGCCAGAAAATCATATATTTAATCAGGAGGATAATAGTGCATAAAATTCGAAAAGCAGTATTCCCTGTGGCTGGTTTGGGTACTCGTTTTCTTCCTGCAACAAAAACAGTACCAAAAGAAATGCTAACTATTGTTGATAAGCCTGTTATTCAATATGTTGTAGATGAAGCACGTGAAGCTGGTATTGAGCATTTTATCTTTGTTACTGGACGTAATAAAGCAGTAATTGAAGATTATTTTGATGTGCAAGTTGAATTATATACAGCGCTTGCTGAACGTGGAAAAAAGGAAGAACTTGAGCATTTACACGCTTTACAGCCTCTTCCCGGTACGACTTCTTTTACTAGGCAGCAGCAGCCTTTAGGGTTAGGGCATGCTCTTTGGTGCGCGCGCGAATTAGTAGGGCAAGAACCTTTCGCTTTGTTGTTACCAGATATGCTCATGCAAGCTAAAAGAGGTTGTCTTTCTGAGATGATTAATCTTTATGAGAAAATTGGTAGGGGTAATATTATCGCGGTTCAAGAATGCAATCCTAGGGAGGCTCATAAATATGGGATTGTTGAAAAAGGCAAACAGATTGAAAACGGTTTTGAAATCATAAAAATGGTAGAAAAGCCAACGAAAGGAACAGCTCCATCGAATTTATACATTAATGGACGTTATATTTTGCAACCAGAAATTTTTAATATTCTCTCTAATCAAAAGCGGGGGGCAGGGAATGAAGTTCAATTAACAGATGCGATGGTACGACTTTCAGATGAACAGGATTTTTTTGGTTTTCAGTTAGATGGGCTCACTTTTGATTGTGGTTCTAAGACTGGTTTTATTGAAGCAAATATTGCGTTTTCTTTAGCGCGTGTCGATATGCATGAGCAAGTTTCTACTTCATTAAAGAACTTGCTTAAAATTATTAAAATTGAAAAATGATATAGACCTCCAGTTTAATTTCATTTATCAGACTTGGTTATGAATGAACAATCTTCTCATATGTTAATCTCATATAACGCTGTTACATCGGCACTTAAGACTATTGCGAGTGAAAAACAGGGGCTTGAAGCTCTTGAAACAGCTCTTCTTGGAGGTCTTTCTTCTTCTTTTGAAGCTGCTGTTCAAACCATCAGGAATGCTAAGGGTCGTGTGGTGATTACGGGTCTTGGGAAGAGCGGCCATATAGGAACAAAAATTGCTGCAACTTTAGCTTCAACGGGAACACCTGCTTTTTTTGTGCATGCTGCAGAAGCCAATCATGGCGATCTTGGTATGATTGGGGCTGATGATGTTATTCTCGCCTTATCATGGTCGGGAGAAACTTTGGAATTAAACGGCATTATGAGCTATGCTGCACGATTTCGGACTCCACTCATTGCAATAACATCGGGGGAGTATTCTACATTAGGGCGACAAGCTGATATTTTACTATTGTTGCCAAAGATAGAAGAGGCGTGTCCCCATGGGCTTGCGCCTACAACTTCAGCAGTTATGCAATTGGCAATGGGAGATGCGTTAGCTGTTGCGCTTTTAGAAATGCGTGGCTTTACTGCAACGGATTTTAAAATTTATCATCCTGGTGGTTCTCTTGGTGCAAGCCTTAAATATGTACGTGATATTATGCACAAAGGTGATAATGTTCCTTTGGTTATACAGGGGACAGCTATGGTTGAGGCCATGAATATTTTGGTTAAAAAGCACTTTGGTTGTGTTGGCGTCGTAAATCAAAAAGGTGAATTGATTGGGATTATGACTGATGGTGATCTTGCGCGTAACATGCATGTTAACTTATCAGAGCTTAGTGTTGATGAGGTTATGACAAAAAAACCCAAAATTGTTGATCCAGATACATTAGTTGGTGCTGCAACAGCTTTTATTAATGATCACCATATCGGAGCTTTTTTCGTGGTTGAAGATAAAAAACCCATAGGAATTGTCCATTTTCACGATCTTTTGCGTGTTGGCGCTGTTTAAGCGGATGATCTCCATAAAAGATAAAATTTTACCATTAGGTATAAAAAATGACTTCATAAATAAAAGATGAAGTTTTTGCCGTGGGTTGGCTTTATTAAATAAAAATACTTATCGGACAAGATAATCGTTTATTCATATCATTGGTATACTTTTTTTAACAGATAATCGCATTAATATTTGTATATCTGAAAGGAAAGCATACCACAAAGAAAGATTCGCGTTTCCTATATGGAGCTGCTTTATTTATCTTTGTTGACAATTTTGACTTCTATTTAAATTTTTCGCTTAAGAGAAAATGGTAATCCCGCATAGGATGAGCATAAAAGTTCCATCTTGTTATGTGATATTGCACAACTTACTCGAGATATCGTTCCACGGAGAATTGAGTGTATTTCAATTTCTACATATTGAGCACTGATATATTTATAAGTCCCTTCTGATAATTTTTCGTGTGTATCTGCTGAAGTTGTTTCAAAAACACCATTGTGGAAAGAAGAAATGATACCGTTCTCATCAACCCATTTACCATCAATTCCAGCTGGTATATTCTGTCCATAATATTGCGAAAAGCTGCACGCTACTAAAGCCAAAGAAGTGATGATAAGACATAAAATATGGCAAGTGTGTTTCATTTTTTTTCTCTAATTTGCATTACTCTATTTTTGAAATTCTAGCATCGTTAAATGATTCCATTAGTCAATATGGGAATTTTGATGAAAATCAATGAAAAAGCAAAAAAAATGGAAAAAAATGCCTTAATGTTGTATTTAGCTAACAGGTTTGATGGAGCTCGTATGTGAAGCACAAGAGATGAGATATATTCTTATGGTTTACAACAATTATTACATTAAGCCGCTTAGTAGTCTCAAAGGAGATTATTAAAATTATGATTGGTCCCGTTCTTGTTGCAAGTGAAGATTATGGAAAACGCAGAGAGCTTTCTGCTATGCTCCGAGGCTTTGGTTATCGTGTTATTGAAGCAGAAAATGGCTTACGTACGGTTGATCTTTTGCACAGACGTAAAAATATTGTGCTTGCATTACTTGATGTCGTCATGAGTGATTTAAGTGTGAGCGATTTGATTAAAATGATTAGAGCTGCAGGCGTTTTTGTTCCTATCGTTGTGATAGTGCCACGAGATAATCAAGAATTACTTCAGAAAGCTTTAACAGCTGGAGCTATTGATTACTGGATTTATCCCGTCACATTGCTGCGATTAAGGGTTACTCTGGATATGCTTGCTCTTGTTTCTGCATTAGAGCGTGAGATTCATTATATTCGGCGGAAAAATGAAAATCATTTACGATTTTCAGATCTATGCGTAAAAAGTAAAGCAATGCAGAGTGTACTAGAAAAATCAAAGAGAGCAGCGATTTCTTTACAAAATCTTTTAATAGAAGGTGAAGCAGGGACTGGTCGTGAAACATTAGCCCGCATTATTCATCATGAAGGTTTGTGTTCAGGAGATTTTATCCGTTTTCGATGTTCAGCTATTGTTGATCCAGAAGAAGAAAAACGCCAGTGGTTTAACGAATTTTTACCACTGGTTTCTTCTCTTGAAAAGGGAACACTCTGTCTTTGTGATGTTGATCGGCTCGAGCCTATACAGCAAAAACGTTTTTCACATTATCTTCGAGAAAGAGAAAAAGATGCAAGAAAAAAAGCATATCCTTTCCGGATCATTGCTATTTCAACGTCGCGGCTTGCTGGTTTGGTTCAAGAAGATTTTTTTTCACGTAGTTTGTTTGAACAACTTTCCCAATTATCTATCAGTGTTCCTGCTTTACGAGAATTAAGAGATGATTTTCCAGAGCTTATGCAACGTTTAATTGACAAAATTATTATTGAGACAGGGCGATCGCATGTGCATGGCTTAGCAGAGTCAGCTCTTTCATTGCTCATGCATTATGATTGGCCTGGTAATTGGGATGAAATTGAAAATTGTTTATTTCGCGCTGTTTTACTTAGTGAGGGACCATTGTTAACCATTAGAGATTTTCCGCAGCTATTGGGAAATTCATTGATGGGTGTTCCAAATATAATTGAGAATGATGTTCAAGAACATCGTGAAAAAGAATCAATACAATTTTTTAATGCTGATGGGCATATTCGTACTTTTGCTGATATGGAGCGTGATATTATTGAGAAAGCGGTTAAACACTATAATGGACGTATGAGTGAGATTGCTCGTCGTCTTCGTATCGGGCGCTCTACACTTTATCGCAAAATGGATGAATTGAAAATGATAAACAGTCAAGACTAGAAGTAAAATTTAAATCGGATATTTATTTATGAAAAGGCATGATTTTTAGAAAGGAATAATATAGTTTGCTATAAATTTTAATTATTGAAGATGGTAATTGTGCAATCAATGCGTATACATCTTATTTAATGAAATTATTATCAGCTCTCTTTTTTATTTAAGTTTTTATAATTTTAGTTAAGGTTGATCTTAGATCTAATAGCTGTATTTTTTATGCTTTTTGACACTGGAGCAAAAATTTTAGATTCGCTGAATACATCTATGTTTTCTTAAGCAATGGATAATGTTTTGCTTGTTATATGGTTTAAGATAGGAGCGTTGATTTTTGTGTTGTGGTTCGTATCTATAATGATGCGATGGGTTGGAAAATAGAAAGTATCCTTCTTGTTTCTGTTACAGATTATTGTTCATTGTATTATATTTTTTTTTGTTGCCTCCATGTTGGCGATTTATACATATGGGCGTTTTATGAAAAATGCTCGGGGAGAATGCTCCTATGCATTTACTGTAAAAAAAGACGAAACCAAGCTTGATCGTATAGTGTCTCAATTAGCGGAAAAAGCGGATGGATTAGGGGTTGATAAAGATGCTCTTTCACTCATCATCAATAATTTGGATGCGTTTTGTGCTCGTGCGATAGGAGCCGCAGAAGCAGGGCGCAGTCTCGACTTGATGTATTATATTTGGGATGATGATTTAACAGGTCGTTTGTTATTAAGTGAAATTGTTGAGGCAGCTGATCGTGGTGTTCGGGTGCGCCTTCTTTTAGATGACATTAATGCTCAGGCACATGATCCAGCTTATATTGCGTTGGACAAGCATCCTAATATTGAGGTTAGAATGTTTAATCCGGGGCGAGCACGTAAGGGTGGTTTACGTCGTGGTTTAGAAATTATATTAAGAGCAATTACTGTAACACGCAGAATGCACAATAAAGCTTTTATTGTGGATGGTAGAGTAGCTTTTGTCGGAGGACGCAATCTTGCAGATTCTTATTTTGATGCAGGTAAAAAATCACGTTTTCGAGATTTAGATTTGATGTTAATCGGTCCATCGGTTAAAAAGGTTGAAGCTATCTTTGATGATTTTTGGAATAGCGCTGTCGTTTTACCGATTCATACTTTAGTTGTTTCAAAAAGTGCGAGTAGTCTTGGTTATTGGAAGGATAAGTTACGACAATTTCGTAATTCTAAACTTGCTAAAGTTTATCTGGACTATGTCAACAAGCAGATTAATTTTGAGCATTTTATTTATACGGGCAAGCGGTTATTTTTAGCGGATAAAGTTGTTGTTCTTTCTGATCCTCCAGAAAAAGCGTTGCGAAAAAAAACAGAAAATTGGCTCATGAAGACACTTGCACAGGTTATTGGGAGTGCCAAAAAGACGGTTCAGATTACATCACCTTATTTTGTTCCTGGGAAGGTCGGTACACGGCATTTTAGCAACTTGGTCTCAAAAGGTGTTGATGTTAAAATTCTTACTAATTCTTTGGCTGCTACTGATGTAGCACTTGTGCATGGTGGTTATGTGCCATATCGCAAAGCGTTGTTAAAAAGTGGTGTTAAGCTTTATGAGCTAAAACCAGATGGCGATACACATGGAGTGCGCCTATTTAGATCAAGTAAGGCCAGTTTACATGCTAAAGCTTTTTTAGTTGATCGTAAAACTGCTTTTATTGGATCTTTAAATTTTGATCCTCGATCAGCTGCACTAAATACAGAAATGGGGATTCTTTTTGAATGTGCACCAATTGCGGCGAGATTAGATTTGCTTTTTTCTGAGGAAACGACCGGCGAAATGAGTTATCATCTCCGTCTTGGTGATAATAACCGCATTTATTGGGATTTTATCGAAAATGAAAGACAGTGTAGTATTGATTCTGAGCCAGAAAGCAATTTTGGGCGTCGTATATTTGCAAAAATAGTGAGTTGGTTCCCTATTGAATCACAATTATAGATTTTACAAATGATCATCAAAAAATTGGTTTATTTTTCTTTTCATTTTATTTGTAGCATGGCATAATTCATTGCCAATTCACAATTTATTGAGAACTGCAGTTTGTATCTTAACGTTACCTGCAGTATTTTGTTATTAAAAGGACCTTGGTTATGGCAAAAATTGTTGAAACGAAGACAGGTGCATTGGCGTTGACTTTTGATGATGTCCTTTTACAGCCGGGTCATTCTCTTGTTATGCCGAGCCAAGTAGATCTTAAAACGCGTATTGCAGCGGATATTGAGTTAAATTTGCCGTTGCTCTCAGCAGCGATGGATACTGTAACGGAATCGCGTTTAGCAATTGCTATGGCTCAAGCTGGTGCTATTGGTGTTATCCACCGCAACATGTCTTCTGCAGAGCAGGCTGAAGAAGTACGTCAAGTAAAAAAATTTGAATCTGGTATGGTTGTCAATCCAGTGACAATTGGGCCGGACGCAACGCTTGAAGAGGCGAAAGCTTTGATGCGCTCTTATGGAATTTCGGGCATTCCAGTTGTTGAAAATGGTGCTAAAGGTAAAACTACTGGGAGACTTATTGGTATTTTGACAAATAGAGATGTGCGTTTTGCATCAGATCCAAAACAAAAAATTTATGAATTAATGACGCATGAAAATTTGATCACAGTACGTGAAAATGTCCGGCTAGACGAAGCTAAATATCTTTTGCATCATCATCGTATTGAAAAGTTATTGGTTGTAGATGAACAAGGTCGTTGTGTTGGTTTAGTGACGGTAAAAGACATTGAAAAAGCACAATTAAATCCGAATGCTGCTAAAGATTCTCAAGGTCGATTGCGTGTTGCTGCTGCAAGTAGTGTGGGGGATAAGGGGATTGAACGTGCTGAACGGTTAGTTGATGCCGGCGTCGATGTATTAGTGATTGATACAGCTCATGGGCATTCTCAGCGTGTGCTTGAAACAGTTGAGCGTATTAAAAAAATGACACTTTCTACGGTTGTTATTGCTGGGAATGTAGCGACTCCGCAAGCTACAAAAGCTTTGATTGATAGCGGTGCAGATGCGGTAAAAGTTGGTATTGGTCCTGGCTCTATTTGTACAACGCGAATTGTTGCAGGTGTTGGTGTGCCACAGCTTGCGGCTATTATGGGCGCTGCAGAGGTCGCTGATAAAGCTGGTATTCCTATAATTGCTGATGGTGGGATTAAAGCTTCTGGCGATTTTGCTAAAGCCCTAGCAGGTGGAGCTTCAGCTGCTATGATTGGTTCTCTTTTAGCGGGTACAGAAGAAAGCCCTGGCGAAGTTTATCTTTATCAAGGACGGTCATTTAAAGCGTATCGTGGTATGGGATCTGTTGGTGCTATGGCAAGAGGATCGGCAGATCGTTATTTTCAGGATGAAGTTCGTGATGAGCTTAAATTAGTCCCTGAAGGTGTTGAGGGTCAGGTTGCTTATAAAGGATCTATAGCATCGGTTTTGCATCAGCTAGCTGGTGGATTACGTGCTTCTATGGGATATGTTGGAGCAAAAAATCTAGTGGAATTTCGTGAAAAAGCAACATTTGTTCGCATTACCAATGCTGGACTTCACGAAAGCCATACTCATGATGTGGCTATTACACGGGAGAGTCCGAATTATCGCAGACCTATTTAATGTTTTTAGAAGCTTAGAGTCATTCAACAATAACATAAAAGATCTTTAAAAAAGTGTATGAAAATTATCATTTTTCTCGTTGTACTTTTGATAATAACCCTCCAAACATAAAAAAGAATTGGAGTGCTAGCCTCCAATTCCTTTGAATTACATGAAATTGAGAGGGTTAATTTTTTTCGGTCTTCTGATCCATCTTCGATGCGCGTTGACGATTGTGAGCTTGATCACTTTGGACGGATTTATTTTCGTTTTTTGAAGACATTGTTTTAGATGAAGCTGTTTTCCCATTATTGTGAGTGTTCATTATTTTCTCCTTTTAAATTATTTAGCATAAGCTAGTACAGTGGAAACGGTCGTACTAAATAGTGGTTCCAAGTGGTTTTTAAAATTTATCTCACGTTTTGTTGGAAATAGGATGAAGGTGTATAGTTTTGGTAAAAGTATCTTTTCATTTTTCAGGATAATAACATTTAAAAGATATTAAATATTTTATGTTGGACGCTGCTATATAAAGTTACTAAATACTGAGCTTTATGGAGTAATAAAAGAGGTATAATTTTTGCGCATTTCATGATCGGGAGCATTCAGTCTTTAATGTAATTTTTATGATTTTGAGAAGAGTTCTCTGTCCGGAAGAAAGATAATTTTGTTTTTTGCTTAAACTATTTTAAATCTAATGGGAGAAATGAATGCGATTAGGTGGGCGCTTACAGGCAGCGATAGATGTTTTAAAAGAAATAGAAGAGCGGCACCGTCCTGTAGGTGAAGCTTTAAGAGACTGGGGGCTTTCTCATCGTTTTGCTGGGGCAGGAGATCGCGCAGTAATTGGTACAATTGTTTATGATGTTTTGAGACGACGTTACTCTTTACAATGGCGTATGAATAGTGATGATATTCGAGATAGTGTTTTCGCTACCTTATTAGATACTGGAAAAATGGTCATTGAACAAGTTGATGCAGAATTAAATGGTGATCGGTTTGCTCCGCAGTTATTAGGAGAAACGCAGCGTCAATCTTGGCAAAAGCGACAATTAATCGATGCACCAGAATATATTCGCGGTGATATACCTCAGTGGTGTAAAGCTCATTTATTGCCTTTATTTGCAAATAATTGGGTAATGGAAGCTGCTGCGTTAGCAACGCGTCCTCCTTTCGATTTACGTGTAAATAGTTTGAAAGCAACACCAGAAAAGGTACTTAAGGAATTAGCCAAAATTAAAGTTCAATCTTTGTCATGGTTTCGACAAGCCTTAAGGATTGCACCAATTGAAACATTTGGTCGTCATCCCAATGTTCAAATTGAACCTGCTTTTCAAAAGGGGCACTTTGAAATACAGGACTTAGGGTCTCAGATTGTTGCTCATCTTATTGAAGCAAAAGCAGGTATGCAGGTGTTGGATTATTGCGCTGGTGCTGGTGGAAAAACCCTAGCTTTAGCCGCCAACATGAATAACCGCGGACAAATTTATGTTTATGATTTAGATAAGGCGCGTTTGGCTCCTATATTTGATCGTCTTCGAAGAGCTGGTGTTCGTAATGTACAGTCACGAGGGCATGTAGAAGAATTAAAGCCGTTAATAGGTCAGATGGATATTGTTTTATTGGATGCTCCATGTAGTGGCACAGGAACATGGCGTCGTCGTCCAGATACAAAGTGGCGCTTAACACCAGAACAGGTGAAGAAACGCCAAACAGAACAGAGTGCTATTTTGAATGCGGTACTGAATTATCTTAAACCAAGTGGGCGTTTAGTCTATATAACATGCTCTCTTTTTTTTGATGAAAATGAGGGACAAATTTCTCGTTTTCTTCAGCAGCATTCCAATTTTCATCCCATAAATATGCAAACATTGTGGCAAAAACATTTTAGTTTTTCGACTGTGCAACCAATATTTTCAAATTATGGACTCACTTTATCACCGGCTTCAACAAAAACAGATGGCTTTTTTTTATCTATTTTGCAACAAGAGCATTAATCTACATTTTCAGGTTTTTTATTTCTAATTTTTAAAAATAATGTTTTTTCCATGTTAATTAGCTTGTGAAAAAAGAAAGATTGAATAATAAATCTCATTTACTAACTTTTCGCAATTATTGATTGGATTTCTATGAGTACATCGCATTCAGGTACTGTTCTTATTATTGATTTTGGTTCGCAAGTTACGCAACTGATTGCGCGACGGGTACGAGCAATGGGCGTTCATTCTGAAATTGTTCCGTTTCAATTGGCTTCAGAATGGATCAAGAAAACTAGACCTGACGCTGTTATTTTATCGGGTAGTCCTCATTCAACTCTCGATGATGGTTCACCGCGTGCTCCGATGGAAATTTTTAAGGCTGGTATTCCGGTTCTTGGGATCTGTTATGGTGAACAAGTAATGTGTGTTCAGCTTGGAGGAAAAGTTGAATCTGGGCGTGAACGTGAATTTGGACGTGCTTTTCTGGAGGTGCGAGAAGAGAGTGCACTTTTTGGTGATGCTTGGAAAAAAGGCTCTTCTTATCAAGTGTGGATGAGCCACGGTGATCGTGTAACAGATTTGCCAAAAGGTTTTCGTGTTATCGGAACATCAAAAGGTGCTCCTTATGCTGCCATTGCAGATGAAGAACGTCGTTTTTATGCGGTGCAGTTTCATCCCGAAGTGGTACATACACCAGATGGTGCAAAGCTGTTGGAAAATTTTGTTCATAAAATCTCCGGTCTTAAAAGTAATTGGTCAATGGCGGCTTATCGTGACCGCATGATTGCTGAGATACGCGAAAAAGTTGGAAAAAGTCGTGTGATTTGTGGTCTTTCAGGAGGGGTTGACTCAACAGTTGTGGCTGTTCTTCTCCATGAAGCAATAGGAGATCAACTGACATGTGTTTTTGTAGATCACGGGTTAATGCGTAAAAATGAAGCTGAAGAAGTTCTTACATTATTTCGAGAGCACTATAATATAAATCTTATCCATGTTAATGCTGCCAATATATTTATCAATGCTCTAGAAGATGAAACAGATCCAGAGAAAAAACGTAAAACAATAGGTCGTCTTTTCATTGAAGTTTTTGAAGAAGAAACCAGAAAGATAGGTGGAGCAGAATTTTTAGCACAGGGGACGCTTTACCCAGACGTTATTGAGAGCGTATCAGCTATTGGTGAATCCGTAACAATTAAAAGCCATCATAATGTAGGTGGATTGCCAGAACGAATGAATATGAAACTTGTAGAGCCGTTACGTGAGCTATTCAAGGATGAAGTTCGTATTTTAGGGAGAGAGTTAGGATTACCTGAACAATTTATTGGTCGCCATCCTTTCCCAGGGCCTGGTCTAGCAATTCGGTGTCCAGGTGCGGTGACACGTGAAAAATTAAAAATTTTACGCGAGGCGGATGCTATTTATCTTGATGAAATTCGTAAAGCTGGTCTTTATGATGAAATTTGGCAAGCTTTTGCTGTCCTTCTTCCTGTTCAGACTGTTGGTGTTATGGGCGATGGGCGTACTTACGAATTTGTTTGTGCCCTTCGTGCTGTAACGTCTGTAGATGGTATGACTGCTGATTTTTATCCGTATGATATGGAATTTTTAAGGAAGGCAGCTGCGCGCATTATTAATGAAGTTAAGGGTATCAATCGTGTTGTGTACGATATAACTTCAAAACCTCCCAGTACCATTGAGTGGGAGTGATCTTATACTGAGCATCTTCTCAAGCATTGAATCTCATTTAAAGTTATACAAACCTGTGTAAAGTTGCAATTTGTCTGCTTCAGCGTGGGATCATCTTTCTATGTATGGTATCATTAAAAGTCTATTTTTTCTACAGCGCGATTGGTTATGTTGTTTGAGCTTCGGTTCAGCATTTGGTGCTGTTTGACTAATGGTAATAGTATCTATCGTGGGATTTTAACTGTTTTTTGTTTTATAAAGAGGATGCATGTCCAATCTGAATTTTCTTGAACGTCAGAAATTCGAGCGTTTGTTTAAGATGGGCGATGGTTTTGTTTTAGATTTTACAAATTGCACGTATGCTGCATTTTTTAACGAGTATGGAGTAGATATTTACGCGTCGAGATATTCTAAGCATGGTACCTCAAAAGCTAAAAGAATGCGTGCGTTTTGGGACATAGATTCTGATTGTGTAGTGGGTCGTGTTATGGACGGTTTAATTGCTTTTGGTGTCGAACAGAATTGGATTGACAACAAAGATATTAAATTAATTTTAGATTGCCAGAAGACTTCTTACCGTCTTCAAAATTCTCAACAATCGGATGGACTAAGTGTTTTGAGCACTTTCTGTAAAGTGAAAAACTTTAAGATAGCCATCCAGCATATCAACGATTCTATTTATAGAGATCAACCTGAAGCTGCTTTAGATCGGTTGCATACCTGCTTGTGCATCTTTATTCGCGAAAAATGCAAAAAATACGGTATTAAGGTTGCAGTTGATAAAAATAATAATAAGCCACTCCACAGCCTTTATGGAGAATACGTAAAAGTGCTGGACAAAGCATTAAGTAAAGATGGTTACCTTAAGTCTGAAATGACTGAGAGTATTATAAAATCTACTATTCGGTTGATGCAGGATTTTAATAAGGTACGTAATAATAACACCCTCGCACATCCTAATTTGCTTTTAAGTTACGAGGAAGGTTTGCTGATTTTAAATTATATCAGTATCACAATGCAGTTCATTAATTCATTAGAAAAGAAAATTCAAGTTCTTGATAATTCGGGTGCCGAACAAAATGCTTTGAGCAGTGATGTTCCTTTTTAATTGTTTGCAGATCAGATATTGATTTTTTAGTTACCATCTTGCTACATATCTAAATCGTATCATTTAAAATTGGAAAATGTGAAGCCTTCTATGTCTAAACAAAAAATTATTGCTCATCGTGGAGGAGCAAGCCTTTATCCTGAAAATACTCTTGCAGCATTTCGTCATGCAATTGCGTTAGGAGTAGATGAGGTTGAGTGCGATGTTCATCTGCTAAAAAGTGGTGAAGTGGTTGTATTTCACGATTTTCATTTGGAACAATTGGTTGGAAAAGAGGGGTATATCCACGATGTTGATAATGAAACACGCAAAAAACTCCGCGTGAAAGGCAGCAATGAAGCTCCTCCTTTGTTGGAAGAGCTGCTTGATCTTTTGGAACCAACAAAAGTCTGTCTGCATCTTGAAATTAAAACATGTGGCAAAATTGAACGTGAATATACTTTATCACAAAAGGCACTTGCATTAATAAAAAGTCGAAATTTAGAAGAACGCGTTTCTGCAATTAGTTTTGACCCTATTAGCCTTCGCCCCTTCATTGAAGCAGGAATACCATCTGGTCCATGCATTGATAACTTTGAAGGCGATATGTGTCGTTATTTTTCTGAATGGAAACAACTAGGGTATCGTGATCTAAGTTTATATGGCTCCATTACTTCACAAGATTTTATTGAATCTGCGGTTGATGCTGGTTTTACTGTAGGAGTATGGACAGTCAACGGAAAAGTTCGGTTATCGCATTGGCTTGATATGCCAGTACATTATATTACAACAGACCAACCTGATCTTGCTTTACAATTGCGTTCACAAAAGTAAAAAGATTCTACACTATTATACAGATAAAATTGTATATCCAAAAAGAATGGAGTGGTAAAAAATTTTTCTAATTTATGCAGCTTATCGAGTTTGCATTTTAGTTGCCACTAATTACGTGCATTTTCCTGTACTCTTATTGAAAGTATGAAAACTTTGAGAAGCAACAGTAAAGCTTAATTTTTGTCCATAGCTATCCGTGAGACGCTCTTTTGTTTCTATATTAAAAATAGAATCATTCCAACGCGTTACAATGTGACATCCTGTTCCAATAGGTTTTATAAGTTCAATTTGTGTATGAAAAACAAATCCTTTATCTGGATATTCACCTAATAAAATTGCTTCTGGCCTAAATGCCAAAAGATCAGTGTCTTCACTACAAGCAAATGAGTTTCCCAAATATTGTTCCAAAACTTGACGATCAAGAAAATTCATAGGGGGAGAACCAATAAATTCAGCAACAAAGGTTGTCGCTGGATGATCATAAATTTCCATGGGAGTGCCAATTTGTTCTATATGCCCTTTATTAAGAACGACGATTCTATCTGCTAATGTCATTGCTTCTAACTGATCATGAGTGACATAAAGGCTAGTTGTACCTAAAGAACGCTGTAACGCTTTAATTTCAACACACATTTGCGCACGCAATTTTGCATCAAGATTTGAAAGTGGTTCATCAAAGAGAAAGACGCGTGGCTGTCGTACAATCACACGTCCCATTGCAACACGCTGTCGTTGCCCCCCCGATAATTGTCGCGGCTTACGATCCAGAAATGGCTCTATTTGCAAAAGTTTTGCAGCATGTGCAACGCGCTTCTTAATTTCGTCTTTTGGGGTTTTACGATTTTTTAATCCATATTCTAAGTTTCCACGAACCGTCATGTGCGGGTAAAGTGCATAATTTTGGAAAACCATAGCAATGTCACGGTCAGCTGGTTCACGATCATTGATACGCTCATTGTCAATATAAAGTTCACCTGAAGTAACTTGTTCTAGTCCAGCGATAATGCGCAATAAAGTTGATTTTCCACATCCTGAAGGACCAACAAGGACAAGAAGTTCACTATCAGCAACGGTTAAATTTAGATCATTAATAATCAAAATACCATTATCATATTGCTTTTTTATATTAGATAACTGAATTACGGCCACAGTTATTTCTCCGTTTCAATGAGGCCTTTAACAAAAAGCCGCTGCATAAAAATGACAATTAAAACAGGTGGTACCATGGCAACGACTGATATTGCCATAAGAATATTCCATTGGGGATCGTGTTGAAGTGATTCCACTATAAGCTGTTTTAGAATCACAAGGATGGTTTGATGCTCTTGATCCGTTGTAACAATAAGAGGCCAGAGATATTGTACCCATCCATAAATAAACATGATGATAAATAAAGCTGCAATGTTACTTTTGCTTAAAGGTAGGAGGATATCTTTGAAAAATTTAAATGGTCCAGCACCGTCGACGCGTGCAGCTTCTAAAAGTTCATCGGGGATAGTCAGAAAAAACTGACGAAATAAAAATGTAGCTGTTGCTGATGCAATGAGTGGAATAATCATTCCGCTATAGGTGTTTATCATGCCCAATTTTGCGACGACAACGTATGTTGGGATGATGCGGACTTCGACAGGGAGCATTAACGTAACAAAGATAAGGGCAAAAGCAGTTTTTCTAAAAGGAAAGCGCATGTAGACAATTGCATAGGCAGAGAAGAGCGAAATAATAATTTTTCCAATACTAATACCAAGTGCCATAATGAATGAGTTGATTAAAAGTGGTCCCAGTCGTGGAAGACCAAGTTGTACAAGTTTGTCACCAAAGATTATTGTGTAATTTTCTAACGCGTATTTTCCTGGAAGGAGTGGAAGTGTTCCTGCACTAAACGAAGCTGAACTGTGAGTTGAGGCGATAATAGCGACATAAACTGGAAAACAAATGACAATGATACCACAAATCAGGATAAGGTGGGTCATAAATCTCAAAATAGGACGATTTTCAACCATGATTTTCCTCTTAATATTGCACGCGACGTTCAATCCAGCGAAATTGGATAAATGTCAAGACAATAACCATAAGCATTAATATTGCTGATTGTGCTGCTGATGCACCAATTATTTGATTTTTAAAGCCATCATCATACACTTTGTAGACAAGTGTGCTTGTTGCACGTGCTGGTCCTCCAGCAGTCATGTTGTCGATAATACCGAATGTATCAAACATGACATAATGAATGTTTATGATGAGGAGAAAAAAGGTTGTAGGTGAAATTTGTGGGAAGATGACAGTCCAAAATCGTTTAAAGGGACCAGCACCATCGATTGCGGCTGCTTCTATTTGGGAGCGTGGAATAGATTGAAGACCGGCAAGAAAAAAAAGAAAATTATAAGATATTTGTTGCCAGCTCGCAGCAATCACAATCATGATCATAGCTTGAACACCGCTGATACGATGATTCCAAATAATACCTATTTTTTCAAAGAGAAAGGGAAAAATTCCAATAGCAGGGTGAAAAATAAACAACCACAATACACCAGCTAGTACAGGAGCAACAGCATAAGGCCAAAGCAAAAGCATAGTATAAGCTTTTTTGGCATGAATAACACGATCAACACAGACCGCCAAAAGAAGCGATATTACCATTGCCACAACAGTGACAGAAATAGAAAATATCGCGGTTGTGAGCAATGACTTTATATAAACAGGATCAGAGAAGATTGTTATATAATTCTCAAGACCAATAAATGTTGTCGTAAAACCAAAAGGATCCTCACGTTCAAAAGATAATTTTATTGTTTGAGCAGCAGGTAGAAAAAAAAACAGAAAAGTTACCGCAAGTTGAGGAAAGAGTAGCCAGTAAGGAAGTAGGCTATTTTTAAAATATGCATGTTTTTCTTGCATTTTTAATGTTCTTTAATAAAAGGCATTGGAAGGTCGATGATAAAGAAATTGAAAAGACAACCTTTAGGTTGAGTTTTTTAATTTTTAATAACGATCATGCAATTTAACGGTTTGTTTTTTCAAATTCACGGAGAAGCTTATTTCCACGCTCAACAGCTGTATCTAACCCCACTTTTGGTGTCTTAGATCCACTAAGAACAGCTTCTAATTCTTGATCTAGAATGGAACGAATTTGTGGTAAATTACCAAATCTTATCCCCTTTGAGTTAACTGTTGGTGGGTTGAGATTAATTTGTTTGATGGCTATATCTGCATTTAAATTTTTGTCATAAAAATGTTGCTCTTTACTTAATTCATAAGCGGCTTTTGTTGTTGGAAGGTAACCTGTTTTTTGGTGCCACTTTGCTTGGTTATCCGCTTTTGAGAGAAATTTAAGAAAAGCAGCTGCTCCTGCATATTCTTTTTTTGTATGACCTTTCAATATCCAAATGGAAGCACCACCAATAATTGAATTCTGTGGTGCACCCTCTACATCATTATAATATGGTAGCATACCAAATCCAACATTAAATTGAGCTTCGGAAACAATTCCAGCGCGCGATCCTGAAGATTGTATAAAAATTGCACAATTTTGCGCCATAAACATTGGGGTTGCATCTAATGCACCGGCAGGACCACCGTAGCGAAAAAGACCTTGATCGGACCATTTTTTAAGATCGGTCCACATACGCACCTGTAAAGGTCCATTAAATGTAAGCTCTGAATCAAATCCATTAAAACCATTTTCTTTCGTTCCAAAAGGAATGTTATGCAAAGCTGAAAAATTTTCTATACCAATCCATTGAGATGCATATGCCATTGTAAAGCCACAGCTAGCTGCTTTAGTTTCAAGGATTTTTTTCGAAAAATTTTCAACATCTTGCCATGTTTTAGGTGGTTGTTCTGGATCAAGTCCTGCTTTTTTAAAGATATCTTTGTTGTAATAAAGAATTGGTGTTGAAGCATTAAATGGCATAGACAACATTCTTCCTTGAGAATCGGAGTAATAACTGCTGATAGCAGGTAAATAGTCTGTTGAGTTGAACTCTTGTTTTGTGTCAGCCATAAGTTGATAAACTGGATAAATTACATTTTTTGCTGCCATCATGGTTCCAGTACCAACTTCATAGATCTGAGCAAGAACTGGTTGTTGTTTTCCGCGAAATGCCGCAATGAGGGAGATCATGCCTTCTTCGTATTCACCACGAAATGAAGGAACAACTTTATACTCAGATTGGCTTGCATTAAAATCGTTAATAAAACTTTCGGTTTGTTTCCCTAGTTCGCCGCTCATAGAGTGCCAAAAGCTGATTTTTGTTTGCGCAAAACCTGTAGTTGCTGCTACGGTAGTAGCAATTGTAAATGCTGCTATAGAAAAATAAAAACGACTCATGGCTTACCCTTTCTGAAGTGATGGAACACAAATCTTCCTCAGATAAATAGCATTATACATAAACATGCCATGAAGGTTCTGTTTCAGAAATATGCTGACCCATTTAAACAGGAACCATCAAAAGGTCAAACGAATTTGTTTAAACTTTTCAGTTTTCCTTGTACTATTGACATTATATGCGAACAGAAACCGACATTGTATGTGAACAAAAACGTTGTGAATATTTAATGAAAAAACTAAAATATTTTAATTGAAAAGCGTAGAGGAAAAGCTTGAAAATACAAATAGTAAATATTATTTAGCCTGAGTTGTTATAGTACTTGAATTGATGATTTAGAGAAGGTTGTATATTTAATTTTTATGATATTTAACTTATAATCTTTGAAAAATAGTCTTAGTGCTTAATTATGGCTTCGATAATGGTGTTGACGTTATGTTTCATCATAGCGAGGTAAGTTGCGGCCGGACCATTTTCATTTGATAATGCGTCGGAATACAGTATTCCACCAATTTTTAAGCCTGTTTCTCTTGAAATTTGTTCTATTAGGCGAGGATTTGAAATATTTTCAACAAATAATGCAGCCGCTTTATTCGTTTTAATTTGTTTAATGAGTTCGGCTACATCGGCTGCGGTGGCTTCAGTTTCTGTTGATGTGTTCTGAGGTGCAAGAATGGTAAAACCATATTCTTGAGCAAAATAGCCAAAAGCGTCATGAGATGTGATAATCGTACGTTTATCTTTTGGGATGGTTGCAATTTGTGTTGTGATAATTGTCTGCATTTCGTTGAGTTTTTGAATATAAGCGTTGGCATTTTTGCGGTAATTTTCACAGGATTGTTCATCAATTTTACAAAAAGCAATGGCTATATTTTTTACATAAATTTTAACATTAGGGATAGTTTGCCAAGCATGTGGATCAATGTTGCTGTGATGGTGGTATTGCCCGACACCATGTCTTTGGTTTTTAATTTCGAGAGGAAAAATATTAGCACTAGTTTCTACAAGGAGTGCTTTCGTACCGCTTGCTGTAATAAGTCGGTCAATGAATCCTTCTAAATGAAGACCATTGATGAAAATGATATGGGCATTCTTAAGAGCTTGTGCATCACGGGGTGTTGGTGCATAGATGTGGGTGTTAGCATTGGAGCCAATAAGAGTGGTCATAAAAATGCGGTCACCTCCCACGTTTTTCACTAAATCTGCAAGAATAGAGAAACTTACAACAACTCTGATTTTATTCTGCGCATTATGTGCAGAAGCAAAAAATGAGAAAAGAGTAAGTAACAAGAAATTTCCAAGAAAAACAAATCGAGTCACATCATTTCCTTATGATAAGGGGGAGAATGCGTAAAGAGGTGAGGAAACCGTGTAACAATAAAGCCGCGTGGACTTATAAGGCAGGAAAGAAGATAAATAAATCCTGCAGTAATGATGATAGCGGGGCCAGAGGGAAGTGACAGATGAAAAGAAAGCAGTAGTCCACATGTGCTAGAAATGATTCCTAAAAAAATAGAAAGTATGCAAATAGAACCAAGACGCGAAAGCCAAAAACGGGCTGTAATGGCTGGGATCATCATAATGCCAACGGAGAGCAATGTTCCCAATGATTGAAAACCACCAACAAGATTTAACACTACAAGTCCAAGTAACGATATATGGACATATTTGCTCAATGGAGAGAGCGATTTAAAAAAGAAAGGGTCAAAACTTTCTATTACAAGAGCGCGCCAAAAAATGCAAAGGCTGCACACTGTAATAAGCATTATAGTAGTGATGAGCCAGAGAGCTTGAGTATCAATAGCAAGTACCGAACCAAATAAGAGATGAAGCAAATCAATAGTTGAATTCTTTAGCGAAATAATGATGACACCTGCTGCTAGCGCAATAAGATAAAAGACTGTCATTGATGCATCTTCTTTCTGAACGCTATTTCGTGAAATTATGGCAGTCGCTATTGCGACAATGATGCCAGCTAAGATTCCACCAAGTGTCATAAATATGAGGGAAAAACCACAGCAAAGAAAGGCAGCTGCAACACCAGGCAGAATGGCGTGGGATATAGCATCTCCTGTTAGACTCATTCCGCGTAGCATCAAAAATACGCCAGTAGGGCAAGCGCTGATTGATAAAAGAATTGAACCAATGAGTGCGCTTTGCATGAAATGAAAATCGACAAAAGGTGAAAGAAAAAACGCGTACACTTAAATTACAATCCAATACAGTTAGAATCATTGATAGTAAGGTATTGTTTTATCGATCTGATTTGGAAGGGTTTGGATATAAAAGGTGGCATAATATGCTGATTGTCGTTGTTAAAAAACAGTTTTGTTTCTCCATAAAAGGCGTTTTGTTCATTAATTTGGATCATTTGAGGAAAGTATTTCTGTATAACTAGGGGGTCATGTAGTGCTGTAAGGACTGTTCGTCCTTGCTGTTGCCAATGAGTAATTAACGCTAAAAGGTCTTTTTGGGTATTATGGTCTACACCATTGAAAGGTTCATCAAGTAAAATAATATCAGCGTCTTGTACAATAATACGCGCAAAAAGTGCACGTTGTAATTGACCACTTGATAGCGTACTAAGTGATTGGGCAGCGAGTGCTGTGAGCCCAACTATTTCAAGCGCATTTTGAATTTTATACTGATAAGGACGCTGATTTTTCCATAATCCGCAAAAAAACCATAGCCCTGTTTTTACAAGCGTTTCTACATTAATTGGAAATGTTCGGTCAATGTCGCATTGCTGAGATAGATAAGCAATACGGCTTTTTTGGGGTTTTGTAATTTTGCCATTAAGAGGTTTAATTAAGCCAGCAACAGCTTTAAGCAACGTAGATTTTCCAGATCCATTGTCCCCTGTTACTGCGACTAACGAACCTGCTATTAGTTTCGCTGAAAAACTTCTTATTGCTATCTTTCCTACATAGCCTAATGTTGCATTGTTAAAATGCAGACTCATAATCCATACCATTTCATTATTTTACAATGATAGTTATGTTATATTATTACATATGTCAATAAAATGTTATATTATTACATATCTTGGGAGCTAATATTGAAAATTAAGAAGTGAAAAGGTCGTGGAAAGTTCAAAACAGTAGTTGAATTTTCTTAGTGAAATATTAAAAATATACAGTATTGGCAGCGCGAAATGGAGGTGTGTGTATTCCACTTGGTGCTTGAGTTATTTCCGTAATGGGAGATGATATATTTTTAAAGAGTAAAATAGTGTTTTCGCTAGGGTGTCTTTTTTGTCTTTTGTGGATTTTTTGTCATGAAAGAGGAAAAATGAGTATTTGAAGCGGGTGCTTCGGGCGTTATCGTAGATCGTTTATTTTTTTTAAGACGGTAAGAGGGAAATGCAATGCAAGCAAGCGATTATTTTATGATCGGGGGACACTACTATAAATTGTAAGATAATCATATATTCTTATCATAATTTTAAATTAGTTGATTAAGAATGTGGGGATCTTCTGTTGTGTTTAAAAAACTATGTGTTGTTTGAATTAGGGCATAAAGAGTTACACATATTTGCGTAAAAGCTGATTTTTGGAATTATGGAAGTGAAAGAAAATGTCGATTACTATTTATAGCAAGCCATCTTGCGTTCAATGTGACGCTACGCGGCGTGCCTTTGATGCTAAAGGTGTTGAGTATCACGTTGTTGATATTTCGTGTGATGAACAAGCGTATAATTTTGTTCAATCCTTGGGGTATCGTCAAGTTCCTGTAGTAGTTTGTGGTGAAAACCATTGGTCTGGTTTCAGACCGGATATGATTAGTGGTCTTTGTGGTTAATGGGGCTTATTGTTTATTATTCTAGTACAACTGGTAATACTGAATATTTTGTTTCTCAGATTGGCCAACGACTTTTCAAGATTGATAAAAAAAAACCGTTTGCGTTAGTTGATGAACCTTATGTGTTGGCTGTTCCTACATATGCAGATGGTGAAGGTAGGATGGCTGTGCCAAAGGCGGTTATCCGTTTTCTTAATGAAATGGAGAATCGCAAATTAATTCGTGGTGTTATTGGTAGTGGAAATCGTAGTTTTGGTCGCAATTATGGTTTAGCTAGCAAGATTATTGCTGAAAAATGTTTGGTGCCTTGTCTTTATCGTTTTGAGCTTCGTGGAACTGAGGAAGATGTTATGTGTGTAAAAAAGGGATTGGAAAAGTTTTGGAAACAATCGGTATAGAACGGCTGAAAAAACTAGATAAAGTCACGGATTATCATGCATTAAATGCAATGCTTAATCTTTATGATGAAGATGGTTGTATCCAATTTGATATGGATCGGCTTGCGGCAAGGCAGTATTTCCTTCAGCATGTTAATCAAAATACGGTGTTTTTTCATAATCTTAAGGAAAAAGTAGATTATTTGATAGAGGAAGGTTATTATGAAGAATCCTTATTTAAGCTTTATGATTTTTCTTTTATAAAAAAACTTTTTAAACGTGCTTATGCATTTAAGTTTCGCTTTCCTACTTTTTTGGGCGCATTTAAATATTATACTAGCTATACGCTAAAAACTTTTGATGGGAAGCGCTATCTTGAGCGTTACGAGGATCGTGTTTGCCTTGTTGCTTTATATTTAGCACAAGGAAATAAAGCTCTTGCTGAGAGTCTTGTGGATGAAATTATTACAGGACGATTTCAACCTGCAACACCGACATTTTTAAATGCGGGGAAAAAACAACGTGGTGAATTGGTCTCGTGTTTTTTGTTACGAGTTGAAGATAATATGGAGTCGATAGGTCGTTCGGTCAATTCGGCTTTGCAACTTTCAAAGCGTGGTGGGGGTGTGGCGCTTTGTTTGACAAATTTGAGGGAAGCAGGAGCACCTATAAAGAAAATAGAAAATCAGTCTTCAGGTGTTTTGCCTGTGATGAAGCTTTTGGAAGATTCTTTTTCTTATGCCAATCAACTTGGTGCGCGGCAGGGGGCGGGCGCTGTTTATTTACATGCGCATCATTTAGATATTATGAAATTTTTGGATACGAAGCGCGAAAATGCTGATGAAAAGGTTAGAATCAAAACTCTTTCACTTGGTGTGATTGTTCCTGATATTACCTTTGAGCTTGCACGTAATAATGAGGATATGTATCTATTCTCACCTTATGATATTAAACGTGTCACAGGCAAACCTTTTAGCGATATTTCTTTGACGGAGCATTATCGATCTTTTGTTGATAATGCAGAGATTCGTAAAAAGAAAATAAGTGCACGTGTTTTTTTCCAGACGTTAGCAGAAATTCAATTTGAATCAGGTTACCCATATATTTTATTTGAGGATACTGCTAACAGAGCTAATCCGATAGCAGGGCGTATAAGTATGAGCAACCTATGCTCAGAAATTTTGCAGGTGAGTGAGGCTAGTGAGTTAGAAACGGATTTAACGTATCGTACTATTGGAAGTGATATATCTTGCAATCTTGGTTCAATGAATATTGCAAAAGCGATGGAAAGTAATGATTTTGGGAAAACTGTAGAAATTGCTGTCCGTGCTCTTACGGCTGTTTCTGATATGAGCAATATTGCTTGTGTACCTTCTATTGCGAAAGGCAATGCAGAAAGTCATGCGATTGGTTTAGGGCAAATGAATTTGCATGGTTTCTTAGCGCGTGAAAAGATTTATTACGGATCTCCAGAGGCGATTGATTTCACTAATATCTATTTTTACACTGTGGTGTTTCATGCAATACGTGCTTCCAATTTAATTGCACGCGAGCGTCAAGAAGTATTTGCGGGGTTTGAAAAATCAGCTTACGCAGATGGCAGTTTTTTTGCAAAATATATTGAAAAAGAATGGAAGCCACAATTTTCGCTTGTACAAGAAATTTTCACACGGAACAATATTGTGATCCCAGATCAAAAAGATTGGGAAGAGCTAAAAAAATTAGTTATTGAATATGGGCTTTATAATCGCAATCTTCAAGCTGTGCCACCCACAGGATCTATCTCTTATATTAATCATGCGACATCTTCGATTCATCCTATTGCTTCAAAGATCGAGATTCGTAAAGAAGGTAAAATTGGGCGCGTTTATTATCCTGCTCCTTATATGGATAATACAAATTTGAATTTTTATCAGGATGCTTATGAAATTGGTCCTGAAAAAATTATTGATACCTATGCTGCTGCTACACAGCATGTTGATCAAGGTCTTTCATTAACATTGTTTTTTCCTGATACGGCCACTACGCGTGATGTTAACCGTGCGCAAATTTATGCTTGGAAAAAGGGTATAAAAAGTATTTATTATATACGATTGCGGCAAATGGCATTAAGCGGAACAGAAGTGGATGGATGTGTTTCGTGCAGTTTATAGGAGATAATTCATATGACAAAGATTTCAACCAAAAATCCTGTTGTTAGCGCTGTCAATTGGAATAAGTTGCATGATGAAAAAGATCTTGAAGTTTGGAATCGCTTAACTGGAAATTTTTGGTTGCCTGAAAAAGTTCCTCTTTCCAATGATATTCCTTCTTGGTTAAGTCTGACAGAGGAGGAACGTAAGTTAACTGTTCGTGTTTTTACGGGGTTAACTCTTTTGGATACGATTCAGAATACTGTCGGAGCCATTTCACTGATGGCTGATGCAATAACAGAGCATGAAGAAGCCGTGTTGACGAATATCGCATTCATGGAGGCAGTTCACGCACGTTCTTATTCTTCTATTTTTTCAACTTTGTGTTCGACGGTAGAAGTTGATGACGCTTTTAGATGGTCAGAGGAAAATATTCATTTGCAAAAAAAAGCGAGATTAGTGCTTGAGCGTTATGAAGCAAATAATCCATTAAAGAAAAAAATTGCTTCTACTTTACTTGAAAGCTTTTTATTTTATTCTGGTTTTTATTTGCCTATGTATTGGGCTAGTCGCGCTAAATTGAGTAATACAGCTGATTTAATTCGGCTTATTATTCGTGACGAAGCCGTACATGGTTATTATATAGGTTATAAATTTCAATTGGGATTTGCAAAACTTGATGAAGCAAAAAAGCAGGAAACTAAGGATTTTGCTTTTGAGTTGCTCTTCGATCTTTATAATATTGAATGCAAATACACTGAAGATCTTTATGATGATATTGGGTTAACAGAAGATGTTAAAATTTTCATTCATTATAATGCAAATAAAGCTTTAATGAATCTTGGGTTTGAACCTCTTTTCCCATCAGAGGTTTGTCGTGTTAATCCAGCTATTTTAGCAGCTTTGTCACCGAACTCTGATGAAAATCACGACTTTTTTTCAGGTGCTGGTTCTTCCTATGTTATTGGTAAGGCAGTTGCCACTACGGATGAGGATTGGGAGTTTTAATGATTGCGTGAAAAGAGAAGTGCGCGGGGTATATTATTCAGATCTTTGCGCATTTCTAGGCATTGGAAACCATTTGTTTCAAACAAGTTGCAGATTTCTTTTTCTTGAGAGTAACCGATTTCAATAGCTATGTAACCCTTTGCTTTTAAGTAGTTTGCTGCTTTATGGGCAAGCTTTCGGTAAAAATCAAGACCATCTTTCCCACCAATTAGTGCGCGTAACGGATCATGAAGACGTACCTCTTTTGCAAGCTTTGTGATATCTTTTTCTGGAATATACGGTGGATTAGAAATAATGAGATCAAACTGACCTGTTACAAAATTGAACCAGTCGCTAAGAAGAGGTGTAAAACGACGAATTACCTCTGCATTTTTTGCATTTTTTGTGGCCGTTTTGAGAGCATCTTCAGAAATATCAACAGCTACTGCATAAGATTGAGGAATTTGTTTAAGAATTGCAATGGCAATGGCACCACTTCCTGTCCCCATATCAAGCAGTACTGTTTTTTTTGACTTTTTTACTTGTTTTTTTAAGAGTGGTAAAACGAGATCCACCAGCGTTTCTGTGTCAGGGCGTGGTTCTAATGTATCTTGAGATAACGCGAAGGGTATACCATAAAATTCTCGTGTTCCTATAATACGATAAACAGGTTCACAAGCAATACGTCGCTGTATAACGTGTTCTAATTTTAAAATTTGTTCAAAAGATAGACGAATATTTGGTTTACAAATTCTATCAGATGTGTTTGTACCTGTTATCCATTCAACTAGTATTTTGGCATCAAGATTAGCTTCAGGGATTGCGTGGTCGCGTAATTTTTCTTGAGTTTTTCGAATGACATTATTGAGAGAATAATCATTCATTTATTATCATCCATTTCTGTGAGGAGAGTGGTTTGGTAATCAGATATGAGAGCATTAATAAGCTCATCAAGGTCTCCCTCTAAGATGCGATCAAGTTTATATAATGTAAGATTAATACGATGATCTGTGACACGTCCTTGAGGAAAATTATAGGTGCGAATACGTTCTGATCTATCACCAGAACCAACTTGGTTTTTACGTGATTCTGAGCGTTCACTTTCCACTTTTTGTCGTTCAATATCGAATAGGCGTGCTCGTAAAATTTGAAGCGCACGTGCTTTGTTTTGATGTTGTGATTTTTCTGCTTGTACAACCATAATTCCTGTTGGAATATGTGTGACACGAACAGCGGAATCAGTTGTGTTGACGTGCTGTCCTCCTGCACCAGATGCACGCATTGTATCGATTCGAATATCTTCAGGACGGATCTCAATATCGATTTCTTCGGCCTCTGGAAGCACTGCAACGGTAGCAGCGGATGTATGAATGCGTCCACCCGTTTCTGTTTCAGGAATGCGTTGTACACGGTGAACACCTGATTCAAATTTTAGTTTGGAAAAAACCCCTTTACCTGAGATGGTGGCAATAATTTCTTTATATCCACCAACTTCACCTTCGCTAAGTGAAACAACTTCAACTTTCCAGTTATGGGCATCTGCATAACGTTCATACATGCGGAAAAGATCGCCAGCAAAAAGTGCAGCTTCTGATCCACCTGTTCCTGCTCGAATTTCAACAATAGCGCTTTTTTCGTCAGCAATATCTTTGGGTAAAAGAAGAATTTGGAGTTCTTGCTCAAGTTGTTCCCTTTTCTGAAATAATGATGGCAGTTCTTCTTGAGCAAGGCCACGCATTTCCACATCTGTTAACTTATCATTAATTATAATTTCTAACTCTGTGATTTCTATATAAAGAGCGTTTAATATTCGTATAGAAGTAACAATTGGCTGTAACTCTGCGTATTCAGAAGCTAGCTTTACATAAGTTCCAGCATTTGGGCTTTTAGCCATTTGGCTCTCAATTATTTCAAAGCGCTTTTCAAGCTGTCTCATACGATCTTGCGGCAAAGAAACCATGATAATACTAGCCTAATTTGTTGTAGTAATTTGCGATGATATTGATGACTGATTTTTATAACATCATATAAAAGAAGTGATAATAAAGTAGAAAAGCTCTCTTGCCAACGAAAACTGTAGTTTTTTTTATGGTGAATTTGTGTAAAGTTCGATTTTTGTGAAGCGCTTTTTGATTATACATATGAAATCATTAACTTAAGAATTGCGTTTTTTCCCATAAATTTCAAAACGATGATGAATAATATCATATCCAAGAGATTTAGCGATTTCCTTCTGCAGCTTTTCAATGATATCAGATTGAAATTCAATGACTTTTCCTGTATCTATGTCAATGAGATGATCATGGTGCTCCCCATCTGCTTGCTCAAAACGAGATGGTCCACCATTAAAAGAATGGCGATGAATTGTCCCGTTTCCTTCTAATGTTTTCATTGTTCGATAAACAGTTGAAAGCGAAATACTAGAATCTATTTTGTTGGCACGCTGAAAAATTTCGAATGCATTCGGATGGTCATTTGTGTCGGTCAAAATATCAAGAATCACACGCCTTTGACGTGTTACCCTCAAACCCGCAGTACGTAATTCTTGTTCATAATTTCGCTTTTTACTCATTTCAATTGTTTGCTTTTCAAACAAAAGCCCCATGACAGTGTTTGTATTTTTTTTCTGAACCGCAAGGACAACGCTCGTTGCGCCCAACTTTTCCCCATGTAGTTAAATCGCAAGGATCACGATCCTTAGGAGAGACAAATCTATTTTCCCGTGACTGTGTCCATAAGGTGGGATCATTTTCTTTACTTTTATCATCAGCACCAGAATGATCTGTATCAATTTGCACAGGTAGCGGTGTTTCTGTAGGTTCTTGGATAATCTCAAAACGCATAAGTTTAGAAATGACATGTTTGCGCAAATTTTTGAGCATGGCTTGAAAGAGTTCAAATGCTTCTGTTTTATATTCGTTAAGAGGATCTCTTTGCGCATAACCACGAAAACCAACAACAGAACGTAAATGATCTAAATTTACTAGATGTTCGCGCCATAACGTGTCAATGGTTTCGAGTAATATTGCTTTGTGGAAATAAGCCATAATTTCTGGAGAATAACGTTCAGTGCGTTCGTTTTCAAGTTGAACAATCGCATCAGATACGCGTTCTAATATCTGTTCTTGAGCAATTCCCTCTTCTCTGGCCCATTCTTCCACTGGAAGCTCAAGATTGAAGAGCTGATGAAGTTCCGTTTGTAAAGTTTTAGTATCCCATTTTTCAAAATATGCTCCTGATGGAACATAAGCCTCTACCAAATCTTCAACCACTTCGTTACGCATCTCAAGAATCATTTCAGCCAAATCGTCTGCATTCATGACTTCCATACGCTGCTCAAAAACAACTTTGCGCTGATCATTCATGACATCATCGTATTTTAATAAATTTTTACGAATTTCAAAATTCCGCGCTTCGACTTTCTTTTGAGCTTTCTCGATGGCTTTGTTAATCCATGGATGGATAATGGCTTCATTTTCTTTCAATCCAAGTTTCTGCAGCATGCTATCCATACGATTAGAGCCGAAGATACGCATAAGATCATCTTGAAGAGAAAGGAAAAATTTTGATCGACCAGGATCGCCTTGACGACCAGAACGACCACGAAGCTGGTTATCAATACGACGACTTTCGTGACGTTCTGTAGCAATAACATAAAGTCCACCCGCTGCCAAAGCTTTTTCTTTGAGTTGCTTGACATCTTTTTTTATTTCTTCAATTTTAGCGGTTCGCTCTGCTCCTTCGGGCATGTTTTGCAATTCTTGTCTAATGCGCATCTCGACATTGCCACCAAGCTGTATATCAGTACCGCGACCTGCCATATTGGTTGCAATGGTTAAAGCTCCAGGAACCCCTGCCTGTGCAATAATGTATGCTTCTTGCTCATGATAGCGAGCATTCAGGACTCTAAAATTGGTAATACCTTCTTTTCGTAAGAGCTCTGCTAATTGTTCTGACTTTTCAATAGAGGTTGTTCCAACAAGAATAGGTTGTCCTTTTTCGTGTGCTTGACGAATATTATGCACAATGGCACGATATTTTTCTTCCGCTGTTCGATAAATTTCATCATCCTCATCACGACGCTGTACTGGTAAATTTGTGGGAACTTCAAAAACATCAAGTCCATAAATATTACTAAATTCTTCAGCTTCTGTTATTGCAGTACCTGTCATACCAGATAATTTTCTATACATACGAAAATAATTTTGAAAAGTGATAGAAGCTAATGTCTGATTTTCTGGTTGAATAGCAACATGCTCTTTAGCTTCTAGTGCTTGATGAAGTCCTTCAGAATAACGCCGTCCTGGCATCATACGCCCTGTAAATTCATCAATAATAACAATTTCATCATTTCGGATAATGTAATCTTTGTCACGGGTAAATAGTTTATGCGCTTTTAAGGCATTATTTATATGATGGATAATAGCAACATTTTCTATATCATAAAGACTTTCGCCTTTAAGATGTCCAGCTTGCTTGAGTATTTCTTCAATTTTTTCAGTCCCAAATTCGGTAAAAGTTGTCGTTTTTTGTTTTTCATCTATTTCGTAGTCTTCTGGAGTCAAGGTAGGAATAAATGTATCAATTAAGTTATAGAAATCAGTGCGATCTTCTAAAGGACCAGAAATGATAAGAGGGGTACGCGCTTCATCAATAAGAATCGAATCAACCTCATCGACGATTGCATAATGATGTCCACGTTGAACCATTTGACTACTATTAAAAGCCATATTATCGCGAAGATAATCAAAACCTAATTCATTATTTGTTGCGTAGGTAATATCACATGCATAGGCTGCTCGGCGAGCATCATTATCAAGATCATGAAGAATCACACCTGTTGTCAATCCTAAAAAACCATAGAGTTTCCCCATAGTTTCAGCATCACGCTCAGCGAGATAATCATTTACTGTAACGACATGGACGCCTTTTCCTTCCAATGCGTTTAGGTAAACTGGTAGTGTTGCCATTAATGTTTTACCTTCACCTGTACGCATTTCAGCAATACCTTGCTCATGAAGTACCATCCCACCAATGAGCTGTACATCAAAAGGACGCATATTATAAACACGCTTTGCTGCCTCACGAACAGTTGCGAAAGCTTCTGGTAAAAGCAAATCAATAGTCTCACCTTCCGTTAATCGTTTACGGAATTCATCGGTTTTTTGGCAGAGTTGTGTATCACTTAATTTTTGAAATTGTTCTTCCAAAGCATTAATTTTTATGACTTTTTGGCGAAAAGCTTTGAGACGACGCTCATGAGCTGAACCAAAAAGTTTACGTGCAAGAACGCCTAAACCGACCATTCATGGCCCTTTCTTTTATTTGTTATCATTACAGTTAGGTGCTTCATATATTATCCCCATACTCAGCATCTTCCAAGGGGTTTAATACGATTAGATGCAGACGACATTTATTATATTTGTTGGTGCGTAATTTTTTACTTCATTTAACAGTAGAGATAAGGGGATAAGCGCACTGTGTCAACTTCAGTAATGTCATTTAGTTGATACATTGCAGAGTAATTTAGAGAATAATATGGCATTTTTTACATTACCATATTTTTCAGTGTCACAAAGTAGAGTATGATAAACTAAAATAAAATGGAAAATTTATGTTTTTTTAATAAACTATCTATGTTTAGAGATCTAAAGTGTTATGATAAAAAATCAAAATTTTTAGACATGCGTTTATCTTTAAGGAGCCTATTTATGAAATTAAACTTTATCACGCTGTTTTTGACATCAATTTTATTAGCGAGTACAAATTTAGGGGTGATGGCCCAAGAAAGCGTGGAGTCTGCGTCGAATGACTTAAAGGCTTTGGAGAAAGCTTCTGAAAAAAACATTGCACCCTCTCACGTTATGGCAGTTATTGATGGAAAAGAGATTACAGCAGGGCAATTGGATGAGTTAGCGCTCGAAATAAACCCTAATTTAGTAAGTATCCCTGATGAACAGCGCCGTATAACGGTTTTGAAAGCCTACATGGATATGCGCGTACTTACTAAAGCAGCGATTAGCAAAGGAATCGATAAGACCGAAGCCTACAATAAACGTATGGCAATTATGCGCGATAATGTTCTTCAGCAGTTGTATTTTAAACAAATGATTGTTGACCAAATTTCAGATGCTGATTTGGTAGCTCTCTATGATAAAGAAGTTGCTGCTTTACCTAAAGAGGATGAAATTAAAGCACGCCATATTTTAGTTAAAACAAAAAAAGAAGCAGAAACTATTATTAAGCGTTTAAATAAGGGAGAAAATTTTGCAGAAATTGCAAAAAAGAGTTCAACAGATGGTTCAGCTGCTGTTGGGGGTGATCTTGATTATTTTAGCCACGGTCAAATGGTGAAGCCTTTCGAAGACGCCGCGTTTAGCTTGAAAGTTGGAGAATATACTAAAAATCCTGTTGAAAGCCCTTTTGGTTGGCATGTTATAAAGGTGGAAGATCGTCGTTTAAAGCAACCTCCTGTATTTGATGATGTAAAAGAGATGTTGCGTACACAGCTTATAAAAGAGCGCTACCAAAAACTTATTACTGAGTTGCGCAGTAAGTTAGATGTAAAATATCCTGATGCTCATATTGCAGAACTTATGCAATCACTTAATAAAAATGGTATGTCGTTGCTAGGTGATACATCTGGTGAAGAAGAAGTAGAATAGCGTTTTTAAAGCTGGGCGATTTAGTGTATTGATTTTATTAAAAAAGCCCAGCAGTTATTTGCGATGGAGTGTTTATTCCTAACCATTTGATTGCATGGCGTTTCGTTTATCTTTATGGAAAATATGCTGTGGATTTAAAAATATTACCTTTTCCTTTCTCAAAAATACAGGAGCTCCCACCTTTATCGGGTGTGCGGATAGCAACAGCAGAAGCTGGGATCAAATATAAAGGTCGTACAGATCTTCTTTTTATTGTATTTGATACGCCAGCAAGTGTGGCTGGTGTTTTTACACGTTCAAAGTGTCCATCTGCTCCTGTGGATCACTGTCGCGCATCGCTTTCTCATGGAGTCGCTAGGGGGGTTGTTGTTAATTCGGGGAATGCAAATGCTTTTACGGGACGCAAAGGAAAGCAAACAACAGATGCAATAATGCATGCTGCAGCAAGTGTTTTGAACGCTGAAGAAAATGAAATTTTTATAGCCTCTACAGGTGTAATCGGAGAGCCGATGGATGCGTCTTGTGTTGTAAATCTTTTATCCAATATGGCTAAGACAGCAAAAGAAGACAATTGGTTGGAGGCTGCAAAAGCCATTATGACAACTGATACGTTTCCAAAACTTGCTATGCGCAGATTTGATTGCGGGGGAGAGATTATTACCATTAACGGGATTGCAAAAGGTGCTGGTATGATTGCACCAGATATGGCAACAATGTTATCTTTTGTGGTGAGTGATGCAGTAATTTCTTCAGATATACTACAATCCATGTTATCAGAGGCAGTTCAAGGCTCTTTCAATTCGATTACTGTCGATAGTGATACTTCAACATCAGATACACTAATGATGTTTGCAACAGGGAAAAAACAAGAGGTTTTCCCCTGCATTACGAGTAAGTCCGATCCGCGTTATCAGGTATTTTTGGAACAATTAAGTGAGCTTTTTCTTGAGCTTGCGCTGCAAATTGTTTGTGATGGTGAGGGCGCTCGTCATTTAATTGAAGTTAATGTAATTGGTGCTACAACAGATAATGATGCTAAGACTATTGCTCAATCAATTGCAAATTCACCACTTGTAAAAACGGCAATTGCTGGTGAAGATGCGAATTGGGGGCGAGTCGTTATGGCAGTTGGCAAGGCAGGTGTTGAAGTAGATCGTGATCTACTGACTATTTGGTTTGGTAAACATCGCTTAGCTATCAATGGTGAACGTGATCCTGAGTACAATGAAAAGACAATTGGTGCTTATATGCAGGGTAAACATATTACAATTCGTGTTGATATTGGTTTGGGTAGTGGTAAGGCGACAATCTGGTCTTGTGATTTGACAAAGGAGTACGTTACGATAAATGGAGATTACAGAAGTTAATTGGTGCATTATGAATTAGCATCAGATATCTGTATATTTAAAAAAGAGATGGAGAGTTAAATCTTTTCATTTTTTTATGAAAGGTGGGGGATGATAAAAGAAGTTATCATCGTTATTTCCCATGTTAAAGGGTGGTATGTATATAAAAAATTCACTTCTTCTTGTTGTTGCATGTGCATTGGTTGATCAGAGCAATCGTGTTTTGCTTGCAGAGCGTCCTAAAGGAAAATCAATGGCTGGTTTATGGGAATTTCCTGGTGGGAAGATTGAACAAGGCGAGACTCCAGAAGAGTCATTAATTCGTGAATTAAAGGAAGAGATTGGCGTTCACATTTCATCAAATAATTTATTACCCTTGACGTTTGCGAGTCATAACTATGGAGAGTTTCATCTTTTAATGCCATTATATCTTTGTTATCATTACGATGGTATTGTACAGGGGAGAGAAGGACAAAATTTAGCATGGGTTTTTATTAGTGATTTAGATAATTATTCTATGCTTGATGCTGATAAGCCATTGATTCAGGTGTTAAAAAATTTTTTACTTTAATGTGTTTATGAAAAAAAATTTTAGAAACATTTTCTGTTTCCGCGCGACAAATTGTTTGCTCATCACTATGGTGCATTTTTTTATGTCACTTTATTTTGAAATTTAAAAAGAATGGTTCATACTTCTTTTGTATTAAAAGTATTTTATTTTTTAAAACTATTTTAAATAGTTATTAGTAAATATTTTAAACTAAAAATTTAAAATAATGATTTTTTAGCATATGTACAACTTTATATTTTATTCCCTAATATTGCATATTGCTTTTGAGCTATACTTTTTTCCCATATTTAAGCGTAACCGATAGTAGGCATAAACAATGACATTTAATTTTTTTATCAATTTATCTCTATTTGTTATTTTTTTATTATTGCTCTTTCAAAGTAAGAAAATAAAATGGGGGCTTTCATTACGTGTTACGTTGGGACTTATTTTAGGTTTAGTTTTTGGAAGTGCTTTGCAGATTATTTATGGAGAGGGTGAAATCACTTTATTAAAATCTGTTGAATGGTTTAACATTGTTGGAGATGGTTATATCTCGTTATTACAAATGATTGTTATGCCATTGGTTTTTGTCTCTATTGTTTTAGCAGTTTCTCATTTGCACTCTATTTATGATGTTGGTAAAATTAGTGTAGCAGCAGTTTCCATATTGCTCTTTACAACTGCTCTTTCAGCATTGATTGGCGTTTTTGTGGCTAATTTTTTTGGATTAACAGCGAATGGCTTGATACATGGAGAGGAAAGTGTTTCCGCTGTTCTTTTTCATCATACTTCTCAATTGGAAGGTATGAGTGCACCAAAGATGATTTTATCCTTTATACCTAAGAATCCATTTGCTGAATTAGGTGGGATAAAGCAGACGTCAGTTATTAGTGTTGTTATCTTTTCAGCATTTTTAGGTGCTGCGGCTACTCTTTTAAAGCAAGATGATCCAGATAAAGGAGAAAAAGCGCTTTTATTTATTCAAGTCGCACAATCTTGGATTATGCGATTAGTCCGTATTGTAATTGCTTTAACACCTTATGGTATTTTTGCACTTATGACTAAATTAGGAGCGACCTCAAATATTGCAGATATTTTAAAATTGTTGGTTTTTGTCATCGCTTCCTATGTTGGCATTATACTTATGTTTGGAATTCATGGTGTATTGCTTGGCATATCAGGAATTAACCCATTTCGCTTTTTCAGAAAGAGCTTGCCTGTTTTAGCATTCGCTTTTAGTAGTCGTTCAAGTGCTGCAAGTATTCCTTTAAATATTGATGCACAAACACAGTTGGTTGGCATACCACAATCAATTGCGAGTTTTACAGCCTCCTTTGGAGCAACTATTGGACAAAATGGTTGTGCAGGCCTTTATCCGGCCATGCTTGCGACCATGATAGCACCATCTGTAGGGATTAACCCTCTTGATCCTGCTTGGATTGCTAGTCTCGTTGGTGTTGTAACGTTAAGTTCTATTGGTGTTGCTGGTGTTGGTGGCGGTGCTATTTTTGCTGCACTGATCGTATTACCGATTATGGGGCTTCCTGTTCATTTGGTATCTGTACTCATTTCTATTGAACCTCTAATTGATATGGGGCGTACAGCTTTAAATGTAAGTGGTTCGATGTTAGCTGGAGCTGTAACAAGCCAAATATTACGTAAAACGGATAAAAGCATTTTTAAAAAATAATTGTTACCTTGAAATTACGGTTTTTGTGATTGTTTTTCTAAAATATTTGCGAGAGATACTTGAGCTGATCCTGGTTGCATAGGCTTTTGTTGGTTTTGGTGAGGAGCCCAACCAGAAAGCCAGATAAAAGAAAAATGTGCGCGAATGCGTCCATCAGGGTCACTAAATTGTTTTGTATAGATTTCAGCAGCGCGAAGGAAAAAGCGCTTTGATACAGGACGTCGTGAGCGGTTGATTAGTGCATTTTGCATTCCCATAGCTTTCAGGTCATACATAAGATCGAACATTGTGTTATAGCGTACAGTGACATTTTCAATATCTACTACAGGTAAAGCAAAACCAGCGCGCTGTAAAAGAGCTCCTGCATCACGAATATCTGCAAAAGGATAAATTCTAGGACTTGCTCCGCCATAGATTTCGATCTCAGCTTGTAGTAAACATTCACGCAGTTCAATGAGTGTACCAGCTCCAGCCATAACAGCGAGAAATAAACCGTCTGGTGCAAGAATATTTTTTATCTGGCTAAGAACACCAGGGGTATCATTTGTCAATTGTAATGAAAGAAGCGAAACGATGAGGTCACAGTAATGTTGAGGGAAATTAAGAATTTCTCTATGGCGTAAATGAAATTTTGTATCATGACTTTGATAGAGCGGGTCAGTTTCAACTCGTTCTATGGAACGGACTTTACCAGATTTTATTAAAGCTTTCGTAGCAAGCTCTGTGTGACTGTGTAAGTCTAGACACAATGTAAAGAGACGATTAATGGTACTTAAACGTTTATAAAGATCCTCTGCCATGTGGGATAGTAAAAAGTCATGCCCTTTTTTTGCTATTTGAAAGGCACGCTTGCGGTATTGCTCAATACGAGCATGATCGAAAATTAAAGAATGCGACACTTCGTTGAGTACCTTCCATCTATATAATATAGTAATATTGGAAAAAGGTTCATCTTTATGCAAGCTATGTCAAGTTTATGATACGAAAGAAAACATATTTTATGTTATGTATCAGTAACACAAGAAATTATTCACTAAAAAACATATAATTTTTATGGAATTAATTAATTTACGAAAATTTTTTTATGGTAGAAACATATTTAATTTTATAGCTTACAAAGCTGGTTAATGGCAGTAATATCTCTCATTATTTATTATTTTGCGTTATGTTGTATTGAGAAGATAATACGAGGAATGTTGCAGAAATGATAAGCTGAGTATCAATCTCGTAGAGTAAAACAAAATCTAATATTTTAAAACCATACAGGAACTATTTTCAAAGATTTACAAGTGGACATAGATATCTTTTAACGAAGCACATTATACGTACGACATTATAAGCAGCCATATCGTTTTACTCAATTTGTTAATAAGTTTTTAGCTGGTAGACTTTTTTCAATAAACTTTTAAAGGGATACAATTTTATAAATTTGAAAATGTAAAAACAATTTTCTTGCTTAGAAATGTTATAAAAGCTTAAATTGATGATGTTACATTTTAAAAAAAAATGGCTTTAAGTGATGGGGATATATTGGGTAAGTTTATTGAACGCTTGATAACAATTTTATATCCACCAGTTTGTCTTGGATGTAAAAAAATAGTTTCTGCTTACGGTACGGTTTGTTCTGAATGTTGGAAAGACCTTCAATTTATTACAAAGCCTTATTGTCCTGTTATGGGGATTCCTTTTATTTGCGACATGGGAGATGGTTTTCTCAGTGGTGAAGCCATTCAAAGTTCTCCTCCTTTTTCGCGTGCTCGCTCTGCTATTGTTCATAAAGGAGTAGCAAAAATTTTTGTAACGAGGCTAAAATATGGTGATCATGTAGAGTTGGCACCTTTTATGGCTAATTGGATGCTGTTTGCTGGACGTGAGATTATTGATGATTGTGATGTCATTATTCCCATTCCATTGCATTTTCGTCGTTTTTGGGAACGGCGTTATAATCAGTCTGCTGAACTTGCTCGTTATATTGCAACAACACAGAAGAAAATTTTCAAGCCTAGCTGGCTTGTGCGTCGTAGATATACACGTCCACAGGTTAGTTTATCTGCTAAGGAGAGAAAATTGAATATGTTGAATGCCTTTGAGGTTCCTTGTAAAGTTAAAAAATATCTAGAGGGATGTTCTATTTTGTTGATTGATGATGTTTTCACAACAGGTGCGACAGTTACAGCAGCGGCTGTAACATTAAAACGTGCTGGTGCGCGGCAGGTTGATGTTCTAACATTTTCGCGTGCTTTAGAAGAGGTTTTTGTTTTGCCTAACTCTTGAGGGATATTTAAAATCGACTACATTAAAATTATTGGAGGATAACAATTATGAAAGAAATTATACTTTATACGCGCCCTAACTGTCCTTATTGTGCAAAAGCGCGTGATTTGCTTGATAAAAAAGGCGTAAAATATACAGATATTGACGCATCAACGTCTCTTCGTCAAGAAATGGTAACACGAGCTAATGGGCGTAATACATTTCCACAAATTTTTATAGGTGATTATCACGTAGGAGGTTGTGATGATCTTTATGCCTTAGAAACAAAAGATGAGCTTAATTCTTTATTAAAGGACATACAAAGCTAATAAATACGATTACTCTTAACTTAAGGTCGTTTTGCAAGAAGCAAATAATTGACATCCATGTCCTTTGAACGATTCCAACTGTCATTGAGTGGATTGTAGGTAATGCCTATTTCATCAATGACAATGAGGGTGTTTTTTGATAGGAAATTTTTAAGTTCATGAGGCTTTATGAATTTTTTATAATCATGAGTTCCTTTAGGAAGCCAACGTAAGATGTATTCAGCACCTATAATGGCTAATCCCCATGCTTTCCATGTACGGTTAAGTGTTGAGACAAACATCAATCCTTGTGGTTTAAGCAGTGTTGCTGTAGCTGCTATGAAAAGATTAACATCAGCAACATGTTCCACAACTTCCATATTAAGGATCACATCAAATTGTTCTCCTTCATTGGCTAATGCCTCTGCAGTAGTGGTACGATAATCAATAGAAAGACCATTTTGAACTGCATGGATTTTTGCAACTTCAATATTCGTTTGTGCAGCATCCGCTCCAACGACTGTGGCGCCGAGGCGTGCCATTGGTTCACACAATAAACCACCTCCACATCCAATGTCGAGAATTTTTAAATTTTCGAAGGGTGTAAAAGAAGCAGGATCGCGATGAAATGCAAGACAGATTTTTTCTTTAATATAGGCAAGGCGCGTTGGATTAAATTGATGAAGTGGTCGAAATTTTCCTTGTGGATTCCACCATTCAGCAGCAATACGTGAAAAGCGATCAATTTCATTCTGATCAATTGTGGTATGCGTTTCATTTATCATGTCACTCTCCTTTTATTTTTTAATAATTAAGTCAAGTGGATTTTATTCAAAGTCAAGAAAAATTAACATAAACATACTAAGCTTGCACAAATGATAGATATTCTGTATGTCAAAAACTGGTTTATTGGTACGTTAATAAAGCCTTATTCTCATTATGATTTGAGATAGGAAACGTTAAAGGTAAGAGTGTTATTAATGCCGCGTATTGTCATGAAATTTGGCGGGACATCTGTAGCAAATATTGAACGTATTCATAATGTTGCACGGCATGTCAAAAGAGAGGTAGATGCAGGCAATGAGGTTGCGGTTGTTGTATCAGCAATGGCTGGTAAAACCAATGAGCTTGTCCAGTGGGCGCGCGATGCTTCACCAGCGCATATAGATGCTTATGAATATGATATAATTGTTGCTTCTGGTGAGCAGGTAACAGCAGGTTTATTGGCTCTTACCCTCAAAGGAATGGGAGTGAGCGCTCGTTCATGGCTTGGTTGGCAAATTCCGATTCGTACTGATAGTGCACACAGTATTGCACGTATTACAAATATTGACGGATCTCTTTTAACACAGTGTTTTCAGGAAGGTCAAGTAGCTGTTATTGCTGGTTTTCAAGGGCTAGCTCCAGATAATCGTGTTTCTACTTTGGGACGTGGTGGGTCAGATACAAGTGCTGTTGCAATAGCAGCAACTATACGGGCTGATCGTTGTGATATTTATACAGATGTAGATGGTGTCTATACAACCGATCCACGTATAGAACCTAAGGCACGCCGTTTAGCAAAAGTGGCTTTTGAAGAAATGCTTGAAATGGCTTCTCTAGGGGCAAAAGTTTTACAGGTTCGTTCTGTTGAATTGGCTATGGTTCATAAAGTTCGTACTTTTGTGCGTTCAAGTTTTGAAGATCCAGATGCTGTAGATATGGACGATCCAATAAATTCTCCTGGAACACTTATTTGCGATGAGGATGAAATTGTGGAACAACAGAATGTTACTGGTATTGCTTTTGCTAAGGATGAAGCTCAAATTTCGTTACGTCGACTTGCAGATCGCCCTGGGATATCTGCAGCAATTTTTGGTCCTTTAGCTGAAGAGCGCATTAATGTTGATATGATTGTACAAAACACTTCTGAAGATGGTTCAACAACTGATATGACTTTTACTGTTCCATCAGTAGATGTAGATCGGGCTGTTGCACTTCTTAAAAAAAATCGCAAAGAAATAGGGTTTGACGTTATTCAATTTGAAAGTGATCTTGCGAAAGTGTCTGTAATTGGTATTGGGATGCGCAGCCATGCAGGTGTTGCGGCTACAGCATTTAAAGCTTTGGCTGAAAAAGGTATTAATATTCAAGCAATCACAACTTCAGAGATTAAGATTTCTATTTTAATTGATAGCGCTTACACTGAACTTGCGGTAAGAACATTGCATGCTGTTTATGGGCTGGATAAAGGATAAGCGTTTATTGTTCTAAAGAATTTACAAATCATGTGAGATACTCATTATGCAGAGGAGTAAAGAGTTCTCCATACAGTAGAAATAGGTCGTCTTGTAAGAGAAGAAAAATGCGTTACGATAGCTCAGGAATGCGTATGTTACAAAGAGATATTTTTGTAAATGCAGATTCTATCGTTATGGATCAAGCAGATTTGATTTCATTGGGTTATTTATGCGATTGCGTATAAAATAAAGTTGATAAGATTTATTTCGTTGAAATTTCATATTCTAAATAAGCTTTTGTAGTTTGACATTAGGTTTTTTACTAAATGGGTAAACTAAGCATTTAAAGTAGGAGGTTATAGGGTAATCTATTGAAAAATAATCTTAATTTAGAATATGCGCAGCTTTTTATATATCAATTTTATGAAGAAGGCAGGTTTCAAATATTTTTGTTATGGAAAGTATAATTTGATACTTATAGTCAAATTAAATTGAGATACTTAAAATTGCTATTATAATAATTTTAATAAATGATATTTGTGGATGATTTGTTATATATTTTTCATTGGTGCTAGTCAGGATCTGAATGATGCAACTAGATTAAAACAATTACTTTATACAAATTTCATGTTATCGTGGCTCAGCTTTTTTTAAGCCCATTAATTGAATTGAGTAGACTTTTAAAATGGTAGTGAGTTTCTCTGTTTATACGCAGAATAAGTAAAGAAAATATATCTAAATATTTTTCTTATTCATCTATATGATTAAGCACAATAAATTAAGCGGAATTTCTGTTGAAAAAGCTAACATAAAAAAGTGTATTGTCACTTAATTTATTGAGAATTAAAAATTTTTTTTTGGCTACGTCTGATATAAATGATCCCATATCCAAGACCAATAAGAGCAGATAAGCCAGATCCGCATAGTACTCCAATTTTTGCAGAGTCAAGCAAGACAATGTTTTTAAAAGCAAGCATCGAAACGAAGATAGACATTGTAAAACCAATTCCTGCTAAAAATCCAATCAATAATATGCCTGTCCACGTTGTATTAGGAGGTAAACGACATAATCCTGATTTTACTGCTAGATAGCTAGCCGTGATAATACCAAGAGGTTTTCCGACAAACAGACCAATAACAACGCCAAGCACAATCAAGAATGATTTGTCAACAGAAAGATTAAAGTTTGCAAAACTAACACCCGCATTCGCAAAGGCGAAGATTGGCATTATACAATAAGCAACCCATGGATGTAATATTTTTTGAACACGTATTATTGGTGCAATCATATCTCGCTGTCCTTTGCGCATTTTTTTCAATGCAGTTGAGATATGATGAAAATCTGTTTTTATATTTTTTTCTTGAAGAACTTGCATTGCATTGCTCAGTATTGTGAGTGGAGCGATAAAAGTACGGGTGGGAAAAACTGGAGTCAGCATGCCCAAAATTACACCAGTTAGCGATGGATGAGCACCTGTTATCATCAAACCCCACCAGATGATTGCACCTGGTAAAACATAAAGCCATGCTGATGCAAATCCGATCCATTGAAAAAATAACACCAAAACAATACCTGCTGCAGTGATAGTTAAGCCACTAGGATCAAGATTAGTTGAATAAAAGAAAGCAATGATAAGAACAGCAATGATGTCATCGATAATTGCTAGGGATAAAAGAATGATATGGAGATTAGAAGGAATTTTTTTTCCAAGGAGAGCGAGAATACCAAGAGCAAAAGCAATATCTGTAGCTGTAGGTACTGCCCAACCATAAGCATGTCCACCATTTAGATTGAAACTGAGGTAAATAATTGCAGGAAGACAAACTCCACCTATTGCTGCTACAATTGGCAAAACTGCTTGTCTAAAATCAGCAAGAGCACCTTCGTGAATTTCACGTCGAATTTCCATTCCTGCTACGAGAAAAAAAACCGTCATGAGAACATCATTAACCCAGAAATGTAGATCCCATGAGAGGGCAAAATGACCAAAATTAAAACCAAGAGATGTATGCCAAAAAGTTTCATAAAGGGACGAATATTGAGAATTAGCTAAAATGAGCGCGGCAGCCGCTGCCAGTAAAAGAATAATACCACTGAGGGCTTCAATATGAAGAAAACGTTCAATGGCAGAAAGAGCCTGATTTGTGACACGAGAAGCACGATTTGGCAAACGCTTTGAAGATAAATCAGACATAAATAACTCCAGATATCGATAATTTTGCTAATATATACCTCTTGTGCAAACTGCTATGTAGGCACTCTACGGGTATAATATAAAAGAAAAAAATAGAAATAAAGCCTTTAATTTACAGGTAAATCGTTGTTTTAAGGAAAAGGTTTATTTGTGACGGTTAGATTTACTTTGCTCAAAGCTGCAGACAAATCGTTTTGTAAAGCAGCTTCGAAATCAGTAATTGTAAGACCCTTGTTATCTTTTGCTGTTATTTTAATGATTAGTGTTTGTGGATTTTTAGCAAATTTACCAAAAGACTGTGAAACATTTTCCGCTTTTTTATGATTTTTTAGCAATATTTTAGGACTTTGCGTCATTATTAGATAGAAATCGTCATAAAGTTCCTTTTTGAGATCATATTTATTATCATTAAATTTTTGAGCAAGATAAGAAAAAAGTTGGTCAATAAAGCCAGCATCCGTATAGCGTATGTCAATTTCGGTTATGCCAAAATTTTGAAAAGCGGCAATCATTGCATCTTTTTTGCCAGAGAAAAGTTTTTTATCAATGTCAATAATTTTAGCAGATATTTCTCCAGACCCAATATTCTTTATGTTGAAAGACATTGTATTAAGAAGGATCGCACGCTTTTTTTCATCGTAAGAAATATCAAGTTTTCCTGAAAAATTAAGATGTTCAAAATACACGTTTTTCAAGAAGTCTAAGTCTTTTTTTTCTATTTTTTTAGGTAAAATTGAAAGATTGTTAAGAGAGAGCCAAAGTTTTTGGGGTATAGGCTGTTCCCACTGGCTTGGTTTAAATTGGAATGAATCGAGCGCTGCTTTTAGCTGTGGCACATCAATAGCGAATTTATCAATTTGGGTATCAATTGAGGTAATGGCGAGTAGAGTGTCTATGAAAGCGACATTTAGCGCTGTTTTTTGAGCTGTTTTATTATTTTCTTTTTTTGCACTAAGATACGCTTTAATCAATTTTTCAGGCGTTTGTTCAAGTGGTTTCATTTTTAAACCAGATGTTTTAAATTTGCCGAGAGAGAAAGAGACATTTTTTTCTGTTCCCTCAAAAATGTCTACCATTATGTCATCCAAAGAAACAGAACCAGTGATGCTTTTTCCTTGATTAGTGATGTTGTTTTTTCCAGAAATGACAGAATAAGCGTAGTTGATGTCAATATCATGCGCTTTTACCGCATTACTTTTAGCGATAAGGTGTACCGGCTTAGCACTATTTTCTGTTGTTACTCCAAGGTTTATCTTTTTAATGCCAACAGAACTGATATGACCATTTTTAAGATTGTAAAGCCGAAAATCTTTTATTTCAACTTTTTCAGCTGGTTTATTTTCATTTTTTATCAAAAGCAGTATATCTGGTGCAGCAATTGATGAGAGTTTAATACGCATAATTGACTGTAAAAGGTGAGATGTAATAGTGGTATCTTTTTCTTTTAAGGATACTCCATTAATAGAGATTTTTGGAATTTTTACATGAATATTGTTATGAGTGAAATAGACATCATAAAGTGTGAAAGTGCCAGGAATAAAGAAAATAGGAGGACGAGCTGAAAGTGCACCAATTCTAAGTGTCATATTGTTGGGGATGGGTACAATTACATTCTTTAAGTTAACCTTGCCTATAATGCTAACTTCAGATTTTATTGCTTGTATGGAGCGGCGGGCTAATTCTTTTTTTACAAGACTATTAAGATGGGGTTTTGCCATATAAAAACCGCCAACAGCCATGATTGCCAAAATAGCAAAAAATCCAATAATACATATTAACCAGTATTTTAGATTCGCCCTATATTCGCTATTAAAGTTGACCATCATTTTTTCTTTCGTTTTTAGTGCTATACGTAAAAATTTAAAAAAATTTCCTTAAAGCTATGACAAAGGCTTAAACAGAGTGGATATGTACTGGTTTCAACAGTTATTTTATTTATGCTCATTCTGCATGTAGAGTAATTTTTTCCTTTTTTTCAATATACTTTTATCAACTGTCATCAATTTTCTTAAGTTTTAGCATTTTGTAAAAACATTACCATAACAGATAAACAAGTATATGTTAACTACGGTTTTGGCTATAATGTTAAATCATTTTTGAAACATATTCATATCTGCTTTTGTCTTGTCGCCTTTTATAAGAGTAGTTAAAAACAAAAGACATGTTGTTGTTTATTGTAATTTAATGGGGAGAGGATGAGTATTATGACAGAAGATCAAATAATGGCTTTTTTGATCATTGGTCTCATGATGGTTGTTTTTATTTGGGATCGATTTCGTTACGATATTGTTGCTGTTTGTACATTATTGATTGCTTGTATTGTTGGTCTTGTCAGCCCAAAGGAAGCGTTTAGCGGTTTTAGTAATGATATTGTTATAATTGTGGGCAGTGTATTTGTTGTCAGTACTGCTGTATCGCGTTCTGGTATAATGGAATTCATTATTCAACGGATATGGCCAGATGTCAAATCGGTACATCTCCAATTAGCTTTTTTGGTCATTTCTGTGGTATTGTTGTCAATGTTTGTTAAAAACATTGGTGCTTTGGCTATCATGCTACCAATTGCTTTTCAATTTGCTCGTCGTTCTCAGATTTCACCCTCTGTCTTTTTGATGCCAATGGCATTTGGTTCTTTATTGGGTGGTCTTATGACACAGATAGGGACTTCTCCCAATATCGTTATCTCAGCGATGCAAGAACGCTTAGAGGGAACTCCTTTTACTATGTTTGATTTTACGCCAGTTGGTGCAGTGGTTGCTACTGCCGGTGTATTATATCTGATCTTTTTTTCTTGGCGGTTGCCGGTGCGTGTGCGTTCAGGCGCATCATTTGATGATGCTATTGATATCCGTAATTATGTTGCGGAAGTGCGTATTCCAGCTAATTCGCCGATTATAGGGAAAACTATTGTTGATCTCGTTAAGCCGTCAAGTGGTGAGGTTATGGTGATCCAGATCATCAGAAACAAAGTATCTATTTCACCACTGCCAGATTTTGTTTTTTCTGAAAGTGATATCGTTTTGCTGGAAGGATCGCATACGGGACTGGATAGTGTGATTAGTTCTGCTCGTTTATCATTTTCTTCTGGTAGAACTATTCCTACAGGCGATAAAGACAGCGATATTGATATCATTGAAGCGGTCATCACACATAATTCTCCTCTTATTGGCATTAGTGCAAAAGAGTTTTCGTTGTTTGATCGCTATGGTATAAATTTGCTTGCAATAAGTCGCCAATATGAAAGAGTTCGAAGAAGGCTTGGCGATATTGATTTCCACCTTGGAGATGTGATTGTTTTACAGGGACAGGATACGGTTATTCCAAATTTGTTGCGAGAGCTAAAGTGCTTGCCCTTAGCAAAACGCAATATTATGTTTGGGAATTTACGACATGGTCTTATATCTTTAGCTATTCTATTTGTGGCAATTATTTTTACGGCTTTTCAGATTGTTCCGGTTGCATTTTCTTTCTTTTCTGCAGCGGCTGCGATGGTTATTTTTCGTGTTTTGCCAGCGCGTGATCTGTATCAAGCATTAGATGGACAAATATTAGTATTATTAGCTGCTCTTATTCCAGTAAGTGAAGCGTTAGAGAAAACAGGGAGTACAGATCTTATAGGTTATTGGCTTAGTCAATTAGCGGTATTTTTACCACCATCTGGCGCGTTAGCACTTATGTTGATTACAGCAATGTTAGTGACGCCATTTTTGAATAACGCAGCAACAGTAATGATGGTCGCACCAATTGCATCAAGTTTTGCTCATTCTCTTCATTATAAACCTGAAGCTTTTTTAATGGCTGTTGCAATTGGTGCTGGTTGTGAATTTCTTACACCTATCGGACACCAATGTAACATGTTGGTGATGGCGCCAGGGGGATACCGTTTTAGTGATTATCCGCGTTTGGGTGCTCCATTAGCGGTATTAGTAGTAATCATTGCCGTTCCAATGTTGATGTGGATTTGGCCATTACAGTGAAATAGTTTAACAATCTTAAAATATAATCGCAGAAAAATTATTAATTGAATGAAATTCAATTTAAAGGATTACTTTTTATGGAAGACATTTTTTGAAAATTTGATTTCTATTAAACTTTACCATGAATATCCAACAACTCTTGTATGCTAAATAATAATCTTTGCTTATTTAGCTTCAAACGTTTTCAATTATGAGAATTTGATCATTATCTTTTGACTGAAGTTTTTTATAAATTGGCTTATTATTGCAATTCTGTAATGAAGGTTTTGAAAAGCACAATACTGCTTGTAAGGGGATAAAAGATTACACGACTCTGCACGTATATTTTTTATTAAAATTGCTAATAATATGAGTTTGTAAGCAATGCATAATAAAAATTAACGTCAAGGATAATTTTTATTTCTCGCAAATTAAATATATGTAAAAGTTACAACATAAACCAAGAAGTAGTTACATTATTTTTTATTGGTATGTTATAAGAATTTAATTAATGTAAAAGCACATTGATTTTAAGCTAGAATAGGCTGACAATTTAAAGATTTTTAGTTAATGAAGGCTACCATCTTTGTTTGTACGTAAAGTGCAGGAGTTAGTTTTTTTTCTAAGGTATGATATATGTCGTATGATAGTTTTATTGCTGAAGTAAATGCAGAGTTTCGTCAAGAAAAGGCTCGTGTCTTTTGGAAACGTTATGGTTTTTCGATTATTGTTGCAATTATTATTTTTGTACTAACAATAGCAGTTTATCAAATTTATCACTATGAACAAGTGAAGAAAGCAGGTCATATTGGTGAGATGTTTATGAAGGGGCTTGATCTTGCAGATGAAAGCCATTTTGATAAGGCTATGCAGCAATTGGAAGATATTAAGGGAACTGATTTTGGTGGATATCCTTTTCTTGCGCGTCTGCGTGAGGCTTCTTTGTTAATGGAACAGGGTGATGCTATTAAATCGGTGAAGGTCTTTGATTTAGTTGCGGCTGATGAAAAAGCGCCGCAAATTTTGCGAAAAGTCGCAAAAGTTCGAGCTGCTTATATCTTAGTCGATACAGGAACCTTGGATGATGTCAAAAAGCGCGTCGAAGATATGGCAAATGATGCTGATCCCATGCGGATGTCTGCAAGAGAGGCTTTGGGGTTATCTGCTTATAAAGCGGGCAAAATGGATGATGCAGTTTATTATTTTAGAAAAATTTTTGAAGAAGATGCTCTAAACTCAAAAATAACAGATCGGGCACGAATTATGGTTGAGCTCATTCAAGCTGAAGGTAAGGCAAATAGGGGATAAGCTGATGAGCCTTACCATTGCTATAGTTGGTCGGCCTAATGTTGGAAAGTCAACGCTATTTAACCGTTTGGTTGGGCAAAAATTGGCCTTGGTTGATGATAAGCCGGGCGTGACGCGTGATCGGCGCATTCACGCGGCTAAGCTTCAGGATTTGCATTTTGATGTGATTGATACGGCTGGGCTGGAAGAAGCAGATGATCATACACTTGAAGGTCGTATGCGCTCACATACAAAAGCTGCCATCGATGAAGCAGATCTTATTTTATTTATGTTTGATGCAAAAAGTGGGATAGTACCGAGCGATGTAAATTTTGCTTCACTGGTTCGCAAGTCAGGGAAACCAATTGTGCTTGTTGCTAATAAATCTGAATCAAAAGCCGCTGTAGGGGGAGAATATGAAGCTTGGTCATTAGGTTTGGGTAAGCCTTATCCAATATCTGCTGAACATGGTTTAGGTCTTTCGGATCTTCGTGGGGCAATTGTGGATGTTCTTAGTAAGGATGGGATTTTTGAAAATAAAAATGAAGAAGAACATTTTGTTGCTCAATTTGCATCTGTTGGTGAAGATGTGGAGAATTTTGGAGAAAAGGGGTCTACTTACGATGAAAGTAAACCCATTCGGATTGCGATTGCTGGTCGCCCAAACACAGGTAAGTCAACTCTCATCAATAGTATGTTGGGGCAAGACCGATTATTAACAGGTCCTGAAGCAGGGCTTACGCGTGATTCTATTTCAGTGGATTGGGAATGGAGCGGTCGTCATATTAAACTTTTTGATACTGCAGGTTTGCGTAGAAAGTCAAAGATTCAAGAAAAATTAGAAAAACTTTCCGTTGCAGATACTTTACGTGCTATCCGTTTTGCAGAGGTAGTGGTAATCGTTTTTGATGCAACTGCGCCTTTTGAAAAGCAGGATTTACAAATTGCTGATCTTGTGATTCGTGAGGGGCGTGTTCCCATTATTGCTTTCAATAAGTGGGATCTTGTTGAAAATCACCAAATAAAATTGGTTGATTTACATGAAAAATGTGCTCGCCTTCTTCCTCAGGTTCGTGGTTTAAGAGCTGTCCCATTATCAGGTCAATATGGTCAAGGGATTGATAAACTCATGGAAAATATCATAATGATGCATCGTGTGTGGAATCGTCGTATTTCTACGGGAAAATTAAACCAATGGATTGAAACTGTTGTGACACATCATCCACCTCCAGCAGTTTCTGGACGCCGACTTAAAATTAAATATATAACACAAATTAAAATACGCCCTCCTGGGTTTGTGATTTCTTGCTCGAGACCAAAGATGATGCCTCAATCGTATGTGCGTTATCTTTCTAATGGATTGCGTGATACGTTTGATATGTTAGGTGTTCCAGTTCGTATATCATTGCGAACATCTGAAAATCCTTTTGCAGCACGTTCTAAAGAGAAGTAGCTTCTTTATTTTTTAATAATGAAATCTACATCTTAGATCGAGTTTTAAAATCGAAAGTAACTGATCAATCAGATAAGGATGTTACCATCAGTAAAAAGGGGAGAAGTGATTTTTGTTATCAAAACATCTTTTTGCCACTTTGTCGTAAAAAGTAAGGATAATTGGTAGACAGAGATTTTGCTGTTTACGGTAGTGTATGCAAAAAAATAAAGAACGGTAAATTTTTAAGAATCAGAAGAGGAGACTAAAAGAGATTGGTCGTAATTATTCAAGTGATATGATGGTCATGCTGAAAATCTCTTTTATATTAGTTATTTGCAGAATTATATATAAAAAGGCGAATAATTTAATTAATGGTAATTTGGGTTTATGTACAATGAATAACTGTTGGTTGATAATTAACTGACTTTAGTGTTTTTTTCGTTATAGTATATTGTTAATGCTATAACATAAGGATTAGTGTAGTTTTTAAGATAAAGCAGTAATATATTATCTATTAAGTTATTATAATTATCTTAAGAGTGTGTTATGGTTAAAGTTAATGAAGTTGAAATGGACATTTTAATACGATAATTTTTATGCGATAAATTGTGAGAGATTTGTTTTGGCGACTTGACGAATAAATTCGGTAACAATATGTTGCGTATAGTTTTTTAAGGTGCGTTTTAATTTTATTTTTTGATGAAGGAGCTAATTATGGCAAAAGGTGGTGAGCCTATTATGCCACAAGGGAGCACTGGAGAAAAAAGACAGGGAGATTGTTTTCATTCAAAAAATTTAGAATATCGTAGTCGGAATTTAGATTTAGCTTTAATGCGTAAAAAGGCATTAAAGAAGCGGGGGTTTTACAATGAAGGAGGAGAGCCACGAGGAAAAATGGCGTATGCAATTGAGCTTTCTAGTGAGTTTTTTGCAAGTATTATTGTTGGCGCTGTTCTAGGATTGGGGCTTGATAAGTTAGCAGGTTCAACGCCATGGGGATTGGTATTTTTTCTTTTTCTTGGATTTGCTGCTGGTATATGGAATATTCTTCGATCTGTAGGGTATATGTCCTTCAGACAATTAAGAGGAAATGGCGCTCCGCGTCAAGATAAAGAGGCTGATAAGAGGCCAAATAAATGAGGTTGAAGTGACATCGCACGCTCCAGATCCTGTTCATCAGTTTGAAGTTACACGGTTAATTAATATTTCCGCAGGAAATGTAGATTTATCGTTTACAAATGTATCACTCTTTATAGTTGCTACCGTTTTTATAACTTCAATATTTCTTTTCATTTCGTCGTCAAGTCGTGGGTTAGTTCCAACGCGGATGCAGTCTATCTCAGAAATGGCGTATGAGTTTGTAGCATCGACTTTACGGGAATCATCTGGTGTGCAGGGAATGCAATTTTTCCCTTTAGTTTTTTCGCTATTTACTTTTATTTTAGTAGCTAATTTTATTGGTTTATTCCCATATTTTTATACGATTACTTCTCAAATTATGGTCACTTTTTCATTAGCAATGTTAGTAATTCTAACTGTGATTGGTTATGGTTTTTATAAGCATGGAGTTGTTTTTTTAAAATTGTTTGTACCCAGCGGTGTACCTGTTGTCGTTTTACCTTTGGTTACTATGATTGAAGTTATTTCTTTTTTGTCTCGCCCTATTAGTCTCTCACTTCGTCTTTTTGCTAATATGCTTGCTGGTCATATTACTCTCAAGGTATTTGCTGGTTTTATTGTCTCGATGGTCGGAGTAGGAATCATGGGTGTTAGCGGTTCGATTTTACCGCTCATTATGACTGTAGCAATTACTGCTCTTGAATTTTTGGTTGCATTTCTTCAAGCTTACGTCTTTATGGTTTTAACTTGTATGTATCTGAATGATGCAGTTCATCCGGGACATTAATAAAATTGATGTTTTTTCGTCAAATAGTATAATTTCGCTTCAAAGGAGAATAATATGGAATTAGTGCTTGCTGCAAAATATATTGGCGCTGGTCTTGCGTGCTTTGGGATGGCTGGGACGGCTTTGGGTCTTGGAAATATTTTTGGTAGCTATCTTTCTGGTGCGTTACGGAATCCATCTGCGGCAGACAGTCAGTTTGGCCGTCTCGTTTTTGGTTTTGCTGTGACGGAAGCTTTGGGTATTTTTTCATTGCTCGTTGCTTTATTGCTTCTTTTTGCGGTTTAATTATTTTAAAAAGGGTATGTCTGTTTTTTCCATGAGAAGCGGATGTGCCTTTTGTTTCTTGACGGAAAGAAGCTAATTAATTGCCTTCGGTTTTGAATAGAAGAGCTTAATAAGTTGTTTAAAGGATAAAATAGAATGTTTGTTTCTAGCGCTTATGCACATGCTTCTGAGACGCCGATAGAACGTATTGAAAATGCGGCAGAGCATGCGGAACGTGTGTTTCCACCTTTTGATTTGGCGCATTTTGGTTCGCACTTCTTTTGGTTGGCTATTTCTTTTGGGCTTTTTTATCTCTTCATTTCTCGTGTTATTGTGCCGCGCATTGGTGGTGTTATTGAAACACGACGGGATCGGATCGCATCTGATTTAGATCAAGCAATACGTATGAAGCAGGAAGCTGATATTGTGGTCGAAACGTACGAGCGGAAATTAACGGAAGCTCGTTTAAAAGCACATGTCATAGCAAAGGAAGCAGGTGAAGAGATAAAAGAAAAGGCTGAACTTGAACGAAAGGAAATTGAAGAGAGACTGGAGAAAAAACTAACAGATGCTGAAGAGCAGATAGCAAAAATTCGAGATAAAGCTATGCAAAATGTTGGTTCAATTGCTGAAGAATTAGCTTTTGAAATTGTTAAAAAATTGATTGATGTTGATGTCAGCAAAGAATCTGTTAGTTCAGCTATTAAAGCTGCAGGCCGTTAAGGATTATAGAAATGACAGATACTTTTTGGGCTTTAGTTGGGTTAATTCTTTTTTTAGTGCTTTTGGTCTATTTTAAAGTTCCAGAGATGGTTGTGCGCCATCTTGATATGCGAGCAAAGCGTATTAAGGATGAGCTTGATGAGGCTCTTCGTCTTCGTGAAGAGGCGCAAGAAATTTTAGCTGAATATCAACGCAAACATGCAGAAGCAGAAAAGGATGCGCAAGAAATTATTATTGCGGCTAAACGTGAAGTTGAAGCAGTGATCGCTGAGGCTCGTACAAAAGCAGAAGAATATGTGAGGAATCGCAATAAATTGGCAGAGCAAAAAATTGCACAAGCAGAGGCTGATGCGATACGTACAGTTTCTTCGTCTGCTATCGAATTGGCTGTTTCCGCTGCGCGTATACTTATTGCAAAGGAATTAGATTCTAATGACAAAGCTGATGAGTTTATTAAAATGTCTCTTATTAAAGAATCCATAACTCAGATGACAGCAAATCTCAATTAATGGTTTTTCATATATTATAAATAAGGTAAAATTCTTTAGAAATATAGTTTTTCCTTAAAAGTTAAAGCGCTTTATAAGGTTTCTGTCCGTTTTAATTTTATTTACTATAAGACATTGTTTAAGTTATATTTTAAAACTCTCTAAAACGCTCACGTAAAATCACTTTGTAATATTTACGAAGATATTTGATAACAAAAACATTAAAAAGTACCAAAATTTTATTGCCATCATTTTAAATTATGGAACATTTATTTTATACTGTAAGTTTTGAAAAATTTGCGACTGCTTGTGTAATAGTACGAATACGTTTAAGAAGAGCAAGGCGATTGGCTCGAATATTAAAGTTTTTATCATTTACCAATATTTTTTCAAAAAATGCATCTATAAATCTCTCAAGTGGTACTAGTGCGCTCAACGCAAGTGACAAATTTGCTGTATTAATGTAATTGTAAACCTTTTTTTCAACCTCAATGGTTGCTTGATAAAGTTCTTTTTCTTCTTTTTCAACAAAAAATTCAGGGTTAATTTCGTTCGTTATTGGTACTCCTTTTTGAAGTTCATTCTCAAGAATGTTTACAGTACGTTTTATCGCGGTTAAAAGAGTATTTCCATCATTTGTATTGATAAAGGTGATAAGCGCTTTGATGTGATGTGCAACCAATAAAAAATCATCAGCATTTTTATTTAAAACTGCTTCAATAGCATCATAACGAATACCTTCCTCTTTCAAATAAACTTTCAAACGTTCATGAAAAAAGAACAATAGGTCTGATAAAATATATTCTATTTTTTCTGAAAGAATATTCTGTGAATTCTCAGCTTCTATAAGGAATGTCCTAGGTTGAATTTTTTGTTGCAAAAAAAGATCTGCAGCCAGATGAAAGAGTGGCATAAGGTTGATTTTCCAATCACGGGAAAGTACAAGCCTAATAATTCCTAGTGCTGCTCGCCTTAATGCGTAAGGATCCTTTGAACCAGTTGGTTTTTCATTAATAAACCAAAAGCCAACAAGCATGTCAATTTTATCAGCCAGTGCGACTGTTATAGCGATAGGTTCTTGTGGAACATGGTCCTTTGGTCCTTGAGGTTTATAATGGTCTTCTATTGCTTCAGCTACGCGAGGGTCTTCTCCTTGAAGGAGTGCATATTTTCGTCCTATAAGCCCTTGCAGTTCAGGAAATTCCCCTACAACTTCTGTTTGTAAATCCGCTTTTGCGAGGATTGCAGCGCGTTTAGCTAAAAGAGGGTCTGCTTGCACTAAAGAGGCAATTTTTTGTGCTAAAGTTGCGATCCGTTCTACCCTTGCACTTTGTGTTCCCAGTTTTGCATGGAAAGTCACATTTAAATGGTCAAGCCGTGCCATTCTCTGATCAAGAGGCTTATTCAAATCAAGATTAAATTTCTTTGCAGAGGATTTTAAGTCTTTGATATCGGGTAAATCATGTTGGTCTACTTGCCAAAAATAAAGCGCATCGGAAAGACGAGCACATATAACTTTACTATTTCCTTTAGAAATTTCTTTTCCCTCATCATTTGCAAGAATATTAGAAACAAGAATAAAATGATGAGAGAGTTTAATTTTTTCACCTTGTTTACGGGTTACGAAACATTTTTGATTGGCTCTGATAGTTAAGCGAATAATTTCTGGAGGAATATCAAGGAAAGATTTGCTAAAATCACTCATAAGTACAACAGGCCATTCAACTAGCCCTGCGACTTCTTCTAAAAGAGAATCATCTTGAACTAATTCTAAGCCATTTGCAAAGCAAAGATTTTGAGCATCTGCTAAAATAATATTTTTTCGTCTTTCTGCATCAAGAATGACTTTATTAGCTTCAAGTTTGGTAATATAGTCATCAAAGCAGCGAATTTGGATAGGCTTGTTATCGCTTAAAAAGCGGTGACCATAAGTTAAATTATTGCTTCTAAGAGAATCAATTATAAACGGAATAACATGCGTTTCTCCAATTTCTGAGCCAAAAATACAGAGAATGTTTTGTAAAGGACGAATCCACTTCAATGCTCCACTTTTTGCTGAATCTTTGCCCCAACGCATGGATTTTGGCCATGGGAAATTGCGAATAATATCCGGCAAAATATCAGCAACAATTTCTTCTGTACTCCGGCTCTTTTTGATAATTTTAGCAATATAAAAATCACCTTTTTTACTATCATGCGCAATGTTTGCTTCAGAAATATCATTCAGTCCTGTTGCACGTAGGAAACCATCAATCACGTGTTGTGGTGATTTTATACTAGGTCCTTTTCGTTCTTCGTGGATATCTTTTGAGCGCAATGAAAGACCGCGCACATCTAATGTTAGCCGACGGGGTGTCCAATATTCACGGGCAGCTTTATAGGTTAAGCCTGCATCGATAAGTTTATCCGTAACACGTTTTTTAAGGTCAGCAGCAGCTTTTCGCTGCATGCGGGCAGGGATCTCTTCGCTGAAAAGCTCAAGAAGAAGATCAGACATTAGGCTTCTCCGTTAGTATGTATTTGACCAGCTTCAGTAAGTAAAAATGCTTCACCACAACGACGTGCGAGATCGCGAATACGAAGAATATAACTTTGTCGTTCGGTCACAGAAATTACGCCACGTGCTTGCAAAAGATTAAAGATATGACTAGCCTTAATGCATTGATCATAAGCTGGAAGAACGCACAAATATAAGCTATTTTCTTTGTTTGGTTTTCCCGCTTCAAGGAGTGCGATACATTCGCACTCAGCATCAATAAAATGTTGATGTAATAGTTTGGTATTAGCGAATTTGAAATTATAATACGAATATTCTTGCTCTGCTTGTAAAAAAATATCCTTATAACTGATTTTATCTTCTCCATCTAAACCATTAAAGTTAAGATCATAGACATTATCAACGCCTTGAATATACATTGCTAGACGCTCAAGTCCGTAGGTAAGTTCTCCAGAAACTGGGGCACATTCAATGCCACAGATCTGTTGAAAATAAGTGAATTGAGAAACTTCCATCCCATCGCACCAGCATTCCCATCCAAGTCCCCATGCGCCGAGTGTTGGGCTTTCCCAATCATCTTCAACAAAACGAATATCGTGAAGTTTTGTATCAAGACCGATAGCTTGTAGAGATTTTATATAAAGCTCTTGTAAATCTGGAGGTGAAGGTTTGAGAAGCACTTGGAATTGATAATAGTGCTGTAAGCGATTTGGATTTTTACCATATCGACCATCTGCAGGGCGCCTAGAAGATTGAACATAAGCAATTTTCCAAGGACGTGGTCCTAGTGAGCGCAGAGTTGTTGCTGGATGGAAAGTGCCAGCTCCAACTTCCATATCGTAAGGCTGCAAAATGGCACATCCGTAATGAGCCCAATAATTTTGCAAAGTTAAAATAAGCCCCTGAAAAGAACGTGTGGGATTGAGATATTCAGGCAGTTTCACGTTTTATACTCTTTAATATTCATTCAAAAGACAGATAACCAAAAATTTCAGCTTCCACTACTGTCTATTGTCTCCTACAGTTATGGTCAAGCATCGTTGTTTATTGCAAGCCAAATTTCAACTTTTCTTGGATTTTTTGAGAATTCTCTGGTTTTCCATCGATTGCATGATTCCATTGAAATACTGCTTCACGTTTGCGTCCAATTTTCCAATAGGCATCACCTAAATGATCATTTAATGTTGGATCTTCAGGTTGCAACTTAACAGCATTTTCCAATATTTTAACAGCTTGGTTATATTGCTTAAGTTTATAATAGGCCCACCCCAAAGAATCCAAAATATGACTATTTTGAGATTGTAATGCAGAGGCTTTTTGCAGCATACGGAGAGATTCTTCGAGTTTTTGATCACGATCAACAAGCGAATAGCCTAGATAATTAAGAACTTGTGGCTGATCAGGAAAAAATTCAAGTGCTTTTCGCAAGTCAACTTCCGCTTTTGACCATTGCTGCAAACGCTCAAAAGCGATACCCCGTTGATAAAAGAGTTTCCAATCATCTTGTTTAAAATTTGTTATTCGCGCAATAGCACGATTCATAGTTTGAGCTGCTTCAGCAAATTTATTATCCTGCATATAAACAGCGGCTAATGTTATAAAAATATGACGATCATTGGGAAATTTTTTATTTAATAACGTGAGCAATTTAATGGCTTCATCGCAATTATTGTTATGTGCAAGAATGAGTGCAAGCCATAGTTGCCCATCTTTATAGTAAGGAGAGTTAGTAGGTAAAGCTCTGTAAAGTTTAATTGCTTCATCGAGGTCATTTAGTTTTGCAGAAATATTTGCCAATTGGAACAGTATTACCTCATTTTGAGGATACAAAATTAGAGATAATTGTTGAAAAATACGTGCAATACGCCCTGAACTTTTTTGGTTAATTTCTGTTCCAAAATTATATAATACTTCGCCTGCTCCTTGTTGAGGTGTTTTGATTAACCTTTCTAAAGAAGCACCATTTTCGATTTTTTTTCGAATATTCGTGAGTATTTCTCGGTTTGGCAACATTTGTTCGCCGCGTTTAAGAGTTTGAATGGCTTGTTTGCGCATTTTATGACGCAATTGGAATGAAGCATAGGCTATGGTAATACGTTCATAGGTATTGGGAGCGATAAGAGGGCCTTGTTGGTTATTAAGTGCTTGAGTGAAATATTTTTTTGCATTCTGTATATGTCCTGCTAGATCACTCATGAGTGCAAGATGGTAATGTATAAAGAGATCATACCAAGCAGGTCCTTGAATTTTTGCAAGATTAGCGATTGCTTGAGATTTATTGCCAGATCCAAATTCTGCCCAAAAACCGATTAATTCAGGGATCGGATTATTGGGTGTGGGAGGTGCTTTTAATTCTAATTGTAGAATATTTTTAGCACTCTTGTAATTTTTTTTGATGAGATCTTCTACTGATAATGTCAAAGATACAAAGGGAATCACAATACCTTGCCTTTTCAGTTTTTTGGCTTGTTTTACAGCCTCTTTAAAGGCACCTACAGATAGCATCGCTTCAAGGAGATCTATTTGTGTTTCGACATTATCAGGTTGATAAACGAGCGCTTGTTTAAAATAACTGATTGCTAGATTTGTTTTGTTTTCATGATTTGCAACTTTTCCAGCTAGGTAGGCACCTGTAAATGAACCTGCATTGATAGTGGTATCAGTTTTGCTATAGGTGGAGGATGGCATCAGCATGATACCCGCGATAAAGGGAATAAAAAAGCGGGATACTATTGCATTGCGCATAGAATTAATCCTTCTTAAGATAATCAATTGACCACACAGTTTATAAATTATATCTGACTACTTTACTTAAAAATATTGGTAACTATCGAAAATAATCAGTTTACACGGGCAATACAAAAATCAACAGCTTCGACTAGGGCATTGTGAGCGGGACTTCCATTCATTGAAGCAAGAGCGCTAATTGCACGTCTTCCATAAATATTTGCTTGCTCTATTGTATCTGTGAGGCTGTCATATTTTTCTATTAACTGTTGAGCGTATGCGAAGTCTTCATCACCATTATTGCTGTTTTCAAGGGCTTCTTTCCAAAACGCTTTTTCTGTAGCATTTCCCCGTGCATATGCGAGGATAACGGGCATTGTAATTTTTCCTTCTCGGAAATCATCTCCTATATTTTTTCCCAAATGTTTGGCTATTCCGCCATAATCAAGTGCGTCGTCAATTAATTGGAAAGCCAATCCCAATAATGTTCCATATTTGCGCAATGCAGAACGTTCTTCATATCCATAACCGGCAATAATTGGTCCAACTTCAGCTGCTGCTGAAAAAAGTGCAGCTGTTTTTGCGTTAATAATTTTGAGATAATCTGAAGTACTTGTCTCTATATTCTTTGCGGCAGAAAGTTGCATAACTTCTCCCTCAGCAATAATTGCCCCAGCATTTGCTAAGACAGAGAGTGCTTCTATAGAACCAACATCGACCATCATTTTAAAAGCTTGTCCTAATAGAAAGTCACCAACAAGTATGCTTGCTTGATTTCCCCAAATCATTCTTGCAGTAGATTTTCCACGTCGTAAATTACTTTCATCAACGACATCATCATGTAACAATGTTGCTGTATGCATAAATTCAACTGCTGTTGCGAGTTTTATATGTCCATCATTTTTATAACTAAACATATGAGCAGAAGCTAATGTGATCATTGGGCGTAGCCGTTTTCCACCTGATGAAATAAGATGGTTAGAGATTTCAGGAATCATTTCAACATCTGATTTTGCCATAGAGAGGATGAATTGATTTACACGCTCCATATCATCTTTGGTCAGATTGATGAGGGATTGAAAAGGAGTCTGATTATTTTTTACTTGATCTAGTTTTGTGGCAGCACTCAATGCGTTTTCTCCTAGAGTATTGCAGTGGGCATATATGAATTTTATTTCGTCTATAGCATAAAGAGGGTTTTGCTTCGACTCAAGTTTTGATACCACGTTGCAATGCAAGTATTGAATGATATTTACAAGGAATATTTTTCATATTTTAGTAATGTTGTTTTTATGAAATTATAAAAAATTTAAAATAACTTCGTTTTTGAAATTATTGATAGGAAAAAATACAGATTATGAGGATGATTATTGGACTTTTAAATGAATAAAATAGCGAATCATAATGACGAAACAATTGATGGCTTTCATCGTGGAAAGTTTTATTTAGCTCAGCCACGTTCACGTGGTCACCGTTCTGGTATGGATGCTATGTTATTAGCCAGTTTGGTTCCGAGCAACTTTAAGGGTAAGGTTGTTGATTTGGGTGCTGGTGCTGGTGCTGCAGGATTAGCAGTTGCATCGCGTTGTTTGGAAGTCCATGTTACATTGGTTGAGCGTTCAGCTTTTATGGTATCTTGTGCTAAAAAAACGCTTATGCTAAAGCAAAATGAGAAACTTGCTGATAGAGTCTGTTTGTTAGAAGCAGATGTTACTTTCAGGGGGAGAGCTCGCTTAGAAGCAGGTTTAGCGGATAACGCTTTTGATTTTGCAATTATGAATCCGCCTTTTAATAATCCTACAGATCGCAAAACACCTGATGAACAAAAATTGGAAGCGCATGTTATGCCTGAAGCAATGTTTGACAATTGGTTGCGAAGCGCAGCAGCAATTATTAAACCAAAGGGATATTTAGGATTAATTGCACGTCCACAATCTCTGACTGATATATTGCATGCTTTGGAAGGGCGTTTTGGTAATGTCTGCATAATTCCTATTCACGCGCGTGCTCTAACCGCTGCAATTCGTGTTTTATTTTATGCAAAACGGGGAAGTCGAGCAGCTTTATCTATATTACCGCCATTGGTTATACACGATGGTGATAGTCATGCTTTTTCACCAAAAATTGATGCAATTAATAATGGGCGTATAAGTCTGTGGGAACTTTTTTAACGATATCTTGTGTTTTTCAATTTATTATTTAAGTTTAGGCTAAAATTAAATTTTAAAAAGGGTTTTAAATTTGGATGAATTAGGATTTGTAATTTTGATCTTTGTTGGTTACTTTTGTGTACAAGTTATTTTCTTCCCTTTTATCTTTCATGCTTATTTGGTTATCCCTAGTTTATAAGGAAGTCTTGCTTTGGTTAATGTTATCAAAAATCTTATTCCACATCGTTTTTGTTCTAGTAAGCCTGAAATTCCTGTGGTGCGTCTTCATGGGGCGATTATGGATTCAGCTTCGTTGATAGCGCGTACGCTTTCATTGAGTAGATGTGCTAATCTCTTAGATAAGGCTTTTGCTCATAAAAAATCGCCCGTTGTTGCTATTATTATTAATTCTCCTGGTGGTTCACCTGTGCAATCACGTCTTATTTTTAAGCGTATCCGTGATTTGGCAAAAGAAAAAAATAAACAAGTTCTTGTGTTTATTGAAGATGTAGCCGCATCAGGTGGTTATATGATTGCTTGTGCTGGGGATGAAATTTTTGCTGATCCTTCTTCAGTTGTTGGCTCTATTGGGGTTGTTTCAGCCTCCTTTGGCTTTCCAGAGCTTTTGAAGAAAATTGGTGTGGAGCGCCGTGTATATACAGCAGGAAAAAATAAGGTTGTATTAGATCCTTTTCAGCCAGAAAAGAAGACAGGTATTGAACATTTAAAATCTTTACAGCTCGAAGTTCATCAAACTTTTATTGATTTAGTTAAGGAGCGACGTGGAGAGAAGTTGTCAGATGATCCAGATATTTTTACAGGAATGTTTTGGAGTGGAATGAAAGGCGTTGAGCTTGGCCTAGTTGATGGATTGAATGATGTGCGCTCTGTTATTAAGGAACGGTTTGGTCATGATGCTAAACTTCGATTGATTACTCCTCCGAAAAGTCTTGTAGGGTCTAAATTTCCTTCAGGCGTTACTGTTAATGCGATTCATACGGCAGTTGATAGTGCAATGATGATCGCGGAAGAGCGCGCACTCTGGCAGCGGTATGGTTTATGATTGGAATAATGATGCAATATATGGTAAAATTAGTTCGTGATGCTGCTGATAGAAAGAAAAAGATTTGAAATGGTACGGATGATTACATCAGGTTTAATTTATATTACAACTTTTTATATGTGTTGTTTGTTGAAGAAACAAGTAAAGAAAACTATGCGACGTGTTTATAATACTGAAGCTAAACCGCGGCATACAGAGGTAATAGGCACATTGGTGAAGGATTCTAGTACAGGTGAATATTATTTAAGATGATATCGGATGTAGAAGCTTTGTTCAAAGGGCATGTTTATGTATTTACACCCATTAAATTGAACTTAGCTTTGCATGTTGTTGGTCAGCGCGCTGATGGTTATCATTTAATAGAGAGTTTGGTCTATTTTAGCCTAAGTGGTGATTGTTTGATTTGTTCACCTTTTGGGCAGGGGCGTTTTGTCTTAACAGGTTCCTTTGCCAACGAACTCGTTTCTGATACAGATAATTTAGTGGTTCGCGCATATGATTTTATGCGTGAGACATTTCCAAAACACGCGAGACCTGCATTTTTAAAACTTGTTAAAATATTGCCAGTTTCTTCGGGGATTGGTGGCGGTTCGGGTGATGCTGCTGGTGTTTTAAGTATATTGCGTCAGCAATGGAGGGTTGATTGTTCTTGTGAAAAATTAGCGGAAATGAGCTTAGTGCTTGGTGCTGATGTTCCGATGTGTTTTTTTGCACTAGAATATAAGCAGCCGCTTTTTGTTAAGGGGATTGGGCAAAATATAACACGGATGAAAGAGGCCTGTTCTCTTGCAATGGTATTGGTTAATCATGGACAACACATTGCAACAAAAGATGTTTTTCAGACTTTAGAAAAGCGCGATCATTCTCCCTTAAAAATTGATTCAGCAGCTTTAAAGACAGTTTATTCATTGGTTGAAGCTTTACAAGAAACGCGCAATGACCTCTTTATTCCGGCATTAAAAATTGCGCCTCAATTGCTTGAGGTTTTAGATGCATTAAACAAGAACGGCTCTCTTTTTTCTCGCATGTCTGGGGCTGGTGCAACTTGTTTTGGTATTTTTAAAGATAAGCAAGCAGCTCAGCAAGCAGCTCTTTTTATCAAATCGATGCATCCAAACTGGTTTGTAAGACCTATTGTAACTTTAGGGACGTTCTAGGTAAAAATATAAAAGTAAGAAATTTTGTTTATCCAATGATAATGCTCTATGTAAAAGTTAAGAAATTTATAGAATTTGCGTTTTTTAAATTTAGGTGGTGGTATGTAAAACGTAGTGGATAATATTGAAGGAAATTGAATGTTTTTTAGGGATTTCATCGATCTAATTTCTTTTTGTATTTGCGTGAGAAATAGGAGTTTATGTATGCGTTATTTTTGCTGTAAGACTTGCGAAAAATGGGTGATAGTGCAAAAATAGGTGTATGTCTCACCAAATTAATAATTTATCAAATTTGTTTAATTTATCGCTTAAACCAAACTTTTTGTGCGAATTGGATTTACAAAAAAAGGGATTTTCTCATATAGCAGGTGTTGATGAGGTTGGGCGCGGTCCTCTTGCGGGTCCTGTGGTAACAGCAGCAGTTATTTTTGATAAAGATCACATTCCAGATGGATTGAATGATTCAAAAAAACTTTCTGTCAAACAACGCAATGAACTTTATTATAAAATTTTGCAAAATGCATTAGCAGTTTCGATCGCTAGTGTTTGTTCCCATACAATTGATCAGTCGAATATCAGAAAAGCAACTTTAGAAGCAATGCATCGCTGTATCACAGGATTATCAGTGCCAGCTCATTATGCACTAATTGATGGGCGCGATATTCCTTTTCAGTTACCGTGTCCAGCAATGTCTTTGATTAAAGGCGATCAGCGTTCAGTTTCAATTGCGGCAGCATCCATTGTTGCCAAAGTAACGCGAGATCGGATGATGGAGTGTGTTGGGCAAATTTATAAAGATTATGGCTTTGAGAAGCATGTAGGCTATGCAACGTTAGCACATCGTACAGCCCTTGATAAATATGGACCAATCGTTGGATTACATCGTTATAGTTTTGCGCCGTTCAAAGAGCGCTACAGGAATAAGATATCATGACAATTCTGCCTTTCGATAGTACTTCAATAAAAAAGGCGGTTGCACTTCTTGAACAGGGGAGATTAGTAGCTTTGCCGACAGAAACTGTTTATGGATTGGCTGGTGACGCAACTAATGGAAAGGCGGTTGCTGCTATTTTTTGCACAAAGAAGAGACCAAAATTTAATCCTCTTATTGCTCATGTAAGCAGCATCGTTATGGCAGAACGCTACGTTGAAATTGATTCTATTTCACGTCGATTAATGGAAGCTTTTTGGCCAGGACCTTTGACGTGCGTCTTACCTTTAAAGACATATCATAATATACACCCTTTAACTACTTCTGGCCTTAATACATTAGCTGTTCGTTTTCCAGATAGCTGTTTTGCAGAAGTTGTACAATATTTTGGTCGACCTTTAGCAGCCCCTAGTGCAAATCAATCAGGACGTCTTAGTCCTACTTCGGCTGAAGCTGTTTTTGCATCTTTAGGAGAAGCCGTTCCTTTGATTATTGATGGAGGGTATTCCAAAATAGGGCTCGAATCAACAATCATTAAAGTTTTGGGTGATAGTGTTTATCTTTTGCGTCCTGGAGGGCTTGCTGCTGAGGACATTGAAAATGTTACAGGAAAACCGCTGAAACGGCTGGATCAGTGGGCAACAATTGAGGCTCCAGGTATGTTAAAATCGCATTATGCGCCTAATGCTACGGTTCGTTTAAATGTGCAAAAGGTGAAATACGGTGAAGCGCTTTTAGCGTTTGGGGCTAAGCGTAGTATGGGGGCTGAAAATGCCGTTTCTGTTTTAAATCTTAGTGAGAGTGGTCAGTTAGAAGAAGCTGCTTCTCACTTATTTCAATATATGAAACAATTGGATTCACTTAAAGTAAAATCTATTGCTGTAGAACCTATTCCGTCATACGGATTGGGGGAGGCTATTAATGATCGTTTAATACGTGCAGCGGCTCCAAAGGAGAAATGAAGATGGAGCAAGATTTGATTGAGAAATTTAAAAAAATTGTTGGTACTGCATATGCTATAACAGATCAGGCATTAATTGCACCGTATTTGCTTGAAGAACGAGGACTTTTTCATGGAAAAACACCATTGCTTTTACGACCGTCTTCTACAAAAGAAATATCATTAATTATGCAATTGGCTAGTCAAACACGCACACCGATTGTGCCTCAGGGTGGAAATACAGGGCTTGTTGGTGGTCAACAGCCCGATGAAAGTGGGTGCAGCGTTATTTTATCCATGGAGCGATTAAACAAGATTAGATGTATTAATCTGGATGGTAATTTTGCTGTAGTTGAGGCTGGCGTTGTTTTGCATAATTTACAAAAAAAAGTAGATGAAGCTGGTCGTCTTTTCCCTCTTTCTTTGGCTTCAGAAGGCTCTTGTCAGATAGGGGGAAATCTTTCATCTAATGCTGGAGGAACGGCTGTTTTAGCTTATGGCAATATGCGTGAGCTTTGTCTTGGTTTGGAAGTTGTTTTGCCTGATGGTAGAATTTTAGAAGACTTACGTTTCGTAAAAAAAGATAATAGTGGCTATGATTTAAAAAATCTTTTCATTGGTGCGGAGGGCACTTTAGGAATTATAACTGCAGCAGTTTTAAAATTGTTTCCAAAAATTAAAGGAAAAGCAGTTGCTTTTGTAGGCTTACAAAGTCCAGCTATGGCTCTTGCATTTTTATCTTTTGCTCAATGTCATGGAGGGCAGATGTTGACTGGTTTTGAGCTTATGGGAAAGCTCAGTTTGCAGATGGCTCTAGGATATAACAGGTGTGAAAGGTCTCCTTTTGAACATGAGCATGAATGGTATGTGTTGATTAATATTTCATCATTGAAGGGAGATGATGAGGCGTTATTAGTGTTAAATACTATTTTAAAAAAATCTTTAAAAGCTGCAGTGATAGAAGATGCTGTTATTGCACAATCATTAAAGCAGCAAGATTTTTTTTGGAAATTACGTGAAAGTATTTCATATGCACAAAAATTAGCAGGAGGATCTATTAAACATGATATTGCGGTGCCGATTGCTTCGATTCCTGATTTTATTATTGAGGCAGCTTGTATCGTTGAAGATACTGCTCCAGGTGCACGAGTAGTGTGTTTTGGACACATGGGTGATGGAAATCTGCATTACAATGTTACACAGCCTGTTGGAGCTGATACTTTTGCGTTTTTGCAATTACGATCACAAATGAATCACCGCATCTATGATCTAGTGATGCGCTATCAGGGTGCATTTTCTGCAGAGCATGGAATTGGCCAGCTTAAGCGCGAGGAGCTACGTACTTTTAAATCATCTGTTGCATTGGATCTTATGCAGAGGATTAAGAAAATGCTCGATCCTTTAGAGATTATGAACCCTAAAAAAATATTGTAGTATAATAACATTAAAACTTTATCATATATTTTTGTTTAGACTTTAGTAACCAAAAAACAAACCAGTTGTTTTTTATTAAATCTTTTAATAATCCGATGAGAAAAAGCTGGTAGAGGGTGTATGTTATTAAGAAAAATTGGGAAACTGTTATGGCTAATCAATGCTTTAATCAGGCAAAAGCGGGGCTTGAATTTCGTTTAGATCCGTGCCATTTGCCACAAGCAACAACATATTCTTCATCAAAAACGGGCAATAAAGTGATTTGTTTGTTAAGTGAACGCGGTGTTTTTTTTAAAAATGATGCTTCCTCGAGTTTATCGCGTTTAGTGCCAGCTTATCATTTCAGAGGGATTGCAGCACGTACAGTAAAAACGCATTCAGGGGAAAGAGCCGTTGCGTTAGAGTTGCTCCATGTAGATGAAGAAGCTTGTATCCCACTTTTAGTTTCTAGAGATTTGAATAATGTTCTTTTGGATTGGCGATTATGGGCGGATACTTATGATCTTCCTATGCTTATGATTAATGAAGATGATAGTGTTATGATTGTCAAAGATCGTTCTGATATACGTCAGTTTTTTTGTCGGACATTAAACTATAAGCAAAAGCGCTTTTTACTTCGTTACCGTAATCCGTTAGGCTTGCGTCTGATGATTGCTGATTGGGTTGCTATATAGCAATGATTGATACGCATTAGTTTCTGCATATTGTGTAGGTGAATGCGTTCATTTGTGCTGTATTTTATATTTGTTATTAGCTGTCATTAAAGCTCTATCTGATGATAAGTAAACAAAATTATGACTAATCATTATACGCAAAAGCAATAATAATATGTAGTACTGTCTTTTAAGCTGCGTAGCGCAAAGCTGTTTTATAAGAGGTGCTGAGTGAATGAATCCTTAAATAAACATAGCAATAAATGACCACATAATTGTGATTCGCTTTCATGTTTAGAACAACTGCTTTTCTCGTTTATTTTGTGATTGGCATGAATGCTTCAGATTTATAATTTTTTTAAGAAAAATTCAATATTTTTGCCAAAGCTGTATGAAATAGAAACAGTTAGCTAACTTATACACTATGTTATCATGTAAAAATTATAAAGAAGAAAAGAGAATCAAAGGGGTAAATTTTCTTGAGCAATAGCTCGCCATCCAATATCACGTCGGACAAAACCTTCTGGCCAGTCGATACAATTGACAGCTTCATAGGCACGTTTTTGTGCGTGTGTAACGCTTTCTCCTGTTGCTGTTATATTTAAAACGCGTCCACCATTAGCAATTAATTCTCCATTATATAATGCTGTGCCAGCTTGAAAAACTTTCACATCAGGGAGAGTATTTACTTGATCAATATTACGGATAACTGTGCCTTTCTTAGGGGAATTTGGATAACCTTTGGCAGCCATAACGACGGTCAGAGCAATTTTTTCAGACCATTGAAGTGATCTCTTTTCAAGATTTCCCTGAGCTGCTGCAAGAAGAAGTGGTAGAAGATCCTCTTTTAGGCGCACCATTAAAACCTGACATTCAGGATCACCAAATCGCACATTAAATTCAATTAATTCTGGCCCTTTCTGGGTTATCATCAATCCAACGAAGAGAATACCTTTAAAGGGGGCGCCCATCTCATTCATACTATATAAAGCTGGTTCAACAATTTCTTTCAAGGTGCGATTAATCATTTCTTCTGTCATGATAGGTGCTGGTGAATAAGCACCCATGCCCCCAGTATTAGCTCCGGTATCACCATCACCAACACGTTTATGATCTTGCGCAGATCCAAAAGGAATAGCGATTTTACCATCACAAAGACAAAAGAAGCTCGCTTCCTCACCTTCAAGAAAAGATTCTACAACAATTTTTGCTTCTGTATTATTAAACGCATTGCTCAAGCAGGCATCGACTGCATTATATGCTTCTTCTATTGTTGTTGCAACAACAACACCTTTTCCAGCAGCTAAGCCATCAGCTTTAATGACAATGGGAACACCTTGTTGACGAATGTAGGCTTTAGCTTTTAAAGCATCATTAAAGTATTGGTATGTTCCTGTAGGAATATTATTTTTGTGGCATAAATCTTTTGTAAAAGCTTTTGAACCTTCTAGCTGAGCAGCTTTTTGAGTCGGTCCAAATACACAGATATTGGCGCTATTCAGAGCGTCTGTTATCCCTGCAACTAATGGTGCTTCTGGCCCAACGATAACAAGGTCAATAGAATGTGTTTTACAAAAATCAATAACGAGAGAATGGTCATCGATGTTCAAATCAATATTTTCACCAAATTCCATTGTTGCAGGATTTCCAGGAGCGCAATATAATTTTGTTAGCAGTGGTGACGCTGCTACTTTCCATGCTAAAGCATGTTCTCGTCCACCTGAACCAATAAGAAGAATGTTCATTGTTTACTCCTACTACAAAAACGATAATGAAATTAGTTTCCTTGTCATAAGAATGAAACGCTTTTATCGCAAGACAAAAGGTAAAACCATTTGATGAAAAAAAATAAAAATATTGCACATATTCAATCCTGTGAGAGTCAGGGACGGGTTATGGATGCATCCTCTAGACAATGGGTCTATAATTTTCTTCCATGTTCTTTGTGGTTTTATGCTCAATTGGCGCGTTGGGATCGGCCTGTTGGGTGGCAGTTGTTGATGTGGCCTTGTTTTTGGTCAACAACTATGGCTTTTCTTTCTTATGAAATGCTTCAACGGCCTCTTTTGCTAATGTTATTTGATTGGTTTTGGTATCTTTTTCTTTTTTTTCTGGGGTCTGTTGCTATGCGAGGTGCAGGATGTACTTGGAACGATCTTATTGATCATAAAATTGATTCTCAGGTAGAACGAACACGTTCTCGTCCATTACCAACAGGTCACGTAAGTCGGTTTCAGGCAAAAATTTTTATATTGGTACAATGTTTTGTTGGTTTAGGCGTTTTATCACAATTTAACACGTTTAGTTTTTTCCTAGGTATCTCGTCATTAATAGCAGTTGCAATTTACCCTTTTATGAAACGCGTAACATATTGGCCGCAATTTTTTTTGGGAATTGCATTTAATTGGGGAGCATTAATGGGATGGGCAGTTGTGTACGGAAGCTTGAGTTGGGCAGCGATCTTCCTTTATGCGGGATCAATTTTATGGACGATAGGATATGATACAATTTACGCGCATCAAGATAAAGAAGATGACGCTACTGTTGGTGTACGTTCTACGGCACTTCTCTTTGGAGAAGACACTAAGCTTGCATTAGTATTTTTGTACAGTGGTTTTGTGGTATTAGTAGGTTTAGCATTTTATTTTGCACAGGTTCCTATTTTAAGTTTCTTAGGACTGTTTGCTGCAAGCATTCATATGTTTATTCAAATTACAGTCATTAATATAGATGATAGTTTACAATGCTTAAAGCTTTTTAAATCTAATTCATTTGTTGGTTTTTTAATTTTTGCTGGCTTGGTGTGCGGTGGCATATGGATGGTGCTTTATCCCGCTGCTTAATCATTGCAGTCCAACCAATGACAAAAGGCAATTATGCGGTAGCTAAAGTAGAAAGGGCTGTTTGTATTTTGTGATTGAATTTTTGTTTCAAAATCATTCTCCATACAAAATTGCTTTCTCTTTGAATCTTAATGATTAAAAAACAAGTCAGAAGCGTTATTTTGTTAAAATGTTTGAAATGAGTATTTTGGCTTTAACAAAAATAGCTTTTCTTTATTGAAGCAGAATAAAAATGTACAAAATACATCTTGCTTTTTATACTTCATTTTTAAAGATTTTGCTAAATATCTAAATCATAGTATCCTTGCTTATATAACTATAATTTTATAGCTGGTAACATTTATCCAAAAGGCAATAACCCAAAAAATAAAAATCGTTATTTAAAATTGAAATCAATGATTAAGCCTCATTTTGCAAATATGCTGTTTAACTGTTATGAGAAAAAAGGGCTCTACATTTTAAAATTTAAGAATTAAGGGTAGAGTTTTTGTTTTTGCCAGTTGGTGTTCTCAGTCGAATTGCGTGTAAAAAGTATACGATCATGTAAACGAAAAGGGCGGTCACACCAAAATTCGATAGAAAGAGGTTTAACACGGAAACCAGACCAATAAGGTGGGCGTGGGATGTTACCTACCGCATAACATGCGGTATATTTAGCAATTGCTTTTTCGAGAACAAAACGGTTTTCTAATGGTTGAGATTGTTTGGATGCCCATGCACCAATTTGGTTGCCACGTGGCCGCGATTGGAAATATGCGTCTGCTTCTTTAGTGCTGACTTTTTCGACAATTCCCCTAATTCTAACCTGACGTCGAAGTGATTTCCAATGGAAACCTAAGGATGCTTTCATTGACTTTAAAATTTCTTGTCCTTTACAGCTTTCATAGTTAGTATAGAATACAAAGCCTTGAAGATTAAAGCTTTTGAGAAGAACCATACGAACGTTAGGTAAGCCTGTTTCATCAACTGTTGCTAATGCCATAGCATTAGGATCATTTATTTCGTTTATTGTTGCTTTTTCAAGCCAATTAGCAAAAAGTGAAAAAGGTTCTTGAATTTGCGTAAAATTGTCTTCTGTTTGTACTTTGTTATTCATAATATCTCCTAATATCAGTGAGCAGAAGTAAGGTATTTTTTGATTTATTTTAATGTACTCTGCTATTAAAAAGTACTGTTTTGGTATTTTTTATTTTAAAAGAGCAATAATATTATATTATTTTTACGGTGTTTTAATAATTTTTGTCTTTAGCATAGAATGCGATGAACTATATTAAAAATAAAAATATATTTTTCTGGTATTTTAATTCCTTCATAGACATATAGGGAGAGAAAAAATATTATACAAAGTGACTAATAAAACTGTGAGGGATATTGAACAACGTATCAGCTGATATTTTGAAAATGAAAAGACTGAAAAGAGGACGATATGCGTGATCCCTATACAGTTTTAGGTGTGGATCGTACCGCGAAACCGCAAGAGATTAAATCTGCATTTAGAAGATTGGCAAAGAAGTATCATCCAGACCACAATATGGATGATACGAAAGCTAAAGAGAAATTTTCTGAAATTAATCAAGCTTATGAAATTATAGGCGATAAAGATAAAAAGGCGCAATTTGACCGCGGTGAAATTGATATGGAAGGAAAACCAATTCATCAAGCCTATGGCGCTGGCGGAAATTTTAGAAGTAGATACAACCCTTTTTCAGGAGGAGCAAGTGGGTTTGATTTTGGTTCTTCAGGTGGTACAAGTTTTGAGGCGAGTGATATTTTTCGCGATCTATTTGGAAGAGGAGGAAGTTTTTCAAATTCTGCACAATATAATAAGTCTCAACAAGGGGCTCATGTTCGTGCCAGTCTTACGGTGACATTAGAGCAGTTAGTTGGTGCAGAAAGAGTGGAAGCTGTTTTTCCTAATGGAAAGAAGTTAAAAATTAAGCTCCCAGATTATGTTGAAGATGGGCAAACTATTCGTTTAAAAGGTCAGGGAGAAGAGGTAGCGTATGGAAAAGCAGGGGATGCTTTAGTAACGGTTCACATTCAAAAGCATCCTCGTTTGCGGGTTGAGGGAAGAGCACTTCATCTTGATTTACCGGTTCCACTTAAACATGCGGTCTTAGGAGCAAAAGAAGAAGTCGAGACTCTGGAAGGGCGTGTAGTTTTAACTATTCCTGCATGGTCGAGTTCTGATCGTATTCTACGGCTGAAAGGGAAGGGGCTTCGTTTGAAAGACGGCAAAAGAGATGATCTTTATGTGCATGTTCGTATTATGTTGCCAGAAGGTGGGGATGCAGCATTAGAACAATTTTTGCAAATGCAAAAAGATTAACTTTAAATTATACAAAAGAATAGTTTTTGTTTGATTTTAAACCAATTGCTTGAAGAAGAAGCTGACCTATGTCATAGCAGATAAGTAGTTTAATTTTAAGTAGCAATGGGACATGACTGATGGCTAATGGTGGTGGTTTATTGTGTGGCAAGCGTGGTCTAATTTTAGGACTAGCTAATAATCGCTCTATCGCTTGGGGAATCGCTAAGGCGGCTAGCGCAGCAGGAGCGGATCTTGCTTTTACTTACCAAGGTGAGGCGATAAAAAAACGTGTTGAGCCTTTAGCTGAGGAAGTAAAGGGAATTATTTGCGGTCATTGTGATGTTTCGGATAGTGCATCTATTGACGCAGTTTTTAAGGAAATAGAAAGAAAATGGGGCAAGTTAGATTTTTTGGTTCATGCTATTGGTTTTTCTGATAAAGATGAATTAAGTGGTCGTTATATTGATATTAGCGAAGCGAATTTTATGATGACAATGAATATTTCTGTTTATTCCTTAACAGCGCTTACAAAGCGTGCAGAAGAATTGATGTCAGATGGCGGTTCAATTTTAACGTTGAGTTATTATGGTGCAGAAAAGGTTGTCCCGAATTATAACATGATGGGAGTTGCCAAAGCGGCTCTTGAAGCAAGCGTGAAATATTTGGCTGTGGATTTAGGTCCTAAGAATATTCGCGTTAACGCTATATCTGCTGGGCCAATCAAGACGCTGGCTGCTTCTGGCATTGGTGATTTTCGCTATATTCTAAAATGGAATGAATATAATGCTCCCCTGCGTCGTACGGTGACAATTGAAGAGGTTGGCGATTCTGCTCTTTACTTTCTCTCAGATTTATCTCGTTCTGTTACAGGTGAGGTGCATCATGTTGATTCAGGTTATAATATCATAGGCATGAAGGCGGTTGATGCACCGGATATTTCTGTCGTTAAAGAATAAGGTTTGGTTTATAAGGTTGGATTTAATAGCAATAATGTGACCAAACTTAAAACAGTCACAATATATTTGGGAATGTGAATCGTGTTTAATACAGCTATGTATACGCGATAATTGCATGTATTTGGCAGATAAACGGATAATTTTTCATGTCGCATAATACATTTGGTCATTTGTTTCGTGTAACGACATGGGGTGAGAGCCATGGCGCTGCCTTAGGCTGTGTCATTGATGGTTGTCCACCAGGGATTGTTTTTACTCTTTCTGAGATCCAATATTATCTTGATAAGCGCCGACCTGGACAATCTAAATATACAACACAGCGCCAAGAATTGGATCAAGTTGAGATACTTTCAGGCGTTGTTCCTCAGGACGATGGAACAACATTGGTGACAACAGGTACTCCGATTTCTATGTTTATTCAAAATATGGATCAGCATTCTAAAGATTATAGTTCAATTGCTCATCAATATCGTCCAGGTCATGCAGATTATACTTATGATATTAAATATGGTATTCGTGATTTTCGGGGTGGAGGACGTGCTTCAGCGCGTGAAACAGCAGCGCGTGTTGCAGCAGGTGCTCTCGCACGTAAAATTGTTCCTAACTTGCTTGTAAGGGGAGCTGTGATAGCAATTGGTCCTTATAATATTAATCGTGATCGTTGGGATTGGTTAGAGGTTGATAACAATCCTTTTTTTACACCTGATGCAGAGATGGTGCACTTTTTTAGCGATTACATAAATAAATTACGCAAGGATGGTTCATCTGTTGGTGCTATTGTTGAGGTTGTTGCAGAAAATGTTCCAGCAGGGCTGGGAGCACCTATTTATGCAAAATTGGATCAGGATATTGCATCATTATTAATGTCCATTAATGCGGTTAAGGGGGTTGAAATTGGTGATGGATTTGCTGCAGCTCGTTTGAGGGGAGAGGAGAATGCAGATGAAATGCGTATGGGAAGTGATGGAAAACCACTTTTTTTATCTAATCACGCTGGTGGTATTTTAGGCGGAATATCTAGTGGACAGCCGATTGTTGCACGTTTTGCAGTTAAGCCCACTTCATCAATTTTAACTCCTCGTCGCTCAGTTGATAGTGATGGTAATGATATAAACGTTGTAACAAAGGGACGTCATGATCCGTGTGTTGGAATTCGTGCTGTTGCTGTTGGTGAAGCGATGGTGGCTTGTGCTATTGCTGATCACTATTTAAGGCATCGCGGCCAAGTTGGTTGATTCGAAAGGTGAATGATGACGTATGATCAAAAAAAAGTTATTTCTGCTATTCAGGCTTTTGAACGCGGTGAAATTGTTGTGGTTACGGATGATAATGACCGTGAAAATGAAGGTGATTTAATAGTTGCTGCCGTGCATTGTACAGAGGAAAAGATGGCATTTATTATCCGCCATACAACTGGCATTGTCTGTGCACCTATGCTGAGAGAAGAGGCGCAACGGTTTAATCTTACTCCTATGGTATCAGATAATAATTCTGTACATCGCACTCAATTTACTGTTACCGTTGACTTTAAACATGGGATCACAACAGGTATTTCAGCGCATGATCGTGCGTTGTCGGTTCGTAATCTTGCCAATCCAAATGTTAGTGCGAGTGATTTTGTCCGTCCAGGACATATTTTTCCTTTAACTGCGCATGAAGGGGGCGTTCTCATGCGCTCAGGTCATACTGAGGCTGCTGTTGATTTATGTAAATTAGCTGGCTTACCACCAGTTGGTGTTATTGGTGAGTTGGTCAATGATGATGGCAGCGTTAAGCATGGAGATGAAGTTATAAAATTTGCACAAGACAATCAATTGCACATGATAACAGTAGCAGACTTGATTGCTTATCGCCAACGTAAAGAAATGTTGATCAAGCATGTTGGAGAAATGCATATTGAAACATCTGTAGGATCAGCTGTTGCTCAAAGCTATCAACTCCCTTGGGAAGTGGTTCAACATGTTGCAATCGTTTTTGGTGATATTAGTGATGGTGAGAATATTCCTGTGCGTTTGCATCGTGAAAATATTATAAATGATGTTTTTGGTAAATCATCGAATATTGCAGCTATCATGCGGCGTATGATAGAAAAGGAAAAACGTGGTGTTTTTGTTTATTTGCGTGAAGGATCTGTTGGTGTTGGTTCTCAATTGGCTGTTGACATGCAGAAAATGGCAATAGCAAGACAAGAAAACCATGTACAGGCGATTGAGCGTGAGGAAGAATGGCGCCAAATTGGTTTAGGGTCACAAATTTTGAAGCATTTAGGAATCAGTTCAGTTATTGTTTATGCTTCTAAAGAGCGTTATTATGTAGGTTTAGAAGGTTTTGGAATTCGCATATCCAGAACAGATATCTTGTGAGGTTCATATGAAACAAGAGATAAAAAAGGGAGATATCGCGGCGTTAAGTTTTGAGGAAGCACTTCAGCAACTTGAAGTGATTGTTGAAAATTTGGAACGAGGAGATGTTCCTTTAGAGCAATCAATTGATATTTATGAGCGGGGTGAAGCTCTTAAAAAACATTGTGATAAACTCTTGAAAGTGGCCGAAGCTAAAGTTGAAAAAATTCAGCTTTCAGAAGGAAGTTCTCCAGAAGGTGTAGAGCTACTTGATTCCGAATAATATCCAGTAATTTTTGGATATTTATTACGAAGTAAAAGACAAAATCATTTAGTTTATAAGAAATAAGTTTATTAATTTCTCATTTATAAAATGAGAAAATCTGTAGATAATTTCAGGTATATAAAATATTCCAGTAGAAATGCGTACACCATGAATGAAAAAATACAAGGCATATATTATGTCTTTTACTCTTTTAATATAGTATAAGGAGTTTTTTTTGTCTCAGACATTAACGCCATTACTTGATCGTATTTGTTCTCCACAAGATTTGCGAGCGTTGCCAGAGACTGATTTGGTACAGCTAGCTAATGAGTTGCGAACTGAAACAATCGATGCTGTTTCTGTGACGGGAGGGCATCTTGGTGCAGGGCTTGGCGTTATTGAATTAACAATTGCGCTACATTATGTTTTTAATACGCCTGAAGATAGAATTGTTTGGGATGTAGGACATCAAGCTTATCCGCATAAAATTTTAACGGGTCGTAGAGATAAGATTCGTACATTGCGCCAAGAGGGAGGGTTATCAGGTTTTACAAAGCGTTCAGAAAGTGTGTATGATCCATTTGGTGCGGGGCATTCTTCTACTTCTATTTCAGCCGGTCTTGGTATGGCGGTGGTTAATACTTTGAAAGCAGAAGAAAAGCGGAACATCATTTCTGTCATTGGTGATGGCGCTATGTCTGCTGGTATGGCTTATGAAGCGATGAATAATGCTGGTGCGTTGGATGCGCGTTTGATTGTTATTCTTAATGACAATGACATGTCGATTGCACCTCCTACTGGTGCTATGCGTGCCCATCTTGCACGGTTAGTTTCCCATCCTGCCTATCGTAGTTTACGTGAACGAGTGAAGATGTTTAGCAAAAAATTGCCAAAATTCTTTTTGGATCAAGCGCATCGTTCGGAAGAATTTGCAAAGATGTTTTTAGTTGGGAGAACCTTATTTGATGAGCTTGGCTTTTATTATGTGGGACCAATAGATGGCCACAATTTAAGTCATTTACTGCCTGTTTTAAAAAATGTACGTGAATATCCTAACGGCCCTATTTTAGTGCATGTAGTTACTCATAAAGGAAAAGGATATGCACCTGCAGAGGCATCATTTGATAAATATCATGGAGTTAATTGTTTTGATATTGTGACAGGTAAACAAGTTAAAGTACAGAGTAAAGCTCTCTCTTATACAAAAGTATTTTCTCAAGCTTTAATAGAAGAAGCTACGCGTGATGATAGGATTGTTGGTATAACGGCAGCAATGCCAACAGGGACAGGTCTTAATGCTTTTGCTAAAAAGTTTCCCAACAGGATGTTTGATGTTGGTATTGCTGAGCAGCATGCTGTAACTTTTGCTGCGGGTATTGCTTGTGAAGGATATAAGCCTTTTGTTGCAATTTATTCTACCTTCTTACAGCGTGCTTATGATCAGATTGTGCATGATGTATCAATTCAAAAATTACCAGTGCGTTTTGCGATTGACCGAGCAGGTTTTGTTGGTGCAGATGGTGCAACACATGCTGGAAGTTTTGATATTGTTTTTTTAGCGGCTCTTCCTGAATTTGTGGTGATGGCTCCTTCTGATGAAGTTGAATTGATGCATATGGTGCGCACGGCAGCAGCTTATGATCAGGGACCTATTTCTTTTCGTTATCCACGTGGTGAAGGTGTTGGTATAGATTTGCCACGACGAGGCGAGTTGCTTGAAATTGGAAAAGGGCGAGTTTTGCGTGAAGGAAGTAGGGTAGCTTTGGTTTGTTTTGGAACACAGCTATCTGAAGTGTTAGTGGCAGCGGATAAGTTGGAAGCACATGGATTGTCTACAACTGTTGCTGATGCACGATTTGCAAAGCCTTTAGATAAAGATTTAATGCATCGTTTAGCACGTGAGCATGAATTATTAGTAACAATTGAAGAGGGTGCAATAGGTGGATTTGGAGCGCATTTATTACAATTTTTGGCACAAGAAGGGCTTTTAGAGAATGGTTTAAAGGTTCGCACATTAAAATTTCCTGATGAGTATTTAAATCACGGTTCACCAAAAAAAGTTTTTTCGCGTATTGGACTTGATGCTGCTGGTGTTGTTAATATTGTCTTTTCTGCTTTGGGACGCAAAATTCCGACAATACAGAAAGTTTTAGTATGAGATGGTTGTTAATAAAAGGCTCGATGTTCTTTTAGTTGAAAAAAATTTTTTTACTACGCGCTCTCGAGCACGTGATGCCATTGTACGTCAAACAGTTAAGGTTAACGGTGAAATAATTTTAAAGGCTGGGAAGATAATTTCTGATGACGCAGAAATTGTAGTTTGCGATCCAGCGCAGAATTATGTTTCGCGTGCGGCATTGAAATTAATTAGTGCATTTGATGCGTTTCCGATTGTAACTGACAAAGTGACTGCCATTGATATTGGTGCATCGACAGGTGGTTTTACACAAGTTCTCTTAGAGCGTGGGGCAGCTCATGTGATTGCTGTTGATGTTGGTCATAATCAATGTGATGCACGTTTATCTGGAAATAGTGCGATAACCTTATTAGAAGGATTAAATGTTAGAGATTTTAAGCGAAAACATTTAGACGGGCGGGAAATTGATCTTATAGTATCAGATGTTAGTTTCATTTCTCTTAAGCTGGCATTACCTCCTGTTTTGTCTTTAGCTAAAAATGGAGCTCAAGCGGTTTTATTGGTAAAACCACAATTTGAGATTGGTCGAGGAGGTCTTGGTAAGGATGGGATATTGAAAAATCCATCAGTAGCAAAACAAATCGCTGAAGAGCTTTTTGATTGGCTGAATACTCAGATAGGATGGACAGCAAAGGGTTTATTGCCTTCACCTATTTTAGGTGGTGATGGCAATTTGGAATATTTATTATTCGGAGAAAAAGAGTGAGCAATGAGGTTGCAATCGATCATATTGGAGTAAATGGTTATGGTATTTCCAACACACCAAACGGCTCTATTTATGTTCCTTTTACGTTACCAGGAGAGGTTGCTACAATCGCTCTTCATGGAAAATATGGAACACTTATTGCCTTAGAAAAGAAATCACCAGAACGCGTTGATGCTATTTGTCAACATTTTGAAAATTGTGGGGGGTGTACACTTCAACATTGGCGCTCTGATGCTTATCGAGCTTGGAAGCGGCAATTAGTTGTTGATGCACTTAAAAAGCATAAGATTGATATTTTTGTTTCTCCTTTAATTGAATGTGGGTATCATAGTCGTAGACGGATTACTTTAACAGCGCTTATGACTACACAAGGCCGTGTTATTGGTTTTAACCGTTATTTATCTCATGATGTCGTAGCTCTGGAAGAATGTCCAGTTACGCGTTTAGAAATTATATCTCAACTAGATGATATCAAGGCACTTTGCGCTCTTGTAAGTCATCATATCAAACGCTTTCACGTTACGATAACATCTGTTAAAAATGGCTTAGACATTGCTTTAAATGGTTGTACTGTACGAGATGAACATACTCGTCAAAAAATGATTCATAAAGCGCTTGCTCGTGGAATTACACGTTTATCTGTTGAAGGTGAAGTTTTTGTTGAACGAGAAAAACCATTGATTTCTTTTGGAGATATCCATGTTGAATTTCCCTCTGGTGGGTTTCTTCAAGCGACTTTTGAAGCAGAAAATGTTATGGGCAACATTGTTTTGAATCATTTAAAAAAAGCAAAAAATGCTGTTGATTTGTTTTCAGGAGTTGGAACATTTGCGTTGCGGATGGCAAAAAAAATGAATGTTCATGCAGTAGAAAATGATGGAATGGCGTTAAAAAATTTAAAACGGGCAGCACGTTTTGCAATTGGCTTAAAAACAGTAACTTGTGAAAAACGTGACCTCTTTCGTCGTCCACTTTCTGCGAAGGAGCTTGAGTGTTTCGATAGCGTTGTTTTTGATCCTCCACGCGCTGGTGCACAAGGACAGGTGCATGAGTTAGCGAAGGCAAATATTCCGCGTGTGGTTGCTATTTCATGCAATCCTATTACGTTTGCTCATGATTTATCTCTTCTTGTTGCAGGCGATTATACAATAGAGCAGATTATTCCGATTGATCAATTTTTATGGTCACCGCATGTTGAAGTTGTTGCTGTTCTGAGTAAGAAAAAAACAAAAACAGGTTGGAAACTTTAGCAGGCTTGAATGACAATGAAAAATTATTTCATTAAGTGTGTTTGATTAATTTTATTAAAGTGTAGTTCCACCAATTGTCATATTATTGATTCGAAGATGGGGTTGTCCAACACCAACAGGGACGTTTTGTCCAGCTTTTCCGCACATACCGATACCGTTATCAAGCTTGCTATCATTCCCAATCATTGTAATACGTTTCATGGCTTCTGGTCCGTTGCCTATAAGGGTTGCACCTTTTATTGGTGCTACAATTTTTCCATTTTCTACACGATATGCTTCGGTACATTCAAATACAAATTTTCCAGAAGTGATATCAACTTGTCCTCCGCCAAATGAAACAGCATAGATACCGTTTTTTAGTGAGGATAAAATTTCCTCAGGTGTTTTGTCTCCTCCTAGCATCATCGTGTTGGTCATCCGCGGCATTGGTGCATGTGCGTAGGATTCACGCCGCCCATTTCCAGTTGGATTAACACCCATAAGCCGAGCATTTAACCTGTCTTGCATAAAACAAACAAGCTTTCCATCTTCAATAAGAACATTACATCCCGATGGTGTGCCTTCATCATCAACAGTGAGTGAGCCACGGCAGTTGGGAATTGTGCCATCATCAACAACTGTAACACCCTTTGCAGCAATTTGTTGACCTAAAAGTCCAGAAAAAGCAGATGTTTTTTTGCGGTTAAAGTCACCTTCTAAACCATGTCCGACGGCTTCATGAAGCATAACACCAGGCCATCCATTGGCTAAGACAACATCAAATGTTCCAGCTGGTGCTGCCTCTGCTTCTAAATTTATTAAAGCCATACGCAAAGCTTCATCGGCAGCTTTTTTCCAATTTTCTTCGCTAATGAATGAGGCAAATGCTTGTCGTCCACCACATCCATAAAAGCCATTTTCGCGTCGATTCCCCTCAGCTGCAACCACAGATATAGACAGTCGCACAAGAGGACGGATATCACGAACAAGATACCCATCAGCACGTAAAATTTCGACATGCTGTAATGAACCAGAAAGAGAAACCGTAACTTGATGCAATTTATCATTTTTTTTGCGTAAATAAGCATCAATTTTTTGCAAAAGCGCGCTTTTATCTTCAAATGATGGAGTATTAAGAGGGTTATGTGGTTGATAAAGCTTTTTATTTGTTTTTTGAGGAGCTGCGCTATAAGATCCTACATGGTTATTATAGGTGATGGCTTTAGCCGCTTCACTAGCGTTTTTAAGTGCAGCAGCTGATAATTCACTAGAGTGAGCATATCCAGTAGCTTCTCCAGAAACAATGCGTAGACCAAATCCCATATCTTGATGAAATGAGCCGTTTTTAAGTTGTCCATTATCAAATAAGAGTGCTTCGCTTTCTGTATACTCAAGGTAAAGTTCGCCATCATCAGCATGATAAAGTGATTCTTGTACAAGTGATTGCACTTTAGATGAAGAAATATCAAAATGATCAATCAGCGATTTCATAATGGCTATCCTATTTTATTGATTATCTAGAAGATTTTTTATTGTCTTAAAATTGAGGGAAGTTGTAAAGTGAGCAGTGATATGCTTTTATTGGTTGACCTGTATAAATTTTACCACTTCTATAAGGCTGCATAAGCATCAGCAAAACCGTGAAGATCAACGAGACCTCCAATACCTTGTTCAGGAGTTGTAAAAACAAAATAGGTTGCTGTTTTACCTTTCAAAAAGAGTTGTAACATATCTTCTTTCAGAACAGCTTCAGCAACACATGTATCACCGAGACAACGGCGATATTCTATTTTCCCTATATCTTTATCGTCAATTTTTATACCAACACCGAGGCGCAATTCAACTCGGATCGGGGTAAAGACACGCATCAAGATCCCTTGATTTTTTGGTAATTTATAAAATGTAACGCGGAGGGTAATATCATGACGATTTTTTGTCTGTATATTTTGCACAATCTCACATTGTATATTAGGTGTTCCTAGTGGAAGGGCGCAAATTTTTGTCCACGCACCGTAAGTTTGTGGAGTGGGGACATTTTGCGTATTAGATGTTTGTGCAATAGCATGATTGGTGCAAATATTATAAAATACGTGAATAATAAGACAAACAAAGAAAATTCTTTTTAGCAATTTATAAAGTATCACAGAAAGACCTACTCGAATTAACATTACGCTTTTATACACAGATTTACATAAAAAGTGGATTTTTGAATTGTAACACAAAATCACTACAACCCCAAACGTATTAATTCGCATGCACGAAATAAAAGGAAAAGTGAAAAAACAACATTTTATAGAAGACAAAGTTTTTAGTATTGTTTTATGATCTATTTTAATGGAGGCGTATAAATAGGTATTCTATATGTTTTCAAAAGTGTTATGATATTAATTGCATTGTTCCAATATGTCCGAACAGTATTTTTTTGTAGGTGCAAGGGTGGAAAAGGTATTTAAGTGGGATGTCTATTTCTGGAGAATTATCGGCTGCAAGTGGTAAATCAATTCCACCAGAATCGAGTGTTTATGATTATATTACGTTATTAAAACCGCGCGTTATGTCACTGGTTGTATTCACAGCTGTGGTTGGGCTGGTTGTGTCACCTGTCTCTATGAGTCTATTATATAGCCTTTTGGCAATTTTGTGTATTGCTGTAGGCGGTGGTGGTGCAGGGGCGCTTAATATGTGGTATGATGCTGATATTGATGCGGTGATGGAGCGTACCAAGAATCGTCCTATTCCTACTGGTAAAATTAGCCCTAGAAATGCATTTATTTTTGGCATTGTTCTTTCTACACTTTCGGTGTTGATTATGGGAGGGATTATTAATTGGTTTGCAGCATTTCTTCTTGCGTTTACAATCTTCTTTTATATCGTTATCTACACAATTTGGCTAAAGCGTGTAACGCCGCAAAATATTGTTATTGGTGGTGCAGCTGGGGCATTTCCACCCATGATTGGATGGGCCGCAACAACGGGGACAGTAAGTATTAATAGCTTTTTGTTATTTTTGATTATTTTTATGTGGACCCCACCGCATTTTTGGTCTCTTTCTTTATTTTCATCTCTTGATTATGGAGCGGCAGGCATTCCTATGATGCCTAATGTACGTGGCGAGCGTTCAACGAAAAAACAGATTTTATTTTATACCATTCTGACGGCAATATGTGCCATTGGACCTTATATTACTGGGTTTGCGGGAATTTTCTATGGAATTTTATCGACAATTTTGAGCGTTATCTTTGTTTATTTTGCTTATCGCTTATTAAAAGCTGATATGCAGGATGTGACTATTTCGATGGCAAAAAGAATGTTTTTCTTTTCGTTATTTTATTTGGCTGCTATATTCGGAATTCTTTTGATTGAATCTCTTGTTTGGTCTTTTGTTTTGCTCTAATACAATAAAATTAATACAAATAGCCAAATCAGAATAGCTTTTCTTGTATAAAAATCATAAATAGTGGCATCACATATGTAGTACTATTATAGTAAAGAGAGCGTTTTCAGGTTTTTCTCTTTAACGCTGTTTGTGTAGCACATACATAATGGTATTCCATTTGAATATGTAGTTAAAGTTATAGATATTAAGGATGGTTTATGTCTGTACTCCCCCCTTTAACAATGCGTCTTTGTGGTCCGCGTGGATTTTGTGCAGGGGTTGATCGTGCCATTCAGATTGTCATTCTTGCATTAAAAAAATATGGTGCTCCAGTGTATGTTCGTCATGAAATTGTGCACAATCGCTATGTGGTCGAGGGACTACAGCAACGGGGTGCTATTTTTGTGGAAGAACTTAATGAAATTCCAGAAGAACATCGCAGTCAACCTGTTATATTTTCTGCCCATGGTGTGCCAAAATCTGTAGCAGAAGAAGCTCTACACTATAATTTGTTTTATTTAGATGCGACATGTCCATTGGTTTCTAAGGTTCATAAACAAGCAATACGGCATCAACGCCATGGTCGCCATGTTATATTGATTGGTCATGCTGGTCACCCTGAGGTGATAGGAACAATGGGACAGCTTGAACAAGGGGCTGTTACGTTAATTGAAACGGTAGAAGACGCGCTACATTACCAACCAAATGATCCAGATAAATTGGGATTTGTGACACAAACAACACTTTCTGTTGAAGATACAGCAGGGATTCTTGATATTTTACAAGAACGCTTTCCTACATTGCAAGCACCAGCTGCTGAATCAATTTGCTATGCTACTACAAATCGCCAAAATGCTGTTAAAGCGGCAGCATTGGGGAGTGATTTGTTTTTGGTTGTTGGTGCACCAAACTCCTCTAATTCACGGCGCTTAGTAGAGGTTGCTGAAAGGTTTGGTGCACGGCAATCTATTTTAGTTCAACGGGCTGATGAAATTAATTTTGATCGTTTAGGTTCTCTTTCCGTTGTTGGTCTCTCAGCAGGGGCATCTGCTCCTGAAATTATTGTTGATGAAATTATTTCAGCCTTTCGAAAACATTATGATGTTACGATAGATTTGGCTGAAACAGTAGTGGAAATGGAAAGATTTTTGGTTAACCGTGAATTACGCAATGTCGTTTTAACTTCTCAAGATATGGCTTTTGTTAATGGTCAAGCTAAAACGATAAAAAACAAAAATCAGGATATGTAAATGTTCAGAATGAAAACAAAATAATGGCGGTTCATACAAATATTCATCCAAATGATTTGAAGGCATTTTTGACGCGTTATTCAATAGGTTCGCTTCTATCCTATCAAGGTATAGAAGAAGGTATCGAAAATTCTAATTTTATGCTGCATACGACAAATGGGAAGTTTATTTTAACACTTTATGAAAAACGTATTTCAAAAGACGATTTGCCTTTTTTTTGTAGTCTTATGCAGTACTTAAATAAACGTGGAATTTTATGTCCTCAACCAATAGTTCAAAATGATGGAGCTATGATTGGTGAATTATCAGGACGTTTTGCTGCTATTATTACTTTTTTGGAAGGAACGTGGGTTCGTCAGCCTGATGTATATCATTGCTGTGAAGTAGGGAGTAGTTTAGCTCAATTACATTTAGCAGGACAGGGGTTTTCACTTAGTCGTCAGAATACTCTTTCCCTCACAGATTGGAAACTGTTATGGAAAAGTTGCCAAATGGTGGAAGATCCGCTGCTTGAAGAGTTTGAAAAAAAAATTAATACAGAGTTAGCATTTTTAGAAGAAAATTGGCCGTCGAATTTGCCAACAGGTATTATTCATGCTGATTTATTTAATGATAATGTATTTTTCTTGAACCATCGTCTTTCTGGTATTATAGATTTCTATTTTGCTTGTAACGATTTTTTTGCTTATGATCTAGCTATCTGTTTAAATGCTTGGTGTTTTGAAAACGATCATTCTTATAACCTTACAAAAGCGCATGGGCTAATAGAAAATTATCAAAAAATAAGGACATTGGTGCCTTTAGAATTGGATGCAATGATTTTGTTGGCACGTGGTGCGGCTTTGCGGTTTTTACTTACACGCCTTTACGATTGGTTCAATACACCACCGAGTAGTTTTGTCGTTAGAAAAGATCCATGGGAATATTGGCACAAGCTTTGTTTTTTCAGTCATGCAAATTTTTTGAGTGAATTAGGTTTTTGAATTTTATGTTAAATCAGCAAAAAGTTGTTGAAATTTACACGGATGGTGCTTGCTCAGGTAATCCTGGAATTGGAGGATGGGGGGCTATTTTACGCTGGAATGGGCATGAGCGTGAGCTTTGTGGTGGAGAAATCTACACGACCAATAATAAAATGGAACTGATGGCGGCAATTTGTGCGTTGAAAGCACTTAAAGAATCTTGTTTGGTCGATCTTTATACAGACTCAATTTATGTCCGAAACGGTATATCTGTATGGCTTGAAGGTTGGAAGAAGAATAATTGGCGTACTGCGTCAAAAAAGCCTGTTAAAAATATGGAGTTATGGCAAGCTCTTGAAGATGCCTGTTCTTATCATACTGTCAGGTGGCATTGGGTGAAAGGGCATGTTGGTCACCCTGATAATGAACGTGCAGATGCACTTGCACGTCAAGCGATTACTCAATATCGTGAAAGTGGGTGCTTCCTAGCATAAATTTGGTTTAAAAGTCTTTCTTTTTATAATTATAGAGTAGCACAGTTTTGTTTATTGCTTGTGAAGCATGAACGTTCCACTTAAAGCGTAGTCTTTAAAGGAAACTGTATAAAAAACTATTTGGTTTATTTTATCTGGTATGAAATAGATAGGAGCGCTAAAAAGCGTGCATTCCGCGTTATTACTTATTTTTTTAGCTGGCCCAATTTGCATTTCTCCTCCATCTAAAAAGAGAGAGGATGGTGCGGTTTTGTTGTTATTTCCTATTTTTATGAGGAGGGCGTTTGTATCTTGCTGAACACTTATTTGAAATTCATCATGTGTTGTGCGAGGTAGAGAGGCTTGAGCATCTTTTAATAAGTACATAGGAAGATGTTTGTTTTTTGAGGAAGACGGTGAAAAATTAAAGTGAACAGTAAATGGAATACAGATTTCATTACATATTCCAAAAGTGAAAGAGCCACTTAAATCTTTTCCTGAATCAGAAACAGTGAAAGGGAATATCACTTTACCCTTGTAGCCTAATGTCCAGTCGTTTTCTGTTTCATAAAGTTGTGGTGTAGGATAAAAAATTTCGTAAGAAACCTTTTGGTTAAAGTTAAAAAATGGTGCCATGCCTGAATTTCCTGGATTACGCCAGTAGGTTTTCCACCCTGGTTTAAGTATAATTTCAATAATACCATTTCTTACTCCGGAAAGAGATGGCGTAGTAGTAGCTAGTCTGACACGTCCTCCATCTGATTCATACCAAGGTGTTGCAGAAAGATGTGATTTTTGTTTTTTTGGGTCACTTAGAGAGACGTTAACTAATCCTAAAAATATGAATGCTATACTTAATGTGGCAAAAAGTTTTTTATGAAAAAAAGTTGAGATACTTTTAAAATTTGTAAAGATTTGAGCTTTTTTCATTTGAACTTTATTTTTTTGTAGCAATTGAACTGAATTTTAACGTATGAATAACGGAGAATAACAGATTGATAAATAAGCATGATGGCTTTTTAGGCGGACAATTACTTATAGCAATGCCTGGGATGAATGACAAATGCTTTATTCGTTCTGTTATTTATGTTTGTGCGCATTCTGATGCTGGCGCTATGGGGATTATTCTCAATCAATTACACTATGTTGATTTTCCAGAGCTTTTGCTTCATCTTAGGGTGATAAATGATACCCAAAAAAGATATCTTCCTGAGGCAATAAAAAAGTTGCCTGTGCGTTATGGTGGGCCTGTTGAGCCATCGCGCGGCTTTGTACTTCATTCAGATGATTACGTTTGTGAAGAAACCATTCCTGTTGCAAACCGGATCTGCTTTACTGCAACTGTTGATATACTAAAAGCGATCAGTTGTGAACAAGGTCCTCAACAGGCGCTTATAGCGCTAGGTTATGCAGGATGGCAAGCAGGACAGCTTGAGGCTGAAATTTCTGCAAACAGTTGGCTAATTAATCCTGCATCGCCAAGTTTTCTTTTTGAAAGCAATTTAGATCGTAAATACGATGAAATCTTGATGCGTATGGGAATTAATCCAACTTATCTTGTTTCCGAAATGGGACATGCGTAGAGATTTGTACTATTTTTTAATTCATATTCTGAAATATCTTAACTTTGTTTACGTTTTAAGTTTTATAAGAAAAGTGATTTTGTACGAGAGTAATTAACTCTTCGAGGGCAATTGGTTTAGTAACAAGCGTGCTTTGAACATATTTACAGCCTTCTTTGTTCAGGAATATGGCTTCTTTTTCATTCTCAACACCTTCTGCGATAATTTGTAAATTAAGATCTTTTGCCATATTGATAATGGACTTGAGAATAAGCTTTTTCTTAGGTGAATCGATTGAGATGAGTGAGCGATCCAATTTAACCATATCGAATGGATAACGGACAAGATAAGTAAGTGATGAATAACCTGTTCCAAAATTATCCAACGCAAGACTCATTCCTAATGCTTTAATCTGTTCAAGAAAATGCGCTGATTGTTCAGGATTTTTCCGTAAGACAAACTCAGATATTTCTATCATTAAGCACCCTTTATTGAGCGGGTGGCGAAGCAGAATGGAGCGCAGCTGGCTTATAAAGCTAGGATGAATCATCTCCGGACTTGGTAAATTTATTGAAATGAAGAAAGATTGTTGGGAAAATTTTTCTTGTATATTTGTAAGATCAATAATAGCATTATCAATGATAAATTGAGCTAAATCCATCACGATCTGTTCATTTTCTACGATTTTTATAAAATCAGAGACATTTAAATTTCCATAATTTGGATGATGCCATTCTACAATTGTTTCAAATCCAATAACTTGTCCATCTGATAAATTAAGAATAGGATGGTAAAGGATTTTCATTTCATTACGTTTTATAGCATAATGAATGTCCTTCTCCATGCTGTTATGTTCAAGACCCAGAGTGCGAAAATTAGGACGAAAAGGTTCAATATGATTACCGCCCATTTGTTTCGCGCGAATCATAGCTAATTCACTATCATTAAAAATGTCTTTAGCAGTTGATCTGCTTTCACTCCATGTAACTAGTCCGATTGATGTTGAAAGTATTATTTTTTTTTCTGAAAGTGAAATAGGTGCTGAAATTGTTTTATGCAAATGTTCTGCAAATGCTGCAATTTTTTGCGGTTCAGTTTCGCTTAGCAAAATAATTGCAAAACGATCTGCAGAAAGACGTGACAAAGTGTCTTGAAAATTAATGAGACGATTCAAACGGCGCGCAATTATAAGCAGCACGGTATCTCCGACAGCTATGCCCAATTTGCGATTAATTTGACAAAAATTATCAAAATCAATCATAAAAACTGTTGGTCTAATTTTAATATTTGCCTTTGCCAAAGAAGTATAATTTTGTAGCCTGTCGAGGAAGATTTGTTTGTTGGGAAGACCAGTTAAGCTGTCATAAATTGAATCATGCAATAAGCGCTCTTCGGCTTTTTTGTGGTTAGTAATATTAACAATAGTTCCAATGATACGCGTTATTTTTCCATCTTTTTGCATAGCAGGACGTGCGCGAAGAGAAAACCAATGATAATAGCCTCCACCTGAAGATAGCCGAAAAATTTGATCAATGCGCCCTTTTTTATTTTTTAGAATGATATCTAATACGGCTTGAAAGCGTTCACGATCATCATAATGCAAAGCTGAAATCCAGTTGTTCATAGAGCCATTAAGTTTGCGTGTTTCAGTGCCAAAAAGAGTTGACATATCTGGGTGAACAACGATTTTGTCACGTTCAACATTCCAGTCCCAAATAATATTTCCAGCCCCTTTTGATGCAAGAACTTGTTGTTCAAGGTCGGAGAATATTCCTTCATGGAACGCATCATTAGAAAAAGTTTGTTGCATGACAGTAAAGCTGATAAGAAGAACGATAAGTACTAATCCTCCCGCCAAGGCTGGTTGAATAATATCATTGTTTAAATATCCTGCTATACAAGCGTACGCTCCAAAGCACCAGAAGCTAGTTAACAACCACGTTGGGATGAGCATGATTGCACGATCATAGTTTTGGATAGAAAAATAACCAATTAAGAGTATACCAATTACGGTGGTGAAGCCAAATGATAGGCGAGCAATTCCAGCTGCTCTAGTTGGATCGTAAATAGCAAATGCTCCAAGGCTACAAAGAGCTATGATCCAAGCGATTGCACCATAACTAAAATGATAGTGCCAGCGATTAAGACGTAGATATGTAAACAAGAAAATAAAGAATGTAGCGGCAAGTGCTACTTCTGTACTAGCACGCCAGATCGGTTGCGTTGTTAGTGTAACAGCAAAGAATTTGTTTAAAAAATTGAAGTCGATCCCAATATAAAAAAGAACCGCCCAAGCAACAGCGGCTGTTGCAGGAAAGAGGCTTGTTCCACGAACGACAAAGAGGACAGTTAACAAAAGTGCTAATAGACCTGATATCCCAAGAAGAATACCATGATAAAGCGTATAAGAATTTATTGCATCCTTATAAGCTTCAGGTTTCCATAAATAAATTTGTGGTAGATTCGCGGAATTGAGTTCAGCAATAAACGTAACGACAGCACCAGGATTAAGGGTAATACGAAAGATGTCTGAATTTGCGCTGGCTTGGCGATCGAGAGAAAATCCTTCACTTGGAGTGATGGATTGAATCCGCATTGATCCAAGGTCTGGCCAAAGAAAGCCTGAATGAGCCATGCGATAATGAGGTGCAACTATGAGACGGTCGATTTGCTCATCTGTTGGGTTTGCAAGAGAAAATACTGCCCAATTTCCAGAAAAATTTTTACTTTTTGCCTGCACTTCAATGCGCCATACAATACCATCTTGTCTTGGTGCTGTACTTGTTTGAAAAATAGAGTTATTTGTGTGATGAATTTCTATTGCTTTTGAGAGGTCAAGAGCGGCATCCTTGGGAGAAATTTTAACTGGTTCAATGGCTTGTGCCGATGTAAGATAGACAAAAGAGTTGACGATTATAACAAAAATGATATCAATTATTTTACGCAAACTCTTCACAATATACCACTCTTAGCATTTTTAGAATGTTTAATTTTTACTTAGATTTTCGAAAAGATGCATCCACTTTTTATAATTTGTTTTATATAAATAAACGGCCGTTATTTTCTTTTGAAAAAGTTATACGATCTTACACAAAAGTAAATCAGATAATTGCTTGCTTCAATGAAACATAAAACTAATAGAATTTTACATTTTAAAGAAATAAAATTATTAGTTTTCAAATTTTGCAGATATACTCTTGCTCACTAACTGTTTATCACACGAAGTGTAAGTTGGATAGTTTTGTATACCATTTTGAAAAATATTTCCAAAACTTATTCAGTAAAAAAAGAATTTTAGTGGTGAATTTTATTATAGCGTTTATGCGTATCATTATACAGATGTTTTTAAAAGCATGTTTTACATATATGCATTAAAATGTTTGAAGAGAGCGGTATTCAGTCTTATTTATTGGATGAGAGAGTTGATGTTAAATCATCAAAGTGTATGAGAGGCCCAACAGGTCCGACGGCTGCTAGTGTTGGAGTGGAATTAATAAAAAGACGAGTAGCTAAATCAGTTAATCTTGCGGGAGTAATAAGTTCTAAGCGTTCAATTGTTTCTGATATGGGAATTGGTCGACCATAAAGAAGAATTTGTCGGGCAATTAGGTGCGCCTTACTGGATGGATTTTCTTGTGACATTATAAGGTTAGCGCGATATTGTGCTTGTGCGCGTTGAAGTTCATTTGCATGGATATTTTTTCCTACCTTAGAGAGTTCATCAAGAATTACAGGGAGCAGCTTTTTTAGCTTATCTTGTCCAGTGGCGGCGTGAATGCCAAAAAGTCCAGTATCTGAAAATCCCCAATGAAAAGCATAAATAGAATAGCATAATCCATGTTTTTCTCTCACTTCTTGGAAAAGGCGTGATGACATGCTGCCGCCAAGAATAATTGAAAGAATTTGGGTAGCATAAAAGTCGCGTGCATGATAGGCACGCCCTTCAAAACCGAGAACAACTTGTGTATCCATTAAATCTCGATATTCGCGAAAATCGCCGCCAACATAATTTGCAAGGCTAGCAAGAGGTGCTGTTGAATGGGGACGAAAAGTACTAAGACGGCTTTCTACTTCTTGCAGAAAATCTTTGTGCTGTACTGCTCCTGCGGCAACAACTATCATACGATCTGCACTATATTGCTTATTCATAAAATTATGGATATCAGCAGATGTAAATGATTGAATTGTTTTTGGTGTTCCTAAAATCGAACGGCCAAAAGATTGGTGACGAAAAGCTGTTTCGGTAAGGTAATCAAAGACAATATCATCAGGAGTATCACGAGCAGCACCAATTTCTTGAAAAACTACTTGCTTTTCTCGTTCTAATTCGTCTTCATCAAATTTTGAATTCATCAGAATATCAGCTAAAATATCAATGGCAAGTGGGATATCATCTTTGAGAACACGTGCAAAGTAGGCAGTTGTTTCAGTACTTGTGGTGGCATTAATTTCACCGCCAACATCTTCAATATCAGCTGCAATTTGAAAGGCTGTACGGTTTTCAGTTCCCTTAAAGGCCATATGTTCAAGAAGATGGGCGATGCCATGCTGTGTGAGGGATTCATTGCGTGAGCCGACTTTAATCCATATTCCAAGCGCGACACTATCAATGTGTTGCATTGTGTGTGTGGCAATAGTCAAACCATTACTAAGGCGACTGATATTTACACCCATGTGTTTACGACTCCATTAAATAAGCCCAGTGTCTTGCTGTAAAGACATTGGAGTATTGTTATTTAAGTTAACGCAATGAACCTTAATAAGATGCACGTGATTTTAAAGCAATGTAGTCTTTTACTATTTTTTCATCATTAGCAAGACTTATAAAGTGCTCTTTGCGTTCCATTAGATCGTTTAAACAAGATGGCCATGGGGCATCAATACCACAGGCACTTTTAATTACATCAGGAAATTTAACAGGATGAGCGGTAGCAAGGATGATCATCGGAATATGTGGTTGCTTGTTTTTACGCGCAACTTTAAGGGCAACAGCTGTATGTGGATCAACGAGGTAGCCGCTTTCTTTATAAATGCCGTCAATTGTTTGAGCTGTTTCAGTCATATTACTTTTCCCAGCAGAAAATAGGGAACGAATATTTTTAAGCTGTTTTTCATCAAGATGGAAACGTCCTGATTTTTTTAAATTTTCCATTGCATTGCGAATCCACACGGGATCACGGTCACTACTTTCAAATAGCAATCGTTCAAAATTAGAGGAGACTTGAATATCCATAGAGGGCGATGTTGTATGAGTTATCGGTCGTATTTCATAAATGCCACTAGTTAATGTGCGTACAAGGATGTCATTATCATTTGTTGCGATGATCAGCTGTGCAATAGGTAATCCCATACGGGCTGCGACATAACCCGCAAAAATGTCGCCAAAATTCCCAGTAGGAACGGTAAATGAGACCGATCTATCGGGAGCACCTAAGGAAAGCGCGGATGAGAAATAATAAACAACTTGTGCCATGATTCGCGCCCAATTTATAGAATTAACTCCTGAAAGCGCTTTTTTTTGACGAAAATCATGGTCATTAAACATTGCTTTAACGAGTGCTTGGCAATCATCAAAATTTCCTTCTATGGCTATGGCATGAATATTTGTGCTTTTATTAGTTGTCATCTGCCTTTGTTGAATGGGTGATACGCGCCCTTTAGGAAACAGAATAAAAATGTCTGCGTGTCCACTTTCAGCGAAAGCTTGCACTGCTGCACCCCCTGTATCTCCTGATGTGGCACCAACAATTGTTGCACATCTATTTTTTTTAGTGAGAATGTAGTCCATTAGTCTGGAGAGAAACTGCATTGCAACATCTTTAAATGCTAAAGTAGGACCGTGAAAAAGTTCAAGAATAAATTCATCAGAGCCAATTTGCAGCAATGGACAAGTTGCAGGATGATGGAAGGTAGCATAAGATTCGGCAATTATCTTTTCAAAAGATGTGTATTCAATTTCATTATCTACAAAAGGCCAAAGAATAGTTTTTGCAATTGTTGTGTAAGATTGTCCGCGAAGCGCTCGTAATGCATCTGGTGATAAGTGAGGAAATTTTTCTGGAAGATAAAGACCGCCATCACTAGCTAACCCAGTCATGATAGTTTCAGTAAATCCTAAAGCAGGAGCTTCACCTCTCGTGCTGATATATTTCATGTGTCTTTTCCTTTATTTCCGGTAGGTTGATGAAGTTATCTATTTTACGCTTTTAACGATATAAAAATTATTCAATGAATGGAAGTTTTATTGGTCTAGTAGATAGTAGCTTTTTTATAATTTTTTTTATCTTATTATATTGCTTTAAATTTATATGATAATATATTGTTTTTAATAATTTTCATTATAATATTTAATTGTTGTGTTTATAGTTCAATTGTTTTTTTATTGGTGGATAATTTATTATAATGAATGTTTTACATGCATGCGATATAATCTGGATAAGGAAGGTACGTTGAGCATTACTTTATAATGTTTATGCATAAAGAATACGCCTTATGAAACTTTTTTCATGTGGGTACAACTTTGAACTGTGTATTTGTAGATTATAACTCTAAAGATATTCGACGTGCTATGTCATATCGTTGTTATTGAAAGGAATAAAAAATTTACTTATTTGCAATAATCAGTTTTTATCTAATCCAGGTTAGGCAATATGAGTAAATTTATTATTTATGATAATGGTAAGTCTTAATCACTTTTGTATGCAAATGAGCACAAATATACCTCAATCTAATAAGTGTGTTGCTGCAAAAAAGGTTATTGAATAAGAGGGGTTAGTTGATGTGCGTTTAAGAGACTTTTTTATGATAAGTCTTGCCATACTGCCATCGCTTCTAAGACTTCTACTAAATGAGCATGTTTGGTGATAGATGTTTCGGCGCCAGCATCTACAAGAGCGTTAGAATGGCTAAGATAACTGTGTGATCCGCCAGTAAAACCAATGACGCGCATACCTGCTGTTGTTGCAGCACGTACGCCATAAATAGAATCTTCTATAACAACGGTGTTTGTTGGCTTTGCGTGTAATTGTCGTGTGGCAAAAAGAAAAACATCAGGAGCGGGTTTACTTTTTTTTGTTCCAACTTCGGGGGCAGAAAATATTTTGTCTTTATCATCAAAAAGGTCATAAAGGCCAACAATGGTGAGCATTTCTTTTATATCTATGCTCGCTGCATTAGAGCAAATACAATAAGGATAGCGAGATTTAATAGCTTCTACCGCTTCTCTTATGCCATCGATAGCACGTAATTCAGTTTTTATTTGTTTCCGAAAAAGATTTTCCATTTTATCTACGAGATGAGCAGAAATTGGTTTTTCTGTTTCTTGTTCAACTTTTTTTAAAATATCAAGAAAAGTTAATCCTGAATAAAGCCTACTTACTTCTTCAGGTGATATTTCATACCCTATTTGCTTTAATAATTGAGATCCAATTTTTGCTGCGAGATATTCAGAATCTACTAAAACTCCATCACAATCAAAAATAACAAGATCTATTTGAGGCATAAAATATTCCTTATATTCTGTTTGTAGTTTTAAAAAAACTGCATGAAAAGGACACTGAGAAGATTTTAATTCAAAATATACTTAAAAATGATTCCCATTCATTTTGATGGAGTAGAGGATATGTGAATAGTGTATTTAAAGAAAGAAAAATAAAAATTTTCTCATATAAAATTATCTTATTTTTTTGAAAAAGTAAAAACTAGCATCAATTTTAAATAAGTTTAACGATACATTTACTCTATTTTGTGAATATAGATCAGTAATGCGGGCCTATAAATCATTTTGGTTATAGGACAACTCTATTTCGTTTTGTTGGGTATTTTATGACAGTTCTTCAGCTTCAAAAAGATTTCGTTTATACTCCTACTTCCTCACAGATGCCATGGCGCAACAAAATCTTTAAAGGAGACTGTGTTGCAGTATTGGAAAAACTTCCAAAACATTCAGTTGATATGATTTTTGCGGATCCTCCTTATAATTTACAATTAGAGGGTGCTTTGTATCGTCCAGATCATTCATTGGTTGATGCAGTTAACGATGAATGGGATCAATTTGAAGATTTTGCTGCTTATGATGCTTTTACACGTGCATGGTTGCTTGCTTGTCGTCGTGTATTGAAACCCAATGGAACACTTTGGGTTATTGGATCTTATCATAATATTTTTCGGGTTGGTACAGCATTACAAGATTTAGGCTTTTGGGTTCTTAATGATATCATTTGGCGTAAAAACAACCCCATGCCTAATTTTCGGGGACGACGTTTTCAAAATGCCCATGAAACGCTGATTTGGGCTGTTCGCGATCAAAAAGATAAAAAATACACGTTTAATTATGATGCTTTAAAAGCTGCGAATGAAGATGTGCAAATGCGTTCAGATTGGCTTTTTCCTATTTGTACGGGTGCTGAACGCTTAAAAGATAAAGCAGGGCGTAAATTACATCCAACACAAAAACCACAAGTGTTATTAGCGCGTATTATTATGGCTTCTAGTAAACCAGGTGATGTTATTCTTGATCCGTTTTTTGGTTCAGGAACGACAGGCGCTGTTGCCAAATATCTAGGGCGCGATTTTGTGGGTATTGAGCGCGAGCAACACTACATTGATGCTGCACAGGAGAGGATTGCTGCGGTTAAATCTTTAGATGAATCGGAATTAGCGGTTTTTGATAGAAAAAAAGTAGAACCGCGTGTAGCATTTAATGGTTTGCTTGAAGCAGGTTTATTGCATCCTGGGGACGTTCTTTACGATCGAAAGAAGCAAGTATCGGCTATTGTAAGAGTAGATGGTACTATCATGCATGGTGGTGAAGCTGGTTCTATTCATGCAATGGGAAGAAAGGCTCAAGATTCGCAAAGTTGTAATGGTTGGACATTTTGGTATTACGAGGAAAATGGAAAGTTAAAGTCAATAAATGATTTAAGAGCGATAATACGCTCACAGATGTTAAAAACTGGTGTTCTATAAAAAATAAATGAGTTCATACTTAGGGTTATTTCATTTTGATAGTAGGAAAAGTTATTTAAATCTAAAATAATCAGGGATGGCTGTGGAAATGGCTTTTTTCATAACAGTGGGGAGGGCTTCTTTTGCAAGATAGTTTATGTCACACCACCAGCCGTTTTCCCTTTTTACTTCACGAATACCACTGATATAATACACATCAAGTTTTAGAGAGAAATGGGTAAAAACGTGCGTAATTTGTCCTTTGAATTGCCAATTGGCAGTAAAGGGCGCATTTTGAAGTCCGTTTTCATCGTTTATTCCGATATTGTTGGGGATTTGGGTCATTCCACCGAGTAGTTTTTTATCTTGTCGTTTTTCTAGATAAATTTGGTTATTTTCATTAAGCACAACAAAAGCGACACCCACTTTTAAAGGTCGTTCTTTTTTAGGAGCTTTAATTGGTAACAATTCTGCTATTTGCAATTTTGCTGCTTTACATAAACTTTTAAGAGGGCAAAGGCAACAAGATGGTTTGCGCGGTGTACAAATTGTTGCCCCCAGATCCATCATGGCTTGAGCAAAATCGCCAGGACGATTTAAAGAAACGATTTTTTGTGTTTTTTCTTTAATTTCCGTTTTTGCTTTGGGTAATATTGATTTGATTGCAAACAGGCGAGTTACAACGCGTTCGACATTGCTATCAACAACGGCTACAGGGCAGTTAAACGCAATTGCGGCGATAGCAGCTGCAGTATAATCCCCAATACCAGGAAGAGTTCGTAATGTTTTTACGGATTGTGGAAATTGTCCTGCGAAATTTTGAATCAGCTGCTGAGCGCAATTTTTAAGATTGCGTGCACGTGAATAATATCCAAGACCAGCCCATGCTTTCATAATGTCATCTTGTGAGGCTTTCGCTAAAGAAGGAAGATCAGGCCAAAGATTTATAAATTTTTGAAAATAAGACTTAACAGCTTCAACAGTTGTTTGTTGAAGCATAATCTCAGATAACCAAACCCGATAAGGATCAGGACAGATGCCTTGCATTTGTTCTTTAGGAGTAATGCGCCACGGTAAATGTCGGTGATTTTGATCATACCAAGAAAGAAGATAGAATGGAATTTTATACATGATTGCCTTCAATCATAGGAAAATATAAAATACAAAAAAGTACTTATTTTAAATTTATAACTCATTTTTTCTTTTTATTGTAGGATTTGATTGAATAGGAGTATCGGATTTTGTCGGTATTTGATTAGCTCGTAGGATAATAATTTTTAATGTTATAATTTGACAAACATTTTAAGAATGAACAAAAAAATGAGCAAACAATTTAAAAAGCGCCATTTTTATTCTCTTTTTGAAACTGTAGCGAAAATGCTTGATCCGGTTTTACGCAAGCGAACGGGTCTTAATGTAGCACTTATAGAGCATTGGTTACAGATTGCAGGACACGATATCGCTAAGCATACAATGCCTCTTAAAATTATTTGGAAACGTCGTGTCGATCAGGATGAAATTTTTCAACCTGCAACGCTTGTTATAGCTTGTGAAGGATTTGCTGCATTAAAAGTAATTCATGAAACAGGCGAATTGCTTCATAGAATTAATGCTTTTTTTGGGTATATAGCTATTGATCGTATCAAAATTGAACAAAGATATATAGTTTCTCCTACAGACTGTTTGCCAATAAAGTTGGCTCTAAGTGAAAAAGACAAAAAACATGTAGAAAAGATGCTTGAAAAAATTACAAATAAAAATTTGCGTCAATCACTTTACGAATTTGGCTGTTGCATTTTTGCAGAAAAAAATAATAAATAAAGTAGAGTATTTTAAACTTCTTTTTCATCTAAGTAAGAAGATATTGAATCCTTGTTTATTTAATTAAAAAAAGAAAAGTATTATTTATGATAAATTTTTTTTCTCTTTTATCTTCCGCAATCATTTCAATTTTGGTGATAATTACACAAGTTGATGCAGCAATTGCTTCAGTTCCTATGCCTAAGCCAGTTGCAATTGTTGACATGAGTAAAATTCTTCAATTAAGCAAGGTTAAAGATAAGATTGAGGGAGAAGAAAATGCACCAGTAACAATTGTTGAGTATGCTTCAGTAACCTGTTTTCATTGTGCGAGTTTTTATAATGATGTACTCCCTCAAATTCGTAAAAAATATATCAAAACGGGGAAAGCAAAATTGATTTTTCGAGAATTTGCTTTTGATCCTCGGGCAACGGCAGGCTTTATGTTAGCGCGGTGTGTACCTGAAGATCGTTACTTTCCTTTGATAGGAATTTTATTTGAAAAACAACAGGAGTGGGCTTTTGTGCGAGATGCTTTAACACCGTTAAAGAAAATTGCTTTTATGGCAGGTTTTACTGAAGAGAGTTTTAATGCTTGTCTAACAAATCAGTCTATTCTAAATGAAGTTAATGCATCTTTTGAACATGGAAAAGAATTTGGTGTCAAAGCGACACCTACCTTCTTTATTAATGGTAATATGTATGAAGGTACAATGTCAGTAGAAGCCTTATCCTTGGTGATTGATAGTTTTTTTTAAAATAAGTTTTTTCAGATGGTGAGTATTGATGCTTGTGATCATTGCTTTTTTCCAAAGAAAATTGGTTGTGTGCATTTATTAAGCGACGTTTTTTGATTTTTGGCCAATTTTGAATTGAAGCGTTGTTTTTGAAGATTAACTTGGATCAAATGATATGATATTTTGATATTATTAATATGGGAGGCACAACGTACGGTGGAAAAATGGGTTTATAGTTTTGGTGATGGCAATGCAGAAGGAAGTGCGAGTGAGCGTAATCTTCTCGGTGGCAAAGGAGCTAATTTGGCAGAAATGAGTAATCTTGGGTTGCCCGTACCTCCCGGATTTACTCTTACGACAGAAGTTTGCAATTTTTATTACGCACACAATAAATCTTATCCAGAAGAATTACAGAAGGCTGTTCAACAAGCACTTAAACGAATTGCTGAACAAACAGGGCGTGAATTTGGTAACGAAGAAAAACCACTTTTACTCTCTGTTCGTTCAGGGGCACGGGTTTCTATGCCTGGAATGATGGATACAGTACTGAATCTTGGCATGAATGATAAGACTGTTAAAGCCATTGCTTTACAGGCTAGTGATGAACGCTTTGCTTATGATAGTTATCGCCGCTTTATCCAAATGTATTCTAATGTCGTTTTGGGATTAGATCATTTATGTTTTGAAGAGATTCTTGATGAAGTAAAAATACGCAATGGTTATGATGTCGATACAGAAATGACAGCAGCTGATTGGAAAGATGTTATTATTTCCTATAAGGCACATGTTGAAGAAAAGTTAGGAAAACCTTTTCCACAAAATCCTGAGCAACAGTTGTGGGGTGCAATTGGGGCGGTTTTTTCAAGTTGGATGACAGCGCGCGCAGTCACTTATCGTCGTTTAAATAATATTCCTGAAAGTTGGGGAACAGCGGTTAATTTACAGGCAATGGTATTTGGCAACATGGGTGAGGATTCAGCAACAGGTGTTGCTTTTACACGTAATCCATCGACGGGAGAAAAAGAGCTTTACGGTGAATTTTTAGTCAATGCACAAGGGGAAGATGTTGTAGCAGGTATTCGAACCCCCCAAAATATCACGGAAAATGCGCGTATTATTGCAGGTTCAAATAAATCATCTTTAGAAAAAATTATGCCAGAGGCTTTTTTGAAGTTGTGTAAGATTGCTCAGAAGCTTGAGCAGCATTATCGAGATATGCAAGATCTTGAGTTTACAATTGAAAAAGGTAAATTATGGATGCTGCAGACTCGTTCTGGAAAGCGAACGGCACGTGCAGCTTTAAAGATGGCGATTGAAATGGTTGAGGAAGGCTTGATAAGCTGTGAAGAGGCAGTAATGCGAGTTGATCCAAAATCGCTTGATCAACTTCTACATCCCACACTGGATCCTAAAGCTACACGTTTTGTAATTGCACGTGGTCTACCTGCCTCTCCTGGGGCTGCAACTGGTGAAATTGTTTTTACTTCTGAAGAAGCAGAAACTGCACTAACAGAAGGTCGCAAAGTTATTTTAGTGCGCACAGAAACAAGTCCAGAAGATATTCATGGTATGCACGCTGCAGAAGGAATTTTAACGACGCGTGGTGGTATGACAAGTCACGCTGCTGTTGTAGCACGTGGTATGGGAAAGCCGTGCATTTCAGGTGCAGGAAGTGTGCGAATTGATTATAATGCAAATACAATGTTTGTTTCAGGACAAAGCTTTAAAAAAGGCGATGTCATTACGATTGATGGTGGAAGCGGGGAGATTTTTAAAGGGAAGGTTGCTATGTTGCAGCCTGAACTTTGCGGAGATTTCGCAAAATTAATGAAGTTGGCTGATGGCATGCGGCGTATAAAAGTTCGTGTCAATGCTGAGACAGCGTCTGATGCGCGTATGGGACGTTCCTTTGGGGCTGAGGGTATTGGTCTTTGTCGTACGGAACACATGTTTTTTTCTGGCGAGCGTATTGTCGCTATGCGAGAAATGATTTTAAGTAATGATGAAAGTGGGCGTCGTAAAGCGCTGGATAAGCTTTTGTCAATGCAGCGCTCAGATTTTATCAAATTATTTGAAATTATGTGTGGTTTGCCTATTACTATCCGCTTATTAGATCCACCGTTACACGAGTTTTTACCAAAAACGAATGCAGAAATTTATGAAGTTGCGGCAGCTATGGGAGTTCCTGTTGAAGTACTTAGTGATCGCGCTCAGCAATTGCACGAATTTAATCCTATGCTTGGGTTACGAGGGTGCCGTTTAGCTATTACTTATCCTGAAATTGCAGAAATGCAAGCGCGAGCTATTTTTGAAGCTGCAGTGGAAGCTGCGCAAAAATCTGGATCGCCTGTTATGCTTGAAATTATGGTTCCACTTGTTGCACTTAAATCTGAATTAGATTTTGTGAAAGCGTATGTTGATAAGGTTGCCAGTGAAGTGATGAAAGAGAAGGGAAGTAATATTCAGTACATAGTTGGGACGATGATTGAGCTTCCAAGAGCTGCTCTTCGGGCAGACGAAATTGCAGAAACCGCAGAGTTTTTTTCATTTGGGACTAATGATTTGACACAAACTACTTTTGGTATTTCACGTGATGATGCAGCTTCTTTTTTAACAACTTATTTTCAAAAAGGACTTTTGGAACAAGATCCTTTTGTATCAATTGACCGTGATGGGGTAGGAGAACTCATTACTATTGCTGCACAGCGTGGACGTTCACAGCGCGCAAAAATTAAACTAGGAATTTGCGGTGAGCATGGAGGAGATCCTGCTTCTATTGCTTTATGTGAAGAAAATAATTTAGATTACGTTTCATGTTCTCCTTTTCGAGTGCCAATTGCGCGTTTAGCTGCAGCACAGTCTGCAATTGCAAAAAAAACTAAAAATTTTTGAAATATGTTCATTGTGTAGCGACTGTAATTTACAGGATAAATTATTAATTTATTTTTTTGCTTCACTAAAGGAAGAATGAAGTTTTTAGAGATCACAGTTGGTTACATAAGGAAAAGATTAAATTATATCTTTGATGTATTATTGATGAAAGAGAACATAAGATCACATAGTTCATATATTTTCATTTTATATTCTAAAAGATGAAGGATTATCTTCAATTCAACAAACGAATTTCACGCATTTTTTTCAAAATTACTTGATCAATTTTACCCGTTATGGGAAGATTAAACATTTCTTGAAATTGTTTTAAGGCATCAATAGTTTTTTGATCCTCTACACCTGTGATAGCTACTTCTTGGTTACCAAAAGCACGTAAAGCTTCCTGAACGCGCACAATATTTTTAGCTGGAAGCGGAGATTTTAAAATGTCTGCTTTTGAATAGGATAACTCTTTTTCCATTTCTATTTCGCTACGCTTAATTAATATTGCAATCTCATCTGTTGCGGGATTTGGTGAAATAGTATTTTTATCAGCGGTTTGCTTTTTCCATAATGCTATGGCGCGACGCGTTTTAGGTCCGTCTCTTCCATCTAAAGGACCATCATAAAATCCTAGTTTTGCCAATTTTTTTTGCATTTCTAGCATGCTTTCTGATAGAAATTCTGTAGATGAATTTGTGCGTATATCATTTAGAGATGGTAAAGGAATAGGAGAGGCATCTGCGTGAGATTTTGCTTCTTTTGGAGATAAATCAGAATTTTGTCCTATGCTTAAAGCAGATGTAATTTTTATCTGAGAAAATATACCTTGATATGTTCTTATTTGCGAAAATAAAGCATTAAATGAAATAAATCCAAAGCTAATAATAAAAATAAGAAAACCAAAAACCAGTAAAGCATTTTTTTGTGTAAGGAAATAAATTTGTTTTATTATCCAAAAAAATAAACGACCAGTTATGAGAAAAAATGCTATAATAATACTACTGTGTGTCTTCCGTTTTACAGATTTTGTTTTGCGCATTTTTCGTTTTTTTGTCATTTTTTATTTCAAATTGCAATTATTTTCTTACACAGAAATCAACATAAACTATTCGCATTCTTAATCCAAGGAGGGTGCATTTATATCATTGCTCTCCATCTTTTCAAATTATAAAAATCAATATGGTCGTTGATCAATGTGTGAGTTTATAAATAAGCAATAATCTTTTATCCGATTCTCTAATCTAAATTTTATATTCCACGTGTATTTTTTAGTATGCATAAAGGAAAATTAAAAAGGAAAGTTAAACAATTTAACTATGCAATATCATTTTTTTGATTTTCCATCTTATCATTGTGTATAGTTAATTTTCTGTGATTATCTAAGCTATGTGCATATATAATCTCATCACTTTTTTGCGCACGTATTTGATAATATGTAAAGTAGAACTGAGACATCCCATAGCGCTGGAAAGCTGATAGCAGTATGTGTTTTTGAATGTTCCATGTAGATGAACTTATACTTCTGTGCAACGATAAAATCAGCATGTGTTTGTCTCAATATCTCGTTATGTTCGATATAAATTCACTCTACTAATATTCAATAAATTTTGTGAATTGTAGGAAAAATTAATTTCAAAATATCTGCAAGATAGCAAAAAATTGCTCAATTTTATATTTGAGCTTCTTTGCAGTAAAAGAAAGGTAATAGAAAATTGTAATAGATGTTATATAGTACTCTAATCCTTTTCCTCCATTATCATCGTTAATATCTATTGTTTTCCCTTGATTGCTAGTGCATTGACCTCCATTATATATGGTGAGAATGCGAATTGATGTGTATTCAATGGTCTTCTCTATTTTTATTGTACAAATTTTATGTTAAGTTGCTAAGGAAAAGATACTTTACCTTTGTACAATTTTCATAACATATTTTTGCAATACAGATTCATGATACAGATTTTGATAAACAAATGCTTAATGTTGTAATATGCTAATTTTATAATTTTTATAAAGAAAAAGAGTATAAACTGTTACTATTGTTTTGTTTACAATTGCGATATATTGGCTGCTCATGATCCGCTTTTTAATCAAAATATCATTCTTTTTGTTTTTTATTTTTGTCATTATTTCATTTTTTGCAGCTGAACCAAGTGGTAACCATTTTTCTGCCAAAAGAAATCAAGATACGACAACAAGTGACGTAGTTGTTGCTTTTAAAGAAGCTCTAAGTGATTTATGGTCATTCTGTGAGCGTAATTCAGAAACATGCAAAATTGGAAAATCCTTTTTAAGTTCACTTGGTGAACGTGCATATCATGGTGCAAGAGCGGCTTATGAATATCTTGGACAGCATATTGAATGATAAGAATATGGTTCAACTTAAAAGCAATTTTTTCAATGTGGATGCACAGAAGTTTACACATAATAGAATCATACAATAAAAGTTTTGGATGTTTGTCATTGGTTTCATGCTAAAAAAATAAACACTTAATTTATCCATTAAATAAATCAACATGATTATAAAATTAGATTAAATTAAAATAAGGATGGGGTTATGGCAGAAACAATTGATGATATCATAGAAAACTTTTCTCTTTTAGATAATTGGGAAGATCGCTACCGTTATGTAATTGAACTTGGCAATGAATTGCCACCCTTTCCAGAAAGTGCTCGAAACGACGCCCATAAAGTTCCTGGTTGCGTTAGCCAAGTATGGCTTTTATTTTCACATGATCATTCAGAAAATCCAATATTAACATTCCAAGGTGATTCTGATGCTCACATTGTGCGTGGACTTATTTACATTCTTCTCACTTTTTATTCAGGTAAAAAAGCCTCTGAAATTCGTGATGCTGATGCTGAAGGACTCCTTGAAAAACTTGGCTTAAGCGAAAATCTCACACCACAACGATCAAATGGCCTTAAATCGATGATTGAACGAATCCGTAACGAAAGCCATCTATAAACACTAGACTCTCGCAAAAACAATAACAGAAAGTTATCATAAGAAACATAACTACAAAAAATACTCTTATCCGTTATATAAGAAGTTTCATTATTTCTGAGTAGATATGGTAATTTTATTTTTTCTGCTGACTTTTTCGTCCAAGTCCCATTTCTTTTGCTAGAGCTGAGCGTGCTTTTGCGTAATTAGGTGCAACCATAGGATAAGAGCTGTCCAATTGCCACTTTTCACGATATTCCTCAGGCAACATTCCATAATGTGTCATAAGGTGACGCTTTAAAGATTTAAACTTCTTTCCATCCTCAAGGCAGATGAGATAATCTGGAAATACTGAGCGTTTTGGATTAACAGCAGGCCTTTGCTTTTCAACTTCAACTTCCGGTAACTCCATATTTCCTACTTTGAGAAAAGCAGCGTGAACATCAGCAATTAAATTGGGTACCTCAGTCGGTCGGATTGAATTATTACTCACATAAGCAGCAACAATATCAGCAACCAATGTAATAATCAAATTGCTTTCAGCCTCCAAGACTGGGCGATGTTCCATTCTTATTTCCTTTAAGTTATAACCGACACATCATTCGCATTTATACTCATGACACAGAGATCCCATGCACGTAGGTTTCATATTGTACAAAAATCTTTTTTGTCAATTCAATTATTCTATAAAATCGTCTAAACACAAAAAAATCAAATAAATTCCTCTTTTTTGTCATAATACATAATAAGTAAAACTAAGCTATGTTCTTTTATTTTATAGTCTTATATTATAGAATATCATGCATAAAAATAGAATATATCATAAATTTATCTATGTTATATTGAATTTAGAAATAAAATTAATAAATTTAAAACTGTAATATATAAAGAAAATATTTCATTTTATATGTTGATATTATTATAATTTAAGTATCTATTCTGAAAAAATAAATTTTATATACATAAAATACACATAATATTTTTATTAAAATGGTTTTTAAATTTTAATAAAAATATAGTGAATAAAACAAAAAAATAAAATATATAAATCAAAATGTGCATAATGAATGTAGTGCATTGTAAAAAAATTAATACTAAAATAGCTATAATCACACATCAGTACGGTAGCAGAAGGGCTTTTTTCTCAAATTGTAACGCTGTCCCACTGATATGCTTTAATTGTGTATGCTTAACAATCGATTCTACCAATCTAAAAATGTAATTCTGTTATCAAAAATCCAATTTTTAGCTTGTCTACTAGAATGCCGCTTCACATTCACAAAAGATAATATTTGCCAGTGTACAATAAACAAAATTCATAACGTAACCGCCGTTAATATACTTCAGCTACATTTTTGCAAGTGAGCAAAAGTAATAGATTTGCGCTATTATATAAATGATATGATTCTAACATATAGACAAAATCATCAACATCTTTTACATAGGATTGTGTATGACTAGCTCACCTATACTTCCCCCTAAAGCAAAAAAAATCGCTCATAGAGAAATGTATCACGGTGTTTATCGTGATGACCCCTACTATTGGTTGCGTGCATCTAATTGGCAAGATGTTTTTAAAAATCCAAACTGCCTTGATAAAAATATTCGACATCATCTTGAAAAAGAAAATATTTATCAAGCTTCCCAAATGGCAGATACAAAACCATTACAAGATTTGCTTTTTGCTGAAATGAAAAGCCGAATCCAAGAAAATGATAGTTCTGTTCCTATAAAACGTGGCTCTTTTGCCTATGGATTCTCTTATGTTATTGGAGGTCAACAGCCACATTATTTTCGTACACTAAGGAATGGAGGAGAAAAAAGTTTTTATCTTAATGGTGATACTTTGGCAGAAGGTAAAGAATACTTCAATTTTGGTTCGGTTCAAGAATCTCCTGATCATACACATGTTGTATGGACTTATGATGACAAAGGATCAGAATTTTACATAGCTAAAGTTCGTAACTTAAAAACATTGTTGGACTGCACGGATATAATTGTTGATACATCCGGACAGATTGTGTGGGATGCAAAATCTGAAGGTTTTTTCTATACTAAAATGGATGAAAATCATCGACCCTCTGAGCTTTATTATCACCGATTAAACACTGATCAATCGCAAGATAAGCTTATTTTTCGTGAAGATGATCCAGGATTTTTTTTACACGTAAGTGGTTCTAAACTTAACGATATTATTTATATTACTGTTCATGATCATGAAACGTCAGAAATTTGGCTTATTCCCGCTGAAGCGCCTCTTACTGTTCCACAATGTGTAAGGAAGCGACAAAAAGGTATTGAATATTCGCTTACAGAAGGTGGTGATGTCTTTTACATTCTTACCAATTTAGGTAATGCTAAAGACTTTAAAATTATGATAGTACCATATTCATACCCACAATCAGAAAATTGGTCTGAACTTGTACCGCATCAGCTTGGACGTCTAATCATATCTCATGATGCTTATAAAGATTTTCTTATTTGGCTCGAACGTTTTGAGGGGCTCCCTCGTATACAGATAATGGAGCGTGCTACTAGGCAAACTCATTCCATTGCTTTTACAGAAGAAGCTTATTCCTTAGGTTTACAAGGTGCTGCAGAATATAATAGTTCAACCATTCGCTTTTCCTATTCATCAATGACAACACCTGATCAAATTTTTGATTATGAGATGAAAAGCCGTGAACGAATACTTTTAAAAACGCAAAAAGTTCCCTCTGGGCATAATCAGGATGAATATATAACGCGACGTGTTACAGCAATTGCAGATGATGGCGAGAAAATTCCTATTTCACTTTTTTATCATAAAACGACTGTGCTTGATGGTAGTGCACCTTGCTTGCTCTACGGTTATGGAGCCTATGGAATTTCCATTCCTATTAGCTTTAATAGCAATGTACTTTCTCTGGTTAACAGAGGTTTTATTTATGCAATTGCCCATGTTCGTGGAGGAAAAGAAAAAGGAGTTGAATGGTATGAGAAAGGAAAACACCACTTTAAATACAATACATTTACAGATTTTATTACTTGTGGGCGCTATCTTGTAAATAATAAATTCACTGCTCATAATCGTCTTATCGCTCAGGGTGGCTCTGCAGGAGGGATGTTGATGGGTGCTATTGCTAATATAGCTCCACAGGATTTTGCTGGAATTGTTGCTAATGTGCCTTTTGTTGATGTCTTAACCACAATGTTAGATGCTTCATTACCATTAACGCCTCCAGAGTGGCCAGAATGGGGTAATCCTCTTGAGTCACAAGAAGATTATAATCTTATCGCTTCTTATTCACCCTACGATAATGTCAAAGCTCAGAAATATCCCTCTATCCTTGTAATCGCTGGATTGACTGATCCTCGTGTAACTTATTGGGAGCCTGCAAAATGGGTGGCAAAATTGCGTGATTTAAAAATAGATGATAATGCAATCTTATTGCGCATTAATATGGACTCAGGTCATGCAGGTGCAGCTGGACGTTTTTCTAAGCTTGAAGAAACCGCATATATTTATGCATATATCCTAAAAATAGTTGGAAAAAATTGTTTTAAGCTTTAGCCTTTTATTTTTAAAAGGCTCCATAGTTTAATGAATTATGGAGCCCTTAATATATCTCATAAAAAAATTATGTATATAATTTAAAGTCCACAGTCTTCATAAAGCTTCAAAACATAATCCCAATTAATCAAATTATCCACGAAAGCTTCAAGATACTTCGGACGCGCATTACGATAATCAATGTAGTAAGAATGTTCCCACACATCAACACCCAGAATAGGTTGAGCATCATGAACTAAAGGATTTTCAGCATTAGATGTTTTCATAATTTCAAGTTTGCCGTCCTTTACAACGACCCATGCCCATCCAGAACCAAATTGGGTAGTGGCTGCAGTGATAAAGTCTGCACGAAATTTATCATAACCACCCAAGTCACACTCAATAGCCTTTGCTAATTTTTCAGGCAATTTTTTACCACCACCATCTTTTTTTATCCAATGCCAAAATTGGTTATGATTGTAGTATTGAGCTGCATTATTAAATAATCCATCATTTTGCTTAAAGCTTTTTTTTATAATATTTTCAAGGCTTTCATTTTCTAAGCCTAAATCTTTTACAAACTCATTTGTTTTTACAAGATAAGCGAAGTGATGCTTATCATGGTGATATTCAAGTGTTTCGCGTGACATATAAGGCGAAAGGGCATCATAATCATAAGGCAATTCAGCTAATTCAAAAGCCATTTAAAAATCTCCTCGATTCTAATTATTAAACTTGCTTCTCAAACCTAATTTGCCATTTACGGCATCTAAAAGCAAATGTTGAATATCTGCTTAATTTAGTTTTAATAAAGCAGTTTTTGGGGGATGCACTTACTTAATTAACCCAAATGTCATCGATGTATATAATTTCACTTTTAAAAGGATTTTAATATTCGTTATCTGACAAACAACATAATTATCTTCTTAAAAGGTTAAAAAATAAATTTAAATAGTTATCAGCTTGCCTGCACGCATATTACATTTACTCAAGTACCACGCAAAATATCTTTATTTTGCAAATATTTTTCTGGCTCATTTGTTATAGGTGCATTGCTGCTTTTCACATAATGTTCACGACGGATTGCCAACGATTGTCTTTTACACATATTGGTTAAAAGCAAAATTTGCTCTGATATTTTGCAGACATTATTGGCTCAACCTATGGATGTGGAAAGGTAAAATTTTATACGCTAAATAATTAAAAATCGCAAATACGATAAAAGAAAAATCATTAATACACAAAACCTTTATATTATTCTTATATAACTTTGAGAATTTAGATTTGCATGTATTAACAAAATACTCTAGAAAAGCATGAATAACAATGATTTATTGAATATATGAATAAAGTATAAGATTTGTGTTTTATGCTATCGATAAAATAGAGAAGGTAAAATAGCAAAACAACTCTTATGGAAAATTGATATTTTTTAGGAGTTTAACCAGATATTTATTTTTATCATGAATTTTGCATGAATACGACATTAACAAGAGTTAAAGCTTTTTGATAAAAAAGTATGAGCTTTGATTTTCAGATGTTGCACACAGTCATGGGAATCGTTATAAAGTGCAAGCACAGATGTGATCTTGTTTTTTTTGGGGTATAGCCAAGCGGTAAGGCACCGGTTTTTGGTACCGGCATTCCCTGGTTCGAATCCAGGTACCCCAGCCAATATTTAATAAAATAAATGAGTTAAGTGAAAGTTCGGGATTTTTGAATCCTTTGATTTTATTAACTTATTTTTTTCCTATCCCGAACCTTTTTGAAGCTTTTTGATTGATTCTATAGCAAGTCGTTTTCTGTCAGCCGTTTTGGTATAGAGCGATGCCATATTGTCTTCCGTCCAACCAAAAAGCGCTTTCATTTGAGAAACTGTAGCTCCTGCATTTGCAGCACGTGTTGCTGCTAGTTTTCTTAATCCATGTGCTGATTTTTTAATGCCTGCCGCATTGCACGCTTTACGAAATAGATTGCCAAAGCTTTCTTTGCTAAACTTTTTTCCACCTTTTCCGCAAATAAACGTTTCATCACCAATAGAACCCGCTTTAAGGGTTTCTGCTAGTTCAGGCAAAATTGGAAGAAAAACATCTGTTTTAAATTGGCTCTTTTCTGTTTTTAAATGAATAATATTATCTGTCACATCTTTCCAGCCAATACGAACCGCATCACCACGTCGCAAGCCAGTATACAAAAGCACATCAATCCAGACACGCTCATGTGTACCGTGTGGCCAATGGCGATAATATTTGTCGATGTCTTCTTCTAACCACGGCGTGAAGCCTTTCGAGTTAAAAGATTTTGGTGCTTTTATATTAAAAGCAGGATTTTTATTCATAAGGTCATTATCAACCGCCCAATTAAAAAGACCATTTAAAGCATTCAAAAAATGTCTTGCAGCTGCTGGAGTATCGCGTCTTCTGTCTACAGCATCAAGAATATGTTGTTTTTCTATGCTTTTATAAGCGCGATCACCAATAAGCTTAGAAATGTTATTCAGGATTCTATACTTCACTTTTTTAGTAGATTCTGACTGATTATGCCACTGCATGCTTTGTAAGTATTGATTCAGCAACCAATCGAAAGACCCTTCTGTCAGTCTGGTGCGCTTCGTGGTTTTTGATGAGCCGTTTTGCGCTTCTTTGATGGCAAGTGTGTAGTTGTCAACAAACTCTTGTGTTCCGTAGGTTCCTTCAATCCGAAACCGTGATCCGTGACCAATACGTACATACCATATGATTTTACCATGGCGAGTGCATTCACGAACAAGATGAGGGGGACGACGTTTAGGCATGGCTAAAACTTTATACCATCAACAGAGCGACAAACTTTATTGGAGCTATATTCTTCTTGTTCAGTTTCAAGTGGTGGAAAATCATCTATGCTATAAATATTTCCTATAGTTTCTGGTGTTCTAATTTTATTAATATGAATTAACAATTCACCCGTTGGTTTGATTTCCACAACCTCTGCTCCTTGTTTTTTGGCTTCTCTTAAGGCGCGGGCAATTGCTGGTTGGGTTATAGTCGGTGGACGATGAGCCATATCTGGTCTCCTAATTTTAGGTGCAATTCATTTGTGGCGTGAATCACGCATTGAATAAAAAGTTGTTATGAGAGAGCGGGGATTTAGAAGTGTTAGAACAGCATCTTCATATTTGAAAAGTTTATAAATTCATTTTTAAATGTGCTTAATTTCATATTGCCAATCTTGTAATTGTGTAAGAGCTAAGGCAATTTGTCCTCGATGGCACATGCACACGTCAGCTTCAAAGCAGGTGATTGCAATGCGCTTTTTAGCTAAAAAAATTTGATATAATTTGTCTATTGCACAAGAGTTATTTTTGAGAGTTGTAGTTTGATAATCTGCAAAAAGAAGTTCGTAATCTTGTTGTGTTTTTAAATTTCGTCGCTTTTCAGAGGCAATCCCAAGTTCAGGAATGTGCATATATTCAATATCAAAGCTTTGTACAGCTTTTGCTAGCTGTGTCTTTGAAAATCCCTGTTTTCTGCTTACTGGATTTTTACGAACATCACACAAAATTTTGATATTATTTTCCATAAGACATTTGAGATAATCATTAAGGGATTTTTTTTCATATCCAATAGTAAAAAGACAAAGGCTTTCATCTTTAGCAGGGATGGTAGGCTGTTCATGTTCCATGTTTATTTCCTAAAGAATTACACATATGTTAAAAGTTTTCGTAAGATGGCGGGGGTGCTATAAGAAGGGGAAAAAGCACCCCCATAGTGTTAAGCAGCCTTAGTCAATATCTGCTCCATGTCTTGCTCTATCTCTGTTAAAAAGGTCTCGACCGCTTTATTAATATGTTCAATCTGTTCTTCATCACGGTGTATGCGTCGTATTTTGAGACGTAAATGTGATGATTGGTCGGTAAAGCGTGGATCGTAGCTCACAAAATCACACCATTCGCGCCTTGTACAAGCCATTTGGAATTGCATTTGTGCGACATATTCAGGCTTGATCTGGTTATCGATAAAAAAGCGTATATGGGTTGTTGATTTGGGGCATTTGACTTCGATTAATCCCTGCTCTCCAATAAGACCATCAGGACTTGCACCAGCCATTGCAATTGTGGGGTGGGGCACAAAGCCGCATCTTGTTATATTGGTATCATAAATGAAGCTATATTCTTCAATTGCATCCTCTTCATGCTCAATACCCCACCGCATGTCTTCGGTTTCATAATGTGGGCTTATTTTTCCTGTTAGGCGCTCTGTAAGGAGTGTGATTTTGTATTCATCATATTTGCTTGTCGGCAGTCCTTTGGCTGTTCTATTAATGACACTGTAAACATTTGAGGCACTGACTTTTCCCAACCGTGCTTGAAACCATTCTGCTGTTCTTTGTTCCATCTCACACCGCCATTGCCTGTTCTTGCGGGATTGGCTCATATTCAGCGTCTTGTATGGTAGTGTCTTGTCGTGCTTGAGCCATTTGTGATTGTTGTTTTCTTTTTAAACCATCCAAAACAGTTTGTGCTTTCTCATAAGAGATATCACTAAGCTTTTCGACTTTGGCAAAAGAAAGCACTTTTGCTTCCTGTGTTTGTGTTTGATCCATTAATTTTTGGATTTGTATAAGCACTTCATTTGAAATAAGCTGGCTTTGTGTATTGTGGTTTGTGCCGTTAATGCGTGCGGCTTCGTCTTCTTCATAAATACCTGATAACCCAAAAGCATAACGTGCGCATTGTATGGTAGCTTTATGGCGCAACATGCGTGCAGGGTACTTTATCCAAACATCTGTGTTTTGCTTGCATTCTGATAAATATTCGGTGACTTCGATAGGGTCTTTAATGTTTTTCAGACGTATTGCACATTTGATGGCAATCAAATTGCCATTGTTGTCGAGCTGATCTTGAAAAGTCATGCCATCAAAATCTGGGTTTGATTTGATGATTTTAATCCACCCATCAATAGAGACAACAGGTATAAGACCTCCACCTTTTTTAGGGAGTGCATAGATTTCTTTTGTGAGAGGATTAAGTCCATAAGTATTGGCAACACAAATAAAAGCAGCAAACTCTTCATGAGAAAAAGGGTATTTTGTGCTGGTACAAGTTTTGATAATTGTTTCTCGAAACTCGTCATGGGAGAAACCATATTTTTGTGCCATGACTGTTAATGGAGAATTGGTCATATTGAATCCCTCATTTATGCGCAATCCACCCGTGGCGTGAATCACGCATTTGTTTAAAATTGTTTTGAGTTGTTAAAGTTTTATCTTTTGAGGCTGTGTGACCTTATCAGTAAATTTGTACTGCCTCATGATCTAAAATCTTTATCTTAAGACGGTTTCATTCCCAGAAACTTTTGCACTACCGTCAATTTTGGCATTTCCGCAAATAGTAGCACCGCCAAAAATACGTGCGTTACCACAAATATTTGCTTCACCACAAACTTTAGCTTTTTCAGAAACATGAGCTCTTTGGTAGATTTTGGCATGACCATAAACTTTAGCCTTTCCAAAAACCCGTGCATCATCTGAAATATATGCGCTGCCCTTAATTTCAGCATTGTCAAAAATTTCTACATTTTTTGAAATTTCTGCATCACCACTGATAATTGCATCATGGTATACTTTGGCTTGGCCAGAAACAGTAGCGTAGCTACATATTTTTGCATTACAATAAATTTTTGCATTCCCAAAGATACTGGCATTACCGCAGGCTTGTGCATGATCGAAGATGTGCGCCTCATCATAAATTTTGGCATCTTCGAAAACTTCGGCGTTATCACAAACTTTGGCAATGCCAAAAATTTCAACATTATCATAGGCTCTAGCCTTGCCACAAACTTGAGCATTACCAGAAATTTTGGCGTTACCATAGATTTCAGAGGCACCAAAAACTTCTGCATAATTAAATATTTCTGCATCACCACCGACAGTTGCGTCATGGTATATTGTTACTTGATCGGAAATGATAGCGTTATCACGTACTTTTGCATTCCCAAAAACTTTAGCGTCACCACTAATCCAACAATCTCCTTCATGTGACAAATTTTCTTCGTGTGCTATAAAGCCTCCTAAATCACCTGCTTTTACATCTCCAAAGTCTCTAACAGCTTTAATCCGATAAAGTTCAAAGCTGTAGATTTCGATTTTTTCATCGGTCATTTCATATTTCTTTTCCATAATTTTTTCCTTTATTAATGTATGCTTTGTTTTTGTAATTCTTGAGAAAGAATGCTGATGCCTTTGGTGGTTATCTTTGTTGAAGGCAGAACCTTTTCTGTTCCATCAGGTTTTTGAATGGTGATGATTGGACAATCCATCAGACCTTTCTTGATCTTGTCCTGATATGGTAACAATGGAGATCCTGGAGCACGTCGGTAAATCCAACTTTTTTCCTGTAAAAAGTGAAGGAAAAATTTTGGCTGCACTTCCAATATTTTTGCCGCTTCAGTCAATCCAAACAGACCGTCGTGTCGTTGTAAGTTTTCTAGAGCCATTGCTTTTGGTTTCAGCACATTGACTTCGCTTTTTAAATCTTCCAATTGTGTAATACTTTCCAGAAGTAGTTTCTTAATTGCGAGAGGGTCTTCGAGAGCATTTGTAAGGTTTAAAGATTGTTTTGCACGTCGTTCGCATTCAATGAAATATTGTCGTGCTTGCTTGCCTTTTTCATTACGCTCTACCATGGCAAGCTCCTTCGCCATGTCGAGTGTGAGGTAGTAGTCTTTTAATTTTCCACCCCGGTAAAATTTTACCGTGGTCGTAAAATCTTGTTTCTCAATAAAAGAATATTGTTCAATACGGTTGTTAATCCAATTTCTAAATTCAGATTTTACTTCCAAAAACGCATGCAATTCACGCGCGTTTACTGTTTGAATAATTTCACCGTCAACAGTGTTTTTTGTGATGGTTATAAGATGATGCATTATAAATTCCATATTCATTGAGCTGAATAGCAAGAAGCTTTTCATTGCAGGTTTCATATTTATGGGATTGGAAAGAGCGTTCTCTAAAACGTCTCTAGGTTTCTTTACAGAACGTCAGAAAGGCGTAGGCGGTGTTGCACCTCGTAAGTGCCGTACATCGCATCTTCATATTCTTGCTTTGCTATTTCGTCATAAAAAGCATCAAAAGCATCGCTCTCTTCTATAAAAGGGTGTCCAGTGCTGTTGGATTGAAGAATATCATTTTCCTTGATGTATGCTTCTGCAATCTCTTCGCTAATGTCTTCACAGTATTTCATTGAATTATCTATACAAAGTATTTTTATAACACCTTCTGTGCCTTCAAGAACCTTCAAAATTTCGAATTCATCGTAGAATGGTCCTGATTTAGCAACGTGGTCATCATCATTGTAGACGATCAATAAAATTTCATCTGAGTTTACAAAAATTGGCTTTTTCATAATTGCTCCCCTCTAAACGCCTCTTGGCAATTGCTTGTCTGTGGTTTATGAAGAGACAATGTAGCGAATTTAGAAACTAAGTCAATAAAAAAGCGTAGCGAATTTAGAAATTTTTGAAAATCTGGCACATTGAGTACTTATTTAAGGGAAGCTATTTTATTTGAAAAAAAATATAAGGATATTGATTTACACTCTAGCTGGTTTAATCCAATCTATGGGCGCACACCATTCTAATTCTACGTCTTTGATGTCAGCATATTTGTTATTTATACTGGATAAAACCCATTTCCCTTTTTCTTTTCCTAGGCGTAATACTTTAACGTAAACTTTCCCACATTTAGTTTTTATAATAGCTCGGTTATTAATAAGGTTTTCTGGTGGGAGATGGTGAGAATAAAAGAGAAGACTTCCTTCTTCGATAGCGGGGAACATAGAATCACCTACAACGCGAACAGCAACAGTTCCTTTAGGAGCTGAAGGGGGCGCATCCACTTCTTCTAGATGTCCAGAGTCTATAGCGGTTATCTCTCCACCTGCTCCTACATATCCAATCAAAGGAACTAAGCGATTGTCTGGAATGGAAGCGCCAGTAAGCTTTGATATCTCTAATAATTCTCGGGCAGAAATATCTCTTGTTCCCTTTAACATTTTGTTTACAGCGGCACGATCTATAGAGCGACCTAAAGAGGCTGTTAGCTGTCTTGAAAGCTCTGATTGACTTAATCCAGATTCAGCTAAAGCGTTTTGTAACCATTGAGTAATGCTTGTTTCCATTTTTTTATTGTAGGTATGTTGTATACAATCGTCATTTTCTAATTTGACAACATATAATTTCATTTTCATTTTTTCTTTCTTGACATTGTTTTTATAATCGCTACATAATGTGCTATGAAACAATTTTATGAAATAATAAATTTATTGGGTGGAGTTCGTAGGGTATCACAGCTGCTTGGAGTCCATAGAACACGTGTATATGCTTGGCTTCGTCCCGTATCAAAAGGGGGAACTGGTGGGAGGATTCCGATAAGGCATATTCCTACTCTTTTGGATGAAGCTGAGAGAATTGGTGCGCCGATTAAAGCAGAAGATTTTTTATCGTTTTCTCATAAAACGCGATCATGTGATGCCGTATTATCTTCAACGCGAACATTTGTTGATTGTTCCCCTGTGCATATGAAGACATGCCAACAGCACAGCATGTTAAAACAGCACAATTCACACTCTTGAATAAACGGCACTAGAAAGAGCAAAGATGGCAAATAATCAGTACCAGATCACTATAAGCAAAGTCCAGTTGATCGATCTTGTTAATAAGATTGAACAGAGTGATATGTGTTATGATGCCCGTCCGCTTGATGAACCACCTTCTCAAGTAAGATTATATTTTCCATCAACAAGTTTTATTCTCTATACGCTGCACAGTATCTTTGAGAATGATGATAAAAGTTATTTTACATTATATCCGCACGATGATTTTAACCAATGGTTTTCATCTGTGTTTACGCAAGCTTTTACTGCTTGGTTTGACAATTATTTTTCTAGAGATTTGTTATCTTTTGATCGCTTAAGTGAGCTGGTCTTTTTTATGGCTATAGTCAAAAATGAGCTTAATAGCTTAAGGGATCAGCTCATCGAAAAAAGAAAAAAAGAAATCGAATTAATCGATCTTAGCATAAACATGTTTGCCTAAGTGAGTTCATCCACTTTTTTAGAAATACCGAAAGCATAATTTTTGTAAGAGAGCCAATCATGACACGCTCTGTCATAGTATTCATATAAATATGTAACAGTCTTAGGGGAGGGATTATGAGTTCTTTACAAACTACTCTTTGCCTTGATTTAGGCACCAAGACAGGCTGGGCGATTTGTGGTGCAGATAACCACATAATCAGTGGAACAGCCAATTTCCAACCACGCCGTTTTGAGGGTGGGGGAATGCGTTATTTGCGCTTTAAGCAATGGCTTACAGAAATGAAGATGACCGCGGGTCAAATTGGTGAGGTGTATTTTGAAGAGGTGCGTCGTCATGTGGGCACCGATGCTGCTCATGTTTATGGTGGTTTGTTAGCAACCTTAACAGCGTGGTGTGAACACCACCAGATTCCTTATGAAGGCATTCCCGTTGGTACGATTAAGAAGACGATGACGGGGAAGGGGAATGCCTCAAAAGAAGAAATGATAAAGGCGGTGTATTCTAAAGGACATGCACCACAAGATGATAACGAAGCAGATGCTTTAGCAATTTTACATTTAATCAAAGGGAGGGACACGCATGTCCAATAGGCTACCTTGGGTGCGGAATTTTTATCAAGAATGGATCATGGATTTTGCTGGTACTAATGCGGCAGAGAAGGCTTCTTATAGTACGCTTATTGCTTTTATGTGTCGAGCACGTGAACCAATTTGGGAAGAGACTTCTCTTTTAGCGCGCGCTGTAGGCTGTTCAGAAAAAGCCTTTAAGAAAGCATTAGAAACTTTAATTCGAAAAGGAATGATTATTCAATTAAACAATGATCGTTTGTGGAGTTATCGCGTTGAGGAAGAGCTAAAAGAGTTTAGTGAAAAAAAGGAGCACATATCTCAAATTCGCAGCAAAGCTGGTAAAAAAGGAGCACAAGCAAAAACGCATATAAAACAATCAATTAATAATTTTGTTGAAGCAAACGATGATTTTGCTGAAGCAAATGTTAAGCAAAACGTTTTTTTTGCTAAAGCAAATAATGATTTTGCTGAAGCAAACGGTAAGCAAAATGTTTTTTTTGCTAAAGCAAATAGTGATTTTGCTGAAACAAATGATGCTGAACAAAAAGAAAAGAAAATACCCCCCCACACCCCCCTAAAAGAAAATAAAAATATAAATAAAAATAAAAAAACTAACACTATCGTGTTAGCAAAAAAAGAAAAAGAAATGGGTTCTGATAATTCAGAAACTGAGGATCAGGTTCACGAGCAAACAGAGATTGATATTCTGGAGAATTTTTCAGATCCAGTCAAAACATCATCAGAAAACCATTTTCCTATTCACCAGCAAAATAACGAGGGTACCCCTGATTTCAAAAACTGGCCACTGATTGACGATGAAGCGCTAGAGAAAATACCAGCACGCAATGATCCTTCAAGTGCAAAAATGCTTGAAGAAATCATTGGAGATGTTCTTCACGAGACAGCTATGGCTCAAGCGCAAGAGCCTGTTGCTTCACCTGCAAAAAAGCGTTCTTCACGAGGAAAGGGCGAACGTGGTTGTCGATTGCCTGAGGATTTCGAACCTGATTACGATTTTGCAATTCAGGAAGGTTTGCCTCCCGAGCGCGTGAAAGTCGAGATGGAAAAATTCAAAGATTATTGGAAAGCTAAGACAGGCAAGGACGCAACCAAGCATGATTGGCCAGCGACATGGCGTATCTGGGTGCGTAGGACTATCGAGAATTTAGCGAAAGGAAACAACTATGGAAAAGGAACTGGTTACCAAACAGAACAGCAACGTGGCTGGGGTCACCGAGTCGCTGAACACATGCGCAATATCAAACATTCTGACAGTGCGTACAGGTTTCTCTTCGAGGATGACGCAAGACCCACCATTCCATTGGCTCCCGGGACAAAAACCATCGATTGCAGAAACGGCGCAAGTCATTGCCTTGGGTAATGAGGCTTTAAAACAGCTTGATGACCAAGCTTCTGAGCAAGAAATCAGTTTAATGTTTGATGTGCTATCTGGTGCTCGTAAAAGCTCAACTGCAGCAGATGAAAAGGCTACTGCACTTGGATATTTTTTTGCACTTGATGGGGTGAGCCAGTGGGGACTTAAGACGGCAATAAGAGACGTGATAAAAGGTAAAGCAAAAGGCTTTTCGACAACGTTTATGCCATCAGCAACAGATTTGTTTCTTTATTGTGAACAGCTTGAAAATGGCGTTCGAAAAGCAATTCAAAACATATTTCAGTACTTAGAAAGATCAGAGATTAAGCCAAAATCAAAAGGAGAGCCGATTTCTGCAGAAAAATTTGATGAACTGAAGCAAATGCTTGCTGCTCCAGATTCCGCAGAGGCAAAAGCGTATTTTGCCAAAGCATAGCGGGGTAAAGCAGCTTGAAGAGTATTTTAATTTAGCAAATAGTGAAAAGTGTTGATCGTTTTATATTAGGCATACGTTTAAATCAATAAAAAGGCACCATACAGAGCGATTAAAGAATTTTTTGATATATGCATTAAAATAAAAATGGCTATTTGTGGTCAAATTTGTGGCAAATAAGCCTATCGATACAATTAAGGATTAAAGCATGAAAATCTTAAAACATCTGTTCTTAACAAAACGTAAACAGCCAATACAAAAAAAGTTTGTTGCAACAGCTATTGGCCATGCACCTTGGGGGCTTGGTTGTGCTGAATATTTTTATAACCTTTATGAACATGAAAATGGGATCAGAGAATATGAGGAGTTTGAAGGTTGTCAGTACTATGACATACCAGAAAAAACAGATTTCAGTACTAAAGCACAAGTGAAAGCATGGGTTTATGGAGGTAAGGTTCCTAGTACTGTTCTGCATCTTGAGCCTCTGATCGATGAGATTAACAAAGGCATTAAAAAGTTATCAGAAGCCGCTAGGAAATGAATATGTTTACAAATAAGCAAATAGAAACCGCATGTTGTGTTATAATTTTTATGCTTTTGTATTTTTTGAAAGTAGAAAAAAGTATTGATTTTATTAGGGGTGTGTAGTTGTGCTATACAACATCTCCTGTGGGGAACGGATTTTCAACACCCAGCACTTTCGAAAAATATTGACAGTCTCTGCGAACCGCTATAGGTTGAAAGATAGGCTTAAAACACCTCGTAACCAATCGGTTCAGCAGTATCCCGAAAGATCTGTTGCCCATCATAAAGAATTTTTGTCCAGGGTCTTCACGTGTATGTCCAAGGGTAACCTAAAGGCGTGAAGGACTGAATTGGTTCGGTTGTTTTAGCCCTGGATACTTAAATTTATAAAACAAAGGAACCAATATTTATGAACAATTTAGTAACAATCAACAGTGCTGGTATTGCTGTCACAACTTCTTTAAAAATTGCTGAGGGCGTTGGAAATACGCATAAAACAGTTATACAGTTAGTTCGTCAGAATATTAAAGATTTTGAGGAGTTTGGAAGGGTCGCATTTGAAATGGCACCCTTTAAAACTACAGGTGGAGAACAGAAAAGGACAGTTGCCATTCTTAGTGAATCACAGGCAACTTTACTTATGACGTATATGCGTAACAATGACATGGTGCGTGCATTTAAAAAAGCGCTTGTTAAAGCTTTTTATGAATTAAAAAATCAATCTGTTGATCGTGATACACGATTTGATTTACCAAGTTATTGGGATGATATGAGACCTGCTGAAAAGGCTTTGTATCTTTTGGGGCCAATTCATAAGCGTCTTGTTGATGCTTTTAAGTTAGAAGAAGAAAACAGAAACTACAAAGCCTTAATTGCAGAAGCAAAACATGTATTAGACAGGTCTATAGTGAAAGCTGCTTAACTTTAAGAAACATCATTATTTTCCTGCCTTTAAAAGGCAGGAATAGGATTATGCTGCATCCTTAATTGTAATAACTGCCTGTTTGCCAAGAACTGTTAGTGCTTGCTCTAGTGTTTGCAGTTTAGTTGGATAGTTTGGGTCAAGAATGCGTCTTGCTTCGGTTTCTTTTTTACCTAGACGATTAGCTAATTCTGTTTTTGTAATGTTAGCTTTGTTAAAAGCCTCTATTACTGCTAATTTAAAAGCATTCCAAGCATCTACCGTTATTGCTACAAGGTTTTGATACTGCTGTGGTATAGGTAAAGGCAAACCGCGCATAGGATAGCTTCGTAATGCTAATCCTAAAGCTTCAGCTGCATTTTCCAATGCTTCAATTCGATTTTCTCCAGCTGTTATTGCTTCTGGTACATCTGGAAAGGTTATTATAAAACCACCATCTGGATCAGCTTCAATTTTTGCATAATATGTGTATTCCATTCTCTCACCTCTGCTTTCTGTCTGTCAGTTTTGCCTTTTTTATTATATTATTTTTTGTGTCGGCATGCACATGTTTGAAACGAAGAGCAGCAAAAGCAATTGAAGATTCATATCCCCAATTGTTTTTTTACTATTTTCACGTAAATTGGAGTTAATTCACCAGATTTTATAACGGTTGTTTTATCTCCAAAAGTCACTAAATAGTGCGATCCTTTGCCTGCGTCAGAAGTTTCATTGTAATGAATACCTCTTTTTCTGGCTTCTTTACGCAATTCCCTAAGCAGCGCTTCTCGCTTCATTTATTTCCTCCAATTTAATGATAATAAATATCGCACAAAAAAGTTCGATAGTCAACAATGAGTCGTACAAAAAAGTTCGTTTTAGTTTTTATAGAGGATGTTTATTGAACAGCGATAAGCAGATAAAATAATATGAGTCACAACCCAAAAAACTGTTTTAAGTTTTCTTAAAGTGGTTTAAATTTTTTAAAAATGCTCTGCTTGCTCTAAAGGTGCAACATGTATGATTGGATTGTTGTGTCGTGCTTGCCATAGATCATGCTTTTGTTGCAATTTAAGCCAAAATTCTGCGTTATTTAAACCAGCCTTTTCTAATCGTAAAGCTAAGTTAATACTAATTGCTGCGTTACAGTTTAAAACACGTGATAAAGTTAACCGTGCAATGCCGAGACGGTTTGCGGCTTCTGTTACTGTCAACCCTAGCTCATCAAGTAACTCTTCTCTTAAAATGCAGCCAGGGTGGGGAGGATTGTACATCATAATAATACCTTAAAAATCAATGATAGTCTTGATAATCAACAAGTTCAACGTCTGTTCCAATGAAACGAAAAGTAACACGCCAGTTTGCATTGACACGCATTGACCAATAACCTTTTAAATCTCCTGTGAGTTCATGCAAACGGTACGACTTAATTGTCATTTGTTCAGGTGCGGATATTGTGTCTAAAATTACCAAAATATTTGCTAATTTTTTAGCATGAGTAGGCTGTATACCTTTACAGCTTCCTTTTTCAAAGAATAACTTCAATCCTTTGTGCTTAAAACTAACGATTGCCATATATCCCCCTTGATACTTGATACGATACACCATGCGTTTGTAGCAGTCAAGTACTATTAATTAGCGCTGTAAAATATAATTCTATATGTTAATAATTAATAATATCTATTTGAAAATATTAGAAAAATTATAAAAATTATGATAAAATAATGTCCGTATGAAACATAAATTTAATGGAATAAAAATATGCTAAACAAAGTGACGTTAATAGGGCGTCTTGGTGCTGATCCAGAAAGCAGAACGATGGCTTCAGGAGCAGAAGTGGTTAGCTTTAGCATGGCCACTTCAGAGAGCTACAAAGATAAAAACACCAATCAAAAAATAGAGAAGACGGAATGGCATTCTGTAGCGGTTTTTAATCCTCATTTTGCAAAGGTTGCTCTTCAATATCTCAAAAAAGGCAGCAAGGTCTATGTTGAAGGGCGCTTACAGACACGTAAATGGCAAGATAAAAATGGTATCGATCGTTATACGACAGAGGTGATTTTACCACAGTTTAAAGGTGAATTGTATTTGCTTGATGCAAAGAAAGAGAGCGAGACCTCTGTTACTGCTCAAAGTTATGCAGTTGCTTCAGGTGCTGCTGATTATAAAACATCTGTTAATGATGACATTCCATTTTGATTGAAAAAATATGGCGAAAAAGAAAAAACATGCAAAACGTGGACGACCACGAATTGAGGGACGTGTGAGAGAGAAAAATGGACGTATTTCACGTGCAAAAAGACCACGTGAAGCTATTGATAAATTAACAATTGAAATGCGTGCTAAGCACTTTGGATTAACTGTAGAAGAGGCAAAAAATCCGCTTTCTGGTTCTTATATCGGGCGGCTTTGTTTGCAAGGTGAGCTTAGTCAAGAGCAGTATGATGCTGCACAAAAATATCTTGAAGTGAGAAACAATTATTTGTGTGCAAAAGGTTTTCCTAGTGGCTGTTATGATGATGTCTCTACAAACTCAGATTTAAATAGTCTTGAGCAATGGATTCAAAGGGCAACCAGTCATTACAAAGCTGCACAAGAAGTAGTAAAAGAAGCGCAATGCTCATACAGACAGTATAATCTTTATGCTGCTTTACAATATATTGTAATTGAAGATCAATCGTTATCATATCTTGTTAATTCACTGCATATCGTTCTTAATGCTTTCCATGAGCATTTTGGTAAAAACAGTAAAAAGTGAATGTTTTGCTGTTATTTTTCATAAAAGTATGAAAAGCCGTTGAATAATAGAGGATTGAATGTTATATTTTTATATAATATTTAAGGAGAGCGTTTTATGCACACAACAAAGTTACGTAAAGTTGGAGGGTCTGTTATGCTCTCTATACCGCCTGCATTGCTTGATGTCCTTCACCTTTCTGAAAATACCGAAGTTGGATTAGCTATTGATAATGGATGTTTAGTGATGAAGCCACAAGCACTTCCTAGTTACACTCTGGATGAATTGTTAGCTCAATGTGATCCTCTTGCTGATTTTTCTGATGAGGATACGGAATGGTTTAATGTTCAACCTGTTGGTCGAGAACTCTTGTAATGAAGCGTGGTGAAATTTGGTTAGTACCGCTCGATCCATCTTTAGGCTATGAGCAAAAAGGGATGCGTCCAGTGCTGATTGTATCACCAGAGGCATTTAATCGTGTAACGAAAACACCCATTGTTTTACCCATTACAAGTGGAGGAAGTTTTGCTAGAACAGCGGGTTTTGCTGTTTCATTGATGGGGGTTGGATTGCATACAACAGGTGTAGTACGTTGTGATCAACCACGTGCTCTTGATATAGGAGCGCGTAAAGGAAAGAAAATAGAAACAGTTCCCTCCATGATTATGAATGAAGTGCTCGCTAAATTAGCAACATTTCTTACATAATTTTTTCTATTTTTAGTTCTTTAAACACCAAATTTAGATAAAAAAAATAAAAAAGCACAATATTTAGATTTTTTTGTTGACATTGCATGGGAAATCGTATTTAATGACACCACGGCACTAGTATTATTGTGTCCAGATTTCAGATTTTCCCTTTGGAATTTAGTGAAATATGAGCCTTAAATGTGGCTAGAGAGCCTAGTTTTCTTAGGAAAATGGGCTATTTTTTATTTCAAGCAACAAAAGCGAATAAGTGACCGATCGCGTCATTAAATGTCATTAAATAATTCATCAAAAGGAGTGGCTATGAAAGTAGTAATCACTAAACCAATGTGTGTGTTGGGTGACAATAAAAGCATTGTTCGTTTTGAGCCTTCGGTTTTAGATAATCCATTCGTTGAGGTTTCTCATGCAGTTTATGCTCGTCTTAAACGGGCTAATGCTGCAAGGCTTTATCAGGAGGAGGAATGTGTTGCCTCTAGTAAAGGGCAACAGCTTGATGAGCAAAAAGAGAATACAAATATAAGCAAACAAGAATCTTCAGAAACAGCCGTTTCCGAGAAGCCTAAAGCAGTTAAAGCTTCTAAGCCATCAATGGATTCTCCAAAGAAGGCTTAGCATTTGAAGTTAACTATTCATCAAAAATGGTATCTTCAGCAAGTTGAAGATACTTTTACCAGTCTTAAAGCACCACGTCTTAATTGGGCGCTTCGTAATGCTGTAAACACCGCAGCAAAGCAGGTTAAGCGCTTTACAGAACGAACAGTTTCTGAAGTTTCATCAGCTCAAGTAAAGCGTGTTAAGAAAGGTGTTTACATAAAATCAAAAGCAACAACGAATTTCCCTGAAGCAGATATTGTCGGTTCAGGAACACCTTTGCCGCTTAAATTCTTTAAGGCAAAAGAAACAAAACGCGGCGTGACTTACATGATGTTTGGAACGAAAAAGATTTTGCCTCATGGCTTTATAAAAGGTGGAAAATTTCCTCAGCGTGTTAATTTAAGGAGAGGAGGGGGAAATGTGTTCCAAAGAGCTGGAGGAGATCAATTTCCCATTGTAAAACAAGAAGGGATCTCGATTGCAGAGGTCATGTCTAAGCCAGAGATTGCCAATTCCATTGTACAACATGCCAATGAAAGATTAACCAAAAATATACAGATACAACTTGCTCGTCAGGAATATGCTGCAAAGAACAGGGCTAAAGCACGTTCTAAGTGATGTTTGTGTGCTATAATCAGCAATAATCTTATTACTTGACAAGATTCATGGAAAATGTATACCGTTAAATCAGGTGCCTGAAAACACTTTAAAACCATAAGCGGATGGGTTGCCGAAACAATCTTTTTCCGTACATTGAAGACTTTGACTCATTATATGCAACAAGTGTATAATGACCCCATCGGGTGTGGTTACACTATACAATACCCTTACGGGGAAAGTGTAACGACGGACTTATGGCCGTGTTTTCAGCGCCCGATACCTTTTTAAAAGTATTAATGAAAACGCTTAACCATAAGGAGTTCATCATGAACGATTTAGTAACAATTAATAATGATGATATTGCCGTTACAACCTCTTTGAAAATTGCTGAAGGTGTAGGGAATGGACACGCTACTGTCATCAAGCTTATACGCAATAATCGTAAAGACTTTGAGGAATTTGGAAGGGTTGGATTTGAAATCGTACCCTTTGAAACTACAGGTGGAAGACAAAAAAGAGAGATTGCTGTCCTCAATGAACCGCAAGCAACTTTACTTATGACATATATGCGCAACAACGACATGGTACGTAAGTTTAAAAAAGCACTTGTAAAAGCTTTTTATGAATTAAAAAATCAATCTGTTGATCGTGATACACGATTTGATTTACCAAGTTATTGGGATGATATGAGACCTGCTGAAAAGGCTTTGTATCTTTTGGGGCCAATTCATAAGCGTCTTGTTGAAGCATTTAAATTAGAAGAAGAGAACAGAAACTACAAAGCTCTCATTGCAGAAGCAAAACACGTTTTAGATACATCTGTAGTGAAAACAGCTTAATTTAAAATATAATCTTATCTTCTCCACTTTCAGAGTGGAGAGGATGTTAATTCAAAGAAGATGACCAATTATATATCTCCTATTTATTTCCAAAAAAATCAATAAAATCAATACAAAAGGTACTTCCCAGCGGGTTGGGCTTGTTGCGGGGCAGGCAACCGCGAACTATCGCTAGCGACAGAATTTTAAAAATGACTGTGCATTGTACACATAAACCATTGAAAACAATTAATTTTAATGCGCAGACTGTACAGTGTAGATTATTTTTAATGAAAAGAAATTTTACAACGTTCAAAATTCAATTATGACACACCTTTTCATTTTCGGTGGGAAGCAGCCGTATTTTATAAGGAACTATTTATATTGTTGAAAATCACTCTGGACGACGCTATCTTTATGTAGTAACATAACTACATAATAGAATTGGAACTAATCATGCCTGTTATTATTACAAGCCGCGATTTTAATCATGAAGTCAGCAAAGCGAAACGAGTTGCTTGCAAAGATACAGTCTTTATTACTGATCGAGGCAAGCCCACGCATGTTCTAATGTCAATGGAAGCTTATAAGGAAATAACGGAGCAAGGTGTTGGTGATATTCTGAAACGTTTGGCGATGCCCGCCTGTTCAGATATTGACCTTGCGGATATTGATTTAGAGACGGAGCGGATGCCTCTTCTGAATGAGGAACGGGAAGTTTTTTAATGTTTCTCCTCGATACAAATGTTATTTCTGAATTGCGCAAAGTAAATTCTGGACGAGCCAATGAGAATGTTTGTCACTGGCTATCACAAATACATAGTGCACAGCTTTACCTTTCTGTGATGACAGTTTTTGAATTAGAGCATGGTATATTACGTGTAGAGCGAAAGGATAAAATACAAGGAAAATTGTTGCGTCAGTGGCTTGATGGGTATGTTTTACCATTTTTTGCCAATAAGATTTTGCCTATTGATTTGTCTGTTGTTCGCCAATGCGCAAAGCTTCATATTCCTGATCCAAAACCCGCAAGTGACATGCTCATTGCCGCTACAGCTTTAGTTCATGGTTTCACAGTTGTGACGCATAATGTAAAAGATTTTATAGACACAGGTGTTGCTATTATTGATCCATGGCAGTTTCTTTGAAACATCGATCGAGTCAGTATTTTGCAAGCGATTGGAAGCGTAGATAAGATTAATAAAATGCCGAACAGAAAGTAATTTTATCTATTGACAATATGTCAGAAATATGTCTATCGTTGATTCAGGTGCCTCAAAAACACCTTAAAACAACTAGCGGATTGATTACCGAAATAATCAGTCTTCTGTGCATTTTAAAGACTTTGACTCATTGTGTGCTTGTGGCATATAGTGATTTTGTCGGGTGTGGTTACACTATACAATACCCTTTTAGGGGAAAGTGTAACGACGGACTAGTTGCCGTGTTTTTGAGCACCCGGCACTCTTCTTGAGTGTCAATCAAAAACCTCTTACAACTAGGAGTTCATTATGAACGATCTCATAGAAATTACAGAAAAAATTATAGAACAGGAAACTGTTCAAACGGTAAACGCGCGTGAATTGCACGCGTTTCTGGAAGTAGGAAAAGATTTTTCAAATTGGATTAAAGATCGTATCAATAGATACAATTTTATAGAAAATCAAGACTATATAGTTTTCACCAATTTTGGCGAAAACCTTCAAGGCGGTCGTCCTTCTAAGGATTATGCTCTTACCTTAGATATGGCAAAAGAGCTTGCCATGGTAGAGCGTAACGAAAAAGGCAAACAAGCACGTCAGTATTTTATCGAGTGTGAGCGACGTGCGAAGCAAATCGCTGCACCACAGATTGATTATTCCAGTCCAGAGGCGATGCTCGGCTTTTTAACACATCTGCAAGGACAGATAGAAAAAAAGGATGCTATCATTGCTAAATTAGAACCGAAAGCAAAGACACTTGAAGGTTTAACTCGCTCTGATGGTTTGTTTGGCCTCACAGAGGCAGCAAAGGTATTGGAGATACGACCAAAGGATTTAATTGATTATTTGCGTGGGAATGATTGGGTTTATCGACGTGCTCCGGGTTCTGCATTATTGCCTTATCAAGACAAGATCAAGAGAGGTCTGATGGATTGCCCGACTATCACGATTCAAAGACCTGATGGCACAGAAAAAGTCCTGCCCTCAACAAAAATCACAACAAAAGGCTTGGCATTCTTGAGAGAAGAAATCCATGGGGGTGTACAATGAATACTGATATCGACTCTTTGTGTGATTTGTGGATAGCGTTGTTTAAGCTTTGCAATCGTGGTGGTGTTGGAGATGAGGAAAGTACTGCTATAGCTAATACCATGAGCGTAGTAGAAGAAGCTTTGGTTTCAAAGATCAAGAAAAATGCGCATATTATTAAGCTTTTAACGGTTCTTACAGACTTTGGAGATTCGGAGTTTCCTCGTGGTATCGATCCTTTGTTGAAGGCATATGATCCAAGTTTAGAAAACCCACTTAAAAAAGTGGCTTAACTTGAAAGGAATATGATCTATCTTCCCATCTTCAAGGTGGGGAGAAAGCTAGGATGTATATTTAAATTCATCACTTGCTTTTTTTAGCGCTTCGCTCATACGTGTGCGCCAGTTTTTGCCTTGTTTTTTAAAAAAGGCAATAACCTCGGGATCAAGACGTAGGGTAATTGCTTGTTTAGGAGATTCAATTGAAGGACGTCCACGCTTACGGCGCTCTTCTGCTATATGCTTGAAAAAAGAAGCAGGTAAAACCTTTTTTGCGGGTTTTAGGCGTGCAAGTTCTTCATCTGTGAGTGGTGGTGAATTTACCGCTTCCCAGTCCTCTTTTGTGTAATTGCATTTTTCTTTAAAGGTTTTTTTGATAGTCATTGAGCACTTCTAAATTTATCTATTTTGGCAAATTCTTCAGCTTTTTCTGATTGCAAAATATTAACGTCGTAAGCAGCTTGCATGTTAAGCCAGAATTCAGCTGTAGTATCAAAAAAATAAGCTAATCTTAAAGCTGTATCAGGTGTTACAGGACTATTTTCAGCAATGATCCGTTCTATGCGTGTACGTGGCACATTCAATGCTTTTGCAAGAGCATAAGCAGAAAGGGCATATTCTTTTAAGTATTCTTCTCGTAGAATTTCTCCAGGGTGGATCGCTATATAATTCTTCATATTAAGGTTCCTTTTCACATCAATGATAATCTACAATTTTAACGTCATAAGCGCCATTTTTAGTAAAAAAAAATCAACATCAAAATATATTCGTAGATTGTAATATTTTTCCAAAAATTCATTAAGAACGAATGAGTATCCAATGAACAATAAGGGTAGGCAAGGCATATCGGTTCGCGCGTTTGCGAAACAGATGGGTGTGTCTGCGAATGCAGTGGTTTCTCGCTTTAAGACGGGCAAATTTGATGAAGCGATTTTTGCAGATGGTTCGGTTGATGAAGAGGTTGCGAGAGCCATATGGAATAAGAATCCAACTAAGCGGGCTCAATCATTTTCAACATCTTCTGGTCGTCCTTGTACAAAAATTAAAAAAGATTCCATAGACGGAGCGAATGAATACGAAATCAAACTCAAGAGGATGCAAGTTGCGCTGGAAAGTGAACAGATTGCGCTTGAACGATTGCGTGAGACAACGGTTGATCGAGAAGAAGTAAAAAAGGCAGCGCGTGATTTTGGAAGAGCCCATCGTGATGCGATGTTGAATTTTCCGCATCGTTTTGGTGCAAGTATTGCTGCTCAAGTTGAGTGTGATGCAGCCAGTCTTATTGGTGCTCTTGATTACTTTATGAGAAAAGCTTTGCTGGAAGAAGTTCATATCCCTGTTCCTTTTCATGATCCGAGCCCCTCTGAATAAGAGCAAGTGAACCATGGATGATCGTGCGGTAAAAGAGTTTTTTTCGCATGCCAATGAAGCTCGACAGCCTGACCCACCATACAAGGTTTCAGAATGGGCGGATAAAAATAGATATTTGAGCACGGTAGCAAGTGCAGAGCCTGGATTGTGGAGAACAAAACGTACTCCATATTTGCGGGAAATCATGGATAATCTGTCTTCTTACGTGCCGATTGAAACAACCATTGTGATGAAAGGTGCGCAGGTTGGCATGTCAGAGGCAGGACTGAATTTCTGTGGTTATGCGATTCATTTTAGCCCGAGTCCAGCACTCTACGTGATGCCGACGGTTGAGACAGCAAAGAAACTGTCGAAGACTCGTCTTGATCCGATGATTACAGCAAGCCCTGCTTTAAGTGAACGGATTGCCCCCGCTCGTGCACGCGACAGTGGTAACACAATGTTCTCGAAGGAGTTTGATGGGGGCGTCTTAATGCTCACAGGAGCCAATAGTGCTGCTGGGCTTCGTTCTATGCCTATTCGTTATCTGATTTTGGATGAGGTCGATGCCTATCCTTTGAGCGTGGATAACGAAGGTGATCCTGTGGTGATTGCCGAAAAGCGTACATCAACTTTTGTACAAAGGAAGATTTTTAAATTGTCGACACCAACACATCGTGACACTAGCCGTATAGCCAAGGATTTTGTGCTTGGAGATCAGAGATATTACAACGTGCCTTGTGATGCGTGTGGCACGTTACAGCCGATTGTTTGGTCGCAAATAAAATGGCCGAAAGGATCACCAGAAAAGGCGGTTTTTGTTTGTGCGCATTGTGGTCATGAGCATGCAGAGCATCGCAAAGAAGATTTGATGTCTGAGGAAAGGGGTGCGTGTTGGGTTCCCACTAGTGAATCAAGCCGACCGAATTTGCGTTCGTACCATATTTCAGCGCTCTATTCACCGTGGTTGACATGGGGGGAGTGTGCACGTGAATTTTTAGATGCCAAAGATGATCCGGCACTTTTACAGCCTTTTGTGAACACTGTTCTTGGAGAGCCTTGGGAGGATAAAACGGGTGAGGTTATTGATCCTGAGAGCCTCTATGCACGGCGTGAAGAGTATCCCCTTGCACCGCCACAAGCTGTGTTGTTGACAGCGGGAATTGATGTGCAAAATGATCGATTAGAATTGGAAGTTGTCGGGTGGGGACGTGGTGAAGAAAGCTGGCATATTGATTATCAAGTGATCTTAGGTGATCCGTCCTCCTTTGAAGTTTGGGATCAATTAGATGAATATCTTGCAAAACGCTGGCCACATGCAGGTTATAAAAATGGCATAAGGATTACGGCAGCTTGTATTGATACAGGGGGTGGCCACACACAGGCTGTTTACAATTATGTCCGTCCTCGCGAGGGAAGGCGCATATGGGGAGTAAAAGGTCAGGCAGGATGGCGAGCGGTATGGCCACGTCGTCCGAGCAGAAAAAACAGGGGACGACAGATTAACCTTTATATGGTGGGTGTTGATGCTGCCAAAGATATTATTACAGCACGTTTTAAGAAGTCAGGTGCAGAGGCTTCAGGAGCAGGGGCAACACACTTTCATATGAACCTCGATCAGGAATATTTCGAGCAGCTGACAGCTGAAAAAAAGGTCATCAAATATTTCAAAGGCTTTAAGCGCATCGAATGGCAGAAAAGTGAAAAAGCCAGAAATGAGGCTTTAGATTGCCGCGTTTATGCTTATGCGGCTTTGCAAGGTCTGATTTCAGCGGGTCTGAACCTCAATGAAGAGGTTGATATTTTAGAAGAGCGCTTGGAAAGCTTGAAAAATGTTGAGGCGTCTTCAGAGAGTACAATGCCTGTTTCAGAACAGTTTCAAACAACACAGCCTCAAAGGAGACAATTAAAGAGATCAGTCAATCCTTACATGCAAAGAGAGTGGGATATTTTATGAGTGAGAATTTAAGTCCATTGAAAAGCAAAAGTGAAAAAATTGCAGAATTAAAAGGAAGGCGAGAGCAACTTGAGGAGTCTCTTTATTCAGGAGCACAATTTGTGCGTCATGGTGACAAGCAGGTTGGGAGCCGCTCTGTTGAAGAATTACGCAAGGCACTTGCACTGCTGGATAAGCAAATAGCAGAGCTTGAAGGGCGCGGGAGCTCTCGTGTTTTCTATATTGATGCGAGGCGCGGTTATTGATGGCTGGATTATTGAGTAAGGTAACGGACTTTTTTCGCGTTTCTGGTGAGCATAATCCACCCTTTGAAGCAGCAAGCCGTAGCCGTCGTATGAGGGGATTAAACCCTGCCAAAAAACATATTAACCAAGCGATTGAAGCGACAGGTGATACCATTATTGCACGGTCAAGGTGGCTCTATGACAATGAGGCGCTTTACGGTTCTGCAACAGAAGAATGGGTCTCGGCAGCTATCAGTGATGGAATTAAACCCTATCCTAGAATTGAAGGCTTTCAGGAAGAAAAGAAGAAGCTGCTTGATCTTTGGTGGCAATGGGTTGATGAGGCGGATTACGATGAAGATGCCAATTTTTATGGTCTCCAAGCAACCATTGCGCGGGAAGTTTTTTTAACCGGCGAATGTTTTGTGAGATTGCATTACGTTGATCATTATGGGCGTTCCGGTGTACCGCTTCAATTGCAAATTTATCCTGCAGAAATGCTTGATTTAACCTATAGCGGGGTTGCTGAAATTGAAGGCAATTATATCCGCATGGGGATTGAGTTTAATGCCAGTGGAAAGCGTGTTGCGTACCATTTTTGGAAGCATCATCCTTATGATAGCAGTCCATTGAGCGGAGCATTTAGAAGTCAAGAGCGTGTAAGAGTTCCTGCTGAAATGGTGATCCACGTTAAAGAAAGGCGTATTGCAGGACAATTGCGTGGATCACCAAAAGTGACACGTAGTCTGGTTAAGATTTTTCAGCTTGAAGCTTATGATGATGCCGAGATTGATAGGAAAAGAACAGCTGCTCTTTTTGCAGGGTTTATTACGCGTTCTAATGACGGTTATGGAGGTTTGCCTGAGAACCGCAAAGAAAGCAACAAAGAACAGCAAGATAAGCCTCCTCTTATATTTGAGACAGGTGGAATCCAAGAAATAGCAGAGGGAACGGACATCAAGTTTTCTAATCCCGTAGAGGTTGGAGGATCTTATGAAGCTTTTCAATTTCATAATGCTTTAAAAATTTGTGCAGCTCTCAACATGCCTTATGCGGTTGTGACGGGGGATGTGACGCGGGGCAACTTTTCCAATGTGCGTACATCGATCATTCAGTTTAGACGCCACGTCAAACAATGGCGCGAGCATATTATAGCTTTTCAGTTTAACCGCATTGTTTGGGAACGTTTCGTTGAAATGGCTGTGCTTGGTGGCTGTGTTGATTTGCCAGGGTGGGAAGAAAATTATTTGCCATGGATACAATGTGAAAGCTTTGCCCCGCCGCTTGAAATGATTGATCCGCTCAAGGATATTTCGGCAGAAAAAGAAGAAATTCGCGCAGGCTTAAAAACACGGCGTATGGCACTTGCTGAACGCGGTTTTGATATTGATGGCATTCATGTTGAGCTTGAGGAAGAACGCAAAGATGCTCAAGCGCGCGGCTTATTCTTTGATACAGATATGGCTGATCTCTCCATCGATCATAAAGTAATTGATGATGAAGATTCTAATGATGACACTGAAAGTAATCAAGGTAGCGAGGCACAAAGCCATGGCGAGTAACCTTGATATGCCGTTTTTGGCATCACGGCTTTTCGGTGTGCCTCATATGCTTGCCTCCACAAAGCTTGATGTTATTCTGAATGCTCTTGCTCCGCGTCTTTTAAATGGGGAAAGACTTGCTACTGGAGCTTTTTTGGCAAGTGATGTGGCGGCTTTCAGACTCCCTGAGACTTATAGGGTACAAAACAATATTGCGATTATCCCTGTTCATGGCACGCTCGTGCGTCGTGGGGCATGGCTTGAGACTGCATCTGGTTTGACTTCTTATGAAGGTTTAGGAGCATCTTTTCGTGAAGCCATTGCGCAGCCTGATGTTCACGCTGTTCTGCTGGATATTGACAGTGGTGGTGGAGAAGCGGGCGGTGTGTTTGATTTGGTCGACGAGTTTCGCACTTTGTCACAGGCATACAATAAACCCATTTGGGCACATGCCAATGAATTTGCTTGCTCTGCGGCTTATGCGATTGCCTGTGCTGCGTCGCAAATTTGGGTTGCACGTACGAGTGTTGTTGGCTCCATCGGTGTTGTTTGTGCGCATCTTGATCAATCCCGTGCCGATGAAAAGAATGGCCATAAATGGACTTTTGTTTTTGAGGGTGACCACAAAGTCCACGGCAACTCTCATGAACCTTTAGCGGAACGAGCACTTGAGAAAATGCAAGCAGATTGTGGGCTGCTCTACGATATGTTTGTCGATTTGGTTGCGCAAAATAGACCAATCAGCGCTGCTGCAATTCGAGAGACTAAGGCAGAAACTTTTATAGGCAGCCAAGCTGTAGAGCTTGGATTAGCCGATGCGCAAGGCACATTTGCGCAAGCTTTGGAAGCCTTAACGGATTCCATAAAATCTCCTCCAACATCAACAGAACAAGAAGGATCAAACACATGGCACGCACAAAATACCGCGCCGAAGAAGACATTATCAAAGAAGACGACGAAGAAGAGATTATCGATGTCACTGAGGAAGACGAAGACGATGATGACATCGACATTAATGCCAAAGTCTTTGATGAAGAAGAGGAAAACGACGAAGATGGGGAAGACGATGACGAAGAAGGTACGCACAAAAGTGTTCAAGCCGTGCGTGAACAAGAAAGAAAACGTGCACGTGCCTTAACAAATCTTGAAAAGCAAGCAAAGCGCTTAGGCGTCTCTTTTGATGCAGAGAAGGCTATTGAAAGTGGCATGAGCCTAGAAAAAGCACGCCATGCGGTTTTGATGGCTGCTTCTTCCAAGAGTGCGTCTTTAAAAGCGTCGCCTTATGTTCCGCATCAAGACGGGAATAGTAAGGCGAAGATTCATGCAAAATGGGAAACAGCTTGGAAAGCAGTGAATGGGAGGAAATAAAATGAGTGATATTTTTTATGAAGACATTCGTGATAGCGCTTATCTTGGGCGTTATGATCCCGATTTATCTCATGAAGAGGTTATCTTCGCATCAGGGGCGGAAATTATGGCAGGAACTGTCATGGGAAAAGTGACTGCAACGGGAAAATATGTTCCGCTTAATCCCAAAGCTGTGGATGGAAGCAAAGTGCCAGCAGGCATTTCTTATGCCAATGTTGATGTAACAAAGACAGATCGGCGCGCGGTGATTACAGCACGCTTGTGTACTGTAAAAGCTTCTGAATTGATATGGCCGAATACAATTACAGATGAGCAAAAGCAAGTAGCCATTCAATCTTTAGAAGAAAAAAATAAAATTATGTTGCGATAGGAGAATGCGCACATGGACATGAACTTTTTTAAACACGACGCTTTCTCAGCCACAACAATGATGAAAGCGATTGAAAATTACGAATTCCAGCCAAGCCTTATCAGCTCTCTTAATCTTTTTGAGGATGTTGAGACAAGCACGACGGTTGTTGGTATAGAGAGACGTGATAATACTTTATCGCTGATTCAAACGAGTGAACGTGGAGCCCCTTTAATTGAAGCGGATAGAGATGGGCGTAATCTTCGTTTTTTCAAAACAACCCGTATTGCCAAAAGTGATACGATAAAGTCAGAAGAAATCCAAAATCGTCGAGAATTTGGAACAGAGGATCAGCTTGAGGTAGCGATGAAATATATCGCTCGCAAACAAAAAAAGCTGATTTCTGAAATTGAATTGACATGGGAGAATATGCAGCTTGGCGCTATTCAAGGCGTTGTCCTTGACGCCGATGGATCAGTGATTGTCGATTGGTATAAGGAATGGGAAATCAAACCACCAGAGCCCATCGATTTTAAATTAAACACGGAAGAGACAGATATTGCTGATATTGTCGATCAAGTGATTATGAAGATGATTGAGGCATCAAAGGGTGCGTTTACGGATCGTTCACGGATTATAGGGCTTTGTGGAAATGAATTCTTTTCCAAATTAAAAAACCACAAAACAATTCGTGAAACCTATTTAAATACCGCTTTAGCGCAGACGTTAAATAGCACAAGAGGCGTTGCAACACCAAGTGCTCTTGGATCAGGAAGCTTTGGCAGCTTTGATTTTGCTGGGGTAACTTTTATTAATTACCGAAGCATTCATAACTATAACGTTAGTGCTAAAGCTGGGACAAAACGTGCAATAGGGATTAAGCCTGATGAATGTCAATTCTTTCCTGTTGATACACCAGGTGTGTTTCAGAAAACCTTTGCACCAGGGGAATCTTTAGATTTTGCTAATACAGTTGGAAAGCCTCTTTATACCCTTCTCATAGCAGATCATGAGCGCAACGCATGGGTAAAACCTGAAGTGTACAGTTATCCGCTTTACATTTGTACACGTCCTGAAATGCTCTTTAAAGGCGTTATAGGAGCGAAATAATGTTATGGCACGGGCTTCTCAAGCAAATGGTAAAAGATGTGCGCAACACCTTTGGGCAGCCTGTTGTCTACACACGAAAAGAAACAGGGCAGTCTTTTAATATCACAGCAATTTATAGCATCAAGCATTCAGAATCGGAAGCAGGCGGCAGAATAAATACAACGATCCCAAGAAAAGAGCTGGATGTTTGTAATAATGACATTGGAGGGGCACCACCAAAGCCTCAAGATAGCGTCGTTGTCATGTCTCCTGAAAACAGCAACGCTTCTTCTCAAGAGCATTTCATTGTAACAGATGTACAAGCTTCTGAATCTGGAATGTATAAGCTGATTTTACGGGAGGAAAAATAATAATATATCTCTATTTTTAAAAGCTTACTTTGTTTCTTGACAATATGTCAGGAATATGTCTATTGTTGATTCAGGTGCCTAACAAACACCTTAAGCGATAAGCGGTTAGATTACCGGATAATCTTTTCCCGCTCATTAATGTTTTGACTCATGATACACTACATGTGTACAATGATTTTGTCGGGTGTGGTTACACTATACAATACTCTTTCAGGGGAAAGTGTAACGACGGACTTATCGCCGTGTTTGTTAGCGCCCGGCACTCTTCTAGGGTGTCAATAACAAACCTCTAACGATAAGGAGTTAGCAATGGCTCTCATACCAATATCAGAACAAGCGATCGGGCAAGAAATTGTCCAAACGGTAAACGCGCGTGAGCTTTATAATTTTCTAGAAGCTAATGTGCGCTTTAATGATTGGATTATACGAAGAATTGAAGAGTATAATTTTAAAGAAAACCAAGACTTTGTAAGTTTTACTCAAAAAAGAGTAAAACCTCAAGGTGGTCGTCCAAGTATAGAATATCACCTCACACTCGACATGGCGAAAGAACTTGCCATGGTTGAGCGTAACGAGAAAGGCAAACAAGCACGGCAGTATTTTATCGAGTGCGAGCGACGTGCGAAGCAAGTATCAGCACCACAGATTGATTACTCCAGTCCAGAGGCGATGCTTGGTGTAAAAGATAAAAATGAGCGGAAGGAAATTTTATTCGTTGACAATATGTCAAGAATATGTCTATCGTTGGTTCAGGTGCGTAGAAAACACCTTAGATCGATAGCGGATAGATTGCCGAAACAATCTCTTTTCCGCACATTAAAGACTTTGACTCATCATGCGCTTGCTGCGTATAATGACCTTGTCGGGTGTGGTTACGCTATACAATACCTTTTATGGGGAAAGCGTAACGACGGACTATCGACCGTGTTTTCTAGCACCCGGCACTCTTCTAGAGTGTCAATAGAAAACCTTTAATCGATAGGAGTTCAATCATGAACACTCTTATAAAAATTACAGAACAAATCATCGATCAGGAAACTGTTCAAACAGTAAATGCACGTGAATTGCATGCGTTTTTGGAAGTAGGAAAAGATTTTTCCAATTGGGTTAAAGACCGTATCAATAAATACGAATTTATAGAAAATCAGGATTATATAGTTTTCGCCAATTTTGGCGAAAACTCTCAAGGAGGACGTCCTTCTAAGGAATACCACCTCACACTCGACATGGCGAAAGAACTTGCCATGGTTGAACGGAATGAAAAAGGACGTCAAGCACGTCGTTACTTCATTGAGTGTGAGAAAAAGTTAAAAAACCAATTGATTGATAATGACCGTGATACACGATTTGATTTACCAAGTTATTGGGATGATATGAGACCTGCTGAAAAGACTTTGTATCTTTTGGGGCCAATTCATAAGCGTCTTGTTGATGCTTTTAAGGTGGATGAAGAGAACAAACACTATAAAGCCTTAATTGCAGAAGCAAAACGCGTTTTAGAAAATCCACTTAAAAAAGTAGCTTAAAAACATAAAATATCCTCTCTATTTTTAAGTGGGGAGGTTCATTAACGCAGGGGGAGATAAATATACCTATTGTGATAAAGGAATAGGAACATCTTCTCCATTGCGTTGCATGTCTTTAACAATTTCTGAAACGAGGTTCATAATGCCTTTTAAAGCATTTTCTTCTTGATTGCTTAACCATGAAAGAGATGGAAATTCAGCACATAAACCAATATATTTTTCATCTTCTTGTGACCACAAAACACGATACGTATAATGGTTATTGTTCATGCTTAGCTCTTTTCATAGAGATAGAATTAATTTGGATGATCTTTTTTAGATAAAAGCTCAAAACGAACAGGTTTAAAGCCAGTTAAATCATAATCAGTAAGATCAGCAGTATCAACAAAGTTTTCTGCTTCTGCATCCGTTTTAAAAACAGGCATTTGTTTTAATTTTGAGGTCTTCATAAAGGCTGATTTCCTTGTACTGCATGTTAACGGCTGCTCATAAAACATATCTACAAAATATAATAAAATCAACTTATTAAACAGGAGCATTGATGCCCCCGAGAGAGACGATAAGAGCAAGCTTTGTTGCCTTGATAAAAGCAGCAAAAACAGTTGCTTGTGAGAATGTTTTCAATATGCGGGATTTTAATTTCTCTGTTGAGAGCATGCCTGCCATTAATGTGTCCACACAAAACGAAACACTGGAACAGGGGCATGATTATGGATTACGGCGGCGTATTTTAACCGTTGATGTTGAATGTTACGCAACGCAAGAAGATGGTGCACGCTGTGTAGATCAGTTGGCATGGGAAGTTGAGAACATCTTTTATAGTAATCCCAATTTAAACAATAGGGTTGAGAGCTGTCGGTTACAGAATATTGCTTTTGCCTTTGGCGATAATGGTGCTTTAGCACTTCATGGAGCCATTTTAACTTTTGAAGTCACTTACGTAACGAATATTCCTGATGCAGATGAAGGAAGTATAGAAGCAAGACTTGTTGAGCCTTTTGTTGGTTTTGCTCCCGAAACGGGGAGAAAAAACGAAGATAAATATCAAAAGATTGAGGGGTTTCATGCTTGAGAGACGCGACAAGGAAATCACAGATTTAAAAAGGCGTGTGGCTAATATGGTTGTTGTGGGCAAGATTAGCCATGCGGATTATAAAAACACCCGTTATCGAGTAAGAAGTGGCACTTTGGTCAGTGACTGGATTCCAGATACACAAGCCCGTGCTGGAAAAACCCGTTCTTATGAAGGACGTGATGTTGGCGAGCAAGTTGTTGTTGTGTCGTCATCGGGAGATTTATCGCAAGGGGTGATTATTGGTTCCATTCATACCGATGAGACCCAAGCAGTTGATAAAGGGAGTCTTCACAAAACCATCTATCCTGACGGGACAACCATTGAATATGATGATGAACAAAATACTTATGCCCTCTCCATTAAATCAGGAGGAAAGTTTATCCTCACGATTTCTGATGGCGTTTGCGTTAAAGGAGAGGGTGGCATGTTAGAGCTTACAGCCCCTGATGGTCTTAAAATTGCTTCAGAAGGGGACATGCGTTTAAGCGCAGAGGGCAATCTTTCTCTGAAAGCTGGTGGGGATGTTTCAATAAAGAGCAGCTCCTTGACCCATAGCGGTAAAAATATAGGCGCCTCTCACGTTCATAGTGGTGTTGCCTCTGGTAGTTCCATAACAGGAGTTCCAAAGTGAACAGAGGAATGGATCGCACAACAGGAAAGTTGCTTTCTGGTATCGATCACTTACGTCAATCGATCCTTGATATTTTGTCCACACGGATTGGCACGCGTGTGATGCGGCGGGATTATGGTTCACGGGTTCCTGAACTGATTGATGCCCCCGTTAATGACGCTTTTGCGGTTTTGCTTTATGCGGCGATTGCGGAGGCTTTAGATCAGTGGGAACCGCGTTTTAAACTTAAAGAGATTGACTTGAAATTGGTTGAGGCTGGAAAAGTTTCCTTGTCGTTTACAGGAATTTATTTGCCTTCAGGCAAACCCATTGCCATGGAAGGGTTGCTGATAAAATGAGTCAAACCTTTGTTAAACCTGAAATTCTCTCGGAACTTTCTTTTGAGGAAATCCGTGCAGCAAGTCTTGCGCATTTAAAAGAACAGTTACCAAATTACACGTTTCTTGAAAGTGATCCAGCTTTAAAAGTCATTGAGGCTTTTAGCTATAGAGAACTGCTTTTAAGACAACGCATTAATGAAGCAGTACGCAACAACATTCTTGATTTTGCAACGGGCACTTCTCTTGATGCTTTGGGAGATTGGCACGGTGTTTACCGAATGGAAGAGGAAAGTGATGATAAATACCGTGAACGTATCAGGCTTCATGTCCGTGGTGGCAAAGGGAGTGGGACAGAGCCTTATTACAAATTTGTGGCTCTGTCAGCAGACAGTCGCGTTAAAGATGCCATTGTTTATCGTACAGGGAAAGACCCAACCATTCATGTTGCTATTTTCAGCAACAATGAAGAAACAGCCAGTCAAGAGCTTATCAAGAAGGTTTCGGAAGCGCTTCACAAAAAGAATGTGATTATGACCAATGATACGATTGTTGTTCATGCGGCTGTAGCTAAGGTTATAGCTTTGGAAGCCGATGTTTGGCTGTTGCAAGAAACAGCCCTGACAATTTTAGCACAAATGGAAGCAAATTTAAGAGCGGCATGGAGGCAAGAACAAACTCTTGGTCGCGAGTTAAGTTTATCATGGTGGGTGTCAAAATTGATGATTCCTGGTGTGCAGAAAATCCTTGCTTTGGAGCCAATAAAGGATATTGCTGTTTCAGCTGAGGAAGTGTTATCGCTTGGCAAAATTACATTAAATTTTAAGGGTAGGGCACGTTAATGGTTGGATATTTACTTCCAACCAATGCAACAGAATTTGAAAAAAGCCTTGCGAATGCTTGTGACTTTCATAAAGATGTTGATGATATTATTTCGGGGATTTCACGTTCAAAGCTTCTAATCCGTCCACCAAGCTTTTTGCCGTGGCTGATTGAAGAATACGGGCTTGGTGAGTTAACCCCTTATGTTCCAAATCTTTATGACTTGCTTGATACAGGTTCCAAATGGCAGCAGGTACGTGGATCGTTAGCAGCTATCGCTATGGGGCTAAAGTGGTTAGAGCTTTCAGCCCATTTTATAGCAGCATGGACAGGGCGTGTCTGGTGGAATTCCTTCCAGCTTAATTTTGATCGTTTACCTGAACAAAGCAGTCTCGAAGCAATTGTGGCGATTACAAACCTGTCTAAAAGTTTGCGTTCTGATTTTCGACGCGTCACTCATGGGTATAGCGTTGGAGCTGTCGAAGAGAACATGTCAAGACTAGACAATGCGCTGCTTGAACGTGAAAGCGGTGTGCGGATGACCGCTGATGACACCTTATTTTCCTTTGGTCAGAGTACATTTAAGAAACACCTTTTAACAAAAGAAGAAGGCACACTTATTGGTAATTGGACTGATAAGACTGAAGAAGAATTAAGCTGGAATGAGATTGATTATCCGTGGGAAATGGCGAATTTTCCTTGGCATTCTGTGGATAACACCAAACGTGGAATCCTGATGGCACAGTGGTTTAGAAATCGAACTCTTTATTTTGTCTTGAGGGATACGAATGATGCTGTCATTGGCATTCGCCGATGCAACATTGTCCAGCCTGTGGAACAGGCATTAGATGGGGTTTATAGCCATTCAGGTGAGAGATTGAAGCCCTCAACAACCGGCACAATGGTCTTAATGGCTGCTCGGACAGATTTTCATGATGTTGATGGTAGGCAAGCGGCTTCTGTTTCTGTTCTGGTGCATGCCACACCTGCAAAAGATGTGCCTTTGGGAAAGCTGTGGCTTAGAGCAGATGAACTTACTGGTGGTGTTGAGATACTCAAAACTTCCCTCAATATTCTTTTACGTGCCGATGTTCGGGAACAATTTAATATTTTACTGGAGTTTTAACATGCAACATGAAAGTGGTTTGCCATCCGCAATCGATAGGTCTGTGGGCAGAAATGAACAACAAAGTGTTGTGTTTTATGGAGAGCGTTCTTTTCTTCAAAGCGGCGAGTTGAACGAGATGCAAACAATCATCAGAGGGCGTCATGATCGCTTAGGACGATTGGTGGCAAAAGAAGGTGATCGCATTGAGCGTGCTGATGCTTTTGTAAACAAAGACAGCCAAACTGTTACTTTAACGGATGGTAAGATTTTTATTGCAGGGGATATTTTTCCAGTCTCAGGAGCTGTTTTAGAGAATGTTTCCATGGTTGGTCGCATTGAAATCGGTGTGAAACTGCAAAAGCAGTGGATCACACATGAGGATGATCCCCAGTTGTTGGGTCAAGTTGCGGGAACATTGGCAGAAGGTGAACCAGGGGCAGCACGCGAGACCGTCAAGCTGGTCTGGGCACTTAAAGAGGATCCTCAAGAAGGGGCTTTTTTCCCTGTTTATGTGCTGCAAGATGGCATTTTGATTGATCAAAAATCGCCATCACTGCTTGAGCCGGCGATGCAAGCCATTGCAACCTACGATCGCGCCCATGGACACTATATTGTCAGGGGTTGCCGCGTAACAGCTTTGGGCAAAAAGGAACAAAGCCAAGTTTTCAGTATTCAAGAAGGGGAAGCCAATATTAATGGTTTTAAACGCAAGCGTCTTGCGGCTTTGAGATACGAGAAACTGGAAGATTTTTCTGAAGGGGTTGTTCCAAGTGAAACGCATATTTTTTCCCCAAAGCAAGGGGAAACAAGTTTTACCTTTAAACCCTATTACTTTCCTGTTGCCACCATTCATTCTCTTTTGCTGACCAAAGAAAAAACTATGAATGTAACACGGGGTGCAGTGGCTTCAGGACGCGATGGCGTGCCTGATAAAAGTATCACGTCGTTTCTTAAAGTCATCCAAGGGAACAAGGAGTTTAAAGAAGGCACTGATTTTAAAAAAACCGGTGACACGATTGATTGGGGGCTGGCTGGTGATGAGCCTCTTCCGGGAAGTGTTTACACTGTAACCTACCACTATCGTTCACCAATTACCGCTGATAAAGTGACAGCACGAGAAATGACTGTTTCAGATGGTGCACAAGGGGGTGATATCATTGTCAGTTATACGTATAAATTACCACGGATTGATCGGATTGGTCTAAATACGCAAGGCACAGTGGTTTATATCAAAGGGGTTTCAGCTGATGACCCCATGGCACCCAGTGTTCCTGATGATGTGTTGTCTTTAGCGACAATCACCAATAATTGGATGGATGTGCCCGTTGTCAAAAATGACGGCACCCGGGTTGCTCCTTATGATGAGATGTGGCGCTATTTTCAGCGTGTTCTCTCCCTTGACCGTCTCATGCAGTTAGAGCGGATTAAAAGCAATGTTGATGCAAAAGAGCCTGTTGCAAAAAAAGGAATGTTTGTCGATCCTTTCCTTGATGACTCTTACAGAGATGAGGGATTTTCGCAAACAGGTGCCATTGGGTATGGCATTTTACAGCTTGCCATTGAGCCAACATTTTACACTGCTCCTTTACACTCTCCTGTCACCCTTGATTGGGACAATGAAGTCATCATTGCACAAGAATTGAGGACGGCTTGCGAAAAAATCAATCCTTATCAAAATTTTGCACCACTTCCCGGTAGGCTCACCCTGAACCCCGCTACAGATTTTTGGCATGTACAGCGCACCGATTGGCTTTCAAGTGTGACCAATCAATTGAATGTGGGTTGGCATCGTGGCAGCACTATCCGAACAACAGAAACAAAAGATGAATTGGTCAATGCCCACCAAGAGCAAATAGAATTCTTAAGACCAATTGACCTTGGCTTTAAAATTGAAGGTTTTGGCAAAGGAGAAATCTTGGAAAGCTTGACCTTTGATGGCGTCAATGTTTTGCCAAAGAGTCGTCTCGTTGCTGATGCCAAGGGAACCCTTGAAGGGACATTGAAGATTCCTGAAAACATTACTGCAGGAACAAAAAATGTTGTGGCGCGGGGCAAAGGGGGAACAACTGCAACGGGTCTTTTTACAGGGCAAGGCGTGATTGATGTCCAAGTCATGCGGCGGACAACAACGGTGCGGATATGGACACAATTTGATCCGCAAGCGCAAGTGTTCATCCCCGATGAAACACGGCAAATAACCGGTGTTGATTTTTACCTTTGTAAAATTGGTGATCCCGCGCATGATTTGGTGATTGATTTAGTGACGACAGAAAATGGCACTCCTACAGCTGATATTCAAGCGCAAACATTTTATTCCATGAACGAGGCAAAGACAGGTTGGGTGGGGGCACGCTATGATATACCATTGACAGTGTCTAATGATCGCTTAACAGCGTTTGTCATTAAGACCGATGACGGTAATCACTCTATTGCTTTAGCCAAACTTGGAGATTTTGACGAAGAAAAGCAAAGAGTTGTCTCAAGCCACCCTTATGTAACGGGTCCGCGTTTTTCTTCTGTTAATGCGCGAAGCTGGACAGCCCATCAAGATGAGGCCTTAACCTTTCGTGTGTTAGCAGCACGTTATACACAAACAGAAAAAGTTGTCGATTTAGGAGAGTTCGATCTTGTTGATTGCTCAGATTTACAAGTGCGGGCAGCAATAGAATTGCCTTCCAGTGATTGTTCTGTTGTGTTTGAGATTGAAAGAAACAATGGCACAGTCTACCAGCTTCTCCCGTTTCAATTACTCAGTTTAACAGAATATATCAGCGAAAAAGTTCAACTCCGTGCTGTTCTCAAGGGGACTGAAAAGCTCTCGCCTGTGTTATTTGCTCCAGTTCAATTGATTGCCGGAAAAATTAACAAGCAAGCCACCTATGTTACTCGCGCTTTTGCTTTTGGTGAAAGATCAAAGCTCACCAGTTATATCAAAAGCTTTTTGCCGGGTGGTTCATCCTTCAGCATGGATATTCAATTCGATGATGGTGCTTTTGTTCCGTTGAAGTTGGAGGAGACAGAGCAACTTGCTGAACCGCTTTGGGTGGAGCGAAAATTTATCAGTGATAACAAAACAGCCAAACAAGCACGGTTGAAATTAACACTTACGGGTAGCCCTGCAGCGCGCTCGATGGTGCGTGATTTTGGTGCAGGCATACTGTAATTGGAGAAAAAGATGGCAAAAACAAAAAAGTTAGAGATGGAATTGCCTCAAGAAGGTCGTTTTATCAGTTCTGAATTTCCAATTTTGCGTGAAAACCTCACAAAAATTGACCAAGCCATTGCGGATATTGAAGAACAAGCAAACGAAAAAGCACCTTCACAACATATACATATGATAAGCGATGTTACAGGTCTTGAGACAGCTCTCAAAGACAAGATGCCTGCGGAGAAAAGTTTTGCACTCTCTGAGTTAGCAGATGTCGAAGGTGCACAAGATGCGGCTAATAATTATGTTCTCTACAAGTCAAGCAATAATCGTTTTACTTTTGGTAGTGCTAAATCGCTGTTGGGGGCGCACCAACATAAAATGGAAGATATTGTTGGACTTGAGGAGACTTATTCCACAAAGGATGAAGCTGCTGCGGCACTTCAGGAAATCTATGATGACATTCAGCAAAAAATGAAGGCAATTTTTCCCGCTGGATTCATTGCTACATTTGCCATGCAGAAAGTGCCAAGTGGTTGGCTTTTATGTGATGGTGCGACCTATGAGCGCAAAGATTATCCGCAATTATTTGAGGCAATAGGGGATCAATGGGGAGCCGACAGTGAGACAACCTTTAAAGTTCCTGATTTTAGAGGAATGTTTTTACGTGGCTTTGATGATGGTCGTGGTTTAGACCTAGAAAGAGATTTTGCAACCGAACAAAAAGACAGCATAAAATCGCATACGCATGCTTGCACCATTGAAGAGGCAGGCGAGCATACACACAAGTTTTATTATTGGGACACTTCTAGAGGAGCTGGTTCAATAGGTGGTAGGAATCCTGCTTTTGGTAATTTTAAAAACTCAGGAATAACAGAACTTAGTGGTGCCCACACGCATAAAATCACCCTTTCTTCAACGGGTGAAGTAGAAACACGACCTGTGAATGCAACGGTTGTTTATGCCATCAAATCATGAGGTTTTCGGATAATGGATCAGGCTTTCCAGCAAGATGTTAAACTGTTGGTGCACGTGTTTTTAATTATGCGTGAGTGATTCAATGTCTAGAAACTTTTCCAAGTGGTTTTATTGCTTTAACTTCCTTAATTTTAAGTGCAATTTTACGCAGGAAGGCACGGCTAAAACATCCTTGTGGTTTCAAATCTTCAAAATCAAAAACAGCACCACAAGGAATAACATTAAATTCATCAACACGCACCCAAGATGGTTTTTGTAAGCCCACACGCTTACATTCTATCTCAGGTATTTTTAAGCTAAATTGCAAAGTATGGGGTTCTTGAGAAGTAATCGGAAACAAAAAAAGATGGCTTTCAGTTTTAACCATTACACAAGCAGGACGCGCTTTCCGTCCTGAATGTTCTCCATTTTGCGCTTGTGTATGCCACAAATAATAATATCGAACAACATCACCTGCTTTAAACATGTTCATCGCCATTTAAAATATCATCTAAACCACGATCTAAGTCGTCTAATATATCCTTAGGTGCATCTGTATAGACAAAAGATTGTGCAGCAGAACGAGGTTTTATTAATTCATTATATAAATTGATGGGAAGCATGATGATCTTTTCACGTCCTCGTTTCGTTAAAGCTACAGGCGTAGACATAGCTTCATCTAAAATATTGCCTGCGCCACGGTTCACATCTGTAAAACTGTATTTTTTCATACTCTGTGCCTCTCTAAATACCCATACTACATAATATACGTATATTATGTATATTGTCAAATTGTTCTCAAGAGCAGCACTTCACCCCTTATTTTTCCCATTCATTAAATTAGCCAATTATTAAAAGGAGCATAGAAATGGCAGCAGGTTTTTTGCACGGCGTTGAAGTTATCGAGTCCGATGACGGTACGCGCTCACTTCGTACGGCTCAATCAGCCGTTATCGGGATTGTGGGGACTGCACCCGATGCGGATGCACAAGCATTTCCGCTCAATACACCAGTTTTGGTGTCAGGATCACTCTTACAAGCAGCCAAACTTGATAAAATAGGCAAGCGACGCGGGACTTTGCCAAATGCTCTTGATCTGATTTTCAAGCAAGTGGGTGCCATTGTTGTTGTCGTACGGGTGGAGGAAGGCGATAACGAACACACAACATTGGCTAATGTTCTTGGTGGTGTCAATGCCAATGGTGCTTATGAAGGTGTCCATGCTTTGATTGGAGCGCAATCACTTCTTGGGCAAACGCCACGTATTTTGGTCGCTCCAGGCTTTACACATAAGCGTCCTGTAACCCTTAGCAAAATTAACGTTACGAACCAAGGTAGCGGTTATAGCCAAGCGACGGTTAAAATTGCAGGTGGAGCGAAGGCAGAGGCGATTATTTCAGACGGGAAAATCACCTCTGTTGTCATCAAAGAGCATGGTCTTGATTACCAAACTGCACCAAGTGTAACAATTGAAGGTGACGGAACTGGTGCTACAGCTATAGCTGAAACCAAAGCAACCTCTAATCCTGTAGCAGCAGAGCTTCTTGGTATCGCTGAACGTCTGCGTGCTATTGTGGTGATTGATGCACCAAACACAATGGATGAAGCAGCTTTGTCTGTGGCAAAGGATTTTGATTCAAAGCGCGCTATCATCATTGATCCTTTTGTGCATGTGAATCGTAATGGAAACATCTCAGAAGAGCCTGCAAGTGCAGCATTTGCAGGTGTTATAGCCAAAACAGATTTCACGCATGGTTTCTGGCATTCTCCTTCAAATAAAGTCATCAATGGAATTGTTGGTGTCGCGCGCCCGATTGATTTTTCCATTGGGGACAGATCTAGCCGTGCCAATCTTCTCAATGAACAAAACATCACAACCATTATCCGCGAAAACGGTTATCGCTTATGGGGAAACCGCACGCTTTCAAGTGATACAAAATTTGCTTTTTTATCGGTGGTGAGAACTGCGGATATGATTAACGATGCCATTTTGCGTGGGCATCTGTGGGCTGTCGATAGGAATATCAAAACAACCTACCTGAGCGATGTCAGCGAAAGCGTCAATGCCTATTTGCGCGATTTAAAAGCACAAGGGGCAATTCTTGGAGGGCGCTGCGCCCCTGATACAGAGCTTAATACAGCAAGTGCTATCGAAGACGGCAAAGTTTATTTCAATGTTGAATTTACACCGACAACACCAGCAGAACACATCACTTTCCGTTCACGCATTACCAATGATTATTTAGAGGAGATTGCTTGATGGCTGTACCAATTTTACCGCGGATTTTGAAATATTTTAACATTTATGTCGATGGCATTCCTTATCAGGCAAAGTGTGAAAGCGTGACTTTGCCGAATTTGAACCTCGTTGTTGAAAGTTACCGTGGCGGCGGCATGGATGTGCCCATTGAGCTTGATCTGGGACTTGAGGTTTTAACACTGACCATGACCATTTCTGATTGTTCTCCAGAGCTTATGACGCAATTGGGACGGTCTGATGTTGACATCTCCTTGCGAAGTTCGATGCAAGCGCAAGGTACACCAGCAGAAGGGGTGGTCATCACCATGCGAGGGCTTTGCAAAGGTTTTGAAATGGCAGAATGGCAGCCAAGCAGTAAAGCAACGTCTACAGCGACATTCACATTGCATTACTTCAAATATGTTCAGAAGGACGTTGAGGTTGTCGAGATCGATGCGATCAACATGGTCAGAAAATTCAATGGTGTCGATCAATTAGCAAAACACAGAGAACTTTTAGGATTATAAAAATGGCAACACAACCAAGCATGACCCATCAATTACTTGTTCCCGTTAAATTTGAAGGAAAAGAACATACAGAAATCACTTTACGGCGTGCGAAAACAAAGGATTTGCAAGCGATTGATAAAAAGGAAGGGATCGAGCAAACGATAGCAATGATCGCGCGTCTTTCTGAATGGCCATATGAAGCGGTTGGAGAACTGGATATTGAAGATTTGTCGAGCATTGGAGAGATTTTAGAATCTTTTATCAAGCGGCGGGATACCTCGACTGGGAGACCGCCGCTAAACTGATAGCAGATATAGCGATCGTTTTTCATTGGCCACTGTCAGACATGCTGGAAATGGAACCGCAAGAGTTAATCTTTTGGCGAAAAAAAGCCGCAGAAAGGTATAAACAAAATGAGCAAAAAAGTTGCTGACGCAAAGGTAAGATTAACGCTTGAGGATAAAATCACCGCACCTCTTAAGCGTGTGCAGAAGCAGTTTAAAGAGTTGTCAGAGAAATTATCGCATAAGTTGGGTGTGCCTCGCTTTTCTGCTGCGGTAACAAAGATGACGGCAAGTCTTAAGGGTGTTCAAAGTGCCCTTGGCACAGCGGCAAGTCGCACAGCGGTCTTTTCTGGTGCTTTAGGAATTGCTGGTGGTGGTTTGGTGGCAAGTTTGAGTGCTGTCACTATGAAAACCATGCATATGGGGGATAGTCTTTACCATGCGTCGCGGCATTTAGGCATGAGTGTTGCAGCACTTCAATTATGGGGTGATGCAGCGGATAATTCGGGGACTTCTGCTGAACTCTTTCAACAATCTTTAGCGGTGCTAAATAGGCGTTCTGCACAAGCATATGCAGGGCAAAGAAGAGGTATTATGGGATTTGAGGCACTTGGCATTTCTGTCAAAGATGCTTCAGGGAAGCTTAAATCAAATTTAGTTTTGTTGGAAGAAATTACCGACAAGATGAGCAAGATGCACAATCAAGCACAAAGACAACAGATTGCGGCTCTGCTTTTTGGTGGGGATGGCAAGGAAATGGCTACCATGCTGTCGCAAGGCATGGAGCCCATCAAAGAGCTTTTTGCAAAGGCAAGAAAGGGGAAATGGCTTATAGGGGCAGATGTTGCACAGTATGCAGCAGATTTAAGTGATAAGCTTGGTGCTTTTAAGAAAAAAATAGGTGGGGTTGCTAGTTTTATCGGGGCGCGTTTCATGCCTGTTATGAACGATCTGATTGATGCCTTTTCCGTATTGATTGATGAAAACCGAGAACTCATTCAAACAACGGTTACGCAATGGGCAAAATCCTTAAAACAAGTGCTTAAAGATCTATGGGATCCTGCTTCCGATTTAAGAAAGAATATTGCTAATATTACAGAAAGGATTAAAGGCTGGTTTAAGTGGATGGAGCCGCTGATTGGTGAAATAACCCTCTTGAAGATTGGTCTTGTTGCACTTGGTTCTTTTATTTTTGGGCCACTCATTGCATCACTAGCTGCACTTGGAGCAGCGTTTGTTACGCTTGGTTTTGCTATAGCAACGACACCTATAGGCTGGATAATCGCCGCAATAGCAGCACTTGCGATTTCTTGGTATTTTTTTTACAAGAATTGGGATCAGGTCATTGAATATCTTGATCATTTTTTTGACTCTATTACCAGCAGTGTTGGTAACTTTTCACGCGCTTTGCTTGCGTTATTCATACCAGGCGTAAACGGAATTTTCTTGCTCGTGACTGCGGGGTATTTTCTTTATAAGCATTGGAATAAAATCATAACGTCTCTTGGTGCGTTATGGAACTTTTTTGCAAATATAATCAGCGGATTTATTAATTGGTTTTGTGGGCTTAGTTTGGTCAAAGCAGGCGCTAACCTGATTAGCGGACTTTTGGATGGCATAAAAAGCGCATGGCAGACGATGTCCGATTGGCTTGACGGTGCGGTTAAAAAATTGACGAGCTGGATGCCAAATTGGATGCAACAAAAGCTAGGTTTTAGCGCTACAATCAACGAAAATTCAACTGAGACTATTAAAAATCTTACTGAAGAAACTGGTGCACGCGTAAAGAGAATAGCCGATGCAACAGTTGTTACCAATACTCCACCTAAACAACAAAACAGTAATCACTCAATTGAAACGACAAAAATAAAAGCTGAAGCTGTTAACATTTCTGAACCAATCATGGTTCATAAGCCTTCTGAAATAGATGCTTCTATCACGATTAGCAATTTGAATATTTCGGGAGGAAGTGGCTCTCCTAATGACATTCATGCTGCTGTTAATCAAGCTCTTGAACGTCATGCTAGACAACAACGCTTGGCGATAGCTTCGAGCTTTTCGGATTAATTGCCATGATGTTAGCTTTGGGAAATTTTATTTTTTCGGTGGAAACGGCAGCTTATCAAAAACTTGATCTGTTGTACGATATTCCATGGGTTGAGCAGGGGCGATTGGGGAGAAAAGCTGCACTGCAATTGCCAGCTGTTGCCAATGCAGAATTTTCTTTAACAGGTGTGGTGTATCCAGACTTTAAAGGTGGGTCTGGACAGATAGAACAACTGCGAAAAATGGCACATAACGGTGCGCATATCCTTGTGACGGGACAGGGGAGGATTTTAGGGAAGTTTGTCATTCTTTCTGTTGAGGAAAAGCAAAGCTTTTTCCATAAAAACGGCACTCCCAAGAAACAAGAATTTACCGTGAAATTAAAAGAATACGGAGAAGATGGAGGGGGTTGGTGAGTGATCTTTACATCACAGAAGAAGGCGATATGGTTGATGCCATTTGCTGGAAATATTATCCCAAGGGTCAGCAAGCCCTTGCTGTTGAACGTGTTTATGCTGCGAACCACGGTCTTGCAAATTATGGCGCTCTGTTAAAAGCAGGCATAACAATCATTTTGCCTTCACTCCCTTATCCTAAAGCCACACCAGTGATTAGAATCTGGGGGAGCAAATCATGAAGCCTTTTTGTAAGATTACGGCAAATGGTGAAGACATTACCAACTCTTTAATGGATTATGTTTTGTCGATTGAAATCACCGATGAAGCAGAAGAGAAAAGCGATCGTGTTACCATAGAGCTTGATGATCGTGCACGGGAAAATGACAATGGCTTTCTTGATATTCCTTTGATTGGAACAGTGATTTCTCTCACTCTTGGTTATGAAGGGGGAGTCGTGCGAGATATGGGCACTTACTTGATTGATGAAATATCGGTAAGCAGCCCTCCACAAAGCTTAAGTGTTACAGGGCGTGCGGCTTCAATGAACACTTCCTACAGAACACCCAAAAGCCAGTCTTATCATCAAACAACATTGGGCAACATTATCCAAGAGATAGCAAAACGCAATGGCTATACAGCAAAGGTTGATCCCACGTTAGCAAAGATTGTTGTGCGTCACATTGACCAAACAGCGGAAAGTGATATGGCTTTTGCTGCACGCCTTGCGGCAGAATATGATGCTGTTGCAAAGCCTGTTGATGGCAAACTTGTGCTTGCCAAGCGTGGGTTTGGTAAAGCTATAACAGGTGAGCTACTTCCTATTGTTTTCATCAGTGAACAAATGTGTAGCTCTTGGGATTTTAAGTACAGCGCACGTGAGGAAGCAGGTGCAGCCAATGGCTTAGAAATAGATGTGGGGAACGATCAAAAAGCGGCTGCCAATGCACGAGCACCAGAAGAAATTGGGGAAGATGAAAACTTTATCCATATGGATGAAGGAGAGACAAAAGAAAACTCTACATCACCAAATCTAAAAGAAACAGAACAAACACCTGAACAAGAGGAAGAGAAAAAGGGTGGTGTTCTTGCTGCTTATTATGATTTACGCAGTGGTGAGAAAAAAGAGGTCAAAGTTGGGAATGCACCCTTTCATGAATTAAAATATACCTATCATAATCAATCAGAAGCTGTTGCAGCCATTGCTGCTTATCGTAATAAATCATCACGTGGGAAATCATCCTTTTCGTGTAGCATGGGTGGCAATCCCCTGATCCAAGCAGAAGCAAAGCTTATTCAAGAACCGCCTTTCCGACCTTATATTCCAGCAGAATGGCGGATCAAAAGCGTTAAGCACAAACTTGATAAAACTGGCGGTTACACCACAAACATAGAATGCGAGCTCTTTAATAAAGCACAGGAAGATCCAGCAGGGAATATTGCTAATACAACACCAGACAAAGATGACATCATCGATCCCAACGCTCCATCTGATGCGTCATATGGTGAAGGAGAGGATGTTATTCATATGGATAAGGAAGATAGATGAGTAAAATCAGCAAAAATATTATGATATTATTTTACTATTCCTAAAAATACAGCCAAACAACGTTCAATTTCTAGCATTTCCTTTGCTTGAAGAGAGCCAAAAATGGAGCTCATTTTGTCACACCTTACCGTCATAATCTTATCAATCATTACCTGCGAAGGCTTTTGCAAACCATTTTTAGCGTTTGGCTGAATTGTAATGCGGAGTAATGGCGCATCAACAAGTGTACTTGTAATTGGTAAAACCGTCATGCTCGTATGCTCACTAAATTGATTAGCTTGAATGATCAATGCAGGTCTTGGTTTACCAAAGTCACCTTGTACCGCTATTGTTACTAGAGAACCACGCATCATTCTGTCCAGCCATCAACATCCATTAAAGATTGATCCATAAACAACTGTATTGATGCATCAGCTTGATCCATTTTTGCTACTAAGCGGGATTGACGACGACATTCTTCTGCAAAATTTGATTGGCGTGTATCTGGAACCCAAATTTGCATTAAGCGTAGTCCCGCTTTTCTTTGTGTATTGCGATGTTTGCGAACTCGTTCATTCACGTGCATTGTGCCCATAATAAAATCTCCATCATGTTTCATGTAACGTATAACACAAAAAAAGGTTACATGAAACGAAATTTTTAATATACGCGATAATTACAATTTTAGATTCACAATGTAAGCTGCTTGTTAACGCTTATATTTTCTACATTATATAAAAGAGTGATTAAAACATTAAGCGGGGAAGTCCTTTTTGCTGCGTGGTTTTATAGATCTAATTTAAAAGCAAATATGATTGCGTGAATTTTACTCATTGACAATATGTCAGAAATATGTCTACTATTGATTCAGGTGCCTAACAAACACCTTAAATCGATAGCGGATAGATTGCCGATACAGTCTTCTTTTCCGCACATTAAAGGCTTTGACTCATTGTATGTCTGTGACATATAGTGACATCGTCGGGTGTAGTTACGTTATACAATACCCTTTATGGGAAAGGCGTGACGACGGACTATCGACCGTGTTTGTTAGCGCCCGACACTCCCCTAGAGCGTCATTAACAAACATCTAATCGATAGGAGTTCATCATGAACACTTTCATGAAAATTACAGAAAGCACTAACAATGCTGCGGTTCAGACTATGTCTAGCCGTGAGATTGCAGAATTGTGTGATAAACAACATGCACATGTGATGCGTGATATTCGAAAAATGCTTGAGGAACTTAACCAATCCAAATTTGGATCGGTTGATTTTAGCGGTACTTACGTTGATGGAAAAGGTGAAATACGCTCTTGTTACCACCTTCCCAAGCGTGAATGTCTTATCTTGGTTTCAGGTTATAGCACTACATTGCGAGCTAAGATAGTTGACCGGTGGCAAGAATTGGAGAAGCAAGTATCCGCACCACAGATTGATTATTCGGATCCACGCACGATACTTGGCGTTATCACCCATATGCAAGAGGAGTTGCAAAATAAAGACGCGTTGATTGAACAACAAACCCCTAAGGTTATAGCTTATGACCACTTAACCCGTGCTGAGGGCACCATGTGCATCACAGATACCGCTAAAATGCTTGAAATACGTCCGAAAGATCTATTTGGCTACATGAAGCAAAAACGTTGGATATATAAGCGCGTGGGTACATCTGAATTTGTACCCTATCAGGATAAGATACAACAGGGGCTTATGGATTGCGCAACGAATGTGTTTAGAAGAGATGATGGCAGCGAAAAAGTTTCTGTTCAGGCACGTGTTACAGCAAAAGGCTTGGCATACTTGAGAGAAGAAATCCATGGGGGTGTACAATGAAGACTGATATCGACTCTTTGTGTGATTTGTGGATAGCGTTGTTTAAGCTTTGTGATGGTATTAAAGACGAAGACTGTAATGCCATAGCTAATACCATGAGTGTAGTAGAAAAAGCTTTGGTTTCAAAGATCAAGAAAGATGCGCATATCCTTAAGCTTTTAGCGGTTCTTACAGACTTTGGAGATTCAGAGTTTCCTCGTGGTATCGATTCTTTGTTGAAGGCATATGATCCAAGTTTAGAAAACCCACTTAAAAAAGTGGCTTAACCCTTATCAATGAGTCTTATCTCTTCCCGTTATTAAAGACGGGAAAATGAATTTTAAATATGTCAATCAGCTCCGCGTTTTGCGGGGCTTTTTTTATGGAGGGAAGCAATGCGAAAAATATCGAAAGAAGGGCTTATGCTCATTAAGCAATGGGAAGGACTGCGATTACAGTCTTATCAGGATGCTATTGGTGTATGGACAATTGGTTATGGCCATACCAACGCTGCTGGAGAACCTTTGGTGCGTAAAGGTATGAGTATCACTGAAAAAGTGGCAGAGGATATTTTATTTCAAGATTTAAAACAATTTGAGAAGGTTGTTGAGCAAGCAGTCGTTGTTCCTTTAACCGATGAGCAATTCGCAGCGTTAGTCTCCTTTTGTTATAATGTAGGAACGACAGCATTTTGCAATTCGACATTGCTCAGAAAGCTGAATAAAGGGGATTATGAAGCAGTGCCATTTGAATTACAGAGATGGACGAAAGCAGGGGGAAAGCGTTTGCAAGGTCTTGTTAATCGCCGTGCAGCAGAAGCAGGGTTATGGGCGCGGGGCTCTTATGTTTGTTCAAACTATCAGGCAGTAGAAACAAAAGAACCAACAGGTCTTTTCAAAATAGAAGCTTTAGCACCGATTATAGGTTCTTTTTCTGGGCTTGGAGGTTTGGTCGCGGGGAATGGTCCAGTTCAATGGGCTTTGGCAGTCATTATGGTTATAGCTGCTTGTACTGGAATTGTGCTTGTCGCTAAACGTTTTCATGAGCAACGTCTATGATCTGGCGTATGAAGAAAAATCTGCTACTCATTATGGCAGCTTTGGCTGCTTTTTTTATGGCTTTAGCGAAAGCTTTTTACCTTGGAAAAAATGCTGAGCAACAAAAGCAAATAAAGAAAGCGCTAAAAGCAGCAACAACACGGCTTGAGGTAGAAAATGAGATTAATAAGAAAAGTGACACTGATGTGCGTGTTGAGCTTTCTCACTGGGTGCGTGACAAATGAACATGTCTCTTGTGTTGGTTGGATGCCCATTCACTTGAGTAAGCAAGATGTTACGGCAATTAGCTCAACTTTAGCAAGAGACATTTTAAAGCATAACCAGCAAGGGGAACGTTTGTGTGGGTGGAAGTATGGCCAGAAGAAAAACTGAAAAAGTTACAGAACTTACAGATGCAGAAAAAGAGATGCTTCAAGAGATGATAGTGACCTATCAAAGTGTAAAAATGATGTCTCGTTTCATGAAGTGGATCGTGCTCATCATCTTTCTATTTATTCTTGAATTTGCGCGTCTCATAGAAGCAATGGACAGTATCTTTGCACATCTAAAGCAGTGGTTTTCAAAAAATTGAAAATAAAGGCTGTATTTGCGCTGCTCTGAAAAGGATAAGGCTATTTTTCTTTTACTTGGATAATATGAAAAAAAATATTTTAAAAGACAGTATTGATAGAGTTTTAACTTACTTTGATTATGTTCATTTATATTTTTAGTTATATGTTTATATCGTGAAATGATAATTTTTTTTCTCATCAGTTGTTATTTTTAGCAACATTAGTATGCGAAAAATTTTTTATAATTGCTTCCATCATTGTGTTTCTGTTAGATTCTTTTGCACCCACGTGATAAAAATGTTCTTTGCTATGAATCTCGAAGTTACACCACAGGCTTTGAATATATTGATTTTTGCGATAGCTGTTGTAACTCCAAGTTGATAAAATGAATTTTGATTGGTTTTTGGATAGTAAATCGTACAGCTTTCGTTCATTATCTTCATTCCAAGAGTTAAAATAATCAACATGGCGATCGATGTAAGGTGGATCACAATAAATAATGTCCTTGTTAGTCGCTAAGCTAATAGTTTTTTCAAATTCTTGACAGATAAATTGAAATCGTTTCTTTTCGATTATTTGAGATATATTATCAACTTGATTTACAATTTTTGTTATGTACGATTTAGCGAACCGATTTGGTTTATGGCAGAAAGGAATATTAAATTTGCCGTTGCGATTAAATCGAATCATACCATTAAATCCAGCTCGATTTAAAAATAAAAAATCTAGCGGTTCATGGTAGTTATTAAATCTATTTCGAACGAAATAATAATGCTCTTCACCCTTACTCAGTAAAGATTGGCCTTCTTTTTCAAGGTATTTTCTAACCAAACATGGTGTGATACTTTTATTTTGTATAGATTGGTAAAAGTTAATTAAATGTGGATTAGTATCACACAGCAGAGCGTTTTGGGGCGCAAGATTAAATGCAACGACTCCAGTTCCCATAAATGGCTCAATCCAAATACCATTAAAATTATGCGGGACATATTCGGCGATCCAAGGCACTAATTTCGTTTTAATACCTTGCGATTTAATTGGAGGGATACATATTTTCAATTTTACCTCCTGTCATTGTTATTTTTAGCAACAATTAAATCAATATTTCCTTGACGGTAAATAACAAAATCCTTTAAATTACTAATAGTTTGAATGTTTCCATTGTCTGTTTTTATTTTAATTTTATTATAGTTTATCCAGTAATCATCAAACCAGTTTTCCCCTAATTTCGAAAACGTGCCATTACCATTAATAATATCCTCAATATTATTAATGCTTCCAATATTAGCTGTATTACCACTGCCGCTTTTATCACTGGCAATTCTCCACTTCTCTACGACAAAAAATTGAAAATTGCTAATAACAGATGCAATAGAGTATAATTGTTCTAATTTAAAAATTTTAATTTCGTCAATATTATTTGATATTGTCCTATCGTAAATGATTCCTAGGCAGTAGTGCCCTAAGTAGCTACTATAAGGGAATTGGATGTTTTTATTACTACTTCTATCAGTGAAATAAGTACCATGAGATCCTAGTGTAAAACCATTGCATAAATGCGGTTTTTTAGGAATGCGGTAAGTGGTCTTAAAATCAACAGCAAACTTTACATTTGCATTTTTCATTGAAACAAAAGAGATGTCAGGATAATAGTTCTGGTGCTTAGCTAAAACAATATTATATCTATTTTGTTCGGCAAATTTTAACAACAAAGGAAAGATGTGAATTTCCAAAATTTTGGATACAATTTTAGTATCAGTAGAAATAGTGTAAATGTTTTTATCTGTATCAATAAATCCCTTGATAGACCATTTTCCGTTTTTATCGCTTATATTGTATTGAATATTCTGGACAAATATTTTTAATGACTCTTCAAAGTGTTGTTTAATTGTTATCATTATTGTACCTTAAATCACTATTTTATTTAAAATCACAAGATTAATTTTTTTTTAATTGCCGATTACTTTATAATGCGCATCTGAAAAGCTATATTTTAAGCATTCGGTCTAAAACAGTTTGCTTTGTATACTTAATAAACAATCTATATTAATGTGTAATTGCCGAAGGTGCTTTATAATGTTTTTATGTTTAGTCCCATGCCTACTTATTCAATATGAAGTGAATGTAAAGGTGTGTTTACTGCTGAAAAAAAAATTTTACAATTATTATTTTTTGTGATTTTAGTCACTTTAAACAACAGCATTTTTAATGCTTATTTGTATCAGCAGTATTAATTTTCGGTGTAATTTATTGCAATTTAGTGATGAAATCATTGTGCCTTGGTTGTAGATGTAATAAAATTGCTTGCATGTTAATTAGCAGATTCTACAAGTTATTTTCTCAGCATGATTGGATTTTTGGTGGATTGTTGTATAGGCTATGGATAGTGCTTGCGTTGTCGATGCTATTTAAAATAATAGAAAAATTAGTGAGTTTGACTGTAATTTTTGAGTAACTTAAAATTTTGATAAATGTCATTTTATTGATAGTTGATGGAGAAAAAACTACTCAAAGTATTAGGTTTATTTGCGCCTTTGTAACTTGCATTAAAATAAAATCAATTGTTGGTTCGTTTACTAGAAAATTTGTTCAGAACAATTTTGGTGTCTCATTCTGATGAAAGTAATATTTGGGCGTGATTATGCTATTTTTAAGTTTTGTACGGTTAATTATAAAGGTAAATATTGCAACAATGTAGGCGTTAGAAAAGCTGCTTTAAGTGGACATATTAAGGAAGAAAAACAAGCAATGTCTTTCAGTTACATTAGAAATATTACTGTCTTATCAAGAAATTACCTGATAACAATTTGGCGTTTCAAATAATGCTATTGCCAAAAAGTTGTTCATCACAAATTGCGATTTATAGAGGCAAGAGATACGTTTAAAAATCCTATTCCCTAACCATATTTTTCAATCCCGAACCATTATAAAATATGAATAAAATCAATATGTTATTGCTTTAAAATTTAAGATTCGAGTTCAGGTACCCCAGCCATAATTTAGTGAAATTAGTGATTTAAATATAAGCTTAAGGAGTCTGGGGTTCTTTGAGTTCATTAAGTTGTTTTTTCCTATTATGAATCTGTTTATAGTTTTTTTATTGCCTTTATTGCAAGGCGCTTTCTATCAGCTATTTTGTATAGAGTGATGCCACATTGTCTGTCTGTTCAGCTAAAAAGCGCTTTCATTTACAAAACTTTAGCTGAACGTTTTGCTACTAATTTTTTTAATCTTATACGGTTTTTTTATTTTTGCCGCATTACATGGGTCATGAAATAAACAGGTTTCTAAAACTTTCTTGAACCAGCTTATTTTCAGTTTTTTATAAATAAATGTTTCATTACCAATCGATCTTATTTCAAGTGTTTCTGTGAATTCAGGTAAAATCGGAAAAGAGGTACTATTGTTGTTGAATTCAAACCAAAAGCGAAAGCACTTGATAATTTAAAAATTCTTATGGTCAATTTAATTTTATAGAAGCAGTGAGAGTTTTAGAAGTGCAATAAAAGGATTTAATTGATTACTTGCATAGAAATGATAAGATTCAGCGATGTGCCTCAAGAGTATATTGTTATTTTATCAGGACAAGATAAAGAAAGGATCCATGATTGCCTTACGAACATTATTAAAAGATTCGATGACGCAAAAAAGTTTTTCTTTCAACAAAAATTACGATAAAATACTTAGCATATTTGAGAGAATAAATCCACAGAAGTGTGTAATGAAACTTAGTATAGATTCTTTATATAATTGTGGATGGTATTGTATCAGTTTTGCAATAGTGATGATATTCAGGGTAAGGAGTGTAATACTTTAGTTAATATCATGAATGTGATGGAAAAAGCTTTGATTTAAAACTTTCAGGAAGAAGTTCCGTATGTTGTTAAGATCTTAGCAATCCTTACAGATTTTGGAAATTTAGAATTTCTTTGGATTTTAGATCCTTTATTGAAAAATTATAATCCTAGTAAAGCGGTTTTAGCCTTATGTTTTCTTATCGCTAAAGATGGAAAAATAAACAGAAATTATTAATAGCATTGAAAATGATATTTTAAAAAATTTTTAAAGTATCATTTAAGATTCTAATTTTTATTTGTATTATTGTTACTATTATTTTTACTCTAATAACAATTTTTAAAAACTTATCCAATATCCTTTTTTAGAATATAAAAACAATAGTAAAAAAATAGTTTTAAAGTTCAGATGCACAATTTGCAGCTCAAAAGGCAAAAATTGGATTGTAGTTTAACAATTTCGATCACCTAGAAGGTTGGAGAAGAAAAAATGGCACTTATAATCCAAATAGATTCTAATTAAAAGATTAAGAAGCTATCCAGCTTTTATCCATATTCCGGTTAAAGTAGTATGTAGATAAGTCAAAATGCGCTTTTATATAGTGCTATAGTGATGGCGAGCTGTGGTACTGATATTAGTATTTGAATTACTCGATATTATGAGTTTAAGCAAAAAGTGGATGAAGTATTTGAGGTTAAAAAAGACGGAAAATGCATTGCATCGTTTTCTAGAGTGCAAAAAACTACCCATTATAATTGATTGCCCAGCAAAGGTTCTTATTAGAAAGTTAGAAAAAACCACATATCTTTGAAGTGGATTTTACATAAGTTTTTTGTGTAAAAGCGTTAAAAATGATACACACATATAGAAGACAAGTCCCTATCTTATTTGCCATTGTAATCAAAAAATCAGAAAACAAACAAATCAGTTAATTTTTCAAGTCAAAAGAAAAAAAATGCCTGAATAAATACGCAAGTATACTCATTTTTTTCAAAAACATCAATTCCTGAATTTCTCTTGAATTGAAATGATACAAAACAAGCGATTTTAGATCTTACGACGACTTTTTATTGAGTAAACAAAATAGCATAAAATGCAATATCGCATTTTTTAAACTTTCATTAGTTATTTTCAAAAAGCGGAAGTGAAGCTATTTCTGTATCAAGTGCATTCATGAAATCTATAATAAAAGCGGCGTTTGTTCCAAAATCTCTTGGCACGTAACGCGAAGCAGAACGCATATCAACAAAAGTTGTATCTCCTTCATTTGTTAAACGAATCACAATGTCTGAAATAAAGCCAAGATAAAAAGTTTTTGCTATTGTTTCAATATAGAGTGCATCTTCTTTATCTTTAAATTTCCGCTCGGACAGAATAGGCCAACCATAAGCGGCTAAAACATTAAGAACTGACTCTCGAATATGGTCAGGGGAGCCATCATAACGACGTCCTGACATTTCTGGCCATTTCGATATTTGCAATGTTTCTTGTTCAATCAAGACATTTTTTAATGGTAGAGCGTTATTGGGACGAATGGTACGAAAAAAAGATGGTGGTTCCTGTGTGTCAGTAGAGACATCATAAATAGCTGGTAGTGTAAACCATAATCCTAAAAGTAATATTAATGGTGTGGCGGTTATCAATGAATAAATAATACCTCTTAAAGCTTTCATTCCACCTCGAGCGCCATACATCCATAAGCTGTAAAGCGCTTTTATAGCAAGAAAGAGGGAAACAACGATAAGGCAAGCGGAAATTGTTATCAAAATCATGAAATCAGTGACATAAATCATGGAAAAGCGCTGTAGAAGTATTGAAAATAACAAAATCAAAAACGCTAATCCGCCAAAACGGGGAGACCATACCGCTGCTCTTGAAGTTAACCGGACATATCTTTTTTTCATTAAGCTCTCTTTTCCTCAACAACAAAATTACAAACGAAGCTTTTTTTAAGTTTCATATTTTACAAAGGTAAAGCACTTATTTGAGGGATCAAGAATGCTTTGTGCCACATCAATTTTCAGTATTTATCTTAGTTAATTTATGCGAGAAATTACGATCTCTTTTGTAAACTGATCACGCAATTAATTGAATTTTATGAAAAATGGTTAAGTATGAATTCAGTTTAGGTGATAAATTCTGTGATTTATGCGGGCGTACTTGTTCAAAACTTTTATGTTTATTCACGTTCATTTTTATAATCGATAGTGCTGATTTGTTTTTGGTGTCTGTTTCTATAAAAATTTGTGCTTTTGTAATTGTTATGTAGCTTATTTTCATAATTTTTACTTTAGTAGAAATTGCAATAAGATCTATATCTTAATTTTGATTTTAGTTGATTGAGTTTACATTTCATTATTCTATATATTTTTATTCGCTTTTATGGAAATAAGAAAGCTATAGAAGCAAAGATCGATATAATTATTATCCATTGAATCTGCGACAGGTTGCAGATGAAAGGAAAGCTTCACTTTCTTCTTTTACAATTGGAGAAGGAGAAAAGATGCGTAAGACAGCGAAGCCTTTATTTAAATCTTTAGCAACTAAAACTGAATTGGTATTATTCCTAGGCTTTGATTTCTTGAGTTCTATGATTTGTCTGGGTTTTCCGATGATAAGGTCAAGCGTAGCATTAGGAGCTGTTTGGTCATTGAGACTGTAAAAAATAATTCCATTGCGTGTGTAAACTAATAGCGACCAAAATTGTGTCGTTTTCAAAGCCTTTAAATGGACAGGACCATTATCGAGGTCAAATCTACAAAGGTTAAGAAGAAAAAGCGGATCAGCGGACTGGTGAATAGGATCATTAACATCTACGTCGGCAAATTGATAATAATTTTCCGGCTTTTTAAATCGCTCCCATATATTGTTTTGTGTATAATAGGGAATGAAAAATAAAATACAAATGTGAGTAATGATAGCACCGATGCCTATAAGAAGGCCAATGTGAATGAATTTAGTCACAGTTTCTTTGTCCTGATGAAATTTTTTCTACAGATGGCATGGTGAGTTCTTGCAATATAGTTGAAGAGATAATTGGGGTATCATATAAAGTTATAATAAGCCCAAATTTTTTTTGACTAATTGTTGCAAGCCAATTGCCAGCTTGCGGTTTTGGAGAAATGTTGACGCGGAATGAGCCGTCACTTTCGTAGATAATGTTATCGGTGTAAAGTTCAAAAGGTATTTTTTGGGATAAAGTATAGGGTTTAAGGGATTTGTCAGCTGTATAAAGAGTAAAGAGGCGGGTTTCAGGAATGTGTCCTTTTAACAAATAATCACAATGAGAGGATAATGGGTGTCCGTGACTGTCTTTCCAAATTTGGAAAACGAGACCTTCTGTACGTCCGAGTGAAATATCACCTCGTTTTGTAGCACGTGCTCGGGTATAGGGATCAGTTTCTGTTATGTCCACTTGCGGATAAGCGCTCCATTTTCCAATTGTGAATTGTCCAAAACTATTGAAAGAATTGAGCATATAATTAACACTAAATATTCCACATAAAATGGAAGAAGAAAAGATTAAAAAAGAAAGAGCAATATTAAGCAACATGATAAAATATCTCAAATTTAAAATGCAGAAGCTTTAATAGTTTTCGTTCTTAAAAATATTGCAGACGGATTGTTTAGATCTCTATAAATTAGTTTTACAATATTTAATGTTTCAGGTGAAAGAGTGTGGGGTATTTGAAGCGGAAATACAGACGTATCGTTAGAAGAAAGTGTTTTTGACTGATAAGGAAGAATAGAATTTTTGACGCCATAGAGCTGTTTGATCATTATATTCTGATGTGCGTAGAGCATAATATTATGCCATATCATAGCAGGAACGACACCACCAAAAGCGCGATTCATTGGTGAAAAATCATCATTGCCCATCCATACAGCTCCAGTATAATTTCCAGTAAAGCCAACAAACCATGCATCACGATAGGCTTGTGATGTACCAGTTTTCCCAGCAACAAGAGTCATAGGGAGAGCAGCGCGTTTACCAGATCCTCGTGTTGTAACACCAACCATCATTTGATTCATATACGCTGCTGATTGTTTGCTTATAACCCGATGTGGTTTATTTCTATCATTCTTCCAATCCCATATAACATGACCTTCTGTTGTGCTAATTTGCGTAAAGCCATGGCGATTCCCAGCCATGCCTCCATTGGCAAAGACGTTAAAGCCGGTTGCTTGATCCATTGGTGTCATGTTGGATGTTCCAAGAACCATTGTTTTATGTGACAAAATATGAGCAGTAATACCCATATTTTTGATCAAATTTATAATTGGTCGAATATCATGATTAAGATATTGACGTGTAATATAGACAGGTACTGTATTGATAGAAAAGGCTAAAGCAGTTGCTAAATCAATTTTTCCGAGATAACGACCAGAATTATTTTTTGGTGACCACCCCCCCCAATTAATGGGGGCATCTAAGACTATCGTTGAAGGGGATAGACCACGCTCTACTGCAGCTGCATACACGTAAGGTTTGAATGAAGAGCCAGGTTGCCGTCCACCCTGTGTTGCTCTGTTAAATTGGCTTTTGCTATAATCTAGTCCTCCAACAATTGCACGTACGGCTCCATCATTGTCAAGAATGACAGCGGCTGCTTGTGTTGCTCGATATTGTGGACCATATTGATGTAAATAATACGCGATTGATTTTTCCGCCACTTTTTGAATATATGGATCAAGAGTGGTTTGAACGATCAAGGTATGGCTTGGCAATTTGTCACTAATTTTTTTGACTTCGCTGAATGCCCAATCAATAAAATAATCAGGCTGATTATTTTTTATTTTTACAATAGTTGTGGCAGGATGGTGATAGGCATTAATAATTTGGCTATCTGTCATAAATTTGCTATTAACAAGGTTAAAAAGCACCACATTGGCGCGTGTTTGAGCAGCAAGCAGATTGTTGTGAGGAGCGTATTTAGTTGGAGCTTTGAAGAGACCTGCCAACATAGCGGATTCATTAAGGGATACATTGCGTATGTTTTTCCCAAAATAGAATTTTGCTGCTGCTGCAATACCAAAATTGCTTCCTCCCATGTATGCTCGGTCAAGATAAAGTTGTAAGATCTGTTTTTTGCTGAAATTTGCTTCTAGCCAAAGAGCAAGATAAGCTTCTTTAATTTTGCGCGTTATGGTTCTTTCATTTGTTAAAAACAAGTTCTTAGCCAGTTGTTGCGTAATGGTTGAACCACCTTGAACGACACCTCCTGCTTGCATATTCTGCAAAATTGCCCGTGTAAGGCCGTACAAATCAATTCCCCAATGATTAAAAAAGCGACGATCCTCTGTCGCTAAAACCGCTTTAATGACATAATCAGGCATTTTTTCAATAGGAACAGATACAGCTGATAAAGCACCGCGATTGCCTATAGGATTTCCATAGCGGTCTAGAAAAAGGATGGAAAAATTTTTAGACGAATCCCAATCTTTTTTTGTCAATTCAAAAACAGAAATTCCAACAGTCGTAAAAAGAGTAAAACCAATCAATCCTAATGTGAGTGCTTCATCAAAAACTTCGATTATAAATCGTTTCCATCCTCTTATATGGAAACATTGTGAAATGATTTTTGCCTTACTCCAGAAAAAACTGTTAATAGAGCGGAGACGATAAAATATTGTATCTAACCATGCATCTAATTCAATGAGTGCAGGACTATGGAATGGCTTATTGTGTTGTGCTTTCTTTTTTTTAAAAAAATCAAACATTTTAAATAGCCTATAACAAAGTGATACAACCAAATAAATTTATAATTATTATATGGAGTACAAGTATTTTTTTGCTATAGTTTTTAAAAATAAAGTTTTTTATTTAAAGATTACGATAATTTATTTTGATATTTTGTGTATTAATCTTTATTAATTTTTTATTTTTCTATGAAAAAATATTTTACAATATTTAAACTATTTTATTTAAAATTAATAAAAAATTTAATAATACTTATTATTTAATTGCACAAAGGGTAGGTTATTCTCTGTGTATAATTTTTGAATAGATAGAAAAAAGAATATTCATTTTATATTCATCTAAAATAGATTATAAAATATCTATGATAGAAAAAGTTTTCTCATTTATAATTATAACAATTTTACTAGGCGCAAATTCTGTTTTGGCTTCTGAATGTGTTGAAGTCGGTAGGAATGTTGCTGAAAAGCAAAGAGGAGTGTTAGTACGTTCGACTCACACTGTTCAGGATGGAAGAGATATGTGTGTTGTTGTTATTGTCGTACCAGCCCATGATGGTAAAAAGTTGCGCCGTATTGAGATTTCCGTTCCTGCTTATTAATATAATGCTTGGCAGGTATTATAATGCGTATTTTAATTGTTGAAGATGATCGGAATCTCAATCATCAATTAGTGGAAGCTGTAAAAAGTGCAGGGTACGTTTCGGATAGTGCTTTTGATGGTGAAGAAGCTTATTTTTTAGGAAGTACAGAGTCTTACGATGCTGTAATTCTCGATATCGGTTTACCGCGTCTAGATGGAATTAGTGTTATTGAAAAATGGCGCCAAGAAGGATATCTCATGCCCATTTTAATATTAACAGCGCGAGATCGTTGGTCTGATAAGGTACTGGGTATTGATGCAGGTGCTGACGATTATGTTGTTAAGCCGTTTCATTTGGAAGAAGTTATGGCACGGTTGCGGGCGTTAATTCGCCGCGCTACAGGCCATGCGACAAGCATGTTACGCTGCGGCGATGTTTTATTAGATACTAAGACTTCTCGTGTCTTTGTTAATGATAAGCTGATTAAATTAACCTCACATGAACTTAGGCTTCTCTCGTATCTTATGCATCATAGTGATAGGGTGGTTTCAAGGACGGAGCTTATTGAACACTTATATGATCAGGATTTTGATAAAGATTCGAATACGATTGAAGTTTTTGTAAGAAGATTGCGTAAAAAGCTTGGGGTAGATTTAATTGAAACTATTCGCGGAATGGGATATCGTGCAAGAGCACTAGGTGATTAATGACAGTTCTAAAAAACAGTATCTGGCTGAGAAGAATATTTTTTTTCGTTGGTAAATCTCTCAGCTTACGCGTTATGATTTTGTCAACAGTATGGGTCGTTATTTCACTTTCATCGATTTCTGCAGTTAGTGTTTTGTTTTATCAACGCTCAAGTGAGCAAAGTCTGAAACGTATCCTTGCTGCTCAGCTTTATAGTCTTATTGCAACAGTGACTGTGTCACCTGATGGGAATTTGAAAGGAGGAGAGCTTGGGATTAATGATATTCGTTATTCAGATCCAACGTCGGGTTGGTATTGGGAAGTTGTTGCACTTTCACCTAATTTACAAGGGAGACTGACATCTCCATCATTGGGAACTGGAGAAATATTTTCATCAAGCGATGTTGATATACCTTTTGACAACAAATTTTTTCGATTTTATCGGATAAATGGAACGAATGATCAGAATTTACAAGTAATTGAGAGTGATGTTGTTCTTGATGAACAGAATCATATTGCGCGTTTTCGTCTTGTTGGAAATATTGATGAAGTGCATGCACAAGTGCAGCAATTTAAGCAAATTTTGCAAATTTTTCTTTGGAGTTTTGGTATAGGCAGTGTTCTTATCAACATTGCTATTATTTTTTTTAGTTTTCAACCATTGAAGCTTATCCGACAAGCATTGAATGATATTCGCGAGGGTAAAGTTAAATACGTAAATACGGACTTAGTCAGTGAAGTTATGCCGTTAGTACAAGAAATGAATGCTCTTATTGATAATAATCAGCGAATTATTGAACGGTTTCGAACGCAAGTTGGTAATCTTGCACATTCATTGAAGACGCCTTTATCAGTTATTATGAATGAGGCTGATAAGATGCGCGGAGAACAGGCTGTTTTATTAAGAGAGCAAACAAAAATGATGCAAGCTCAAATAAATCACTATTTGCAACGTGCTCGGATTGCAGCACAATGCGACAGTGTCATTTATCACACGTCTGTTCGCAGGGTAGTTGATCGCTTAGTGCGGGTTATGGAAAAGCTTAATCCTGAGAAACAATTTCAATTTATCATGGATGCTGATGATATTATTTTTTCCGGTGAAAAGGAAGATTTAGAAGAAGTTGTGGGTAATTTAATTGAGAATGCCGCCCAGTGGTCTCATACAAAAATTTTGATCTCTTGTTGTTTGGAAGAAAATGTTGAGGAAGCAGAATTTTTTAGTGTCATTGTAGAAGATGATGGTTCTGGTTTAACAGAAGAACAAATTGGTGAAGCCTTTAAAAGAGGGCATCGGTTTGATGAAAGCAAGCCAGGAACAGGTCTTGGGTTAGCGATTGTTGCAGATATGGTCAACGAATATGGTGGAAATTTTTTCTTATCACGTTCTGATTTAGGTGGGCTATACGCAAAAATTTTATTACCAAGACGATAAGCATATTTTCCTTTTCTAACAGTGAAAATATGTTAAAGTGTGTAAAATAGAGAGGCACTTTCATATATAATATTCAGAGTAGAAATTATTTTATGTCTGGTTGAAATATAAAAAAGCTTTATTTTGTGTCTTTATAATGTATTAAAAAAATTGATAATAAAGTTTACGAAGTCATACTTCTAATTTCCATCCATACAAAAATAATTTTTAAATGTTTTTTATTAGCTCTTTAGGGAATGAAGGGATAGAATGACGAAGTACGCTTTTTGATTTTCATATTGGCATCAAAGTGATATGTTATTATTAGTTTTGGCTATAATTTTTCTTCTATTTTTGGCGATTATTCTTTTTTTTCGCTGTGGTTTAGCTGTAGACAAAAGAAAAGAGAAACAACTTTCTGCTGTTAATATTTATAGAAATCGTATGCATTTTGCTGTGTTTAACAAAGTTTCCACGCATTTTAAAAAGAGACATATTCTTAGAGCTTCTAGTGTTTTATTTGTTTTTCTTATGACATGGAGCATTTATAGTTTTACGGGTAATCCGAAAACTAAAAGTTATTTTTTTAACGAATTCATGAGCAAAGATCCAAAGGCACTTAATAAGCATGAGCAGCTTGTTCGTCTGCAAGTGCTTTTTTTACGCACACCTAATGATGGCAAATTAGCAGATATGCTGGCAGTAAGGTACCTTGAGGAAGGTTATTTTCAGGATGCAGTGAATATTTATTTAGATGCGCTTCGTCTAAATGGAGAATCAGCTCCAAGACTTGTGGGGTATGGTTTAGCATTGGTTGGTTATGAGGGCGGAATAATTACACAAGAAGCGCAAAGTGCTTTTCAGAAAGCTGCGGATTTAGCGCCAGAAGATTTTTATTCTCGTTTATTGTTAGCGGATGCGCTCCGTCAAGAAAGGAAATCTGTACAGGCAATGCAATTCTTACAAAATTTTCTTGATACAATGCCTAAAGATTTTGCAGGGCGATCGCATGTTGAAGCAATGATCATTCAGCTACGTGATTCATCTAATAGAATATTCAAAAAGTGGTGATGGCTAGTTTATGACTAATAAATCAAAAATCATTGGGAAGATGAAAGATATTGGATAAAAGTTGCACTTATACGCAATATGTGCGAAGCTCTTTAAAGGATAGAACATATCATAATAATTTAGCGCTTATATAACGCATTTATAAAAATGGTGTTTATAGATAGGCCATGAACAGTCAGTTTTTAAAGAATCCTTCTTCATTGAAAGTTATTTTAAAGCAGCGAAAAAAAAATCGATTGCTGATGGCCTTACTGTGTTTTTTCCTTATGTTCGTTGCAATAAGTTTTATTATGTATGCAATGCGTCATACGGTGAATTATTTTCGAATACCATCTGAAATAACAAAAGAAGATATTCTTACGGGACGCTCTTTACGTTTAGGAGGTTTTGTTGAAAAGGGGACGGTTCAATATATTGATAAGATGAAAGTTACTTTTTTCATAACGGATAACGAAAAACATGAAAAGGTAATTTTCAATGGCATATTACCAGATCTTTTTCGTGAAGGACAAGGGGTTATCGTGGAGGGGGCTTTTGACAAACGAGGATTTTTTATTGGTACACGCGTTTTAGCAAAACATGACGAAACTTATATGCCGAAAAGAACGGCTGATTGCTTGAAAAAACGCTACGATATGGAAGGGCAATTAGGTTGTGCTCGTTGAATTAGGTCATATTCTTTTAGCCGCAGCGTTTGCAGTTAGTTTGTTACAGATGATTTTATCTACTTTTGGCGTTGTACGAGGAGAACGTGCGTTGATGCAGGTAGGAGTACCATTAACGCATGTCACCTTTATACTTGTATTATTATCTTTTTTAACCATTGTTCATGCTTATATAGTATCTGATTTTTCTGTTTTGAATGTTGTTGAGAATAGCCATTCGGAAAAACCAATGCTTTATAAAATTACGGGCGTTTGGGGTAACCATGAAGGATCCATATTGTTATGGGTTTTAGGTTTAGCTTTTTTTAGTACATTGATGGCGTTATTTAGCCAACATTTACCTGAGCGATTCAAGGCGATAGTTTTAATTTGTCAAAGTTTGATTACAAGCACTTTTCTTTTATTTATTCTTTTTATGTCTAACCCATTTTTACGTGTTAGTCCACCAGCATTGCAGGGAAATGATCTAAATCCTCTTTTACAGGATATCGCTTTAGCAATTCATCCACCGCTTCTTTATTTAGGCTATGTTGGTTTTTCTATTTGTTTTTCTTTTGCAGTAGCTGCATTGGTTGTGGGACATGTTAATGGGAATTGGGCGCGTTGGGTTCGTCCTTGGATTCTTCTTTCTTGGATTTTTTTGACACTAGGGATTATGGTTGGATCCTATTGGGCTTATTATGAGTTGGGGTGGGGGGGATATTGGTTTTGGGATCCAGTTGAAAATGTTTCATTTATGCCATGGCTTTCAGGAACAGCTCTTTTGCATTCTGCTCTTGTTCTTGAAAAGCGAGGAACATTGAAAAGCTGGACTTTATTTTTGGCTATACTTACTTTTTCTCTTTCTCTTATGGGAACTTTTCTTGTCCGTTCGGGTTTTTTTATATCTGTCCATAGTTTTGCACTTGATCCAGCACGTGGGCGGGCAATTCTTGCTATATTATTATTCTTTATGGTAGGGGCATTGTTTCTCTTTACTCTACGTGTACCTATTTTAAAAACAGATAGATTATTTCAGCCAATTTCGCGTGAAGGTTTTATTGTTTTAAATAATTTATTGTTAATAACAATAGCAGCAACAATATTGATTGGTACGTTCTATCCTTATTTTATTGAGGCATTAACTGGACAAAAGATTTCTGTAGGCGCTGCCTTTTTTAATCTCACTTGTGGACCCTTAATGATGTTATTGCTGTTGTTTGTTCCATTTGGATCAATGATGGCGTGGAAACGTGGTGATTTTCTCGCAGTTTTTGAACGGTTATGGTTTGTTTTTGCATTAGTCTGTGTGACGTGTTTTATAATATTTTATGCAGCATCTTTGCGTGATGTTTTTGCAATTTTAGGGATTGGACTTTCTGCTTTTGTTTTTTTGGGAAGCTTGGCTGATCTTTGGGGAAAGAGCGGATATCATAAAATAGCTTTGTCGGTGCGGATTAAGAGATTTGTTGGATTACCATGGTCAGCTTTTGGTGCTGCGATGGCACATATGGGATTAGGTGTTACACTATTTGGTATTGTATGTGTTGCGACTTTCACTCAAGAACGTGTTTTAACTATGCATATAGGAGATGTGGTGACGATAGCGAATAAAATCATTCGCTTTGACAAAGTGCAAGAAGGTGCTGGTAAAAATTATTCTGTAATGGAGTTTAATTTTGCAATATCTGAAAACAACAACACACTGCACACTGTAGTGGCATCAAAGCGATTTTACCCAAGTCAAAAGACATCAACAACAGAAGTTGGTATCTGGAGTCATGGTTTATCTCAGTTATATATTGTTCCTGGACGTATAGATGATCAAGGACTTGCTGTGCACATATGGTGGAAACCTTATGTGATTTCTATTTGGTTAGGTGCATTGATGATGGCTATGGGGGGATGTTTTTCTCTATTCAGTTATTGGTCTCGTGTCGGGTTGAAGAGGCCTTTCATACTAGATTTAAAAAGGTATTAGATGAAAAAGATACTATTTTGGATTTTGCTTTTCTTTATGGCTATTTTTCCCCTGTCGTTAACCATAGCAGTAGAGCCAGATGAAGTTTTAAAAGATACAGTTCTTGAAGTGCGTGCGCGCGATATTGCATCGAATTTGCGTTGTCTAGTTTGTCAAAATCAATCAATTGATGATTCAGATGCTTCATTGGCACGTGATTTACGGCTTTTAATTCGCGAACGGTTAAAAATGGGTGAGAGCAATCAGCAGATTATTAATTTTCTTGTTGAGCGATATGGTGAATTTATCTTATTGAAACCACCTTTTAATAAAACAACGTGGCTTTTATGGTTGTCGCCTTTGATAGTGATGACTATTGGTATAAGTGTCATACTTTTTTGTAGAAGGCGATACGGATAAAAATAACTATTTGAAATATCGATAAAGAAAATTTGATGCATTTAAATCGATAATTTAGTCCTATTTGTGATTATGGGTTTTTGCTCGTCTAATCTTACAAAACTTTAATAATTTAGACAGAAAATGGTAAGATCTTTTATTTTATGATTAAGCGCAATCGAGATGAAATCAATTATTGAATAGGAGCGTATATAAAATGGTTAGAAAAACTTTCTCTACAAAATTAGCTGCGATAAGTCTTTTTGCAGCTATGGAGATTGCTCTATTTTGGGGTGGATCTGTGTCAAATTTATGGACGAGACCAGCTTATGCAAACTCTATCTTTACTTCATTAGTTCAACAGCAGGGATTTGCAGATGTTGTTTCTCAAGTAAAACCCGCTGTTGTTTCAGTACAAGTGAAGGGCAATAAAAATAAAGAAGAGAATTTTTTTAGTGATTTTTTTTACAATGCACCAGGATTTGATATATTGCCAAATCAACATCCTTTAAAAAGGTTTTTTGAGGAATTCTATAATCGTAGTAAGACAAACAAAACACCTTCAAAGCGTTCACGTAAACTCACTCCTATAGCTTTTGGATCGGGATTTTTTATTTCGTCTGATGGTTATATTGTGACAAATAATCATGTTATTTCTGATGGTGTAAAGTATTCTGTTGTTCTTGATGATGGTACAGAATTGGATGCAAGACTCGTTGGAACGGATCAGCGCACCGATCTTGCAGTATTAAAAGTAGATGAAAAAAGAAAATTTTCGTATGTCGATTTTGGTGATGATGCAAAGCTTCGTGTTGGTGATTGGGTTGTTGCGATCGGTAATCCATTTGGTCTTGGCGGAACTGTGACAGCAGGCATTGTTTCGGCGCGTGGACGTGATATTGGCGCTGGTGTTTATGATGATTTTATCCAGATTGACGCTGCTGTTAATCGAGGAAACTCTGGTGGTCCAACTTTTGATCTGAGCGGAAAGGTTATTGGGGTTAATACGGCAATTTTTTCTCCTTCTGGAGGAAATGTTGGTATTGCCTTTGCTATTCCAGCAGAAACAGTAAAACAGGTTGTGCAGCAACTTATTGAAAAAGGTTCCGTTCAGCGTGGATGGCTTGGGGTTCAGATTCAGTCTGTAACAGAAGAAATTTCTGAATCGATTGGTTTAAAAGAGGCTAAAGGTGTTTTAGTTACTGATCCATTAAAAGGACCTGCAAAAAAAGCTGGGATTAAGGCAGGTGATGTCATTACTTCAGTGAATGGGGAAAAGGTTTCTGATGTGCGTGATTTAGCAAAGCGTATTGGAAATATTAAGCCAGGAGAAACAGTGACTTTAGTTATTTTTAGATCTGGTAAAGAGGAAACTTTCAAGGTAAAACTTGATACAATGCCTGAAAACGAAGATGCAAAAGAAGACTCAAAATATCAAAAGAAACGTAATAATTCAGATGATGTATTAGAAGATTATGGTTTAGTCGTTGCTCCTTCTGATGATGATATAGGTGTGGTTGTAACAAGTGTAGATTCAGATGCAGAAGATAAAGGAATATACCCTGGTGACGTAATTGTAACAGTTAATAATAAACCTATTAAGAAAGTATCTGATATTACCGATATAATTAAAGAAGCACAAAAATTAGGACGAACTGGTGTGCTCTTACAACTACAAACAAATGGTAAGAATCGTTTTATCGCTCTTCCAATTTTAAAAAAGTAACATTTGTTTATGAGTAGGATGGAGGCCTTGTAAGCCTCTGTTCTATGATTTTATTTAATAATAACGGAGGCGCGTTTTATGAAGATACTCGTTATCGAAGATGATCGTGAAACAGGGCGTTATCTCGAAAAAGCTTTTTTAGAGGCAGGACATTTAGCTGATGTTGCGTATGATGGAGATACTGGATACACTTTAGCGGAAACAGAAAATTACGATGTTATGGTTGTTGATCGGATGCTTTTACATCGTGATGGTCTTTCTATTATTTCTGAGTTGCGTGCTAAAGGAAATAAAACACCAATTCTTATTCTTTCTGCTTTAGGACAAGTTAATGATCGTGTGACAGGATTACGTGCAGGGGGTGATGATTATTTGACGAAGCCTTATGCTTTTTCTGAACTTCTTGCTCGTGTTGAAGTGTTGCAGCGTCGGAAAAATTCTGAAAAAGCAGAAACTATTTATCGTGTAGGCAATCTTGAGCTTAATCGATTAGCACATACAGTAAAACGTGGTAACATGAATATCACATTGCAACCACGGGAGTTTCGTTTACTGGAATATTTGATGCGATATGCTGGTCAGGTTGTTACACGCACTATGCTTTTGGAAAATGTTTGGGACTATCATTTTGATCCGCAGACGAATGTTATTGATGTTCACATATCTCGGTTAAGAGCAAAAATTGAGAAAGATTTTGATATTCCACTTCTTCATACTGTACGTGGAGCTGGATATATGCTGAAAGCACCAGATAATGAAATATGAGTCGTTTGGTTAATATATTGCGTACAACTGCGCTAAGGCTTTCGGCACTTTACATTTTATTGTTTGGATTAGTTGCAACAGGGCTTTCAGTTTATATGATAGCATTTTCTGCTTCATTATTAACAAAACAAACTGAGAAAGCTTTGCGTGAAGAATTAAAGCGTATTGAAAATGCTTATAACTATGGTGGATTGCCTTTATTGGTGCGCACTATCGATTATCGCTCGCGACAACCGGGAGCTTTTCTCTATCTTGTCACTGATCCTATGGGACGCACTTTAGCAGGGAACGTTGCACATATTGAACTTGGACTTTTGAATCATAATAATGATGGTTTTCTCTTGAAGTCTTTTTTATATTCACGCTTTGGAGAGCATGACAAAACAAGTGAACATCGTGCTTTAGCAATTATTGTTGATTTACCCAACGCTATGAAGATTCTTATAGGTCGAGATTTAGATGAGCCAGAACGTTTTGTAAAGGTGATGCGTAAAGCGGTAATAATTGCTCTTGTGGCAATGGTTGGGGGAGCTTTATTAATATGGTTTTTTGTCGGCAGGCGAGCATTGCAGAGGATCGATCATGTAACAGCTGCTTCTCAGCGTTTGATGGAAGGTGACTTTAGTGGGCGTTTACCTGTTTCTGGGGTTGGTGATGAGTTTGATCGATTATCGGCCAATCTTAATGTCATGTTAGATCGAATTGAGGAGCTAAATATTGGTTTGCGCCAAGTATCAGATAATATTGCTCATGACCTTAAGACACCATTAACGCGCCTTAGAAATCGTGCTGAAGAAGCGCTTTCTGGTAAAAAGACGGAGCTTGAATATCGACAAGCGCTTGATGGTGTTATTGTTGAATCAGATCAGCTTATTCGTACTTTTAATGCTATTTTAATGATTTCACGCATTGAAGCTAGCAGTGCAATTGAGCATCTTGAAACTATGAATATGAAGCTGATTCTTGAAGATGCGGTTGAGATTTACGAACCTTTTGCTGAAGAATTAGGTGTTTTGCTTCGATTAGGAAATACATTTGATAAAGAAATTCCGTTAAATCGTGAACTTGTTGCACAATCAATTTTTAATCTTATTGATAATGCTATTAAATATGCACCTAAAGATGGAAAAAAAGCAGAGGTTTGCTTATCGATGGAATGTCGTGGTACATGTTTGTTGGTAGTTGTTCGTGATAATGGTTCAGGAATTGCAGCTGATAAATGTGAAAAAGTAACAGAGCGATTTGTTCGCCTTGAAGAAAGTCGTACACAGCCCGGTTTTGGTATTGGTTTAAGCATAGCAAAAGCTGTTATGAAACTTCATGGAGGTGAACTTTTACTTGAAAATGCCAATCCAGGACTCAGAGCTATTTTATTATTCCCTTAAAAAGTGCGTTTGTTTCTTTTTACACATAACAACTGTTTTGGGGGCTAATACAAAAAATGGAAAGTAAAACGTTTCTTTAAGGAAACGAGAATGAAAAGCATTTTTCTAAAAATGCAGCTTCTCCCTTTATATTTTCTTGATAAAAATGAAATCATTTATGAGCTGTATTGATAAAGATTTAAAGAGGCAAGAAGCAGGAAACGTGCGCACTCATTGTATTCGCTGATTTGAGTGGTATTTTTACGTACGAAATTTTATGTGCTGGGTTAATATTTTTGTGTGAAGTGGCATTAAATGTGGTTTTGCGCTTTCTCTTAAGAATAGTGCATGATCATAGTAAAATAAGCCTGTCTAGTCATGATGGATTTGGAAAGGATTATTGTTTAATTATTTTAGGTATAGGAAAATTAGGAGCAGAAGAATTTAATTATTCTTCTGATATTTATCCTATTGTTTTTGTTAATGAAATGTCGCTTTATATTGATACTTTTTATGAGAGGATTAATGTGTTTTCTGAAATGGTACACCAATTATCCGAGGGTATACTTTAGAAGGATATGTTTTTATCTTGATTTTTGGCTTCATCTAGCCCCAGAGCCTCAATTTTTGGGGCAATTACCTGTAAGGACTGCATTGTAATATTATGAGAGGGGTGTGCTTAAAATTAGGAATGGGTAGCTGTAATTAAGGCATGCCCTGTAGCTGGTGATAAAAAGCTGGTTTTAAGTTTCTCAATTCGCGAGTGTTTCATTTTTGATGAGATGCTAGGAGAATAGCTGTTTTATTCACGATTTAGTAAAAATGCTGCAGGTTATTAAAAAACATTATATTATACTGCGTTATTTAAGAATGAACGATAACTTAGCTTAGGAATTGGAAATTTAGCTTTTACAGGTACAGAAGATATTCTGGAAACAATGATGACATTAAGCTGTTTAGGTTTTGAAAGGACAAGTAGTATTTGTCGTATTATGCGGACACTATATTATGGATGTTATAAAGCCACTCAATTTGCTGAAGTGCGTGAAAAGTTAATAAGAATTTACACCAGCACTTTTGAAAGTTTTTGGTGTTACTAAAAGAGTAGATGAAATAACGTTGGATTTTGATAGTTTTTTACAAGGCTTATCTTTGGAATATACAGTTTTTTAGTTTATTGAAGCCCAACTTATCTCTTTTGGATATGGATATGTTAGTACTTATTGGGAACTGCACCGTAATTTTTCGAAAGTTATTATACGTAAACCATTATTATAACATCAATAATATAAGTATATTTAGCAAAATAAAATAAAAGTTTTTATTAAGTAAGTTTAAAAATTTAATTATTTTTCATAATAGTGTTATTTGTACTACAGATTTTTTGAAAAAAACGTGAAACTATCTATTATTATGTATCACATTAGCTTGTAGGGGAAGCGATTATGAATGCAAAATATTTAATCACAACATCTATTTTTGCTTTAATTTCAATTTCTTCAGCACAGGCAACGGATATTTTAATTCCTGAGCACCCTGTGCCTGTTATTGTGGCTCCTGTTATTTCTTGGACGGGGTTTTACCTTGGAGGTCAAATTGGCAAGTTCTCAAATAAAATCGCTTTAAGCTACTTAAGAGAGAATAATATAGGGAGAGGTAACCTGATTGAAAAAATGAATACACCTAAACTGTCTGGTTACATAGGTGGTGTTTATGCAGGTTCTAATGTAGACATCAATAATGGTTTTATTATAGGTGTTGACACAGATATAATGTGGTTTGGTAAAAGTGATAGGAGAAAGATTAGTTGTCCAGAAGCAAAGCAAAGAAGAAGATCATTAAAAGAAGAGCTGGAGGAAGCAGCGAAATATAGGAGTTTTGATGAATCAATAAAGCCTGGATCTTTGCAGCATACTTTAAAAGAGAAATGGTTTGGTGCTACACGGGTGCGGGTTGGATTTTCTACTGATCGGATAATGCCTTATGCCGCGGGAGGTATTACTTATACGCAACTTCGAAGTATCTGTGAGCCAATTGCTAAAATAAGTAAAAAAGTTGATTCTTCTGATTTTTTACATAATGAAAAAAAGATGATGGTTGGTTATACGCTTGGAGGTGGTGTTGATTTTGCAATGACAAATAATATCATTTTGCGTGCAGAATACCGTTATTCAAATTTTGGCAAGAAAAGATTTGCACATGATAAAATTGAAATTGGCTACAAAATTAATGATTTTCGTGTCGGTGTAGCATACAAATTCTAATTTATGATAGAATAAAATTATTTATGAGAGCCCCAATTTCGAAAGGGGCTTTTAAAATTATTACTGAATATATCGTATTCTATAGCAGGGAATAAATAAAGTTAATATGTTTAATTATTTTAACAAATAGCTCTACTATTTTGCCTACGTTATATTGATATGATCAAGAAAGGTTTGCATATCAAATTAAGGACTAGCGATGTTGTTTTAAAATTGGTTAATGAAATGCAGGTGTCAGCCATTGTCTTCAGCATTAACGGCAAGGGATGCTGTTGTAATAAGGATAATGATGTATCTTTTTAAGACACACTTTGTTGAATTGGCATTGTAATAGTTACAGTTGTCCCTTTCATTTCTTTAGAGGTGATTTCAAGTTCTCCTTTGTGCAATTCTATAAGAGAGCGTGAGATGGCTAATCCAAGGCCTGAGCCAGTATGAGTTTTAGTAAATTGATTTTCAACTTGTTCAAAAGGCTGTCCAAGTTTTTTAATTGCGGATTGAGGAATACCCACACCTGTATCTTTAATTTTAAAAATTAAGTCGTTTTTTTTCTGGAAAGCACAGACATCAATATTACCACCAGAAGGCGTAAATTTAACAGCATTAGAAATGAGATTAAGAAAAATTTGTCTCATTGCACGACAATCAACTTCGGCATGAAGTTCTGGAGCAATATTTGTTGTAACAGAAATATTTTTTGCTTGCGCTTGTGGCGTAAGTGTTCGTACCGCTTCACTAATGATGGGTCCAAGATCAATATTTTTACAGTCAAGAGTAAATCGTCCAGCTTCGATTTTGGACATATCAAGAATATCATTAATAAGAGTTAAAAGATGGGTTCCTGAGCTATAAATATCATGCACATACTCTTTATAGCGTTGTGAACCAAGAGGACCAAAGGTGGATTGTAGCATGATATCCGAAAAACCGAGAATAGCATTAAGTGGAGTACGCAGTTCGTGGGACATATTCGCTAAAAATTCTGATTTAGCTTTGTTAGCACTTTCTGCACGCTCTTTTTCTGCTTTCAGACTTTTATTCAGTTTTTCGACTTCTGTTGCACGTTGCTGAGCATTTCCTCGTGCGCGTTTTAGCTCTTGAATAAAAGAAAAAAGGCGTTTTTCACTGTCTTCAAATTTTTCTTGTTGCTGTTTCAGTTCAGAAATATCTGTTCCAATGCAAACAAGTCCTCCATCTTGAGTACGTCGTTCATTAATTTTGAGCCAACAGCCATCTGCAGTTTGGCGAATGCTGGTTAAGTTTCCAGCACCATCATCTTTGAGTAGATGTTCACTGATAGCAGGACGTGCCATAGCTTCAACAGTTTCACGTTGTATTCCTGATTGTAGAATTTGTTTAGGGATAGATGCATATTCACAAAATTTGCTATTCGACATAACTAAACGTCTTTCTGAATCCCATAATACAAAGGATTCTGAAATATTTTCAATAGCATCGCGGATACGAAGGTCTGCTTGTGCTGTTTGTTCAGCTAATTGACGTTGTTCACTAATATCAAAAGAAATACCAACCAAATGAGGCTCTTCTTCTTCGGTAACTTCGGCACGAATACGCATCCATACATAATGACCATCAGCATGACGCATAGGGACGTTAATATCGATATGTTTTTTTTTACCGCTCATTAATTCTTGGGCAAGGTCAAAAAAATTAGTGTCATTTGGATCGATGATTGCGGTGATTTGGGGGATTGATAGCAATGCATCTTGGGGCACATAGCCGAGCATTTCGTACATTGCTCGTGACCAATAGACGCGTCCACTTGCCATGTTCCAATCCCACAATCCACAGCGTCCACGCAGCATTGCCATATCAATGCGGTTTTGAATTTTTTCTGAAATTTCATCTGTATTGCGTGCCCGTACGATTTGATTGTAATAAGCACAAAGGAGAGCTAGAATAACGCCAGTAGTTCCTATGAATAACGTTATATTTAATGAAAAAGCTTTGCGCCACTGCGCATAGGTATCTCGTGTTTTTTCACTAACGAATACACCATATTGCCCATTTTTCGTTTTACTAAATGAAGCTAAAGCAGGATTATCTTTCCCAGCTATAATTTGCATTACACCGGCGTGTTGTCCAAGAGACTGTAAAACAGTACTTTCAGAGGTAAAATCTTGTAAGGGTTTTCCTAAAATGATCTCTGAGTTGGATGATGCTAGGACGATGCCTTTTTGATCTACTATAGCAATAACAGCGTTAGTATTGATAAGACCTTGGTTATGAAAATCGGTAAGGATGTTTTGAAAATAATTATGAGAAAGAACAGCAGTTTCTTCTTTTTGAGTGTTAGAAAGAAGATCATGATCAATTATATTGGCAATATGAGGAGCTAAGAGAGCGATTGTGGAGCGCGTATTTTTATCAACTGTGTGATGCCAGTCATAGATTAGCACAAAACGAATTGCTGCAAACACCACAAGAAATGCAACAATTATAATTGGAACAAAGCGTCGAATCCAAGGCTCAATAAATAGAAGTTTTTTATAATTTGAATCAGAAAGCAGGTTAATGTGCGCCATTCGCATCTTGCGATTTTGGACGCTCGATTTTGACGCAACGTGCACTTCTGTTGGCGCATTATATGCGTCCAATTTAGCCATTTCTAGTTCCTCTAATTACAAAATAATGTGACTAAAAACTGCTTTGACATTTGCAATAACTCCATAAATGCAGTGAATCAAAACAGGAGTCTCCTGTCTAGTCTTTTTTTTAAAAAAAAATAATTTTACTCTTATTCTTATAAATATCATGAGCCTGTGAAAATAAAAGAAATCTTAATATTTAACACGGCTCATAAACAGGTTTAAATTACCTGTTTATGATCTTATGGTTATTAAAAAGCTAAATTATATTATAATACATTGATTATAAATATTTTTTAAGCAAGCATGCGCTTAATTATATCTGTTAAATCGCTTGATAATTGAGGAGTTGCTACTATTGTTTTTAACGCAGTCTCAAGTTTTTGTCGCCGAATAGGTTCCAATTGTTGCCAAGAGCGCATTGTTGTTAATAATCGTGAAGCAAGTTGTGGATTTTCTTTATCAATGTTTAAAATGAGTTGGCAAAGAAAATTATATGATGCGCCATCAATTCTGTTAAAACCTGTTAAATTCTTAGATGCAAATACACCTATTAAAGCATGCACACGATTAGGATTATCCTGTGAAAAGAGTGGATGCTGCATAAGTTTTTTAACGTGGTCGAGTGTTGATTCTCCTGCAACTATTGCTTGAATAGAGAACCATTTATCCATAACTAACGGGTCATGCTGGTATCGATTTTCAAAATCATTTAAAGCATCTTGTGTTTGTTTACTTTCGTTAAAGTGTTTCACTAAAGTGGTTATACTAGCTATACGGTCAGTCATATTATCAGCTATTGCATATTGTGTTGCAGCGCGATTCGGTTTGGCTTCAGCGATAGAAAGATAATCTAGTATAATGTTCCGTAATGCCCGTTTCCCAGCTTGTACAGTATTTGGTAAATAAGGTTTTTCAATCTGCATCTGTGCATAAATTTTTGTGAAAAGCTTTTGATGGGTGTGCGCGATCGAAGCTAAAAATTGGTTACGCACATGGTGGATGCAGTCTGGATCTATATTTTTACCGATTATGTGGGAAAGTTCAACTTCGCTAGGCAAACTTAAACAAAATGCACGAAATTCTGGCTCAAGACTTTCATTTGTAACGATTGTTTCAATTAATTCTAGCAAAATGGAAGGTATGGTCTCTGTTGTTAATGTTTTATCCTGAATGGCTTGAATAAGAGCTCTTGTCATCAAATGGTTGAGCGATTGCCAACGATTAATTTGATTGCTATCATTTTTTGCAAGAAAGATAAGTTCGCTTTCATTGAATGGAGTGTGTAAAATGATAGGTGCAGAAAAATTTCTAAGAAGTGATAAAACAGGTTTTTCGCGCAATCCTCTTAATATGAATGTTTGGTTTTCTTTAGATAGGAGCATTACATCTGATTGAATATCTGTATCTGCTTCATAAGTGATGGGCTCCCCGTTATGTCCTAAGAGGCCAAATGCGATAGGGATAAGCATAGGTTTTTTTATGCTTTGTTGCGGCGTTGCAGGAATATGCTGCTTTGCATTAATCGTTAATATACCATCACTATAATGGCTATCGATTTCCACATTGGGCGTGCCTGCTTGTTCATACCACAGCATGAACTGTGAAAAATCACGATCAGAGACTTCAGCAAAACAAGCGATAAAATCTTCAATCGTGCAAGCTTGTCCATTATGACGCTGAAAATAAAGATCCATACCTTTACGAAATAGAGTGGAACCAACGATTGTATGTATCATGCGAACCACTTCTGCTCCTTTTTCATAGACAGTTGTGGTATAAAAATTGTTAATTTGGCTATATTGACGAGGACGTACAGGATGAGCAAGTGGACCAGCGTCTTCAATAAATTGCGTAGCTTTCAGTGTTTTTATGTTTTCAATTCGCTGTAGACTGCGTATATTCTGATCTGAGGAAAATTCCTGATCACGATAAACTGTTAATCCTTCTTTTAAACAGAGTTGAAACCAATCACGACAAGTAATGCGATTTCCAGTCCAATTATGGAAATATTCATGAGCAATGACGCGTTCTATATTTCTATAGTCATGATCAGTTGCCGTTTGAGGATCGGCAAGAATATATTTATCATTGAAGATATTGAGTCCTTTATTTTCCATTGCACCCATATTAAAATCGGAGACAGCAACGATATTGAAAACATCAAGATCATATTCACGTCCAAAATGTTGTTCATCCCAACGCATAGAGCGTTTTAGTGCATCCATGGCGTAAACTGCTCTTTCAGTTTTTCCCTTTTCTACATAAATGCCAAGTTTAACATGTCGACCAGATACAGTGGTAAAATGATTTTCCAGCTTATCAAGATTTCCACCAACTAAAGCAAAGAGGTAAGATGGCTTGGGATGAGGATCTTCCCAGATAGCAAAGTGTCGATTACCATCAAGAGTTCCCGTTTGTAAAAGGTTTCCATTAGAAAGCAAAATAGGAATTGTCTGAGAATCTGCTTCAATTTTCACTGTATAGGTAGAAAGAACATCTGGGCGATCGTAAAAATAAGTAATACGACGGAATCCTTCTGCTTCACATTGTGTACAATAGACACCATTTGAAAGATAAAGCCCCATGAGCGTACGGTTTTTTTCAGGATTCACTTCCGTAACTAATTGCAATGTGAAAGGAGTTACTGGTGGGGCTGTAATCTCTAAATGTGAAGAAGTACTCTTATAAGAACTTTTGTCCAATATCTCGCCATTAATAGCAACAGAAATTAATGTAAGATCATTACCAGAAAGCGCAAGAGGTGTTTTTTCTTTTGTATTTTGACGAGCTTCAATTAACAATGTTGCTGTCACGCGAGTTCTTGTCGGCTCCAAACAAAAATGAAGCTGCGTTTTAGGAATAGCGTAAGGGGTAGGTTTATAATCTTCCAAACGATAAGTAGGCGTTGTTAATTGCTCCATAATTTTTCCTGACTATATTAATAGTATAAATGATGAAAAAGTAATTTATATTTTTGAAATAAAGTAATATTAAAGAACTATGAAAGATTATTTAAGTAATTTTTTATTTCTAAAAAATCCATCCATGTAAGCTTTTTTTGACTAGGTGTTCGTAGAAGATAGGCGGGGTGAAAGGTTGGCATAACAGGGATTTTGACTTTGCCTTCTCCTACATAAGTGAGCCATTTTCCTCTTGTTCGGATAATTCCATTTTGAGCTCCTGTAAGAAATTGTGTAGCGACATTCCCTAACGCTACAAGGATACGAGGATTAGCAAGGTGGATATGTCTTTCAACAAAAGGGCGGCATAAAGCAATTTCTCTTGGTGTTGGTGTGCGGTTTCCTGGTGGGCGCCATGGAATAGTATTGGTTATGTAAACATTTTCTCTTGTTAAGCCAATTGATGCTAATATTTTATTAAGCAATATACCTGCTTTTCCTACGAAAGGAATGCCTTGTATATCTTCTTCGCGTCCTGGCGCTTCTCCAATAAGCATAAGTGAGCTTCCTGCTTTTCCATCTGCAAAACAGGTATTTTTGGCTGTTAATTTTAATGAGCAGCCATTAAAAGCAAGGAGTGCAGATTTCAATTCATTAAGCGTATGAGCATTTTTTGCTAATTCTATAGCTGAAAGTGCATGCTGTGTGATACTGGGGTTAAGCAATGGAGAATCATGCTGTTTTTGGACTGGTGATGCTTGTTTATAATGGGAAATGTTGATTGCTTGTTTGAATTTTTTTTCTGAAAAAACAGCTTGATTAAAGCGATCAATGGGTACATCAGTTAATACGGCGTCAGCGCCACTTTCTTTGTAAAAATTTAAAAGCTCTTCATAAGAGATTGAATATTGAGTTCGGTTTGACATTGTATTTTTTCTGATAATTGATCCATTAACGAATAAACCAGACAGAATTATTCTTCAAGCTTTATGATGTTTTCGTTACTAATCTCTGTATGAGAACGTTGATAAAGCGTGCATTAAAAAATAACAGAATGTTAATTTAGCATTTTTTTTGGCAATGATCAAAGAAGAGTGTGTAGGTATATGCTTTTGCTTTTTTTACTGCTTCAATTATAGATTCATTTAATGCTAAATGTGCCGCAATAGCGCTTGATAAAATGCAACCTGTTCCACGCATTGTTCCTGTTAAGCGGGGAGTAGGAATATTTATTATTTCAGTTTTGTTAATTAAACTATCAGTTGCAAGAGGGGTATTTGTGTGCCCACCTTTTACCAATATATAGCGCGAACCAAATGACAGAAGCTTTTTTGCTTGTTGTACTGCTTCTTCATGATTAAATGCCAATGGGCTTTGGCTAAGAATAGCGAGTTCTTCTATATTCGGTGTTAAGAGATAAATATGAGGGAGCAGTTGCTTTACCATAATTTCTACAACTGTTTCTGTTGTTAATTTTCCTCCTGATGAAGCAACAAGCACAGGATCAAAAATAACAGGAATATGGGGATAGTCTTTTAGTACATTACAGATTGCTGTTATAATTGTTTTGGTACCTGTCATACCAATTTTAATTGTATTTATTGGATTAGCCTCTAGAGCTGCACGCATTTGCGCAGCAACAATTTTTTCATCCATTGGAACAATTTCGGTAACGTGATCATCATTTTGCACGTTAACAGAAGTGATTGCTAAATTTGCTTTTACTTGAAAATGTGCAGCAGTTTCTATATCACGAACAATACCGGCACCTCCTGTTGGATCAGTCCCAGCGACAATAAGAATAGAAGGTATCACCGCCATGCTTGTGTTGCCTTTATCCACTGTTTCACACGCTCTTCGGGATTTTTATGGAAGATAATATCGGTTACAACAGCAGCACTATTTGCCCCTGCTTCTAATACATCAATTGCGCGCTCTGGTGTTAAACCACCAATGCCAACCAAAGGCAGAGCACCAATCTGTTTTCTCCATTGTTTTATTTTTTCTAATCCTTGTGGCATCCATTTCATTTTTTTTAAGATGGTCGGGTAAATAGGACCAAGTGCAATATACTCAGGATTAAAAGATATAGCGATATCTAATTCATGTTCATCGTGTGTGCTAAGACCAAGTTTAATACCATTTTTACGAATTGCGGAAAGATCAGCATTGCTTAAATCTTCTTGTCCGAGGTGAATAAAATTGCATTTTTCATCAATTGCTAGTGCCCAATAATCATTAATAATTAATTGTGCTCCAAATTTATCGCAAATATTTTTTGCGCGTTTTATATGTTGGCGAATTATTTGGGGGGGGGCATTTTTCATACGCAATTGTACGAGTTTATTTCCAAGAGGAATCAAACGCTCAATCCAATCAGCACTATCAACGATGAGGTAAAATGGATCCAATCTCATGAAAATACTGCTTTTCCAATAATTGGCGTTGAAGGAACCGCCATATTTCGTGCTTCAAGAATGCCAGCTTTATATCCCATGCGTCCTGCCTTTACAGCTTTAGAAAAGGCTTCAGCCATTAAAACAGGATCATTGGCCTTAGCAACTGCTGTATTAAGAAGTATTGCATCATATCCAAGCTCCATAGCAACGGCGGCATGCGAAGGACGTCCAATACCAGCATCGATAACAAGGGTGATATCAGGAAGGTAAGCGCGGATAGAACGCAATCCATCAGTATTATGAGGACCTTTAGCTGATCCAATAGGAGCACACCAAGGCATAATAACGCGGCAACCAACGTCTAAAAGTTTTTCAGCAACAATAAGATCATCCGTTGTATAAGCAAAAACTTGAAAATCTTCATTGCTTAAAATTTGCGCTGCTTCAATTAAGGAAAAAACATTTGGCTGTAAAGTATCAGGATTGCCGATAACTTCGAGTTTAATCCAAGCTGTTTTAAAAAGATCTCGTGCTAGTTTGGCAGTTGTAACAGCTTCTTTAACAGTGTAACAACCAGCGGTATTAGGGAGTACTGTTATATCAAGTTCTGTAAGAAATTGCCAAAATTGTCCACTTTGTTTTCCTCCTGCGGTTTCTCGGCGCAATGAAACTGTTACAATTTCTGTACCAGATTTATGAATAGCATCGCGCAGAACTGTCAGTGAAGGATATTGAGCTGTACCTAACATAAGACGGGAAGAAAATTTGCGTCCGTAAAGATTCAGCATAATTTCAGCCTCCTTGCATTGGGCTTAAAATTTCAATTTTATCTCCTTCATGCAAAACAAATTGGCTTCGTGCATTTATAGGAATGACTTCAGCATTAACAGCGGTTGCTAGCCACTCGCCTTCATAACCCAATTTTTTAAGCAATAGATTAAGAGTGATGACTTCTGTTTCAATTATTTCACCATTAACAAATATTTGCATGCTTCACTCCAATGCTAATTTTACGGCTTGTTTTGCCATTTCTGGAGATAAAAGAAAACCATGTCTATAAAATCCATTAACGAAAATATGATTACCATGTTTCTGTACGTAAGGGAAATTATCAGGATAGCTCGGCCGTATACCAACGCCGGACTCGATAATTTCCGCTTCAGCAAAGGCAGGATGCAAAGTGTAGGCTGCATTAAGTAATTCCATCATTGATCGCACAGAGATAGCACCACTAAAATCACTTTCAATCATTGTTGCTCCAATCATAAAAATGTTATCTTGTCGGGGGACAATGTAGAGTGGAATACGCGGATGAAGAAGACGAATTGGACGAGAAATTTTAATATCTTTGCTGCGCACTAGTAACATTTCACCACGCACGCCTCGCATATTTTTGTCTTTTTCTAAACGAGCTATTCCTGTTGCATCAATGATGATATCAAAATTTGTTTCAGATGTTTTTACATCAACAAAACATGCTCCATTTTTTATGAGATTTTCTTTTAAAGCGATAAGCGCTTTGCGAGGATCAATATGTGCTTCATTTTCATAAAAGAGTGCACAGCTAAAACGTTCTGCGAGATCCGGTTCAAGATGAGCTATTTCTGCACTATTTATGGTTCTATGATTGTGCGTGCGTGTTGAAAATTGTTCAAGCTCTACCATATCCCGTGTAGGTGCAACAACTAAAGTTCCTCTTTGTGTCACAAGATTGGGAAGCGTTTTACTCCACCATCGTATAGCTTTTATGCCGAGATCTTCAACAATTTGTTTAGCATTTTCTCTTTCACAGTAAGGTGCTAGCATTCCTCCTGCATACCAACTAGCAGTTCCTATAGGAGAATGAGATGGGGCTGATACAGTAACAGAAACTCCTTTTTTCTGTAACATGAAAGCAACTGTTAAACCGCCTACGCCCGCACCTTTTATAAGAATATTTGTCAACTGTTTACTATCTTTTTTTGAGTAGGGTTAACTTCTATATAAAGATCACCATTTTTTTGATATTTTTCTGCCATGGTGATCATACCTTCATTCTTTATTTTTTTTCTGCTGCATCACGAATATCATGAGAAATACGCATAGAACAGAATTTTGGCCCACACATAGAACAAAAATGCACCAATTTATGAGCCTCTTTAGGCATGGTTTCGTCATGAAAAGTACAGGCTGTTTCTGGATCAAGAGAAAGATTGAACTGATCATGCCATCGAAAATCAAATCGTGCTCGCGATAGAGCATCATCACGCAGCTGTGCTCTGGGTAAACCTTTAGCAAGATCAGCAGCATGTGCAGCAATTTTATAAGTAATTACGCCAATTTTGACGTCATTTTTATCAGGAAGCCCTAAATGTTCTTTGGGCGTTACGTAGCACAACATAGCAGTTCCAAACCATCCAATCATAGCTGCACCAATTGCTGATGTAATATGGTCATATCCGGGAGCTATATCAGTTGTAAGAGGTCCCAAAGTATAAAAAGGCGCCTCATGACAAAGATCTAATTGTTTATCCATATTTTCTTTAATTTTGTGCATTGGTACATGACCTGGCCCTTCGATCATAACTTGCACATCTTTTTCCCACGCAATTTTTGTCAATTCTCCCAAAGTCTTAAGTTCAGCAAATTGAGCTTCATCATTGGCATCAGCAATAGATCCAGGGCGCAGCCCATCTCCTAATGAAAGAGAAATATCATACATACGTGCGATATCACAAATTTCATCAAAATGTTCATAAAGAAAACTTTCTTTATGGTGATATAGACACCATTTTGCCATAATAGAGCCGCCCCGTGAAACGATACCTGTTGTGCGATTAATGGTTAGAGGGATGAAAGGTAACCTTAGTCCTGCATGAATGGTAAAATAATCAACACCTTGTTCTGCTTGCTCAATGAGGGTATCGCGAAAAATATCCCATGTTAAATTTTCAGCAATACCCTGTACCTTTTCAAGTGCTTGATAGATTGGAACAGTTCCAATGGGAACTGGAGAATTTCGAATAATCCATTCACGAATATTATGAATCCCCCGACCCGTTGAAAGATCCATAACTGTATCGGCTCCCCAGCGAATGGCCCAAACCATTTTATCAACTTCTTCTGCCATAGAGGAAGTAACTGCTGAATTGCCAATATTTGCATTAATTTTAACACGAAAATTGCGTCCAATAATCATTGGTTCGCATTCTGGATGGTTAATATTTTGAGGAATAATGGCGCGTCCACAAGCAATTTCATTGCGAACAAATTCTGCAGTGTAAATTTCTGGGATTGATCCATCAAATATTTCTTTTGATTGCGTTTTTTTCTGATCTTTTAACGCTAGACCTTCATTTTCTCGTATAGCTACATATTCCATTTCTGCAGTAATGATGCCTGCACGTGCATAAGCCATTTGTGTAACTGCTTTACCATTTTTTGCTCGCAAAATCGGTCTTTTTTGTTCAAAGATCGGTGTAGGATTTTTATCATAGGTTAGTCCATTATCTTCAGGTTTCACTGGTCGTGCAGGATACGCCTCAGTATCAGCACGTTGAGACAGCCAAGATGAGCTAACTTCTGGCAAACCTTTTGTAATATCAATGGTCATATTTTGATCGGTGTAGGGACCAGAAGTATCATAGACATTTAAAGGTTTTTCACCGCTTCCTTCTGTTAATGAAATTTCGCGAAATGGTACGCTTACATCAGAAAAGAGACGACTCTGTTGATAAATTTTGCGCGAAGCGGGAAAGGGGTTGCAATTGATTGATGGAGTATTTTTTTGCACAAACTTTTTCCTTATGACACATAGTTCAAAAACAGGTTACGATGTTAACAGAGGTATATTCGAAATTATTCAATCACATGTGCTTGAGTTTAAGAGACGCGCATCATGCGGCTTTCATACAAGAACGCATTCGATAAAATTCAATAAATTTCATTGAAAAATAGATGCAACATCTTCAATAATATTTGCATTACATACCCCCTTTAGTACTTTTATCAGCACAGATATATGTTTGGCTTAAATACCTATATTGTCAATCACAAAGATACGTTTTTAATGATTTTGAAGAATTTTTTGGAAGTTAAGATAGTTTTTCTTAAAGCTGAGTGCTGATTTTTAGACATTTTTTTGAGCTATACACTTTATAAAATATAGATCAAAATTTTTTTTGCAAACATTCTATTATAAAAAAGAAAAATGGTATGAACTCTTTCTATACAACGTTTTTATTTTTGTAGAAAACAGATAACTATACAGTTTTCAAAGAAATTTGTGATGTTTTAAAAATAATGCTCACTTCCTCATTCAGAAAGGGGAGATGTGCAAAAGGATAGTTAAATTTCTTATTTGGCTTTTTAATATGAAAACCTATTTCCCAAATATCATCAGACATCACGAGAATAAAAAGCTTATAAAGTAGTGGTTGTTATTGTGGATGAATATGCAAAAACTTAAAACACTAAAGCAAGCTGAAAGATAAATATTACTTTGGTTATCATTAGTGCACAAAGAAGATAAAAATTAAAAAAATGGTAAAGACAAAAACTTTAGGCAGACGAATAAGAAATATGGTGGTAATAATTTATCTTTTGTTTTGAAAAGTAAGGTTTAAATTTTTGACTGCTTTATTATTTTAAAAAAATTTTATCTCTCTAAATTGTAGAAGAGAAAAGTGGTGTTATGAAATATGAAGCAAGGTGTGTTTAAAACTCTTCATAAGACGGGATGATGGGATAATTAAAATTATTTCAAAGCTTATTTTGATATTGTGTAAGAAGGAAGAAGGTCAATATTATTGGATTTTTTAAAAAAGTTTATTATCCTTGCAAAGAGGTTTTACATATATTAAAATATGCAAACCGGTGGTGTTTAGTGTGGGGAGGAATGAGTTACAACGCATCAGCTTTGAAGAGCAAAGGGTGCTTTTTACAGGACATGGCGTTACTGAGTAAGAATTTTGAGAGCTCAAAGAGAAATTCGGTACATCTTTTAAGTTTTATAGGAAATAGGTGATGCATCTTTAAGTACTGTAGAGTGCGGAGGATGATAGTTTTAGATAAGATCAGAACGTAAGAATTTATCATATAGGTGCATTTTCAGTGATGTATCGAGTTTAAGGGGGGCATTCAAGAAGAGTGTTTATGGTTGACTTTTAAAAGATAACTTGCAGAAATGGGTTTAGTAAAACGAGGTACGCTTAAAAGGAATCTGCTTGTAAATGAAGTGGGGTAGTGCGAAGAATTCAGAATAAATCTTCTTTTAATGTATTTGAGAGAGAAAGCTATCATAAAAATTATAGCCTATTTTCACTTAAAATAAAGTAAGGCAGTTTATGGAGGATTTGCGATTACGAGGTAAAAGATCAAGTTATTGCACAATTTTTAAAGCGTAGAAGCGAAATATAAGAACAGACCGCATGAAGTTAAATAGGACTTCATAAAAATTCCCAGCGTTTCAGCATTTTTCATTAGTCTAAAAGACGATTACATTCAATAGTGGGTTATATGGATCCATAACGGGGAATAATATTTTAAACTTCATAATAAGAAGAGGGATACCTAAAACGTATCCACATAGTCACAGCGAACAATAATAAAATAGTCACAGCGAACAATAATAAAGCGAGTAACAAAAGTGAAGTGATTATATCATAAGCAAAAGATTCGTGTTGCTTTTACCAAAGAAGGAGGTGTGATTGATTTAGTTTGTTGAATCAGAGGGAACTAAAAAGAAACAAAATAAGCAAATACATGTGATACAGCAAAAAATGATGAATAAAACCGGTAGTAGCAGAGTTTTTGCATTTTAATACATATTTACAGATTGAGACCATTAATTAGCCTATTAAAAGGGACAGTTGGTTGTCTCATATAATCAGTAGAAAGATAGCTAGAAGATTTATTGAAGAAGAAGGGGGGAATAATGTCTGATATTTACGATTGGTCGCTAACGGCTGACGAAAATGCGAATTCAGATAATATCATTAATTGGGCAGAAGGTCAGCCGCCTAGTTCTGTCAATGATAGTGCAAGAGCAATGATGCAGCGCGTGCGTGAATATCTTGCAGATAGTGGAGGCTCTATTGATTCACAGTTGGTTGTGAATGCAGAGAACAACACAACATCAATAATGTTGAAAACAGTTTCACCTATAGAAAAATATAAGAATGATATCATTATACGTTTTAAAGCTCCGAGTATAAATGTTGGTTCTACCACAATAAACATTAACAATATAGGAGCAAAGGCACTTTATAAAGCCATCAATACGGGTATTGTACCATTAGAAGGTGGTGAGCTACAAAAGGGCGGTATTTATGAAATAGTTTATAATGATGGTACATCAATAAAAGATCGTGATGGCTGGTATTTATTAAATCCAACTCCTCTTCCACCACCAAAGATAACAATCTTTCCTGCTGGGTTTATTGCTACTTTTGCTATGCAAAGACTGCCAAGCGGCTGGCTTTTATGCAATGGTGCAACCTATAAGAGTAAAGATTATCCGCAATTATTTGAGGCAATAGGGGATCAATGGGGAAAAGACAGCGAGACAACCTTTAAAGTTCCCGATTTTAGAGGAATGTTTTTGCGCGGCTTTGATGATGGTCGCGGTTTAGATCCAAATAGAACTTTTGCAAATATTCAAAAAGATAGCATAAAATTGCATACACATGCTTGTACTATTGAAAATGCGGGTGAACACGTGCACAGTATGACTTGGAATGAAATTACTTGGCCACCGCCGTTTGGTTCCGTTGGTCTGTACGATCCAAATTATGATTTTAGAAGAAAGACAGACAAGACATCCCCTTCTGGTATACACACGCACAAAGCAACTATTTCTTCAACTGGTGAGGCAGAAACGCGGCCTGTGAATACAACTGTTGTTTATGCCATAAAATCGTAAGACTTTATATTACAAATAATCATCTATCACTGGATGATCTCAGTTGACGCGGAGAAAATCCGCGTTACTTCCTGTATGAACAATAAGTTGATTAATATACTATGAATTAAAAGAGTTGAAAGTATAAAAACAATATTTGAGCAAATTTTCATTCGGCAATTTTAACTATCTATACTAATAATATGCGATTTATTATAAACAAAAACCGGTTAAAAGTTATTTTTTGTACACATATCAATGCAAAAAACAAAATTAATGAGAGCTTATCGTTAAGTACGAATGTATCCCTTTTAGAGCGTATAAGGTTATAATATTTTCAATTTTTGGTAGAAAAAAACAATTCCAGTAATATATTTGTGATGCTGCTTTCTATAAAAAAGAGTTAATTTTAAAATAAAATGACTCTTAAATATATTTGCATATCCTATTTTGTTATTTAATTTAAGTTTTAGGTTTAATCAAATGGCTTTTGAACAAATTGCTAATTTCATAAGGAGGATGCAGTTTGTGGCAATATGAAAGGAATATCTCCTTTAGGCAATTCAGAAACAGTTAAAGAACAGTGATAAGCAGAGCGCAAGTTGTTCGTTGTCAGAACAGTAGAAGCACTGCCTTCACAATAAATTTCTCCCTGCTTTAGCAGTATCATTTTATTTGCATAATGTGCAGCAAGATTGAGATCATGGAGAACAGCAAGAACACCACCACCAGAGTGAGCAAAACTTTTGGCAATATCCATGACAATAAGTTGATGTTGAATGTCGAGGTTAGCAATAGGCTCATCTAGTATCATCCAACGAGGGTTTCCATTATAAAAAGGTTCCCAGATTTGGCAAAGTACACGAGCAAGCTGTACCCTAGCTTGTTCTCCACCTGATAATTGGTGATAATATTGGTCACTATAATCAGCTAGACCAACGCGCTTTAAAGCTTTATGGGGAAGATCACGCAATTCAGTCTTTGCAATGGTGCATTGGTTTACAGAGAGTCCAAGTTCCACCACTTCACGAACTAAAAATGGAAATGCTAACGTTGTTGATTGTGGTAGCACTGCACGCATTGTTGCCATTTTATAAGCTTTTGTCTGAGCAACATCGTAACCATTTAAGGTTATTTTTCCATTGTAGGGAATTTCTCCACTTAGTGCTTTGATAAAGGTACTTTTCCCAGATCCATTGGGGCCGATAATAATAGTGAGATCCCCACTTTTGGCTTGAAAGTTAATGTGATGCAGGATCTGTTTTTTTCCGCGTTGAACGCAGATATTGATTGCTTCGATCATGAAAAATTTTTTCCCCGTTTACATATAAGGATCCAAAGAAAAAAAGGTGAACCGAAGAGTGCGGTAACAATTCCGATTGGCAATTCTGCAGGTGAAACAATTAAGCGTGCAAATATGTCCGCAAAAATGAGTAATGAAGCTCCCAATAAAGCAGAATAAGGAATAAGATAGCGGTGATTTGAACCAATTAGCTGACGCAAAATATGTGGAACAACAATACCTATAAAACCAATACCACCACTAACAGCAACTGCGCTACCACACATAAGTGCAACGAGGAAAATAGCAATATTTTTAACCCGTTGGATATGAAAACCGATATGGCTAGCCACTGCTTCCCCAAGAGTAAGAGCATTAAGTGCTCGTGATAAAAAAGGGGAAAAAAGAAGACCAGCACAGATAAAAGGTAAGACGAGCCAAACTCTTAGCCATGTAGCACCTGCAAGAGAGCCAAGACTCCAAAAAGTAATATCACGCAATTGTTGGTCATTTGCGATAAAAATTAAAGTTCCTACAACAGCGCTACTCAATGCACCAAGAGCAATACCTGCCAAAAGTATTATTGCAATAGATGTACAGTTATGACGTGTTGCTATTGCATAAAGAATGGTTGTTGATAAAAGTCCACCAAAAAAAGCACCTACAACAACTTTGTAAGGCTCTAAAAAAGATGCAATTGAAGAAGGAAAAGCAATACCAAAAACGATTGCTAAAATAGCTCCAAGACTTGCTCCCGCTGATACACCTACAATTCCAGGATCTGCTAGAGGATTACGAAAAAGTCCTTGCATGAGAACACCTGAAACAGCCAAAGCCGAGCCAATTAATAATCCTAAGATAACACGAGGAAGTCTTATATCTATAAGTATGAGATAATCACGAGTTTTACTGCTCACCGAAAAATCTTGCGTAAGCATTGTATGAATGAGATTAAGGAGAGAAGCATTTGATGCACCATTCAAGAGGCCTCCAAAAACTCCCAAAATGAGGAATATTATTAAACCTAATAATAAAATCTTTCTCAAATTGGTACGGTTTATTCTTTTACTCTCTTTTTCTTCATAGGTATGCATTATAGACGTATTTTTTACCATTTTTTCAGCTCTTACCATTTTGATTGGCACCATAAAGTATATTAATAATCTCTTTTGATGCATTTGCGGTGCGTGGACCAAATCCTAAAAGATACATGGTATCCATCTGTTTAATGGCATTATTTTTTGCTGCAGTTGTCGCTTGGATGGCTGGTATGGCTAAAATTTTATCAATATTGACAGATTTTCTACCGTACTTTGCAAGCAAAATCACATCGGGATCTAATTTCAATAGCGCTTCATTATTTAGAAGTTTATATCCTTTATAATCGGAGACGGCATTGATCCCACCTGATAGTTTTATCATACTATCAGCAGCTGTACCTGTTCCAGATGCCATAACGCGTCCATTCTGTACGGATAAAATAAAAAGAACGCGCTTTGGTTTTGTTACTTTTGCTAAAAGTGCATCATTTTCCATGAAATCACGATTTACTTTTTCAATCAGTACAGTTGCTTGCATTTCCCGCTGAATAGCTTTTCCAACGAGATGAATTTTTCTTATTACATTTTCACGAGAGTAATCCTCTGGTATAATCACTATAGGTATTGATGTTTTTTTGAGAATATCAATTGTTGAAGGAGGGCCGCTTCCTTCAATAAGCAATATACCTTCTGGTTCTAGTGATAAGACACCTTCAGGTGAAAGAGCGCGCATATATCCAAGAACAGGAAGTTTGAGTGCTTCTTGGGGATGGACACTTGTGCTATCACGAGCGATAAGTTGATCTTGAGCTCCCAATGCATAGACAATTTCTGTAAGCGCTCCACCAATGGAAACGATCCGCGCATTTTCAGAAAAACGTGTTGTGGGTTCAGCAATTACTTGTTTAGAAAAATAGGTAAAAAAAAGTAGTATGCTGATAAGAAAAAAGCTCAAAAATTTACGCAAAAGAAATGCGAACATATCCAACTTAACCTTTCTAAGTTGTTGCTGTTTTTTGGATTGAAGGCAAACTATTCAATAAAGAGCGCCAATCCTCACGTTCTTGTTTCCTTTCCTTTCGCAGACCAAAGAACTGAATAATCATTTCACCATTTTTATTGAAAACTTCAAGTGAGCTGACATAACCATCACTTGTAGGTTTGCGGACACGCCATACATTATCAACTCCGGAAATTAATAAATGCATATGAAATTTTTTATCGAGAATATTAAGCCAAGATCCCACTTGTTTAATGTTTTTTACTTGCCCACTAAAAATTTGGATACATCCTTTGTTGCCAACAAAGCACATAATTGGGACTTCTCGTTGAGCGATTTGATTAAGCATAATTTCAATAGATTCTATTTTTACTTCATCAGCAAATTCATTCCCGGCATATTTTACAGCATCATTTCGACTAATTTTAAATTCAGAAATAATGCTTTGAAGCTGGTGTACATCAGTCATTCTCCGCCAACTATCTCGGAATTTTTCAATATCCAGATTTGTGGGATCATGTTGGGTAGGAGGAGGATAGTGAGATATATTAAGAACAGATGATTGATCCTCATGAAGCAATTTTTCGACAAGTTTAGCCCATTCTCCCATATGGGTTATATCTTTAGAATAAAGCTTAAAAATGGCATCGCCATATTGATTAAAAAACTGTAGGCTTTTTATGGGTTTCTCAAGAACAGTCATGTCATATTCAAAACAAAATTTCCATTGTTTTGAAAAAATACGCAAGTCAATTTCACCAAGTGTAAAAGGAACATGTTGGTTTTGAAAAATCTGTTCAAAACATCCTGTTACTTCGTGAACAGCATGCTCATTGCGTGTCAACGCTAAAACTGTTCCAAGTTTAGGAGCATTTTCCAAAAAAGTAATAACATCAGCTTGCAGTCTTTTTGCTTTTCCAATCGTACAATAAGCTGCAATAAGTTCTGCTTCAGATATGCCAATAGAGCTCGCAAAATCACGATTATGCATCTCTTTTTTTTCTTTATGTAGATGAATAATTGCTTCGGCTGTATATGACATAAACTTTCCTTATTTTACTTAATGTTACTCATTGGTAATTAATTTTTTAATTTTACAGTTCCTAGGTAATGAGTTGAACCATCATTAGTGAATAGTTCAACTCATCACAAAATAATTCATTATTATCAATAGCATAATAACAAAAGACCGATAAATTATGAGTAATTAAAACTTGTATCCTCAAGTTCTTATGGTTCAAAAAACTATGGAAAAGAAAACACAATAATTCACTTTTTTACCGGTATAGTTTTTAATTGATCTAATAATTAACTAACATGACTAAAATTTTTGCACGAACGATACTTTAAAATTACGACCGGGCTGACTGTAATAATCTTTTGGTGTTTTACTTTTGCTGGTTGGAAAATCTGATACATGCCAATATTTTTCATTAAACAGATTATAAACACCAACTCTTATAACAGGTCCATTTTCACCGAACGGTTTCCACCAACCTGAGACATCAACAATTTTATATCCTGGTATATTTAGATAATCATCAGCTTCTTTAGCAACTTTGTCACGTTTAGCTGCTATAGTAAGCGCAACGTCTGTTCCCCAAGATTTTTTTGCGTATCCTAATCCGATAACTGCTTTTAAAGGTGGAATTGAGTTAAGGTACTCATCTTTGTCAAGGTCTTGTCCTTGCAAATAGGAAAGGGCAAAATTGCTGCGAAGACCACTATTAAAAATTAAATGCGCTTTTGTTTCAACGCCAAAAATACGCACGTTCGTACGATTTACATAATGTCGACGTGAATGTATAAATTCTTCTGATGGTCCTTTATCTGTGGTATCTATAAAATCTCTATATTGATTGAAAAAGGCGCTGACGGAACCGCCCAAGTTAGCATTTCCATATCGTATACCAACATCGTACCCATTACTTGTCTCTGGCTTAAGATCAGGATTGCCCTTAACATAGTAAAGAGAAGGTTTGATATAAGCAAGATAAAGCTCAGAGACACGTGGTGCTCGAAAACCTTGTGCCCATTGAGCATAAAATGTCACTTGATCACGAACGTCCCATTCCACACGTAATTTAGGAGAAAAACGTGAACCATTTTTTTCTGCAGGGTATTTTTCAGAATGGAGTGCTTTATCATAAGAGGATGTTTTAAGAGGGGTGTGTTTATACCAGTCATAACGAATCCCAGGTGTTACGCGAAAACGGTTATCAGCAAAGCTAATTTCATTTTCTAGAGCGAGGCCAAGATTATAACTATCCGTGTCTGGAGATTCTGAACGGTTAGCTGGCAAATAGGCGCATCCTCGTGCATTTTCCTTCAAATGACAATTGTCTTTACCCAACATATAATGATGAAATTGAGATGACAAAACATTGGTGGCAAACTTTAATGTGTGACTTACATTATTAGTATTCACTTTTTTGAGCGCATTCGCACTAAAACCATAATTAGTATCGCGCACAAGATTATCCCTTAGATATTCTCCTATTGGTGCTGCTACACGATGCCCACTCATAATATGATTATTTGACTGTTTTTGCCAATAAAGCTGTCCGTGAAACGCGTCAAAAAGTGCGTCTCCATTGCCGTTATAATCATAAGAAAAAGATAAACGTTCACGACGTTTATTATCTTGATCATAAACAGAACCTCTAGAAAACCTTGAAGAAGCATTCAATGAATGAGTATCTCTATAATGTCCAAAGCGTTCCGCTGTAAAACCAATCCTGTGGTTATCACCAAAATATTGATGAATTTTAAAAAGCAAATTAGTTTGGTCAAAATCAGCAGGATTTGGACGAGAGCGCCCTTCATAGCCCTCTATTGTTCCCATATTTTTGCGTTCATGACCCTCTGTACGAGATCCTTGGAAAAGCAAAAATGTTTGGGCGTTACGTACTGCGACAGCTTGATCTACACGCCAACTGTTATCTACAGAATCATATCCACCTTTTATAAGACCTCCCCAATTTTTTTCTCCAGTAATAAGGTCTTCAGGATTAAGGGTATGTAAAGCAATAATTCCCCCTAATGCACCAGATCCATAAAGACTAGAATCTGATCCTTGAATAATATCCAGCATAGAAAGTGCATTAAAATCAAATGTAGTATTTCCGCCTTTTCCCCGCACGCTGTCCTCAAACCACGGAATAGTAATGCCATCTATTGTTGTGAGCACACGATCTCCATCTAATCCACGAATCACAATACTATTTTTCTTTGGATTATAATTTATGGATGGATCAAGACGACCAACATCCTGCATGTTACTTATTTGTTTTTCATCAAGATTTTCAGCGGTTTTACGATCGGTTAGAATAGTAACTGAATTTGAAGCATCTTCTACTTTTTTTCCCTTAATGACTATCGGCTTGAGTTCAGTTACAGCATCTTTGTCATTATTTTGTGCAAAAGCGAATGAAGGTAGACAGATCGAAAGTGTGCTTAAAACTATGTAAGTCCTATAAATATTTTTTCGTCTTATTAGCATGACACATAATAACCTTTTCTAAGTGCCCCTCTACACCGCTAAAATTTACATACAAAAACATTTGACTTGCCGATAATAAAATTAACAGCCAACCAAAAATGATTTGAGGTTAACAAAACCACTGAGAAACCATATTAAACATGACAAAATCAATCAAGAAAAAAATTGCAATTTTAAAATAGCTTGTTTTAATAGGGGCAAGCACTAGTATTAAGCTAATATAGCGGTGAAAAATTATGGATTTTGCAAATATTAGACGGTCATTAATTCTATGGATCAGCGCGTTTGTCGGTGCTATCTCTCTGCATGTAGGATTAGGAGCACAGTTTTATTTTCGTAGTGCCGGTGTAAGTAATGGTACTCTTTCGCAGACGATGCAGACGATTATGCTTACTTTTGTGCAAGATCAAGAGAGCGTAAATCCAGATATCAATACAGATCTGCAAAATGTTGACGCAGATACATCGAATGTCAACACGGATCCAGAAGTGTTGCAGTCTAATTTTTTAAAGCAAGAATCAAAGATATTAGAATCAGTGGATGAGGTTCAATCAGAAGAAGTTAAAAATACTTTGGAAAAAAATGATTTTACAGTACCTATTCCTAAGGTAGAGCATAAAATGCCTGCTAAAAAACGAAGAACAAAGGCCGTAACAAAACAGCTCGATGCAAAGGTCGTCCATACGCCTACTATTAATTATGATGGTAATGCGGCAACTCTTGAGAATGCGTTGTTGGCAGAATGGTTGGCAAAGGTACAGGCACAATTAGAAAAACAAAAAAATTATGTTGTACGACAGCGTACCAGTCGTGCAAAAGGAACAGTGCAGTTAGAATTTAGAGTACACGAACAGGGAGATATTTTTTCTAGACGTATTGTATCTTCTTCTGGTGATAAGGAGCTTGATAGATTAGCTATGGCGGCACTTCAACGTGTTGGTACTGTTCCATTTCCTCCACCGTCAAAGGTGAATAAAATTATTAGAGTATCTTTGATATTTAGCTGATTTTAAATTTTTTTTATTAATTTCACTCGTTTATTGCTATGATTTCTATCATGCTGTGCTTTATGAAGAAGACAGAATGATTGCTTTTTTAATGAGTCAGGTACTTTATCTATCGACCAGCAACAAGATCAGCTTTTATGTCTGTTGTTCCTATAAGTCTGGCTTTGTAGATTTCATAATTTTCCATGACGCGCATCACATAGTTACGTGTTTCTGTATAGGGGATGCGTTCTATCCAATCGATAACTTTATCAAGCGGTTGTCCTCGAGGATCTCCATAACGTTTTATCCACTCATTGGCGCGACGAGGGCCCGCATTATAACCAATAAGAGTTAGTATATAGGATCCGTTAAAGCGTTCTAACTGATCACCTACAAAATAATAGCCTAATATAGCGTTATAACCGGCGTCACTTCTAAATTTTTGAGGTGACCATGCGATTGAATGCTTCTTTGCAAGTTCTTTTGCAGTTGTTGGCAATAATTGTAATATTCCTTGTGCACCTGCTTTTGATATAGCTGTTGGATTAAATTCGCTTTCTTGGCGCGCAATAGCATAAACTAGTGCTTGTTCTGCTGCAGAAATATTGACCGATGCTGGAATAGCACCGATAGGATGAGAAAGTGCACCGACATTTTTTCCTTGAAAAACAGCAGTCTTTCCAATTTTAAGGCTAGTATGATAGTCACCATTTTTTTCTGCCATAACTGCCAGAAGAGCTAATTCGCCAGGGCTTTCTATTTTTTTACCGAGTTCTTTATAAAAAATTTTAGCAAAATTATCATAACCAGCTAATTCAAGTCGTTGAATTGCTTGAGTAGCTTTTCGTGTGCTAAAACGTTGCCGTTCAGCTTTTGTTGGTTTAGGAAAAGAGATGTTGAGTTTTTTTAGATTAAGCTGTGAAGCTGCTAACTGACCATAATAAGTTGAACTAAAATGGGCTGCACGGTGAAAATAATGTTGGGCATTTTCATGTTCTCCTAAAATTTCCGCTGTTTTCCCCATCCAGTAGTATCCACGAGATGCTGAGAGAGGTGCAGAAGATAACTTGGGAATGAGAGAAAAATGGTGCATTGCCAACTTGGGATCATGAAGAAACCGAAGTGCATACCATCCTGCATGAAATTCAACATCGATAGTTATAGCCAATGAAGATGTTATACCCATATGAGTCGCAACGAGTTGATAAGCAATTTGGGGTTTATTTAGATCGAGCATTTCGCGAGAAAGAACACGTCGTTCTTTCCACCACGCATCAGGGTTAACAAGACTTAATGAATCTCTAGGTGCTTTCATAATGAGTGCTGCTGCTGCACTATATTGTCCAGTTTTGCGAAGATAGCGAATTTGAGCAAATTGTAAAAGAGGATCTTTTTGCCATGATCGATCAACTGCTTGTAACTTTTGTATGGTGTTAGGATCATTTTTTTCAACGGCAATAAATGCGTTAAAAAGAGACTGAGCATGAGCTAATTTTGCAACCCGCTCAGCTGAATCAAATCGATGTGCATAAAGCATAGACTGCATGCGTTTTAGATGATCGATAGGCTTTAATGCAGCACTTGCATTTTTAAGAACAAGCTCTTCTTCTTTTGCATTGAGATTTGCTTTATGCCACCATGGTGCAATGATTTGCCGTGCACGAGTTGTTTGTTTCGTTTCAATAAGTGCTTTAGCAAATGCTGTCATACCTTCTGCTGTAAGGGGAAAATGGTGAGAAAACTTTTGGATAATTGCGTATGCAGAATTGACTTCATTGATAAAAGCACGTTCAGCATTGCGCTGCATGATGGTAATCCCTGGCCACTCTTTTAGCTCGTTAATTGCATTGAATATTTCAGAACTTGGTACGTTGTTTTTGCTTGATATACTGATCGCCCATGTCAAAATATGACGGTCAAGGCTATTTTTTTCCATTGCATTACGAATGCTTATGGTTTTCGCAATGTTATTGTTTGATAGCTCATAGAGACCAGTTTTTAATTGATTGAGCGTAGTAATATTGCTAATCGTGGGAGTATTATGGGCTGTTGTATAGGTTCGTTTTAGTTGCGGAATGGGTTTTTCTTTAATGGTAGGTCGAGCCAAGGGGATTGGCGCTTTCCCGTGCAAAAAGGTTGTTTGTGAAAATGCACTTGAAGATAGAGTTTTTGCAGTCAGTATAAATGCAGTAAAAGCTGATACAAGAAAAAGGGTGAAAAATGCACGCATAGAGAAAAAAACCTCGAGACTTTGCTTTTTGTTAACCTTTAAGATTTTTAAAACAGAAGCATAAAAAATGGGTTAATGTATGTATGCCTCTTTGAGGGCAAGGATCAGAATTAAAAAAGATATACGCTATATTATTATGAAAGCTTGTGTGAAATTCGTCTTGCTTCAATGAGAGAGCAGGATTATGTTCTGTCATTAGCAGTTTATAAAGTCGATCTTTTTTAATAAAGCTAACATTATAGGGAGTTCATCATGCTCAAGGGAGCCGTGACAGCGCTTATCACACCGTTTGATGACAATGGGGCTATAGATAAAAAAGCATTTTGCCGTTTTGTTGAGTGGCAAATCATGCAAGGTATTAACGGTGTAAGCCCTGTCGGGACAACAGGAGAATCAGCAACTTTAAGTCATAAAGAACATAAGCAAGTTATAGAATTGTGTGTTGAACAGGTTGCTAAGCGCGTTCCCGTTATTGCTGGAGTAGGATCAAATAGTACAAGCGAGACTATAGAGCTTGCACAACATGCAGAAAAGGTAGGTGCAGATTTAGTTTTGGCGGTCACACCTTATTATAACAGGCCAAACCAGCGTGGTTTATATACGCATTTTTCTTCTCTTGCGAAGGCTATTTCTATTCCTATTGTAATTTATAATATTCCTGGTCGATCTGTTATTGATATGTCCGTGGAAACAATGAGAGATCTTCGTCAAAATTTTAAAAATGTTATTGGCGTTAAGGATGCGACGAGCAAAATTGAACGTGTCAGTGAACAACGCGAAAAGTGCGGTAAAGATTTTATACAACTCTCTGGTGATGATTGTACAGCATTAGGTTTTAATGCTCATGGGGGAGTAGGGTGCATTTCTGTTTCATCTAATGTTGCTCCAAAGCTTTATGCAGAACTTCATGCTGCTTGTTATCGTGGTGATTATAAAACAGCACTAGAGTTAAATGATCGTTTGATGCCTCTCAATCGTGCAGTATTTGTAGAACCAAGTCCTGCAGGTATTAAATATGCAGCTGCAAAATTGGGGCTTTGTGGCGATACTGTTCGTTCACCGATTGTTCCGTTGACAGATGCTACAAAGAAAATTATTGATGCAGCTTTACAATATGCAGGTCTGCTTTAAAGGGTAAAATGATATTGACATAGCCATGAATAAAAAAAAGACTGCACCAGTACGAAAAATAATTGCTGATAATCGTAAAGCTCGTTTTAATTTTGAAATTCTCAGTAATATTGAGGCTGGTATTGTGCTTCAGGGAGCGGAAGTGAAATCTTTGCGTTCCAATCATGCTAATATCGCTGAAAGTTATGCTAGTTTTGAAAGTGGGGAATTATGGTTGGTTAATAGTTATATTCCTGAATATACACAAGCTAATCGTTTTAATCATGAACCGCGCCGTTTGCGTAAATTATTAATTTCAAAACGTGAAATGGCTCGTTTTTTTAATGCGACTTCTCGTGAAGGAATGACGCTTGTTCCACTTAAGCTTTATTTTAATCAACGAGGGCGTGTTAAATTAGAGATTGCTTTAGCACGTGGGAAAAAGCTTTATGATAAACGCGAAACGGAAAAAAAACGTGATTGGGGACGCGAAAAAGCAAGGCTTTTAAAAAGATATGGATAACAGAATTAATTTGTAGATCCATTTTTTAAGTACTGCTAGGGCAACTTTAGCATTGATCTAAGTATGTTTTTGCTGCTTGAAATATTCGATGAAACATAGCATCTGTCAGTCGACCAGTATTGGTATTATAACGTGAGCAGTGGTAACTTGCAAAGATGCGTAGTCTACCGATATTACTTATTTCTCCATGTTTGAAAGGGTGTGCTAAAACCTTAGCGTTTAGGGCACGTACAGTTGAATGATGTGCAATGGTGCCAAGAGTGATAACGGCTCTAAGTTTAGGAAGATTTGTTAAAAGAGGTGAAAAGAAATACCGGCAAGTATTAATTTCGGTGCTAGTGGGTTTATTTTCCGGTGGAACACAACGAACTGAATTGACGATTGCTGTATCAATCAATTCAAGACTATCGTCTGTTCTTGCTTCAAAAGTGCCTTGAGCAAAGCCAAACTTTTTTAAAGTAGAATAAAGTAATTGTCCAGCGTAATCACCAGTAAACGGGCGTCCAGTTCGATTTGCTCCGCGTAATCCAGGAGCAAGCCCAATAATCAAGAGGCGTGTTGTGGCTGCACCTGTAGAGGGAAAAAATGGATTTACTGGCGCGTTGTACCAGTTTGGTTCTTTTATACGCCAATCAGCGATAAATTTGTGCAAGCGAGGACATAAATCGCAATCTTTTGGCGGTTCTGGACAAAACGATGTTAATTGACTATTCATGGCGATAGGCATTGATTATTTTTATAAACAATCTCATTATGAATATAAACGAACTACTTTGTAATATGGCTTATTCATAAAATCATTACCAATTATTTTTGCAAAGAGAAACAACTTTTTAGTAATTTACTTTATGAATTAAACGTTAATAAATATTCTTTAATGGGATAAGATTTTTTATTTTTAACTTATGTATTTCCATAACTAAAGTGTGCATTGAATCGTCGTTGTTTAGAAAAATTTTTAATAAATGTTGGCAATAGTGATGTTGCTTTAAAAATTATTTCAAGAAACAGTTTTGTTATTCAAGATACATTTTTATTTGAAATTAATGCTATTGTTTTTTATTCTAGGACAGCAGTCATACTGATTTCAATAAGCCGTGCACCTTTTATAAAGCCTACAAAAATTTTATTAAATAAGCTTTTTGGCAAAAAAGATTGGAACTTTTGTTGTTTTTCTTGTGTTTTATTTCGATTATTGTATATACTGTGCGCTTGATATGAAATTTTAAAACCTTTAAGAAAGAGGCGTGAATGGCTCGCGTAACGGTAGAAGATTGTATTGATAAAGTCGATAATCGCTTTGAATTGGTGCTTTTAGCTGGGCATCGGGCGCGTCAGATTTCACAAGGCGCGCAGATTACTGTTGATCGTGACAATGATAAAAATCCAGTTGTAGCTTTGCGTGAAATAGCAGAAGAGACATTGTCGCCGGCTGATTTAAAAGAAGATCTTATTCATTCGTTGCAAAAACATGTGGAAGTGGATGAACCAGAAGTTGCAAGTGAATTTATTTCTCACTCAAGTGGGGTTGGAAGTGTTTTTGGTGCTTCGTCAGAAGAGGAGACAAGTTCCTTTGATCACATGTCAGAAGAAGCTTTATTAGCAGGTATCGAAGGTTTGGTCATTCCAGAAAAGAGTGACGATTATTAAGTTTGACGGCTCGTATTACGAGAATTAATGTACGTTGTCATGTTGAGGTATTTTCTTTTTGCCTTTTATTAATGAGATATTCAATAAGAGGTGGTTGGGTTTTAGCAATATTAAAGGATATGCTTTTATGATGCGTCAGTGTGAACTTGTTGAGCGTGTTCAGCGTTACAAGTCTGACGTAGATGAAGACCTGTTAAACAGAGCTTATAATTATGCGATGCAAAAACATGGTCATCAGAGACGCGCATCAGGTGATCTTTATTTTTCTCATCCCTTAGAAGTAGCTGCTATTTTGACAGATATGCGATTGGATGAGGCAACAATTGCTGTTGCTCTTTTACATGATACAATTGAAGATACGAGCGCTACGCGGGTAGAAATTGATCAACATTTTGGTCCTGAAATTGGTAAGTTAGTTGAGGGTCTTACAAAGCTTAATAAACTTGATTTTGTATCGAAAAAGGCAGTACAAGCAGAGAACCTTCGTAAGCTTTTTATCGCTATTTCTGATGATGTGCGTGTTCTTTTAGTCAAACTTGCAGATCGTCTTCATAACATGCGCACCCTTGCTGTTATGCGTGATGACAAGCGCCGGCGAATTGCTGAGGAGACAATGGACATCTATGCGCCGCTTGCTGGTCGTATGGGCATGCAGGATATGCGTGAAGAATTGGAAGATCTTTCTTTTTTTTATTTAAACCCAGAAGGTTATCATACTATTACTAATCGGCTTTCTGAGTTATCAAAGCGTAATCGTGATTTACTTTCCACGATTGAAAATGAATTAACAAAGCTTTTTTTTGAACATGGTATTAAAGCTGATGTCAAAAGTCGTCAGAAAAAATCTTATTCAGTCTTTCGTAAAATGGAAAGCAAGGCGTTATCTTTTGAACAATTATCCGATATTTTTGGATTTCGCGTAATTGTTGAAACTACGGATGATTGTTATCGTGCTCTTGGTGTTATCCATACTACGTGGCCAATGGTACCTGGTCGTTTTAAAGATTATATTTCTATACCAAAGCAGAATGATTATCGTTCCATTCATACAACAATTGTGGGGCCTTCAAGACAACGCGTTGAGCTACAGATTAGAACTGCTGCTATGGATGAAATTGCTGAATATGGCGTTGCAGCACATTCTCTTTATAAAGAGCAAGGTTCTAATTATTCGATTTCAAAGTTATCAAACGAAACGAATGCATATGCATGGTTGCGTCAGACGATCCAGTCTTTATCAGATGGAGATAATCCGGAAGAGTTTTTAGAGCACACAAAGCTTGAACTTTTTCAAGATCAAGTGTTCTGTTTTACCCCAAAAGGTCGATTAATTGCTTTTCCACAAGGTGCGACACCTATTGATTTTGCTTATGCAGTTCATACCGACATTGGTAATTCTTGTGTTGGTGTAAAAATTAATGGTCGTATTATGCCTTTAATGACCAAATTAAAAAATGGTGATGAAGTTGAAATTATACGTTCACAAGCTCAAATTCCGCCAGCGGCGTGGGAGTTGCTTGTTGTAACGGGGAAGGCGCGTTCGGCTATTCGTAAAGCAACTCGCGCAGAAGTACATAGACAATATTCGGGTCTTGGATATCGTATTCTTGAGCGTTCGTTTGAATATATAGGAAAACAATTTTCAAAAGATGCTCTCAAGCCAATTTTACCACGTTTGGCACGCAAAGATGTAGAAGATGTATTAGCAGCTGTTGGACGTAGTGAATTGCCTTCTGTTGATGTAATTAAAGCAGTTTATCCGGATTATCAAGACAATCGTGTAATCCAAAAGCCGTCTTTTAAGACTGAAGAAGAGGGTTGGTTTAACATTGAAAATGCTCAAGGGATGATTTTTAAAGTTCCAGAAAAGGAAGATGGTATTTCGGAGAATGAGTCTCAACGCAAAGCATTACCTATTAGGGGAACGCGTGGAGATATTCCTGTTCGATTTTCTCCTGAAGGGACTGTACCAGGAGATCGGATTGTCGGCATTATGCAACCAGGTGAAGGAATCGTTATTTATCCAATACAATCTTCAGCTTTGATGGCGTATGATGATCAGCTAGAGCGATGGATTGATGTGCGTTGGGATATTGATGCCCAAATGCATGAACGTTTTCCTGCTCGGATAAGTGTTTTGGCTGTTAATAGTCCTGGCTCTTTGGCTGAAATTACGCAAATTATTTCAGTAAATGATGCCAATATTCAAAATTTATCTTTTATATGTGCGGCACCAGATTTTACAGAAATTATGATTGATCTAGAAGTTTGGGATTTAAAGCATTTAAATCGTATTTTTTCTCAGTTAAAAGAGGCAAGTTCTGTTAGTGCAGTGCGTCGGGTTTATGGATAAAGAATGAAAGATTTTGCGATGAATACACAAGATGTGATTAACATTTTTAAACAAGCAGATGCTATTATGGAAGGGCATTTTATTTTAACATCAGGTCGCCATAGTGCTATTTATATGCAAAAGGCAAAAGTATTCATGCATGCTGATTTGACGGAAAAATTGTGTCGTGGATTAGCTGAAAAAATTAAAAAATGTGTCGAAGAAAAAATTGATTATGTAGTCGGCCCTGCGATTGGTGGACTTATTCCATCGTATGAAACTTCACGTCACCTTGGTGTTCCTTCTCTTTGGGTAGAACGTGTAAATGGTGTATTTCAATTGCGTCGCTTTGAAATTAAGGAAGGTGCACGGATTGTGGTTGTTGAAGATATTGTGACAACGGGTCTTTCTATTCGTGAAACGATCGAAGCTTTGGTTGCAGTTGGAGCAGATGTGGTGGCAAGTGCGTGTATTTTTGATCGTTCTGGTGGTAAAGCTGATGTTGGAGTTCCCTTGATTGCACTTGCTGAATATGAGGTAGCATCTTATACTAGTGATGCATTGCCTGCTGATCTTGCTGCGATTCCAGCGGTAAAGCCGGGAAGCAGGAGTATTTAAGATATTTAATTATCTTTATATTTTTGTTTTTGTGCAAAAAATTGACATGATTAATTGGAATCACACAGATTATTTTGTTTTCATAAGATGTGTATTGAGAAAAATATGTTTTTTCGTCGTCAAGAGTCAGTAGATTTTGTAAAGCGTATGCGGCTTTGGCTGTGGCCACGTCGTTCATTTTCTCGTTCATTTCGCTATATGTATAAACGTATTTTGCGTATATCTGCAACACCGCATAAAGTAGCGCTAGGCTTTGCTATTGGCATTTTCTTAGCTTGTTCGCCCCTTTTTGGGGTACATATGATTTTGGCTGTATTTTTTTCTTGGGTTTTGCGCGGAAATTTTGCTGCAGCAATCGTTGGAACCGTTTTTTCTAATCCACTTACATTTTTATTTATTGTTATGGCAGATTATAAGATAGGCTATTTATGTTTATCGTTCTTTAGCGATGTAAATGAGATTTCTCTTTCTCAAGTTCGTGCCCTTTTTGATGGTTTAACGTTTTCAAATGTATCTCTGCTCTTTAAAGACGCATGGAACTCGATTATGCGACCCATGATCGTAGGAGGAATCCTTTTAGGTTTTGTTTTGGGCGGTTTATCTTATGTGGGTATTTATAGAGCAATAACCCGTTTTCAACAAAAGCGATATCAAAAGATTATGAATAAAAGGCGTTTGTTGCAAGAAAATTGGGGTAATATCTTATGATTGTCGGTCTTGGAAATGATCTGGTTGATATAAGACGCATTGAAAAAGTGTTAATTCGCCATGGTGACCGATTCGTTCAACGTATTTTTACGGATGTTGAGCAGAAAAGATCTAAAAAATTTCAAAAAAAATCTTCTTTTTATGCCAAAAGATTTGCTGCCAAGGAAGCATGTGCTAAAGCTCTGGGAACAGGAATTGCTTACGGTGTAAGTTGGAAAGATATGGAGGTGGTCAATTTACCATCTGGAAAACCAATTATGAAATTAGAAAATCGTGCACAAATGCAACTGAAGAAGTTATTGCTCCCTCATTATGATGCTGTCATTCATCTTAGCTTAACAGATGATTTTCCTTGGGCGCAGGCATTTGTTGTTATAGAGGCACTTCCTTGTCGTGGATAGATATTGTGGAAGATTGTGCTTTTGTTATTCTAACATTATGATGAAAAGATGAGTTGTATCTGTGATGGGAAGGTGCTCTGTAATGATCCAGAAAGAGAAAATGCATAAAAAAGAAGAAAAAGGTGGAATTCTTGAATTTATTTTTGTTTTGATACAGGCTTTGTTTTTGGCTGCACTTATTCGTACGCTTTTTTTTCAGCCTTTTAGTATTCCTTCTGGCTCAATGCGTCCCACTTTGCTTGTAGGAGATTACCTATTCGTATCTAAGTACGCATACGGGTATTCTCATTTCTCTATACCTTTTTCTCCTCCCATTTTCTCGGGACGTATTTGGGCATCTCAGCCTAAGCGTGGAGATGTTGTAGTTTTTCGTTTACCAAAAAATCCAGATATTGATTACATAAAACGTGTTGTTGGATTACCAGGGGATCGTATACAAGTTCGCCAAGGTGTTCTTTACATTAATGATGAAGCTGTTCCACGCCGCTTTATGGGACAGATTGATGATCCTGATATAACAGAGGTCAATCACTCTGTTGATGTTTATCGTGAGACAATGTCTAGTGGTGTTAGTTATGATACACTTGATTTGGGGTTTTTTCCACAAGTTGATGAGACAAAAGTTTTTGAAGTTCCTTTAGGGCATTATTTTATGATGGGTGATAACCGCGATAATTCTGACGATAGTCGCTTAGGTGTAGGATATGTTCCAGAGGAAAATCTAATTGGTCGAGCAAGTTTAATTTTTTTCTCTATCAGTAATAGCTCAAGTGCTTGGCAAATTTGGCGCTGGCCGTTTGATGTGCGTTGGAAACGTCTTTTTTCTTTGATTCATACTGTTCATGATTTGCCGCTTAATAAGCAGGAGATCAGCGATGAAACGCTCAATGATTAATCAGCTTGAAAAACTGACTGAGCACCGTTTTAAAAATGAAAACAGATTAAAGGTGGCATTAACGCATTCTAGTGTGCAAGATTTAGAGCAGGGAAATTATGAACGGTTAGAATTTTTAGGTGATCGGGTTCTTGGACTTTTGATTGCAGAAATGCTTTATCAGTTTTTCCCGCAGGCAAGTGAAGGTGAATTATCGGTACGTTTAAACGGTTTAGTAAATGCGCAAACATGTGCCGATATTGCGCTAGAAATGGGTTTGCCTGATATGATTCGTGTAGGTTTTGAGATGACAAATTTAGAAGGTCGTCGACTTACAAATATGCATGCTGACGTAGTTGAGGCCTTGATTGCTGTGATGTATCTTGATGGAGGGTTAGAGAGTGTTCGCCCTTTTATTAAAAAGTATTGGCAAAATCGGGCAAAACAGATAGAGGCTGGTCGTCGTGATGCTAAGACAGAATTGCAGGAATGGGCTCATATACAGGGTTGTGCTCAACCATATTATCGGGTTGTAAAACGTTCTGGGCCGGATCATGACCCTATTTTTATGGTAGAGGTAAGTGTTTCTGGTTTTGCGCCAGAGATTGGGCAAGGAAGTTCTAAACGGTATGCCGAAAGAATGGCTGCTGAAAAAATTTTACGGCGAGAAGGTATATGGGAAACTACAGGAAAAAATGATTATGGATGACGTTATCAAGACGCGTTCTGGTTTTGTTGTACTCATTGGGATGCCTAATGCGGGTAAGTCAACATTGGTTAATCAGTTAGTTGGTGCAAAGGTTTCAATTGTAACACATAAAGTACAAACAACGCGGACTTTGATCCGTGGTATCGTCATTCATGATGATACGCAAATTGTGTTGATTGATACACCAGGTGTTTTTCGTCCTCATAAACGGTTAGAACGCGCTATGGTGTCTGCGGCTTGGAGTGGTGCTAAGAGTGCTGATATTCTTTTAGTCTTGATTGATGTTAAAAGTGGTCTTTCAGATGAAATTTATACGATGTTAGATATTGTAAAAAATATTAAGCACGATAAAATTCTTGTTCTGAATAAGATTGATACAGTTGTGAAGTCATCCCTTTTGGCATTAGCTTCCGAGATTAATGAACGGGTGGATTTTTTGCAGACATTTATGATTTCAGCTTTAGATGGTTCTGGTTGCAAGGATTTGCTCCATGCGCTAAGTACAATGATGCAAAGGGGACCATGGTATTATCCAGAAGATCAAATTTCAGATATGCCTATGCGTCAGCTTGCTGCTGAAATTACGCGTGAAAAACTTTTTCTTCGTCTCCACGATGAACTTCCTTATTCTTCAACAGTGGAAACAGAAAGTTGGGAAGAGCGCCCAGATGGTTCAGTTAAAATTAATCAGGTTATTTATGTAGAGCGTGATAGTCAAAAAAAGATTATTTTAGGGTCAAAAGGCTATACAATTAAAGCAATTGGTCAGGCCGCACGTAAAGAATTAATGGAAATGATGGATCAGACGGTTCATCTTTTTCTGTTTGTAAAAGTACGTGATAATTGGGATACCGATCCAGAGCGCTATCGGGAAATGGGATTGAACCTTTTAAAATAAAATGAAATGGAAAGAACAAGCTATTATTCTTGGTACACGTCAGCATGGTGAAACAAGTGTTATTCTTGAAATTATGACGCGTCAGCGTGGACGTTATATGGGGATGGTAAAAGGTGGGCGTTCACGCCGTATGATGGCTCTTCTGCAACCTGGGAATTTTATAGAGGTTGAGTGGTGGGCACGTTTAGACGAACACTTGGGATATTTTAGGATTGAAGCACTTGATTTATACGCTGCGCGGTTAATTATTTTACCAGAGGCGCTTTATGCTTTGCAGTTGATAGCTTTTCATCTACGTCTTCTTCCAGAGCGTGATCCTCATCCCGTTTTATATGATATTTTACATCTTTTTATGCAGAATTTTGATGAACCATTTGTAAATGCAGAATTGCTTGTACGTTTTGAGATGCGACTTCTTGATGAACTTGGCTTTGGCCTCGATCTATCTCGTTGCGCTGCGACAGGTCGTAAAGAAAAGCTTTGTTATGTATCACCAAAATCAGGACGCGCTGTATGCGAAGAAGCAGGGCATCCTTGGAGAAAAAAGCTTTTGATTTTACCGCAGTTTCTTGTGCAAAGAATTGCTCATCCTGCTGATTTTAGTGATATAATAAATGGCTTTATTTTGACAGGCTTTTTTTTAATGCGCCATGTTTGGGAACCGCGAGGTATAAGGCCGCCATCAGTCCGCATGAATTTAATACGGTTATTTGAACAGCGATTTGGTGTGCAAGAATTAATGTATTGATTTGATGAAAATGAATAGAATGAGAAGATGCAAGTTTTAAAAACAATTTCCGAAGTGCGCTGGTGTATTGCAGAAGAACGACGTTTAGGATTTTCGATTGGTTTTGTTCCCACTATGGGGGCATTGCATGATGGTCATCTCGCATTGGTACAGCGAGCAAGAGCAATGTGCGATCGAATATTAGTTTCTATTTTTGTTAATCCGAAGCAATTTGGTCCTTGTGAAGATTTTAATAAATATCCAAAAGATTTGATGAGTGATTGCGCTTTATTGAAAAAAGAGGGTGTTGAATATGTTTTTGCACCTTCTGTAGAAGAGATGTGGCCACTGGGAAATGAGACAATTGTGAAGGTGGAAAAATTATCACGTATTTTGATGGGAAGGTTGCGTCCGGGGCATTTTTGTGGTGTGACTAGCGTTGTTGCTAAGCTTTTTAATATTGTTCAGCCAGATAAAGCTTTTTTTGGGGAAAAGGATTTTCAGCAGCTTTTGATCATTCGTCGTATGGTTGAAGATTTAGCTTTTCCTATTGAAATTGTTGGTGTGCCTATTTTACGTGAAGCAGATGGGGTAGCGAGTTCTTCACGGAATCAACTCTTAACATTAGAAGATCGCAAAGCTGCAAAAATTATTCCTGAAAGTGGTAAGGCTGTTGAAAAGCTTTATCGTCAAGGCGAACGGTCAGTTGATAAGTTATGCAAAACTGCTCACAACATTTTACAACAAGAATCGCGTGCTGTCATTGAATCAATAGATTTACGGGATATGAGAACTTTGTGTGTGATTAAAGGACAATTGGATAAGCCTGCGGTTCTACTACTAACTGTTCGCTTTGGTCAGGTTAGACTTATTGATCAATATATATTGCAATAAAAGGGATGAAAATGAGTATACATAAAGCTGTAAAGCGTGTTACTGCTTCTGAAATACGATCAAGAAAAGGGAAAGAACCGATTGTTTCTTTAACAGCTTATCAGGCTTATACAGCACGGATTGCTGATCCATACTGCGATTTTCTTTTGGTTGGTGATAGTGTTGGCATGGTTGTGCATGGGTTTGATACAACGCTTCCTGTTAATTTAGATATGATGATTTTGCATGGGCGTGCGGTTATGCGTGGCTCTCAAAAGGCGCTTGTGGTTGTTGATATGCCTTTTGGTTCTTATGAAAAAAGTCAAGAACAAGCTTTTTCTAATGCATCACGTATTCTTGCGGAAACAGGATGTGGTGCAATAAAGCTTGAAGGTGGTGTCTATATGGCAGAAACAATTAATTTTTTATGTAAACGTGGTATTCCAGTTATGGGGCATGTAGGCCTTACTCCACAAGCGGTAAATAGTTTTGGTGGTTTTAAGTCACAAGGACGCAAGGAGAGTGATTGGCAAAAGATCGTAGATGACGGAGTGGCAATTCAAGAAGCGGGTGCTTTTGCTGTTGTAGTGGAAGGAGTCGTAGAGCCCTTAGCGGTAAAACTTACAGAAAAGCTTTCTATTCCTACTATTGGTATTGGTGCATCTAATCAGTGTGATGGGCAAATATTGGTGACAGAAGATATGCTAGGATATGGCGCTCATGTGCCTAAATTTGTGCGTCGTTATGGTTCTCTTGAGCAAGCAGCTGAAACTGCGATTAAAAATTATGCAAATGACGTGAAGTCACGTGCTTTTCCAGCAGATACAGAAGTTTATAAATTTAAATAGAACTCAGTTTAATACAAAATCCTAAAAGAGCTTTTATTAGCAAGCTCCAATAACCAATTGCTTTCTTTTATATTGGTTTTTATTTAATGCAAGGGTGGGTTACTACTTTTTTGTATTATTTGATTTGCTCATTTAAAAAAATATTTTCGATAGTGAATTGTAACAAGTACTTTGAGTTCAGGAATGTTCGCTTTTTGCTAGTTTTAAATTATAAGCTATTATAAAGGCAGAAACTATAAGGCATAAATAAAATAAAACACTTATTTTATTTCTGTTATTGTTGTTTTGAAGAGGAACGCATGAGAGAAAGCAAGTATCTAATGCATTCATGATTTTTTATTGCTATGCAAAGAGTAAGCGATGAAGAGAAGTTTAGTATGATCTCTGAATATCAAGGTCATTAAAGCGGAGCAAAAAGGCTTTTTCAATTTCTTGTGTAGAGCATGGTTGTAAATTAAGTCCACTTGGTAAAATATTATTCGGAGAGCCAAAATAACGAAGGGCTTCGTCTGGACTAAATCCTGCAAGGGTTGTAGCTTCGTAAAATGCGGCAATACGATCAGCTTGTTTAATTTTTTTTAAGAGTTTTTGAGCAGGAGAAATGGGAAGAGAAAAACGCATATGGATAGCATCTTGTATGTGTTTTTCAATAAGTTTATACTGTTTTCCTATGACAGCTTTAAAGGGTGAAATCATATCACCAATAACATATTCTGCTGCATCATGAAGCAGAGTACAGAGACATTCATCACCACGTGATTGCGGAAAAAGCTTCTGAAATATTTGTTCTACTAAAAGTGAATGTTGTGCAACAGAATAAGCATGTTCTCCTTGCGTTTGACCATTCCAACGTGCAACGCGAGCAAGTCCATGGGCAATATCTTCAATTTCGATATCAAAAGGAGAAGGGTTTAAAAGGTCAAGCCGCCGACCAGAAAGCATTCTTTGCCAAGCACGTAGTTCTCCATTTTGTGATAATTCAACTTTAGCCATTAGTCAGTTTCCATAGTATTTTAAGGAAAGGTAAAATTCATATTTTCAGCAATGCTTATTATGACGGGAGTATTCTCTACCATAAATATGTTATTGTTATCCATAGCATCTTTAACATGGTCAATTCGCATTAAAGCTAAGGCTTCGTTTGCAACACATGTTCCCAAATGACCAAACACTTTACCATTTATTTCAACGTTAGATTTTGGGGTTAATGCATGCTGACCTTTTACTATCAACGTACGACGACGTGCTGCACGGTGGTGATGCACTTTTGAAATGACTTCTTGCCCGATATAGCAACCTTTATTGAATGCCAGTCCGTTAATTTGATCGTAATTAATATCATGAGGAAAGACCTTTCCTATTTCGTAGTCTTGACCACTTTCTGCAATTGCATAACGGATACGCAAGCGGTTCCAGTTATCATTATTTTCAGGAGCAAAAAAAGATGTTTTTCCATAAAATCGTAATATTTTTTCTTTTTGTGGAAATCGCTTATCAATAAAATTTAAAGTACAATTTGAAGTATCTTTTTCATTATTCCAAGAAATTGTTACAATCTCTTGTTGTATTTGCGTAATTTCTACTTTTGCGTGTAGTTTGTAAAGGAGAAGACGCTTATGTAGGATATCAGCTAAAGACGCAACAATATCAATCAAATAACCGTCATCTATTTTGCCGATTAAAAAATCTGCAATGATTTTACCTTGTGGAGATAAGAGAGCTCCGGGAAAAATTTCTTGTAAACCAATTTTCTTTACATCTGTTGTGATAAGAACCTGCAGAAAATGCGTTGCTTCTTCACCTGTAACTTTAATAATCTTACGATTTTTAAAGCAAATAGCATTTTGTTTTTTGCTCATAGTTACTGCCTTGTTATTGCCTTTCTGCACAAAATTACATAATCGATAAAGAGGCGATATGTAAGGAGTTTGGTTATGTTTAAAACATTTGATACAATTTTAAAAGGCGCAACACTTGTGAATCATGACGGAAGTGGGAAGCGTGATATTGGTATCATGAACGGTCGTATTGCTAAAATTGGTGATCTTGCATGTGCATCTGCTGGTAAAGTGATTGATTGTATAGGGCTTCATATTTTACCTGGTATAATCGATAGTCAAGTTCATTTTCGCGAACCAGGCAATGAACATAAGGAAGATTTAGAAAGTGGCTCATATTCTGCGGTTTTAGGGGGAGTAACTGCAGTATTTGAAATGCCTAACACTAATCCATTGACGACATCGGAAGAGGCATTGAATGATAAGGTGAAGCGTGGATTTCATCGGATGCATTGTGATTTTGCATTTTGGGTTGGAGGAACGCGTGAAAATATATACGAATTAGCTGAATTAGAAAGACTTCCTGGTGCTGCTGGAATAAAAATATTCATGGGATCTTCTACAGGAGATCTTTTAGTGGATGATGATGAAAGTGTGCGCCTTATTTTGAAGAACATACATCGTCGTGCAGCTTTTCATTCTGAAGATGAAACAAGACTTAATGAACGAAAAATGTTGTGCGTAGAAGGTGATGCGTCATCGCATCCTATTTGGCGTGATGAGGTTGCAGCATTAAAATCTACACAACGTTTGGTTAAAATTGCACATGAAACAAGGGCGCGCATCCATGTATTACATCTTTCTACAGCAGAAGAAATTGATTTTCTGAAAAATCATAAAGATATAGCAACAATTGAAGTTACTCAGCATCATTTGACTTTAGCTGCTGAGGATTATCAACAATTTGGTACATTGATTCAAATGAATCCACCTATTCGTGCAAGTCGTCACCGCGAAGCTCTTTGGTATGGCGTGCAACAGGGTATTGTTGATGTTTTAGGTTCTGATCACGCTCCTCATACACTTGAAGAAAAGAGTAAGCCTTATCCTTCTTCTCCTTCAGGGATGACAGGGGTACAGACAACAGCTGCAATTATGTTGACACATGTAAATACAGGAAAAATATCTCTTGAACGTTTTGTTGACCTTACTTCACATGGCCCTAGTCGCATTTTTGGAATAAGTCGTAAAGGGCGCATTGCTGTTGGATATGATGCTGATTTTACCATTGTTGATCTTAAGCGAGAAGAAACTATTACGAATGCATTGATTGGTTCGCGCGCTGGTTGGACGCCTTATGATGGAAAAAAGGTTAAGGGTTGGCCTGTAGGGACTATTATCCGTGGTATGCAGGTTATGTGGGAAGGTGAAATTGTTACACCTTCACAAGGTGAGCCTGTTAAATTTATAGAATCTTTGGCGTGATCAAGTTAAAATTTGTGAGTTTTCTGGAATAATTTTGTGGATGCAAAAGGATGTTTAGGGCGGTCTGATTGTGTATAATAAAAGTATCTTAAAGATTTATTCTTTAGCACTTGAAACAATCATATTGATATTAAATTGAGCTGATTAACTTATTCATTTTGGGATTACTTTGAGAGCATAGTAGTTTTATAAAAACTAATTGTTAGGATGCATGAGAAGATTTTCGGATAATGTTCTTCCTTCTTTAATGTATTTTTGGTGTGCTTCAATTGCTGACTGTGTACAATGATGATAATTCTCGGAAAAAGCACGATAAGCTTCATTAAATGCTTCGTAAAAATAAGCGCGTCTTTTTACCGTTGGTTCTTCTGCTTCAACTAATGTAGTCATGTGGTTATACCACTGATGGGTTGGAGTACTGCAAAGGTTTTGTAGAAAGTGCAGGGATCCTAAAATTTCTGCTAGTCGTAGTAATTTTGCATCATATGGTGGATATTGTTGCGCAAAAATTGGTATTGAAGTTAAAAAAAACATCAAAATAGTAATTTTAATCAATCTCTTACGCATTATTTAATTGCCCCTTTTTAATAAATTTTTATGCAATTACAATTGCAGATAAAATAACTTTGCTGTTGAGCATATGTTAAAATGGTTTGTGCAAACCTACTACTAACAGCAGATATGTTATGAAATTTAGGGCATGATAGATGTTAAAGAAATAATCATAGAAAGATATTTAAAATTTTGATGAAGTTTTACGTAGTTTAAAATTTTTTACATGAATTTGTTTTCCATATAAATCTATATTGTGTTTACTTATTGAGATTTCTTCCTCGATAATTTTGTTATCAAGAAAAGAAGCGCAATCTTTACCAATAAGAATGTTCTTGCCCAATCAAATAAAATGGGATTGTTTTTTATGACGGATACAGCGTAGTTAAAATAAAGTTGGTTATGAAAATTTTACATAAAAGATCAAAATTTTTACTTAAATCCGCCTAATGCGATGATTTTGGATAAAATTTGCTTAACAGAGTGGCGAGTAATATCGCTAATGGAGTCTATAATTTATGAAAGAGTTGCGATTTTATAATACACTTACACGCAAAAAAGAAAATTTTATACCTATAGATGCTACTAAGGTACGTCTTTATGTTTGTGGTCCAACGATTTACGATTATGCTCACATAGGTAATGCACGCCCCGTAATTGTTTTTGATGTTTTGTTTCGCTTATTGCGTCATGTTTATGGTGATGATCATGTCATATATGTCCGTAATATTACAGATGTAGATGATAAAATTAATGCACGGGCAGCTTGCGAATATCCAGAGCTTACACTGAATGATGCTATTCGCCAATTGACTGAGCGTACGTATTCTCAATTTCAACAAGATACAATGGCTCTTGGTTGTTTATTGCCAACGAGCCAGCCGCGTGCAACTGATTATTTAGAAGAGATGCGCTCTTTTATTGAAAAATTGCTTGAAAAGGGACACGCTTATAAAGCAGAAAATCACATATTATTTTCTGTGAGCAGCATAAAAAAACATCCTTACTATGGTACATTTGCAAAACGTTCATTAGATGAAATGAGAGCAGGTGCGCGTATCAGTGTTGCTTCTTATAAAAGAGAGGAAATGGATTTTGTTTTATGGAAGCCTTCTGAAGAGGGGGAACCGGGTTGGAAATCTCCGGCAGGAATTCCTGTTTTAGGTCGTCCGGGTTGGCATATTGAATGTTCTGCAATGTCGATGGCAAAGCTATTAGCCCCCTATGGTGGTGGTTTGTCTTGTGATGATCCAACAGCAAATATTTTTGATATCCATGGCGGTGGTATTGATTTAATTTTTCCTCATCATGAAAATGAGATTGCACAAAGTTGTTCAGCTTTTGGAACTGAGCGAATGGCTAATTTTTGGATGCATAATGGTTTTTTGCAGGTTGAAGGTAAGAAGATGTCTAAAAGCCTTGGCAATTTCATCACTATTCGTTCTATTTTAGAGAATAATTTTTTTGAGCTTAGTGGAGATTTAACAAATGCAATGAAACAAAATTGGATTGGTTTGTCTGCACGTTTTTCAATGTTGCAAACGCATTATCGTGAACCGTTAAATTGGACAGCTCAGCGTTTAATGCAATCTGGTAGTGAATTATATCGTTGGTATGAATTGCTTCGCTGTGAAAGAGACTGTTTGGAAAAAAATGAAGTTATTGATAATTTTTTGGTAAACACATTAAGTGATGATCTTAACACTCCAAATGCACTGACTCTTTTGCGAAGGTTCTATAAAGTAGGCAATGCTGTAGCTCTTGCAAATGGAATGAATTTATTGGGGTTATTGCGTCGAGAGTGGGTTAAAGAAGCAGAATGTCCATTATTTATAAGAAAAATTTCTCTTGATGCGAAGTTTATTGATCAACGCATTGCTGAAAGGTTGCTGCTTATCCATAATAAAGAGTGGGTAGCAGCAGATGCAATTCGTGATGAGCTTGCAGCCGAGGGGATTTTATTGAAGGATGGAAAGGATCCACAAACTGGTGAGCGTGTAACTTTATGGGAAATAAAACAATCTTAATTTTTGTATTATGACGGTTTTTTTTATAACAAGGGAGAAAGGTTGATAAAAATTTTCGTATTATTACGGATGTGTTCTATTTAATTCCGTTGAAAGTTTTTTTATTTTTCAATTACTTTTTAAAATTACAGGTCGTGGCGGCCTTAATCAAAGTGATAATTGTTAATTTAGTAAGTAATTTTGTGATGAGTGGTCAGTGAAGGAGTTTTTTATAGGTTAGAGTATTGGCAGCGCAGCATTCAATTATTTTACCTTATCTATTGAGTGAGCTTTGAGTATATCTTTTAAATTTTTTAAAATATGATGCACTTTTTGTCATCTCATTGGAGAGGGTGATGTTAAGCTTATTTAAGATGACATATTGTAAGTAAATGAGATTAAGTTCTTGGAGGGTGCAAATGATCTGATTTGATTTGCATATTAAAAAATGAAACTACGCTTGTTTGTTTAGAACCCAAGGATGATTATCTCATTATTAAAGAGAGCTAAGAATTCCACTATTTTAGTACAGAATGGTAAAATCAAATAAAAGTTTTAAATATACTAGTAAACGAAGGAAATAGTTTCAAGTAAAATTGAAAAAAGCACGTAATGATTGAGAGTTCATTACAGTAAAATGGTACGAGAATACAAACCAAAATAATAGATCTTATGGCAGATTATTTCTTGTTCCTTTTTTGAAAACGGTCTAACTTTCAGCGTTAATACGCATAATTTACAAAATGCGTATAATACAAAGAGATGATATGACCTGTAAATGACTACAGGATGAGTGTCGTAGTACTGTTGAATGTATAATAGAAAAGTAAGAGCTTTATGAAACGGAATAAAATGACAAAGACTGTATCGTCAGATAGAGGTCAAACTTTACGCACACTTTATAATTTATGGACTTATATGTGGCCATCGGATCGGCGTGATCTGAAAATGCGTGTTATATGGGCGGTGTTTTATCTTGTCTTAGCTAAGCTGATTCTCATATCTGTACCATATTTCTTTAAACATGCTACGGATGCACTTGATATAAATTTTATGCTTCCTATGTGGGCATCAACTAGTTTGGTTGTACCCATCATGCTCGTTTTAGCGTATAATATTGCACGCATTGTTCAGGCTGGGTTAAACCAATTGCGCGATTCTCTTTTTGCAACTGTTGGTCAATATGCTATTCGGAATTTAGCCTATAAGACTTTTGTGCATATTCATGGATTATCTTTAAGATTCCACTTGGAAAGACGAACCGGTGGACTCTCTCGAGTGATTGAACGTGGTACAAAGGGAATTGAAGCTATCGTTAGATTTTCAATCCTCAATACAGTACCAACAGTTTTAGAATTTATATTGACGGCATTTGTATTTTATATAAATTATGGGTGGCGTTATTTTTTTATAATTGTAGTAACGGTTGGTTTATATACTTGGTTTACGATCAAGGCTAGTGATTGGCGCATTGGTATTAGGCAAAAAATGAATACAGCAGATACTGAAGCCAGTACGCATGCAGTTGATTCTCTTTTAAATTTTGAAACGGTCAAATATTTTGGCAATGAAACTCTGGAAGCACAGAGATTTGATTCTTCTATGGCAGATTATGAAAAAGCCGCGACGAAGATCTGGACATCGCTGAGCTGGCTCAATTTTGGTCAGGCTCTTATTTTTGGTATTGGAATGGCTGTCCTGATGTTAATGTCAGCTTATGAAGTTTTTCATGAGAAGCAAACTTTAGGAGATTTTGTTTTTATTAATGCACTTTTGATGCAACTTTCTATGCCATTAAATTTTATTGGTTCAATTTATCGTGAAATTCGGCAAGGATTAACTGATATTGAAGCTATGTTTGATCTTTTAGATGTTGAGCCAGAAATTGTTGATAAACCAGATGCTAAATCATTAGTTATGGGTTCTGGTACCATTCGGTTTAATAAAGTAAAGTTTTCCTACGATAAGGCACGCCAAGTTCTTCAAGATATTAATTTTGAAGTTCCTGGAGGTAAAACGATTGCAATTGTTGGCCCATCAGGTGCTGGAAAATCGACTATTTCTCGATTACTCTTTCGGTTTTATGACGTTGATGAAGGTTCTATCACAATTGATGGGCAAGATATTCGTGATGTGACTCAGAAAAGTTTGCGTGAAGCTATTGGTATGGTGCCACAAGATACAGTTTTATTTAATGGTACGATTGCATATAATATTCGTTATGGGCGCCCAAATGCTACAGATGAAGAAATGCGCAAAGCTGCTGAAATGGCACAGATATCGAAGTTTATTGATACGCTTCCAGAAGGTTTTCAGTCTATGGTTGGTGAGCGTGGACTTAAACTATCGGGTGGAGAAAAACAACGTGTAGCCATTGCGCGGACATTGTTAAAAGCTCCTCCACTTCTTATTTTAGATGAAGCAACTGCAGCTCTTGATACAGCGACAGAACAAGAGATTCAACAGGCATTGGATATAATAAGCCGTGGACGTACAACAATAATTATTGCTCATCGTCTTTCTACTGTTATTAATGCTGATGAAATTTTAGTTCTCAAAAATGGCCGTATTATTGAAAACGGAACACATGTAGAACTTTTAAGTAAGAAGGGTTTGTACGCTTCAATGTGGAATAAGCAGCTTGAAGCATCACAGGTTGAAGAAAAATTACGTAAAATGCGAGAAGAAGATGAGTTGGGTTTTGTTAGTCATAAGAAATAGGCAGTTTGAAATGGACTATCTTTATATGGAATGATTGGTTCAATACACAAGGAAGAAAAAAATTTAGCACTTGTTATGTTATATTTTAAATAGGAAATTATATGAGTATTCTACAGTCTATCCATCATGGTTTTGTGCCAATTCATAAAGAGGGTTATCCTTTTATTTTAGTATTTTTTGCTATTTCTCTCATTCTTGGTTGGGTATGGAGTCCATTGTTTTGGTGTGGTCTTGTTTTAACAATATGGTGTATATATTTTTTTCGTGACCCAAATCGTGTGATACCTTTAAATTCAAATTGGATTATGTCTCCTGCTGATGGACGTATCTCATTCGTTGGACCGTGTATTCCACCTGAAGAGTTGGAACTGGGTAACACAGAAATGATTCGTGTTTCCGTGTTTATGGATATTTTTTCATGCCACATCAATCGTATTCCTATAAATGGTACGGTAGAGTCGATTGTTTACCGTCCAGGTAGGTTTGTCAATGTGGAGCTTGATAAGGCCAGTCAATATAATGAGCGTAATGGGATGGTAATTGATAGCGAACATGGTAAAATTGGTGTGGTGCAGATAGCAGGAATGATTGCTCGACGGATTGTTTGTTGGTCGCAGGAAAATGATTCGGTTATTACAGGGCAACGTTTTGGGCTCATTCGTTTTGGTTCTCGCCTTGATGTTTATATACCGATTGAGGTTAAATTGCATGTTACGGTTGGTCAGACAGCAATCGCTGGAGAAACAGTTTTAGGCTCTTTTGATGATCAGGATGCGACAACTGATTTCAGATTCGATTAGGATGGATAATGAGAATTTTTTCGCTCTTTTCTTCATTTAATCCTGAGGGACAGCATGATGATGATCCTGAGGGACAGCATGGTGATACTGCAAATCGGAGGCGTTCACCCACGTCGATGCGGTATGTTATCCCCAATATTATTACTATTTTGGCGATTTGTGCAGGAATGAGTAGTATTCGTTTGGCTTTTGAGCATCGTTATGAGGCTGCTATTTTAATGGTATTTTTGGCGGCAATCTTAGATGGTGCTGATGGCCGCATCGCGCGTTTAATGGATGGTAGTTCATCCTTTGGGGCACAGATGGATTCTCTTGCTGATGTTATTAACTTTGGTGTTGCGCCTGCATTTATTGTTTATTCCTTTATTTTAGTTCAGGTTCACCAAGTTGGTTGGATCGCAGCGCTTGTTTATTGTGTTGCTTGTTGTTTAAGGTTAGCTCGCTTTAATGTGATGTTGGATAATACTGATATTCCAAAATGGAAGAGTAATTACTTTGTTGGTGTTCCTGCGCCAGCAGGAGCATTATTGCTTTTATTGCCTGTTTATTTGGGGGCTCTTGGTTTGACTTCAAGTTGGGGTTGGGCGTTATTTTTTAGCCTTTATACTGTGGTTATTGCTTTTCTTTTTGTCAGTCGCTTACCGGTATGGAATGCGAAATCAATTGATCAAAATTTGAGGCGTGATATCGTTATACCATGCATGTTGGCCATTGTTATTTATGTAGGTTTTTTCGCAACTTACACATGGCACACCCTATTGGTTACAGCTGTTAGCTATATGATATTTTTACCTTGTAGTTTTGTCGCTTATAATAAACGAGCTACTTTGGAAGAAAAAAATACCAGTATTAAACCTACCAAAAAAATATAGAACTTTATATTTTTTTATTTACAAAGTAGGGAAGAGATACCAAAAGATTTTTATTCAGAGTAGTGGTTTTTATGGCTGTGATTAATCGGGTACACGATAATTCATAAACCTATTTTTATGAACATCAAAGAGTTTTCCTGTTTCTTTTAAATTAGGTGATGATAAGTGTACTATTTTTGCAGCAACCTCTTGCGGAGAAGGCAGAGTTTTGGGATCTTCATGAGGCATCGCTTGTGCGCGCATGGCAGTGCGTGTTGCGCCGGGGTTAACGCAATTAACTTTGATATGAGTTTTTTTTACTTCTTCTGCCCAGCAGCGAGCAATAATTTCCAAAGCAGCTTTAGAAGCTGCATAGGGTCCCCACGAAGCGCGTGGAAGGTGAGCAACGCTTGAAGATAGCAGAATAGCGCGTCCAGCATCAGATTTCCGCAATAAGGGATCAAAAGCTTTTATTAAATGCCACTGGCTCATGAGATTTATTTGAAAAACTTTTTCAAAGATTGTGTTTTCGACATGGATTATTGGTAAAAGTGCTCCAAGGATTCCTGCATTTGCAACCATAATATCGAGTTTTTTCCACTGCTTAGCAGTAGAAATACTGAGAGCATTAATATTTTCCGTGGAATGTAAGTCAAGCGGAACAAGTGTTGCAGAAGCCCCTTTTTTTTGAATTTGGTTTTCAAGTTCAGTTAATCCACTGATTGTGCGTGCAATAGCAATAATGTGAGCGCCACGAGCAGCGAGCTCTAATGCTAAATAATAACCAATTCCTCTTGAAGCACCTGTAACGAGAGCAACACGCCCATGGAGATTAAAGTTAAATTTTGTCATCATTAGTCTCTCGTTTTAAGGACAGATGATTGAGGAATTATATGGATACTTTCTTGATCGACCAAATTTGTAGGGTAGTCTCCAGTAAAATAATGATCAGTGAATTGTGGGTCAGCATCATTTCGTTTTTGTCCTGTTACAGCAAAATATAAACCATCTGTTGAAAGAAATTTTAATGAATCGGCTCCAACAAAATCGCACATAGATTTTAAGTCTGGATATTGGTTAGCCAAAAGGTTTTCAATTTTAGGTGTATCAATACCATAAAAATCAGGATAGAGAATCATAGGGCTTGAAATACGCATATGAACTTCTTTTGCTCCTGCTTCTCGGAGCATTTGTACAATTTTAATGGACGTTGTTCCACGTACAATAGAGTCATCGATCAGAATAACGCGTTTTCCTTCGATGATTGGGCGATTTGCAGAATGCTTTAATTTAACTCCAAAGGCGCGAATTTGTTGGGTTGGTTCGATAAAAGTGCGACCAACATAATGATTACGAATAATACCAAGTTCAAAGGGAATTCCAATTTCTTGTGCATAACCAATTGCTGCAGGTGTCCCACCATCAGGAACGGGAACCACAACATCACCATCACAAGGTGCTTCTTGTGCTAAACGGATACCCATGTTTTTACGTACCGTGTAAACACTACGTCCTCCGACGATTGAATCAGGACGAGAAAAATAAACATATTCAAAAATGCAAAGTTTTTCTGGTCTTTCTATTTCTGATTTTATAATTTTTTTAGTGATTTCCCCATTTTTTTGTATTTCGCATATGATAATTTCCCCATTTTTAACGTCGCGAACATATTTAGCTCCAATAATATCAAGTGCACAAGTTTCGGAGCAAAAAATTGGTTTACCATCGAGTTCACCCATTACGAGCGGTCGAATTCCTGTCGGGTCACGTGCGGCAATGAGCTTGGTGCGTGTTAGCGCTAGCATGGCATATCCACCTTCTACTTGTCGAATAGCATCAACAAAGCGATCAGATGAGGATTCGTAACGTGAACGAGCAATAAGGTGGAGAAAAACTTCAGAATCTGATGTTGATTGGCAGATGGCACCAGAAGCAATGAGTTCGTGACGTAATGTAAGCCCATTGGTAAGATTACCATTATGAGCAATAGCAATACCTCCAGCTTTTAATTCAGCAAAAAGAGGCTGCACATTGCGTAATGCTACTTCCCCAGTTGTTGAATAACGGGTATGTCCGATAGCGCGATCTCCCGGTAAACGGGCAAGTGTTGAGGGGTTTGTATAGTGATCACCGACAAGACCTAGATGCTTTTCTTGGTGAAACATTTTGTTATAGTAGGAAACAATCCCAGCTGCTTCTTGACCACGGTGTTGAAGCGCATGAAGTCCAAGAGCTGTCAATGTTGCAGCATCTTCATGCCCAAGAATACCAAAAACCCCACATTCTTCATGAAGAATATCGTCATCTAATGAAAACTCCTGAAAGGGAATGTCGATTTTTGTCATTATATTCTTTCTGTCATGATGTGATAGATGATTAATATCATATGTTGCATATTATTTAAATTTCCTTCCAATGATAAACTATTCTTCATTTTGTTTAGGCACATTTTTAAGAGAGTGCTTATCATTTGTGTTCACACCATCTCTTTTAAAAAATTGCTCTGCTTTTTCGAAAGCATAGTCGAGATTTTTGGGCAGGATATCCAAAATTTTGGTTCCCAATGAATCTAATATGGGTTTTGTTTTTGCATTTTTTAACCAATCGGATTGTTGTTCAGGTTTGATAAGTGCATTAAGGAGTAACATGCCAATAACCATGATTAATAAGCCACGGAGTGCTCCAAAAATAAAACCGATAGTACGGTCAAGTATACCGATTCGACTGTCAATAATAAAATCGGAAATTTTCATTGTAATGATAGAAGTAATAATCAAAATAATAACGAAAAGCGTAACTAATGTGACGATCAATGCAATCATTTTGTTAGAAAGATATTGCTCAAAGAGGGGCAATACGGGTTTGAATAAAAATAGTGTTGCAACAGCTGTAATCGCCCAAGAGATCAACGATAATACTTCGCGTGAAAATCCTCGGAGCATAGCGAGAAAAGCGGATAACAGGATGATTGCTACGACAATTCCATCAAGGACTGTTATAATCATTTGTTTATTCCTTATACCTAAAATTGTGTTCTGTTAAAACAGCATATAAGTACATTTTTAGTTATGCTATTCTTTATTCTTATAGCAAGGATCTTTTGTACTTTGTAGAATTTTTTCGGTATTATTATGCGTGTAGCATAGGTTGTTTTTTTCCTGTAGCAATAGTAGCAACTAGTTCAGTAAGGTTGGAGAATGTTTTTTGTTGAAAGGTTTGCGATTTTATTATTTTAGTTGTTGTGATGGGTTGAACAGATCCCTGAAAACCAAGCTTTTGAGCTTCATAAATGCGCTGTCCTAAATGAGCAACAGCGCGGATAGCTCCTGAAAGACCTATTTCACCAAAATATACATAGTCAGTTGGGAGAGGAATGTTTGCAAGAGAAGAGACTAAAGCTGCTGCAACGGCCAAATCGGCTGCTGGTTCTGATATGCGATATCCACCTGCAACATTAAGATAGACATCATGTTGTCCAAAGCGAATGCCGCAATGTGCTTCTAAGACAGCTAAAATCATTGAAAGGCGATTTCCGTCCCATCCAACAACAGCACGTCGTGGTGTTCCAAGTGATGAGGGAGAAACAAGTGCTTGAATTTCTACTAATATCGGGCGTGTTCCTTCCATTCCTGCAAAAACAGCGGCGCCTGATGCTTTTTCATTTCGTTCACCTAAAAAGAGTTCAGATGGATTAGTAACTTCTCGTAGTCCTTTATCAGACATTTCAAAAACGCCAATTTCATCAGTTGGTCCGAAGCGGTTTTTTACAGCTCTAAGGATTCGATAATGGTGTGCACCTTCACCTTCAAAATAGAAAACGCCATCAACCATGTGTTCAACAACTCTTGGACCAGCAATTTGTCCATCTTTTGTAACATGACCGACAAGAACAACAGTCGCTCCTGTCTTTTTAGCAAAACGTATCAACGCTTGAGCACTGATGCGCACTTGTGTGACAGTTCCAGGTGCTGAATCTGCTGCATCTGACCATAAAGTTTGAATTGAATCGATAATAACCATATCAAGTTTTTTATGCTCGTTTAAGGTCGCAAGAATATCTTCAACATTTGTTTCAGCTGCGAGTTTAACCTTTGTATTTGCAGCCTCAAGTCTTTGTGCACGTAAGCAAATTTGTGCAATAGCTTCTTCACCTGAAACATAAATGACGTGATGCCCTTTTCGTGATAAAGCAGCTGCTGTTTGTGTTAGCAATGTTGATTTGCCAATACCTGGATCACCACCAACGAGAAGTGCTGATCCACGAACAAACCCTCCTCCTGTAACACGATCAAGCTCAGTAATGCCAGAATAGATGCGTGGGACATCTTCAACGTTTTCAGAAAGAGTTGTTAAAGCAATTACATGCCCTTTACGAGCATTTTGTATGGGGCCACTGCCTATACCATTATTTGTTCCTTCTTCGACCAGAGAGTTCCATTTTCCACAAGAATTACATTTTCCAGCCCACCGCGAATAAATTGTTCCACAATTTTGGCAAATAAATTGAAAACGTATCCGTGCCATAATGGTTTAACCAATTTGTTCTGGAAGATATTTACTATCTGCCAAATCACTGAAACGTGTAAAATCAGGCTGAAAAGCAAGCCTAACTAATCCAGTTGGTCCATGACGTTGCTTTGCAATGATAACTTCAGCTTGTCCTAAAAGTTCATCCATTTTATCTTGCCATGCTTCATGTTTTGCTTTCTCATGTTCCGTAAATCCTGTTTTTGGTTCTTCATTTTTAAAATAATATGCTTCACGGTATACAAAAAGAACAACGTCTGCATCTTGTTCAATTGAACCAGATTCTCGTAAATCTGAAAGTTGTGGGCGTTTATCTGTTCTATTTTCAACTTGTCGTGAAAGTTGTGAGAGGGCAATAATGGGAATGTTCAATTCTTTGGCAAGTGCCTTAAGACCTGTAGTAATTTCTGTAATTTCTTGAACACGGTTTTCCGATGAACGTTTTGAGTTGCTGGTCATTAATTGTATATAGTCAATAATCAAGACATCCAAACCATGTTGCCGTTTTAGACGCCGTGCGCGCGCTGCTAATTGCGCGATTGATATACCACCGGTTTGATCAATGTAAAGCGGTGCTTTTTGCAAGCGATTCATTGCACGGATTATTTTTGAAAACTGTTCTTCTGAAATATTACCACGCCGGATATCAGAAGAAGAAAGCTCTATCTGTTCAGAGATAATACGTGTTGCAAGCTGTTCTGATGACATCTCAAGTGAAAAAAATCCAACCACGCCACCTTCATTTTTTTGCGAAGAGTCCTCCATCTTAGTATTATGATTATAAGCATTAGCAATATTAAAAGCAATATTAGTAGCAAGTGAGGTTTTTCCCATACCAGGACGCCCAGCTAAGATAATTAAGTCCGATGGTTGTAATCCTCCCATTTGTTCATCAAGTGTTTTAATGTGGGTAGCTATCCCTGATAATCGTGAAGAACGTTTTTTTGCAGCGCTTGCCATGTCAATAGCTTTTTTGACAGCTTCGTCAAAATTTTCAAATCCACCACCATATTTTCCTTTTTCTGCCAATGCAAACAAATGACGTTCAATTGTTTCAATTTGTTGAGTTGTTGTGAGTTCTATAGGAGCGTCAAAAGCTGTATTGACTACTTCATTGCCAAGATTAATTAAGGATCTTCGGATAAAAAGATCATAGATAACTCGTCCATAATCTTCAGCATTAATGATTGTCACCGCTTCTTTGGCTAAACGAACGACATAATTAAATACAGTGATATCTCCAATTTTTTCTTCGGCGGGAATAAAAGGCTTTATAGTGACAGGATTTGCAAGCTTTCCTTTTTCGATAAGCTGCGATAAAACTCCATAGATTTTTTGATGAAAAGATTCAAAAAAATGTTCTGCTTTTAGAAAATCCGAGACGAGGTCGAGTGCATCATTGTTAATGAGAATTGCACCAAGCAATGCTTGTTCAGCTTCAATATTGTGTGGAAGTTGTCGAAAAGAAGGGGAATCTTCTTTTTGTGAAGAACTAAAATTGATAACGCTTGTTTCTTCCATAACGATTTTTTCCACTGAGTATATTAAAAGGAAAGAATTAAACATTTTCATTTTAAATGAAAATCATAATTTCAATTTTTACAAATCTTATTTTTCATTGTTTACTTATAATGTATCCCTTATCTATATGTAACATATTCCATTATATTTTATCTGTTATAATTTAAAAATTTCAGTAAAATTATCAGATTAATTTTAAAGTTGTGCTTTTAGTTTTTTTTAGGATGTATCATCATATTTAGGTGCCACGTTTCTTAAAATTTTAATATTGGTTTTAACTAGGGTTATTTTTTTATAATAAATTATTTAAGCTGATGTAGGGATATCAAAATTTATCATTTATATAAAACTTTTCTTTTTTAAAAAATTCCAAGTAATTTTTTTTATTTTGATGAAATAATGTATTAAAGCATTTTTTATTATTTTATTTTTGTTTATAGTCTTTTGATGTTTTCTACTTTTATGCAGTATGCTAAAGGCTACTAGTTTCTTTGCAAAATTTGTTTTTTTTGATTGTGTAAATAACAAAATACTCAGCTTTGTGAGCTGAGTATTGGGGGGAATGATGTTAACATATTTATTACATATTCAACGACAAAAACAGGCAAGAAGAATACCAGTTAAGCCTCTTCAGTAGCACCGTTTATATTGTTATCATTAACCTCTTCCAAAAGTAATTTTTCTTGATTTTTTGTCAAGGGATGTTCTTGAATATCATGTATTGCTTCAGCAGAGGTAAGAATTTCACCTTCCTCTTGCCGTTGCGCTTCACTGGTAGAACGTGCAATATTAATTGTAACGGAAACTTGAATTTCAGGGTGTAGGCTAATAGTGATAATATGGAGACCGATAGTTTTTATTGGGTGGTTAAGCTCAACCTGATTGCGTCCAATAGAAAAACCTTCAGCTGTTATAATTTCAGAAATATCACGTGTTGATACAGATCCGTAAAGCTGCCCTGTTTCACCAGCTGAACGGACGACAATAAATGATTTACCATCAAGTTTTTCAGCAATTTTTTGTGCTTCGCTTTTAAGTTCAAGATTACGGGCTTCAAGCTGTGCGCGCTGTACTTCAAAATGTTTTTTATTAGCTTCATTGGCACGTAAAGCTTTTCCTTGAGGCAAGAGAAAGTTGCGTGCATAACCATCTTTAACTGAGACAGTCTCACCCATCTGACCGAGACGGGGAATGCGCTCAAGTAAAATAATATCCATAGTTTTTCCTTTCAAATAAATAAATTTAGTGAAGCTTGTCAGATAATTGAAAATTGTACTGAATAATTGCCCAAATACCCATCAAAAGCATCATAAAAGAAATAGGTGGAGCTAGCACAACGGTTAAAATAGCAATATATACAAGAGAGAGTATAATAATTCGACCATTTATCCCTTTTGTAATATTATGAAGATACGCTAAGCCACTGATTGATATGACAATAGTATATGCCGTGGTAAAGACGCGTGTGCTCAAATTAAGAGTAAAATTCAGCTCAATCATTGATGTTATGCAAACAACAATGAAAATAACAAGTCCAGAAATTGGGAGGCGGAAAGTACGTCCCCAATCATCGTGGGGTCTTTTAAACCATTTCATATGTTGTGCTGTTATAATTGAAAAATAAAGATTACCGATGAGAAAAATTAGACTATAAATGGTTAAAGCAATAGCGGTAAAGGTTGCCGTACGTGTCATCAAAAGCTCACTAAAAGCAAGTATATCAGCTTCCTTTACAGACTGTGATTGTTGTAGAGCTTGTACTATGTTTGCAATGATTTTTTTTGCAATAATAGGTGTGGATGGACGAGTTTGAACATAGAGTCCAATAAGGCTCGATATAAGAGCAATAAAGTTTGTTAGATGAAAAATAACCGATGATAATGGATACCACACCAGTGAATTTTCTCTTTCTGCTGGTCGCGCAAGTCCAAGGAGCCAAGAAGCATAGACGGCAGGAAGAAAAAATAACAGCATAAAGCCAAAAGCAATATAAACATTAGTGGTTATGACAAGAACAACAGTGGCACTTATTAAAGCAATAATGCTAGCTAGCGTTCCCCAACTGAATGCAGCAATAAAGATTGGGAGCGACAAAAAACAACCCAAAATGAAAGAAAAATAAGGTGCAATATTTGCAACGCTAATAATTGCCATTCCAATAATGGCAGAAAACAATCCAGTTAAAATACCAATTGTTATCTTATAAATATGAAAATTTTTCATTTACGCTGTCCTGCTTTTTGCAGTTAGAGGCGCTACAAAATACCCCAACTTTTAAGTACTCATACGCTATAAAGCATTATGCAACCAATTGATATATTGCCAAACAAAGAAAGCAGACAAAAATAATTTAGCTGCACAATACACTAGACAATTTATTTTATAACATATGGAAGCAAACCAAGGAAGCGAGCACGTTTAATAGCGTTAGCTAATTCGCGCTGTTTTTTCTGACTGATAGCTGTAATCCGTGAAGGAACAATCTTCCCACGTTCTGAAATATAGCGCTGTAACAATTTAACGTCTTTATAATCAATCTTTGGAGCATTTGCACCAGAAAAGGGACATATTTTACGACGACGACGAAAAGGATGGCGCCCTGCAGTTTGATTAATACTGGTCATTACTCTACTCCTTCTTCAACACTTTCACGTTGATGACGTGAATAACGAGGCTGTTCCTCATCTTGATCAGTATGATTATTACGATCAAGTCGCGAGAGCATAGCAGATTTCTCTTTTTCGTGTTTTTCTACACGAACAGTCATGTAACGCAAAATATCCTCATTGATGCGCATTTGCCGTTCAACTTCAGCAATCGCTTCTGCAGGTGCATCAATATTAATTAGCACATAATACGCTTTACGATTTTTACGAATACGATAAGCAAGGGGACGAAGACCCCAATTTTCTACACGCCCAACCTTTCCACCGTACGCTTCAATGACACCTTTGTAAACACTAAAAAGTTCATCAACTTGCTGCGGTGTAATATCTTGTCGGGCAAGAAACATATGTTCATAAAGAGTCATTGTTTTGCCTTTCTTCAATTAAATTTTACCAATCATGGCGCAAAGCCTCTGCGACTTGTCTTTTTGGAAAATCCAAAGAAGAAAGGACGCGCTTGCAATTTGAGACATCCGAGAGCGGAGACACGGGAGGTCGGAAATATTATATTTCCTACTGATCATTTTCAGCCCTCCGTTCAACCCCCAGCCAAAAACTGGTAACGAACATTTAACTTTTACAGCGTATCTTTAAAAATAGCAAGTTTACACTTATAAAAAATATAATTTATTAAATCTTATATTTTTATTTATATGTCTTATACTTTTTGTACGCAGAGAATGATGATGAAAATCTGTAAAATTGAAGGAAATAAAAATGGATTTCTTAACCCAGATTGATGTTGCACTTTTCAAAATATTAGCGGGCGACCATCAATCATGGCCAATTTTAGTCTTTTTGGGTATTTTTTGCGCAAAGTTTTTGATTTATATTGTTCCCATACATCTCTTTATGTTGTGGTTTTGCTGTGAAAATATAGAGAGACAACTTGTATTAAGTATTTGTGTAAGTATTTGTACTGCTCTTTTTATGGGTTACCTCATTTCTCTTATTTATTTTCATCCACGTCCTTTTGTTGTTGATCTTACATCTCCGCTAATTAAGCATCGAGCAACTGCTTCTTTTCCAAGTAACCATGCCTTGACTATTGCATCCTATACAGCAGGCCTTTATTTTTATCGGTATAAAGTTGCTTTTAAATTTGCAATGATATTTTTATGTTTGATCTGTTGGGGGCGTATTTTCGTTGGTGTGCATTATCCCTTTGATGTTTTAGCCGGTGCAATTTTAGGAATTTTTATAAGTTGGGGGATTATTCGGTTTGTAGCACCGAATTTTCCTAAATTTTTATATAAGATTCCGCCACTGAAATATAATTTTAAGATAAATATTCATTTTAAATAAATTACTTTGTCTTGATTTGTGCATATGAATAAGGTCAAAAGCAAATAATTTAATTGCACAGTTTTAGGAGATGATTGATGGTGGCAGCATTTACTTTCCCAGGACAGGGAAGTCAACTTGTCGGTATGGGAAAAACGCTTGCAGAGCAATTTGTTGCAGCGCGTATGGTTTTTGAGGAAGTGGATGATGCTTTAGGCGAGAAATTATCAGATACCATTTTTAAAGGACCAGAAGATGTTTTAAAATTAACAGTGAATGCGCAACCAGCATTGATGGCTGTATCCATGGCAGTTATTCGCGTAATGGAAAATTTGGGACTCAATATAGAATCAAAGATAAAATTTGTTGCAGGTCATTCTTTAGGCGAATATTCAGCTCTTTGCGCTGCTGGTACATTTAGTCTTGCTGATACAGCAAGACTTTTGCGGCTTCGTGGAAATGCTATGCAGTCTGCTGTTTATATTGGTGAAGGAGTTATGGCCGCACTTATTGGTTTGAGTGAGAAAGATGTTGAAGAAGTTTGCAAAACTGTTTTAGGAAAAGGGTTATGCCAGATTGCTAATGATAATGGTGGTGGGCAAATTGTTATTTCAGGTGAGACAAAAGCAGTTGAAGCAGCAATAGAGATTGCATCGGAAAAAGGTGCTAAACGTGCGCTTTTCCTTCCGGTTTCTGCGCCTTTTCACTCAGCTTTAATGCAACCTGCTGCTGATGTCATGAAGAATGCACTTTTGTCTGTTAATAAGATGGCTCCTGTTGTTCCTTTGGTAGCAAATGTTTCTGCTGCACCAGAAAGTGATCCGGAGCGTATTATTATGCTTCTTGTAGAGCAAGTAACTGGCAGAGTACGGTGGCGCGAAATAATAGAGTGGATTGGTGCCAATGGGATTGATACAATTTTTGAGGTTGGTTCTGGAAAAGTATTAACAGGTTTGGCACGTCGTATTAACAGAGATATAAAAGGATTAACTATTGGTACAGCTGAGGAAATAGATGAAGCGTTGCGTATCCTCGGAGTTTAATTTTTAGGAGTCTAAGTAATGTTTAATTTAACAGGTCGTAAAATTCTTGTGACAGGAGCATCAGGAGGAATTGGTGAAGCAATTGCACGTTGCTTTCATGCACAAGGAGCAATTGTGGGACTCCACGGAACGCGCGAAGATAAACTTCAGGAAGTAGCTGCAGATCTTGGGCAAAATATTTTTGTTTTTCCTGCTAATCTTTCTGAGCGCAAAGCCATTAAGCAGTTAGCTGAATTAGCAGAAAGGGAAATGGGGGGCGTAGATATCCTCGTTAACAATGCTGGAATCACGCGAGATGGTCTTTTTGTGCGTATGCAAGATCAAGACTGGGATGATGTACTAGCAATTAATCTAACAGCTGCTGTTACTCTTACACGTGAACTGACGCATTTTATGATGCGACGTCGTTATGGACGAATTATTAATATAACATCTGTTGTTGGTGTTGTTGGAAATCCTGGGCAGGCAAATTATTGTGCTACAAAAGCTGGTTTGATAGGATTTTCTAAGGCTTTAGCGCAAGAAATTGCATCACGAAATATTACAGTCAATTGTATTGCTCCAGGTTTCATTAAATCTGCAATGACCGACAAACTTAATGAAAAACAAAAGGAAAACATTATGTCCGCGATTCCAATGAAACGCATGGGAATGGGGCAGGATATTGCTTTTGCTGCTGTTTATTTAGCTAGTGATGAAGCAGCATATGTGACTGGTCAAACAATACATATCAATGGTGGTATGGCGATGATTTAAGTATTTGCTTTATTCTACATTGATTTATAATGCGTATTATTTTAGTAATAACGGGTGAAATGGAAAAGCACATCTATTTCTTTAACATGGTAGTTGATCAATTTATGTCGGAATAAATATAAGATTGCTTCATTGTGTGTAGGGGATATCCACAGAATGTTTTAAGTCATCGCTAAAATTTTAAAAGTAATATATCTATTGCTTGATTAGATAGTCCGATATAGTTAACAAATTATAGAAAATAATATAAATTCGAGGATTTCAATATGAGTGATACAGAAGAGCGCGTTAAAAAGATTATCGTGGAGCATCTTGGAGTTGATGCAGATAAGGTAGTAGAAAATGCAAGCTTTATCGATGATCTAGGAGCAGATAGCCTTGATACGGTTGAGCTCGTTATGGCTTTCGAAGAAGAATTTGGTGTGGAAATCCCCGATGAGGCTGCCGAAACGATTTTCACAGTTGGTGATGCGGTAAAATTTATAGATAAAGCCTCTGCGTGATTATAAAAGGCAGAGGCATAAAGTGCTTTTGCCTATATTCTTTGGAAGCGTATTTTAAAAATATAGCTTTGAAAAGTGGATTCTCTATTCAAGGTTGAAAATATGAGACGTGTTGTTGTTACTGGTTTGGGATTGGTGTCTCCGTTAGCTGGTGATGTCGAGTATAGTTGGAAGCGACTTCTTGAAGGGAGAAGCGGTGTTCGGCGCATTATGGAATTTGATGTGTCTGATTTACCTTGTCAGATTGCTGCACGCATCCCTTTGGGAGATGGGACAAATGGCACATATAATGCTGACCTATATATGGAACCTAAAGAGCAGCGTAAAGTTGATGCATTTATCGTTTATGCAATGGCTGCTGCAGAGCAAGCGCTTGCAGATGCTGAATGGCATCCAAAGAATGATGAGGATCAGATTCGCACAGGTGTATTAATTGGTTCGGGTATTGGTGGTATTGAAGGCATTGTTGAAGCCGGTTACACGCTTCGTGATAAAGGTCCGCGACGTGTTTCTCCTTTTTTTATTCCAGGACGTTTAATTAACCTCGCTTCTGGCTACGTTTCTATTAAACATGGTTTACGTGGTCCTAATCATTCAGTTGTAACGGCTTGTTCGACGGGTGCACACGCAATAGGTGATGCTGCACGTTTGATTGCGCTAGGTGATGCTGATATAATGGCAGCAGGGGGTACTGAATCTCCGATAAATCGAATATCTCTTGCTGGTTTTTCTGCTTGTCGAGCTCTTTCTACTAGTCGCAATGATGATCCTGAGCGGGCATCTCGTCCTTATGACGCTGATCGTGATGGCTTTGTTATGGGGGAAGGAGCTGCGGTTGTTGTCTTAGAAGAGCTTGAACATGCGAAAAGACGAGGGGCTCGTATCTATGCTGAGATTATTGGTTATGGTCTATCTGGTGATGCATATCACATTACAGCCCCTTCAGAAGATGGTCATGGCGCCAAGCGCAGTATGATGGCAGCTCTTAAGCGTGCTCAAGTAGATGTGAGTGATATTGATTATATCAATGCTCACGGTACATCAACTATGGCTGATACCATAGAATTGTCAGCTGTTGAGAGTGTTTTGGGAAATTATGTATCACAAGTATCTATGTCATCAACGAAGTCGTCTATTGGTCATTTACTTGGTGCAGCTGGTGCAGTTGAGGCTATTTTTTGTGTTTTGGCTATACGGGATAATGTGGCTCCAGCAACACTTAATCTTGACAACCCGTCGATTGAAACAAAAATTGACCTTGTTCCGCACAAACCACGTGAACGGAAAATTGATACGGTTCTCTCTAACTCTTTTGGATTTGGCGGAACAAATGCATCTTTGGTGATACGACGTTTTCGAGGATAATGAGCATTTTAATTTATTTTCCTGTGTCTGATTTTTCTTAAAAGAATGAAGCATAAGAGGAAAATCGTAAGTTGTAGGATTAAAGCAAGAAGTTATATGTAGTGCTTAAGAATTGAGGTTAATGGTTATGTCCGATGTGAAAAATAAAAAAACACTAAAGGACGTAGATGATTCCTCTTCGAATCACACAGTCGATAATAATGATATGTCAGTACCTAAAAAAGACAGAAAATCATATATTGTACGTAGTCCGTTAGTCATTCTCGGTCATTTTTTTCTGATGCTGATAGTGGTTGTTATTTTTGCTATGGGTATTCCCCTTTATATTGGAAAAAGTATTTTTGAAGGGAAAGGAATAGCTGAGGAGGAACAAGTTATTCTTATCTATCCTGGGACAGGGATTCGTGAAATTGCTTCGTTGCTTGAAAGACATGGTTTGATTAGATCATCTGATATTTTTGTTTATGGAGTTGGTTATCATCAGAAAACAATGCGTCTTAAGGCAGGCGAATATTTAATTCCGGCACATGCTTCTATGCAGGATATTATGGATATCATTGTGAAAGGAAAATCTATTGAACATGCGTTTACCGTACCAGAAGGTTTAACTGTTCAACAAGTTTTTGATCGATTAGCTGCTAATGAAATTTTGGTTGGGGAGCTTCCAGAAGTTTTGCCTCCAGAAGGAAGTTTGATGACCGACACTGTTCGTTTTATTCGGGGTACGACGCGCAAAGAAATAGTAAAAAGATTAAGTGAAGGACAGACGAAATTAGTTAATGCAATATGGGCAACTCGTTCACCTGATTTACCAATAAAATCTATTGATGAATTTGTTATATTGGCATCGATTGTTGAAAAAGAAACAGGAGTTGCCGCAGAGAGATCAAAGGTTGCCGCAGTGTTTTATAACCGGCTTGCTAAACATATGCGTCTTCAATCTGATCCAACGGTAATTTATGGTCTCTTTGGGGGAAAGGGTAAGCCTTCAGGCCGTGCGATTTATCGTTCAGATCTTGAGAAGGAAACACCATATAATACTTATAAAATTTATGGTTTACCACCAACAGCAATTGCGAATCCAGGTAAAGATTCTTTAAAAGCAGTTGCACACGCACCGAGCAGTGATGCACTCTATTTTGTCGCTGATGGTACAGGAGGTCATGTTTTTTCTAAAACTTTAGAAGAACATAATACGAATGTTCGTAAATGGCGTGCATTAAAGCAGGCACGTTAAACTTTTTAAAATGTAAAAAATTATTATTGAAGTTTTAGAAAAAATTTTAAAAATTAGAGCGGTGTTATGGCATTCTTTAAAAGTGAATCGGGTATTAAAAAAATAAATCAACGACGTGGTTTTTTATTTATTCTTTCTTCACCTTCAGGAGCTGGTAAATCAACCATTTCTCGATTACTTTTAAAAGATGGGCAATTAGAGCTTTCCGTAAGCATGACAACACGGCAAAAGCGTCCTAGTGAAGTTGATGGTATTCATTATCATTTTATTTCAAAGAAAGAATTTGAACGTAAACGTAATGGAGATGAGTTTATTGAGTGGGCAGAAGTTCACGGAAACTATTATGGAACTTTACGTGAAAGCGTTGAAAATGCGTTGAGTGCTGGAAAAGATATGTTATTTGATATTGATTATCAAGGTACTGAGCAGTTGCAAAAAAAGATGCCAGGGGATACTGTATCTGTCTTTATTCTTCCACCATCAATGAAAGAACTCATTGCTCGTTTATATCGTCGAGCGGAAGATAGTCAGGATATTATTGATTTGCGGTTAGAGAATGCGCGAACGGAAATGCAGCATTGGCGTTCTTATGATTATGTTATGATTAACGAAGATTTAAATCTCTCTGTGTCTCTTATTAAATCAATTTATTTGGCAGAGACAATGAAACGTGAGCGATGTTTTTTTCTTAAATCTTTTATTGACGAGCTTACTACTGAAAAAATTAATTAATATCTTTATTACTGAAGAATTTAGCAATTAACGAAAATTTTGTATTTTTAAATCAATAAATTAGCTAAAGTCACAAATTCAGAAATTGATAATGTTTCGGCTCGGCGCGTCCCATCAATTTTAGCTTTTTCTAGAAGCTTTTCACCTCCAATATTTTTAAGATTGTGGCGAAGCATTTTTCGTCTTTGTCCAAAGGCAATTTTTGTCACAAAGCTTAATTTTTGCATAGAGCAGGCGAGGGGTTGTGCACGTGGGGTGATATGAACAATGGAAGAGGTTACTTTGGGTGCTGGTATGAAGGCTTTAGGAGGCACATCGAAAGCAATTTTGGCAATGGTACGCCAGCCTGCTAATACGCTAAGACGTCCATAATGGGGGGATTGAGGCGTAGCAACAATACGTTTGGCAACTTCACGTTGAAACATCAATGTCATTGATTCATAAAAAGGGGGCCATGGTTCAACTAAAAGCCAATTTAATAAAAGTTGTGTTCCAATATTATAGGGAAGATTTGCAATAATACGCGGTTTTTCTGGGTATGTATTAAAAAGCTTTGAAAAGTCTTGTTGCAGCGCATCATTACAAATAAGTTGCAATTTTTGTGGGTAGTGTTTTTTTATATCTAATAGAGCTGGTAAACAGCGCTCATCACACTCTATAGCTGTTACAATGGCACCTTTTGCAAGCAATGCACGTGTAAGACCTCCCGGACCTGAGCCAATTTCAATAACAGGTTTTCCTTTTATATCTCCTGCTTGATGAGCAATTTTTGATGTCAAATTAAGATCAAAAAGAAAATTTTGTCCCAAAGATTTATGAGCGCGTAGTCCATATACATCAATTACCTTACGAAGAGGTGGTAAATTATCTATTGGCATGGTGCAGAATTGTTTTTTGCAAGTTGATTTGCAAGTTTAAGAGCAGCAATAAAACTTTCGGGAGAAGCTATCCCTTGTTTAGCAATATCAAAAGCAGTTCCATGATCTGGAGATGTTCGAATGAAAGGAAGTCCTAAAGTGATATTGACAGTGGTATTAAAGTCTAGTGTCTTAACAGGGATAAGAGCTTGATCATGGTACATGCAAAGAGCAACATCATATGCTTTTCTTGCGCGTTCATGAAACATTGTATCGGCAGGTAGCGGGCCTGTAACATCTAGCCCTTTCTTTTTAAGATATTCAATAGCAGGGATGATGATTTCAATATCTTCTTTTCCTATTGTACCTCCTTCTCCTGCATGAGGATTAAGGCCAGCGACAGCTAGTCGGGGTGAAGTTATTTTAAATCGCACTCTTAAATCATTTTCAATAATGAGTGCAGTTTGGATGATTAATTGAGTTGTAAGGCACGAAGGAACTTCACTGAATGGAATATGAACAGTAACTGGCACTGTTTTTAATTGAGGTCCAGATAACATCATGACTGGATGATAGAATTTATTGAAAGTTTTGTGGGCTAAATGAGCTAAAAATTCTGTATGACCTGGAAATTCAAACCCAGCATCATAAAGACTTTTTTTTGCAATAGGACAAGTGATGAGTGCACATGCATGACCACTTTGAGTTAATTGAACGCCACGTTTAATTGCTTCTATTATTCCAGCGGAGTTGTCTGGTGAAGAAACTCCTAATAGATCATTTTGCCGGTTTTTTAATGGTATTATGGGAAGGGCTGTTTGAAAATTTTTTACAAGATTATCTGTTAAGACGAGATCTATTTCGACATGAATTCTTAAAAAACTGGCACGTGAGCGAATAACATCTGGATCAGCTAAAAGAACAAAAGGAAAAACTTGGCGTGTAGTACGCAAACTCCACGCTTTTATAGCTATTTCAGGCCCAATTCCTGCAGGATCACCACTGCTAACAACAAGTACAGTCATTATGAATTTTGAATATGTGCTTCCCGTTGTAATTCTTTTAAGTATTTTTCGCTTAAATCCTCAAGTTTTTGCAGACCTCTTTGCTTATTATCTTGGATAGAAAATATGAGTCGAGCAATGTGATCATTAGAAACTCTTTTGATTTTACAAACAGCAAATGCTTCAATGCCGTGTGTCGTTTCATGTAGATTGGTCATTTTTCCAGCAGGTGTTGCGCGGAGCTCTTGTTCCCATTCCGTAGGAAGCTGAGGTTCCAAAAACTTTCCTAAGTCACGAACAGTAACATCTAAAAGGCCTTTTGCTTGTTTTTTAGTATTTGCACATCCTTGAAAATGTGCGCGGAAATTATTAGCTTCTCTTTTACGTCTTTCAAAAATTTCTGAGCGACGATGTGCGGGAATAACAAAAATAACCTGCTGTAACGTATATTCGTTTGTTGAAGGTTTTACACCACCGTTCTTTAATATTCTGTGCACAGCTTCTTGTTCAGTAAGTATACCCATTTCACTTTGATAACGTGCATTAACAAGACGCCCCCACCCTATTTGTCCACGAATGTAATCTTTAAAGTGTTGTACTGTTATATCATTTTGAATTAAAATCTGATTGAGTTGATCAATAGTCATATGATTTTGCGTTGCAAAATTCTCAAAAGCGCTCTCAACTTCATTTTCGCTAACCTCAATATTACGGCGCTTCACTTCGATCTTTTTAAGAATTTCATTGATAAGCTCACTTTTAGCTTGCTTAGACAGGTTACCTTGCTTTTGCTGCAATTTTAGAAAAGCAATGCGTCTTTGAATATCGTAATTTGTGATAGGATTGCCATTAACTGTCGTAACAATTGAAACTTGAGCAAAAGTTGGAGAAACAAAAAATTTATTTACCAGCAAGCCACTTATGCCAAAAGTTGTAATACAAAACAAAGAAAGAATACGCTTTTTAAATTTGTTCATGTGAGTAAGCCTTTGCAGTATTTATCAATTCCTATCGATTACTTAAAATATACATTTTTTGCATAAAAACAATGATAAGTTGAACCACCTTATACATCTTCTCTTCATAAATCTTATCTTTTTCCAATATCCGAAATTGTACGCAATGAAAGAGAAAAACTAAAATTTTGTAAAGGCTTCGCTTTTCCTGGATTAACTACTTGTTGATAGCCAAATGTTAGTCCGAAACATTCATCTGCATAATTTAAACTAATTCCTCGTTTCACAAACGTACTAGACACTAAATTATAACCAGCATTACTGTCAATAGACCAATAATTGGCAAATTTAATACCGGTTTGAAAAGAAATTTCTTGGCGATCTTGTGTATATTCATAATTTGATTGATTTGGAATATAAGTATATTGCGCAGATGCCCAAAAATTTTGCCATTTTTGTAATGCTTCAATTTCACTATGATTGATTTTTCCTGTTTTTTTATTAAAACGTCCACGAAATTCTAAAGAAAAACCATTTTTGTGGTTTGCACTAAGCATTGCAACATAATCTGAACGTGCTGTTTCAAGACCAGAATAAGAGTTTACCTTAACAAGGTCTTTCTCCGCAAAAGAGTTTTTTCCTGCAAGATGAAAAGATTGTCCAACAAGGGCATCAAGAGACCAGTCATTATTTATATTCCCAGAATATCTTATGCCTATATTGGCTCTTGTTCCACCTTCTACACGGTCATAACCAGAAAATTTATCACGTTGAAATAAAGTGGTTGCATCGAATACTAAGTTTTGCGCATCTTCATTTGGAATTTGTCCGATATATTGTTCATTATTGCGCATAAAAATTTGTACCGCTGGTTCTATGATATGTGCAGAATTGCTGAATTTAATGAGGAAAGGATATCGTAATTCTAAACCAGCAGTTGCCATGCCACGGATAGTGGAGTTACGGATAGTTGCAAGGGAGCTCTTTTGTATATAAGCAGCATTATTTTCATGCACATTTGCTGCAATGATATCAGTACGCAAAGCTACGATAGGGGTCAGGATTAATCCACTGTTTGTATTGAAGCGTTTTTTCCATTCAAGCTCATTTGTTAAACGAAAACTATTTCCAGCCATACCAGATAATTGAGTGATATTCATCGGGTGATCGTTCCAACCGATAGAACTGAAATCAGCATGGTGACGGTAAATTGATTGTATATTACTATGAAAAGTGAGCAATCCAGTATAAACAGATCCATCTGGAGTGAAAAAATAATCAATGCGAGGTAAAACCCATACTTGCTGAGAGTGACGTTCATTATGATTGCTGTCCAATATTGTATCTTGAATCTTGAAATTATAGAAATGCATATTGAAGTAGTTTTTATTTGCAAGACCATTTAAGTACAGCTGAGAAGGTTGTGTAAGATTATCGTAATTTTCAAGTTTATATGTACGGCTAAAGTTTTGGTCAGACTGTGCAAGAATGTCCCATCCATAAGTCCAGTGTGAATTAATGCGAAAGTCACCCTTTGTTGCTAACATATAGCGGTTTGTTTGCTGTGCATCAATTGTATCATCATCAAAATGATGAGGTTTTGTTTGGTATATATGAGCAAAACGAATATTATAATTGCCTGTTTCAAAGCGTTGACGCCACTCACCTTCTGTTAAAAAACCTTGTTGGGTATAGATTGTAGAAGAAAGTGTAAAATCATAATGGGGAGCGAGATTCAAAAAATAGGAATTTTTTATGCCCATGCCTAGATAGTTATCATAAAAAAGATGAGGCATAAGGAGACCGTTAGCACGTTTTACAGTAGGATCATAAAGTTCAAAAGTTGGAAGTTTTATAATCGGTATACCCAAAACTTCAAAACGACTATTTTCAAATTGAATTTTTTTTGCAGCACTATTCCATATGATTTTTCTTGCTTTAATTTTCCATAATACATCACTATCTTGTTTACAAGAAAAAGGCTCACATGCTGTGTAAGTGGCATTATAAAAGACTGTTATTTGATTATGATTGCGTGTAGCATTTGCAGCTGTAAAATGGGCATTGTTGGCTGTATCAACGTATAAAGAATTTACAAAGCCTTCGCCGAAGTCTTTGGTCATATCAATATGATTGGAGCGGATTTTATTGCCATCTTTTTGAATAATTTCAACATCACCTTGCGCTATGATACGTCCTGTTTTTTGATTGTAGGTTACCTTTTGGGCAACAGCTTTGTTGCCATCATATTCAATTTGGACGTTGCCTTTTGCAGAAACAGTATTTGCATCGCGATTATAGATAAGTTTATCTGCAGATAAAAAAAGAGGACGTATTGGATTTTTGGTAAAATTTTGCGCGAGTACATAACAGGGCAAGGATAAGCTTAAGATAGAGCCAATAACACTCTTTAAAGTTAAGATGCTTAATTTTGTTATGATTTTTTTACTTCCTAGTGATTTCATTTAGCCATCCTCTTTATGAAGCAAAAAAGAAATTCCTAAAAATAATGCGATAATAACTGGTGTCCAAGCGGCGATGACAGGGGGAATGTATCCAGCATTACCAAAAGCTTGAACGAGTACAGAAATTACATAAAGCGCAAATCCAGCGATTACGCCGCCGAGAATCAATGATCTAGCTTGTCCAAGGCGTGTAAAATTTAAAGATACAGTTGCTGCAATGAGAGTCATGGCTACAAGCAGTGCTGGTAATGCAATCAATGATTGTAAATACATATTAAAGCTATTGGCAGAATAGCCAAATGAACGTGCAATCATAATTTGGCTTGGCAATTTGTAAAATGGGATAGTTGCAGGGTCTGCCAAATGTTCAGTTAAAAATTCAGGTTTTAGATTGGTTTTTATCTGGAATTCAGTAAATTTTTTAGGAGTATAACCTACTTTATAGATTACTCCGTTGGTTAACAGCCAAGCACCATCTATCAGTGTTGCTTTTTCGGTGTTAATCCAGTTCTTGATGGTTGCATTATCGTTGTATTGTACAAAGGTTGCGTCGATAAGAGAGAGACCTTGATTTGTAATAGATCGAGCACCAATAGTTGTTCTGCCTGAATCTGTGCATTGCGTTAACCATGGGACGCGCGTGTTATTGAGAGATGTTAGCACATTATTACTGCGTAGTTGAGCCATCATTTTTTCTGATTGAAAAGATCCCCATGCCGCGAGCGGATTAATAAAAAAAATTGAACATAATCCAAAAAGAAAAGCTCCAAAACAAATAGGCATAAGAAATTGCCATGCAGAAACACCGATTGAACGAGTCACAACGAGTTCAAATTTTCGATTAAATGAGATTAACGTTGCCATTGCGGAAAATAGTGCAATAAAGGGAATGATTTGTTGCATGATAAAAGGAATGCGCAAAAATGAAATAAAAAGTGCGGTTTTTGCCGTATAATGGGGAAGATAGGCTAGTCGACTAGAATTTTCCGTAAAATCGATTAAAAGAGTGAGAGCAAAAATACTCAAGAAAAAATAACAGGTCATCTTTAAATAACGTACAAAAAAATATCGTCCAAGTGTCCATCCAATCATGATAAATTACTCGATGGATAGTGAGATTTTTGACGTTTAAATTTTCTTATCACTTTTTGAAAAGTTATTTGAATAATTTCGTTAAGTTTCAAAAATATATCAATTTCACGATTTGTTAGGAGCATGAAAAAAATTATCATACTCATTCCTATCGGTGTAATGTAGAGAAGAGGAACATATGCAAGGTCGCTTTTTACTTTTTCAGCAAAAAAGTACCCAGCCCAATAAACAAGTAAAGAAAAAGCAATTGCGGAAAAGTTTGCAGATATACGTGCTTGTCGATATGAGCGTGTATTACTCGCTGCTGCTATTGCAATTAATGCAAAAACAATAGGATAGAGCCATACTGTAAGTCTACGATGAAATTCAGCTCTATATTGGAGCGGTTTGCGTAGATAATAGGGATCTTTTGGATCAGGATTGAGCAAGTAAGAAAGAGGTCTATCTTTGGGATAAATGGTAGGTTCTCTATTATTGGGGATGAATTCACCTAAACTAAAGGTATACGAGCTGAATTGAATAATTGAAGCGCTATTACTTTGATGATTGACTCTTTCAATTTCACCTTCATTAAGGTACAAAAAATTACCACTTTTATTGCTAACAATGAATGCTTTGGTTGCATAATAAAAAAGATCAATTTTGGGATCGCGTTGGTCAGCAATGAAAAGACGTCCAATGGTTCCATCGGGGTTTCGCTCACCGATTTCTATGTAAAGATTATTTGTTAATTTTTGAAAACTGCCTTCACGAATAAAAAGATTAATAAGGTCAGAGTGAGCACTTGCCAGCATTTTTCGCATATTAAGACGTGCATGAGGAACAATAAAATTTGCTATAGAAAAAGATAAGCATGATACAATAATAGCGAGAAGAAAAATTGGTTTCCAAACAGTACTTTTAGGAAAACCAGAGGTACTGATGATGGAAAGCTCTGAGTTTTGATTCATTGTTGAAAGGGTAGTCGTAATTGCAACTAATAACGCAAATGGGATAACAAGAAAAACAACAGAAGGAAGCAATGAAAGTGAAAAATATAAGGCTGTTAATAATGTTTGTCTGCTTGTTGTAAGAAAGTCAATTCGCGCAAGAATTTGCACTGTCCAACTAATAGCAACTGCTATAATCATTACGGCACTGAATAAAACAAAAACACGCTTTAGGATGTATAACTCAATAATACGCATAAGATCAGATGACATCCTCAGTCTTTAAAAGCTGACATCTTGCAATGTTTTAGATTTAAAAACAAAACAAAAATCCAACAATTGTTTTTATACCTTTATTATATGCAAGCACTATTTCTAAATAAATAATAGAAAATGATCAGCTAATTTTAGATATCTTGCCATATATTGTGTTATTTTTTCAAGTGTGGTTTACAGAGAGATTAGAAAATAGACTCTTTTATTAACAGTCAAAATCACAATTTTTCTTTTTACCTTTTAATGCACATGAAATAAAAGACGATATACAATTGGAAAAGAAAAATCATTATTTTCAAATTGTTTCCTTTTATGCTGGAGATATAGAAAATTCTCCAAAAAGATGTTGTTTTTTTTTAATTTATAAATGGTAATAAGGATTAAAAGGGTGGATATTCTTTTCTATCATTTGATGCAGTCAACGTTAGAAGATATTTTGCCAGCGCTTGTAGAGCGCGCACTAGTGCGTTTTGGTAAAGTAACAATACAATGTATTAGTAAAGAGCGATGTGATGCTATAGATACTCGTTTATGGGTTTATGCTGATGACGCATTCATTGGACATGGAACTGAGTGTGATAAATATCCAGATTTTCAACCTGTATTCCTTACCACAGGGCAGGAAAATCCGAATGATTCAAAGATACGTTTTCTTACAGAAGGAACAACTTGCTCAGATATCAATGCTTATCAACGGCTTGTAGTAATATTTGATGGTCGAAATAACGAACAGTTGAATCTTGCTCGTGTGCAATGGAAAAAATATAAAAGGGAAAATCATAATTTAACCTATTGGCAGCAGACTGAAGATCGCAATTGGAGAAAAAAGGTTTAATGTGCATAACATTTGTTATTTTGGTCTTTACAAAATTTATGAGGATAGTGAATCGACGCTCTTTATTGCGGGAAAATAAAGAGAAGAGTGTTAATTTTTGAATGAGAAAATAAAGATATGGTCTATAACAAAAATATTTGAACGGAATGATAATGATCATTGATCGACTTTTGCTTATTTTGTGGGCTGTAATGTTAGCTTTTTTTTGCGTTTCATGGTTGGGTACAACGCATATTTTATCAGGAATGTTTTCTGTCGCTTATATCGGTAATATTGCGGATATTTTATTCTTTTTTCTAAGTGCGTTTTTTGCTGGAATATTATGGTTGAGTGTACCTCAACCGCTGTCTTTAAAAATAAAACTGGCGGCATTACTGCCACCAGTATTTGTTTTATTTTTTTTATTGCAATTTAGTTAGATATTTCCTCATTCGTGAATCCAATGAAGCAGATGAGTGAAATAAAAGAAGAAGCAAACAAGTAGTAACCGATATAAGAAATCCCAAAATTTTGTACCAGATATTCTGCAATAGAAGGTGCAAGAGAACCACCAATGATACCAGCTAAGTTAAAGGTTACAGCAGAACCTGTGTATCGAATTGCTGTTGGGTATGGTGAAGCTAAAACAACACCAAGCGGACTAAATACCATTCCCATGGCTGATAGACCAAAAATGGAGATTGCAAAAACTCCTAAGATTCCAAAATCCAAAAAATAAGGAATTGTTAAAGAATAAGCACCAATAGCTATGGTACCCCAAATTACTAAAGTTCTGCGTTTAATACGATCGGCAAGTTTTCCAGTTATTACAGTAAAAATTATGCAAAAAACAGCACCGATTCCCTCCACAAAAAGCGTCTCAGTATATGACAATTTCAAATGGGTTGCTGAATAGTTTAGCAAATATACGGTAATCAGATAGAATAAAACAAATATTGTCATACCACCAAATGTTCCAAGAAATAAGATTCGTGGACATTTTAAAAAAACATCTATGATGGGTAATCTAGCAGGCTCTTTATGCTCAAGAGCTTTTTTGAACTCAGCTGTTTCATTGATTGAAAGACGAAACCACAATCCTACAATCATAAGAATAACTGAAAAAATAAAAGGAATACGCCATCCCCATGCTAAAAGTTCATCAAGATCAAAGAAGTATAACAGGCCTAAATAAACTACAATAGACAAAAACAAACCAATTGGAACGCCTAATTGAGGAAACATCGCATACCAACCACGTTTTTCTGGTGGAGCACTTTCTATTGCGAGTAGAACGGCTCCTCCCGACTCACCGCCTAATCCTAATCCTTGTCCAATACGGCATAGTGTTAAGAGGAAGGGCGCCCACCAACCAGCTGTTTCATAAGTAGGCAAGATACCAATAATAACTGTTGACATACCCATTGTGAAAAGAGCTGCAATAAGTGTCGCTTTTCGTCCAATTTTGTCTCCAAAATGTCCAAAAATAATTGAACCCAATGGGCGAGAGAAAAAAGCAGCTCCGAAAATAAGGAAAGATTGTAAAACAGCGAGGTTATCATCTTGTGCTGGAAAAAATAGATAAGGAAATATAAGAGCTGCAGCGGTTCCAAAAACGTAAAAATCAAAATATTCAATTGTTGGACCAATAAGGCTTGCAATTAAAATTCTATAAGGAGAATTTTTTTTGTTTATGTCTTGTCTTTCTGAGTTTATAGACATGAATAGAATGTCCTTTTAAGTGTGTAACAAATCAAGTTGTGAAACTAGCACCTTAACTATAAGAATTTCAGATTCGTGTCGAGTTAATATTTCACGTTTTCAACGCATTGGAGCAATTAAAGAACATTATAAGTGTGAATAATTGCGATGTAAATGCATTGGATTTAATGTAATAAAAACATTGTTTCTATCTGTTGTTTCTGTCTGTTTAGAGATCAATACGAGTTTCATGATTCTTTAATATATCCATAATGTTTTAAAAAAAAGTTTTTATGAACGCAATTAAAACACTTTATAAATTGCAAAAGAATATTTTCTATTTTTGGTTACTGATAGCTTTTAAAGCGAATACATAATATTTGATGAGTTAAAATTTGGCTCGCTTAACATTTTGTGGAGAAGCCTATTATTCTGAAATAACATGCTGAAATACGATCCATTTTTGTAAATATAACTTTTTCCTAGTTTTTCAATGTGCGTATTTTTTTATTTGAAATAGTGAAGTGTAGATAATATTTATTTAAAATAAGGGAGTTAATATACTGCAACGCAAATTTAAGCTCAGATTTTTGGCGTTAATGACCAGTAATTTTTTGTAAAAGCTATAAGTGCAGATGAAATGGTTACTTTCTCATTTTTCAGAAGAGAACTCAATCACTATCAGTAATGGTAAATAAGTAGCTAAAAGAAGTAAAAAAAACACATAATTGAGCATGATAAAGTTGAGGTTGTAAAGAAAAGCAAGATTTCACAAGATGATATTATATATGGGGTGCAACGTATTAAAAGTGGAGGAACAACGAAAGATGCTCAAGTTTATAGTGGTGGTAAGCAAATTGTTGTAGGAGAGAATAACTATACTTATAACATAACACAAAAATTTATGGTAAAGATGGGGCGCTAGGGAGATAGAATGTGCATGATGATGGAAGGCTGTTTTGATAGATGTTATGAATGGAGGAGCTAAAAATGTTGGTAAACTGTCTGGAAAAAAGATGGATTGTCGATAGATACGAAAACTCTCTAAAAATAGTATATAGTACGTTTCTGCAAGAGGCAAAGCTAACGACACCGTTTTGGAAGGTGGCACTTTAAAGTTTATTCCGATGGGATAGTGGAGAATTTAACCATTAATAGCGGCGCTAATGCGCGGGTTTATGCTGGTTCTATATTAGAAGGAGTAGTAACAGCTAATAATTTTGGAAGGCTTACTCTTTATGTTAATGAAAGTAATAAGCCTAATACTAAGGTATAAAACATTATTTTAAATGGAAAGGATTCTCTAATAGAGCTTGTTACAGCTAAAATTGAGAAAGAAAATTTTCTCATTCAAACGTTAAGTGGGAAGGGGCGTTTTGTTTTTACTTATACAGAGCCTGATTCACATTATTTTGCGTTTTATATTGATTATCTTTCTGATAATATAGATCTCTATTTTAATGTGGACTTTTTGAAGTAGCGTAGTGATAGCCTCTTTATTACAAATGGTGCAGGAAATCATACAGTAAACATTACAGATTTTGGCATTGAAATTACAACGCCTCTTTTATCTGCACTTAATTTAATTACCGATTTAAGTGGGAAAGCTGATTTTACTTTTAAAGATCATATTGGTGCAAAAGTTAATACTGTTGATAGCGGGACTTACATGTACAGTCTGCAACAGAAAAAAGGTAATAATAAAGATGAAAAATTTGGTATTTAGCTTTGATAAGACTTTTGTTGAGAGATTACGGTTATCGCGCAAAAATATCTTTCCAACATGTAAGCCAAAATCAGCCATTTTTTGCTCTTTCAGATTCTTTTCCCTCGGACGAACAAATCAGTGATCGTCTCATCCAAATAATAACCATTCGCGTTCTGGTCGGAGACAGTCATCTCTTAAAAATCTAACTGCTTTATCTCCAGAAAATCAATCTGATGAAATTTCACGTTCAGGTGATCGTCTTCAGCTTTCAAATAAAAAACAGCAGTCTGTAGCTTCTTCATCTTTAGTTGATCAAGTTGTTCAACATTCAAATGGTCAGCTGTCCCGCTTGCCACAAGCAAAGCAAGAGATAAAGGTTTCTGATTTTTTGACTAGTCCCTCTACAGATGCAGTGTTATCTATGTCAGTGATCCCTGGATTTATTTTTCACAATGAGTTGCAAGCAGTGCGTGCTGGGAGAGGAATTGTAAACGGAAGTAAGAAAATCTCTGCTTTTTGGACACAGGCAATCAAGCACAAAGAACATATTGCCACAGGTCATACAGATTTTAAGCTTGATCAGACAGGTATAATATTGGGTATTAATAGTTTAAGTGAACTGATGAGTGGAGAGTTTTATGTTGGTGGTTTTGGTAGCTATGATCAAGCGCGTGTTGCACATGCTCGAGGCGGCACGAGTAGCATAAGCGGTTATAGTTTAGGGACTTATGCGACTTACGTTGATTATAGTGGATGGTATCTAGATACTGTTTTTAAATATAATCATTATCAGAATGATTTGAATGCTGTTTCAACAAATGGTTTAGATATTCATGGAAATTATAATCAATGGGCGATAGGTGCATCATTTGAAACAGGTTATCGTTTTAAGACGACGCGGAATAGTTGGATGCAGCCTTATGGACAATTAACTTGGTTGCAAGCAGCAGATAAAGAAATAAAACTCTCTAATAAAATGATCGGTGATATAGGTCGATTAACTTCATTACATAGTGAAGTTGGATTATCTTTAGGGTATGAGTTTGGATCTAGTATGCACACTCCATCAATGGCTTACATTATGGTAGCTTGGGTGCGTGAAAATATAGATAAAAATTACACGACGATTAATAAACAACATAAATTTATCACTGACTTATCTGGGAATTCAGGTAAATTTGGTGCTGGTGTGAATAGTTTTGTCAGTGACAGATTAATGCTTTTTGTGGAAGCCAATTATTTAAAAGGGCAAAAAATTAAGCAGTCATTTCAGGGAACTGTGGGGATACGCTATAGTTTTTAAATATGATTTATTTTCTGATCAAGCTTAGTGTGCGGTTATTTTGTAGGATAGGTGCATTACATAAGCGAGGTAGTCTTTTTAAAAATGTGCATTTTTTGTTCGTTACACCTTTCCTATATTTTCTATTTAATTAAAAATTTTTGATGGAATGTTAAAAAAAACAACGTAAATATTTCTTGTTTTTGTTTTTAATTAAACGAAATATTTAACAAAGTATAAAAGGTAATTTTTATAAAATTAATAATTGGTTAAGAGAAATTTTTAAAGTTTTAGATTGAAAATAAATTTTGCAGAGCTAGTTACATTTTTATATGCTTAGATATAGAGGGGAAGGGTATAGCTATGCAATATAAATGGAAATTAAATTGCTTGGCGCTTGTATTCAGCAGCTGCTTTATGCAAGCTGCGATTGCGGGTAAAGGTAAAGCACAGTTTTTTTGTCAGCCTTCAAAATACGATAGCACTGAAAAAATGTTCTATGGTAAAGAAGGTTTAAAGATAGAAAAATGTATAAAGGTCACACCGCCTAAAAGTGATCCCATCATAGAGACGCATAGAAAATCGTATTTTATAAAAAATTTTCTTGATGTTGCTCCAAGTAAGAGCAGTGGAATATTCCCTAATTCAGCATATGAGAATAATAGTAACAGTGTTAGACATAGTGTACAAAGAGAAAATATTGTGACACTTGGAGATTCTGAGCTTATTTTTGTTAAAGATGGAGCAATCTTAAAAAATTTTGTACTTAATAATAATGCTCAAGTTTATGTTTCTAATGATGGTTTGACAGGTAATCCAGGAAAATCCATCAATAACGTAATTATGAATGGTGCAGCGATTTATGTTGATGCAGGCGGTCTTAGTGAGAATAGTCAAATTGAAAATGGTGGAATTGAGGTTATTCGTGCTTCAAGGGAAAAACAAGGTTTTTCAAAAAATGCTGTAGTTAATAAGGGGGGAAAGCAAATTATTAGTAATGGAGGAAAAGCAACGGAAATCAAAATTTATGGTGGTCAGCAGCTTGTTTTTGGAGGTGTTGATGTTGGAGAACAGGTTAAAGGTAGTACTGCTTCTGATATTATAATTTATGGTCAAGATGAATCTCTTGGGCAGCAAAAAGTGTATGACGGAGGGATAGTCTGGAATACGAAAGTTATGCAAGGAGCTGTACAAGATATTACAAAAGAGGATCAAAATGCAAAAAATGGTGGTTCTGCGTTTGATACAGAATTATTTGGGGATGGTAAACAGCGTGTTTTTGCAGGGGGAAGGGCTATCAGAGTCACTTTAAACGAAGCTGCTACCCAAGAGGTATATGCTGATGGATATGTAAAAAATTTGACGATTCGTGATAATGCAACATCATTGGTGCGTGCTGGTGCAACATTGGAAGGTATAGTGTTTGTGAATAATTCTGGACAGCTTCATCTTTATGCTGGAAATGATCAGCATCGTACTACAGCAGAGGAAGTCATTTTAAATGGACAAGATACAAAACTATATTCTATTACCGCAAGATCTGATGGACAAAGCTCTATAATTCAAAAATTAAGTGGTGATGGTAGTGTTATCTTTGCATTTACTGGATCTGATCCATATTACTCTCAGCTTCATATTAATAATCTTTCTGGGAATTTGCATTTTGAATTCAATACCAATCTTGCGCATGATCGTGGTGATTATCTCTTTGTTGAGAATGGTGAAGGTAATCATACAATAAGTGTTGTTGATTCTGGGGTTGAGATTACGGATTCTTCTTCAAAAAATCGTGTTCTAATTACTGATAAAAGCGGTGGAGCTTATTTTACACTAGAAAGCTTATCTGGTAAAAAAATTAATGCGATTGATGGTGGAGCCTATATGTATGGTTTAAAACAGAGAGAAGATGAGAATGGAAAAATTTGGTTTTTGTCCGCAGATCGTATTGATGGTTCAGAAATTGGTGGGTCAGAAGTTGGTGTTTTGGGAATTAATGCTTATGATTTTGGTGAAGTTGTAATTACTCCTTCAACTGATGCGGTGTTGTCTACAGCGGTATCTCCTGAGCTTATTTTTAACAATGAGTTGCAAGTTGTTCGTATTGGTAGAGGGGTTTTAGAAAAAAAACGTATTGGTAGAGGTTTGGACAAAAATAAGAACAATACAGCCCTATGGACATATGCAATTAAGAGTAGAGAGAGCATTGCTACAGGTTATTCAAATTTTAAACTTGAGCAGACCGGAATGATATTGGGTGCTGATCAGTTGAATGAATTAGTACATGGAGATTTGTATGTTGGTGGTTTTGGTAGTTATGATCAAGCGCGTGTTGCTCATGCACGAGGTGGTGCTAGCCACATAGATACTTATAGCATTGGAACTTACGTTACTTATTTTGATAATAACAGGTGGTATCTAGATGGTGTTTTAAAATTTAATTATTATCAAGACGATCTTAACGCTATTTCAACAAATGATTCAGCTATTCAAGGAAATTATAATCAGTGGGCAATAGGTGGGTCATTTGAAATGGGGTGTCGTTTTGAGATATCGCAGGATAGTTGGATGCAGCCTCATGTCAAGATAACAGGAGTACAGGTTGAGGATAAAAAAATTAAACTTTCCAATGGAATGACAGGTGATATAAGCTCATTTGCTTCACTTCGTAATGAGGTTGGTTTATTTGCGGGACATGAATTTATTATTGGTACAGATATTCCATTAACGGCTTATATTACGGCGGCTTGGTTGCGCGAAAATGTGAATAATAATCATACGACAATTAATAAAGAGCATAAATTTTTTACTGATTTGTCTGGAAATGCAGGAAAACTTGGAATTGGTTTGAACAGTTTCATAAACGATAAATTAACGCTTCAGACGGAAGCCTATTATCTTAAGGGGCGTAAAATTAAACGATCGCTTCAAGGTAGTTTGGGTATACGCTATAGTTTTTAATGTGTGTTCTATTCTTTAATTAAGTTCATATTATCTTGTTATAATTTTAATGAGTTAAAAATTTTGATGTTTAGATAATATCTTTATTAAGAATGATAAGCATTCAAGATAATTCTTGATGCCTCTCTTCAGATTATACGTTTTTATTATAAACATTTCAAAATGTGCCTTATCAATATAGGCACATTTTGAATTTTTAGCTTTGCTATTTAAATAAAACTAAGCTATTAGCTCTTATATTTGCATCTGTTGACTAAGGAATGTTATACCATAATGTAAAATACATTATGTGATAAATTGGTACGTTATAACATAAATAGAACATATTACGTTGTTAATTTGAAACGTTACCTACGTAGTCGCAGGATTTTACTTTTATATAAAGGAGTGTGGATTATGCGGCGTAAATACAAATTAGGCGTTTCAATATTGATGATTAGTAGTTGTTTTGCGCAAGTTGCAGGCGCAGATGAAAGTAAAAAAGGGAAGCTAGAATATAATAATAAGGAAAATCGTGTGATGATGAGTGGTGGATCGGTATCAAAAGGTTCAGCACTGATTACTTCTGGGAAATTCAGCAATGGCGTTAAGATTTTAGATGGTAGTGTAGAGGTTGTTGAAAATGGGGGAACATCAATGAATACTATTATAGAAAAGGGTGGAATACAGATAGTCACACGCGGAGGAAATGCAATAGATACTAAAATTCTCGGTGGTAGGCAGCTTGTTTTTGAGGAGAGTAATTTGACAAATTTGAGTGGCAATGCGGTTAGACGGAGTACAGCTTCTGGTGCTACGGTTTTGGGTGCGAATGGATCCGTGGGACAGCAAAATGTGTATGGTGGTGGACAAGCTTGGAAGACGACAGTTGGTAATGGGGGGGAACAAAATCTTTATGTGGGAAATCACAAAAAAGGTGGAACTGCAACGCAAACTACAGTTTCTGGAAATGGTAGGCAGAACGTTTTAGATAAAGGAAGAGCCGTTGATACCACTTTGAGTGGTAATGCTATTCAGGTAGTATATCCTGGTGGAGAGATAGATGGTTTAACAATTAGTGATTTTGCTAGTTCGTGGATGCATGTTGGCACACAGATATCAAAGAAGGGAATACAGGTTAATGGTAAGGGACATCTTTATTTATATGCTGGCGATAGAATAAATCATATTACAAAAAAAGAGCTTTCTGTGACAGGGAGAAGCACAGAAAAGTTGTTTTTTGTTAATGAGCATGATGGCAGTGAGCAACCTTGGCTTTATATTGAAAAATTAAGTGGTCAAGGAGGAACTGTGAGTTTTCTTTCTATTCCATATGATAATCGTCCTGTATTACTTCGCGTTGAGAATCTTTCAGGTCAATTACATTTTCATTTTGATGTTAGTGTTACAAATACGCAGAGAAGTTATTTGTTGATAGGTAATGGGGCAGGTAATCATACAATAAGTGTTGTAGATTCTGGTGCTGAAATTGCGGGTTTTCTTTCACAAAATAATAATGCTTTTCCTCGGCTTAATTTAGTTACGGATAGAACAATCAAAGGTGAAGGAGCTACTTTTACACTGAAAAACTATTCTGGCAAAAGCATTACAGCTGTTGATGGTGGTGCTTATATGTATAGTTTGCGTAAAGAGAAAGAGGACGAAGGATACACAGTTTGGTATTTGGCTGTTCCAGAAGCAAAGCAGCAGTCTCGTGATTCTTCCCGTTCTAAGAGTGAAAGGTTTTCTCTTCGAAGCGGTGATACGCGGAATGTTAAGAAAAAGCCTAGATCCAGACGTCCACGGCATTTAAGAGAGAATCAGTTAGTTTCTACTTCATTTCCAGAAAATCAATCTGATGAAATTTTACGTTCAGGTGATCGTCTTCAGCTTTCAAATAAAAAACAGCAGTCTGTAGCTTCTTCATCTTTAGGTGATCAAGTTGTTCAACATTCAAATGGTCAGCTGTCCCGCTTGCCACAAGCAAAGCAAGAGATAAAAGTTTCTGATTTTTTGACTAGTCCCTCTACAGATGCAGTGTTATCTATGTCAGTGATCCCTGGATTTATTTTTCACAATGAGTTGCAAGTAGTGCGTGCTGGGAGAGGAATTGTAAACGGAAGTAAGAAAATCTCTGCTTTTTGGACACAGGCAATCAAGCACAAAGAACATATTGCCACAGGTCATACAGATTTTAAGCTTGATCAGACAGGTATAATATTGGGTATTAATAGCTTAAGTGAACTGATGAGTGGAGAGTTTTATGTTGGTGGTTTTGGTAGCTATGATCAAGCGCGTGTTGCACATGCTCGAGGCGGCACGAGTAGCATAAGCGGTTATAGTTTAGGGACTTATGCGACTTACGTTGATTATAGTGGATGGTATCTAGATACTGTTTTTAAATATAATCATTATCAGAATGATTTGAATGCTGTTTCAACAAATGGTTTAGATATTCATGGAAATTATAATCAATGGGCGATAGGTGCGTCATTTGAAACAGGTTATCGTTTTAAGACGACGCGGAATAGTTGGATGCAGCCTTATGGACAATTAACTTGGTTGCAAGCAGCAGATAAAGAAATAAAACTCTCTAATAAAATGATCGGTGATATAGGTCGATTAACTTCATTACATAGTGAAGTTGGATTATCTTTAGGGTATGAGTTTGGATCTAGTATGCACACTCCATCAATGGCTTACATTATGGTAGCTTGGGTGCGTGAAAATATAGATAAAAATTACACAACGATTAATAAACAACATAAATTTATCACTGACTTATCTGGGAATTCAGGTAAATTTGGTGTTGGTATGAATAGTTTTGTCAGTGACAGATTAATGCTTTTTGTGGAAGCCAATTATTTAAAAGGGCAAAAAATTAAGCAGTCATTTCAGGGAACTGTGGGGATACGCTATAGTTTTTAAATATGATTTATTTTCTGATCAAGCTTAGTGTGCGGTTATTTTGTAGGATAGGTGCATTACATAAGCGAGGTAGTCTTTTTAAAAATGTGCATTTTTTGTTCGTTACACCTTTCCTATATTTTTTCATTGGGTAACAATTTAGGGGGAGGAGTGCTATAAATTATGTAAGTGGATTTAATCTTTGTAAGAAAGACGATGATGTTATTGATGAAGAGATAGCAATTGGGTGTGTTTTTATTTTTATTTTTATAAAAATTTGTCCTATGACGAATTATGCAGTTTTTAAAATTGGTGCAGATTTTTAAACAATGACTTGGCAAGAGACTTCTTGCTCGCTATAGAACGGCCAAAGAATGTTGTAAAAATAAAGGTGATCAAATGGCTGTGGAACGTACTTTTTCGATGATTAAACCAGATGCAACACGTCGTAATTTAACAGGAGCGATTACAAAAATGCTTGAAGATGCAGGATTACGTGTTGTTGCATCAAAGCGTGTGTGGATGAGTCAGCGTGAAGCTGAAAAATTTTATGCTGTTCATAAAGAACGTCCGTTTTTTAGTGAATTAGTTGAGTTTATGTCTTCTGGTCCAACTGTTGTGCAGGTTTTAGAAGGGGAAAACGCAATAGCTAAAAATCGTGAAGTGATGGGCGCTACGAATCCTATGGATGCTCAGGAAGGAACGATTCGTAAAATACATGCTTTGTCGATTGGTGAAAATTCTGTTCACGGTTCAGATAGTGCTGAAACTGCAAAAACAGAAATTGCTTTTTGGTTTTCTGAGATGGAAATTGTTAGTTAATAAAAACGCGTATAAAAACTAGGCAATCCCAAAATGCACTGTGTGGGGATTGTTTTCGGGGAGAATTTTTTAAAAGACATGTGGATGTTTCTATTATTATGAAATAACATGTTTTAATCCTGCACGAAAATAGTCCCAACCTGTCCATAATGTGAAAAGAGCAGCAATCCACAGCATAGTGATACCAAATTCTATTGTGTAAGGGATAATTTTATTGCCTGCTGGTCCTGCTAAGAGAAAAACAATAGCGATCATTTGTACAAAAGTTTTCCATTTTGCAAGACGAGAAACAGGAACACTGACTTTTAATTCAGCGAGATATTCACGTAATCCTGATACAAGAATTTCTCGACAAAGAATGATAATAGCTGCCCATAGTGTCCACCCCGCAATGGTACTGTCTGCGGCAAGTAATAGCAAACAGGCAGATACGAGAAGTTTGTCTGCAATCGGATCTAACATGCGACCGATATTGGATGTTTGTTCCCAAATGCGGGCGAGATAACCATCAAGAAAATCAGTAATGGACGCAGCTATAAAAATGGAAACAGCAATCCAACGCGCGATATCGCTTGACTGCAGCCGTCCTTCTAAAAAAAAGCAAGCAACAACCATTGGAACAGCAACAATTCGCGCATAAGTTAAAATATTAGGAAAAGAAAATGTATGATTTTTCATAGAGCCATTTTTAATTCTTTGTGAAATATAATTTATTTCATAAAGGTAACAAGGCAAAGATTGCGAAACAAGATTTATTTTTCATTAAAGTGGTTACGAATTTTTTGTGCGATCGTAGCAGAAATTCCTGTAACTTTTGTTAAATCTTCGATAGACGCGCCGGCAACAATTTTAGCACTTCCAAAATGGTGAAGTAATGCACGTTTTCTTTTAGGACCAATATCTTCGATTTCATCAAGTGGGTTTTTGAATGCTTCTTTTTTTCGTTTTGCTCTATGCGTGCCAATTGCAAAACGGTGTGCTTCATCACGCAAACGTTGTAAAAAATAAAGGATAGGATCACGTGGAGGAAGTGTAAAGGGTGCTTTGCCTTTTACAAAAAAACGTTCACATCCTGCTCTACGATTAGCACCTTTAGCTATTCCCACTACTGTGATGAGATTATCTAGTTTTAATTCAGATAATATTGTATGCACACTGTTTATTTGCCCCTCACCACCATCGATTAGTATAAGATCAGGCCAAACGGGAAAAGGATCACTGTCCTTACCTTTTGTGTTGTTGTTGCTATTGGGCAGATCATGCTCTTTGATGAGACGTGAAAATCTTCGTTTAATAACTTCTTTCATCATACCAAAATCGTCGCCTAGCGTAATGTCTGTTGAGCGAATATTGAATTTGAGATATTGATTTTTGACAAATCCCATTGGACCAGCAACAATCATAGCACTTACCGCATTTGTTCCCATAATATGGGAATTATCATAAACTTCTATTCGGCGTGGGATATGGGACAGTTGGAATGTTTTAGCAATACCCTGAAGTAGTTTTGTATGTGTCGCTGTTTCAGCAAGCTTTCGTTCAAGTGCTTCATGTGCATTAATATAAGCATGTTTAACCAGAGCTTTTCGCTCACCTTGTTTTGGTAAAGATAGGAATATTTTACGATTTGCTTTTAAGCTGAATGCTTCTGTAAGAAGTTCCTTTTCTTCGATTGATTCAGACAAAAGAATGAGTTTGGGAAGGGGTTTATCATCATAAAATTGTGCAAGAAAACTCGCTAAAATTTCAGCACTAGAAAAGGATGAATCTGCTCTAGGAAAATAAGCTCGATTTCCCCAATTTTGTTGCATGCGAAAAAAAAACACTTGGATGCAGGTTACTCCTTCCTGTTGCGCAATAGCAAAAACATCTGCTTCTTCAATGGTTTGAGGGTTAATGCCTTGATGGCTCTGTATGTGAGATAGGGCAGATAAGCGATCGCGATAGGTTGCTGCTTGTTCAAAATCAAGATTTTCTGCGACTTTATGCATAGCTTGCACCATATCATTTTTAACTGATTGGCTCTTTCCTGAAAGAAAAGCTTTTGCTTTCTTAACTAATTCTATATATTCACTATCCGAAATTTCATCTGTACACGGTGCAGAACATCGCTTGATTTGATAAAGCAAACAGGGACGTGTACGGTTTTCAAAGACTGAATCAGTACAGGTGCGTAATAAAAAGGCGCGTTGTAAAATGTTGATTGCTTGTGTAACTGCACCTGAAGAAGCAAAAGGACCAAAATAATGCGCTTTTCGTGTTTTAGCACCGCGATGCTTGTAAAGTGCAGGTGCTCGATGATCATCAGTAATGATAATATAAGGAAAGCTTTTATCATCACGTAGTAATATATTAAAACGTGGACGCAACTTTTTGATGAGGTTTGCTTCTAAGAGAAGTGCTTCTGTTTCGGTATGAGTGATAACAAATTCCATATGGTATGTTGCACGAATCATGCTAGTAATACGATTATTGTGTCCTTGTTCACGGGTATAGTTTGAAACGCGTTTTTTTAGATTACGTGCTTTGCCAACATAAAGAACATCACCATTTTCATCGAACATCCTATAAACCCCTGGCCTTTGTGGAAGACATTTGACAAATTCTTGTATAAGTTTGGAACCTTTTAATTGATTTTCTTTATTGATCTTATTAGCATTATCCCACGTAATGTTAGAGAAAAAAGGTGGATTTTCTCGTTCATTTTTGGAAGAATCTGTATTTTTTTTCGGACTCATTCAGTTTATCCAGATTTTCATATGGGGTGTTCTTTTTTATCAAGTATTATTATTTATATGTTTGTAGTTCTTCTTATAAACAATATATTATAATATAATGTCTTATGATTTTTTAGTTATTACTTTTCGTAAAAAACATGAAGGCAGTTCTGAAGAACAATTTTATGAGATTGTTAGCGTTGTTCATTAGCTGATTGGAGTAGAAATTTTGTTGTGATGAGAAACTATTTAATTTTTTTCTTCTCAAATTCAGAATCTATCCTTTTAAAAGAAAAACTCTTTTCTGTCCAAAGCTTTGTTATCTTTTAAAAGACTTTTGAGTAATTTCATAAAATATCCTGTGGCTATAGGTGTTTTTTTACATTGTTTATTTTTTTTGACTGCTTTACATAAAACACTTCCTATAAAGTTGGCAAATTTTATCGAAATGCGTTCTTTTTATCTTGGTGTATTTTTATAAGAAAATAAGTTAGTATACTTTATATTGCAAAAATTCACATAGGAATTTCGTTAATCAATTAGCAATTACAACGATGTACGCCAAGCATTTTAATTTAGCCATACAAGATGCAAAAAAGCTTTTTTAAAAGTAGTGCAGCGATATTTTTACAAATTTAGATCTCAAGCATTCTGTTGTTATACGACTTTGTAAGAGGTAGTGAAAGAAACACAATGCTTAAAACAGTATAATTTCTAGATTGTTCTATGATATCTTACTGTTGTATTGTGTATTATCCCTGACGCATTTTAAAATATTTTTTACGTTATTGCTAGGTTTATACATTTTAAATGTTTGGTAAAAGATCTGTTAGACTAATCAGTTTCTGGATTTTTATTGATCAGGAAGAGGGAGAAGGTGCGGCGTTTACTTCTATTTTTAGTATCTTGTTATCTAGCCGCTGAAGTTTTGGGGAAGTTCTATAAAAATTCAGATAAGAGAATTCGTGTTGCATGGATTATGTCTCAGCTTCACGCTTTTAATTTAATTAAATTTGGTAAATGCCAATTGTCTTCCTATCTCAGACGTTCCGGTAGCCTGAAGCGCATGATGTTATCGGAACACGTAATTATGCTCAGGAGCGAGAAATAGTAACAGCTTTAGAATATGCTGCTGCGAAGGGCTTCTGGATGGGGAGGCATTTTACTAGTGAGGAAATATATTCTTAGGCATAGCCGAGCATTTTCTGATATACATTTTGAGTTAGCATGTGCCAATGCACCAATTTAATATTTTGAAGAAATATGATTTTGTGTCTTTAAAAAATGGTTCACTTGCCAGCTGAGATGACTGCTCATATTGTTTATGAAGCAATTAACGATAAGTTACCTGCAAGGCTGTCTGAAAGAGTTATTGAGAATGATGTTACTCGTAAAAAGATAGGTTTTTATGGGTTTTTAATATTAGATGATATATCAATAAAAGTTCTTTCAGAGGAGTGCATTTTCAAAAAAGTTTTCAAATTTAACACGTAAAATTTTTGTAGCAGATTGTGATATTGTTTTACACTGTAATGGTAATCTGGAAGAAATATTTGAGGTTGCACATGCGACACCATTTTTAAAAGACAAAGCATTGAAGCGTGTACACAACGTTTGCATTAAGATTTTACAACTTGATAAATGAGATGAAATTGCTTTAGAAGAAAAGTTTTAAAGCCTTTTGACTTTTGATTTATGTGAGTTTGTTGTAATAAGTTAAGTCAAAACGGAGATTGGTTGAAAAATAGTTTGCAGTTAAAGCACGTGCGGTTACCTTTAGTTTAAAAGTAAATATACAAGATAAGCTACAGTTAAGTTTTGTATATTTTTATCGGTGAAGCATGAGCAGATAAGATCAAATTTAAACGCAGAGAGAGAGTAATGGGTAATGTTTTTTCACCAACGCATTTAATTATAATCTTACTAGTTATCTTTGTGCTTTTTGGGCGTAGTAAGGTTTCGGAATTAATGGGTGATATTGCTAAAGGTATTAAAGCTTTCAAAAAAAATATGAAAGAGGAAGATAATGTGGAGGATCAGTTTGCAACGACCGATTGTTCCAAAACAACTGATGTTGCGTCTCAACATTCTCAAACTTCATCGGCAAAGCGTGTAGCAGCGCGTAGAAAAGGTTCTTCTTCTCTAAAGTAGACAAAATACTTATTGCGAAAATGATATGTTAAAGTAACAAAGAAGTAATAGCAATTGTGCATTACTTTCAAAAATGAGGAAATCGAATATAAGCGATGTTTGGGATTGATGGATCAGAGTTTTTTGTAATCTTACTTGTTCTCATCGTCGTAGTTGGACCAAAAGATTTACCTAAAATGTTGAAAGCAATGGCAAAGGCGATGACTTATGTCCGTTCAGCAGCAAATGAATTCCGTGATCAGTTTGATGATGCAATGAGACACGTCGAATTAAACGATTTGCAAAAAACATTATCAGATATCAGCAATCCTAATTCGCATAAAGAATTGACAGAGGTTTTTGATCCAATTCACGACACAGTCAGGGGTATTCACGATAATCTTGATGTAAATATAACACACCATAAACCAAAAAAAGATAAGAAAATTTTGAGATGTGATCAAAGTGAAACCAATGAAGATTTAGAGGTATCTGTTGGATATCATAGTTCTGATAGCGTTTCTATAGCTTCTAAATCTAAAGAAAGAGTGTCATGAGTTCCAAAAGAGATGAAATTGATGCCAATATGCTCCCGCTTTTGGAACATTTAATTGAGCTTCGTCAGCGAATTATTGCTGCGTTAGTCATATTTTTCATAGCTTTTATTATGTGTTTCTTTATTAAAGATTATATCCTGAATTTTTTGATATGGCCTTATCAGTGGGCAATGAAAATATCAGGTGGTGATCCTGAGAGTATTCATTTGCAATCAACGCAAGTATGGGAAACTTTTTTAACAAAAATGAAACTTGCTGCTTTTGGGGCAGCTATTTTGTCGTTTCCTTATACGGCTTTTCAACTTTATAGCTTTATTGCACCGGGGCTTTATAAAAATGAGCGTATGGCTTTTATACCGTTTCTCATTGGTGGACCTATTTTATTTCTTGTTGGTGGTGCGTTTGTTTATGCTCTTTTTGCGCCAATCATGCTTTGGTTTAGTCTTTCTCAGCAATTTCTTCCGGATGTTCATTTAAGAATAGAGTTTATCGTTCGTATTTCTGATTATTTAAGCTTTATGACATCCTTTATCCTGATTTTTGGTTTGATCTTTCAACTACCTCTTGTTACCGGCCTTTTAACAAAAGTGGGGCTTTTAACATCTCATATGTTGGTGTCAGTGCGAAAGTGGGCTATTCTCATCTCCTTTGTAATTGCTGCGATGATAACTCCGTCGGATTTTTTTACTATGTTTGCAGTTGCTTTACCAACAATAGTTCTTTACGAGATTTCAATTTTAATCGCTTATTGCATAGAGAAGAGAAAAAAAATTCTTAATAAAAGTTAATATTTGATGTGATAAGAAATGAAGAGAAATTATGTTAATGAGGAATTTTGATGCTTGATATTAAGTGGATTCGTGAACATCCTGAAAAACTAGATAAGTCATTGAAGAATAGAGGTATTGAGCCACAAGCAGAAAAATTAATAAAACTTGATTTTGAGCGTCGGTCGCATGTTGCTAAAGTGCAAATTGCGCAGGAGCGTCGCAATGTAGCTTCAAAAGAAATAGGGCAAGCTTTAGCTGTATGTGATCAGAAAAGGGTTGAGCATCTTAGAGCTGAGGTTGAAGAGATTAAAGCCTTTCTTTCTTCTGCTACAGCGGAAGAAAAGCGGTTGACAGAGAGCCTTGAAAAAGTTCTTTCAGCGCTCCCAAATATTCCATTAGATGATGTTCCAGAAGGTAAAGATGAAAGCGATAATGTCGTTATTAGGCATTTTGGAACACCGCCGACGTTTAATTTTACACCAAAGGAACATTTTGACCTTGGTCAGGATCTTAAGCAGATGGACTTTGAGCGCGCAAGCCGTTTGTCGGGTACACGCTTCACAGTGCTTTCAGGTGCATTAGCACGGCTTGAACGCGCATTGGGTCAATTTATGCTTGATGTGCATGTTTATGAGCACGGTTATACAGAGGTTTCAGTTCCTTTTCTTGTTCGAGATGAAATTGTTTATGGAGCTGCGCAATTGCCAAAATTTGCTAATGATCTTTTTCGGATTACAGATGGTCGGTGGCTTATTTCTACAGCAGAAGTGCCGTTAACCAATTTAGTGAACAACGAAATCCTTGAAGGATCAGATCTACCACTGCGGTTTTCTTCTTTAACCCCTTGTTTTCGTTCAGAGGCAGGATCAGCAGGTCGTGATACACGTGGTATGTTGCGTCAACACCAGTTTTGGAAAGTAGAAATGGTGTCGATTACGACTGAAGAGCAATCTTTAATTGAACTGGAGCGTATGACGGAATGTGCAGAAGATGTGTTAAAACGGCTTGGTTTGCCTTTTCGTACGGTTGTTCTTTCTACTGGAGATATGGGGTTTGCTGCACGTAAAACTTATGATATTGAGGTTTGGCTCCCTGGACAGGAATGTTATCGTGAGATTTCTAGTTGTTCAGTTTGTGGAGATTTTCAAGGGCGGCGTATGAATGCTCGGTATCGTAAAAAAGATGATAAAACGTTACATTTCGTTCATAGTCTTAATGGTTCTGGTACTGCTGTTGGTCGTTGTCTTATCGCTATTTTAGAGAATTATCAGCAGGCTGATGGATCAATTATTGTTCCAGATGCTTTACAGCCCTATATGAGAGGTGTGCGCTGTATTACTGCATAGTTTTATAAAAATAGAATTATCATGCATTTATTAGACAGATGATAGTATATAAACGCAAAGTTTTTCTGTTTTTTAAGTGGCTTGCGCGTACAACTAGATAGCTATTCCATTGGAGCTTGAATGACGCTATGGGGCAAAAGGGTATTTTACAATTTCGTGAAAAGTTGGCAGGTCTTGTACTGAAAATGCGCAGTAAAGGGATCGATGATGTTAGCTTTTTTGCGGCGTTTGAGAAGATTCCGCGTCAGCAATTTGTTGCTGCTCCTTGGTTTAATAGTGCTTATGATAATAAAGTTATTCCCATTGAATGTGGTGAATATATTGAACGTTTGGAAGAACAGCTTTTAATTCTTTTTGCATTGTCATTGAAAAAAAAGCATCGTGTCTTAGAAATTGGTACAGGTTCTGGTTTTTGTACTGCTCTTATGGCATGTCTGAGTGATCGTGTGACAACCGTTGATCGCTACAAAACGCTTATTAATTTAGCGCAACAAAAGTTTCAAACTTTGGGAATTGAAAATATTGTTGTGCGGCAGATTGATGGAAGCTGTATTGTTGCAGATTTGGGATTGTTTGATCGTATTCTCATTTGGCCATCACGCTCAGATGAACCAAAAAAATTTTTAGAGCTTTTAACGGAAAACGGAATTCTTATTCAAGCTATAGGACCAGACGAAGGAGTACAAATTGTCAAGCGTTATATAAAAAATGGCAGCCAATTCCAATGCTCAGAAATGTTTCACGTCCGTTATCAGCCCTTTATTGAAGGCGTTGCGGAAGTGCTTTGATTTATAGATTAAGCTACTGCAAAAATATTTTGTCTTTAATCATTATATTTTTGCAGTGAATTATAAATTCATTTTGATCTTATTGTAAAGATATTTATGGGTAGAGTACTTAATTTTAACTCTTAGGTAATATTAAAAAGCTTTAATAAAGCGAGTTGAGTGTTGGTGAGTGAGCAAAACTATGTGTTTAAAGGTTTTGGGTAATATTTTTCGGTTTAATTTTCGAGGAATAGCTTTTTTTGCAATAACGGTAGTTCTTGCGGGATGTAGTTCTAATACGCAGCGTTTTGCTAATATGTTCTCTGGTAATGCAAATTTTACTGGATCGAATACTCAGGAAACCACATTTGCTTATCCGAAAATGCTATCGGATAGTGTTATACAAAGCACTGAATTGCCTCCTGTAGAGCAGAATAAGAATTCATGGGGTTACGAAAATGCTCAATATAATTCACAAAGACAAGGCGGGGGATCTTCTTCGGATGGACGAATTATAGGAACACCACCGCGTAATCTGGAAGCGCTTTCTCGTTCTCAAATGAATGATACTTCTGTTTTTCAGAAAAATTCTTATATTGTTCAAAGTGGGGATACATTGTTAAGTATTGCAAAACAAATAGGAGTTAGTGTTGATTCATTAAAGTCAGCAAATGGTATAAGTAATAATTCCATTTATATCGGTCAGGTGCTTATGGTTCCAGATAGGCATACAGCAGTAGCTTCAAATGCTCAAAATTATAATTTACTTACATCAACAACAGAGTCTTCACTTCAGTCCCAAGCAGCGTCCTCTACAAAATATAATAAGGCTCTACCTTTATCTAAGACTCCTGTACCAATTGCTCCTTCTGCAAAAACTAACAGGTCACATATTGAGAAAAATTCTTCTAAGCATAATCATAGAATTGGTTTATCAAGTACAATTATTGATACCGGTAATGATCATGCTCTCCCTCCTCAAGCTACAGGGATTTCTAAGATGCGCTGGCCAGTACGAGGGCGTTTATTAAGCAAATTTGGTCAAAAAAAAGGAATAAAAACTAATCGGGGAGTAGACATCGCTGTACCTGAAGGCTCATCGGTAAAGGCGGCGGAAAATGGTATTGTTATCTATGCGAGTGATGGGCTAAAAGATCTTGGAAATGTTGTTATGATTCGGCACGAAGGTGATATTGTTACTATTTATGGACATAATAGCAGGCTTGTCGTTTCTAGAGGGCAAAGAGTACGGCGCGGTGATGAAATTGCAAAATCTGGTATTTCAGGAAATGTTAAAACCCCACGTGTTTATTTTGAGATACGTAAAAGTTCCTTACCTGTTGATCCTGCTCAGTATTTAGAAAATTAACTGATAATGGCTGTATTTTAGAAATGTGTAGCTTAACAGGTTTTAAGCAAAGTAATTGATATAATTTAGGTTTATACTATTAAGCTTAAAATTTTATAGCTTCGGTTAATTGGTTTAATTAGGAAGGTAAAAAAATTACCTTGTATCATTTGTTTTTTTGATTAGTAAAAATGTTCATATTCATGATATGAAAAAAGAAAAATAAATCTGTTCCTTAAAAAAATTTGCCCGTTGCCTTCCGCTTCTTAAAGATTTATTGCTTCTCGATAAGGCTATGACTACTTTGTGTAGTTATCGCTACGTATGTATTTTTAAAAAAGCTCTTTTTTCTGAAGCAAAAGTTTATTTTAGTAAAACGGGAAATACCTAAAGTTTAACCATAGGAGATAAAAATGTTTATTAATGACGCTTATGCTCAAGTTGCAGGCGGTGTTTCCAACGGGAGTTCACTTGTTACATTCATTCCATTTATTCTGGTTTTTGGGATTATGTATTTTTTTATCATTCGTCCACAGCGTGTGCAAATGAAAAAGCGGCAAGAGATGCTTGATGCTGTACGCCGTGGTGATACAGTTATAACGGGGGGTGGCATTATAGGAAAAGTAACAAAAGTTTATGATGAAAGTGGAGAATTAGAGATTGAAATTGGTGATGGCATGCATGTTCGTGTTGTCCATTCTACATTGGCTGATGTTCGCGTAAAAGGCAGACCAATTTCTGAAAAAAAGTCAAAATCTAATACTAAAATAAAAGAACAGAAAAAATCTAAAGCTATAGTGAAAGAAGATGTGGATGCATCAAAAGAGGAAAAAGTTTTATCAAAGGACGATAAATCTTAAAATGTAATTGTCAATTTATTGAATAGTTTACAAGTGTGTTGGCTTGCTAAAAAAAATGTACGTTATTTAGCAAATATCTGTTATGGATACTTGTTTCATGATAAAATTAGGTGGCTTTTGTATAAAAGCCGCTTTGTTAAGTGGGTGATTCTATACCAATCAAAAATCATATTTTTATTGACTTGTTTTTTGTAGGATTACTTTTGTTTTTAAGAATTGTTTTGAATTGAATGTTGTAACAGTTTTTGTTCCCCTTTTATTTTTCTAGTATTGTTATTCTCTATGAGAGAAGTTGTATGTTTGTAAGCGCATAGGATACAGTATAAAGTTTTTTAAATGGATATGTTTAAATGGATGTGGCATTTGGCTATGTTTTATTGCAAATTTTTTCATATTATTTGAAAAAGTTTTATGTGTTGCTTTTTGTATATTGTTAGAATGGTATCTTGATGTGAAAGGTTTTGCATCAACATTGCTGTGCTGTAATTATTATTGGTATATCAATATTTGTTATTGGTTCTTTGCAGGATTTGAAAGAAAAAAACAATTAGGTTTTCAAAAGTAAAGGGCATTTATTTATGTTCCATGCAATTCAAATTCGTGAAGCGCATTTTCCAGGGCGTGCACCTATTGATGCTTATGGTAATGGTGGTTTTCGTTTCGCTGATATGTCCCATAGAGGTTCTATTATTTGTGTACCATCAGGTATTTACGGTGTTGACATGATAGAGCCTATCCCTACTCAAGAGAATATGTCTCGTGTTTTAGCGGAATCAAATAAGATTGAGGTCTTACTGATAGGCACGGGAATTGAATTATTGCGGTTACCTGAAGAATTACGAGTACTTTTACGAGAAAAGCAAATTTCATCGGATACAATGAGTACGGGAGCAGCGGTGCGTACATTCAATGTTCTGCTAGCTGAAGATCGTGCAGTTGCTGCATTATTGTTTGCGGTAGAGTGATCAATATAAAAAAAATCAATATTTTAATTCAATATGAGGAAATTGTATTATAGATATTAACTCTATTAAATTTTTTTGAATTTATCCTTCATTTTTGAGCTTTATTGCTTAAAGAGTGAGTCTTTTGCGGTCAGAATTTTTAGTGTAAGGAAATGCTATACTGTTTTCTGTTTAGTCTAAAGGTGCTTTTAATTTTGGTGACGTTTACCTGAGTGAGCAGCTCGTGTTGCTAATGATTTTCTTAATCCATGTGCAGATTTTTTAATACTTTTTTGGATAGACGTTTTATAAAATGAGACACTAAAACTTTCTTTGATCAGTTTTTTTGTAACCGACAGCAAATGAATGTTTCATTTTCAATAGGATCAGTTCAAAACATTACAGCTAGTTCAGGTAAAATAATAAGAAAAATATTTGCTTAAAATTTGCTGTTTTTCGTTTTAAAATAAACAATGTTACTCTTTACATTTTTTCCAACCGATTCGTATGGCATTATCATGTCGCAATCCCATCCATGTAAAGAAGAACATCAATCTAGACATGTTCATATGCACCATGATGCTGTTAGTTTATAATATTTTTTAAGTTTTCTCCTGTTAAATCTGGAAAGCTATCCTTGTTTTTTTGAGAGGTAGATATTTAATTTCTAAGGTTGGGTGATTTTCAAAAAGTCCTTTATTAATGACTCATTTTAAGAGATGCTCGTTTTTACCAAAAAAATTTGTGTTTTCAAGTGTTTCGGTGCGCCGTTCAATTACAGCCATATATATTTTTTTCTCTGTATGGAGAGTTTCTTAGGGAAACCCATGTTTTCATAAGAGTGGATTCTTTTTACTTTTTTACCTTTAGCGAAGCTATATACCAATACTAATTAATGTTATTAAATATTATTTAAGAAGCTATGCAAATAAATCTTCAATAAGTTTTTCTGGTTTAGGCTGAGTGGGATGATGCTTTGCAATTCGGCAAGTGCGCTTTATAGCTGTTTATAAATTTTTGTATTTCGTAGGTTTCGTTTATTCTACGCCGTAGTTCATGACCAATATGTACATGTCATACGATTTTAATCATATTGGGTAATTAAACAAGATGAGGAGAACGTGGTTAAGATATAGGAATTTTACATCTTAGAGAGTAAAGGTTCGTAATATTCATTCTTTGTACAAATTTAATAATTTTTCTAGATGAATAACTATCTTAGGTGCTTCAATTCCAATTTTAAGATAGGTTAACAATTCCCTAGTAGGTTTAGTTTCTATTAATTCGCTTCTTTGTTTTTAGCTTCTCTTAAAGCGCAAGCAATTGCTGATTGTATCACAGTAGGTGGATGATATGTCACGTTTAGTTTCTTAATTTTAGATGCAACTTACTTGTGAAGCGAATCATGCGTTTGATAAAAATTGTTATGCGAGAGGGCAGGAGATGCTTGGCGAAGGAAAGTATTTCCGTAGTCTTAAGTGGTGTTTGTCAAGATTTGTTTCATATCTTTTTCTATCTCTGCTAAAAAGATTTTAACAACTTTGTTGATGTGTTCAATCTGCTCTTCATCATTTTATGTGGTATATTTTGAGACGTAAATGAGCTGATTAACTACTAAAGCGCAGATCATAGCTCACAAAATTGCACCATTTGCGCGCTATGTTCAGGTTTTACCTCGTTAAGGAAATAAAAAATAGAATATTTTTTAGAGAACACATGGAATTATAGACATCTTTATTAAGATACATTTTAGCTATTACACTATATGTAAGGTAAGTAATTTTATGCCTAAAATCCCTGTGTTTAAGCGTAAAGTATTTTTTTCAAGATTTGTCTTTAGATACCTAGGGGTATGACATTAAATCTTTTTGTGAGGGTAAATAAAAATTATTCCTGATTAATGTTTATAAATAACTTAAATACTTCATTTAATTGTCACGTACATTGTAAATCCAAAATACCTCACTTGTTAGATATGCTAAATTTATTCTTATTAAATAAGCATGATAAGCGTTAAATATATCACGGGAATATCTTCTATTGTATCATCTAAACTAATAACTTGAAATATATGAAGATAAAAATTATTTATGTTATTTTGAATTTCACAGCGATTAGAAAACACTGATAATCATTAATAATTTATAATTGTTTTTCATCTTTACATTACGCTTTTGTCTATATCAGTAGGAGCACCATTTATTAAACCTTCTAAAATGACAAATTTTCTTCCTTATTGTTTAGATATTTTACGTGCTACGGATCGTGATCGCTATATATCGGTTTTATTTGTGCCTAAAGAAAAGCGCAGAGCATTAGCTGCTCTTTATGCTTTTAATGCAGAAGTTGCCCGTATTCACGAAAACGTCCGTGATCCCCTCATTGGTGAGATGAGACTACGTTGGTGGTATGATGCTATAGACAATAATGAGATGCACAGTAGCAAAAGCAATCCGATTTTGAATGATTTATTTATGGCAATTACTTCTTTCAATTTGCCTAAGTCGGCTTTTTTACAGTATTGTGATGCGCATATCTTAGATCTTTATCATGAGCCTATACCAACTATTCATGATCTTGAATCTTATTGTGGTAAGACAGCGAGTATAATTTTACAGCTCTCTTGTCAGATATTAGATTTTGATGCTGCACAAAAATTTACAGATGCTTGTAAACATGGAGGAATTGCTCAAAAATTAAGCGGTGTGTTGCGTCTTTTATCATTTATGCGACAAAAATATCAATGTTATTTCCCTACTGATATGTTAAAAGCTGTAGGAGTGGATAGGGAAAAATTGGAGTCTGATTATATCAATGATGAACAAAAGCGCTATATTATTGATGCTATGGTAGCGCTATCACGAAATCACTATATTAAGTTTTGTGAGCATTCTATTACTTTGCCTAAAACACTTAAACCAGCATTTCTTCCATTGGTAATTCTGCCAGCATCTCTTCAAAAAGCAACACAGTTGGGGGCTGCAGTTTTTCAGGAAAGTGCAACTTTACCATTACTCCGCCGCTATTGGCTGATAACAAAGGCTGCGATGGGAAAAACTTTTCCCAGAATATTATAAAGGATAAAAGAGTGTAATTAAAAATAAGAAAACATTAGAAATGTAGGTGGGCTTTCTGTATTGAGGATAAAAATGATATTATGATTTAAATTTGTTTCGTAGTTATTTTGAGAAATGCTGATAAGTTGATAAAATGATTTAAAAATTGTTAATAATTTAACTTATCATTTTAAAAATTATATATATTTCTTAATTTGTATTGTGCCTTTTCTGTGATAAGATGCGCTAGTAACTAATTATAAAAATGCAAATATAAGGCCAGATTTGTACAATACATTAGCTAATTTTTAGATAAAATACAGATAGTGTATTCTCTTTTTGATGAGATATAACTCTATTTTGATGAAAAAATCTCCATTCGCTACAGCAAAATTTGCATTTATGCTGCGAATTGATCATGAGTCTATACTTTATTTAAAAAAAACAATTTTGATAGGTAACATTCCTTAATATGTTGAATGGATAAACTATTTTCTGATTTTATTTACGATTCTTCATAGATTGCACAATTAAAAAAATTAATTACTTACATAGATATTAATTACTTACATAGATAATACCCATTCAAGTATCAGAAAAAAGTTTTTCCTTTTATGATAAGGGAAATGTTGATCACAGCTTTATTAAATAAATATTTAAAATCATCTATAACATTTTTACTGAGCAGTATTGAAGATTTGATTATAATTAGCATTATTAATTTTTATAGGATGTTCTTTATTTGCAACTTTTAGCATTTCTAATAGGAGATCTTCTCTTATCATTGCATCTATCTTAGTACGAATATCAGGTGAGAGGGTGTGTTCTGTAATGTTTTTAGGTGTGATGACCTCTTTTACTTGATAAATAACGCGATTTGTTGCGGCAGGGTTTTTTACTATGCCATAATGACCTTTGGAACCCGAAAATAATGCTTTAATGCCTTCAGATCCAAAGATCTCAAATGAGTCTTGACGACGGAGGGGGGGGGTTGTTTGTTTTATGATATCAAATTTATTGGCAAGAAAAACAAGATTTTTTCCTTCAGAAAGTTGTTTGAGAAAATCTTCAGCTTTCTTATCGAGAAGACGTTGAATCTCTTCGCGTTTCCATTGGGTAATAACATTTTGCTTAGCTTCTTCGAATGTTTTGTTACGAGCTGGAATGATCTTATCTACCTTATACCAAAGGTATCCATCTTCTTGAAGAGGAAGTGGAGCAAAATCAGATCCTTCGTTTGCTTGATAAATGGATTTTAGTAAAATGTCTTTTTGAGGCAAATCTGTGAGTATTGTATCTTCAATTGTTTTTCCTGTTTCATCAAGAGTGATTGTATGTAAAGACAGCTTATATTTATCAGCAAGCTCTTCAAAAGAGGCTCCTTCAAAGCGAGCATTCTCAATTTCCGTATAACTATTACGTAGATAATCTGTAGCATGATTTTGAGCAAGCATTTGGCGAATATTTTTTTCTGCTTTTTCAAATGGAATTGGGCTTGGAGGTATTATATGCGTGACACGAATAATTACAGGTCCTTTTAAATCATTGATTACAGCGCTAACTTGTCCTTGTTTGAGTTCAAAAATCTCAGATGCTAAATAATTTGGAAGTTCACTTTTTGCTAAAGGTCCCTTTTTTATATCATTGAGAGTCTTTTTTTCAGCTTTGACCAAATCATCAAAACTTAGTCCATCAGCTATTTTTTTTGCTGCATGATCTGCAGCTTCCCGTGTAGAGAATCGTAATTCTTCAATGATACGCTTTTCAGGAGTAGTAAAACGCAAAGAATTCTGAGTATAATAAGTCTTAACTTCATCTGTTGAAATATTTTTTGGTTTTATAAATTCAGCAAGCTTCATAGATAGTAAAGAAACGATGCGGTATTCTGGAACACGAAATTCACTCTTATGAGTCTCAAACCACTTTTGCAATATTTCTTGATTTTGAGGAACAATTGCTTCCTTCTCTTTTAGATCGATAATCAGGTAATCGGCGATACGGGTTTCCTCTCGATAAAGAGCAAGCGCTTTATAAAAAAGGTTTGGCGCTTTCATGCCGGACAGTGAAGCTGAAATGAGTTGATTGCGCTTTTCTTTTTGGACGTAATAGTCGAGAAAATTATTTTCGCTGACATGTAATTGCTGAAGATAGCTAAAAAACAAATCTTGATTAAAGATTCCATTTTTTTGAAATATATTATCAGCGCTTATGGTACGAGCTATTGCATCTTTTGAAAGGCTAATTTTCATTTTGCGCGCTTGTTCATCAAGAAGTACATTTTGTTGTAACTGATTGAAAACAAAAGCGGAGATTTGGTATTGTTGCATTTCATTTGGCGTAAACATTCGTCCAAGGTGAGAAGCAAGCGCTAAACGTGAGCTCTGATCAGTAAGTGCAAGATAATAACCATTGACAGTTATTGTAGACTTTCCAGAAGTTATAAGGTCTCTTTCACTCTTTGTATTTAACTGCGGTATACCCCATAAAAGAATGAAGCATAATAGCAAAATTGCAAGAAAAAACCTAGAAACCCAAGAATTTGTAGCATTTCTTATGGTGTCAAGCATCGTTTAGTCCTATCTGCTAGTTAGTACAATTATCATCAAATGGTGATGAAATTTGCAATAAAGATATATAAGATGCAAGCTTTAAAGACTTGCTTTCGTTTTTTTATTTGATATTTAAGAAAAAAACGTGTTGTGATAACTTTTGAGGTAAAAATATGTCTTCCAATATTAGGCCTTTGATTGCTGGAAATTGGAAAATGAAGGGAACAAGTGAATCTCTTGGAGAGTTGCGCGCTATTGCTGCTGGTGTTAGTTCTGATTTAGGCCGTTTATTAGAAGTCCTCATTTGTATTCCAGCAACGCTTTTATCGCGTGCTTTTGATGCACTGGGAAGTGAAAATCTCCTTTTAGGTGGGCAAAATTGTCATTTTAATGATAGAGGTCCTTATACTGGAGATATTTCGTCCTTTATGCTTAAAGATGCAGGAGCAAGTCATGTCATTATTGGGCATTCAGAACGTCGCATAGTTTATAATGAAAGTAATGCGATTGTTTGTGCTAAAGTGCAAGCTGCATGGCGGGCTGGTCTTGTGGCGCTTGTTTGTATTGGTGAAACATTAGAAGAGCGCAGAGATAATAAAATGTTGAATGTTCTCACGAGACAGCTTGAAGAATCTTTACCAGATGGTGCAACAGCCCAAAATATGATTGTTGCTTATGAGCCTGTGTGGGCTATAGGTACGGGGAATGCAGCAACTTCAGCTGATATTACAGAAGCACATGATTTTATTCGTCATAAGGTGCGTGCTCGTTTTGGCGATGAAGGGTGTAAGATGCGTTTGCTTTATGGTGGGTCAGTAAAAGCATCCAATGCATTTGAAATCTTAAGCACTGCTCACGTTAATGGTGCTTTAGTAGGTCAAGCAAGTTTAAAAGCAACTGATTTTTTAAATATTTGTGATGTTTATCGTAGATTATAATGAAAGAATCTTTGTTTTTTCTTGGATTATATGCAGTTTATATGTAAAAATAGTCATAAATAATTATTTAAAGAGCAGGATTTATGCAAACAGTACTCATTGTTATTCATTTTTTGGTTGTCATTGCTTTGGTTGGTGTTGTCTTGCTTCAACCTTCAGAAGGTGGCGGTCTTGGCGTTAGTAGTGGTTCAGGGCTCATGAGAACTCGTGGTACCAAAAACGCTTTAACGCGTTTGACTGCTATCTTAGCATTTTGTTTTTTTGCAATATCCATTGGGCTCATTGTAGTTGGAAATATATCAAATTCCAGTTCTGATATCCTTAAGCGTATTCCAATTAATCCAGAAGTTGCACCGTTATTGAAGAATGGGTCTCAGCCTTCTATTCTTGAACAGCTTGGTAGTGTTCCGATTCCTAGTCAGGAACAAAACAAGCCTATGATTCCTGCTGATGAAAGCCCAGTTCCACCGCTACTTGAAAATCCATCTGACACATCTGGTGATAAAAGTACAAGATAGTTTTTAAAATAGTATAGATTTTAAAAAGGTGATTTTTCACCTTTTTTATTTTTATGAAAAAAATTTTTTTTTCTGCATTTTTTACTGGAAAAATCATAACAAACTGCTTATCACCATAAGCCTATGGCACGTTATGTTTTTATTACTGGTGGTGTGGTTTCTTCCCTTGGGAAAGGCATCGCAGCAGCGGCGTTAGCCGCGTTATTACAAGCTCGCGGATATCGTGTACGGCTCCGCAAGCTTGATCCTTATTTAAATGTTGATCCAGGCACTATGTCGCCTTATCAGCATGGCGAGGTTTTTGTGACTGACGATGGTGCAGAAACGGATCTCGATCTTGGGCATTATGAGCGTTTTACTGGATATTCTGCAAGTAGCCAAGATAATATTACAACAGGACGCATTTATCGTAACATTATTGAGCGAGAGCGACGCGGTGATTATTTAGGAGCAACAGTTCAGGTTATTCCTCATGTTACGGATGAAATTAAGAAATTCATTACTACGGGAAATGAAGAGTTTGACTTTGTTTTGTGTGAAATAGGTGGAACTGTTGGTGATATTGAAGCAATGCCTTTTCTTGAAGCAATTCGTCAGCTTAGAAATGAATTGCCAAGGAATAGTGTTGTTTGTGTACATCTCACATTAATGCCTTATATCCATTCAGCTGGTGAATTGAAAACCAAACCGACACAGCATTCTGTCAAAGAGCTACAATCAATTGGTATTGCCCCTGATATTTTATTGGTGCGTGCAGATCGACCTATTCCAGAAACAGAGCAGCGCAAATTATCTCTTTTTTGTAATGTTCGTCAAAGTGCAGTTATTCAGGCATTAGATATGCCTACAATTTATGATGTTCCTTTAGCATATCATGAAGAAGGGTTAGATTCAGAGGTTCTTTCTGCTTTTGGTATTGATACAGCACCTCAACCGAAAATGGATCGTTGGAGAGATATCACGTATCGGATTCACCATCCTGAAGGAGAGGTGATAATTGCAGTTGTTGGAAAATATACAGGGCTGAAAGATGCTTATAAATCTCTTACTGAAGCGATTATGCATGGTGGATTAGCCAATAAAGTGAAGGTTAATATTGATTGGATTGATGCAGAGCTTTTGGAAAGAGAAGATCCGGTGCCTTATTTACAAAAAGTCCATGGAATTTTAGTTCCCGGTGCTTTTGGATTGCGCGGTGCAGAGGGTAAAATTCAAGCGATTCGATTTGCGCGAGAGCAAAGAGTTCCTTTTTTAGGTATTTGTTTTGGAATGCAATTGGCTTGTATAGAAGTTGCGCGTAATATTGCACATATTAAGAATGCTTCTTCTAGTGAGTTTTGCCAGACTGAGATAAAGAATCCAATTGTAGGTTTAATGACAGAATGGCTCAAAGGAGATGTCTTAGAAAAACGTACAAAATGTGGAGATCTTGGTGGTACAATGCGTCTTGGTTCTTTTGCTGCTGAATTAAAAGAAGGTAGCCATATTGCTAAAATTTATGGGATGACAAGGATTTACGAGCGACATCGTCATCGTTATGAGGTGAATATTGATTATAAAAGCACGTTGGAGCAGTGTGGTTTGATTCTTTCAGGTATGTCTCCAGATGGTATTTTGCCAGAAACGATAGAATATGCAGATCATCCATGGTTTATTGGTGTTCAATATCACCCAGAACTAAAATCACGTCCATTTGATCCACATCCACTTTTTTCTTCTTTTATTGAAGCTACTGTAGAACAAAGTAGATTGGTTTAACTGATAAATTTTGTTATTTGCTTTTGAGGAATAAAATGTTTCAACCAAATGCTGTTGTAAAAGTTGGAAATGTTATTTTTGCAAATGAAGCGCCTCTTGCCTTAATTGCGGGTCCATGTCAGATGGAAAGTCGAGATCATGCGTTTGAAATGGCTGGTCGGATAAAGACAATTGCAGATCAAGTTGGTATTGGGTTCATTTATAAATCCAGTTACGATAAAGCCAATAGGACGTCTCTTAGTGCTGCACGTGGTATCGGTCTTGAAAAAGCTATAGCTATCTTTTCTGATTTAAAAAAGGAATTTGGTTGCCCAGTTTTAACTGATGTGCATACAGAAGAGCAGTGTATTGCTGTTGCTTCAACGGTAGATGTTTTGCAAATACCTGCTTTTTTATGCCGTCAAACAGATCTTTTGGTAGCAGCCGCTAAAACGGGATGTGTTATCAATATTAAAAAAGGTCAATTTTTAGCTCCATGGGATATGGAGAATGTTTTAAAAAAAGTTACTCAAAGCGGTAATCCTAATGTTATGCTTTGTGAGCGGGGAACTTCATTCGGTTATAATCGACTTGTTTCTGACATGCGTTCATTGCCTGTTTTGCGTTCATTTGGTGCTCCTGTAATTTTTGATGCAACGCATTCTGTTCAGGAGCCAGGTGGTCAAGGCAATTCATCTGGTGGGCAGCGTCAATTTGTTGAAATTTTAGCGCGTGCAGCTGTCTCTGTTGGAGTTGCTGGTATTTTTTTAGAAACGCATCAAGATCCAGACAATGCGCCTTCTGATGGGCCTAATATGGTTAAAATTGATAATTTACAAAGATTGCTTGAGACTTTAATAAAATTTGATTGCTTATCTAAGAAAGTAAATTGAATGCACAATTTAAAGAATATTCCATCATTATGGAGTTGAAGATGAAACAGAATTTTCGTTGGATAAGGAAATTTACATGACTGTTATTGTTGATATTATTGGGCGTGAAGTACTTGATAGTAGAGGTAATCCAACGGTAGAAGTTGATGTTTACTTAGAAAATGGCATTTTGGGTCGTGCTATTGTTCCTTCTGGAGCGTCAACGGGGGGGCATGAAGCTGTAGAGCTGCGTGATGGTGGTATGCGCTACCAAGGTAAAGGTGTTGAAAAAGCGATTGCTGCAGTAAATGGGGAAATTCTTGAGGAGCTAGGTGGACGAGATGCAAGGAATCAAATAGCCATTGATCAAGCGATGATCGCTTTGGATGGAACGCCAAATAAAGAGCGTCTGGGTGCTAATGCTATTCTCGGTGTTTCATTGGCAGTTGCAAAAGCGGTAGCAGAATCGTTGCATTTACCTTTGTATCGTTATATTGGTGGTACTCAAGCGCATGTTCTTCCGACACCAATGATGAATATTATTAATGGTGGCGTCCATGCGGATAACTCTATTGATTTTCAAGAATTTATGATTATTCCCGTAGGAGCACCTACACTGAAAGAAGCAGTACGTTATGGTGCTGAGGTTTTTCATACATTAAAAAAACGTTTAAAGGATGCAGGTTATAATACTAATGTTGGTGATGAAGGTGGTTTTGCACCTCAATTGAAAAGTGCTGAGCAAGTAATTGATTTTATTATGGAATCTATAATAGCATGTGGATATAAGCCAGGAGAGCAAATTGCTATTGGCTTAGATTGTGCTTCAACGGAATTTTATAAAAATGGTTCATATTTTTATGAAGGTGAAGGAAGGTATCGTGATGTTCAAGAGCAGGTAGATTATTTAGCTCAACTTGTTAAAGCTTATCCAATTATTACAATTGAAGATGGGATGGCTGAGGATGATTGGGAGGGGTGGAAGTTGCTTACTGATTCCATTGGTAAAAAATGTCAGCTTGTTGGTGATGATTTGTTTGTCACAAGCTCGGCTCGTTTGCGCGATGGTATAAAAATGGGTGTTGCCAATTCTATCCTTATTAAAGTTAATCAAATTGGCACGTTAAGTGAGACGCTTGATGCCGTAGAAACAGCTCATAAAGCAGGTTATCGTGCCATCGTATCTCATCGTTCAGGTGAGACGGAAGATGCTTTTATTGCTGATCTTGCGGTTGCAACAAATTGTGGGCAAATTAAAACTGGTTCACTTGCACGCTCAGATAGATTGGCAAAATATAATCAGCTTATTCGCATTGAAGAAATGCTAGGAGACCAAGCACGTTATGTTGGTCATTTTCATCGTTAGTGGTTATAAGTATAAAGCATTAATTTCTATATTATTATTTAATTGCTTAATGAATATTTTTAGTAAAAATTGCATAGGGGATAAAAATGAAGGGTATAGTTATTGATCAAGATCAAGGAATTTATTTGGTTTCAGGTGATGATGGTAAGCGTTATAAATTTTCGCTTTTGGATTGGTTAGGAAAAGCTTCACCGAAGATTGGCGATACCGTTGATTTTGTATGCAATGATGATGTTATTAGTTCTGTTTTCCCATTATTGAAGAGTAAACAGTCGGGACATTCAAAAGTAGTGCTTCTTTTTGTTTGTTTTCTTTTGGGGGCATTAGGCGTTCATCGCTTTATGGTTGGTAAAGTTGGAACGGGTATTTTAATGCTTATTTTATCCTTGTCGGTTATTGGGGGGATTGTTAGTATAATTTGGGCGATTATTGATTTTATACTTATTGCGATTGGAGAATTTTCTGACAAAAGTGGGAATAAAATCGCGAATTAAGAGAATTATTAGTTCAGGCCTTTGTTTATATAATAGATGGACAGTGATTTTTGTAGGTGATAAAAATGAGAGGTGTAATTATCAGTCAAGATCAAGGAACTTATCTCGTTTCAGGTGATGATGGTAAACGTTATCAATTTGCAACTTGGGATTGGTTAGGAAAAAATCCACCTAGAATTGGTGATGCCATTGATTTTATGTGTGAAGGTGATACTGTCAGTTCTGTTTTTCCATTATTACTTCAGTATTCGGAACAATCAAGAATAATGTTCGCGCTTATTTGTTGGTTTGCTGGTGTATTTGGCGTTCACCGCTTTATGGTTGGCAAAATTGGGACAGGTATTTTAATGCTTGTTTTATCCTTGTCGATTGTTGGGCTAGTCGTTAGTGGAATTTGGGCGATTATTGATTTTATACTCATTGTGGCTGGAAGATTTTCGGATAAAAATGGACGTAGAATATAAAATTATAAATTTAAATGATTATGAATGAAATTTTATAGATAATAAAAATGGAAGGTAATTAAAATCAAGGAGCATCCTTTCATGTTAGACAATAATGAAGATTGTTATTTATTTGCAGTTTGGGATTGGCTAAGAAAATTTCACTGATTGTTTATGATTCCGTTGATTTTACGTATGATTGTGATGTTAATGGTTTTATTTGTCTGTTATTCAAGGTGCAATCAGAATAAGCAAAGATAATGCTCGTGCTCATTTGGTAATTTGCTGATGTATTTGGAGTTCATCGCTTTATAGTTGGTAAAGTTGGAACAGGTATTTTAGTGCTTGCTCCGTTTTTATTAGTTATCAGGTTGATAATTTAATTAGTAAAATTTTCTAGTTTTGTTGCAAAAAAGTTAAAGGGTGAGGGTAAGTTATTTGAGTGTTTGTATTTAGTAAGAAGGTATTAATAAAAGATATGCATATTTGATTCAAAATGTTTAAAAAAGACTGTGCTATTTTATGTGGACAAAGCAGAAACGCAGATCGGCCAAGGTGCGCTTTGTATTACCGCTTATAACTGCGGGGGTTTTGAGCTATTTTAGTTATCACATTTATCATGGTGAATATGGATTGTACTCACGTAGTGAGATTAATCAGCATATTATCGAATTAGAAGAAGAACTTCATAAAGTAGAAACTGAGCGTATGTTCATGGAAAGGCGTATCTCTCTTTTACGTGATGGGCACATTGAGAAAGATATGCTAGATGAATACATTAGAAAAAATTTAAATTTTTCTAAGCCAAATGAATTAACAATTTTAAATCCGCTCGCTGATTAGAAATTAATAAAAATCGCTTAATTTAAAATAATACCCTATGATATCATTTGAACTTGGTGATAACGCTTGTAACTTTTGTCCGTAAAGGTTATTTCTGACTAATCATAAAAGGGAGTTTAATATGGCAGAACAGTTTAAAAAAAATTCTGCGTCGGTAGCGTATCCTGCATTATCAGATACCACAAAAATAGCTCAAACCGCTAATTTTACAAAAGAAGAGGAAATTGATGCTTACCGTAAAATGCTTTTGATTCGTCGTTTTGAAGAAAAAGCGGGGCAGCTTTACGGAATGGGGCTTATTGGTGGTTTTTGTCATCTCTATATAGGACAAGAAGCTGTTGTTGTTGGAACATTGAAGGCAACAAAAGAAGGCGATCAGGTTATCACATCTTATCGTGATCATGGTCATATGTTGGCGGTGGGCATGAGTCCGCGTGGCGTAATGGCAGAGTTAACAGGACGTCAAGGTGGTTTTTCAAAGGGAAAAGGTGGTTCGATGCACATGTTCTCTAAAGAAAAGAATTTTTACGGTGGACATGGTATCGTTGGTGCGCAAGTTCCTATTGGTTCAGGTTTGGCATTTTCGAATCAATATCTTGGCAAAGATAATGTGACATTGGTTTATTTTGGTGATGGCGCTGCAAATCAGGGACAAGTTTACGAAAGTTTTAATATGGCTTCGCTTTGGAAACTTCCTGTTGTTTATATTATTGAAAACAATCAGTATGCTATGGGGACATCAGTTGCGCGTGCATCTGCAGAGACAGATTTTTCTCGTCGGGGTATTTCTTTTGAAATTCCAGGTATTGTTGTTGATGGTATGGATGTGCGCGTAGTCAAGGGAGCTGCTGATGAAGCAATTTCTTGGGCGCGTTCAGGCAAAGGGCCGATCATTCTTGATATGCAGACCTATCGTTATCGGGGTCATTCCATGTCTGATCCAGCAAAATATCGATCAAAGGAAGAAGTCCAAAAAGTAAAAGAAGAGCATGATCCGATTGATCAGGTAAAAAGTCGGATTCTAAAACAGGGTTGGGCAAGCGAAGACGATTTAAAGTCTATTGATAAAGAAGTGCGGGCAGTTGTGACTGATGCAGCAGATTTTGCGCAAAATGATTTAGAGCCAGATGCTTCTGAGCTCTATACTGATGTTTTAGTTTAATGCGAAAGGAGCGAATATGTCTATTAATGTTTTGATGCCAGCACTTTCGCCAACGATGGAAGAAGGTAAGTTATCTAAATGGCTCAAAAAAGAAGGTGATAAAGTTAATTCTGGTGATGTGATTGCTGAGATTGAAACTGATAAAGCAATGATGGAAGTAGAAGCTGTTGATGAAGGCATTATTGGTAAAATTTTTGTACCTGAAGGTTCTGAAGGCGTAAAGGTTAACAGTATCATTGCTGTATTGTTAGAAGAAGGTGAAAACGCTGAAAATATTTCACAGGCTACTGATGCTGTAAATCTTCCTCAAAAATCTGGAAAAGGGTTTTCATCTCTTTCTTCGTCCATACCTACACTCTCTGCTTTTAATATTATGGCTGATCCTGATATTCCTGTAGGGACACAAATGGTCACAATGACTGTTCGTGAAGCGCTTAATCAAGCTATGGCTGAAGAAATGCGGCGTGATGAAATGGTTTTTTTGATGGGGGAAGAAGTCGCGGAGTATCAAGGTGCTTATAAAGTTAGCCAAGGTTTATTAGAAGAATTTGGCGCGCGCCGAGTTATTGATACACCAATTACAGAGCACGGCTTTGCAGGGTTAGCTGTTGGTGCAGCGTTTGGCGGGTTGCGTCCCATTGTTGAATTTATGACATTTAATTTTGCTATGCAGGCGATCGATCAAATTATAAATTCTGCCGCAAAAACCCGTTATATGTCTGGTGGTCAAATGTCTGCTCCCATGGTTTTTCGTGGTCCTAATGGTGCGGCTGCGCGTGTTGGTGCCCAGCACTCTCAATGCTATGCGGCTTGGTATAGTCATGTACCAGGTCTTAAAGTTATTATGCCATATAACGCTGCAGATGCAAAAGGTTTGCTAAAAGCTGCTATTCGCGATGACAATCCTGTTATTTTTCTTGAAAACGAGATTTTATATGGCCATCAGTTTGATGTTCCTAAAATAGATGATTTTGTTTTGCCTATTGGTAAGGCGCGTATTCATAAACCTGGTAAAGATGTTACAATTGTGGCGTGTGGGATTGGAGTGCATTATGCTGTTCAAGCCTTGCCAGAAATTGAAAAGCTTGGTATTGATGTAGAATTGATTGATTTACGAACCATTCGCCCGATGGATCTTCCGACAATCCTTGCTTCAGTCAAAAAGACAGGTCGTTTAGTGACAATTGAGGAAGGATATCCTCAGTCATCTGTTGGAACTGAAATAGCAACGCGAGTTATGCAGCAGGCTTTTGATTATCTTGATGCGCCGGTTGCTACGATTGCTAGTAAAGATGTTCCTATGCCTTATGCTGCTAATCTTGAAAAATTGACTTTACCCAGCGCTGCTGAAATTCTTGAAGCCGTTAAGGCTGTGACTTATAAAGTGTAACGGAGGAAAGCACTATGCCCATTAAGATTACGATGCCTGCGCTTTCTCCTACGATGGAAGAGGGGAACTTATCAAAGTGGAATGTTAAGGAGGGAGATAAGGTTTCCTCTGGTGATGTTATTGCTGAAATTGAGACAGATAAGGCAACAATGGAAGTTGAGGCTGTTGATGAGGGAACGGTTGCTAAGATTATTGTTCCTGCTGGAACACAGGGAGTTAAGGTTAATACTTTAATTGCTGTTTTAGCAGAAGAAGGCGAAGATGTAACTGAAGCTGCAAAAGTTATAGAAAAAAAACTTTCTTCTTTTGCTGTCGAAGAATCAGAAAATATGAAGCGGACAGATTCAAAAGTAGTAACACAGGTATCTCATTTATCTCCAATTCAGCAATCAATACAGCAAGATAAAAAGGTTATGCGTTTTTTTGTTTCTCCTTTAGCGAGACGATTAGCAGCTCAAGCAGGTCTTGATTTATCTCTTATTTCTGGTAGCGGTCCGCATGGACGTATTATTAAGCGTGATATAGAAAAAATTGTGAGCGGTGGTGTTTTGGAAGCTTCTTCTTCATCACAAACTGAACAGTTTATAGCTACAGTTTCTTCTGACAGACAGATATTGAAGCTCTTTAAAGAGGATGAATATACATTTGCGCCCCATAATAATATGCGTGCAACAATTGCCAAACGTTTGGTTGAATCAAAACAAAAAGTACCACATTTTTACGTAACAGTAGATTGTGAACTTGATGCATTATTGGCATTACGTACGCAACTAAATGCTGCAGCTCCGATAATTAAGAGGCAAGAAGGATCTACACCTGCTTATAAAGTTTCAGTTAATGATATGGTTATTAAAGCTGTGGCACTTTCTTTAAAAGCTATTCCTGATGCTAATGTATCTTGGCTTGAAGGAGGGATGCTTCATCACAAACACTGTGACATTGGAGTTGCTGTTTCTGTTTCGAATGGGTTGATTACGCCAGTTATCCGCCATGCAGAAGAAAAATCTTTGTCAGTGATTTCAAATGAGATGAAAGATTTTATAAAGCGTGCGCGTGAACGTAAGCTAAAAATGGAGGAATATCAGGGAGGTACAACGGCTATCTCAAATATGGGGATGTATGGCGTAAAAAACTTTTCTGCTATTCTTAATCCACCACATGCGACAATTTTTGCAATTGGGGCGGGTGAACAACGTGCAGTTGTTAAAAGTGGTGCAATAACCATTGCAACAGTCATGTCAGTCACACTTTCTGTGGATCATCGTGCCGTTGATGGCGCGTTAGCAGCAGAGCTTGCTCAAACATTTAAAAAAATGATTGAAAATCCATTATCGATGTTGATTTAAGCATTTTAAAAGTGTTTCACATAATTTTGTGTGGTAGTGGTATGTTTTAATATAATAAAAGCGGATTAAAAAGCTTGAATGGTAGTGTTGTTACGTCTTCTAATTTGGTAAAAGTATTTATGTAAAGCTTAGAATGAGAGATGCGAGATAATTTTGTGTTTTTTCTTGGTTTTAAAGTTGAAGAGTACATGCCCGTTTTTGTATGTCCATGGAGGAATGACTGTGGCAAATCTTTATGATGTAATTGTGATTGGCTCGGGGCCGGGCGGATATGTAACTGCGATTCGTGCAGCGCAGTGTGGCTTCAAAACTGCGATTGTTGAGCGCGAGCACTTAGGTGGGATTTGTTTAAATTGGGGGTGCATTCCAACAAAGGCACTTTTACGCTCAGCGGAAATGAAGCATTTTGCTGAACATGCGGAAGATTATGGTTTGAAGTTTAACGGTTCAGTTGAGGCAAATATTAAGGATGTTGTGGCTCGTTCACGTGAGATCTCTGCGCGTTTAAATGCTGGTGTTAATTTTTTGATGAAAAAAAACAAAATTGATATCATTTGGGGAGAAGCAAAGCTTACTAAGGCAGCAAAAGAAAATCAGTTGGCAGAAATTACGGTTTTTCCATCATCCAAACCGGTTATGCAACCACAAAACCCAGTACCTAAAGGAACATTGGGAGAGGGGGCTTACCAAGCAAAACATATAATTATTGCAACTGGTGCACGTCCTCGTTCTCTTCCCAACATTGAGCCAGATGGAAAGCTTATTTGGACCTATTTTGAGGCTATGATTCCGCGTGCGATGCCAAAGTCACTTTTGGTAATGGGTTCTGGAGCAATTGGCATTGAATTTGCCTCTTTTTATCATGATATGGGAACAGAGGTAACAGTTGTTGAAATGATGCCCCATATTATGCCAGCTGAAGATGCTGAAATTTCAACATTTGTCCGAAAACAGCTGGAAAAAAAAGGTATCCGTATTTTTACTGAAGCAAAAGTAACAAAAGTTGAAAAAAAGTCTGATTCTATTACTGCGTATATTGATGTTAAGGGTGAGATACAAAAAATCACAATTGATCGATTGATTTCGGCTGTTGGGGTTCAGGGTAATATTGAAAATCTTGGATTAGAAGCATTAAATGTAAAAACCAATCGCGGGTGCATTGTAACTGATGAATGGGGTTGGACAGGTGTGGAAGGCATTTATGCTATTGGTGACGTAGCTGGTCCCCCTATGTTGGCACATAAAGCGGAAGAAGAAGGTGTTATATGTATTGAACGTCTTGCTGGATTGAAAAATACTCATTCGCTTGATAAGAAGAAAATTCCAGGATGTACATATTGTACACCACAGGTTGCTTCTGTAGGACTTTCAGAAGTGGCTGCAAAAGATGCAGGTTATGATATCCGTGTTGGTCGTTATTTTTTTTCAGCTAATGGAAAGGCTGTTGCTTTGGGGGAAGATCAGGGATTAGTTAAAACCATTTTTGATAAAAAAACAGGACAACTTCTCGGTGCACATATGGTAGGGGCAGAAGTAACAGAACTGATTCAAGGGTTTGTTATCGCTATGAATCTTGAGACAACCGAAGAAGAATTGATGCATACTGTCTTTCCGCATCCGACATTATCGGAAATGATGAAAGAGAGTGTGTTGGATGCTTATGGTCAAGTTTTAAATGCTTAGTGGCTGCATTGTGTGAAAAATTTTGTATTTTTTTGATTTTTCATTGGCACTCCATATCTATAAGACAGAGGCTTAAATGGTTACGGTTGTTGATAGAGTTACGAATAGGCGTTTGCGTCATCCTGAAAAGGCGCATCGCCCAGATACGATTATTCAGAAAAAGCCGGATTGGATTCGTGTAAAAGCGCCAACGTCACAAGTATATAAAGAGACATATAGTATTGTACGCACCAATAAATTAGTGACTGTATGTGAGGAAGCAGGCTGTCCAAATATTGGTGAGTGTTGGGGGCAGCGGCATGCTAGTTTTATGATTCTGGGAGAAATATGTACGCGGGCTTGTGCTTTTTGCAACGTTGCAACGGGTATTCCACTTGCAGTTGATGATGATGAGCCAGAACGTGTGGCAGATGCTGTTGCGCAGATGAAATTAAAACATGTCGTGATTACATCTGTCGATCGCGATGATCTCGCTGATGGTGGTGCACAGCATTTTGCAAAAGTTATTCACGCTATTCGTCAGAAGGCTACTAAAACAACAATTGAAGTCCTTACACCTGATTTTCGCCATAAGGATGGTGCTTTAGAGATTGTTGTAGATGCTAAGCCCGATGTTTTTAATCATAATTTAGAAACAGTACCATCTAAATACTTAAAGGTTCGACCAGGAGCACGCTATTTCCATTCAATTCGGTTGTTACAGCGTGTTAAGGAACTTGATCCAACAATTTTTACAAAATCAGGGATTATGGTTGGTCTTGGGGAAGAACGAAACGAAATTCTTCAATTAATGGATGATTTACGTTCTGCTGATGTTGACTTTATGACAATTGGGCAGTATTTGCAGCCTACACGAAAGCACCATCCAGTTATTCGTTTTGTGCCTCCTGAAGAATTTGAGTCTTTTGCCAAAATTGGTAAAGTGAAGGGTTTTTTGCATATGGCTTCCAATCCTCTAACACGTTCATCGCATCATGCGGGAGATGATTTTAAAATTTTGCAAAAAGCGCGTGACGAAAAATTTGCTTTACAGAGATAACTATGCCGACTTTTACAACACATCGGCAAATTGCCTATACTGTAAATGAAATGTTTGATCTTGTCTCAGATATTGAACGTTATCCTGAATTTTTACCGATGTGTGAGGCACTAACAATACATTCTCGAAAAAAACATGAGGAAAAAACATTGCTTATCGCTGATATGACAGTTGGCTATAAGGTTATCAGAGAGACTTTTACGACTCAAGTATTTCTTCAGCCGAAGGAAAATCTCATAGAAGTTAAATATATTGATGGTCCATTTAAATATCTTGAAAATCGTTGGGCATTTCATAACGTTGAAAATAAAAATGCATGCAATGTAGAGTTTTTTATTGATTATGAATTTAAAAGCAAAATGCTTGGAATAGTGATGGGCTCAATGTTTGATGTTGCATTCCATAAATTTACCGATGCTTTTGAAATGCGTGCTCATCAAATTTATGGCTCTTCAGTAACATAGTTTACTTAGTTAATTTTGTTGCATAATAAGTATTACGTTTCATAATTTGCGCTGTTATGCTCGTACTATTTATTTATTGGAATACAAATGTTAATATTTTATTCTGAAATATTAGGCTTATTTTTGAGCCATTACTGTGTAGCGCAATAATAGCCTACTGATAAATCAGGAATGACTTTTTAAGAAACTATTCAAAAATCGAAAATAGTGATTTTGAAAAATGAAATCTAGAAATCAGATTTGAAGAATATTATTGAAGAGATACCAAGATCATTTTGAAAGCATTTTGAACAGTTGCATAACGGATAGCATTGCGACTAAGATTTCTAAAGTGCATCTCTGTGTGTATAGTTTCGTGATTTTTATAAGCGACTGCGAAATGCACAAGTCCGACAGGCTTATTGGAACATGTTGTCCTTGGGCCTGCAATTCCCGTTACAGAGACTGCAATTTCAGCTTGTGAATATTTTAGTCCACCTTCTGCCATTGCAATGGCAACTTCTTTTGAAACTGCACCATATGTTTTTATAAGCTTAGCACATACGCCAACAAGGCGCGTCTTAGATTCATTTGAATAAACAACAAATCCACAATCAAATACATCGGATGATCCTGCAATACTAGTGAGATTTGCAGCAATAAGACCCCCTGTGCAAGATTCAACGGTTGTTAAAAGAAAACCTTTTTTACGACAAGCTGCAAGGACTGCATATGCTTGCTCTTTACAAAAATATGTCATTCGGAAATGCCTCTTGAATAAAGGACAGTAGCAGACGCAAGAGCAGCAATGCCTTCTCCACGACCAATGAATCCGAGTCTCTCATTTGTTGTTGCCTTTATAGAGATTCGATCTGGCGAAATTGCGAGTATATTCATAAGATTTGTTGTCATTGCATGACGATAAGGACCAATTTGGGGACTTTCAGTTATCAGTGTGATATCAATATTAGTAATGCGACCGTCTGCTTGTTTAATAATATCAAGAGCATAACGTAAAAAAATTTCTGATGATGCATTTTTCCATTTAGGATCAGAGGGGGGAAAATGTGTGCCAATGTCTCCTATACCTCGAGTAGCAAGAAGGGCATCTGTTAAAGCATGAAGAGCAACATCAGCATCTGAATGCCCCTTTAACTTTTTATGAAAGGGAATTTTTATACCACATAGTGTAACAGAGGTTCCTTCTTCAAAAGAATGAACATCATAGCCATTTCCGGTACGGATATCAGGGAATATTTGCATTTTTTTTTGGAGGTACAAGTGTGCACTATTAAAATCTTCGTTCCATGTAATTTTTATATTGTTAGGATCTCCAAGAATGGTATGCATGGGGATACCAAACCATTCGGCAATTGCTGAATCATCAGTGAATTTTTCTTTGCAAGTTTGTTTTGCTTCTTCATGGGCGGTTAAAATGAGTTCAAATGGAAAACACTGTGGAGTTTGTGCAGTGTAAACATTAGTGCGTGAGATTGTTTCTACAACATGATGTGTTTGATTGATGCGTTTAAGAGTATCAGAGACGGCAAGAACAGGAAGAACACCTTCTTGGTGATTTATGGTGGTATGGATTTTATCAAGAAGTTTCTTTTCGACAAAGGGGCGTGCACCATCATGGATATGAACGTATTGAGGTTTAATATTTTTAAGTGCATGAAGCCCATATAAAGTGGATATTTGACGTGTATCTCCTCCTTCAACAATGATGAGATGCTCTTTAAAACCACCTATAGCTTGATCACAGATTTTGTGATCTTCTGGATGAATGACTAAGACGATTTTTGTAATTTCTGGATGCTGTAGAAAACAACGTACAGTATGACAAATAACCGGCTCTTGTCCTAAAAGTCGGTATTGTTTTGGAATTTTTTGTGAAGATTTTGCTCTCTCACCGCGTCCTGCGGCTAATATTATAGTTGCAATAGAAATACTAAACTTCCTTTCATATTATTTCAGCGAATTGTTTTGTGGTCATCAATTTTAAATTGACTTCGAAAGGATGGCTTTTGTAGATCAGCAAGAGAGGTTACTGATAATACATCAAAAAAAGCATTTAGTGCCTTTTTAAGTGCGGTATTTAAATTACAAAAATCTACCAATGGACAGTTAGGTTCTTTAGTATCAAAACATTCTGCCATGGAAAAGTTATCTTCTGTTACTTTCACAATGTCTGCTACTGAAATTTCTTCTGCAGGTTTTGCTAATTTAATACCACCATTACGTCCCCGTACTGTTTGTACAAAACCCGCTTTAACAAGTGGCTGAAGGAGTTTAAACAAAAAAAGCTCAGAAATGGCATGTGCCTTGGCAATTTCTGGAATACGATTTAAAGATTCTTGATTATCTGCACAATACATGAGCATTCGGAGGGAATAATTCGTTTGTTTGGTTAATCGCATTTTACCTCCTATATTAAAGTATCACTGAATGCACTTTACTTTAAAAGTATTTTTAAAAACTTTAAAAGTATTTTGAGAAGTATAAAAATTCTTTCTTTATTTATTAAATGGCTGCATTTAAAACGTAGTACTGGTATTGTCAATTTTTATCGCAAGGGGTTATATGAGGACAGTGGAATAGAATAACGTAAGCTAATTATGAATACAATATCCATGACGAATCTTCAAAACAAAGATAAAAATACGTATGACGATGGACAATATCGCTTAAGTAAGGCGTATACATTTTTAGGTATTACAATTATTGTATTAGCTTTGTTAACGGCTTCGGTTTCATTTATCATTCTTATCGGATTAACTCCTGTTGTTCCCAGTAGAGTTGTAACACTTATCCTTATAGGGATTAATAGTGTTTGGGTTTTGGGACTTGCCATCATTGTTCTTTATGAAATGATCCCAATTATTCGTGCGTGGCGGTCAAGACGTGCTGGATCACGTCTACATGTGCGCCTTATTTCACTATTTACACTTGTTGCAACGGTGCCAGCTGTTTCTGTAGCTCTTGTATCGGGTCCTGCGCTTAATTTAGGACTTGACCGATGGTTTGATACAACAACAAAACAAATTGTGGGCTCTTCTATCGATTTGGCAAATGCTTATGCAGATGAAATGCTTCAAAATTTAAAAAATTTATCCTATACTATGGCATTTGCACTTGATAATAAAAAACTTTTAGAGCGCAATCCAGCTGAATATCGGATGCAATTGACACGCCATGCGGCAGGACGCAATTTGCGTGGTGCATTTTTGTTAAGCTCGAGCGGGACTGTTTTTATGTCGAGTGATCTTGGTGATGAGAATGAACTGCCTATTCCACCATCCAACCTTATCGAACGGGCAACTAGAACGAATCCTTTCTCTTTTCAACCAGGGGTTCATGATTATTTTGGCATTATTTTGATGTTTACCAACATCCCAAATACATTTTTGTATTTGGTTCGTGATATTGATAAAGATGTTTTAGCTGCTTTACGTTTAACAGAGGTCAATACAGATCGTTATCGTGATTTAAATGAAAACCGTTTGCCAACGCAAATTGCATTTGGCATGCTTTATCTATGTCTTTTTTTTAGTTTATTTTTATCGGCTATTTGGGCCGGTATTGCTGTTGCTGAACGCTTGGTGCGTCCTATTCGTCTTCTCATTAATGCAGCTGATGATGTTGCATCTGGAAATATGGATATCTTTGTGCCAGTACGCGCAAGGGATGGAGATATTGGACAGTTATCAAAAACTTTCAATTACATGGTAAGTGAACTAAAGAGCCGGCGTAATGAATTGATAGCGGTTCGTGATCAAATTGATGAAAGGCGACGTTTTTCTGAAGCTGTTTTGTCTGGTGTAACAGCAGGTGTGGCTGGAATCGATGATAATGGTTACATTACAATTATCAATCGGTCTATTGAAGCAATGTTTGGCATTCGTTCTGAACAGGTTATTGGGCATAATCTTTTGTCATTAAGTGGTGAAATTTGGCAAGTTTTTAAGCTTGCACGCTCATTAGGCCGTAAAAATTATCGTGAGCAAGTTACTTTAAGTGTTGCTGGACAAGAACGTGTTTGCAATGTGCAAATTACAATGGAAGAAAATGATGGGCATGGACAATCTTGGGTTTTAACGATCGATGATATTACAGACCTTGTTGAGGCACAACGTTCATCAGCTTGGGCAGATATAGCACGCCGTATTGCACACGAAATTAAAAATCCGCTAACACCTATTCAGTTATCTGCTGAACGTATTCGTAAACGTTATGCCAAAGCTATTATACAGGACAGAGAGGTTTTTGAGCGGTGTATTGAGACGATTATTCGGCAGGTTGGAGATATTGGGCGCATGGTTGATGAGTTTTCTTCTTTTGCACGTATGCCTAAACCGCGAATGCGCATTTTAGATATTCGTGAACTCTTACATGAAGCATGTTTCTTGATAGAAGTTTCCCGACATGATATTTATTTTGAACAAGATTTAGGAAATGTACCGCTTATAGGTGCGTTTGATAATCGTCTTATTGTTCAGGCTTTTTGCAATGTTATCAAAAATGCAAGCGAGTCTATTGACGCAATACGAGAAGAGAGTGTTCGCGGTCATATTTTGATTCGTTCTTATCGCCAAGAAGGCTTCTTGGTTGTGGATGTTATTGATAATGGTAAAGGTCTTCCAAAAGAACAACGGCAAAAATTACTAGAACCTTATATAACAACGCGAGAAAAGGGGACGGGGCTCGGATTAGCTATTGTACGAAAAGTAATTGAAGATCATGGTGGTTATATGGAATTACATGATGCACCGAAAAATTTTTATGAAGGTCGTGGCGCGATGATCCGTTTAGTATTTTCAGCATATGTGGTTGAGCAAGGTAGCATTGCACAAGTCACAGATTATAAAATAGGGGAATAAGATGGTATCAGATATTTTAATTGTTGATGATGAAGCGGATATTCGTGAGCTTGTTGCTGGTATTTTAGATGATGAAGGCTATGAAACACGTGTTGCGTGTAATTCTGATGAAGCACTAGCGCAAATTAGTGAACGTATTCCTAAGTTAATTTTTTTGGATGTTTGGTTACAAGGAAGTTGTCTAGACGGGTTAGCGTTACTTGATGAAATCAAAATGCGATATCCCTCTCTTCCAGTGGTTATGATTTCTGGTCATGGTAATATTGAAACAGCAGTTTCTGCTATAAAACGAGGTGCATATGATTTTATTGAGAAACCTTTTAAAGCTGATAGGCTTGTATTGGTTGCTGAACGAACTCTTGAAAATTCAAAATTAAAACGTGAACTTTTAGAATTACGCAAACGTTCAAGTGAGACACCAGAATTGCTTGGCACATCATCTGCTATGAAAAATTTGCGTCAAATCATAGAAAAAGTAGCACCAACCAATAGCCGTATTATGATTACTGGTCCTTCAGGTGCTGGTAAAGAGATGGTGGCGCGTACTATTCATGCGCTTTCGGCGCGTTCAAATGGACCATTTGTTGCAATAAATGCAGCAACGATTACTCCAGAAAGAATGGAAATCGAATTGTTTGGAAATGAAATGGAGGGAGGAGAACGCAAGATAGGTGCATTAGAAGAAGCTCATGGAGGAACCTTATATCTTGATGAAGTTGCTGATATGTCACGTGAGACGCAAGGTAAGATGCTCCGAGTTTTGACGGGTCAGACATTTGAAAGAGTTGGTGGTACAAAGCGTGTTAAAGTGGATGTCCGTGTAATTTCTTCAACAGCGCAAAATCTTGAAAATCTTATTGCTGACGGATGTTTTAGAGAAGATCTTTTTCATCGTCTTTCTGTTGTTCCTGTTGCAGTTCCACCACTTTCTGCGCGTCGTGAGGATATTCCAGAGCTTGTGCGCCATTTTGTTAAAGTAATATCTCAGCAGGTTGGTATTAAGCCGCGCGAAATCAGTGATGATGTTATAGCTATTTTGCAAACGCATGCTTGGCCAGGTAATGTAAGACAGTTACGCAACAATATTGAGCGTCTTCTTATTCTTGTACGTGATGGTGATGATCCAATAACAGCACAGTTGCTTCCTCCAGAAATGAGTGATTCTTTACCTCGCCTTCAAATGGATGCAGATGAAAATATAATGGATTTGCCGTTGCGTGAAGCACGAGAATTATTTGAAAAGAAGTATTTAGTAGCGCAAATTGGGCGCTTGGGTGGAAATATATCGCGTACAGCTGAGTTTATCGGCATGGAACGTTCTGCCTTGCATCGTAAACTTAAGGCGCTCGGAGTTTAGTAAGTTATGCGTGTTATTATTTGTGGAGCAGGACAGGTCGGTTATGGAATAGCAGAACGTCTTGCTGCTGAAAATCATGATGTTACCGTTATTGATATTGAAGCGAGATTAGTTGAAAAAATTAGTGAGACATTGGATGTTAGAAGTTTTATTGGCCACGGTTCACATCCTGAAGTACTTTTAGCTGCAGGCGCAGATAAAGCTGATATGTTGATTGCGGTGACTTTGTTGGATGAAGTCAATATGGTGGCTTGTCAGGTGGCGCACTCATTGTTTAATATTCCAACAAAAATAGCGCGTATTCGTTCACAATCTTATTTAGAATCGTATTATAAAATTCTTTTTTCCAGAGAAAATATACCCATTGATATGGTTATTTCGCCAGAAGTTGAAGTTGGTGAAATGGTTTTGCGTCGTATTGCTTTACCTGGTGCAATAGATGTTCTTTATTTTTGCAATGATGATATTGTTGCGTTAGCCTTAGAGTGTATGGAAGATTGTCCAGTTATTAATACTCCTTTGCGTCAGTTAACAGAGCTTTTTCCAGATCTTTGCACAACGGTTACTGCTATAAAACGTGGATCAGAATTATTGATTGCTCACTCAGAGACACAATTACGTGTTGGGGATGTGACCTATCTTGTTGCAGCCCGTGATCAGATGCGCCGTGCGGTTGGACTTTTTGGTCATAAAGAACAGGATGCGCATCGCATGATTATTGCAGGGGGTGGTCATATTGGTCTTTATGTTGCTCAGGCTATTGAACAACGAGTACATAAATCAAAGTTAAAAGTTATAGAATTGCAAAGGGAGAGAGCGTTAACAATTGCCGATCAACTCGAAAAAACGACGGTTTTATACGGTAATGTATTAGATCCAGTGATCCTTCAAGAGGCTAGAATTGGTCAGGCTGATTTAATGATTGCGTTGACTAATCAAGATCAGGTTAATCTTTTAAGTGCTATTATTGCTAAAAGATTGGGTTGTAGAGCTAATATGGTGTTGATTAATAATGTTGCTTACCAAGAATTTAGTCGAGCAGTTGGTGTAGATGCATATCTTAATCCTCATAGTGTTACTATATCAAAAATTTTGCAACAAATGCGCCGTGGGCGTATTCGTGTTGTTCACTCAGTTTTTAATGGTCAGGCAGAGATTATTGAGGCTGAAGTAATGCAAACATCTTCATTGGTTGGTAAAACATTGTCGGAGCTTGACTTGTCAGGTGGTTTAAGGATTGGTGCGATTTATCGTAATAAAACTATAATACAGCTTTCGGCGGATACACGCATTTTATCTGGTGATCGGATAGTCATTTTTGCTCTTGCTGATAGTGTTCGTGATGTTGAACAATTATTTAGAGTAAGTTTAGAATATTTCTAATATATAACTTGTAATCTTGATACATTATCGTAAACAATTAAGATGAATCGAGAAATTTTATTTATCTAATGGTTATAAGAGAGTAAAATATTAAATTTTTCAGTTAGTTATAATGAAATTAATCATGTTTTATTTGTAGTGAAGTGCGTAAATCCGAATTAGTTTTATCAAATTTGATGGTTTGTTTCTTTGGTGTCAAATTCTGTATGGTCAATAGGATAATTGTTCAGTTTTTGGATTTTTTTTCATATTATATTGATAAAATATAGGTAAAGTGATTGATCGGATACAGATATTTACCTAGTTAAGCAATTTCATATAGACATGAATAAAATGTGGTTTGCGAAAAAATGTTCTATAAAAAGAAAGCTTCTACATTTGATTTGCCATCCTATAATCTTATTATAAAGGTTGTTTGATAGTTATGAGGTGGGTAAGAGATCGTTTTTAATTAGCTAAAATGTAAATGTCGTATTTGGAAACTATTTTGATTAAAGAAAAAAAATACTGGTTTTATTGGGAGACTTTGGAATTTAAATATTGGCAATAGTGGTATTGTGTGATTAATCAACTTTATTTTTATAAAATAAAAAAGTTTATTGTTGTTGAATTAAGTAAAAAGTTAAATACAGTTTTTGCGTTGTAGTGTTCGCGAGTTCACGTTTGTTGAGATTTTATATACACAGAAAGGTAAAGATCACTTAAAGATTTCAAAAAGAAAATTTTTATCCGTTGAGCAGTGCTTTATAGTTTTGGTACTTACGATTTGTTTAGGTATGATCGTTATTGTTATTTTAACAAATGGAATTTTAATTTTGTTTAAATAGTTTTGATTGTGGTTTGCATAAGAGAGTCATGTTAGCCTGTGGTTAAAGGCATTGAATGCATAAAAGCGATTATTATATTAGTGAAAGTGAAAATATGAGTGATTCAATGAAAACAGCATTAAGTCTTGTTCCTATGGTGGTTGAACAGACTAATCGTGGCGAGCGGGCTTATGATATTTTTTCTCGTCTTTTAAAAGAGCGGATTATTTTTATTAATGGTCCTGTTGAAGACGGTATGGCGATGCTTGTGTGCGCGCAATTGCTTTTTTTGGAAGCGGAAAATCCTAAGAAAGAAATTAGTATTTATATTAACTCACCAGGTGGTGTAGTGACATCTGGTATGGCAATTTATGACACCATGCAGTTTATTCGTCCTCCTGTTTCTACACTTTGCATGGGACAGGCAGCGTCTATGGGATCATTGCTTTTAACAGCTGGAGCAAAAGGTCACCGTTTTACATTGCCAAATGCACGTATTATGGTACATCAGCCATCAGGTGGTTTTCAAGGTCAGGCTTCAGATATTGAACGGCATGCGCAAGATATCATAAAAATGAAGCAACGTTTAAATGAAATTTATGTTCAACATACAGGTCAAGATTATGAAATTATTGAAAAAACTCTCGATCGTGATCATTTTATGACAGCAGAAGAAGCAAAGCAATTTGGCTTAGTTGATGATGTTATACAATATCGTGCAGAGACTGAAAAAGAAGAAAAAGATTAAGATTTTTTATAAAAAAGAGCTACTTTAAATAAAGAGTTTTGTAAGGATATCGTAAAATAATAGAAAATACCTAAACTATTGTGATGCGCGACGCGTGGTTTTGTATATGTCTTTATAGTTGGTATGATGAAAAACTTCCTTTGAACAGATGAAGTCTTCATATACCGTGGTGAAAGGAAAGTAAAATGAGCAAAATTGGCAATAGCGGGAGCGAATCAAAAAATACTCTCTATTGCTCATTCTGCGGCAAAAGTCAGCATGAAGTGCGTAAGCTCATTGCGGGGCCTACTGTGTTCATTTGTGATGAATGCGTAGAGCTTTGCATGGATATTATTCGTGAAGAAAATAAATCTTCTGGGATTAAGGCACGTGATGGTGTTCCTACTCCACAGGAAATTATAACAGTTCTTGATGATTACGTTATTGGTCAGCGGCATGCAAAGCGCGTTCTTTCTGTTGCTGTCCATAATCACTATAAGCGGCTTGCGCATCAGTCTAAGAGCAATGATATTGAATTGGCAAAATCCAATATTCTTCTTGTTGGTCCAACGGGATGTGGTAAAACATATTTAGCACAGACATTGGCACGTATTATCGATGTACCTTTTACTATGGCTGATGCGACTACGTTGACTGAAGCAGGTTATGTTGGTGAAGATGTTGAAAATATTATTTTGAAACTTCTTCAAGCTGCAGATTACAATGTTGAGCGTGCACAGCGTGGCATTGTGTATATTGATGAGGTTGATAAGATCTCTCGTAAAGCAGATAATCCTTCCATTACAAGAGATGTTTCAGGGGAAGGTGTTCAACAAGCATTATTAAAAATTATGGAAGGGACAATTGCTTCTGTGCCTCCACAGGGGGGGCGTAAACATCCGCAGCAAGAATTTCTTCAGGTTGATACAACAAATATTTTATTTATTTGTGGAGGTGCTTTTGCTGGTTTGGAACGGATTATTTCTGGACGTGGTGAAAAAACTTCTATTGGTTTTGCCGCTACTGTTAAGGCTCCTGATGAGCGTTGTGTAGGTGAGATTTTTCGTGATTTAGAGCCTGAAGATCTTATAAAATTTGGTTTGATACCAGAATTTATTGGTCGCCTTCCTATTGTTGCTACCCTAGAGGATTTGGATGTTAATGCGCTTGTTCAAATTTTATCACAGCCAAAAAATGCGTTGGTGAAGCAATATCAGCGTCTTTTTGAAATGGAAAATGTTGAATTGACATTTCACGAAGATGCTTTACGGGTTATTGCTAAGAAGGCTATTGAACGGAAAACTGGTGCACGCGGTTTACGTTCTATTATGGAAAAAATACTTCTTGAAACTATGTTTGAGTTACCGGCTCTTGAAGGTGTTCAAAAAGTGGTAATTTCAAGTGATGTTGTTGATGGAAAAGCGCGTCCTCTTTACCTATATTCAGAACGTGTGGAAGATAAGGAAAACGTATCAGCATAACATTGTTCGGTATGAAAATAACGAAAATAACAACAGTATCATTAAGAGTGGATGTTTTGGGATATTACAGACATAGAGTATTTGATTTATATGCTTGCAGTTATCATTTCATGCGTTGTAAAAGACTGGAGGATTTTATAAAGGCGGGCTTGTGTAGTGGATAGATCATAGGCTCCAGAAAGGAGAGTTATGCAATATATTGATGAAAAGACGAGTGAGGTAAGAGAAGAGCTTTATGCTGTTTTGCCTCTTCGCGATATTGTTGTCTTCCCGCATATGATTGTGCCGCTTTTTGTGGGACGAGAGAAATCAATTCGTGCCCTTGAGAAGGCGATGGAATCTGATAAACAGATATTGTTGGTTACGCAGAAAAATGCTTCTGATGATGATCCAAAGTCAGAAGATATTTATGATATTGGTACATTTGCTAATGTTCTTCAGTTTTTAAAGCTTCCTGATGGAACCGTAAAGGTTTTGGTTGAAGGAACCGCGCGTGCAAAAATTAATCAATTTACTGAAAATGAAGATTATCATCAAGCTTTTGCAATTATTCCAGAAGAATTTCAGGAAAATATCGTTGAGATTAAAGCTCTTTCTCGCTCTGTGATTGCTTATTTTGAAAATTATGTAAAGCTTAATAAGAAAATCTCTCCTGAAGTTGTCAATGCGATTAGTCAGATCGATGATCCCTCTAAGCTTGCTGATACGATTGCTTCACATTTGGTGACTAAACTTTCAGAAAAACAGGAAATGTTGGCTTTATTGCCTATACGCGATCGTCTTAAACGCATTCTATCCTTCATGGAGGGAGAGATTTCTGTTTTGCAGGTTGAAAAGCGTATCCGTTCGCATGTTAAACGGCAAATGGAAAAGAATCAACGGGAATATTATCTTAATGAACAGATGAAGGCTATTCAGAAGGAGTTAGGAGCGAGTGATGATAGTCGTGATGAATTATCTGAATTAGAAGAACGTATCACAAAGACCAAATTTTCAAAAGAAGCACGTGAAAAGGCTACCGCAGAACTAAAAAAATTACGCAATATGTCTCCTATGTCTGCAGAGGCAACCGTTGTGCGTAATTACCTTGATTGGCTTTTAGCAATACCTTGGGATAAAAAATCAAAAATTAAAAATGATTTGAGTTTTGCTGAAAAAGTTATGGATAACGAGCATTTTGGTCTTGAAAAAGTTAAAGAGCGGATTGTTGAATATTTAGCGGTACAAAGTCGAGCATCAAAAATAAAAGGTCCTATTATTTGTTTGTTAGGGCCTCCAGGTGTCGGAAAAACATCTCTTGCGCGTTCTATTGCGAAAGCGACAGGTCGTGAGTATGTCCGTATATCATTAGGCGGGGTGCGAGATGAAGCGGAAATTCGTGGGCATCGTCGAACTTATATTGGGTCTATGCCTGGTAAAATTATTCAGTCTATGAAAAAGGCTAAGAAGTCTAATCCGCTTTTTTTGCTCGATGAAATTGATAAAATGGGACAAGATTTTCGTGGAGATCCTTCCTCAGCTTTACTAGAAGTACTTGATCCTGAACAGAATGGCACTTTTGTTGATCATTATTTAGAAGTAGAATACGATCTTTCTGATGTCATGTTTGTTGCAACAGCAAATACACTTAATATCCCAGGGCCGTTAATGGATCGAATGGAAATTATTCGTATTGCTGGTTACACTGAACGTGAAAAGGTAGAAATTTTTAAGCGGCATCTTTTACCAAAGGCGTTGAAGGATAATTGTTTATCTAAGAGAGAATTTAGTGTATCCGATGATGCCATAAGGTCAATTATTCAATTTTATACACGTGAAGCAGGTGTCCGTAATCTTGAGCGTGAATTGATGAAAATGGCGCGTAAGTCGGTTACAAAAATTTTTAAGACTCATCAAAAATCCGTAAAGATTACAGAAGATAATATTGGCGATTTTTTAGGTGTTAAGCGTTACCGTTGTAATCAAATTGAAGGCGAAAATCAGATTGGTGTTGTTACTGGGCTTGCATGGACCGAGGTGGGTGGAGAATTGCTGACTATCGAGGGTGTTATGATGCCAGGCAAGGGTAAGATGACGGTTACTGGGAACTTGCGTGATATTATGAAAGAATCAATTTCTGCAGCTGCATCTTATGTGCGCTTTCGTGCGATTGATTTTGGTATTGAGCCGCCGATTTTTGAAAAACGTGATATTCATGTTCATGTTCCAGAAGGTGCTACACCAAAAGATGGACCATCTGCTGGGATTGCAATGGTTACGGCAATTGTTTCGATATTAACAGGGATTGCTGTGCACAAAGATATTGCGATGACTGGAGAGATTACTTTACGCGGACGTGTTTTGCCAATTGGTGGGTTAAAGGAAAAACTTCTTGCAGCTCTTCGGGGAGGAATAAAGAAAGTGCTTATTCCTGAAGAAAATGCAAAAGATTTAATCGATATTCCCGATGATGTAAAAAATAATATGGAAATTATTCCGGTAAATCATGTGAGTGAAGTTCTCAAACATGCTTTGGTTCGTTTTCCTGAAGCGATTGAATGGACAGAACCTCATACTGTGACTGCTACTGTCAAGACAGAGAATGACAATGGAGGAATGCAGATTGCTCATTGATTTAAGTTTGTAGCTGTATTTTTAAAATTGCAGAGACTGTTTCGTATTTTTTGTTTTTTTATTGTGAAAAAAATGAAAAATTCCGTGAATAACTATGATTTTTACTAAGAAAACAGTGTTTTGGATAAAAATAAGACTTCTGTTTGTTGTACTTTTAAATAAACTAATCAATGATTGGTTGGATTATATCACCTGATAATATAGGGAAAGGAAATGTTCAATGAATAAAAGTGAATTAGTTAACTCCGTTGCTGAAAAGGCAGGTATTTCGAAAGCGCAAGCTGGTTCTATGGTTGATGCTTTTATTGCTTCTATAACAGAAGCTTTGGCTTCCGGAGATGATGTTCGTCTTCCAGGTTTTGGTTCTTTTGAAGTTTCTCATCGTGCTGCTACAAAAGGGCGTAATCCTTCAACTGGTGCTGAAATTGAGATTCCTGCGCGTTCAGTACCTAAATTTTCTGCAGGAAAAAGTCTTAAAGAAGCTGTTAATAAAAAGTAATTTAAGTTGCACTAAAAAAACCCGATTTATTGATAAGCGGGTTTTTTCAGAGATGTCTCTATAAATTTTTCAGCGTGTGCTTGCATAAATTTCATGAGTACTTTCAGGAGGGTATTCTAGGGTTTTTATTATATGTTTTGTATGTGAATATGTTTATCTCAGTACTTTATAAACTATTTAGCTGTAGAGAAGAATGTAGATTGTAAATAGGATTTTTGCTTTTACTATGCTTGTGGTGGTAACGGTACTTTTATTTTGGGTTGAGGGGGGGGGATAAATTATGATCAAAGTGCTGATGTTGTGTTAATATTGTTTGTATGGATGTATATTTAGTATATATGTAATGGTTGTTACTATCGCAGTATATTTCACATCGTTATTAGTTTTTTTAAGGTTTGAAGTGTACTTTATATCTCTTTTTTAACACCAACAGAGGTTTTTGAAATTTTTATATTGCTTAATAGGTGCTTCAATATAATTATATTGTATTTAATGTTTGTTGATTAAAAATATCCAGCATTATACTAACATTATAAAAGTTTTAGAGTTCCTTTTGTTATATTACGATATTCAGCTATTAAACAAAAAATGAGCGATATATATTTCATAAAAAAATGAAAGTGACGATTGGTTAGGTGTTTTTTTCTCCATTTGTTAACCATTGAAGACAATCAGTGAGAGCTCTGGTTGTTATAGCTTGTTTTTTTTCTAATTTTTTTTCTTTATTCGATGAGCCTTTTTTTGAGTTATTAATAGAAACAATTGGTGGAAAAAGTCCAAAATTGATATTCATTGGTTGAAACGATCGTCTTTCTGTTTCTTCAATTACGATATGACCACCAGTGATATGGCCTAAAAGAGCTCCAAATGCTGTAGTTGGTGGTGGTAAAGAGGGGCAGTTATGGTTATATTCAGCAGCAGCAAAACGCCCAGCGAGAAGCCCTATTGCGGATGATTCTACATAACCTTCACAACCCGTAATTTGTCCAGCAAAACGCAATTTAGGCCTTTGTTTTAAACGAAGAGTTTTATCAAGAAGCACTGGTGAGTTAAGATAAGTATTGCGGTGAAGCCCACCAAGGCGTGCAAATTCTGCTTTTTCAAGACCGGGAATCATTCTAAAAATGCGAATTTGTTCACCGTATTTCAGTTTTGTTTGAAAACCTACCATATTATAAAGGGTTCCAAGTTTATTGTCTTGACGCAATTGAACAACAGCGTAGCTTTTAATTTCGGGATTGTGAGCATTCGTTAACCCCATGGGTTTCATGGGACCATGTCTTAAGGTTTCAAGTCCGCGCTCAGCCATAACTTCGATTGGCAAGCATCCATCAAAATAGGGTACTTTTTCAAAATCGCGGAATTCTATCTTTTTCGCACTTTTTAATGCTTGAATAAATGCTTCATATTGTCTTTTATCAAGAGGACAATTAATGTAATCTTTTCCTGTTCCTTCAGGGCCGATTTTATCATAACGTGATTGATACCAGCAGATGTCCATATTGATACTTTCAGTATGGATAATAGGCGCGATAGCATCAAAAAAAGAAAGCGCTTCTGTCCCAGTTATTGCTTGTATTGTTTGAGCTAGTGCTGGTGAGGTAAGGGGCCCCGTTGCAATGATAATGTGATGCCAATCTTCAGGAATTTCTTGAATTTCTTCACGTTTTATAGTTATAAGAGGATGACTTTCAAGTGTAGCTGTAACGGTTTTTGAGAATTCATCGCGATCAACTGCAAGTGCACCTCCGGCAGGTACTTTATTAGCATCTGCAGTCTTCATGATCAGGGATTTTGCTAATCGCATTTCTGCATGTAGAAGGCCTACAGCATTTGTTGATGAATCGTCAGAACGAAGCGAATTAGAACAAACGAGTTCTGCAAGCTTATCTGTTTTATGTGCATCATTCTTTTTTTGTGGCCGCATTTCATGCAAAATAACAGGAATCCCTAATTGGGCAATTTGCCAACTTGCTTCACAGCCTGCAAGACCACCACCGATGATATGAATTGGGATATTAAATGTGTTTGACATAATCTGCTTTTAGCGAAAGTTACTCCGTCTGAAAAGCATAGATTTTGTTTTTTTCTTTGTAAGAAAAACGGATATTGAGATTTTTAAATATATTTGTTTGCTTTTTTTCTTTAATTAATGATATAGAAACGCCGCTTACATGAGATTATTGGTTTGTAAAATTGAGCGGATGTGGCGAAATTGGTAGACGCACCAGATTTAGGTTCTGGCGGGAAACCGTGGGGGTTCGAGTCCCTCCATCCGCACCAAAACAAATTTTTTTGATATTACAGATTTCTACGTATTTTGAAATCTGTGTTATAGTGATTTAACGCTTATAGTGTTGAAAATGTTATTATTGTTAGAGTGGGGTTATCCCTCTCCTTTTAAAATATGAAGGTTGTTTGATGCAGGTTACCGAGACGCTTAATGAAGGACTGAAGCGCGAAATTAAGATCGTGGTTCCGGCGAGAGATTTAGAAAAAAAATTGAATGAACGGTTGGATGATACTAAGGGTAAGGTCAGGATTAATGGCTTTCGTCCTGGTAAAGTGCCTGCTGGACACTTGCGCAAAATGTACGGCAAGTCTTTTATGGCAGAAATTCTTAATGAGATTGTCAGTGATGCTCCCCGCTCTATTTTAGCTGACCGTAATGAACGTTCAGCAATGCAGCCGCAAATCGATATAGATGAAAATGAAAAGGTTCTGGATGGTAAAGTCGATTTTGTTTTCAGTTTAAAATATGAGATTTTACCAAATTTTGAAATTAAAGATTTTGAGCATATTGAGATTATTCGTGAGATTGCAACCATTCCTGAAGAAGAAGTTGATGAGCAGGTGAAACGCGTTCTTTCTTCCACGCGTAATTATTCTCTAAAAGACTCTTCTTCTGAAGAGGGTGATCGTATTACGATAGATTATCTGGGCAAAATTGAAGGTGCTCCATTTGAAGGTGGCGCAGATAATGATGCGCAACTGATTTTAGGATCAAAGCAATTTATCCCTGGTTTTGAGGAGCAGTTGGTTGGTGTAAAAGCAGGCGATACCAAAACAATTTCTGTTAAATTTCCAAATGATTACGGTGCTGTACATTTAGCTGGTAAAGATGCAGAGTTTGATATAACTGTTAAAGCTGTTTCTAAGCCAGATGAATTGAAAATTGATGATGAAGCAGCCAAAAAACTTGGCTTAGAATCTTTGGATCGTTTACGAGAAGTTGTTCGTGAGCAAATTGAGAGTCAGTATGGTTCAATGACGCGTCAAAAAATTAAGCGTCAAATTCTTGATGCTTTAGATACTGATTATAGCTTTGAAATTCCTGAAGGACTTTTGGAAATTGAATTTAACAATATATGGGCTCAGGTTAATAATGATTTAACAAAGGCTGGTAAAAGTTTTGAAGACGAAGGTGTTACGGAAGAGCAAGCACGGGAAGAATACCGTGCGCTTGCACAGCGTCGTGTCCGCCTTGGCTTGGTGCTTTCTGAAATTGGAATGAGGGTTGGCATTAAAGTAAGTGAGGATGAGTTAAGGGCGGCAGTTTTTGATCAGGTTAGACAGTATCCTGGACAGGAGAAGGAGATTATGGAGTTTTTTCGTAATACTCCAGAGGCTGTTGCAAATTTACGTGCTCCAATTTTTGAAGAAAAGGTTATTGATCATTTGCTGGCACGGATAAAAGTTATAGATAAAGAAGTGACAGTTGAAGAATTGATGAAAGAGCAAGCTGAATTAGATTTAACGGAAGCAAAACCAGCAAAGAAAAAATCTACAGTAAAAGAAAAAAGTGCAGAAAAAGCTTCAGCCAAAAAGAAAGCGTCTAAAAAAAATTAATATTTATGCCAATAAAATAAGCTCGATAAAGTCGGGCTTTTATATTAATTATATTCTAGGCTTGCACTTGTTGTGTTTTTAGATTAGCCATCGGGTATGTTTTTTATATTGATAGTGGATTGGCAATGAAAATCATTGATACGCGTATTCCTGATTCTAAGCGTTTTATTTCTGGAACTACAGGTGATTGGGAAGTCATCATTGGCATGGAGGTTCATGCGCAGATCATATCAAATTCAAAGCTTTTTTCAGGCGCATCGACAAAATTTGGTGCTGAGCCAAACAATAATGTGTCGCTCGTTGATGCTGCTATGCCGGGAATGTTACCCATTATTAATCAGGAATGTGTACGTCAAGCAGTTCGCACTGGTTTAGGTTTAAAGGCTAAAATTAACCTAAGATCTGTTTTTGATCGTAAAAATTATTTTTATCCAGATTTACCGCAGGGATACCAAATTTCGCAATTTCAATATCCAATTGTAGGTGAGGGGAAGATTATCATATCTGTTGGTCCAGATTCAAAGGGTCAGTTTGAAGACATTGAAGTTGGAATTGAAAGGTTGCATCTTGAGCAAGATGCTGGAAAATTAATGCATGATCAGCACTCAACTATGTCTTTTGTAGATCTTAATCGTTCTGGTGTTGCTCTTATGGAAATTGTATCTAAACCAGATATGCGTTCATCTGATGAAGCTAAAGCTTATATGACAAAGTTACGTACAATTGTTCGCTATTTGGGTACCTGTGATGGTAATATGGATGAAGGTTCCATGCGTGCAGATGTTAATGTATCAGTTCGTCGTCCTGGTGGAAAATTTGGCACGCGCTGTGAAATTAAAAATGTTAATTCTATTCGATTCATTGGTCAAGCGATTGATTATGAAGCGCGTCGTCAAATTTCGATTTTAGAGGATGGTGGTGTAATAGATCAAGAGACTCGACTTTTTGATGCTGCTAAAGGTGAAACGCGATCGATGCGTTCAAAGGAAGAAGCGCATGATTATCGTTATTTTCCTGATCCTGATCTTTTGCCATTAGAATTTGATCAAGCGTTTGTGGACGCTTTGGCGGTGGAATTACCAGAATTGCCTGATGAAAGGAAAATGCGTTTTATTCATGAGATGGGGTTAACAGCGTATGATGCTTCCATTCTTGTGACAGAAAAAGCTATTGCTGATTATTTTGAAGAGGTTGCATGTGGGCGTGATGGGAAAATAGTGGCTAATTGGGTGATTAATGATCTTTTGGGTGCCTTAAATAAAAATAACCGTGAGATTAAGGATGCACCAGTGACGCCAAGTCAATTAGGGGTTATTATTGATCTTATAAAAGAAGGAACTGTTTCTGGAAAAATTGCTAAAGATCTCTTTGAGATTATTTGGGATGAGGGGGGAGATCCGCATCAAATTGTAGAAGAGCGCAATATGAAACAGGTAACCAATACAAAAGCTATTGAGAAAGCTGTTGATGAAATTATTGCCAATAATTCTGATAAAGCTGCGCAAGCAAAACAAAAGCCTGCATTAGCTGGTTGGTTTGTTGGACAAGTGATGAAAGCAACAGGTGGTAAGGCAAATCCTCAAATTGTTAATGAATTGGTTAAGATGAAGCTTGGCATAGATTAATTATGAGATAAAGAAAAATTCATAAATATGATATTTTCTTTTTAGCTGAGAAATAAGAATTAAGAGTTTTTGTTAATCAGGATCATTCGCAAATTTACTAATACTTTTTGTTTTTACAAATTTTAAGCATTATAATAGGTTTATTTTACGGGTATCTAAGAAATGGAATAGAGGATGGCTGGTTTTTTAAAGCAAGTCTTTACATGGTGGAATGGCAATACCATCAATACACGCTTCTTTACTTGGTGCAAAGGTAAGCGTATAGGGGAAGATCAGTTTGGGAATGTTTATTATGAAGGAGGCTATCATAAAGACGGTTATCCGCGCCGTTGGGTGATTTATAAAGATTACTCTGAGGCTTCTACTATTCCACCAGGATGGCATGGTTGGATTCATCATCGTTGTGATATATCACCCATGCAGGAAAATTACCAATCATATGAATGGGAGAAACCTCATGTTGCAAATATGACAGGGACGAGTGCAGCTTATAGACCAAAGGGATCTATTGCTCACGACGGTGAACGTTTTTATGTGCATGAAGATTATGATGCATGGTCACCGAAAGCATAAGGTATTTTGATTAAGCGGGTGAATGTATTTTTTTATTTTGCTATAAGCTATAATAAAAACTATTTTTTTAGACACAATTGATTTGATGTTATGAATTCTTTTATCATGCCAAGATTAAGGCACATTTATTGTGCTTGTTTTATAGGAATAATAGCTTTGTCTTTCGTTAATGAAGTGAAGGCTGAGCGTATTAGTAATGGAATTGCTGTTTTTGCAGGTCTTGATAAAATTAGTGGTCAGACTACTCGTTTTGAAGTCTCTCTTGGTGAAGTTTACCAATATGGAGCTTTACAAGTGACACCACGAGCATGTTATACAAGTTCTAAAGATGAGCCAACTCATACAACTGGTTTTGTTGAAGTTAATGAGATAACATTAGATAAAAAAGTGCGGCGTATTTTTACAGGTTGGATGTTTGCAGATAGTCCTGGCTTAAATGCTGTAGAACACCCTATTTATGATGTCTGGTTAAAAGATTGCAAATAAACTTTTAAAATTGTTTCTTAAAGTTGTAAAAATAAAATGCTAAAATTAAATAAGCGCTTAACGTTGTTACTTTTTATTTTGTAAGTAAATCATTTATTTTGCACTTGTTAATAGGTTTTATAAGAGTGTTAAATGCTAGATTTATAAACTATAATTATCATTATTATACATAGAATATATAAATAGATATTAAGTTTTTTATTTAATGGCAAGTTGCTTTTTCATTTTAATTGAAAGGTAGATTAAAGGTATTAGCAATAAGATCTATACTATTAATATAATAAAAATTTTGTCTGATTTGCATGATATCAATTTGAGTTTGCTATGGTATCTATGATATAGTAACTTTGTGAATAATGTTTTCGATATTTCTCTTTTTGTACTTTGTATAGGTCATAAATATTTTTATATAAAATCATTCAATATTTGGGAATAGAAACTAAAAGAATGTTAAGTGTAAAAATTTTTATTATTAAAATTTGCACGTCTATTTTATACAAAAATTATTAATTTTATAAAGAATATGAGATTCTCAACAATGAGAAATGTTGATCACCAATACGATAATAGCCCATTGTTGCCAAAACGACCTAAAGAATCATTATTGAATATTCCATTTATTATAGTTGTTTTGATCGTATTTTGTTTTTGTATTTATTTCATTCTTCAATATTTTTTTCCTTATCAGCTTTATATTGAAAGCTTTGAATTTTTTTCATTTATACCAGTGTTGTTCAAGACCGATCCTTTAGGGTTTTGTTATACCATTGTCAGTTATTCATTCATGCACAGTAATTTTGAACATATTGCTATTAACATGATTTGGTTTTTGATTTTTGGTTCTCCTTTGGTAAGCCATTTTGGTGGTTTACGTTTTTTAATTTTTTGGGTAGTGACGGCGGTTATTTCTGCGTTAACTTATCTTGTATTTAATCAAGATAGTGCGATGCCGCTTGTAGGAGCATCAGGTGTGGTTTTTGGAATGATGGGAGCTTTTGCACGGTATGATTTTTCCTTTGTCCACTTTGATAGAAATGTACAAAATAGAAGACGTTTCGGCTCTTTGTTATCTATTAGAAAAGCGCTTTGTTCGAGGACTGTACTTGTTTATGTTAGTGTGTGGCTGATTAGTAATTTTATCATAGGTATTTCCTCTTCTTTGTTTGAAGAAAATAAGATTTTAATAGCATGGGAGGCGCATATTGGCGGGCTTTTTTCAGGTTTTCTATTAGTTGGTTTTTTTGATATATCGCAAGGCAAAAGGCAAAGTGAAAATTATGATCTAAGATATTTATGAGCTGCATAAAGCGCTATTGTTGCTGCATTTGAGACGTTTAATGATTTTATACTCCCAGGCATATCAAGGCGTGTTAATGCGCAAACAGTTTCACGTGTTTTTTTGCGTAAGCCTTTTCCTTCTGCTCCTAAAACAAGAGCAATTTTTTGTCCTGTTAGCGCTGTTTCTAACGGTAGGTCACCTTCTGAATCGAGTCCAAAACTGATAAAGCCTGCTTTATGGAGTTCTTGAAGTGCTCCGGCAAGGTTTTTTACAGTGATATAATCAATCAGTTCCAAAGCTCCAGAAGCTGCTTTAGCAAGAGCACCATTTTCTTGGGGTGAATGGCGACAAGTGGTGATGAGTGCCCCAGCTTTAAACGCAACTGCAGAACGCATAATAGCCCCGACATTATGCGGATCGGTAATTTGATCCATTACAATAACAAGATCTGTATTTGTTAATTCAGATAACCGGTATGATTTTAGGGGTTCAGCCTCTAAAACAGCACCTTGATGAACTGCATCATTTCCAACAAGTTCATCGAGTTGTTTTGGTAAGCATAAAGTAATGGGACAGGACAAATCCGATTCTGATATGCTTAATCGTTTTAAAGCATTTTGTGTGGCATAGAGGCGTTTAAAAACTCTTTTTTGATTTTTTAAAGCTGCATAAACCGCGTGAATACCATAAAGAAAAATTACTCCTTGTTTTAAGGGAAAGTTTTTTTGTTTCAAATGTGTTGTAGACGAAGATAATGAATTTTTTGTATTGCGGTATCTTCGACGTAAACGAGCGTAATGAGAATCTTTAGATATTTTTTCTTTCATACCTTTTTATAGCTTGTTAACAATATAAAGTGGATAAAAAATTATAATTTTAATTATTCTTTAAAAAATTGCGCAAAATTGTATTTATCTTGTTGACAGATACGATACTAACCGTCATAACCGCTTCGCAGCCAGTATTGATTAGGTGGTCAAAAATGGTTGTGGATGATGTTTCGTCGCACAGTTTTGTTGATGTAATGGAGGGGTGCCCGAGTGGTTAAAGGGGGCGGACTGTAAATCCGTTGCGTATGCTACGTTGGTTCGAATCCAACCCCCTCCACCATGCATCAAAAGATAACATGTGAAATGAACGTGCGGGTATAGCTCAATGGTAGAGCAGCAGCCTTCCAAGCTGAATATGCGGGTTCGATTCCCGCTACCCGCTCCAGTGAGTTGTTGATAGCTTTAGTGAGTTGTTGACAATTGTATGAATGAACATGGTCAACGGGTGTTCTATCATAAATTTGGCGAGATTTTTTCGTCTAACAGTTTTTATTATCGAATTTATGTATTAGTTCGGTTAATTTGAGTTATGTAAGCCTGTTCCTTATGGCGCTATAAACAAGAGATTGACAGCGATGGCAAAGAGCAAATTTGAACGTACGAAGCCGCATGTTAATATCGGTACGATTGGTCACGTTGATCATGGGAAGACTTCATTAACGGCAGCGATTACGAAGTATTTTGGTGAATTTCGAGCCTATGATCAAATTGATGCGGCGCCAGAAGAACGTGCGCGCGGAATCACCATTTCTACAGCGCATGTTGAATATGAAACGGAAAATCGGCACTATGCACACGTTGATTGTCCAGGGCACGCGGATTATGTTAAGAACATGATTACGGGCGCTGCTCAGATGGATGGTGCGATTTTGGTTGTTTCTGCAGCTGATGGTCCAATGCCTCAAACGCGTGAGCATATTTTGTTAGCACGTCAGGTTGGTGTTCCTGCAATTGTTGTTTTCCTTAATAAGGTTGATCAGGTTGATGATGCTGAGCTTTTGGAGCTTGTTGAGCTTGAAGTCCGTGAGCTCTTATCAAAGTATGATTTCCCAGGAGATGATATACCAATCGTTAAAGGTTCTGCATTGGCAGCTCTTGAAGATACAGATAAAAGCATTGGTGAAGATGCAGTTCGCCTTTTAATGAGTGAGGTTGATAATTATATCCCAACTCCTGAGCGTCCAGTTGATCAGCCATTTTTGATGCCGATTGAAGATGTTTTTTCAATTTCTGGTCGTGGAACAGTTGTCACCGGTCGTGTTGAGCGTGGTGTTATAAAAGTTGGTGAAGAAATTGAGATTATTGGAATTCGTCCAACTTCTAAAACGACGGTTACAGGGGTTGAGATGTTCCGCAAACTTTTGGATCAAGGGCAAGCAGGTGATAATATAGGTGCGCTTCTTCGTGGTGTTGATCGTGAAGGTGTTGAACGTGGTCAAGTTTTGGCAAAACCCGGTTCGGTTACCCCGCATACTAAGTTTAAAGCCGAGGCTTATATTTTAACGAAAGATGAAGGTGGCCGTCACACGCCTTTTTTCACGAATTATCGCCCACAGTTTTATTTTCGCACTACGGATGTGACAGGTATTGTTTCGCTTCCAGAAGGAATTGAAATGGTTATGCCTGGTGATAACGTCGCTATGGATGTTTCTTTGATTGTTCCGATTGCAATGGAAGAAAAGCTTCGTTTTGCTATTCGTGAAGGTGGCCGTACTGTTGGTGCAGGTATCGTTTCTAAAATTATTGAATAAATAATGATTGTTGAGGAGCTATTTTAGATCATTAAAGATAGGGGTATAGCTCAGTTGGTAGAGCGGCGGTCTCCAAAACCGCAGGTCGCGGGTTCAAGTCCTGCTGCCCCTGCCAAGAATGAAGTATGAATTTTGCTAATAAGAAGGTGGGCATTAACTGCCTTCTTTGCTTTTTTTCGTATGGGGCTTGTTTTTTTGTGCGTGAATCGTTATTGAGTAGAAAAATAAGAGAGCCACATGAGGTTTAAGATCGTTTTTTACGTTTTCATTGCGTTCATTTTATTGTATTAATCATAACAGGGCTAAAAAGAATATAGTGTGACTGATGGCATTTAAAACCAATCCAATTACCTTTTTAAAACAGGTTTATACAGAAGTAGCTAAAGTGAAGTGGCCCACGCGTCGTGAGACGGTGATTTCTACTGTTATGGTATTATTGGTTGCTGCATTGGCTTCAGTATTCTTTTTTGTCGTAGATCAGGTTATGCATTTTAGTGTGTGGTGGAGTATTGATCTTCTGAAATATCTTTTTAGTTGATAGTGCAGGGAAGTGTGATTGTGGTTGCTCGTTGGTATATCGTTCAGGCGTATTCAAATTTCGAAAAGAAGGTAGCGGAAGCTATCAGTAAAGAGGCTAAGCAAAAAGGATTTGATCATCTATTTGAAAAGATCTTTGTTCCAACTGAGCGCGTTGTTGAAATACGTCGTGGTCGTAAAGTTGATACTGAGCGTAAATTTTTTCCTGGTTATGTTCTTATTCGTGCTGAGTTGACAGATGAGGTTTACCATCTCATTAAAAATACTCCTAAAGTAACGGGTTTTTTAGGTTCGGATTCACGTCCTGTTCCAATTTCTGATCGGGAAGCTGAGCAAATTCTTAAACAAGTTCAGGAAGGTGTAGAATCTCCGAAATCTTCTGTGTTATTTGAGGTCGGTGAGCAAGTTCGAGTTGCTGATGGGCCATTTGTCTCATTCAATGGTATTGTTCAAGAGGTTGAGGAAGAGCGTTCTCGTCTTAAAGTCGAGGTATTAATTTTTGGACGTCCTACACCTGTTGATTTGGAGTTTAGTCAGGTTGAAAAACTTTGATTAGGTTTAGAGTGGGTTAGTCACTTTAAGTAATCAGTGGGAGGTGATTTTTGGCTTTTGTCGGCTTTATGATCCAGACCACACAACTGCTACAGGTAGCTGGCAAGATCAGTTGTCAGTATACTGTTAAATTGAAGGCGGATTATTATGGCAAAAAAAAGTATAGGTCAGTTAAAATTGCAGGTTCCTGCAGGGGCTGCTACCCCATCTCCACCGATTGGTCCAGCTCTTGGTCAGCGTGGTATTAATATTATGGAGTTTTGTAAAGCGTTTAATGCGGCAACGCAAGAAATGGAAAAAGGTGCACCGATACCTGTTATTATTACTTATTATCAAGATAAATCTTTTACGTTTTCTTTAAAAACTCCTCCAGTATCGTTTTTATTAAAAAAGGAAGCAAATTTAAAATCTGGTTCAAAGGAACCAGGGAAAGTTTCTGTAGGGAGCATTTCTCGTGATAAAATTCATTCGATTGCAGAAATAAAGATGAAAGATCTTAATGCAAATGACATTGAGGCGGCGATGCGTATGGTTGAAGGCTCTGCTCGCTCTATGGGTTTAGAAGTGGTGGGCTAATGTTATGGTGAAAGTAGCAAAGAGAATAAAAAATATTCGTAAAGGTATTGAGTTTAATAAGCTTTATGCTTTGGTAGATGCTGTTTCTATGGTTAAAGAGCGTGCAGTTGCGAAGTTTGATGAGACAATTGAGGTCTCAATGAACTTAGGTGTTGATCCTCGTCATGCAGATCAAATGGTTCGAGGTGTTGTTCATTTGCCTAATGGAACTGGGAGAAATGTTCGTGTTGCTGTTTTTGCACGTGGGGATAAAGCTAAAGAAGCTGAGGATGCTGGTGCAGATGTTGTGGGAGCTGAAGATTTATTTGAAAGCATTAATAATGGTGTGATTGATTTTGATCGGTGCATTGCAACGCCTGATATGATGCCTTTAGTCGGTCGTCTTGGTAAAATTCTCGGTCCACGGAGTTTGATGCCGAATCCAAAAGTTGGCACTGTGACACTTGATGTTTCCGGTGCTGTTAAAGCTTCTAAAGGTGGCGCTGTTGAATTTCGGGTAGAAAAAGCTGGTATCGTGCACGCTGGTATAGGTAAGGCTTCTTTTGGAGTTGAGAAAATAGTAGAAAATATTAAAGCTTTTGCTAATGCGGTTGTTAAAGCTAAGCCGCAAGGTGCAAAAGGTGAATATATTAAGCGTGTTGCGGTTTCTTCAACGATGGGGGTTGGAATTAAAGTTGATCCTGCAACGATTCGTTCAGAGTAAGTATGAGTTTGGTTTATAAGTTTGTTTTTGGTGTATGAATATCAAAATTTTATTTAGGGTATCGATTTTTATCGGTATTTTGTTATCTAAGCTTTGTTGAGCTTAGGTTATACCGGAAGAAAAATCCGGATATCCTGTCCGAGATTGTGGGTGATACATTGAGTATCTTAATATAAAAGCCTGCATGAGACTGGGGTAAAAACTGTAGAGTTAAAAGACTTAAAAAGTTTGAGCCAAGGTTACCTTTGATCGCTATGCGTGAAAAAGGGGACAGGATCCTCATCGATAGTATAAATATTTGTACTATCAAAGGTAACCAACAGATTTATTTTAATAAATCTGTTAAATGGAGAGAGACAAGTGAATAGAGCGGAAAAACGCGAATTTGTTACATGGCTGAATGAGGCTTTTAGAAAGTCGGGTTCTGTTGTTGTTGCGCATTATTCTGGTTTGACAGTTTCGCAGATGAACGATCTTCGTTCAAAAATGAATGAAGCTGGTGGTGCTGTTAAGGTAGCCAAAAACCGTCTTGCTAAAATCGCTCTTCAGGGCACGGAATCTGAATCAATAATGAATTTGTTTACTGGACAGACTCTTATTGCTTATTCAGAAGATCCAGTTACAGCACCAAAAGTTGCTGTTGATTTTGCAAAAAATAATGATCGATTTGTCATTCTTGGCGGTTCGATGGGGGCAGTCAATTTGAGTGTAGATGCTGTGAAGTCTTTGGCTTCATTGCCTTCATTGAATGAATTGCGAGCAAGACTCGTGGGTATGGTTTCTACTCCTGCAACTCGTATTGCTCAGGTTGTTAATGCACCTGCTAGCCAAGTTGCACGTGTTATTGGTACATATGCTCAGGAGGGCAAGGCTGCTTAAGGTTGTTTTGTATTCATATTGATGGAAAGGCCTTAATGTTTTTCTATTTTTTGAATAAATTTAAACTGTGGTTAAAACTTTTTAATTGAAGGAATTTAAAAATGGCTGATCTAGCGAAGATCGTAGAAGACCTTTCTAATTTAACTCTTTTGGAAGCTGCGGAGCTTTCTAAGTTGCTTGAGGAAAAATGGGGAGTTTCAGCAGCTGCTCCTGTTGCAGTTGCTGCTGTTGGTGGTGCTGCTGCCCCAGCTGTTGAAGAAAAAACAGAATTTGATGTTATTCTTGTTGAAGGTGGCGCTCAAAAGATTAATGTTATTAAGGAAGTCCGTGCTCTTACAGGGCTTGGTCTTAAAGAGGCTAAAGATCTTGTTGAAGGAGCGCCTAAGCCTATTAAAGAGGGTGCTTCTAAAGATGAAGCAGAAAAAATTAAATCTCAACTTGAAGCTGCTGGTGCTAAAGTTGAACTTAAATAAATTTAAATTTATTGGCGAGCATTTATGTTCGCCAATTTCTTTCTTTTTTGAAAAAAAAAAGAAGGAGATAGATAAAATTCTTTCATCAATAGTTTAATGATTGTGGTGAATGTGATTTTATTTTTATATCCCTTATCTTTAAGCCTAAGTAAATGGCTGGTGGTTAATGGGATAATTTAGTGATGCTCATTATCGGGTGTCAAGTGAACAGGTCTGCATATGCAGGTTAATGATGTAAGGCTTTCAAGGTTTAGTCTACCTTGAAGAGTAAAGATCGAGGAGCGACGATGGCTCAAACCCTAGCGATGACATCTCAATTCAATGGTCGTAAGCGTGTACGCAAGTTTTTTGGTAAAATCCCTGAAGTAGCAGAGATGCCGAATCTTATTGAGGTTCAAAAAGCGTCATACGATCAGTTTCTCATGATTGAGGAACCGAAAGGTGGGCGTCCAAATGAAGGCTTACAAGCTGTTTTTAAATCAGTATTTCCTATTTCAGATTTTTCTGGTACGGCCATGCTTGAATTTGTTGGCTATGAATTTGATTTACCAAAATTTGATGTTGAAGAATGCCGTCAGCGCGATTTAACTTATGCGGCACCATTAAAGGTTATATTACGCTTAATTGTTTTTGATGTAGATGAAGATACTGGTTCAAAGGATATTAAAGACATTAAAGAGCAGGGCGTTTATATGGGCGACATGCCTTTAATGACGACAAATGGGACTTTTATCATTAATGGTACTGAGCGTGTCATTGTTTCACAGATGCATCGTTCTCCAGGCGTCTTTTTTGATCATGATAAAGGAAAATCGCATTCATCAGGAAAGTTGCTTTTTGCTGCACGTGTGATTCCATATCGTGGATCTTGGCTTGATATTGAATTTGATGCTAAAGATATTATTTATGCTCGTATTGATAGACGGCGTAAGATTCCAGTTACGAGTCTTTTGATGGCATTAGGCATGGATGCATCAGATATTTTGTCAACTTTTTATAATAAAATTACTTATGAGAGGGATGGAGATGGATGGCGCATTCCTTATTCGGTTGATCGTTTTAAAGGAATAACGCTTATTTCTGATCTTATTGACGCAGATAACGGTGAAGTTGTTGCTGAGGCTGGTAAAAAGTTAACGGTTCGTACTGCAAAGTCTTTGGCAGAAAAAGGTCTAAAAGCGGTTAAAATCAGTGAAGATGATTTGTTAGGGTCTTATTTAGCGGAAGATATAGTTAATTATCAGACGGGTGAAATTTATCTTGAAGCTGGTGATGAAATTGATGAAAAGACATTAAAGATTTTGTTCGATGTTAAAGCTGATCAAATTAACATTCTTGATATCGATCACATGAATGTTGGAGCGTATATTCGTAATACTTTAAAAGTAGACAAAAATGAGAGCCGGCAAGATGCATTATTTGATATTTATAGAGTGATGCGTCCAGGTGAACCACCGACAATGGATACAGCAGAAGCTATGTTCCATTCATTATTTTTTGATCCGGAGCGTTATGATCTTTCAGCTGTTGGGCGTGTTAAGATGAATTTGCGTATGGAGCTTGATTGTCCAGATACAGTGCGTGTTTTACGTCAAGAGGATATTCTTGCTGTTGTTAAAATGTTGGTTGAGTTGCGTGATGGTCGTGGTGAGATCGATGATATTGATAATCTTGGCAATCGTCGCGTTCGATCGGTCGGGGAATTGATGGAAAATCAATATCGCATTGGTTTGCTTCGCATGGAGCGTGCGATAAAAGAACGCATGTCATCGGTTGAAATTGACACAGTTATGCCACAAGATTTGATTAATGCTAAACCTGCAGCAGCAGCTGTTCGTGAATTTTTCGGTTCTTCGCAATTATCACAGTTTATGGATCAAACCAATCCACTATCGGAAATTACCCATAAGCGTCGTCTTTCAGCTCTTGGTCCGGGTGGTTTGACCAGAGAGCGTGCAGGTTTTGAAGTTCGTGACGTACACCCTACGCATTACGGTCGTATTTGTCCGATTGAAACACCTGAAGGTCCTAATATTGGTCTGATTAATTCTTTGGCAACGTTTGCACGGGTCAATAAATACGGTTTTATTGAAAGTCCATACCGCAAAATTATTGATGGTAAGGTAACAACAGAAGTTATTTATCTTTCTGCTATGGAAGAAGCAAAGCATTATGTAGCGCAAGCTAATTCGTCATTGGATGCAGAAGGTCGTTTTACGGAAGAGTTTGTTGTTTGTCGTCATGCAGGTGAAGTTTTGATGACGCCGCGAGATCTTGTTGATTTGATGGATGTTTCCCCAAAACAGTTAGTTTCAGTAGCCGCTGCTCTTATTCCGTTTTTAGAAAATGATGATGCGAATCGTGCCTTGATGGGGTCAAACATGCAACGTCAGGCAGTTCCACTTGTACGTGCCGAAGCTCCATTTGTTGGTACAGGTATGGAATCAATAGTTGCACGCGATTCGGGAGCTGCTATTGCTGCAAAGCGTAGTGGTATTGTTGATCAAGTTGATGCAACACGTATTGTTATTCGTGCTACAGAGGATTTAGATCCTTCAAAATCTGGTGTTGATATTTATCGTCTGCAAAAATTTCAGCGTTCGAATCAATCTACTTGCATTAATCAACGTCCTCTTGTGCATGTTGGTGATCGAATAGAAAAGGGTGATATTATTGCGGATGGTCCATCTACAGATCTTGGTGATTTAGCTCTTGGGTGGAATGTTCTTGTGGCATTTATGCCTTGGAATGGTTACAATTATGAAGATTCTATTTTGCTTTCTGAGCGCATAGTTGCAGATGATGTTTTTACTTCAATTCATATTGAAGAATTCGAAGTTGCTGCGCGTGATACAAAGCTTGGACCAGAAGAAATTACGCGCGATATTCCTAATGTTGCGGAAGAGGCGTTAAGGAATCTTGATGAAGCTGGTATTATTTATATTGGTGCTGAAGTTCAACCTGGTGATATTTTGGTTGGTAAAATTACACCAAAAGGTGAAAGTCCCATGACGCCGGAAGAAAAGCTTTTGCGTGCGATTTTTGGGGAAAAAGCTTCAGATGTTCGTGATACTTCTATGCGAATGCCTCCTGGGACTTTTGGAACTGTTGTTGAAGTTCGTGTTTTTAATCGTCATGGTGTTGGAAAAGATGAGCGTGCGATGGCGATTGAGCGTGAAGAAATTGAACGTTTGGCTAAAGATCGTGATGATGAGCAGTCAATTCTTGACCGTAATGTTTATGCACGTCTTACTGATATGTTAACAGGCAAGTTTGCTGTGGAGGGGCCAAAAGGATTTTCAAAGGATAAAAAGCTTGATAGTGTAGTTATGGGGCACTATCCACGTTCACAATGGTGGCAATTTGCTGTTGAAGACGAAAAGCTACAGAATGAAATTGAGGCTTTACGCAAACAGTATGATGAATCAAAAGAAGCATTGCAACGCCGTTTTATGGACAAAGTTGAAAAGGTTCAAAGGGGTGATGAAATGCCTCCCGGCGTGATGAAAATGGTAAAGGTTTTTGTGGCTGTGAAGCGCAAAATTCAACCAGGCGATAAAATGGCGGGACGTCACGGTAACAAAGGTGTTGTATCGCGTATTCTTCCAATAGAAGATATGCCGTTTCTTGAAGATGGAACACATGCTGATATCGTATTGAATCCGCTTGGTGTGCCTAGTCGTATGAATGTTGGTCAAATTCTTGAAACGCATCTTGGTTGGGCCTGTGCAGGTATGGGAAAAAAAATTGGTGAATTAGTAGATTTTTACCAAGAAACTGGAGACATCCTCCCTTTACGTCAGCGTATAGAAGATTTCATTCCTGATAACGACCGTAATGAGCCAGTACGTCAGTATGACAATGAAAGTCTTTATAAATTGGCGTTGCAGATGAGAAAAGGTGTATCGGTTGCGACGCCTGTTTTTGATGGAGCTCATGAAGTTGATATTAACATGATGTTAGAAGATGCAGGTTTGGATAGTTCAGGACAGGTTACGCTTTATGATGGCCGTACTGGAGAGCCTTTTGATCGTCCGGTGACGGTAGGGTATATTTACATGCTTAAATTGCATCACCTAGTTGACGATAAGATTCATGCTCGTTCGATAGGGCCTTATTCTCTTGTTACGCAACAGCCATTAGGTGGTAAGGCACAATTTGGTGGTCAACGTTTTGGTGAGATGGAGGTTTGGGCACTTGAAGCTTATGGTGCTGCCTATACTTTGCAGGAGATGTTGACCGTTAAATCGGATGACGTGGCAGGCCGAACGAAAGTTTACGAGGCGATTGTGCGTGGTGACGATACATTTGAGGCGGGTATACCCGAAAGCTTTAATGTGTTGGTAAAAGAGATGCGTTCACTTGCTCTTAATGTAGAACTTGATGATGCGCGTGAGCTTATTGCACAACGAGAATCATCTGATACAACAGAACAGTAAATTCATAGAGCGCATTAATAGTGCGCTCTAATTGTCTTGAAAGACTAGACAAAGAAATTTCTATTAAAATAACGCAGACGGTTTAAAAAGTAAAAACAGGTTTTAAATTAAGATCTGTGATAAAATTAAAGAGTTATTACAACAGGTTTTAAGAATCTTTGAAGGAGAACGGCATGAACCACGAGGTCATGAATCTTTTCAATCCTCAGGCGCCAACGCAGACATTTGACTCTATTCGTATTTCAATTGCGAGTCCTGAGAAGATTCTGTCTTGGTCGTACGGTGAGATCAAGAAGCCTGAGACTATTAATTACCGGACTTTTAAGCCAGAGCGTGATGGGCTTTTCTGTGCTCGTATATTTGGTCCAATTAAAGATTATGAATGTCTATGTGGCAAATATAAACGCATGAAGTATAAGGGCATTATCTGTGAAAAATGTGGTGTGGAAGTTACTCTTTCACGTGTGCGTCGTGAGCGTATGGGGCACATTGAGCTTGCAGCACCAGTTGCTCATATTTGGTTTCTTAAATCTTTACCTGGTCGTATTTCCACTCTTTTAGATTTGACTCTAAAAGATATTGAACGAGTCCTTTATTTTGAAAATTATATTGTAACAGAGCCAGGGTTGACCTCTCTTAAGCTGCACCAACTTCTTTCTGAAGAAGAATATATGCTTGCTGTTGATGAATTTGGAGAAGATCAGTTTACAGCTATGATCGGTGCAGAGGCTATATACGAGCTTTTAGCTGGTATGGAGTTAGAGAAAATCGCAGATGATTTGCGCGTCGAGTTATCTGAAACAACTTCAGAATTAAAACAAAAAAAATTGATTAAACGACTCAAGATTGTTGAAAATTTTCTTGAATCTGGCAATAAACCAGAGTGGATGATTATGAAAACAATTCCGGTTATTCCTCCGGATTTACGTCCACTCGTGCCGCTTGATGGTGGACGTTTTGCAACATCAGATTTAAATGATCTTTATCGGCGGGTTATAAATCGTAATAATCGATTGAAACGACTAATTGAATTACGTGCTCCTGGGATTATTGTGCGGAATGAAAAGCGTATGGTACAGGAGGCCGTCGATGCATTATTTGACAACGGTCGCCGTGGACGTGTGATTACTGGAGCAAATAAGCGTCCATTAAAATCTCTTTCGGATATGCTAAAAGGAAAGCAGGGGCGTTTTCGTCAGAATTTGTTAGGTAAGCGTGTCGATTATTCAGGTCGTTCTGTTATTGTTACAGGTCCTGAATTAAAATTGCACCAATGTGGTCTCCCTAAAAAAATGGCGCTTGAATTATTTAAGCCATTTATTTATGCTCGCCTTGATGCAAAGGGTTATTCATCAACTGTAAAGCAAGCAAAAAAGCTTGTTGAAAAAGAGCATCCAGAAGTTTGGGATATTTTGGATGAGGTTATTCGTGAGCATCCTGTTTTATTGAATCGTGCACCAACATTGCACCGTTTAGGAATTCAAGCTTTTGAGCCTGTTTTGATTGAAGGAAAGGCTATACAGCTTCATCCATTGGTGTGTACTGCTTTTAATGCAGATTTTGATGGTGATCAGATGGCAGTTCATGTTCCGCTTTCTCTTGAGGCGCAGCTTGAAGCACGTGTTTTGATGATGTCAACCAATAACATTCTTCATCCAGCTAATGGGGCACCAATTATTGTTCCTTCACAGGATATGGTTCTTGGTCTTTATTATCTTTCGATTGTTTTTGAAAAAGAACCGGGTGAAGGGATGGCATTTGCCGATATGGGAGAGTTGCATCATGCTTTAGAAAATAAGGTGGTAACTCTTCATACAAAAATTAAAGGTCGTTTTAAAAATGTAGATAAAGATGGAAAAGAAGTTTCTAAACTTTATGATACAACTCCTGGTCGTTTGATTATTGGTGAACTTTTGCCGAAAAATCCAAATATCTCTTTTGATATTGTTAATCAGGAAATGACTAAAAAGAACATTTCTAAAATGATTGATCAGGTTTATAGACACTGTGGGCAAAAAGAGACAGTTATTTTTTGTGATCATATTATGCAACTTGGCTTTTCTCATGCTTGTCGTGCTGGGATTTCATTCGGTAAAGATGACATGGTTATTCCTGATAGCAAGTCACGTTTAGTTGCAGAAACGGAAGCATTGGCTAAAGAGTATGAGCAGCAATATAACGATGGTTTAATTACGCAGGGTGAAAAATATAACAAGGTTGTAGATGCTTGGGGAAAATGTACTGATCGCGTTGCGTATGAGATGATGAAACGTATTCAGACTGTTGAATTTGATCCTAAAACAGGTCGTCAGAGGCAAATGAATTCAATCTATATGATGTCACATTCCGGTGCGCGTGGTTCTGCTAATCAGATGAAGCAGTTGGCTGGTATGCGTGGTCTGATGGCAAAACCATCAGGTGAAATTATTGAAACACCAATCATTTCAAATTTTAAGGAAGGTCTAACTGTTAACGAATATTTTAACTCGACTCATGGTGCGCGTAAAGGGCTTGCTGATACTGCGTTAAAAACGGCTAACTCTGGTTATCTAACGCGACGTCTTGTTGATGTTGCACAAGATGCGATTATTTCAGCAGTCGATTGTGGTACTGCAAAGGGTCTTACCATTCAACCGATTGTCGATGCAGGACAAATCGTTGCGTCACTTGGTCAGAGAATCCTTGGTCGTACAGCTCTTATTGATATTTTGCATCCAATTTCTGGAGAAGTTATTCTCGAAGGTGGTGCTATGATTGAGGAAGCGGATGTTGCAGAAATTGAAAAAGCTGGAATTCAGTCTGTTCAGATCCGTTCTGCTTTAACATGTGAAACGCGCCTTGGTGTTTGTGCTAAGTGCTATGGTCGTGATTTAGCACGTGGGACTCCAGTTAATCAAGGTGAGGCTGTTGGTGTTATTGCGGCTCAGTCTATTGGGGAACCTGGAACACAGCTTACTATGCGTACCTTTCACTTAGGAGGAACTGCGCAAGTTGTTGATTCATCTCATTTAGAAGCATCTTATGAAGGTACAGTAGAGATTCGCAATCGCAATATTGTTCGCAATTCAGACGGTCGTTTGGTTGTTATGGGGCGTAATGTAGCTGTTGTTATTAAGGATGAAACTGGAAAAGAGTGTATTGTGCATCGTATTAGCTATGGTGCACATATTTTTGTTGATGATGGTGATGTTGTTAAATGTGGTCAGCGTATAGCAGAATGGGATCCTTATACACGTCCAATTTTAACTGAAGTTGATGGCTATGTAGGTTTTGAAGATATGATTGATGGTTTATCAGTTACTGAAACAGCTGATGAATCTACAGGTATTACAAAGCGTTTGGTGGTTGATTGGCGCGCTAATCCACGTGGTGCTGAGTTAAAGCCAGCTATTGTTATCCATACGGATGAGAAAGGTGAGACTATAGCCAAATTGTATAAGGGTGGAGAAGCGCGTTACATGATGTCAGTGGATACCATTCTCTCTGTAGAGCTTGGAGCTCATGTGAAGGCGGGTGATGTTATTGCACGTTTACCAATGGAAAGTGCTAAAACAAAAGATATTACAGGTGGTCTGCCGCGTGTAGCTGAGCTTTTTGAAGCACGACGTCCAAAAGATCATGCTATCATTGCCGAAGTTAGTGGTACGATACGGTTTGGTCGTGGCTATAAAAATAAGCGTCGTATTATCATTGAACCAAATGATGAATCTCTGGAGCCAGTAGAATATTTAATTCCAAAGGGAAAATTATTTCATTTTCAAGAAGGTGATCAGATTGAAAAAGGAGATTACATCCTTGATGGTAATCCAGCACCTCATGATATCTTGGCTATTAAGGGTGTTGAAGCTTTGGCATCTTATCTTGTTAATGAAATTCAAGAAGTTTATCGTTTGCAGGGTGTTTTAATTAATGATAAGCACATTGAAGTGATTGTCCGTCAGATGTTGCAAAAAGTTGAAATTACTGAATCTGGAGATTCTGGTTATATTCCAGGTGATCATGTTGATCGTATTGAATTAGATGAAATTAATGATAGTTTGATTGCTGAAGGGAAAAAACCTGCGTCTGGTAATCCTATCCTTCTTGGAATTACAAAAGCATCTCTTCAAACACCATCCTTTATTTCTGCTGCATCGTTTCAGGAGACGACTCGGGTGCTTACTGAGGCAGCTGTTTCTGGAAAAATTGATACTTTGCAAGGGCTTAAAGAAAATGTTATTGTTGGTCGTCTTATCCCTGCAGGTACAGGTGGTACGATTGCTCAAATTCGCCGCATTGCTTCAGTGCGTGATGATTTAATTGTAGATGAGCGGTGCAAATCTAATAATAACGAGACGGCGAATATTATGTTGACAAATATGGCAACTGGTGCAGCTGCTGAATAATCTGAATACGCGTAAAACAATACAAAAAGCGTCTGAATATAAAATTCAGACGTTTTGGTAACTATAATAAAATACAAAAATAACTATTTTTTGAAAAACATTCTTATAAGAATAATAAGCTATTTGATTTAAGTATTTTCAACATTTTATTATATTTGTGTTTTATTTATTATGGTATCAGTATTTTTTGCTTAAGTATAAAATTTTTCATTTATGCAGTTAGATTAAAAATTTATTTTAAATATATGAAGACATATAAAATAAATATACTAACTAATTTACTGTAAGAAAAGAGAGTGAGCTATTAAAGAAATTTTTTTTGTTAATATTTTTTATAAAATGACAAAAAATCTTTTTCAATGATACTAAAAAATTTCATTGCTTTCAAAATGTATGAAGGGGGAGAAGAATGTATCAATTAAGATTTTATAAAAGATATACACACTTTTGGTGATAGTGCATCTTGTAAGAATAGAATGATCAAATATTTTGATATTACTCAATCAGTGAGATGATGCAAAAATTATCAGTTATTGCTCAAGCTTTACATTATTATGAACAAGACGGAGCTTTTTGTATCTTTATAGTGTAGAAGTTACATGATTTTATACGTAGATAGACCATTATAAATAAAAAAATTAAGTGCGAAGATTAATAAAAAAATATTTATTTACAGAAAATACAGCGCGATAGTAATGGTCTTCTACCTGATATACAAAACATGGATAAAATTTTTTGAAAATTTAGTTAAATTAGGAAATTAACCATTAATCTAATTTTAAATTTATTTCATTTTTTATCATTAATGATTGTTTTTTTCATTAAAGAATAGGCTTATCAATCTTTAATTCTCAGTACTATTGAAGGAGGAGTACATAAATTATTCTGTAAAAGTAGATCAGAGAAAAAAATGTGAAATTTTTTAATTGCGTACTGAGTCTATTAATAAAAAGCAAACTATAAAAGAAAGTAAAAAATGAAAAATTCTTCTATTAATGTTTTTCAATCTATTTTATCACGAAAGTCAATTCGAGCTTTTATTGATAAACCGGTTCCACAAGAAACAATTGAAGAAATTTTGAAGCTTGCAGCACGCTCTCCATCTGGAACAAATATTCAACCATGGCAAGTGATTGTTCTTACGGGAAAAATATTGAAAAAAGTAGGACAAGAGCTTTCTCAATTAGTACTATCTGGAGTGGAAGGAAAACGGGAACGTCATTATTATCCACGAGAGTGGCGGGAACCTTATCTTTCTCGACGTAAAAAAGTAGGTTTAGATCTTTATAAGAGTCTTGGGATTCAAAAAGGTGAACAAGAAAAAATGCTTCGTCAGAAGGCACGGAATTTTTTATTTTTTGGTGCACCTGTAGGGTTTTTGTTTACAATGGATCGCGATATGGAAATTGGCAGTTGGCTTGATTTAGGTATGTTTATGCAGACCATTATGTTAGCTGCACGTGGGTTCGGGTTAGATACTTGTCCTCAGGCTTCTTTTGCTGATTATTACGAACAAATCCATACGCTTTTATCAATACCTTCTGACCGACAGATTATTTGTGGTATGTCACTTGGTTATCGTGATGTAAACGCACCAGAAAATAATATAGAAACTGAACGTGAATCAATCGAAAATTTTTGTACATTTTATTAAAACTGTACTTTTTATCATTGAATAAAGTCTTAATAGTTCCATTTTTTGCGAAAAATAATTAAGTAAAAATTTTTTGTTTCCATTTAATTTTAATATTGCATGTTAATATTTATTTTACTACGTTTAGCCCATTGAAATAATGATTATTCAAAGATCATTATTAGTTTTTCAAAGGTTGGCTATGGAAAGCATTATAGAAAAGAAATGTTGGCTGGTAGCACGACGAGCAACATTTATATTTATTGCTGTTATTTTTTTAATTTATCTAACAGTTTGATTTTAAGTGAGACAAAAGTGATAAAAAAGCATATACTCAAAGTTTATATTTAATTTTGAGGTGTTTGGTGTTTCTATCCGTTTTTGAACTTTTTAAAATTGGTATTGGCCCTTCCAGCTCGCACACGATGGGGCCAATGACTGCTGCTAATATGTTTTTGCAAGAGATTATTGCACGAAATTTTTCTCAGTCATCTCATGGGGAAGTTTCTCGTATACGTGTCTATCTTTATGGTTCATTGGCTTTTACAGGAGTTGGTCATGCTACAGATAGAGCCATTGTATTAGGGCTTTTGGGAGAAAAGGTCTCTACTGTGGATCCTGATCGCATAGGTTTACTGTTGGAAAAGGTTGAGTGCGAAAAGAAGGTACAACCAGAAGGTCATCCTGCTTATCAATTTAATTTGTACAGTGATCTTATTTTTGAAAAGAAAATCACTTTATCTGGACATGCTAATGGACTTGCGTTTGAAGGACTTGATTCTGATGGAAATGTTCTTTTAAGGCAAGTTTATTATTCTATTGGCGGTGGCTTTGTTGTAACCGAGAATGAGTTAAATACTATAAATCGTAATGTACAACCAGACGTATCTGAGGTGCCTTATCCTTTTGATTCTGCAAAGAACATGCTATTGATGGCGGAAAAATCAGGGCTATCGATTGCTGAAATGAAGCGCATAAACGAAGAGACAAAGATGGAACGTTCTGCTCTTGATAATGGGCTTGATGAAATTTTTTCAGCTATGACTAATTGCATTGATAGAGGACTGTCAAAAGAAGGTGAATTGCCGGGTGAATTGCATGTTCAAAGGCGTGCTAAAAAATTGTATGATAAACTTATAGAAAATCGAAAAAAGAATCATAATTATCCATTTTTGGCAAATGACTGGCTTTCTGTTTACGCTATCGCAGTGAATGAGGAGAATGCAGCGGGTGGTCGTGTTGTTACTGCGCCAACAAATGGTGCAGCTGGTATTGTACCTGCTGTTTTGCGTTATTATCTTCAGTTTAATGATGGTTCAGATCGAGAAGGAATACGTACTTTTTTGTTAACAGCAGCAGCCATTGGTGGTGTCATAAAACATAATGCTTCTATCTCTGGTGCAGAGGTTGGTTGTCAGGGAGAGGTTGGAGCTGCATCTTCAATGGCAGCAGCAGGGTTGACAGCAGCATTGGGTGGGACACCAGCTCAAATTGAAAATGCAGCAGAGATTGCTCTTGAACACCATTTGGGAATGACATGTGATCCAGTTGCAGGTCTTGTGCAGGTTCCTTGTATTGAGCGTAATGCAATGGGAGCAGTTAAGGCAGTGACAGCTTCTTCTCTTGCGTTATACGGAAATGGAGAGCATTTTGTTTCTTTGGATGCTTGTATAGAAACAATGCGTCAAACAGGACACGATATGAGTGAGCGCTATAAAGAAACAAGTAAAGCAGGTCTCGCAGTTAATGTGATATCTTGTTAAGTGTGTCACGATACTTAATTTGATAAATTTGTTTTCATTATCTATAAAGTGGGTTGTATGTTAAAATTTTTTTGTATGTTAGAAAGCTAAGTTTAAGAAGCTTAAATAACCTCATACAGAATTTGCAATATTTACGAGGGTTCATAAATTATTAAAGAAGGAGGGCTTGTTAAATTGTTTACGGTAATATCCAATTTTTTGATGCTTGTGGCTAATAGATGCCTATTTTTGATTTACAGAAAAAATACGAAAAATGCTCTTTGACGTTAAACTCAAGAATTATGCTAACGTTTAATATTTATAACGTTGTTTTAGGGAGATGTTTCTATCAATCTATTTAAAAGCTGAAGATATACAGCACTTAAGTAGTTGAACAAAAATTTGCAGTACATTTTTATATTTGTAAATATAAAGAAGAGAGACATTTTAAAAAGCCTATAGATAATGCGCGAATATTTTCATTAATAAAATAATTTTTGCAGAGTTTTTCTATGAACTTAAACGTTTGTTGCACCTAGACGGATTTTAATAGGCACGCTACCAGTTTTGCTTACAACACGTAAATGAATGCGTACAGGAGGTGTAGCTAGACGACGATTTCTAGTTGTTTGGCAAATGAGAAGATTGACAAGGTGGTGAGTGCTTAGTGTCGGAGGAGTGTGTTTTAAACCAGCGAATTTTATCACAGCGTCATGAAGAGAACGTAGTGAAAGGAGAGATGACTGCTTCAGCAATTTTTTTTTTTCAGGAGATGAAGCAATGGCGTTATCTGTCATGGTACTGTCCTTAATGCAGAATTTAAAAGTTTTTAATACGCTACAGTATAGCAGTTAAAATTTGCTTTCTTTAAAGTGGAACAAGCGTCTAATGCAGCTTTTTTTGATGAAAAACCTGTAAATCTAGCACGATAATAATGGTGTCCACTTTTTTCAAATAGTTGCGTATGTGAAGATGCATGTTTTAAGGAGGAATAAGCTGTATTTTTTGCTTTTAAAAGAAGAGCATTTGCTTGTTTTTTATTAGGAAGCGAACCAATTTGAATAGCCCATCCAGTTTTAGTAGATAAAGATGCCGTTATAATTTTATCGGCTTTAACAGCAATAGCTTTTTGGGGATTAGGGATTGGTATAATAGCTTGGTTTACAGCCGCTATTGCTACATTAAAATTTTTAGGTTGCTCTGCAAGCGCTGTCAAAAGAGTGGAAACTTCATCATCTAGATTGTTTAGATCAGCTTTAATAACTGGTATAGGAATGTTTATGCCAGTAGGTAGGTTGTAGCGTGCAGAGGCTATTAAACTTTCATTATTTTTCACACGGCTTGCTTTCGGCAAGTATGTACTTAATAGATTAGCCATATGCTCATCACGTGCGGTAGATGATTTGCCACCCATAACGATAGCGACAATAGAACGTCCATCTATACGCATCGATGTAGCTAAATTAGAACCTGACATTTGTGTATAACCTGTTTTAATTCCATCAACGCCTTTCATGATTTTAACTAATTTATTATGGCTGTTAATTGTCCGCCCATCAAAAGTAAAACTCGTTATTTTAAATAATTTATACTGTTGTGGAAAATCTTTTCGTAGGGCTAATGATAAAATGGCCATATCTTGCGCTGTCGAATAATTATGCATATCAGGGAGTCCTGAAGCATTTGCAAAATGCGTATGCATCATTCCGAGTCTGCGAGCTTTTGTGGTCATTTTTTGAGCAAATTTTTTTTCATTACCACCAAGATATTCGGCAACTGCCGTTGCAACATCATTTGCTGATTTTGTAATGAGTGCTTTAGCAGCTGCTTCTGCAGAAATTGTTTGACCTGCTTTAAGTCCCATTTTTGTCGGTGGGCGTGCAGCTGCACAATTTGAAATAGGAATTGGTGTATTTAGTGTTATACGACGCGTATGTATAGCTTCAAATAACATATATAATGTCATCATTTTTGTTAAAGAAGCAGGATAACGTTTTAATGTTGCATTTGCTTGAAATAAGGTTTCTCCCGTATTTGCATCTATAACAATAGCTGCGTATTTATCGGGGTATGCTCCCTGAGGAGTAGCAAATGCCCAAGAATGAAAAAAAGCTAAAATAATAAAAGATATTGTGAGCTTTTTATAATAACGCACGATTTTTTGGTAATTAATATGCACTTGTAGTATCCCGTTTTTTCATTTACTCTGAAAATTCTATTAAGACCCCCCTATCGCTACAGTCTATCGTTACAGTTTAGACAAATGGTATTACCAATTTGTTTACGTGAATCATTTTGTGAGTTTTCATGTTTAGTCCAACTTAACCATAAAGAAAGCTTTTTTCTTGTGCAAATGTGTATTGCAATAGTTATGAAAGGACTTAAAATTGATAAAAAAAACACTGCACGAAAATAATGCTGATGCAAAAATTAATAATGGACTCTGTATTCTATACCACTATGCACAATAAAAAGGACGAAAATTGGAAAGAAAGCAGGTATGATTCTATCATAATATCCAAGACTAAGCCAAAACTTCGGAAGCCTAAGCTGTATCGCGTCCTTTTGCTTAATGATGATTATACACCTATGGATTTTGTTGTTTTTATTTTGAAGAAGTTTTTTAAAAAAAATTTCGAAGAAGCAACGCGTATCATGCTAGATATTCATCAAAATGGAATAGGCGAATGCGGAACTTACACTTATGAAGTAGCTGAAATGAAAGTTGTGCAAGTTATGGAATGCGCGCGCCAAAATGAACATCCATTACAATGTGTAATGGAATGGAAGTGAGGGGTTATGCCATCTTTTACGCCAAATCTTGAAAAAGCTTTGCATCGTGCATTAACAATTGCAACTCAAGCACAGCATGAGTATGCGACATTAGAGCATCTTCTGCTTGCTTTGCTAGATGATACTGATGCAAGCTCAGTTATTCAGGCTTGTCAGGTAAATTTGGAAGAATTGCGAGAGCGCTTAACTAATTATATACAGTCAGAATTGGATGTACAGATTAGAGCTGATGGAGATACAAAACCGACAGTGTTTTTGCAGCGTGTTATCCAACGTGCAGTGATACATGCTCAATCGGCTGGTAAGGAAGAAGTATCAGGGGCAAATGTTCTCGTTGCAATTTTTTCTGAACATGAAAGTCATGCAGCATATTTCCTTCAAGAGGTGGGAATGACGCGTTATGATGCTGTGCGTTTTATTTCACACGGTGTTACGCGTGATGAAGGGTTATCTATGTTACTTGAAGATCTTGAAGAGCAATTGGATCAGCAAGTTTTAGACAATGATGAAAAGGTTACGGATGCACTTACTGCATATTGTATTGATTTAAATTGCAAAGCACGTAGCGGGAAAATTGATTTATTGATTGGCCGTGATATGGAAATTTCACGAATGATTCAGATTTTATGTCGAAGGTCAAAAAATAATCCGCTTTTAATAGGTGATCCTGGTGTTGGAAAAACAGCTATAATCGAGGGGCTGGCTAAACGTATTGTTGATGGACAGGTACCTGAAATTTTGTCAAACGCAACAATATTTTCCCTAGATATGGCAGGGCTTGTTGCTGGCACGCGTTATCGCGGTGATTTTGAAGAACGATTGAAGCAAGTCATTAAAGAATTTGAGCAATATCCAAGTGCTATTCTATTTATTGATGAAATTCATACATTGATTGGAGCAGGTGCTACATCGGGAGGGAATATGGATGCAGCAAATCTTTTAAAACCTGCACTATCTTCAGGAATTATTCGATGCATTGGTTCAACGACTTACAAAGAGTATCGCAAAATTTTTGAACAAGATCGAGCTTTAGAGCGACGTTTCCAAAAAATTGATGTTAATGAGCCTTCTATTGCCGATGCTATTAAAATTTTGCAGGGACTGAAGCCGTATTTTGAAAATTTTCATCAAATCAAATACACAGATGAGGCAATGAGGGCATCTGTAGAGTTATCTTCACGGTATATGGTTGATCGCCGGTTGCCTGATAAAGCCATTGATGTTGTTGATGAAAGTGGTGCAGCGCAGATGCTTTTACCAAAAAAACAGCGTAAAAAGAGTATAGGCATTAAAGAAATTGAAGCTACTGTTGCCACTATGGCAAGAATTCCACCAAAAACAGTTTCTGGTGACGATCAGAAGATACTTAGCAATCTTGAAAAAGAGCTTAAAAATGTCGTTTATGGACAAGAACAGGCAATTTCAGCGTTGGTATTATCAATTAAATTGGCGCGGGCGGGATTACGTGAATCAGAAAAGTTAATAGGAGGTTATTTATTTTCAGGACCAACAGGTGTTGGAAAAACTGAGGTTGCAAAGCAGCTTGCATCTTTTTTGGGAATTGAGCTGTTACGTTTTGATATGTCAGAATATATGGAACGGCATGCTATAGCGCGTTTAATAGGAGCTCCTCCAGGTTACATAGGCTTTGATCAAGGCGGTCTTCTTACAGACGCAGTTGATCAGAATCCTCATGCAGTTTTATTATTGGATGAGATCGAGAAAGCGCATCCAGAGTTGTATAATATTTTATTGCAGGTGATGGATTATGGTAAATTAACTGATCATAATGGAAAAAAGATTGATTTTCGTAACATCATTTTAATTATGACAACTAATGCGGGTTCTTCGGATATGGCAAAATCGGCTATTGGGTTTGGTAAAGTGCAGCGCGATGGTGATGATATAGAAGCTATTAATCGATTGTTTACACCAGAATTTCGTAATCGGCTGGATGCCATTATTCCGTTTTCGCCTTTATCTCAGTTGGTAATCAGCCAAATTGTCCAAAAATTTATTTTTCAACTTGAGGCACAATTGGCTGATCGAGGTATCTGTTTTGAGCTAAATGCTTCTGCTGTCGCTTGGCTTGCTAATAAGGGGTATGATGCTCAGATGGGTGCGCGTCCATTGAGTCGTGTAATACAAGAACATATTAAAAAACCGTTGGTTAATGAAATTTTGTTTGGAAAATTGCGTAATGGTGGCATGGTGCGCGTATCGACACACAAACAAGATGGAGAGAAGAAAGGTTTGCTGTTAAAAATTTTATCTTCCGATACGTCTGTTCGTTCAAAAGGTAATAAGGCCATATTTTCTTCAAAAAAGAAGATAGAGAAAAAAAGTCCTACAACTTAATAGTGTTCTTTAAAGAACAGCTCGAATTTTTTTCGCATTTTCTTCAAGCATTTCTGTAGATGTTATGACATCATTATGAGGGATAAGTTCCACCCCTTTTATACGTGGTATGATATGAAAATGGAGGTGAAAAATGGTTTGTTGGCTGGCTTCTTCATTAAATTGCATGACTGTTATACCATCTGCTTGAAAAGCTTTTTTTACAGCATTGGCGATTTTTTGGACAGCTTTAATAACTGGAAATAGTGTTTCAGTATCTGCATCCAATAGATTCCTTGAAGCTTTCCGAGGAATGACTAGTGTATGTCCTGGTGCTTGTGGCATTATATCCATGAATGCGATGACATCCTCATCTTCATAAACACGAACAGAAGGGATTTCATTGCGAATTAATTTAGCAAAAATATTGTTATTGTCATAAGTTTGTTTCATATAAATACTTCCTTTATTAGGGTTTTATGTTCAAAACAAAAGGATGATGCAATAGTTTATAGAATATCAATAAAAGAGATTATTGCATTTAATTTTTGCTTTGTGTAAGTACTTCACTATACTATTTATGAAGAACTTAAATTTCTATGATGGCTTCAATTTCTACTGGAACCCCCATAGGAAGAGTCGCAACACCAACAGCTGATCGAGCATGTTTTCCAGATTCACCAAGGATATTGGTCAATAAATCAGAAGCTCCATTAGCAACAAGAGGAATGTTGGTAAAATTGGTATCAGCAGCAACGAAAACAGTAATTTTTACCACTTGTTTTATTTTATTTAAATCACCGATAGCTGCTTTTATTTGTGCAAGAATATTGATCGCACAGATTTCAGCTGCTTTTTTTGCTTGCTCGATGCTAACGTCCGCGCCAACTTTACCAATAGCTGTTGGTTTCCCATCCAAAAGAGGAAGCTGTCCAGAGATAAAAAGTTGGTTGCCGATTCGTAATGTTGTTACATAATTTGCAATGGATTTTGTTGCTTCAGGAATAGTAATACCGAATTTTTTAAGAGAGCTTTCAATAGAGTTTGTCATAATTTAAATCCCATAGTTGTTTTATAATACGCTCATTGCATAAACTATTTTTTGATTTAAGAAAATGTACGGTTAATAAAATGTTTTGTTTGGTTGCCTTATTTAAATTCCACAACTATTGTAAGACATCATCTATTGCTTGTAAGACATCATCTATTGCATAAACTATCTTTTGATTTAAGGAAATTTTTGATTGATTAAGGCGTGAGTTTCTGATGCCTTAGTGTATGGTGGCGTGCAGCAGAATAGAATCGGAAATTGGGAATGATCAGATCATTATTTATAATAATTTTATATGTTTCTTTTTTATGTTCTGCAACAGCTGAAAAAAGCATTTTTGTTGCACCTCATCGTGCTATCTACGATTTTCAGCTTGATAGTGCTTCCAATGAAATGGCGATTTTAGGAATGACTGGGCGAATGGTTTACGAACTTACGGGTTCGGCGTGTCAGGGGTACACTACACGTTTTCGTTTTATTAGCCGTATCCATATTGAAGATATGCCTGCACGTTTAACCGATCAACAAACAACTAGTTATGAAACGGGTGATGGTCGTACATTTCGCTTTAATGTTATAGATCAGATAGGACAAGATATTGCGCACAGTGCTGAAGGATTAGCTGAACATACTCCCGATGGTATTGTAGTTAAACTGCAAAAACCAAAAAAGAAAGAATATAAGCTTGCAATGGCTGAGTTTCCAATCATGCAATTAAAAAATATCATTCAGCATGCAAAGGCAGGACATAATTTCTATCATACTACTGTGTTTGATGGGACAGACAAAGCAAATAAAATCATAAAAGAAAGTGTAGTTATTGGAGAAAAAAAGACACAAGTATCTGATGCTGAAGCGCAAAAAATAGGAAAATTAGATGCGGAAGGATATTGGCCCGTTACAATTTCTTATTTTGATGATGTAGAAAATAAAGATGGTTTACCTGTTTATCGTACCAGTTTTCTTTTGTATGAAAATGGTGTTATGCGCGATCTTTATGTAGATTATGGGACTTTTGCAGTGCGCGCAAAACTAAATAGTCTTGAATTATTTGATATTGAGAAAAAAAGTGATCAATGTAAACATTAAATAATTGCAGAAAATAACTTGAAAAAGAAACAAATATTAGTATGCTTATTTTATTCCACATGCGAAATTTGGGTATTTGCAGAAGAAGTTTAGCAAGTATCCGCCGGTGTAGGGTTTCCTATTTTTTTTCGCGGAGGTTAAACCGGAAAGGATAAATTATGGCATTACCAGATTTTACTATGCGCCAGCTTTTAGAAGCAGGTGTACACTTTGGTCACCAGACACATCGTTGGAACCCAAAGATGTCTTCTTATATTTATGGACAGCGCAATAATATCCATATTATTGATCTTGCTCAGACTGTTCCACTTTTGCATCAGGCGCTTAAACTCGTTTCAGATACGGTTGCGCGTGGTGGTCGCATTTTATTTGTTGGTACTAAGCGGCAGGCCGCTGATAGTATTGCTGATGCAGCAAATCGTTCAGCACAATATTATGTTAATGCGCGTTGGCTTGGCGGTATGCTTACAAATTGGAAAACAATTTCTAATTCGATACATCGTTTGCGTAAGCTTGATAAAATTCTCGCTGCTGAGGCTCAGGGTTTTACTAAAAAAGAACGTTTAAACCTTGAGCGTGATCGTGAAAAACTTAATCGTGCTCTTGGCGGTATTAAAGATATGGGGTCTGTCCCAGATCTTATATTTATTATTGATACAAATAAGGAAAATATTGCTATTCAAGAAGCGAAGCGTTTAGGTATTCCAGTGATTGCTGTTATTGATACCAATTGCGATCCTGATAACATCGATTATCCAATTCCGGGTAATGATGATGCTTCACGCGCGATTTCTCTTTATTGTGATCTCGTTGCTCGTGCAGCTCTTGACGGCATTGCCCGTCAGCAAGGTGCGATGGGTATTGATTTAGGAGCTCAAGCTGATGCACCTGTGGAGCCCATTTTGGAAAATGAAGTTCCGGCTTCTGAATAATAATTCAAAACGCCTGTTAAGGTGATTATTTCTAAAAAGAAGATTGTAGGCGTGCATAGATTGTTGTGCGCTTTCATCGTTATAGAACAAAGAGGCAAACAAATATGAGCATTACTGCTGCACAAGTAAAAGAACTTCGGGAATTATCTGGCGCTGGTATGATGGACTGTAAAGCGGCTTTGGCAGAGACTGATGGTGATATGGAAGCTGCGATTGATTGGCTTCGCAAAAAAGGGATAGCTAAGGCAGATAAAAAGGCTGGTCGTACAGCAGCTGAGGGGCTAATTGGAGTTGTATCAAAAGACAAAAGCGCAGTTTTGGTTGAGGTCAATTCTGAAACAGATTTTGTTGCGCGCAACGAAGTATTTCAGGATATTGTACGCAATGTAGCGACAGCTGCTTTGGATACGCAAGGTGATGTTGAAGCTGTTGCTGCATCCTTTTACCCAGGTTCTGAAAAAACTGTAGAAGCGACAATTAAAGATGCGATTGGCACGATTGGTGAAAATATGACATTTCGTCGTTCTGCTAAATTATCTGTTGAGGAAGGTGTAGTTGCTACCTATATACATAATAGTGTGGCTGAAGGGCTTGGAAAACTTGGTGTTTTGGTTGCTGTTGAAACTACAGGGAATAAAGAAGCTGCTGTCGCTTTTGGTCGACAAATCGCGATGCATGTTGCTGCAACTAATCCGTTGGCGTTAACAGCAGAAGATGTTGATGTTAGTGCAGTTGAGCGTGAAAAAGCAATTTTTTCAGATCAAGCGCGTCAATCTGGTAAACCTGAGAATATCATTGAAAAAATGGTAGAGGGGCGTATGCGTAAGTTTTATGAAGAAGTTGTTTTGCTATCTCAAACTTTTGTTATGAACCCTGATGTGACTGTTGAGGCAGCCTTAAAAGATGCTGAGAAATCAATTGGTGCGCCAGCAAAGATTACAGGTTTTATTCGTTTCGCACTAGGCGATGGTGTGGAGAAAGAAGAGTCTGATTTTGCTGCAGAAGTCGCGGCTGCTGCTAAAAGTTAATAGTTTTTTATGCTATTGGTTATGAATTTAAAATCATACCACTAATTATAAAATTACTAATATAAAAAAGTATTGATTATTTAGAGGGCGTCACGCGATAAGGTGGTGCCCTTAGTGGTATCGAAAAAGCAAAGAATAAATATGCTTTTTGGGAGATGAGTAATGACGTTAGCGCTTCAGTATAAGCGTATTCTTTTAAAAGTTTCTGGTGAAGCTCTTATGGGAAAGCAGAGTTTTGGAATTGATGTTTCAGTTGTAGATCGTATCGCTGCTGATATTGCTGAAGCGCGGGCGATGGGTGTAGAAGTTGCCATTGTTATAGGTGGGGGTAATATTTTTCGTGGAGTTGCTGTTGCTTCGCATGGTGGAGATCGTGTAACTGGTGATCATATGGGAATGCTTGCAACTGCTATTAATTCTTTAGCATTACGAACATCTTTGACAAAGTTAGGAGTTGAAACAGTTGTGTTATCTGCAATTGCTATGCCACAAATTTGTGAAAGTTTTTCACAACGTAAAGCGATAGGTTATATGAATCAAGGAAAAGTCGTTATTTTTGCTGGCGGTACTGGTAATCCATTTTTTACAACAGATTCTGCTGCTACTTTACGTGCAGCAGAAATTGGCGCAGATGTTTTACTAAAAGGGACGCAGGTGGATGGTATTTATTCTGCAGATCCAAAAATAGATCCTACGGCTAAGCGTTTTGACCAGTTAACGCATATTGAGATTTTGCGGTTAGGGTTGTCTATTATGGATACAACAGCAGTTACTTTAGCGCGTGAAAATAGTGTACCAATTATCGTATATTCTATTCATGAAAAAGGTGGTTTAGCTAAGGTATTAAGTGGAACGGGGCAGTTTACAATAGTATCGGAATGAGGATAGTCTTTAGGGCGTAATTAAAGGAGGCAGAAATATGAGTGTTATAGCAATTATGGATGATCTGAAGCGTCGCATGGATGGAGCTATTTCGGCTTTTAAACATGAATTAGGTGGTCTACGAACTGGGCGAGCTTCAGCCAGTTTATTAGAGCCGTTAACAGTTGAGGCTTATGGTGCGATTGTCCCCATAAATCAGGTTGCAAATATTTCTGTTCCAGAACCGCGGATGCTTTCAGTCTCTGTGTGGGATAAAACGATGGTAGGAACTGTAGAACGTGCTATTCGCGATTCTGGACTTGGTTTAAATCCCATTACTGATGGTATGAATTTGCGTATTCCTTTGCCTGAATTAAACGAAGAACGCCGTAAAGAACTCGTAAAAATTGCGCATCAATATGCAGAGCAGGCTCGTGTTGCTACTCGCCACGTTCGTCGCGATGGTATGGATAATTTAAAAAAATTAGAAAAAGAAGGTGAGATTGGTAAAGACGAAGCTCATACTTTATCCGAAAAAGTTCAAAAAATTACGGATGAGACTATTGCTGATATTGATAAAGTTTTAGCTGTGAAAGAATCTGAAATTATGCAAGTTTAAGATGATTTTGTTATTAAAAAATATTATATCCACGCTGTGTGGCTCGTTTTTATCGATAAGAATAGAAAATTTATGCGTGCGCAGTATGTAATGTAGAGCATGACGCAAGAAGAGAGTGGGCACATTTTTTATGTCATATATGGGTAGAAGTAATTTGAAATAGCTAGTATTTTAAAATTTTTATCTGTGGATTGGGTAAGATTATTTATTAAAAAATTTAATTGAATCATTAAAATTTAAAAATATGATATTGTTTAATTGCACGATAAGAATGTTTTTTATTGTTCATGAATTGATCAAGTTCCATAATAGGTACTCGAGTAAGGAGTATATATTTAAAGTAATGCTGTCATTATTATATGAGCTCTCAGTTATGAAGAGTATAGCTGGAAGGGATAGATAAGTTTGTGTTTATACATTAGATTCTCTACTATCTTTTTTTTGAGCACATTAGAGTATTATTGGTAGTTTGCTATAAAGATGCTTTTATGATCAGAACTTACTGATCAAAGCTTAATCATTTGCGTATGTTATAAAAAGCGTTTGTCTGATTTTTGACATCCGGAGATATATTTACAAATGTGTTTTAGAATTGATCTTAATGGATGAATAAAATTTTATAGTTAATACTAGTTTTGTGAGCAGCATCTTCATATATCAAATTATTTATGATAATTTACAGAAAATTTTGCAAAATTAAATGTATAAATATTGTTCAGCAAAGCTTTTTGTTTGCGCTGATTTTTTAATTTGTGTTTTTAGTTTATTATTTTGGATGTTGTTTTGTCTAATCTTGTTTCTCGTATTCTTACAGCTTTTATTTTTGGTAGCATTGCTTTGTTTTTAACATGGTTTGGGGGAATTACATTTTTTTTGTTTGTATGGTTAATTGGCGGTTTTATTCTTTATGAGTGGATTAGTATTACTAAAGAAAAGTGGAATAATTTACAAAAAATATTGGCGGGTATTTTTTATTTGGTTTTTGGTTCCTTCTTAGTATTAGATATGTCTTCTTCATTAATTTTTTCTGCTTTAATAGTTTTTGCAACGCTGTTAGCGATTGGATCCTGTAAAAATATTAGTTGGGTTTTCTTTGGTTTTTTATACGCATCTTTTCCTGTTGTAGCTTTATCCTTTTTACGAGGTGATGGAGAATTGGGATTTTGGGTTGTTATTTTTTTATTTGCGATCGTGTGGGGAACAGATATTGCTGGATATTTTAGTGGACGTGCACTTGGTGGACCAAAATTAGCGCCGCGATTTTCTCCTAACAAAACATGGTCAGGGGCAATTGGTGGTACACTTGTTGGAGTTTCTAGCGGTGTATTAGTTGCTTTTTATTTTTTGAACGTGAATTTAGCAAATTTTTTCATACCATTACTTGCTCTCGTTTTATCAATTGTTTCGCAAGTGAGTGATTTGGGGCAATCATGGTTAAAAAGACAGTTTTCCATTAAAGATTCTAGTTCTTTATTACCTGGACATGGTGGATTTATGGATCGTATGGATGGGTTGGTAGGTGCTACTTTTCTTCTTTATTTAATTGGTTCGTTTATGTCTGATATGGAGACGCCTTTTAATCTTTTTTGTATAGTTTAATTAGGAGAATATGTCTTGGAATTTTGGAATCACATATTCGCTATAAGCGACTTGCTTTTGAGAAGTTTGAATGTTTTTTTTGTTGTTATGATTATCATTTTTGTGCATGAACTTGGGCACTATCTCATTGGGCGTTGGTGCGGTATTAAAGCATCGGTTTTTTCGCTTGGATTTGGTCCTCAAATAGTTGGTTATACAGATAAGCATGGCACACAATGGCGTTTAGCGCTTATTCCTTTAGGAGGGTATGTAAAGTTTGTTGATGACGAAAATAGAGCGAGCACACCATCATCTAAAACATCTTCTGTGATTTGTGGTTCATTTACTAGTGCTCATGCTTGGAAAAAAGCAGCGACAGTCTTTGCTGGTCCCTTATTTAACGCTCTTTTTACTGTTGTTATTTTAACATTTTTTTTCTTTACTTATGGACGTATAGCTACTGAGCCTGTTGTTGGTTCTTTGATAGAAAATTCTCCTGCTGCTCAGGTTGGTTTGGTTTTAGGTGATCGTTTTGTTGAAATGGATGGACGACGGGTTGAAAGTTTTGAAGATTTGGCGGCTTATGTTGCTTTTCATGGCGGGGATCCTATTGAATTTAAAATAGATCGCATGGGGCAGATGTTTACTAAAGTGATTACACCAACTGTGATCGAGCAGGATGATGGGTTTGGTAATCGCGTTTTAAGTGGAATGATAGGAGTTGGCGCGCCTGTTGATCCAAATGATCCTACACGTTTAGATCCGGTTTATGAAAAACATATTTATTACAATTTGGGAGAAGCAGTTGTTGCTGCATCAGAGCGTACGATGTACATTGCAACACAGACAATTCTCTTTGTTGGTCGTTTAATAGGAGGAAAAGAAGATCATTGCAGGTTAAGTGGTCCCTCCAAAACTGTTAAAATTGCTTGGCAAGTTAGTGAAACAGGTTTTATTTCTTTGTTGAACTTTACAGCTTTTCTTTCAATTGGTATTGGACTTATCAATCTTTTTCCGATTCCACCTCTTGATGGTGGGCATTTGTTATTTCATGTTATTGAAGCTCTTTCTGGTAGGTCTGTTTCTAATAAAATTCGAGAAGTTATTTTTTATTTAGGTTTTTGCATAGTTTTCTTATTTATGATTTTTGCGCTGTTTAATGATTATTTTTGTTAGTTTAGCCAATTAAATTATGGAAAACATTTTAGAAATTGAGTAATAGTGAGAGATGTAATTTGAAAATTATTTGCTATGTCCGTGAAATAGTGTGGCATTGTGTGTTGTGGTTATTAGTTAAAGGGTGGGAGATTTTGCTGTGAATATTGTGAACACAAAGAGTTGTTATGGAAGTTAGCTTTTTGAGGAATCGTATCTAGGAAATAAGACAAGGTAAAAAAGGCCAATGACTACAAATTTAAAATTTTTAAGTGCGGTATCTATGTTAGCGTTAGCTATGGGGGGAGTTGTTCCAACAACAGCTCTGATGTCAGTTATGATGGTTGGAGAGGTGCGGGCATCTGTGGTTAATTCTATCGAAGTTCGTGGGAATAAATTTGTAAGTGCTCAGGCAATTCGAGATAATATGGACATAAAAGCTGGACAAAACTTTTCCAGTGGTGATGTTGATGCTGCAGTGAAGCAGCTTTTCGGTTTAGGTTTATTTTATGATGTTAAGATAAATCAAGTACACGATAAGCTGGTTGTGCTAGTTAAAGAATATGCGGTAGTCAATCAGGTATTATTTCAAGGAAATAAATCCTTTAAAGATCCCGATCTTCAACGATTTATTTCGTTAAAACCAAATGAACCATTTAATTCTGCTAAGCTTTCGGCTGATATAAATGTGATTCGTGAAGCTTATAAGACTGTTGGTCGCAATAACGTCACTGTTACAGTTCAAACCATTAATCTTGGAAAAGGGCGTGTAAATGTGGTTTTTAATATTGTTGAAGGCCGAAAAACAAAGATTAGTAATATTACATTTAAGGGCAATAAGGCTTTTGGGAGTCGGCGTTTACGTGATGTAATTATAACGAAGCCTTCGGGTATAATGTCATTGTTGATGAGAGGTGATGTTTATAGTGAAGAACGTTTAGCGGTAGATGAAGAAGCTTTACGTCGCTTTTATTATAATCGTGGTTACGCAGATTTTCGAGTTGTTTCATCTAAAGCAGTTTTTGATGAAACAAGTAATGCATATAAAATTGACTTCGTTCTTGATGAAGGAGCGCGCTATAAAATTGGTGATATCCAGATTGAAAGCGATATTGAGGGAATTGATGTTAAGTCTATAAGAAAATCACTAAAAACACATCCTGGTGACGTTTATAGCGCAGAAAATATCGAGCAATCTGTTGCAATTATCAATAATAAATTTGCGGATTCAGGATATGCTTTTGCTAAAATTGAACCGCGGGGGAATCGTAATTTGACAAATCATACAATTTCAATTGTATACAATGTTGAACAAGGTTCACGGGCTTATGTCCAGCGTATTGAAATACGTGGAAATGATAAGACGCATGATTATGTTATCCGCCGTGAGATTGATTTAAATGAGGGAGATGCTTTCAATCAAACTTTATTGCAGAGAGCAAAACGCCGGTTAGAAAATTTAGGCTTTTTCAAAGCGGTTAATATTTCAATGATTCCGACGGATCAGCATGATCAGGTTGTTTTGGTTATAGATGTAGTGGAAGCTCCTACAGGTAATCTTTCTTTTTCTGGAGGATATACGACAGGTGGTACGAGTCCTGGGATGTCATTTGAAGTATCTCTTGCTGAGCATAATCTTGGAGGACGTGGTCAATATGTGCGTTTAGGTTTAGGTGCAGGACAAGAAAAGTCTCGTAATTATAATTTATCGTTTGTTGATCCCCATTTTTTAGGTTACCGCTTATCTGCTGGTGTTGATCTTTTCCGCAGTACCTATCGTGCTGATAAAGCATATGACGTACGCCAAACAGGCGGTTCGCTTCGATTTGGAGTGCCTATTAGTGACCAGTTATCTGCTAATCTAACTTATTCCTATGTCCAAGAAGAATACGATTTTGGTGGGAATTATGATTTAACCAATGATGTTGTTACAAAAGAACTATATGATAAATATTCTGGTGCTATTGTTCAAGCTGCAAAACATAGTCCTTGGAAGCGTTCGTCGATTACTTATGGTCTGACTTATAACACTATTGATGATATGAGAAATCCTCATGATGGTTTGTATGTGCGTGTTCTTCAAGAGTATGCTGGACTTGGCGGAAATGCAAAATTTTTGAAAACAACTGGTAAAGCGATGATGTATAGGACTCTTTCTGATCCAATGGATCTTGTCGGTTTACTTTCCTTCGGTGCTGGTTATATTCACGAAATAGGTCAAGAAGGTGCTCGTATCTTCGATATGTTTAAAAGTTTTGATCTAATTCGAGGTTTCAAATACAATGGGATAGGTCCGCGTCAAGTTTCTAATAAAGGTGAGGTATATTTCTTAGGGGGTACGACGTATATAAATGCAACTGCTGAATTGCAGTTCCCTATACCTATTGTTCCTGAAGGATTAGGATTGCGTGGTGCTTTATTTGCAGATGCTGCAACACTCTACGGAAATAATTATAAGCCTGTTTTCCAAGGTGAAGCGCCGGTTACAAATATCAAAAGTGCATGGCGTACATCTGCAGGTGCTAGTTTGATGTGGGAATCACCGTTTGGTCCACTACGTCTTGATTATGCTTGGCCAATCACCAAGCAAGAAGGTGATGGTGTGCAGAAATTTAATTTTGGTATTTCTACTAAGTTCTAATGTGAATTTTTTCCAGAAGGAAAAGTTTTGAAGAGAATGGATTAGGCTGGGGGGGGGGAGAAAGTGTTTCTATGGCGGATACATTTTTTTTTGCGCCGTCTCGGCGATTGACAGTTGCTAATATTGCTGAGTTGACGGGTGCAAAACTTCTTAATCCAGAGTTTTCTAACACAGTTATAAACACTCTTTCTTCACTTGAAAGCGCTGGGGAGGGTTCTCTTGTTTTTGTAGAGCATCGAAAATTTTCTGATGCTTTATTGGGAAGTTCTGCTGTTGCTGTTTTTTGTACGAATGAAATCGTTTTGAAGGTTCCTGAAACTATGGCAATTTTAGTAACATCCACACCGCAGCGTGATTTTGCCCAGATTGGTCGTATTTTATTTCCTGATTCTGTAAAGCCAATGCCTTGGTTTGGACGGAGAGAGATCTCACCGCATGCGCATATTCATCCAAGTGCTAAGTTTGCACATGATGTGTGTATTGAAGCGGGGGCTGTTATCGGTAAAAATGTTGAGATTGGTTCGGGGACTCTTATTTCATCAACTGCTGTTATCGGTGAAAATTGCCGTATTGGGCGTGAGTGCTATATTGCTCCAAAAGTAACAGTTCAGTATTCTTTAATAGGCGATAGAGTCCAAATTTATCCTGGTGCTTGCATTGGACAAGATGGTTTCGGTTATGTTGGGGGTATTGCTGAAATTGAAAAAATTCCACAACTTGGTCGTGTTATCATCCACGATAGTGTAGAAATTGGTGCGAATACAACGATTGACCGTGGAACGTTTGAAGATACCATTATTGGTCAAGGGAGTAAAATTGATAATTTAGTACAAATTGCACATAATGTGAAAATTGGTCGCTATTGTCTTATTGCAGCCCAGTGTGGAATTGCTGGAAGTACATCTATAGGTGATATGTCTCAGCTTGGTGGGGGAGTTGGGGTCGTTGATCATGTCGCAATAGGCAAACACGTTCAGATTGCTGCTGGTAGTGGTGTTATGAATGACATTCCGGATGGTGAAAAATGGGGTGGCAGTCCAGCGCGACCACTTAAACAATGGTTTCGTGAAGTAGCGACGTTGCGTAATATTGGCAAGGTTAAAAAGGAGAAACGCTAATATGAACAGCATCGGAGAAACTAAAAGCTTAGAGGCTATAGATATTGAAAAATTGTTGTCAATATTGCCGCACCGATATCCATTTTTATTAATTGATCGCATAATTAATATTGATGGCGAGCAAGAAGCTATAGGTATTAAAAATGTAACGATTAATGAACCGCATTTTACGGGACATTTTCCTGCAAAGGCAGTTATGCCTGGGGTTTTAATTTTAGAAGCTATGGCGCAAACAGCAGGAGCAATTTCACTTCTAAGATTAGATCACAAGAAAGCAAATTTTGTTTATCTTATGACTGTTGATAATGCAAAATTTCGTAAGCCGGTCGTGCCTGGTGATCAGTTAAGGATTCATGTCCAGCTTTTAAAGAAGCGGTCTGGCGTGAGACGTTTTTCGTGTGTTGCAGAAGTTGAAAGTGTTCGAGTTGCCGAAGCAGAAATTGCTGCGATGATTACTGAATCAGAGTAAATGATACAATAGGAATTTAAAAATGTCTGGTATGAAAATTCATCCAACCGCTCTTGTGGAGAAGGGGGCGCAGCTTGGTGAGAATGTACTAGTCGGACCGTTTTGCCATATTGGTTCAGAGGCTGTTATCGGTGATGGATGCAGTTTAATGAGTCATGTTGTTATAATGGGGAAGACAACATTAGGAGCCAACAGTAAAGTATTTGCGCATGCAGTTTTGGGTACAGACCCACAAAATAATAAACATAAAGGAGGTTCTACAACTCTCTCTATTGGTAAAAATTGTACGATTCGCGAAGGCGTAACGATGCATAGAGGATCCGATACAAGTGTGGGAATGACGATTATTGGTGATGATTGTCAATTTTTTTGTTATGCGCATGTTGCCCACGATTGCCATGTAGGAAATCATGTAACATTTGCGAATAATGTGATGATCGCTGGTCATGTTACTGTTGGTGATTATGTTATTATTGGTGGCGGTTCTGCTGTTCATCAATTTGTTCGTATCGGGCATCACGCATTTATTGGTGGTGTATCTGCATTGGTTGGTGATTTAATTCCCTACGGCACAGCTGTTGGTGTACAGGCAAAACTGTCTGGATTAAATATTATTGGTATGAAACGTGCAGGCTTTAAACGCAAAGACATCCATGCGCTACGTCATGCAGTTGCCATGCTTTTTGATCGCAGTAAACCGTTTAAAGAGCGTGTAGGTGATGTTTCTGATTTCTACTCAACTTCCCAGTCTGTTCTTGACGTAATTAATTTTATTAAAGAAGAAGGAAAACGTTTTTATTGTACACCAAAATTTGAAGACGACAGAATAAAAGCAAATAAGGGTTAAAAATGTCTATCTTCAGTGCCAGAAATTTTCTTTCCGGCCGAACTGCTATCATAGCAGGGAGTGGTGTTCTGCCTATCACGGTTGCTCAGGAACTTGAAAAGCACGGACAAAATCCTTTTCTTGTGCTTTTGCGTGGTGAGGCAGATGCAGTACTTTATCGCTATGAGCATTGCGAGTTATCAATTGTGGAATTAGCGCGGCTTTTTAAAATCTTAAAGGCAGCTGCAATTTGTAATATCGTTTTGGCGGGTGGTGTGAAAAAACGTCCATTTCTTACACAATTGCGACCTGATTGGACAACTTTTTTGGCTTTACCTAAGTTGCTCGGAGCTTTAAAAGGTGGGGATGATGCGTTATTGAAAGCTTTTATACAGATTGTTGAAGCACATGGTTTTTGTGTTATTGGCGCCCACGAGATAGTACCAGATCTATTAGCTCCAATAGAATTTGATTTGACATTGCGGCGGGCTACTCAAAAAGAGAAAAATGATATTTTATTAGCAGCTGAAGCTGCAAAGCTTTTAGGTCAATTAGATATTGGACAAGCCGCTGTGGCTATCAATGGGAGAGTGATTGCAGTGGAGGGGGCAGAAGGAACTGATAATATGCTATGGCGGATTTTTGAAATGCGAGAAAGAAAGCAAATTCCGCAAAAAGGTGGTGTTCTTGTTAAATGTGCAAAACCACAACAAGATCATCGAGTTGATCTGCCATCAATTGGACCTTCTACAATAGTCAATCTTGTAAAGAGTGGATTGTCTGGTGTTGCGGTGGAGGCGAATAAAAGTCTGATATTATCAGTGAAAGCAACAATAGAAAAAGCTAACAAACATTCATTGTTTATAGAAACATTTGAACAGTTCGATCATGAGTGATTGTTTCTTAAAAATTGCTATTATTGCAGGTGAGGAATCCGGAGATTCTCTTGGAGCAGATTTGATTTCGTGTTTATCTCGACAGATAGGTTGCAATATTCATTTAATTGGTGTTGGTGGAAGGCATTTAAAGGCATTAGGTTTAAAAAGTCTTTTTGATTCTAATGATATTGCTTTAATAGGCTTAGGTGAAGTATTAAAAAAATTGCCATTGTTGCTGATACATATTCGCAATTTGTCTAAATTTATCGCACGAGAACAACCCGATTGTTTAATTATCATTGACAGCCCTGATTTTACTCATCGTGTTGCAAAAAAAGTTCGTATTTTGGCACCTTCTATTCCTATCATAAAATACATTGCACCAACTATTTGGGCATGGCGGCCAGAGCGCGCTAAGGCTATGCGAAAATTTGTTGATCATGTTTTAGCGGTTTTCCCTTTTGAAGAAAAAATTATGAAAGATTTTGAAGGTCCTACTACTACCTATGTCGGACATCGTCTTTTGACTTATCCTCCGCTTTTGACTGTCCAATCAGAAAAAAAACGTTTGTGTGGTAAACAAGTATCATTTCCCACACTGGTTATTTTGCCAGGATCGCGCAATTTCGAGATTCGCTATTTAATGCCTATTTTTGGAGAAACTATAAAAATTCTTGCACAACGCATCCCTAATTTACGTATTATTTTACCGACGTTGCCGTGTTTGGTGGATGAAATTCGCTGTTTTGTCCAGGATTGGAAAAGTAAAGTGGAGATCGTTATTAATGAAGATGCGAAATGGCGTGCTTTTGTGGATGCAGATGTTGCTCTTGCTGCACATGGAACGGTTTCACTTGAATTGGCGTTAGCAAAAATTCCAATGATTCTTTGTTATAAATTGGATCATTTTTCTAAATTATTTATTTTTCCAAAAGTGATGTTATGGAGTGCTGCTCTTCCGAACATTATTTCTGATAAGCCTATTGTCCCAGAATATTTTAATGAATTTTTACGACCAGGTATGTTGGCAAGGCAGATAGAACAGCTTTTGTATAATCCTTTATTGCGACAAGTACAACTTGACGCTTTTGAGATGATGGAACAAAAAATGAAGACTGAAGCGCCATCAGGGGTCGTTGCTGCTCAAGTTATTATCAATTTGCTAAAAGAAATTGGAACACTTAAAATTATGTAGATAAAACAATTTTTATGACTAATGTTTTATTTTAGCAAGAAAATCACGAGCACGTTGACTTTTAGGATTAGTAAAAAATGCGTCAGATGTTGTATCTTCGACAATTTTTCCGTTTTCTAAAAAGAGTACTCTTTCTGAAACTTTGCGAGCAAAGCCCATTTCATGGGTAACGCAGAGCATGGTTATGCCTGTATTTGCCAATTGAACCATAACCTCTAAAACTTCTCTAACGCTTTCTGGATCAAGGGCTGATGTCGGCTCATCAAAAAGCATTACTTCAGGCTCCATACAAAGTGCGCGTGCAATCGCAACGCGTTGTTGTTGCCCGCCAGAGAGTTGTAAAGGATATTTCTCACAGTGTTGTTCAATACCAACGTGTGTAAGGTAACGAATTGCCCGTTCTTTTGCTTGTTGTTTGGAAAGTCCTTGAACTGTCATAGGTGCTAAAATGCAATTTTGCATAACAGTCATGTGAGGAAATAAATTAAAATGCTGAAAAACCATTCCTATTTTGCGTAGAATATTTTTTTGTTGGTGTATAGGAGCGGTATGAATATCAATATTATGAATACAGATTGAACCTTCTTGTGCTTGTTCTAATTGATTAATACAACGAATCAAAGTTGATTTTCCTGATCCAGAGGGTCCACAAATAACGATGCGTTCGCCAGTTTTGACATCTAAGTTAATATCATGTAAAACTTGAAAGGTTTTATACCATTTATTTAAATTTCGAATAGAGATTACTAGGTTTTTATCGGCATAGATAGATTTATTATTTTCCGAGTTCATCTTATTGTATTCTCTCATTGATGAATAAATTAATTAATTTAACATTTTGGTTTTCTAAAAGTTTTTGTGATCATTTTATTTACCGTAAATATCGGGTTAGACGACGTTCAATAAGAACGATAAAATAATGAATGACCGCAACGATAAGAAGATAGATAAGAGCGGCCCAAACGTAAACTTGAAAATCGAATGTGCGTGAATAAGTTAGTTTAGCAATTCCCATTAAATCATAAACAGTGACGAGTGAAGCAATAGCACTGGACTTAATCATTAAAATAAGCTCATTTCCTAGAGGGCGTAATGCTACAACCATTGCTTGCGGAAGAATAACTCTCAAAAATGTTACAGAGCTACTCAGTCCCAAGGCTTTTGATGCTTCATGTTGCCCAGTTGGGATTGATAGAAAGCTTCCTTTAAAAATTTCGGTTTGATAAGCAGCCGAATTAAGTGCAAAAATGAAAAGACAGCAATACCATGCATTTTGGAAAAACCACCATAAACCAATGTGTTGCCAGAAGCTTTTCATTGAACCAAGGCCGTAGTAAAAAAGGAATAGTTGAACCAATAAGGGAGAACCGCGGAAAAAATAAACATAAGTATGTGCAAAATACTGTAAAAGCTTACTATTTGATAAACGCGCAAGCGCAATAAAAATACCAAGAAAAAAACCAATAGAGCAAGAAATAAAAACAAGTTCAAAAGTAACAATCAATCCATCAATAAATTTTAGTCCATAAAGGTTTAAGAGAATAGGATTAAAAAGGAAATAGAGCCATTCAGGAATCATCAGACTAAAACCTTTCGATATCCAGCTTGAGTACGTGTCTCTAGGTGGTGTAGAATTGCGGAAAAAAACGCTGAAAATAATAAATAGAGTGAGCACGCTACAAGATAAAACAGCATGGGTTGATTGGTGGCTGCTGCTGCTAAATTAGTTTGCCGCATAAGATCAAGAAGTGAAATAGTTGAAACGAGGGATGTATCTTTAAGCAAAGTAAGCCAATTATTAGAAAGCCCTGGCAAAGCATTTTGGACTAGTTGAGGAAAGACTATACGAAAAAATGTAGTTGAGCGTGAAAGCCCCAGAGTTTTAGCTGCTTCATATTGACCTTTATCAAAGATGTTGAATGCTCCAAGCCAAACTTCACAAGAGAAGGCCGCAAGAACCATACTGAGCGCAAGAACACCAGCAATGAAAGCGTTGATATTAAATATTATTTCAAGACTAAAATAATCAAGAATAATTTGAATAACATTTTGTAAGCCATAATACACTAAAAATAAGGTTAAAAGCTCTGGTAAACTACGGAACACCGCTGAAAAGAGGGTAGCTATGGCTTTAGCTATCTTGATATTGGATCGAATCATCATCGCGCTTAAAAGTCCTAAAGGGAGCCCCAAGAGACCACAACACAAAGCCAATGATAATGTCATTCCTGCACTAGAAAGTATAACCATACCCCATCCACCATTGCTAAATGATAGCAATGCTAAGCTTTCAGTCATTCTTGCAATCCTCACAAAGATTTAAATAATAACCTTCCAAAAATAAACAGTCTGTTTAATTTTAGTTCATATTGATATTTAATAAATATCAAATGTAAAATATTTTTTCATAATTTTATCATAGGTTTTATCTGAACGGATTTCCTTTATCGCTTCATTAAGCCTATTTTTGAGATCATTATCATTTTGACGAATACCAATTGCAATAGGAGATTTTGTTTCTTGAAGAGTCCCGAGAAGTTGGCAGCAATCTTTTCCTTCAGTTTCTAGCCAGTTTAATGCTTGCATTTGATCAAGGATGATTCCGTCAAGTCGATGGCTTAAAAGATCGCGGCTAACTTCTATGGTTGTAGGATAGAGTTTAATATTTACTCCTTCAGGGGCATAATGGTCTTCTGCGTACGCAGCTTGTGTTGTATTTGATTGTACACCAAGATTTTTACCTTTAAAGGCTTTTGCCGAAATTTCTTTAATTCCTGAGTCTTTGGTAACGATAACAGCTAATGCTGTGTGATAGTAAGCGTTTGTGAAATCGATCTTTTGTAATCGCTCTGGTGTGGGAGCAAGAGAAGCAATGATAGCATCGTATTTTTTTGTGATAAGGCCGGGGATCAGTCCATCGAAGTCTTGAAGAGTGATAGTACACTCAACGTTCATTTTTTTACAAAGTGCATAACATATATCAATATCAAAACCATGGAGCTCGTTGTTTGAATCAATGTAGCTAAATGGAGGATAAGAGCCTTCACTCGCAATTTTTAGCGTTTTAGCATCGGCCAATTGAATAAACAGTGTTGCGATTGTTATGAGAGCTGCTGCTAATAATTTCATTATGTTCTCCTGTTGGATAAGCGGGAAAATATTAGATCATCATACGTTATTATACTCTGTAAGCTCTTCTGGCGGCAATGCAAAAATTTATTGATGTTCATTTTGCACTCATTTATAAGTAAGTAATGATCAAAAAGATCATTTACTTCTATCAAGTTCACGTATGATAAACACAGAAAAAATAAATATCCTATTGATTTATCGAAATTGCTTTCTATAAAATAATTTGTTCTCTTCATTTTATTTATAAGCATTAAAAATTTAGCTTTGAAAAAAGTTTTTTAAGTTTAAGTTCAAGAAAGCATAGATTTTAAGGTGGCAAAAAGAGAATATTATTGTTATCACTAGTATAGCTGAAACATTTATATATCGAAGAACATAAAAAACCAATATCAATTAATATATTGATAAATGTTTTCCATAAAAAGAAGTGTATTTTTATAAATAGTTTTAAGAAAGTTGCTTGCCCTTGATTATGATAGATGTGCTATAATATTTTTATAATGTTTTGTTATTTTGCATAGAAAAACTTTAAAATTATGCTCATCTTCTTTAGTAATTTACAAAGAAAATAAAAGCAACAAATGTAAGCGACTAGGCAATTTTTTGTAATGCTATTTTAGGAAAAAAAGACAGTTTCTTAGTTATCGCTTAATTTCCATATATAATATATCTTTAAATTCGTAGATGAAATGATGGGTGGTATATGCCTAATTTAAATGGAATTGTTATGTATTTTGGAAAAATATTTCCGCATCTCTGCAAAAAAAATACCGCACACTTTGTCTATTTATTGAGAAGAGATTATTAGTTTACTAAAAGGTTTCATCATGACCGCTTAACGATCTATAACTATAAAAAATTTGAATTAAAAAATCATAAAAAGATTTTATACTTTGCTGCTTATTATTCACATTAAATCCTAAAGCCTCAATAAATTGAAGCTTTAGTGGATTAATCTTTATAATTTCTAGTTTGTACGCTCGTCTATAGGGATATATTCACGTGATGCATAGCCTGTATAAAGCTGACGTGGACGACCAATTTTTTGTGCAGGATCTTCAATCATTTCTTTCCATTGTGCAACCCAGCCAACACTTCGTGCTAATGCAAAAAGAACCGTAAACATTTCAGTTGGAAAGCCTAAGGCTTTTAATGTAATGCCAGAATAAAAATCGACATTAGGATAAAGCTTTTTTTCAATAAAATATTCATCATTTAGAGCAATTTTTTCAAGTTCTACAGCAATGTCAAGAAGTGGATCATCTTGAATGTTGAGTTCTTTTAAAACTTCATGGCAGGTTTGCTGCATAATTTTTGCACGTGGATCGTAATTTTTATAAACTCGGTGACCAAAACCCATAAGACGGAAAGGATCATTTTTGTCTTTTGCGCGTGCAATGAATTCAGGAATTCTTTGAACTGCTCCTATTTCTTGTAGCATTTTTAGACATGCTTCATTAGCTCCACCATGAGCTGGCCCCCAAAGACATGCAACACCTGCTGCGATACACGCAAAAGGATTAGCTCCCGATGATCCTGCTAGACGTACAGTGGATGTAGAAGCATTTTGTTCATGATCTGCATGCAGGGTAAAGATTCTATCCATAGCTTGAGAAAGCACGGGATTGATTTGATATTCTTCACAAGGAACAGAAAAACACATATGAAGAAAATTTGCAGCGTAACTAAGATCATTACGTGGATAAACAAATGGCTGCCCGATGCTATATTTATATGCCATAGCGGCAAGAGTTGGAACTTTTGAAATAAGACGAATAGAAGCGATCATTCTCTGTTGAGGATCTGTAATATCAATAGAATCATGATAAAATGCAGACATAGCACCAAGACATGCAATCATGATTGCCATAGGGTGAGAATCGCGACGGAATCCGTAGAAAAATCGCGTAAATTGCTCGTGTACCATTGTATGTTGCATAATGCGATGATCAAAATCGATTTTTTCTTGTCTTGTTGGTAATTCACCGTAAAGTAAAAGATAACAGCTTTCTAAAAAATCTCCTTTTTCAGCCAGTTGATTGATAGGATAGCCACGATAAAGCAATATTCCTTTATCACCATCAATATAAGTGATTTTTGATTCACAAGAAGCTGTTGAAGTAAAGCCAGGATCGTAAGTAAAAATATCCGCTTGTTTATAGAGAGATGAAATCTCGATGACATCAGGACCAATAGCGCCTTTGAGCACGGGAAGCTCTACATTTTTACCATTCACAGTAATGTGTGCCTTATTTTCAGACATTAAATATTCCTTTCAGATTTTTCGCCCCTAAAAATAAGAGCCGCTTCATTAAATATGGAGGTATGTAATTAAAGCTCTTTCTACCTATACTAAGGGTAGATTTACTCTAAAAGTTAGCGCATGCAATCTAAAAATATTTTTATGTGCACTTTACTCAATATGTGTTTTAACGATTTAAAATAAAAGATCGCTTTCAATTTGCATTGAAATACATATATTTTTAGATAATTGTTTAGCTGAACATACCTTATGTACATGCAAATTAGCATGCGGTTTTAACAAGTTGATCATGGATACGATTAAGGGATTCGTCCCGTCCCAACAAAACAAGAACATCGAAGACTCCTGGCGATGTTGTTCGTCCTGTAAGAGTTACCCGAAGTGGTTGAGCAATAGCTCCAAATTTAAGATTTTGTGTCTGCGCGTAATGTCGAAGAGTTTCATCTAAGGTTTTTGTATCCCAGTTGATACATCCTTTTAGAGCACAATAGACTCCCTCTAAAATGACTAGTCCATTTTTGTCTAGAAGCGTTTGTGCTTTTTCATCAAGAAATAATGGTCGTTGCGCAAAAATAAAAGAGGCATTGTCAATGAGTTCATATAATGTTTTAGAACGTTCTTTTAGACTTGGCATAGCTGCTAGGAATTGAAAACGGCGTTGTTCATCAAGTTTTTTAATTATTTCTAGCCCACCTTCAATATCTGGCAATATGTCAAGAACAGCATCAAAAAGATCTTGATCGCTGCTCATACGTATATAATGTCCATTGATAGCATCTAACTTTTTGAAATCAAAACGAGCTGCACCTTTATTGATATCATCGATATCAAACCAAGAAATCATATCTTCTATTGAAATCAACTCGTCATTACCATGACTCCAGCCTAGACGTACCAAGTAATTGCGTAAAGCGGCGGGAAGATACCCCATTGTTCGATAGGCATCAACGCCTAGTGCACCATGGCGTTTTGACAATTTAGCTCCATTTTCACCGTGAATAAGTGGAATATGTGCCATAACAGGGATATCCCATCCCATTGCATTGAAGATAATTGTTTGGCGGGCTGCATTTGTGAGATGATCATCCCCCCGTATGATGTGCGTTACTCCCATATCATGATCGTCGACAACAACGGCATGCATATAAGTTGGAGAGCCGTCAGAACGCAAAATGATAAAATCATCTAAGTCTTTATTAGGAAAGCGCACATCACCTTGAACGCGGTCATGCAAAATTGTTTCTCCATCTTGCGGTGCTTTGATGCGAATAACAGGTTTTATACCTTTTGGAGCTTCTGAAATATCACGGTCGCGCCAACGTCCATCATAACGCGGTGGGAGACCTTCTGCGCGAGCATTTTCACGCATTTCAGCCAATTCTTCAGGTGAAGCGTAACAATAATAAGCTTTACCATCTTTTACTAATTGTTTTGCGACTTGGCGGTGACGTTCTGCTCGTTCAAATTGTGAAATAGGATCACCATCATAACTAAGTCCCATCCAGTGTAATCCGTCTATAATAGCTTTTACAGCTGCTTCCGTGGAACGTTCTCGATCCGTATCTTCAATCCGTAAAAGCATTTTGCCACCAGTATGTTTTGCATAAAGCCAATTAAAAAGAGCTGTACGGGCACCTCCAATATGAAGGAAACCTGTGGGAGAAGGGGCAAAACGGGTAATAACGGACACGGATATCTTCCTCTTAATTAAGATATTACTTGTGAGACTTTATGGAAAGGGTATGTTAGCATAGGTGACAAAGTGTGCAATAGCCGCATTGCTAAGTAAAGTAGAGAGTGCGGATGTCAAGTAAAAATAAAGTTAAGAATTATTTATTAAAAGGAAAACAATTAAGTTCGATATGGCAAGATATTCTTTCTATTTTTTATAAAGCAAATTATAATGAACAAAGTGCCTTTTTATTTACATCTTTTAAAAAAGCAATAATTTTTTGCTGGGAGTGGTTGGTAGATTGCATAGACAAAGAAGTCTCTGCAGGACTCCTTTTTTTATTAATTTTAGTATTTTTTTCTACAGGCATCATTTTTTATTTTAGTTTAAACCGAGAACCAAGTTGGAGACAATTTGCTGTATTGAGCAGTGTATTCTTTGGAATATTGTATATTTTACGTATTTCACCTTCCCATCGAAAAATATGGTTTATCGTAGGATTTTTGTGTTGCACTCTATTGGGGGCTTTGACTGCAAAAATAGAAACATGGCGTATGTCTACACCAATGTTGAATCGTGATATTTTAACTACATTAACAGGAAGAATTGTTTCTATTGAAGCAATGCAAAAAGGGGAATTTCGTTTAATTTTGGATGTTTTGAGTACAGAAAAGCCAACATTGTGTCATGGACCTAATCGTGTTCGTCTATTAGCAAGACATTTGCCATATGGATTAGCTGTTGGTGATGGTTTGTCTGGAAGAGTCAAAATGCTTGCATTATCTGGACCAGTGCGTCCAGGAAGTTACGATTTTAGTTTTCATAATTATTTTAAAGGGATTGGTGCTCGAGGTGTTTATTTGAGAAAACCAATCAAAATATCAGTTCCGCAACCTGATACCATATTAGGGATAGTTTTACAGAAAATTGAAAATTTGCGAATAAAAATGACGCAAAAAATTAATATGACGATTGGTGGAGAAAATGGCAATATCGCAGCTGCTCTCATAACGGGACAGCGAGGTGGTATTTCACAGGACACAAATAAAGCATTACGTACGGTTGGATTAGCACATATTTTATCGATATCAGGTTTGCATATGGCTCTACTAAGTAGTATGGCTTTTATTAGCGTTCGTAGTTTTTTAGCACTTTTTCCAGTTTTTTCATCCTATTATTCTACTAAAAAGTTTGCTGCTATTGCATCATTAATAACAACAGCTTTTTATTTTGTATTGTCTGGTGGCTCCATATCTGCACAAAGAAGTTTTGTGATGGTTGCTGTTATGCTGGTTGCTGTATTGTGTAATCGTTTTGCTTTAACAATGCGTAACTTTGCTCTTGCAGGTTTGATCACTTTAGCTATTGCTCCGCATGAAATATTAAGTCCTAGCTTTCAAATGTCTTTTTCTGCGACGGCAGCTTTAATAGCTTTTTTTGATTGGTGGAATGAAAGGTTATCTTTTCGTAGAAAAAAAACGACACCATCTTATATTGGAGGTAAGGTGATACATTTTGCCTCCTTATCAATTATTTTAATATGTGTATCTTCGCTTGTGGCGGGGTCTGCAAGTGGAATTTACGCAGCTTATCATTTTTCTAATATTTCGCTCCTTAGTGTTATTAGCAATGTCTTAGTTTTACCTATTGTGTCAATATTCATCATACCCTTTGGATTAATAGCAACACTTGCGATGCCTTTAGGCATTGAGTGGTTTCCTTTACAAGCTATGGGATTTGGTATTGGTCTCGTGATAAAAATTGCTCACACTATAAGTGCTATTTCTCCTGCTTTGAATCCTGGGTTTATTCCGTTATCTGCGTTGGTTTTATTTAGTGTAGGCTTGATTGGACTGACTTTTTTCAAAACACCTATTAGATTCGTTTTTAGTCTTTTTATTTTAATTGGGATTTATGTTTGTTGGATAAATCCATCCATACAACTGATTATAACAGATAATATGAAACTTGTAGGTGTTATTAATGGAAAAAAATTATATACTGATCATTATTATGTCCCTAGATTCACGGCATCTATATGGAAAAAATCATTTAATGTAAGCGAGTTCATTAAGCCAACAAAATATGGTCCCCCGTTTAAAGAACAGTTCATTTGTAATGATCATGTTTGTACCTCCAGACTAGAAAATGGATTAAAAGTCGTTGTTTTACGTAAAAAAACGGATAAATGCATAAAAGCAGATATTGTGATTAAGAGATCTACAATGAGCAACAGAAACTGCAATAAGGAAACGCAAACAATATTTACATCTGAACAGTTGTTATCACGAGGCAGCGTCATGATAAACAAAAACGGAGATATCATTTGGTCTTCAAGAGGATTTTTCAGACCGTGGAATATGCACAGGCAGCATTCATAAAAATCACATAATATTATAAAGAAAATAGATGTTTTTTTTAATATCTTAACAATTTAAAAATTTTTTAAAATATATGATTAGATTACATTATTGATAATGAATGTTAAGCCAAAAATTTTTATTGAACGTGAAAAATGTAAATAAATTTTAGAAAAAGATAAAATTGTTAATTATTCTATTTTATAACTACATATCTTTATAACAGCTAATATTTTTTCAGCCTAAAGGTGATAAATAAATTTTGGATTGATATCGCTAATTGGTAAAAGGGTAAAGTGTCTCGTGGATGTTCAGAAGTTAAAAAAAGTGGCGGCTGCTAAAGCGCTTGAATTTGTTCAAGATAATATGCGGCTTGGTATAGGAACTGGTTCTACGGCAAATGAATTTATTCGCCTTCTTGGCGAACGTATTTCAGATGGTTTGCGTGTGATTTGTGTTACTACTTCACAAAATTCTGAGCAGCTATGTCGTAAATTTGGGGTTCCAACTACTACTTTAGAACAAATACCTGAGCTTGATCTTGATATTGATGGAGCAGATGAAATTGGTCCAGAACTGGCTTTAATTAAAGGGGGGGGTGGTGCACTGCTACATGAAAAAATTGTAGCTGCAGCATCTCGTGCGATGCTTGTCATTGCTGATGAAACAAAGATGGTAAAAACGCTTGGTGCTTTTGCGCTGCCAATTGAAGTTAACCCGTTTGGTATGCACGCTACACGAAGGGCTATAGAAAAAGTTGCCGATGATTTAGAGCTTTCTGGAGAAATTACATTGCGAATGAATGGAAAGAGTCCTTTCAAGACAGATGGTGGTCATTTCATTCTTGATGCGTTTTGGGAATGCATTTTGCAGCCGAAATTATTATCAGATGCACTCCTTAAAATTCCCGGTGTTGTCGAGCATGGCCTTTTCTTAGGGTTAGCTTCGCGTGCAATTGTTGCGATGGAGGATGGTCAGATAAAAATTTTAAAGCCATTTGATTTTTAAATAAGACATTCACATGTCTATATGTTAGCGTAATAAAAAGGGCGTTGAAGGTTTTTAGCTAGAATAACAAGTTTGAATTATAATTAGTTATCGAGGTAATCATTAAATGAAGACAACACTTTCTTTTCAGCGTTTTGTAGCATGTTTTGGAACAATTGCTATTTTAGTTATGAACATTGGAATGGTTCATGCGAATGATGTTAGCGCTCAGCATTTAAGCTCAGCTAAAAAGGCTATCAGTGCTATTCATGCCACTGATCAATTTGATAGCTTTTTACCAACTGCAGCACGTGATCTTAAAAATGAACTGATAGGAGATGATCCAAATTTAGCAACTACTATCTCTGAGCTTGTTGATAAGCAGGCGCTTGCTTTGGCTAATCGGCGTTCTGATTTAGAAAAAGAAATTGCTCACGTATATGCTGCACATTTTACTCAAGGAGAACTTGATGCTATTACCGCATTTTATAGTTCTGATACTGGTAAGAAATTTTTAACAGAAGTTCCAAGTATTGCGCGTGACGCTTATTCTACATTTGAGGCATGGCGTTCTGTTATCATGCAAGATCTTGTAGAAAATGTAAAAAAAGAGATGTCTAAAATACTTAATGTGGATAAGCCCACTCCGTCTAAGACTCCTGGTTCTTCAGAAAAGAAAAAATAACTTTATTGATGTCGTTGCAGTGATTAACGATTCTTGTTTATTTTTAACGGCGGTTTTCCGCCGTTTTTGATAAAAATAGGTCTTTTTAGTGTGTTGCTTTATGCAAAGTAGTATTTGAGAATAAAAAATTTCATTTAAATTAAAATGACAATAGTCTATTGCTGGTGGTGTATGAAAAGGAATAGTTTGTGAAATCTTTTGATTTGTTCGTAATTGGAAGTGGTTCTGGTGGGGTACGTGCTGCGCGTCTTGCTGGACAGCTTGGTAAGCGTGTTGCTATAGCAGAAGAATATCGTATAGGAGGGACTTGTGTTATTCGCGGTTGTGTTCCAAAAAAACTGTATGTTTATGCGTCACAATATGCACGAGAATTTCGTAAAAGTGTTGGTTTTGGATGGAAATACGCTGATCCAGTTTTTAGTTGGGAAAAATTAGTTTCAGCTAAAAATAAAGAAATAACAAGGCTAGAGGAACTTTATCGCAAGGGACTGCAAAATAGTAATGTTCATATTTATGAAAGCCGTGCTGTTTTTGTAGATGATCATACATTAGAGCTCTCTGCAACAGGAGAGCGGATAAGAGCAGAAAAAATTTTAATCGCAACAGGAGCAAAGACTGTACCAAACACTGCAATAAAAGGTAGTGATTTGTGTCTTACTTCTAATGAAATTTTTGATCTTAAAAAATTGCCAAAATCAATAATAATTGTTGGTGGTGGGTATATTGGCGTTGAATTTGCTAATATTTTTCATGAATTAGGTGTGAAAACAACATTAATTCACCGTGGTAATTTAATCCTTAGCAATTTTGATCATGATTTGCGGCAGTTGCTCAATGATGCAATGATTGAAAAAGGAATCTCTATTATTTATGGAGTAACAGTTTCTCAAGTTCAAACTACAGATAGTTATTATGATGTTGTTTTGTCAAATGAGCAAACAATTAACGCTGACCAAGTTATGTTGGCTATGGGACGTGTACCAAATACAGAAGGCTTAGGGCTTGAGCGGGCAGGAGTTAAATTAAATAAATTTGGTGGAATTATTGTTGATGAGAAGATGACAACCAATGTACCTCATATTTGGGCTGTTGGTGATGTAACAGGTCATATTCAATTGACACCAGTTGCAATCCATGATGCAATGTGTTTTGTTAAAACTGCATTTGAAAATACCCCCACTGTGCCTGATTATGATTTAATCCCTACAGCAGTTTTTTCACAGCCAGAGATTGGAACTGTTGGCTTTTCAGAGGAAGAGGCAGTACGTCATTATAAGCGTGTTGAGATTTATCGTACAGTTTTTTGTCCTATGTATAATGTTTTTTCCGGTAATTTAGAAAAAATGTTTATGAAACTAGTTGTTGATGGTGAAAGTCGCATTGTTGTTGGAGCACATATTTTGGGGGCTGGTGCTGGAGAAATGGCGCAGCTTATTGGAATATCTCTTAAAGGAAAATTGACGAAAGACGTGTTTGATGAGACTATGGCAGTACATCCAACTGTAACAGAAGAGTTAGTAACGATGTATAAACCAAGCTATGTATATGAAAATGGAAAAAAAGTGGAAAATTAAGCAGCAAGAATTATGGTATGCAATAAATCTTTTGATACTATGAGCTATAAATTTAAATTTTGGAGAAAACATCTTGGTAAAAAAGTGGGCGCCTAATTCTTGGAAAACAATGCCAATTAAACAAGTTCCAGTTTATCCAGATAAATTTGCGTTAGCAGAGATTGAACAAAAACTGCGCAGCTATCCTCCTCTTGTTTTTGCTGGTGAAGCACGTGATTTAAAAAATGAATTAGCTGCAGTTGCGCAAGGTAAATCTTTTTTGTTGCAAGGTGGGGATTGTGCAGAAAGTTTTGCAGAACATGAAGCGGATAATATTCGCGATTTTTTTCGTGTGTTTTTGCAAATGGCGATTGTTTTAACTTTTGGAAGCTTTAAGCCTGTTGTTAAAATTGGTCGCATTGCTGGTCAATTTGCAAAACCACGCTCTTCTGACATAGAAAGTAAAGATGGGGTAGAACTTCCTGTGTATAGGGGGGATATTATTAATGGTATAGAATTTAGTGCGGATTCCCGCGTTCCTGATCCACAACGGATGTCTATGGCTTATCGTCAATCTGCAGCGACGCTTAATCTATTGCGCGCGTTTTCACAAGGCGGATACGCTAATTTAGAAAATGTTCACACGTGGATGCTAAGTTTCATTTCTAATAGTCCCCAAGGTGAACGTTATGAGTTATTGGCTGAGCGTATTTCTGAAGCAATTGATTTTATGCGTTCTATAGGAATTACGTCTAAAACAAATTCTTCATTACGTGAAACGTCTTTTTATACCAGCCATGAAGCGCTTTTGCTTGGTTATGAAGAAGCTTTAACGCGTATTGATTCGATTTCTGGAGATTGGTATGCAACATCTGGTCACATGTTGTGGATTGGTGATCGCACACGTCAAATTGATCATGCTCATGTTGAATATTGTCGTGGCATTAAAAATCCTATTGGGTTAAAGTGTGGTCCTTCTATTGAGCCAGATGAGCTTTTGAGCTTAATTGATATTTTGAATCCTGAAAATGAACCAGGTAGGTTAACTCTTATTGCTCGTTTTGGTCATGATAAAGTTGAAAATTATCTTCCGAAACTGATCCGTGCAGTTGAAAGAGAAAAACGTGAGGTTATATGGTCGTGTGATCCAATGCATGGCAATACAGTTACCTTAAATGGTTATAAAACGCGTCCCTTTGATTATGTTTTAAAAGAAGTGGAAAAGTTTTTTTTAGTGCATCGCGAAGAAGGAACTTATCCAGGTGGTATTCATGTTGAAATGACTGGTCGTGATGTAACCGAATGTACGGGGGGTGCGCATGCTATTTCAGTAGAAAATTTATCCGATCGCTATCATACGCATTGTGATCCACGATTAAATGCAGACCAGGCGTTGGAATTGGCTTTTCTTGTTGCTGAACTTCTCAAAAAAAGTCGTAATATTGATTCATTAGCTACAGCCGTGAATAATTAGATAAAAATAATACGAAATTCACCATTCTAAGCATTTATAGAAAAGAAACATTTTAAAAAATACTTTTAGGTGATTAAAATAGATCCGTGATCGCAAAATTGATGAGATGATACGAAAGCTGATAAAAAATAATTTTCGGGTAGTAATTGCTCAATTAAATCCCGTTGTCGGTGATATTGAAGAAAATCTTTCTCTTGCTATTATGGCGCATAAAGAAGCTAAAGAAGAGGGAGCTGATCTTATTTTATTTACTGAGCTTTTTATAAGCGCTTATCCATTAGAAGATCTTGTTCTTAAACCTATTTTTACAAAAGCCTGTAGAGATGCCGTTGAAAAATTAGCAAAAGTAACAGAAGAAGGGCCAGGGATTGTAATTGGTGTTCCATTACGGCGCAGTGATAACATTTACAATAGTGCCATGCTTCTTGATAAGGGACAGATAATTTCTGAAATCTTGAAGTTCGATTTGCCTAATTATGCTGAATTTGATGAAAAGCGCGTATTTTCTTCTGGTTTGCGTCCTGAACCTATTATTTATCGTGGAGTAGGATTAGGAATAGTAATTTGCGAAGATATTTGGAATGATTCTTTTATCTGTGCGGAGCTTAGCAATAAAGGAGCTGAGATTATTCTAGTTCTTAACGGTTCTCCTTATCATCGTAACAAAACATTAAAACGTATAGAAGTTATTCGTACGCAAGCTATTCAGTCCGGTGTGCCAATAATTTATGCTAATCAAGTTGGAGGTCAGGATGAGTTAGTTTTTGATGGGGGATCTTTTGCGTTGAATGAGCAGGGCAAAATTGTGTTTCAAATGAAACATTTTGAAAGCCATATTGCTTTGAGCCATTGGCAACGAAAATCTACTGAATGGCAATGTATCGCCGGTCCAAATGACAGTCTTCTTAATGGTTTGGCTGCTGATTATTGCGCTTGTGTTTTGGGTTTGAGAGATTACGTCAATAAAAATAATTTTAAGGATGTCATTCTTGGTCTTTCTGGAGGAATTGATTCAGCGCTTTGCGCAGCAATGGCAGTGGATGCTTTTGGTAGTGAAAGGGTTCATACTGTAATGATGCCCTATGAGTATACTTCACAAGAATCGTTGAAAGATGCAGAAAATTGCGCACATCTTTTAGGATGTCATTATGAAGTAATACCGATCACGCAGCTTGTTGAAGCTTTTTCGAATATAATGGCACCTGTTTTTTCAGAGTTTCCATCTGATCTTACAGAAGAAAATCTTCAAAGTCGTATACGCGGAACTATTTTAATGGCTCTTTCGAATAAGTTTGGTTCAATGGTAGTAACAACAGGCAATAAGTCTGAAATGGCTGTAGGATATGCAACACTTTATGGTGATATGAACGGAGGCTTCAATCCTATTAAGGATATTTATAAAATGCAAGTTTATGCGTTAGCTGAGTGGCGTAATAAAAATCATTTACAAAATTTAAAAGGACCAAAAGGAATTGTGATTCCATCCAATATTATAGTAAAAGCACCTTCAGCAGAGCTTCGGGAAAATCAAAAAGATGAAGATTCTCTACCTCCTTATCCTATTTTAGATGATATCTTGCAATCTCTTGTTGAAAATGACATGAGTGTTTGTGATATCGTTAAACGTGGGCATTTACGGGAAACGGTAAAAAAAATTGAGCACCTTCTTTATTTAGCCGAATATAAAAGACGACAATCTGCACCTGGTGTAAAAATCAGTTACAAAAATTTGGGGCGTGATCGTCGTTACCCTATTGTTAATCATTTTCGTGATAAAAGTTGAGCATTATTTCATGATAAAAGTTCGTTTTGCCCCATCTCCGACAGGTTATATTCATATTGGCAATATCCGTATTGCATTGTTTAACTGGCTTTATGCACAGGCAAATAATGGAACATTTATTTTGCGCTATGATGATACAGATGTTGAACGCACTAAACAAGAATATATCGATGCTATCATGGTTGACCTTGAATGGCTTAATATAAAACCAAATGAAATTTATTATCAGTCTAAGCGAGTAAATCGATATCATGAAGTTACGGAAATTTTAAAAAAAATAGGTCTTCTTTATCCTTGTTATGAAACGGCGGAAGAATTGGATCGGCGTCGTAAAATTCAGCTTTCACGCAAAAGACCTCCTATTTATGATCGTGGAGCATTAAAATTAACATTGGAAGACAAAAGAGCGCTTGAAGCACAAGGTCGTAAGCCTCATTGGCGTTTTCTTTTACCTAATTTTGAAAATGATCCGTTACAGACTAAGCGAACAGAAGTTCATTGGGACGATATTGTAAAGGGAAAGCAGACAATTGATTTGGCTTCCCTTTCAGACCCTGTTTTAATTCGTGAAGATGGAAGCTATCTTTATACATTGCCGTCTGTGGTTGATGATATAGATATGGGCATTACACACATTATTCGTGGTGATGATCATATTACCAATACAGGTGCGCAAATTGCTATTTTTGAAGCTCTTAATGTAAAGCTACCAGCTTTTGGGCATATTAATTTATTAACTACTATTTCAGGAAAAGGACTTTCGAAGCGTGATGGTGATCTTTCCATTCGTTCTTTACGAAGCGAGGGATTTGAATCTATGGCTGTTCAATGTCTTGCTGTTTTGATTGGAACATCACAAAATGTGCATCCTTATCCTCATCAAGCAGCTCTTTTAGAGCATTTTGATCTTCAAGATACATCAAGGTCGGTTGCAAAATTTGATGTTGCTGATCTTCTTGCTTTGAATAGTCATCTTGTTCATGAATTAACTTATGAAGAAGTTAAAACGCGGCTTAACAAGTTTTTTATCGATGGAGAAACAGCAAAAGATTTTTGGAATGCGATAAGAGAAAATATTGACAAAGTGAATGATGCTGTTTTGTGGTGGAAAATTATTCACGATGATAAAAATTTTGATACGGTTGCGCTAGAAGATCGCGCATTTGTGCACCAATCTGTTAATTTTTTACCTGAAGGTGCATTAAATGATGAAAGTTGGAAAGTGTGGACAACGGCATTAAAAGAAAATACAGGCCGTAAAGGGAAAGCTTTGTTTATGCCATTACGTCAAGCACTTACGGGAATGAGTCATGGACCTGAAATGGGAAAACTGTTACAACTTTTAGGACGAGAAAAAACAATAGAAAGATTGACTAGTCAAGAAAAGCAAGAGTAGCGACTTGAGATATTTTTAGTCTTTTTTATTTTTTAAGAATCAAGTTTTTAATTACGGATTTTTATGAGCATGAATGCTGGGATATCATCGCCAAATCCAAGAGGGATATAATCTTTACTTTTTTGAGAACAATGTTGCTTAAGTGAATTTGCTTTATTGTTTTCCACTTCAATGTTATCTGCTTTGTTACTTTTTAAAGATTTTTGTGTTTGTGCAGCGCGTCTTTTTTGAACACTTTTTTGGGATAATTTTGTAGGCTTTGCTTTTGAAATGACGTTGTTTTCTTGCCCATGATCATTAGTTTCTAAAGTTGATAAATCTCCATTGAGCCACTCAATTTTTTCATTACTTATTTTTTCAATGGCGCTGATATATTTTTGGTCAGCTTTTGTGACGATCGTAAAAGCTTTTCCGCTACGATTTGCACGTCCTGTACGGCCGATTCGGTGAATATAATCTTCAGCATGCGTAGGAACATCGTAATTAAAGACATGACTTACATCTGGAATATCAAGCCCACGAGCAGCTACATCAGAGGCAACAAGAAGCGTGATTTTATTATCTTTAAAGTCAGCTAATGTGTTCATACGTGAATATTGATCCATATCTCCATGAAGTGCACCTACACTAAATTTATATCTGACAAGTGATTTTAAAAGTTCAGAGATATCTCTTTTTCGGTTGCAGAAAATAATAGCATTTTTAAGCTCGTTTCCTTCATTGTTGATAAGGTTTCGCAAAACAGCTCTTTTGTCCCACGCTTTACTTTCAGATTTAACAAGTCGTTGTGTGATTGTTTTTGCTGTTGAAGATGCTTTTGTAACTTCAACAGATACAGGAAAATGTAAAAATTGCTTCGCTAATTTTGCAATTTCCGGTGCCATTGTAGCTGAAAAAAACAAAGTTTGACGTGTAAAAGGTGTCAATTTACAGATGCGTTCAATGTCAGGAATAAATCCCATATCTAGCATGCGATCAGCTTCGTCGATAACAAGAATTTCAACGCCCATCAAGAGTAATTTACCACGTTCAAAATGGTCAAGAAGACGCCCTGGCGTTGCTATGAGAACATCAACACCTCGTTCAAGTTTACGGTCTTGGTGTTCAAACGAAACGCCTCCAATTAAAAGTGCAACATTTAAACGATGATTCACTCCATATTTATCAAAATTTTCTTCAACTTGGGCTGCAAGTTCTCGTGTTGGCTCAAGTATGAGGGTTCTAGGCATTCTTGCTCTTGCACGGCCTTTTTCAAGTAATGTCAGCATAGGCAAGACGAAAGAAGCAGTTTTACCGGTTCCCGTTTGAGCAATTCCTAAGACATCTTTTTTTTGAAGTACATGAGGAATCGTTTCACTTTGAATGGGGGTTGGAGCTTTATATCCCGCTGATTTTACTGCTTTAATAACCTTTGCGGAAAGACCTAAATTATCAAAACTGTTTAAAAGTGGCATCATTTTTCGGTCAATTGCTTTGCAACTTTAATTTCATTATTCAAATTGTTAACAAGATTAAGCATTTCACATTACTGAAAAGGGTTAAGACGCATTTACAAAAAAGTCAACCATGACGGCGATTACGTAAAAAAGCATAAACAATAATTAATAGCGAAATTGTTCTGATAAAATACGTTCGTCCCATGAATGATTAGAGTCAAAAAGTATTGAAACTGTTACTTCAGTGGCTGATGAAATAGTAACTGAATGGACAGATTTAACTTCGACATTATCGGCTGCAGCATTTACGGGACGTTTGTCAGGTTCGAGCATATCAAAGCGTACTGTTGCTGTGTTAGGAAGTAATGCTCCATGCCAACGTCGAGGGCGAAAGGGACTAACAGGAGTGAGTGCCATAAGAGGAGCCATTAGGGGTAAGATAGGGCCTTGTGCTGACAAATTATATGCTGTAGATCCTGCAGGTGTAGCAACGAGGACACCATCGCAACTTAATTGTTCCATGCGGACTTCATCATCAATGCTGATACGAATCTTAGCTGCTTGATAAGATTGACGAAAGAGAGATACCTCATTGATTGCAAGTGCCTCAATATATCCTTGACATTCAGCTTTTGCAATCATGCGTAGCGGATGGATTTCCTTTTTATGTGCGTCAGCAATACGGTTTGGTAATTTTTGTTCATGAAATTCATTCATAAGAAACCCTACAGAGCCTTGATTCATGCCATAAATAGGTTTTCCACTATCCATAACATCACGCACGGCTCGTAACATTGTGCCATCACCACCGATTGCAACAACAATATTGGCTTCTTCAAGAGAAGCATTACCATAAATAGAAACTAATTTATCTGTAGCATTAATAGCTTCTTCAGTTTCAGCAGAAATGAAATGAAAGCGGCTTGGTAACGTAATCATTAAGAATTATTCCAGTTATTTGAAACTTATCTTTTAGCTTACTTTTTTCAAATTTTGAAGTTGTAATAAAAACTATTTTTGCAAGAATAAAATTTCATAACAAGTGATTTTAAAGTAAAGTTTTCTAATAAAGTAAGATAAGAAAGTTGCATAGTTGCATAAGTTCATAAGCTATAGGCGAATATTTTTTAAAAGAATGATAATTCATCATTGAAGCAGGAGACATGATCAGTTAAAAGAATAGAGCTGATTAATATCCAATAATAAGCACCTGTAGCTCAGCTGGATAGAGCGCTGCCCTCCGAAGGCAGAGGTCACAGATTCGAATTCTGTCAGGTGCACCAAATTTTAAATTTTATTTCATATGATTTTATGACGATGTTATCTAGCAGATTTATTTTTTGCTCAATGCAGTTGTTTGGGGTACTTGTTAAGTTATGGATAAGTAGCCAAATTATTTTTAAGAAAAGTAAAGTTTTTAGCAATTAATTGATGTGCTCTTTTTTAGTTGATCATTTTAAATAAATTATTTTAAATATTTGAATGTGTGAGGGGAGGAGCAATGAAAAATTTATCCTATAAAGCCGTTTTATTTATTGCTTTAGCAATGAAAGACTATTTCCCCAGTATTTTTTTATCAAACAAAAAAGTGAAGAAGTGTTTTACTCTTCGTATTTTATTCTTCACAGGATGCTAAAAAGGCAAATGGCTGATACTGTTGTTTGATGGATTAAAGAATTGGTAAAACTTATTTGTCTCATCAGTTTTGAATTATCATCTCAGCATTATAGAGCAGCTATAGCTTTTTTGTTTTTATTAATAACAACTAACGATGCTAATTATTAAGCTTAAATGAACAAGAAAGAAAATTATGACCATTATACTAAATCCTGGTAAGGTAACACTTAGCGAACTTAAGAATGTTTATTTAAATGGTGAAGTAACCAAACTCCATAATGATACGTATTTGGCTATCGAAAAAGGGGCTGATCGCATTGCTGAGATTGTTTCAGGAAATGAGCCAGTTTACGGCGTTAATACTGGTTTTGGTAAATTGGCTTCAATTAAAATTGATGCAAGCGATGTAACTATTCTGCAAAAAAATCTTATTTTATCACATTGTTGTGGTGTAGGAGATCCTTTAGCTGAAAATATTGTGCGTTTAATGATGACTTTAAAGCTTATTTCGCTAGGACAAGGAGTTTCTGGTGTTCGTTTAGAATTGGTGCATTTATTAGAAAATATGCTTGCAAAAGGCGTTATTCCTGTCATTCCTGAAAAAGGGTCAGTTGGTGCATCGGGAGATCTCGCACCACTTGCTCATATGGCGGCTGTTATGATGGGAGAAGGAGAGGCATTTTTAAAAAATACTCGTATGAGTGGGGCGGCCGCTTTAGAGAAAGCAGGGTTATCACCTATTACTTTAGAAGCAAAAGAAGGACTCGCTCTTATCAATGGTACTCAAACATCTACAGCTCTCGCTCTTGCAGGTCTTTTAAACGGTTACAGGGCATTGTGTGGTGGACTTCTTGCTGGAGCATTAACAACCGATGCTATTATGGGATCAACAGCGCCATTTCATCCTGATATCCACATTTTACGTGGTCATTACGGACAAATTGTAGTGTCGCAAACATTAAAAAAGCTTGTGGAAGATTCAGAAATTAGAAGTGCGCATTTACGCGATGATAACCGTGTGCAGGATCCTTATTGTATACGGTGCCAACCGCAGGTTATGGGTGCGTGTTTTGATATTCTTATGGCCGCAGCAAAAACACTTGTTATTGAGGCAAATGCAGTAACAGATAATCCATTAATTTTAAGTAATGGTGATGTTGTATCAGGTGGCAATTTTCATGCTGAGCCTGTAGCATTTGCTGCTGATCAGATCGCTCTTGCTTTATGTGAAGTAGGATCAATTTCTCAAAGACGCATTGCTCTTATGGTTGATCCAACACTTTCTTATGGGCTTCCAGCTTTTTTAGCACAGAATGCAGGCCTTAATTCAGGTTTTATGATTGCTGAAGTAACAGCAGCTGCTTTAATGTCTGAAAATAAACAAATGGCATATCCTGCTTCCGTTGATTCAACGCCAACTTCAGCAAATCAGGAAGATCATGTCTCAATGGCTTGTCATGGAGCGCGTCGTTTATTGGCAATGAGTGAAAATCTTTTGACTATTATTGGCATTGAAACACTTGTCGCCGCACAAGGAATTGAATATCGAGCTCCTTTAAAAACAAGCTCTTTATTGCAATCTGTTATCGCACGTTTACGTAAAGATATTGATACTCTAAAAGTAGACCGTTATATGGCTTTAGATCTTCATAGAGCATATGTACTTGTGAGTGAAGGACATTTATTATCTATTTTACCAGAGACAATTTTTCCACAATTGGAACTCAAATAGTATTTGTCGTGAGATCGAAAGAAAAAAAAGACATTCTTATACAAGGTTATAGTTCGATGACATATTTTGGAATCTGATAAATATGCTTATTTATTAACTAATATGAATTAGCATATTCATGATTTTTGGAGCAGGCAGATGATTATTATTGCGGTTATATACAAAAATTTTATCGCTATGTTATTAAGAAGTGTATTTCGTGATGGCGCTTGCTACTCTAAAATTTTTTTGCTAAACGCAACACACGTTAAGCTAAAATTCTGTGAAGATATATAAAATATCATCATGGTAAGCTCGTATCGTTATCATAAAACTTTAAATTGAAGTGGCAAGGGGGTGCAATCTTTTGTTGTAACCGGCGTCCGCTGTGTTATCACCTAAAATAAAGTTATATGTTTTAGCCAATATAATGCTTTACACTATACTTTGTTGTAAAAATGGAACAATAAGAGTTGCAAGTCTTTTAGATCCATTAGAGTCTTTTAACGTTTTAATTGGCTTTGATGTTTGTTGATTTACGAATTTTATCTTTATGAATGGGGGTGATAGCATTTTGAAAAAGGAAAGAAATGGCAACTAATGAACTTAAGCGAGGTATGAGCAAGCGCCAAGTTATTTTTTTAGCTCTTGGTTCTGCTATTGGAACAGGTCTTTTTTATGGGTCTGCACAAGCTATTAATCTTGCTGGTCCGAGTGTTTTGATTGCCTATTGTATTGCTGGTTTAGCCATTTTTATGGTTATGCGAGCGCTTGGTGAAATGATTATTCATAATCCACTTCCTGGTTCTTTTGCTCGTTATGCTGCAAATTACATATCGCCGTTGGCTGGTTTTTTAACAGGATGGACTTATGTTTTTGAAATGGTTTTGGTTGGCTTAGCTGATATCACAGCTTTTGCAACTTATATGGGGTTTTGGTATCCTGATATTGCTCCTTGGATATGGGCGCTCAGCATTACACTGATCATTACTAGTATTAATTTGGCAGCAGTAAAAGTGTATGGTGAGTTAGAATTTTGGCTGTCTTTTATCAAAGTTATTGCTATCATCGCTATGATTATTTTAGGAATAACAATTATTTTTCTTGGTTGGGGGACAAATACAGTTTCTTCTGTTGTTAATGTTCATAATTTATGGAAAAACGGTGGTGTATTTCCTAATGGTTGGTTTGGTTTTTTAGCTTGCTTTAGTGTTGTTGTTTTCGCTTTTGGTGGCATTGAAATTATTGGAATGGCAGTGATGGAGGTACAAGATCCTCATCGTACTATTTCAAAGGCGATTAATTCTACTCCAGTTCGTATTTTGCTGTTTTATATTATGACATTAGCTATTTTAATGTCACTTTATCCTTGGAATAAAATTGGTCTTATGGATAGTCCTTTCGTTTCAATTTTTGAAAATCTTGGGATTTCGTCAGCAGCTAATATTTTAAATATTGTTGTTGTTACAGCTGCTATTTCGGCAATGAACAGTGGGATGTATGGCGCTGGTCGTATGATATATGGATTATCGCATGAAGGTTATGCGTTGAAGAAGTTTCAATATTTATCAAAAAACGGTATACCAATTTTTGTTATTTTATTGCTCTTTAGTGTTTTTCTTTTTGGGGTTGTTCTAAATTATTTTTATCACGATCGACTTTTTTTTCTTATTGCAGCGATGGCTACATTTGCAACAGTTTTTGTTTGGATGATGATTTTACTTTCGCAAATTTTTATGCGGTTGAAGATGCCTAAAGAAATGCAGTACAATTTAAAGTTTCCAATTCCATTTTGGCCAATAGGATCAATTTTTTCTATTTTGTTTATGGCTTTTATTTTTGTTTTGTTGTGTTTTTTTGATGATACGCGACCAGTTTTGATAGTAGGTATTAGTTGGATTGCTTGGCTTGTTGTTTGCTTCTATGTACTCAAGTTTTTTAATTCGAACAAGAAGCAAGATGTATCAGAATACGAATAAGAATTTAGTCAAAAACAAATGCTTGATGATTCTATAGAAGAACAATATTCGATAATTATTCCCCAATATATGAAACAATTTGACAATCATCATTTATTTGAGAGTTATCCATATATCATTATTTGTGATGTTTACTAAATTATGTCAAGTGAAAACAACAAGATAGTGAACAGGTAATTATTTATAAATTTATAATTTAGTAGATATATTTTTAATATAAATAATAATAGTAAAATAATGTAATAAATTATAATAATATTATAACTATATTAATTTATAATAAGTTTTATTTATTAATAAATTATCTAATTATTAAATTATTATTTTTAATCGTATATTTCAGCTCATAAATAAAAATATAAGCTTATGTCTATTTAAAACATAAAATCAGTGCACATTTTTAATATAGAGATTATTATGCAGGTAAAGGGAATGTTGAAGATTTTTTTATAGTTTTTCCATATTTATCTTTTTTACTGCATAATAGGCTAGATTAAAAATCAATAGGAAGTGAAATTCTTAATAAACAATTTAAAGATAAGTTTTGTTATTTATTGTGTGCTTGCTAAAAATATAAAAAACAAATGCAATAAAGCAATTTGCTATTCTTATAGTGATTTTAGTATGTTTTATAGATAAAAATTGTTAACTTTTTATATTCTTATATAGAGTTTATTGTTTTAAAAATTAATTATTACGTGCAGCAAAAACAATGTTGGGCGTGACAGGCGTGTATAATTATATTAAAATCAATGAGTTATATTAATAGTAAGGGATTTTCTTATCATTGATTCTATTATGTTTTTTTGTCTCTATCCCTAACTTTTTTGAAGCTTTTTGATTGATTCAAGAGCAAGTTTTTTCCGGTCAGTGCTCTTCGTGTAAAGAGATGCCATCCTATCCTCTGTCCAGCCAAAAATCGCTTTGAGTTGTGGTACTGTTGCACCTGAATTTGTAGCGCGTGTTGCTGCTAGTTTTCTCAATTCCTGTGCTGATTTTTTTATTCCTGCTGCATTACAAGCATCTCTAAACAAATTACCAAAGCTTTCTTTAGTTAATTTTTTCCTCCTTTACCACAAATGAATGTTTCATCTCCTATAGAACTAATTTCAAGTGTTGCTGCTAATTCAGGCAAGATTGGAAGAAAAACATCTGTTTGGAATTTACTCTTCTTTGTTTTGAGATGGATAATATTATTATTTACGTCTTTCCAACCAATTCGTATTACATCACTACGACGCAAGCCGGTATAAAGAAGAACATCAATCCAGACGCGTTCATGCGTACTGATAGATCATCGTTGATAATATTTCTCAATATCTTCTTCTGTCCACACAGGAAATCCATCTTTGTTTTTGAGAGGTGGTCTTTTTATGCTCGAGGCTGGATTATCTTCAGAAGATTTTGATCAATTGTCCATTTAAAAAGACCATTCAGTGCTTTTAGAAAGTTTCTAGCAGTTGCTGGAGTTTCTTTTCGCCGTTCAACACCAGCTATGATATGCATTTTTTTAATTTCTCTGTATGGAATATTTCCTATGGTATCGCATACTTTCATAAGAATGAGTTCTTTTTGTCTTTGTGTAGTTTTAGCTAGGTTATGCCAATTAGCGCTATTAAAATACTGTTTGAGGAGCCATGCAAAGGAACCTTCAACAAGTTTCCTTGGTTTGGATTTAGGAAGTATGAGCCCTTGTGATTGGGCTAGGGCGCTTTTATGGTTGTCAACAAATTCTTGCGTTCCATATATCCCGTGGATTCTAATTCGTTGCCCATGACCAATACGCACATACCATAGAGTTTTGCCATGACGTGTAATTTCTTTAACAAGATGAGGAGGGCGTGGCTTTGGCATGGGAACTTCACATCTTAGAGAGCAAAGCTTCGTAATATTCATTCTTTGACAAGTCTAAGAACTTGTCTGGGTGCGTGACTGAATTCGGTATTGGAATATCAGATTTGAGATAGATGAGTAGCTCTCCCGTAGGCTTAATTTCTATTAGTTCGCAGCCTTGTTTTTAGCTTCTCTTAGGGCACGAGCAATGGCTGGCTGTGTTATTGTGGGCGGGCGATGCGACGTGCCATATCTGTTCTCCTAATTTTAGATGCAGTTGATCTGTGGCGTGAATCACGCATTTCATGAAAAATTGTTATGAAAAAGGGCGGTGGTGCTGAGGAGGAGAAAACACCCCCGTAATGTTAAGCGGCTTTTGTTAATATCTGCGTCATGTCTTGTTCTATCTCTGTTAAAAACGCTTCAACAGCTGTATTGATGTGTTCAATCTGCTCTTCATCACGGTGAATGCGTCGTATTTTGAGACGTAAATGTGACGATTGGTCAGTAAAGCGCGGATCGTAGCTTACAAAGTCACACCATTTTCGTCCTGTACAAGCCATTTGAAATTGCATTTGTGCAAGATATTCAGGCTTGATCTCGTTATCGATAAAGAAGCGGATATGGGTTGTTGATTTGGGGCATTTGACTTCGATTAATCCATGCTCTCCAATGGGGACATCAGGGCTTGCACCTGCCATCTCAATTGTTGGATAAGGAACAAAACCGCACCTTGTTACAGCGGAAAATTTCAGAAAAAATATTGCAAAAGGTACTTCCCAGAAGGTTAGGACTGTTGCGGGCAGGACAGCGTGACTTATCGCTAGCGATAGGAGTTTAAAATTGATAGTACATTAACACATTGATAAATAATGTTTTCCATACAAATTTCTGATGAATTGATAAAAGAAAGCTGAAAGTGAAGTGAGTAGGAGCAAGAATACTCGTTTGTAGCTTATATTATAATTGATGGAAAATTTGGGATTATTTTATCAAAATATGATTGGGTATGGTTGTATGCTTTTATTATTGATATGCAGATAAACATCTTTATAGCCGAGTGACGTGAAAATAACATTCTTTTATGAATGAGCCAGTTGTATTAGCATTAGCCAATAAAGAATAGACTTATCTTTTACTTTACCAATTTTGTAATGCTATAAAGCAGATTTATTATTTTGTGGATTAAATTAGTATTTCATAAATTCTTTCCTTTATTCTAAAAATAATCTTATATACTTCTCCTTTAAAATTTAAAAGAGTGTGCAATGCGTAAGGTTACACTTTAACAGGATGATTAAAATCTTCTAGAGCGGGGGAAGAGTAATTGGTTTACGTAGTTAATAAAGCTGATGCGTATGAAGCAATTCATACTTTTTGTTTACATCTTAAAAAAATTGAGCTCATCAAAACAGTAAAAGATTATTATATAGTTGGCAGTTTTTTTTACGATGATGAAACTGTTCATTTTGCTTCTCAAAATGAAAGCAAAGATTAATGCGCAGATTTTTTTTGTATTTACTTTGCTTTTTTGTGTTTTTTTTTTCGCGGAGTTTTGCACAAAATATTCATGACGCTGCAATTGATCAATCAGAGAGAATCCAACGTCAACAAACGCAACAACAGCGTTTACAACAATTGTACAAGAGGAAAGAAGTGCGTAGTGTGTCTTCGCGTGATGATGAAAACACAGTGCTGCCTTATGGTACTTCGACGCATAAAACATGTTTGATGATAAAAACCATCGAGCTTCTTGGTGTTCAGTTAATTTCTTATGCTGATTTTCATTACGTAACAGCTCCTTGGGAGGGGCGGTGTTTGGGCATTGACGAAATAAATAAAGTGCTCAAAGCTGTAACTATGCTTTATATCAAACGCGGTTATATTGCTGTACGGGCTTATTTGCCTGAGCAAGATTTAAGTGGTGGTCGTCTAAAAATTGTTGTTGTTGAAGGTCAAGTAGAAGATATAATCCTTGATGGGCACAAAGTTGAGAGAAGTTATCAAGGTGAAATCATCACAGCTTTTCCAAATTTGCTTGGTAAGCCAATCAATCTGCGCCATATTGAACAAGGGCTTGATCAAATCAATCGTCTTGCTTCTCGCCGAGCTACTATTAGTCTTGGTGCTGGCAGCACTTCTGGTGGATCCGTTCTTGATATTCATATTGACACACAAAAACCTTTGTTATTCACTCTTTCTAGTGATAATCTTGGCTCTAAGGCAACAGGACTTTATCAAACGCGTCTTAGTTTTGTTTTTGATGATCTGTTAGGTTTCAATGATCAATGGTCGTTTAGTTATCAGCGTTCTACGGATGGCAAACCGTATCACTTTTCAAAAAAGCGCCCCAATAGTGATACGATAACTGGTTCATTTTCTATTCCCTATGGTTATTGGTCAGCGGGTTTTGATGGCAATTGGAGTCAATATCACTCTACTATAGAGGGAATATTTTCGGACATTATGACTTCAGGTAAGTCTTTATCTCTTACACCGTGGATTTCGCAAGTTATTCACCGCGATCAAGAGGGAAAAACGAAGGTTACTGGGCATTTTACATGGAAATATACCGATAATTTTATTATGGGCAGTAAGGTTGATGTTTCAAGCCGTAAATTGGCCATTGCTACATTTGAGCTTAACCATTCGCGTGCATGGGCGGGAGGTGCATTAAACGCTAATATAGGCGTTCATAAGGGACTGGCGATTCTTGGCGCTTATAATGATGCAATCCAAGAAACTGCAACAAAAAACGCACCCAAAGGACAATTTTTAAAATTGTCTTTTTCCTTGGATTATGTGCGTTCCTTTTCACTAAGCCAGTTTAATTTTCGCTATAACACTTTGCTTTCAGGACAATTGTCGCCCGATACGTTGTTTAGTTCAGAGCAAATGTCGCTTGGCGGTATCTCTTCTGTGCGTGGGGTGCGTGAGGCTATTTATTACAGCAATAATGCGGTATTTTGGCGCAATGAATTATCGTTGTTATTACCAGGTTTTGCATCCGATAAGGGGCGTAAATTTGTGGAACAATTTGCACCTTATGTAGCGCTTGATTTGGGAAAAGCAGCCAATAATCCACTCAAAAACAGTTTTGGTGGTAACTTAGTTGGGGCGACATTAGGATTCCATGAAACAGGAGAGACTTTAGATTTTGATGTATCTTATTCCAATATTTTGAATGCATTGACGCCTTTAAGGCATAAGAATGCGACAGGGGTTTTTCAAATGCGAGCATTGTTAAGGTTTTAGGATAAAGGGTTTGTTTTGAGGAAGTTTTCGTAGCTCTTTAGATTTATCAGTTTTTTGTGCGAAGAAAGATTTATCAGATTTTATGGGGAAAAAAGATGCGGGGTAAAAAAGATAGATTTGCGTGCGTAAGCGTTTTTTTGCGGTATGTTTTTTGTGTTTTTAAGCGAGGATTGCATAAGGGGCTTTCGCTTGTTTTAAGCTTTTGCTTGGCATTTCATCCACTGTTAGCACAAGCTCAAATGGTGGGGTCTGCAAGTTCCCCATCCCCAGCAATTCAAGGAATTAAAGCGGCTGAAGGGGAGAATTTTTCTACTCGTCCCACGATTGGGCAAGCAGGCAACGGTGTTGTGCTGATTGATATAGCTCGTCCCAATAATCAGGGTCTTTCTCATAATAAATATGACAGTTTCAATGTTGGTGTTCATGGTGTGATTTTGAATAATTCCACCGAGAACATTTCGCGTTCACAGCTTGGTGGCTTGGTTTTTGGCAACGGTAATTTGCGTGATACTGGTGCGGCAAAGGTTATTCTGAACGAAGTGGTGAGTACCAATCACTCGCGTCTTGAGGGAGTAAGTGAGGTACATGGGCAATCAGCTGATGTTATTATTGCCAATCCCAATGGGATTACCTGTAACGGTTGCGGCTTTATCAATACACCACGGGTGACCTTATCAACAGGGCAGCCGCTCATTGGCGTTGATGGGACTTTAAGCGGTTTTCGGGTTGAAGGCGGTGCACTCACCATTGGTACCCAAGGTGCGGATGGGCGCGTGTTGGATATTTTTGATCTTGTTTCGCGCAAGATTAGCGTAGCGGGTCCGATTCAAGTCAAAGGGGATTTGGCTATTATAGCAGGTCGCAATCACTTTGACTATCACAAGCGTGAAGCAACATCGCTTGGCACTGATGGCAAAGAGCCAGAATTGGCGATTGATTCCAGTGATCTTGGCGGGATGTATGCAGGTCAGATTCGCATTATTGCCAACGATAAAGGCGCTGGGGTCAAAATGCATGGTTCTATGGTTTCCAATGCGGGCGCCATGCAACTGTCGAGCGATGGCAAGTTGGTGATTGCTAAAGCGCGTGCCAAAGGTTCGGTGAAGGCGCAATCACATCACGCCAGCGTTCATGTAGAAAATTTGTTATTTTCAGAGTCGTCTGTTGAGCTTAAGGCACTTGATGCTGTCGAATTGGTTGATCATGCGCGGGTCGCGGCGAGCGGTGCTGTTGATGTAAATTCGGCTGTAATTAAGCTTGAACATGATGCTTTGGTGGCAAGCGGGATTGGCAATGATGGTCAACAGTCTGCTACGGGTTCTTTACACTTAAAGGCAGCAAAGCTTGATGCGGGAAGTGGTCGTATAGCGTCAGGTGACCTTCTGTGGATCCAAGCAGAGACAATTGATCTAAGCCGTGCTGAAGATAATAATCAGACAGGGGTCTCTTCCCTTGGCAATCTGACGTTTGAAACCAATACAATCACTGCTTTCAACAATCATATTGGAGCGAGGGGAACTGTTATTGTGAAAGCAGAGGACAGCCTTACCATAGGGGCTGGCCATTATAGCGCCGGAGGCTCTTTTTTAGCTGAAGCGGCTGAAATATCTTCTTACGCTAGCCTAACTGCGGGACAAGAAATCGACCTTTACGCGCATAGTGGTCATCTGATCCAAGAAGGTGCTCTCTTATCCAATGGTGTGGTAACCCTGCAAGCCCGTGGAGCATTAAACAACAAGGGTGACATCGTCAGCGTGCAGAAGGTTTCGTTGACAGCAGGGGGTGCACTCACAGTTGGTGCGGACAGTAGGCTTTTAGGTCATGATGTCACCTTGAGAGCTAATGTTCTTACGCAAGCAGGTGATGTAGAAGCGCAAGGCGGGGCGCTAACTCTTCAGGTTGATGATAAGATTACCAATCTTGGCACGATACGCGGTGACACCGTTAATGCGCGTGCAGGTTCGCTCCTAAATCAAGGCATGCTGATTGCGACTGGTGATTTGCATCTTCAGGTCAGTGCTCAACAAGCTGCTTTCTCTCAACAAGCTGCTGTTGTGAATGCGTCTGAAGCGATCCTGCAAAGCGGCGGTGCTTTTGTTTTATCAGCAGGACAATTACAAAATATTGGTTTGCTTGGCTCTAGAGGTGCAGATGTAGCACTTGATGTGGTGGGGGATGTTAGCAATAGCGGGCTGATTTACGCCAAAAAGTCCACGACATTGTCGTTAGATGGCACTCTTAGGAACAAGTATGGCAAGGTTATTGCAGAAGAGTCTCTGAGCATTGGTGGGTTAAAAGGGGAACGCGCCGGTTCTGTAATAAATGAAGCTGGTGTTTTTAGTGCTTTTACAGGCGAGATGAATCTTGTTGCGACCTCTTTTGTCAATAAAAGTGGTGAAGCGACAAACTTTCTTCAACAAGATGCCACGCTGAATGGTCAACGATCTTCTAATGAGAGTGATGAGACAGCGTACCTTTTAGCGCGTGGTGGTTTGTTGATAGATGTTGGTGCTTTCCAGAATATTGATGGTCTCATTTCCACTCAAGGATCAGTTACCGTTTTTGCTGATAGCGTGAAGCAAACTGGGCGTATTGAGATCGAGAGTGGTGACCTTCAACTCATCAGCTACGGTGATTTAACCAATAGCGGAACGCTAGAAAGTAATGGTGCAATCGCTTTGAATGCGCACAATGACTTGCATCAAACAGGACGCATTGTAGCCAAAAAGCGCGTAGAGTTATCGGCTTCTGGCTCATTGATGATGGGCGAAACAAGCAAGGTTGCTGCGTATGATGTAGCACTTGAAGCAGGCACATTCACACAAGCAGGGGATGTAGAAGCGCAAGGCGGGACACTCACTCTGAAAAGCTACGGTGTTTTAATTAATTACGGCACCATGGTTGGTGGCATTGTTGATGCCACTCTTGGTTCTTTGGCAAATTCTGGTCAGCTTTTGTCCAATGGTGCCTTTACACTGGTTGCGGCAAACCATAATCCGTCATTGGGGCAGGATGCTCAGGTTTTAAATACCGATAGCGGGGTTTTGCAAAGCGGCGGTGCTTTTGTTTTGACCATGGATGCGCTGAACAATGCAGGTATGCTTGGTTCCAGTGGTGGAGATGTGGCGCTTAATTTGATGGGGGATGTTCACAATAGTGGGCTGATTTACGCCAAGAAATCTGCGGCAATTTCTTTAGATGGAAGTTTTATCAATAAATTTGGCGATGTCATAGCTGAAGATAATTTCTCCATTCGTGGTTTTAGTGGAGATCGTGCAGGTCATGTGATCAACAATTCTGGTGTTTTGGAAGCAGTGTCAGGGGATATGGCTTTTGATGTCTCCACGCTTAGCAATATGCGCGAAGGTGGGGTCGAAATTACCAATAAAGTGGTTGGTTATCATTACGATCCAGGGGAATTCGTAAGCCATGGAATTAAACACTATACTGATAAGACAACGACGGCAACCACGATCACTCGTGAAGAATCTCATTTAATCAATAGTGCTGGACAAATTCTAGCTGGAGGTCACCTGTCGATTAATGCAGGCGATGTCAGCAATAGCTACAGCTTAATTGCAGCCAATGGCAATATTGTTGTGCGGGCTGATGCTTTCCTCAATCAGGGGCGAGATTTAATCGAAACAACGAAGATTGTGAGAAAAACATACCATAGGTATAAGCATTGTACAGTATGGAATGGGGGATGTTTAGCTGACACTACAGATGAATGGGCTGATCCAGCTCGTACTGAGATAATCTCCCACACCTATGATGCTGTTTATGGCACAATTGAAGCTGGTGGTTTTCTTGATGCCAAGGTGACAGGCTATCTTGACAATCATGCGGTGCGTGAAGGAGCTGATCAAGTCGGCTTAAGCTCAGGCGATAAAGGGTTATTTGGGGTTGAAAATGCTGATTTTGATGGGATAAAGCCGCTGATCAGCGCTGAGCGATTAGATGGCATGATCGATGGCTTGGTGGGGCATACAGCGCTGTTTCTCCCTTCTGCTCAAACACAGGCGCTCCAATCTGTCTGGAACCCCACGCAAGATGAGCTTCCACCAGTAACGACAGAGCTTGTTAGTGCTCAATCTCCCAATGCGCCCTTTTTGATAGAAACGCGTCCAGGTTTTATCGACCCAGGCAAATTTTTTGGTTCTGACTATTTTTTAGATCGTCTTGATTTTAAGCTTGGGCAAGAATTTAAAAGGCTAGGGGATGCACATTTTGAATATCGTCTGGTGAATGAGCAAATCTTTGAGCTCACAGGTAATCGTAGTCTTGTTGAAGTTGACGATCCCAACGCCCAAATGCAGAGGCTTTATGACAATGCCGTCGAACAGCAAGCTCTCTTGGGATTAGAGCTAGGGGATCCATTATCGCCCAAGCAAATTGTTGGGCTCAAAAAGGATATTATCTGGCTTGAGACGCACACTGTGGGGGGACAAAAGGTTTTAGTGCCCCGTGTTTATTTGGCGCCAAACGCTTCTAAAGTTCAAGGAACACATCAAGAGAACTTTGCTGGTGCTCGTTTAAAAGGAAATGGGCTCGCCTTAACAGCAGAGAATTTTGTCAATAGTGGTGCCGTGGTCAGTGATGGTGCGCTCCATGTGACGACAACGAAAACCAGTTTTAATGACGGTGGTTTTGTGGTTGGAACCGGTGGCGTAAAGTTTGCCAGTGACGCCCTTTTTATCAACTCTTCAGGGATTGTTCAGGGAGCTACGGTCGCCATCACTGCTGCGACAGTGATGAATAGTACAGCCAAGATCAATGACTTTAATGAATATGGTTTTATTGATCGAAGTGGGCAGCAGGCACAAATCATCGCGGCGAATGATTTGAGCATTCAGTCCCTTGGCGATTTAAGCGCGTATGGTGGGCAGTTTACCAGTGGCGGTTCGATGGCACTGACTGTTGACGGCTCAGCTACGTTTGGTGCTTTGGTGCTGGAAAGCACGCAGGCGCAGAGGCTTGAAGACAGTTCTTTAAACGCCCAAAGCCATCATAATCAGTTAAGTGGTCTCAACAGTGGTGGAGATCTGACGATTCAGACGGGCAGTGCTCTTAGCCTTGAAGGAGCCAAGCTTAAGGCGGAAGGTGATGGGCAGCTTACGGCTGGAGGGGACATCAGTGTAGCTTCGGTGCAAGATGTTCGCAGTTCTGATTGGGAAGTTCAGAGGACGAAGAAAGGTGGTTTATCCTCTAAAAAAATCCATGCCCATCAACATTCAGAAGAAGTTACAACAGTCAAAACGACGGTAGAAGCAGGTGGCAAGCTTTCGGTTCATGCTCAAGGTGGGGATCTTACGGTTGTTGGCGCAGGCTTGAAAAGTGGTGGTGAGACGCATCTGAAGGCCGATCAAGGTCAGATAAAACTTTTGACCACCAAAGATCAAGATTTTAAGCAAAATTTCCAGCATGATGAAAATCTCTTTTGGTGGAGTGAGCGCGACCAAGGACACGTGGAAGAAAGCATCAACCATGTGACTATGGAAGCTGGAGGTGGCGTTAAGATTGATGCCGGCAATGGCATTGTTGTTGAATACGAAAAAACAGGCAGTTTTGAAAAATCTCTTGATGAATTGGCACGCTTACCAGAGCTGTCATGGATCAAGCAGTTGCGTGATGATCCCATTTTAGCCGAACAAGTAAGTTGGCAAGCTGTTGAGGCTCAGTTTGAAGACTGGGATTATAAGAGCCAAGGTCTGACAGAAGCAGGAGCCGCTCTTGTCACATTGGTTGTGACGGCTCTTTCCTCAGGAACGGCTTCCACTGCTGCTAGCGCTATTACAGGAGCTTTGGGTGTAGGCTCTAACGCTGCCATGAGTGCGGCGATCAACGCCGGTGTGCAATCGCTGATTAACAAAGGGGCTGTGTCGTTGATCAATAATGGCGGCAACATTGGTGCTGCACTGCAAGAGCTTGGTTCTTCGAAGGCAGTTCTTAGTGTTGTGACCTCGATGGTCACCGTAGGCTTAACCAGCCAAGCAACGGCGATGGCAGGAGTTGGTCACTCTTTGCCCAAAACCGCTCCGGTGATAGAGCGTGTCGCCCATGAAGCGGAAAAAAATATCATTAAAGCCGTTATTAGCACGGGTGTTCAGACGGCTCTTGAAGGTGGCTCTTTAGATGAGAACCTTTTAGCGAACCTACGTACAGCGTTGTCTGGGGTTGTTGGCAAGACCCTTGCTGAAGAAATTGGCACCGCTAAGGCTGAGGGCAAAATTGACACGGTTACGCAGATTGTTGCCCATGCAGGGCTTGGCTGTCTGGTCGGAGCCACAGCTAGTGGTGATTGTTCTGCTGGTGCGATCGGCGGTGCTGTGGGTGAGGCAGCGGCAATGCTGCAATATGGGTCGTGGATTAAAGGTCTTCTCCAAGAGGAAGTGGGCGATCTAGATGGGCGGACATTAACAGCGGAAGAGCAAGCTGGTCTAAACGCAAAGATTGATGCTCAGTTTGCTGACTTTAAGGTGCAGACCATTGATGTGGCGCGGGTTGCGGGGGGCTTTGCAGCAGCACTTGCTGGTGGGGATGTGAATACCGGTGCCGATGCGGCTGGCAATGCCGCAGAGAATAATTACCTCAGCAGCGCACAACAAGCTCAGATGCAGAGAGAATTGGCTGAGTGTCTTGACGATCAGTGTCGAAGAGACATTAACGAGAAATGGCACGAGATTGACAATGAGCAAGATAACCTTTTTGCGACAGGTATGATGGTTGGCGTTATTGCAAGTTCAATAATGTCAGCCATAGAACTGCCTAGGGTTGTTTATGACACTTTGAGCCATCCAATCGAAACAAGCGAAGGAATAATATCTTGGGCTACGAGTGGAAATGTATGGAATTCTATTGTTGGAGATATTGAACAGTCCGTTACTAATACCATAGAGAATTTCGAAAAAGCTGGTGTTGACGGAGCATTTAATGCTGGTTTTGGAACAGGAAACTTAACAGCTGACGTTGGGTCTATAGCTTTTGCTGGTGCTGGATTAGTTACGGGAGGCGTGAAGCTTACAGGAAAAGTTGTAAAGCAGGGGCTTAAAGTCGCGGCTAAAACTGAAGCAGCGGTTATAAAAACAGGCAGTGAAGTTGCCCAATCCCTCGAAAAAAACAGCTCTAAAGTCAATGAGGCTGGTAAAAAGGTCAAAGATCCTCAGGAAAAAAATGAAGGAACAGCTAAGAAAAACAAGGATCATCATGACGAAAAGCGTAAAGAAAAAATACAAGAATTAGAGGCAGCTGGGTGTATAGCATGTAAAAAGGAACCAACATTTAAGACGCAACATGAGAGTGGTAAGCGTACAGATGCGGATGGTGTTTCGTGGGTCAGTTCACGCCCTGATATTATTTATATGGATCAGGATGTTAACATCAACCTTATTGAAATAAAAACGGGTGAAGGTAAATTAAGCGACAACCAAAAGATTTTGGGAGAGGCCTATAAAACAAATACTGCAATACCTACAGGGGAAAATTTTTGGGAATTTATGAACGAAAATAAACATGTCTTTCCTGACTATCAGAAAAAATTCATAAAACTTAAGAATGGTTTTACAGGAACTGCAAAGGAATTTGATGAACAACTGAAGGCATTGGATACAAAGTGGCTTAACGAGCAAAAGAAGCAGTTCAAGGATGGACTGAAAATTCATAGCTATGAGATCATCCGTTATCCAGGTCGTTTAGAAGTGAAAGAATAATAATGAAAACAAAAGATGTCACAGCAATTTTAAAAAAGCATGGTTGGAAGACTTATCGTGATGACGCGAATGATACCTATGCGCGGTATCATTTTCCTGATCGTATTGTGAGCATGGGCTATAATGTTAAAAATTATGGAGGAGGCGAGGGAAGCTTGAAGTTACGGATGGTTGAGCTCACCACTGCTCCTTATTGTCTTGCTTGGGAATATTATATGGGTGAAAAGCGGGATCCGTATGAAGATAAGCTTATTTCTACAGAGGAGAAGTTCGAAGTTACAGCTCCAGACCTTTCTGAAAGTGATGTTGAAGCGGCATTAAATAGGGTGCTTGCGTGGGCACAAGCAAAGGATATCGAACAAATATTACGCGAAAAAGCTGCCGATCATTTTCTTGCTGCAACCGCTGTGCTTGGCGATGTAGAGGCTTTAAAAAGGAATGCGTCCAAACCCAAAACTCTTGTGCCAGAATTTGCTGATTATCAAACGATAACTGATAAGGAGCGCCTTCTTATTTTTGCAAAGGCTTATAAAAATGGGGAACTAGAGGATGTTTTGGCAGGGAAAAAGCCAAAAAATCGCTTGATGAACCCCGCAGCCGTCAAGCGTGTTCTTAAAACCCAAGGCTGGTTTGTTGTTAATGAGTTTGGCAGAATGTGGCTGTCTTTGCCCGATCGTTTTGTTCTGTTTAAATTTGGCTTTGTGCATCTCCTTGATAAGTACAGTGTGCGTATTGATGCAGAGATCTCCACTGAAGAGCTTTCCAAAGCTTATCATTATATTTATTTTGATAGGAAATATAGCTCTATACCCCCTACGGCTATGTATGATTCTTTTAGCACCATTGGAGGTGGTTATTTCGGGGGGATTGATAAAGGAATTGAGCTTTGTGTTAAAATATTGAATGAGCAAGAAGTTATCAACATTTCTGACCGAGTGATACAATGGGCACATAACAAAGATTTAGTTGCAACAATAGAAAGTAAAGCGCTTGTCCAGAAATATGGCTACTACCAAGACATAGTTTGGCATTTAGCATGTTTAGCGTTGATGGGCAAAATCGATGTCTTAAAATCCTATCAAAGCTTCATTGCCGCGGGGACGATTTCTGAACATTTGGAGGATAGTGACGCAGAAACTTATGTTAACCGCGCAGTTGAATTTGCGGAAGATTACCTGAAAATCTTCAATGAGAGAAAAGCAAAAGAAGCGTCTCTTGGTGCGCAGGCTTTGGCTGTTTTTAAGAAGATTGACGAGCAGTTAAAAGCGATGGGTTGGACGGTTTATCAGGATAAAAACCATGATCGTAATGCTTATTTTCTAGGTAAAGGTCGTCTCATCAATATCGTGTATAGTCTTGACACAGAAGGCGAAAGCCCTCTTATTGCATTCAAGGCTTCACTTTCTACGCTTATTTTTTCCACTGCGTATCGGCATATCTTTCTTGACATGCCCCAATATACACCACTCAAAGAGGCAGACGATGTTTATAGAGTATCTTATGCCGAAATAGAGGCAGGCAAACTGAAACAGATCTGTACGGATGTTCTTAGTTGGGCTCATCAACAAAATGTCACTCAAATCCTCTATGATTATGCTGCTTTACCGACCAACAGTGAATATGAGCTTGCGTTGCGTCACCTTGTTGCTCTTGTTTTGATTGGGGATGTTGAAAAGCTTAAATTTTATATGGAGAGTTTTAGTGCAGGAGATTCTTTAGGTTTTGTAGAAGGCATTACACAACAGTTGACTAAGCGATTTTTTTATATTGCTCGGAATTATCGCTCTGGTTTTCCTAAAAGTGCACCACTTTTGAGTTTGGATCAGACAACAGCGCTTCCAGATGCACCGTCTGTTGATGTAACGCCTCCAGCTATAGCGCCTGTTGATATAGCGTCTACAGATGCCCCGTCTATGGATGAAGAAGAAGAGGAAGAGTTCACTGAAGCGGATTATGCAGAAGAGACCTTGACCATGGAGAGTGCAAAAGCGCTTTTGCAAAGTCTAGGCTGGTCGGTTGAAAAACTCAATGAAGAAGGGGATCATTTAGCAATTTATCAATTGGCGGATCGTGAAGTGCAAGTGCTGTATAACGACGAAATCATTGAAGATTGTCCGCAATTTGATAGCGGTCTTTTGATAGTTACTGGTATTTTGACTTCTGCGTGCAAGATGATTGACCCTAGCTTTTCTCAAGACCTACCGGATTTAGAGCTTAATTTTGAAGCGAAAGGGCTTGAAATCTTTGATCCAGAGGTGAGTGCGGATTACTTAAAGGAGGTTCTTAATAACATTTTAAAATGGGCAGTAACAGCCATTGATCTTGCTGAAATTCTTCGTTCTTATTATGGTACGCCTCCTTGGCAAAGGAAAAAAAGCGCAACTGGTAAGGCAAATGATGCGCATTATGCTTTGCAGCATATTAGTGCTTTGGCTTTGTTAGGGGATGTTGAGACTTTGCAGTCTTATCACAAGAGCTTTTCCGCAAAGGATCGTTTGGGTTTTGATGAGAGCATCCAACCGGTTAATCTTGAACGCGCAATGGTTTTAGCCAAAGCAGTGGCAGAATCTAAGCAACTTAGTTACGCTTTGCTTGAACAGGTAGAAAAGAGCTTACCGACCCATTCTGAAGCTTCTCAGAGGGGCTTTTTTCGTTTTTGGAAGAAAAAATAAGAAAGAAGCTTCTGTTTAGGAGCTTCTGTTGAATTTCTTTGCCGTTCTTGCCTTGTTTTTAAAAGTGAAAGCATTGCTGTTGGCAGGAACGGCTTGCAACACGAATGAATGATTTTTGGGGGGGGATTTATGAAAGCCTATACTTTATCCGATGTTGCCAATTAGCCGATAAACATATTCCAATATTTTGAATGCATTGACGCCTTTAAGGGATAAGAATGCGACAGGGGTTTTTCAAATGCGAGCATTGTTAAGGTTTTAGGATAAAGGGTTTGTTTTGAGGAAGTTTTCGTAGCTCTTTAGATTTATCAGTTTTTTGTGCGAAGAAAGATTTATCAGATTTTATGGGGAAAAAAGATGCGGGGTAAAAAAGATAGATTTGCGTGCGTAAGCGTTTTTTTGCGGTATGTTTTTTGTGTTTTTAAGCGAGGATTGCATAAGGGGCTTTCGCTTGTTTTAAGCTTTTGCTTGGCATTTCATCCACTGTTAGCACAAGCTCAAATGGTGGGGTCTGCAAGTTCCCCATCCCCAGCAATTCAAGGAATTAAAGCGGCTGAAGGGGAGAATTTTTCTACTCGTCCCACGATTGGGCAAGCAGGCAACGGTGTTGTGCTGATTGATATAGCTCGTCCCAATAATCAGGGTCTTTCTCATAATAAATATGACAGTTTCAATGTTGGTGTTCATGGTGTGATTTTGAATAATTCCACCGAGAACATTTCGCGTTCACAGCTTGGTGGCTTGGTTTTTGGCAACGGTAATTTGCGTGATACTGGTGCGGCAAAGGTTATTCTGAACGAAGTGGTGAGTACCAATCACTCGCGTCTTGAGGGAGTAAGTGAGGTACATGGGCAATCAGCTGATGTTATTATTGCCAATCCCAATGGGATTACCTGTAACGGTTGCGGCTTTATCAATACACCACGGGTGACCTTATCAACAGGGCAGCCGCTCATTGGCGTTGATGGGACTTTAAGCGGTTTTCGGGTTGAAGGCGGTGCACTCACCATTGGTACCCAAGGTGCGGATGGGCGCGTGTTGGATATTTTTGATCTTGTTTCGCGCAAGATTAGCGTAGCGGGTCCGATTCAAGTCAAAGGGGATTTGGCTATTATAGCAGGTCGCAATCACTTTGACTATCACAAGCGTGAAGCAACATCGCTTGGCACTGATGGCAAAGAGCCAGAATTGGCGATTGATTCCAGTGATCTTGGCGGGATGTATGCAGGTCAGATTCGCATTATTGCCAACGATAAAGGCGCTGGGGTCAAAATGCATGGTTCTATGGTTTCCAATGCGGGCGCCATGCAACTGTCGAGCGATGGCAAGTTGGTGATTGCTAAAGCGCGTGCCAAAGGTTCGGTGAAGGCGCAATCACATCACGCCAGCGTTCATGTAGAAAATTTGTTATTTTCAGAGTCGTCTGTTGAGCTTAAGGCACTTGATGCTGTCGAATTGGTTGACCATTTTCTTGTTGCGAAAGCTTTGCTTGGCGATGTAGAGGCTTTAAAATATTTACGTAAAACTCTTCAGCTTGATATTGAGAAACTTCAGCGGACTACTGACATCGTTGGAGAGGAGGATGGTTCATCTGTATCATCGTCCAAGGATGTAGTTACTGCAGATTATTTATCTAGAAGAACTATTCATTATGCTGTCACTGAGCAAGAGGCAGAGTTTTTGAAAAATTGTGCTATGTATATTAACCACTTCAATATTTTAATAAGCGCTTTAGTGGGGATATTTTTAGAAAAAATTTTGGATCAAGGGATAAAATGGGAAAAGAGAGAAACAGTTATAATAATTGCTGTTATGTGGCTATACTATTTGAAAAGAGCAACACAATCAAACTCGGATAAAATTTGGTAAAGGATTAAAAGAGAATCCGGTGATTTATCTATCAATTTTGAATCTAGGAATATCTGTCGTACTGCGTGTGTTTACATTTGCTGTTTAATAAAAAAGATCAGATATTGTTGGCGACATATCAAAAAAAATATTTTAATTCTAAATCTAAGGCTATCAATGAAAAAACGCAAAAAACGTGGACGACTACGGATTAAGGGACGTATGAGAGAACCAAATGGTCGTATTTCACGTGCGAAAACATCGCGTGAATGAATCTATTGATAAATTAATAATTGGAATGCGTGCTAAGCACTTTGGTTTGACTGTTGAAGAGGCAAAGAATCCACTTTCTAGCACTTATATCGGGCGACTTTGTTTGCTCGGATATAGATAAGACCCATCAGGCATTAGCCAAGATCAGTATGATGCTGCACAAAAATATCTTGAAGTCAGAAATGATTACTTGTGTGCAAAAGGTTTGCCGAGCGGCTATTATGACGATTTTATTCCATTGTCAGATGAGGAAGCGCAAGAACGGTGGGTTCAAAAAGCAACTGATCGCTATGAAGATATGCAAGAAATTGTAAAAGAGACACAGGGTCTCTATGGACGGTATAATCTTTATGCTGCACTACAGTATCTTGTTGTGGAAGATCAATCATTGCCATATCTTGTACATTCATTGTGTATCGTTCTTAATGTATTGCACCAGCATTTTGCTGCAAAAAAGTAAAAAGTGCGCCGTGAAACGTTTTCCTGTACAATACGTTATATTTGTATTACAGTGAATACATAAGGTGAGGATTGCATCATGACTATATCTATTCGGTTGCCAAGTGATCTTGAAACGCGTTTAAACAATTTAGCGATTAAGACAGGGCGTACAAAGTCTTTTTATTTGCGCGAGATTATTGAACGTGGAATAGAAGAAGCAGAGGATTATTATTTGGCTTCTAAAGTAAGGGAGCGTGTTCAAAATGGAGATGCAACTTTTTACAGTTCTGAAGAAGTAAGGAAAGAACTTGGCTTGGACGATTAGATATGAAAAGAAAGCCCTCAATTTTTTAAAAAATGTGATAAAAAAGAAGCGCGCCGGATTGTTGTTTTTTAGATAAGCATATTGCCCCTCTTTAGGATGTACGTACCGTAGGTAAGCCTTTAAGAGGGCAATATTGGGCACTTCGTAATGCCGTAAATACTGCTGCAAAGCAGGTTGAGCGTTTTACAGAACGAAAAGTTTCTGAAGTTTCATCAGCTCAAGTAAAGCGTGTTAAGAAAGGTGTTTACATAAAATCAAAAGCAACGACACAATTTCCTGAAGCGGATATTATTGGTTCAGGAACATCATTGCCGCTTAAATTTTTTAAAGCAAAAGAAACAAAGCGCGGTGTGGTCTACATGATGTTTGGAGCAAGAAAGATTTTGCCTCATGGCTTTATAAAAGGTGGAAAATTTCCTCAGCGTGTTAATTTAAGGAGAGGAGGGGGAAATGTGTTCCAAAGAGCTGGAGGAGATCAATTCCCCATTGTAAAACAAGAAGGGATCTCGATTGCAGAGGTCATGTCTAAGCCAGAGATTGCCAATTCCATTGTACAACATGCCAATGAAAGATTAACCAAAAATATCCAGATACAACTTGCTCGTCAGGAATATGCTGCAAAGAACAGGGCTAAAGCACGTTCTTAAGTGACGTCTATATGTTGTATGCTGTGATCGTAATTTTTAAGACAAGACTATCGATGATAATTCGCTTTTTTCATAAAAAAATTAATAAAATCAATGCAAAAGGTACTTCCCAGCGGGTTGAGAGTGTTGCGGGGCAGGCTAGCGTGAACTATCGCTAGCGACAGAATTTTAAAAATGACTGTGCATTGTACACATAAATTATTGAAAACAATTAATTTTAATGTGCAGACTGTACAATGTTTAATGCACAGGCTGTGCAATGTAGGATTATCTTAACAAAAGTTTTTGTACCTATTGACAATATGGCAGGAATATATCTATTGTTAATTCAGGTGCGTAGAAAACACCTTCAACACATAGCGGATAAATTGCCGAAACAATTTCTTCTCCGCAGACTAAAAGCTTTGACTCGTTATATGCTGCGTGCATATAATAATCCTGTCGGGTGTGGTTATGCTATACAATACCCTAGCGGGGAAGGCATAACGACGGGCTATGTGCCGTGTTTTCTAGCGCCCGACACTCTTCTCGAGTGTCAATAGAAAACCTCTAAGCACATAGGAGTTCATCATGAACACTCTCATACCAATATCAGAACAAGCGACCGGGCAAAAAATTGTCCAAACGGTAAACGCGCGTGAGTTGCATGCGTTTTTGGAAGTAGAAAACATTTTGCTACTTGGATCACAGATCGTATTAATCAATATGAATTTGAAGAGGGAAATGATTTCATAAAAACACAAGATTTGTAGTTCCCAAAATCGGGAAGCGTAAAATCTAGAACTGTCATCGCCATTAACTATACCTTACCTTAGACATGGCGAAAGGGCTTGCTATGGTAGAGCGCAATGATAAAGGCAAACAAGCGCGGCAGTATTTCATTGAATGCGAACGACGTGCAAAGCAAGTATCAGCACCACAAATTGATTATTCAGATCCACGCACGATACTTGGCGTTATCACCCATATGCAAGAGGAGTTGCAAAATAAAGACGCAACCATTGCTGAACTCAAACCAAAGGCAAAGACCCTTGAAGGCTTAACTCGCTCTGATGGTTTGTTTTGTCTCACAGAAGCAGCAAAGGTATTAGAGGTACGACCAAAGGATCTCATTGATTACTTATGTGGAAATGACTGGATTTATCGACGTTCTCCGGGTTCTGCATTGTTGCCTTATCAGGATAAAATAAAGAAGGGGCTTATGGATTGTCCGACTATCACGATTCAACGACCCGATGGCACAGAAAAGGTCTTGCCTTCAACCAAGATCACCACCAAAGGCTTGGCATGCTTGAGAGAACAAATCCACGGGGGTGTACAATGAAGACTGATATCGACTCTTTATGTGATTTGTGGATAGCGTTGTTTAAGCTTTGCAATCGTGATGGTGTTGACGATGAGGAAAGTACTGCTATAGCTAACACCATGAGCGTAGTAGAAAAGGCTTTGGTTTCAAAGATCAAGAAAGATGCGCATATCCTTAAGCTTTTAGCGGTTCTTACAGACTTTGGAGATTCAGAGTTTCCTCGTGGTATTGATCTTTTGTTGAAGGCATATGATCCAAATTTAGAAAGCCCACTTAAAAAAGTGGCTTAACTTGAAAAAAACGCAAACTATCCTCCCTACTTTTAGTAGGGAGCTTATTAACGTAGAGAAGAAGTCATAGTTTAGAAAAAATGTATCTATTTAAACTCATACCATTTTCGGCAACTTGAATTGCTAATTGTCTATGGAGTTCTGGTGGTATTCTTAGTTGAAACTTACCACTATATTTACCGTGTGACAAAGGCACGGGAACTTCTTCTCCGTTGTGTTGCATGTCTTTAACAATTTCTGAAACGAGGTTCATAATGCCTTTTAAAGCATTTTCTTCTTGAGCGTCTAACCATGAAAGGGATGAGAATTCCGCACACAATCCAACATATTCTTTATCCTCGCACGACCACAAAACACGATACGTATAATGATTATTATTCATGTTTTATCCATTTTATAGAGACAAAATTAGTTCCGATGACTTTTTTGTAAATCTTGTTCGATTAGATATCGAATATAGCGTGTGTAAGGAACGGCTTGACTTTTAGCTCTTTCCTTTAAGGCTTTTATAAGTGCTTGAGGCAATCGAATATTAACAGACGCTTCTTTCGGTAAAAATTCGAAATGAACAGGCTTAAAATTAGTTAAATCATAATCAGTAAGGTCAGCAGTATCAACAAAGTTTTCTGCTTCTTCATCTGTCTTGAAAACAGGTATTTTTTTTAGTTTAGAGGTTTTCATAAAAATCGATCTCCTTTTGATGCATATAACGGGCACTAATAGGGCGCACGAATAATTTGTTATTTATCGTTCTTAAGGTAAAAACTAAAAAAATGTATCGTTCATTATAGTTTTTTCCAATAGCTCTGAAGCGTTCTTCTTTGATGTTAGGGTCGTGCTCCATGAAAAGAGTACCAAAATTGGTAAATAAATACTCGATTTCTTTTTTGGAGACACCGTGTTTAGCGCATTTAGGCCAGTTTCCGTTATCCCAGTTTATGCCATGAATTTTTAATATTTAATGTCATAACGTATGTATATTAAAATGTATCCACAAATACAATAAAAATAAATAAAAATCAAATTATTAAATAGGAGTCTTTATGCACCCGCGAGAGAAGATAAGAGAGAGCTTTGTTGCCTTGATAAAGGCAGCAAAGACAGTTGCTTGTGAAAATGTTTTCAATATGCGGGATTTTAATTTTTCATCGGAGAAGATGCCTGCCATTAATGTGTCCACACAAAACGAAACATTGGAACAGGGGCATGATTATGGATTACGGCGGCGTGTTTTAACCGTTGATGTTGAATGTTATGCAACGCAAGAAGATGGTGCACGCTGTGTAGATCAGTTGGCGTGGGAAGTGGAAAACATCTTCTATGCCAACCCCAATTTAAACAATACAGTTGAGAGCTGTCGGTTACAGAATATTGCTTTTGCCTTTGGCGATAATGGTGCTTTAGCACTTCATGGAGCCATTTTAACTTTCGAAGTCACTTACGTAACGAATATTCCTGATGCAGATGAAGGAAGTATAGAAGCAAGACTTGTTGAGTCTTTAGTAGGTTTTGATCCCGAAACGGGGAGAAAAAACGAAGATAAATATCAAAAGATTGAGGGGTTTCATGCTTGAGAGACGCGACAAGGAAATCACAGATTTAAAAAGGCGTGTGGCTAATATGGTTGTTGTGGGCAAGATTAGCCATGCGGATTATAAAAACGCCCGTTATCGAGTAAGAAGTGGCACTTTGGTCAGTGACTGGATTCCAGATACACAAGCGCGTGCTGGAAAAACCCGTTCTTATGAAGGACGTGATGTTGGCGAGCAAGTTGTTGTTGTGTCGTCATCGGGAGATTTATCGCAAGGGGTGATTGTTGGTTCCATTCATACCGATGAGACCCAAGCAGTTGATAAAGGGAGTCTTCACAAAACCATCTATCCTGACGGGACAACCATTGAATATGATGATGAACAAAATACTTATGCCCTCTCCATTAAATCAGGAGGAAAGTTTATCCTCACGATTTCTGATGGCGTTTGCGTTAAAGGAGAGGGTGGCATGTTAGAGCTTACAGCCCCTGATGGTCTTAAAATTGCTTCAGAAGGGGACATGCGTTTAAGCGCAGAGGGCAATCTTTCTCTGAAAGCTGGTGGGGATGTTTCAATAAAGAGCAGCTCCTTGACCCATAGCGGTAAAAATATAGGCGCCTCTCACGTTCATAGTGGTGTTGCCTCTGGTAGTTCCATAACAGGAGTTCCAAAGTGAACAGAGGAATGGATCGCACAACAGGAAAGTTGCTTTCTGGTATCGATCACTTACGTCAATCGATCCTTGATATTTTGTCCACACGGATTGGCACGCGTGTGATGCGGCGGGATTATGGTTCACGGGTTCCTGAACTGATTGATGCCCCCGTTAATGACGCTTTTGCGGTTTTGCTTTATGCGGCGATTGCGGAGGCTTTAGATCAGTGGGAACCGCGTTTTAAACTTAAAGAGATTGACTTGAAATTGGTTGAGGCTGGAAAAGTTTCCTTGTCGTTTACAGGAATTTATTTGCCTTCAGGCAAACCCATTGCCATGGAAGGGTTGCTGATAAAATGAGTCAAACCTTTGTTAAACCTGAAATTCTCTCGGAACTTTCTTTTGAGGAAATCCGTGCAGCAAGTCTTGCGCATTTAAAAGAACAGTTACCAAATTACACGTTTCTTGAAAGTGATCCAGCTTTAAAAGTCATTGAGGCTTTTAGCTATAGAGAACTGCTTTTAAGACAACGCATTAATGAAGCAGTACGCAACAACATTCTTGATTTTGCAACGGGCACTTCTCTTGATGCTTTGGGAGATTGGCACGGTGTTTACCGAATGGAAGAGGAAAGTGATGATAAATACCGTGAACGTATCAGGCTTCATGTCCGTGGTGGCAAAGGGAGTGGGACAGAGCCTTATTACAAATTTGTGGCTCTGTCAGCAGACAGTCGCGTTAAAGATGCCATTGTTTATCGTACAGGGAAAGACCCAACCATTCATGTTGCTATTTTCAGCAACAATGAAGAAACAGCCAGTCAAGAGCTTATCAAGAAGGTTTCGGAAGCGCTTCACAAAAAGAATGTGATTATGACCAATGATACGATTGTTGTTCATGCGGCTGTAGCTAAGGTTATAGCTTTGGAAGCCGATGTTTGGCTGTTGCAAGAAACAGCCCTGACAATTTTAGCACAAATGGAAGCAAATTTAAGAGCGGCATGGAGGCAAGAACAAACTCTTGGTCGCGAGTTAAGTTTATCATGGTGGGTGTCAAAATTGATGATTCCTGGTGTGCAGAAAATCCTTGCTTTGGAGCCAATAAAGGATATTGCTGTTTCAGCTGAGGAAGTGTTATCGCTTGGCAAAATTACATTAAATTTTAAGGGTAGGGCACGTTAATGGTTGGATATTTACTTCCAACCAATGCAACAGAATTTGAAAAAAGCCTTGCGAATGCTTGTGACTTTCATAAAGATGTTGATGATATTATTTCGGGGATTTCACGTTCAAAGCTTCTAATCCGTCCACCAAGCTTTTTGCCGTGGCTGATTGAAGAATACGGGCTTGGTGAGTTAACCCCTTATGTTCCAAATCTTTATGACTTGCTTGATACAGGTTCCAAATGGCAGCAGGTACGTGGATCGTTAGCAGCTATCGCTATGGGGCTAAAGTGGTTAGAGCTTTCAGCCCATTTTATAGCAGCATGGACAGGGCGTGTCTGGTGGAATTCCTTCCAGCTTAATTTTGATCGTTTACCTGAACAAAGCAGTCTCGAAGCAATTGTGGCGATTACAAACCTGTCTAAAAGTTTGCGTTCTGATTTTCGACGCGTCACTCATGGGTATAGCGTTGGAGCTGTCGAAGAGAACATGTCAAGACTAGACAATGCGCTGCTTGAACGTGAAAGCGGTGTGCGGATGACCGCTGATGACACCTTATTTTCCTTTGGTCAGAGTACATTTAAGAAACACCTTTTAACAAAAGAAGAAGGCACACTTATTGGTAATTGGACTGATAAGACTGAAGAAGAATTAAGCTGGAATGAGATTGATTATCCGTGGGAAATGGCGAATTTTCCTTGGCATTCTGTGGATAACACCAAACGTGGAATCCTGATGGCACAGTGGTTTAGAAATCGAACTCTTTATTTTGTCTTGAGGGATATGAATGATGCTGTCATTGGCATTCGCCGATGCAACATTGTCCAGCCTGTGGAACAGGCATTAGATGGGGTTTATAGCCATTCAGGTAGGAGATTGAAGCCCTCAACAACCGGCACAATGGTCTTAATGGCTGCTCGGACAGATTTTCATGATGTTGATGGTAGGCAAGCGGCTTCTGTTTCTGTTCTGGTGCATGCCACACCTGCAAAAGATGTGCCTTTGGGAAAGCTGTGGCTCAAGCCGAGCGAGAGCATTGGAGGTGTTGAGATACTCAAAACTTCCCTCAATATTCTTTTACGTGCCGATGTTCGGGAACAATTTAATATTTTACTGGAGTTTTAACATGCAACATGAAAGTGGTTTGCCATCCGCAATCGATAGGTCTGTGGGCAGAAATGAACAACAAAGTGTTGTGTTTTATGGAGAGCGTTCTTTTCTTCAAAGCGGCGAGTTGAACGAGATGCAAACAATCATCAGAGGGCGTCATGATCGCTTAGGACGATTGGTGGCAAAAGAAGGTGATCGCATTGAGCGTGCTGATGCTTTTGTAAACAAAGACAGCCAAACTGTTACTTTAACGGATGGTAAGATTTTTATTGCAGGGGATATTTTTCCAGTCTCAGGAGCTGTTTTAGAGAATGTTTCCATGGTTGGTCGCATTGAAATCGGTGTGAAACTGCAAAAGCAGTGGATCACACATGAGGATGATCCCCAGTTGTTGGGTCAAGTTGCGGGAACATTGGCAGAAGGTGAACCAGGGGCAGCACGCGAGACCGTCAAGCTGGTCTGGGCACTTAAAGAGGATCCTCAAGAAGGGGCTTTTTTCCCTGTTTATGTGCTGCAAGATGGCATTTTGATTGATCAAAAATCGCCATCACTGCTTGAGCCGGCGATGCAAGCCATTGCAACCTACGATCGCGCCCATGGACACTATATTGTCAGGGGTTGCCGCGTAACAGCTTTGGGCAAAAAGGAACAAAGCCAAGTTTTCAGTATTCAAGAAGGGGAAGCCAATATTAGTGGTTTTAAACGCAAGCGTCTTGCGGCTTTGAGATACGAGGAACTGGAAGATTTTTCTGAAGGGGTTGTTCCAAGTGAAACGCATATTTTTTCGCCAAAGCAAGGGGAAACAAGTTTTACCTTTAAACCCTATTACTTTCCTGTTGCCACCATTCATTCTCTTTTGCTGACCAAAGAAAAAACTGTGAATGTAACACGGGGTGCAGTGGCTTCAGGACGTGATGGCGTGCCTGATAAAAGTATCACGTCGTTTCTTAAAGTCATCCAAGAGAATAAGGAGTTTAAAGAAGGCACTGATTTTAAAAAAACCGGTGACACGATCGATTGGGGGCTGGCTGGTGATGAGCCTCTTCCGGGAAGTGTTTACACCGTAACCTACCACTATCGTTCACCAATTACCGCTGATAAAGTCACCGCGCAAGAAATCACTGTCTCAGATGGTGCACAAGGGGGTGATATCATTGTCAGTTATACGTATAAATTACCCCGCATTGATCGGATTGGTCTAAATACGCAAGGCACAGTGGTTTATATCAAAGGGGTTTCAGCTGATGATCCTATGGCACCTAGTGTTCCTGATGATGTGTTGTCTTTAGCGACGATCACCAATAATTGGATGGATGTGCCCGTTGTCAAAAATGACGGCACCCGGGTTGCTCCTTATGATGAGATGTGGCGCTATTTTCAGCGTGTTCTCTCCCTTGACCGTCTCATGCAGTTAGAGCGGATTAAAAGCAATGTTGATGCAAAAGAGCCTGTTGCAAAAAAAGGAATGTTTGTCGATCCTTTCCTTGATGACTCTTACAGAGATGAGGGATTTTCGCAAACAGGTGCCATTGGGTATGGCATTTTACAGCTTGCCATTGAGCCAACATTTTACACTGCTCCTTTACACTCTCCTGTCACCCTTGATTGGGACAATGAAGTCATCATTGCACAAGAATTGAGGACGGCTTGCGAAAAAATCAATCCTTATCAAAATTTTGCACCACTTCCCGGTAGGCTCACCCTGAACCCCGCTACAGATTTTTGGCATGTACAGCGCACCGATTGGCTTTCAAGTGTGACCAATCAATTGAATGTGGGTTGGCATCGTGGCAGCACTATCCGAACAACAGAAACAAAAGATGAATTGGTCAATGCCCACCAAGAGCAAATAGAATTCTTAAGACCAATTGACCTTGGCTTTAAAATTGAAGGTTTTGGCAAAGGAGAAATCTTGGAAAGCTTGACCTTTGATGGCGTCAATGTTTTGCCAAAGAGTCGTCTCGTTGCTGATGCCAAGGGAACCCTTGAAGGGACATTGAAGATTCCTGAAAACATTACTGCAGGAACAAAAAATGTTGTGGCGCGGGGCAAAGGGGGAACAACTGCAACGGGTCTTTTTACAGGGCAAGGCGTGATTGATGTCCAAGTCATGCGGCGGACAACAACGGTGCGGATATGGACACAATTTGATCCGCAAGCGCAAGTGTTCATCCCCGATGAAACACGGCAAATAACCGGTGTTGATTTTTACCTTTGTAAAATTGGTGATCCCGCGCATGATTTGGTGATTGATTTAGTGACGACAGAAAATGGCACTCCTACAGCTGATATTCAAGCGCAAACATTTTATTCCATGAACGAGGCAAAGACAGGTTGGGTGGGGGCACGCTATGATATACCATTGACAGTGTCTAATGATCGCTTAACAGCGTTTGTCATTAAGACCGATGACGGTAATCACTCTATTGCTTTAGCCAAACTTGGAGATTTTGACGAAGAAAAGCAAAGAGTTGTCTCAAGCCACCCTTATGTAACGGGTCCGCGTTTTTCTTCTGTTAATGCGCGAAGCTGGACAGCCCATCAAGATGAGGCCTTAACCTTTCGTGTGTTAGCAGCACGTTATACACAAACAGAAAAAGTTGTCGATTTAGGAGAGTTCGATCTTGTTGATTGCTCAGATTTACAAGTGCGGGCAGCAATAGAATTGCCTTCCAGTGATTGTTCTGTTGTGTTTGAGATTGAAAGAAACAATGGCACAGTCTACCAGCTTCTCCCGTTTCAATTACTCAGTTTAACAGAATATATCAGCGAAAAAGTTCAACTCCGTGCTGTTCTCAAGGGGACTGAAAAGCTCTCGCCTGTGTTATTTGCTCCAGTTCAATTGATTGCCGGAAAAATTAACAAGCAAGCCACCTATGTTACTCGCGCTTTTGCTTTTGGTGAAAGATCAAAGCTCACCAGTTATATCAAAAGCTTTTTGCCGGGTGGTTCATCCTTCAGCATGGATATTCAATTCGATGATGGTGCTTTTGTTCCGTTGAAGTTGGAGGAGACAGAGCAACTTGCTGAACCGCTTTGGGTGGAGCGAAAATTTATCAGTGATAACAAAACAGCCAAACAAGCACGGTTGAAATTAACACTTACGGGTAGCCCTGCAGCGCGCTCGATGGTGCGTGATTTTGGTGCAGGCATACTGTAATTGGAGAAAAAGATGGCAAAAACAAAAAAGTTAGAGATGGAATTGCCTCAAGAAGGTCGTTTTATCAGTTCTGAATTTCCAATTTTGCGTGAAAACCTCACAAAAATTGACCAAGCCATTGCGGATATTGAAGAACAAGCAAACGAAAAAGCACCTTCACAACATATACATATGATAAGCGATGTTACAGGTCTTGAGACAGCTCTCAAAGACAAGATGCCTGCGGAGAAAAGTTTTGCACTCTCTGAGTTAGCAGATGTCGAAGGTGCACAAGATGCGGCTAATAATTATGTTCTCTACAAGTCAAGCAATAATCGTTTTACTTTTGGTAGTGCTAAATCGCTGTTGGGGGCGCACCAACATAAAATGGAAGATATTGTTGGACTTGAGGAGACTTATTCCACAAAGGATGAAGCTGCTGCGGCACTTCAGGAAATCTATGATGACATTCAGCAAAAAATGAAGGCAATTTTTCCCGCTGGATTCATTGCTACATTTGCCATGCAGAAAGTGCCAAGTGGTTGGCTTTTATGTGATGGTGCGACCTATGAGCGCAAAGATTATCCGCAATTATTTGAGGCAATAGGGGATCAATGGGGAGCCGACAGTGAGACAACCTTTAAAGTTCCTGATTTTAGAGGAATGTTTTTACGTGGCTTTGATGATGGTCGTGGTTTAGACCTAGAAAGAGATTTTGCAACCGAACAAAAAGACAGCATAAAATCGCATACGCATGCTTGCACCATTGAAGAGGCAGGCGAGCATACACACAAGTTTTATTATTGGGACACTTCTAGAGGAGCTGGTTCAATAGGTGGTAGGAATCCTGCTTTTGGTAATTTTAAAAACTCAGGAATAACAGAACTTAGTGGTGCCCACACGCATAAAATCACCCTTTCTTCAACGGGTGAAGTAGAAACACGACCTGTGAATGCAACGGTTGTTTATGCCATCAAATCATGAGGTTTTCGGATAATGGATCAGGCTTTCCAGCGGGATATGAAACTGTTGGTGCAAGTTTCTAATCATGCGAAGTGATAATTTTCTTTTTCCATTCAAAATTTCGTAAACACGATTTAAGTGACCGATTGCAGGAACGAGGTCTTTAGCGGTTAAATTCATTTGTTCCATTCTAAATTTGATGGCTTCAATCGGATGAGGAGGGTAAATAGGATAATGTTCAGCTTCATAAGCTTCAATTAATAAAGCAAGAACCTCCATTTTATCAAATTCTGGGGTATTAATTTGGGGCTGATTGTCAAACATTGCAGAGATGATTTCCAATGCTTCTTGATAATCTTTTTCAGTACGAATGGGTTTTATATCCATTTTTAAAACTCCTTTAATTCTACAGTATTGGCGTCAATTGCATCATATTGTTTGTGTGTTCCTATGAATTTTATATAAAGCCAACCTGCTGAGTAAAAGATCGAGACAATTAGGCGATAGTCATTGCCTTTAATATTAAAAACAACGCGATTATTCTTTAATATGCTTGCACTTTTATATTTCTCTTTAATGTGATGAGGAGAACGCCATTGTGCATTTTTCGCTTCATCGACCCATGCTTTTAACGCTTGTTCAGTATCAGGATATTTTTTCCAAAAAGTTTGAAGTGTAGAGATTTTGATAATTTTCATAAACATATCCTGACTTTTATTTAAAATAGTACCAAAATGGTACTAAGTCAAGATTTTTATCAACAGCATAAAAACCAAGGATATGTAGCTTTTAAAGGCAGCTATCCAATTACTATTTTTCCCATCCAACTAACATTAGCCAATTATTAAAAGGAGCATAGAAATGGCAGCAGGTTTTTTGCACGGCGTTGAAGTTATCGAGTCCGATGACGGTACGCGCTCACTTCGTACGGCTCAATCAGCCGTTATCGGGATTGTGGGGACTGCACCCGATGCGGATGCACAAGCATTTCCGCTCAATACACCAGTTTTGGTGTCAGGATCACTCTTACAAGCAGCCAAACTTGATAAAATAGGCAAGCGACGCGGGACTTTGCCAAATGCTCTTGATCTGATTTTCAAGCAAGTGGGTGCCATTGTTGTTGTCGTACGGGTGGAGGAAGGCGATAACGAACACACAACATTGGCTAATGTTCTTGGTGGTGTCAATGCCAATGGTGCTTATGAAGGTGTCCATGCTTTGATTGGAGCGCAATCACTTCTTGGGCAAACGCCACGTATTTTGGTCGCTCCAGGCTTTACACATAAGCGTCCTGTAACCCTTAGCAAAATTAACGTTACGAACCAAGGTAGCGGTTATAGCCAAGCGACGGTTAAAATTGCAGGTGGAGCGAAGGCAGAGGCGATTATTTCAGACGGGAAAATCACCTCTGTTGTCATCAAAGAGCATGGTCTTGATTACCAAACTGCACCAAGTGTAACAATTGAAGGTGACGGAACTGGTGCTACAGCTATAGCTGAAACCAAAGCAACCTCTAATCCTGTAGCAGCAGAGCTTCTTGGTATCGCTGAACGTCTGCGTGCTATTGTGGTGATTGATGCACCAAACACAATGGATGAAGCAGCTTTGTCTGTGGCAAAGGATTTTGATTCAAAGCGCGCTATCATCATTGATCCTTTTGTGCATGTGAATCGTAATGGAAACATCTCAGAAGAGCCTGCAAGTGCAGCATTTGCAGGTGTTATAGCCAAAACAGATTTCACGCATGGTTTCTGGCATTCTCCTTCAAATAAAGTCATCAATGGAATTGTTGGTGTCGCGCGCCCGATTGATTTTTCCATTGGGGACAGATCTAGCCGTGCCAATCTTCTCAATGAACAAAACATCACAACCATTATCCGCGAAAACGGTTATCGCTTATGGGGAAACCGCACGCTTTCAAGTGATACAAAATTTGCTTTTTTATCGGTGGTGAGAACTGCGGATATGATTAACGATGCCATTTTGCGTGGGCATCTGTGGGCTGTCGATAGGAATATCAAAACAACCTACCTGAGCGATGTCAGCGAAAGCGTCAATGCCTATTTGCGCGATTTAAAAGCACAAGGGGCAATTCTTGGAGGGCGCTGCGCCCCTGATACAGAGCTTAATACAGCAAGTGCTATCGAAGACGGCAAAGTTTATTTCAATGTTGAATTTACACCGACAACACCAGCAGAACACATCACTTTCCGTTCACGCATTACCAATGATTATTTAGAGGAGATTGCTTGATGGCTGTACCAATTTTACCGCGGATTTTGAAATATTTTAACATTTATGTCGATGGCATTCCTTATCAGGCAAAGTGTGAAAGCGTGACTTTGCCGAATTTGAACCTCGTTGTTGAAAGTTACCGTGGCGGCGGCATGGATGTGCCCATTGAGCTTGATCTGGGACTTGAGGTTTTAACACTGACCATGACCATTTCTGATTGTTCTCCAGAGCTTATGACGCAATTGGGACGGTCTGATGTTGACATCTCCTTGCGAAGTTCGATGCAAGCGCAAGGTACACCAGCAGAAGGGGTGGTCATCACCATGCGAGGGCTTTGCAAAGGTTTTGAAATGGCAGAATGGCAGCCAAGCAGTAAAGCAACGTCTACAGCGACATTCACATTGCATTACTTCAAATATGTTCAGAAGGACGTTGAGGTTGTCGAGATCGATGCGATCAACATGGTCAGAAAATTCAATGGTGTCGATCAATTAGCAAAACACAGAGAACTTTTAGGATTATAAAAATGGCAACACAACCAAGCATGACCCATCAATTACTTGTTCCCGTTAAATTTGAAGGAAAAGAACATACAGAAATCACTTTACGGCGTGCGAAAACAAAGGATTTGCAAGCGATTGATAAAAAGGAAGGGATCGAGCAAACGATAGCAATGATCGCGCGTCTTTCTGAATGGCCATATGAAGCGGTTGGAGAACTGGATATTGAAGATTTGTCGAGCATTGGAGAGATTTTAGAATCTTTTATCAAGCGGCGGGATACCTCGACTGGGAGACCGCCGCTAAACTGATAGCAGATATAGCGATCGTTTTTCATTGGCCACTGTCAGACATGCTGGAAATGGAACCGCAAGAGTTAATCTTTTGGCGAAAAAAAGCCGCAGAAAGGTATAAACAAAATGAGCAAAAAAGTTGCTGACGCAAAGGTAAGATTAACGCTTGAGGATAAAATCACCGCACCTCTTAAGCGTGTGCAGAAGCAGTTTAAAGAGTTGTCAGAGAAATTATCGCATAAGTTGGGTGTGCCTCGCTTTTCTGCTGCGGTAACAAAGATGACGGCAAGTCTTAAGGGTGTTCAAAGTGCCCTTGGCACAGCGGCAAGTCGCACAGCGGTCTTTTCTGGTGCTTTAGGAATTGCTGGTGGTGGTTTGGTGGCAAGTTTGAGTGCTGTCACTATGAAAACCATGCATATGGGGGATAGTCTTTACCATGCGTCGCGGCATTTAGGCATGAGTGTTGCAGCACTTCAATTATGGGGTGATGCAGCGGATAATTCGGGGACTTCTGCTGAACTCTTTCAACAATCTTTAGCGGTGCTAAATAGGCGTTCTGCACAAGCATATGCAGGGCAAAGAAGAGGTATTATGGGATTTGAGGCACTTGGCATTTCTGTCAAAGATGCTTCAGGGAAGCTTAAATCAAATTTAGTTTTGTTGGAAGAAATTACCGACAAGATGAGCAAGATGCACAATCAAGCACAAAGACAACAGATTGCGGCTCTGCTTTTTGGTGGGGATGGCAAGGAAATGGCTACCATGCTGTCGCAAGGCATGGAGCCCATCAAAGAGCTTTTTGCAAAGGCAAGAAAGGGGAAATGGCTTATAGGGGCAGATGTTGCACAGTATGCAGCAGATTTAAGTGATAAGCTTGGTGCTTTTAAGAAAAAAATAGGTGGGGTTGCTAGTTTTATCGGGGCGCGTTTCATGCCTGTTATGAACGATCTGATTGATGCCTTTTCCGTATTGATTGATGAAAACCGAGAACTCATTCAAACAACGGTTACGCAATGGGCAAAATCCTTAAAACAAGTGCTTAAAGATCTATGGGATCCTGCTTCCGATTTAAGAAAGAATATTGCTAATATTACAGAAAGGATTAAAGGCTGGTTTAAGTGGATGGAGCCGCTGATTGGTGAAATAACCCTCTTGAAGATTGGTCTTGTTGCACTTGGTTCTTTTATTTTTGGGCCACTCATTGCATCACTAGCTGCACTTGGAGCAGCGTTTGTTACGCTTGGTTTTGCTATAGCAACGACACCTATAGGCTGGATAATCGGCGGTATTGCATTGCTTGTTGGAGCTGGATATCTACTCTACAAAAACTGGGATAAAATTAATGGTTGGTTGGTCACATCTATAGCTGTGATTAGTGCAGTTTTTATCAGGCTTACTATCGCTCTTATAGGATCACTGCTTCCGGTATTAACCGCAGTAGGCTCAGCATTTATCGGGCTTTCTGTAACTCTTGGAAGGTTACTGCTTTCAGCGTTAGTTGCGGTTGATTCAGCTTTTATGAGGTTTGTTGCAACTCTTGGAAGATCACTGCTTTCATCGTTAGCCGCAGTAGGTTCAGCATTTGTATCGCTTGGCATCACAATCATGACCACGCCTGTAGGCTGGATAATCGGCGGTATTGCATTACTTGTTGGGGCAGGATATCTACTCTACAAAAACTGGGATACGGTAACAAGCTATCTAAGCAAGTTATGGGATTCCTTTGCTGCTTTATGCAGTGATGTTTTTGGTACCCTTGTTACTCTCTTTAAAGAATTTTCACCGCTCTATTGGATAGCAAAAAAGATCAATTCATTGATTGACTGGTTGTTTGGAGTCAACTTAATGGATGCAGGCGCTAACCTGATTAGCGGACTTTTGGATGGCATAAAAAGCGCATGGCAGACGATGTCCGATTGGCTTGACGGTGCGGTTAAAAAATTGACGAGCTGGATGCCAAATTGGATGCAACAAAAGCTAGGTTTTAGCGCTACAATCAACGAAAATTCAACTGAGACTATTAAAAATCTTACTGAAGAAACTGGTGCACGCGTAAAGAGAATAGCCGATGCAACAGTTGTTACCAATACTCCACCTAAACAACAAAACAGTAATCACTCAATTGAAACGACAAAAATAAAAGCTGAAGCTGTTAACATTTCTGAACCAATCATGGTTCATAAGCCTTCTGAAATAGATGCTTCTATCACGATTAGCAATTTGAATATTTCGGGAGGAAGTGGCTCTCCTAATGACATTCATGCTGCTGTTAATCAAGCTCTTGAACGTCATGCTAGACAACAACGCTTGGCGATAGCTTCGAGCTTTTCGGATTAATTGCCATGATGTTAGCTTTGGGAAATTTTATTTTTTCGGTGGAAACGGCAGCTTATCAAAAACTTGATCTGTTGTACGATATTCCATGGGTTGAGCAGGGGCGATTGGGGAGAAAAGCTGCACTGCAATTGCCAGCTGTTGCCAATGCAGAATTTTCTTTAACAGGTGTGGTGTATCCAGACTTTAAAGGTGGGTCTGGACAGATAGAACAACTGCGAAAAATGGCACATAACGGTGCGCATATCCTTGTGACGGGACAGGGGAGGATTTTAGGGAAGTTTGTCATTCTTTCTGTTGAGGAAAAGCAAAGCTTTTTCCATAAAAACGGCACTCCCAAGAAACAAGAATTTACCGTGAAATTAAAAGAATACGGAGAAGATGGAGGGGGTTGGTGAGTGATCTTTACATCACAGAAGAAGGCGATATGGTTGATGCCATTTGCTGGAAATATTATCCCAAGGGTCAGCAAGCCCTTGCTGTTGAACGTGTTTATGCTGCGAACCACGGTCTTGCAAATTATGGCGCTCTGTTAAAAGCAGGCATAACAATCATTTTGCCTTCACTCCCTTATCCTAAAGCCACACCAGTGATTAGAATCTGGGGGAGCAAATCATGAAGCCTTTTTGTAAGATTACGGCAAATGGTGAAGACATTACCAACTCTTTAATGGATTATGTTTTGTCGATTGAAATCACCGATGAAGCAGAAGAGAAAAGCGATCGTGTTACCATAGAGCTTGATGATCGTGCACGGGAAAATGACAATGGCTTTCTTGATATTCCTTTGATTGGAACAGTGATTTCTCTCACTCTTGGTTATGAAGGGGGAGTCGTGCGAGATATGGGCACTTACTTGATTGATGAAATATCGGTAAGCAGCCCTCCACAAAGCTTAAGTGTTACAGGGCGTGCGGCTTCAATGAACACTTCCTACAGAACACCCAAAAGCCAGTCTTATCATCAAACAACATTGGGCAACATTATCCAAGAGATAGCAAAACGCAATGGCTATACAGCAAAGGTTGATCCCACGTTAGCAAAGATTGTTGTGCGTCACATTGACCAAACAGCGGAAAGTGATATGGCTTTTGCTGCACGCCTTGCGGCAGAATATGATGCTGTTGCAAAGCCTGTTGATGGCAAACTTGTGCTTGCCAAGCGTGGGTTTGGTAAAGCTATAACAGGTGAGCTACTTCCTATTGTTTTCATCAGTGAACAAATGTGTAGCTCTTGGGATTTTAAGTACAGCGCACGTGAGGAAGCAGGTGCAGCCAATGGCTTAGAAATAGATGTGGGGAACGATCAAAAAGCGGCTGCCAATGCACGAGCACCAGAAGAAATTGGGGAAGATGAAAACTTTATCCATATGGATGAAGGAGAGACAAAAGAAAACTCTACATCACCAAATCTAAAAGAAACAGAACAAACACCTGAACAAGAGGAAGAGAAAAAGGGTGGTGTTCTTGCTGCTTATTATGATTTACGCAGTGGTGAGAAAAAAGAGGTCACAGTTGGGAATGCACCCTTTCATGAATTAAAATATACCTACCATAATCAATCAGAAGCTGTTGCAGCCATTGCTTCCTATCGTAACAAATCATCACGTGGGAAATCATCCTTTTCGTGTAGCATGGGTGGCAATCCCCTGATCCAAGCAGAAGCAAAGCTTATTCAAGAACCGCCTTTCCGACCTTATATTCCAGCAGAATGGCGCATCAAAAGCATTAAGCACAAACTTGATAAGATAGGTGGTTACACCACAAACATAGAATGCGAGCTCTTTAATAAAGCACAAGAAGATGCTGCGGGAAACGTCGCAAATACAACACCAGACAAAGATGACATCATCGATCCCAACGCTCCATCTGATGCGTCATATGGTGAAGGAGAGGATGTCATCCATATGGATGAGGGAGATGTGTGAGAAAACGCCTTAAAAACAATAAAGGAATTTATTTAAGAGTAAAAACAAATAATGCTTTTGCAAGATATAGATCAAATTTTCTTCCTTCAAAAAGAAAGGCTTTATTTTCATATTCGCAATAATTGGTGGATATTAAAGATGTTGAAATGTAGTATTAAAAGAGTATCATCTTACGCTAAGCATAGCAAGAGAACTTCCTATGATTGGACTCAAAATGAGAAGGGGAGGTAGGTTTGTTATCATTTTATTGAATGTAAAAAAATTAAAAGCCAATTAATTGATAAAGACCTGTGGTATGCGCTTTGATATATTAAGCTACTGGGGGAAATTTAATGATACCGGATAAATTAATATTCTCGTCGAGATTTTTTAAGGATTCTTTCTAAAAAAACACAGCAAAAAATAAATATGGACATAAATATACCGAAAATGTAAACTAGAGACAGAAAACCAAATATATTTACCATATACGCACTGATGTAAAAAATCACCAATAAGCTAAATCTTCCAGCAGTTGAGAGAAAGGATTCATACGTTGCTCTGAGATTATCGCTGATGCTGTCGTGCAGGATAACTTCTGTACGAAGGGATGCTTGTTTAATTAAATAAAAAATCGTGCATACTAAAGCAACGGCAATTTCCTTTCTTGGATAAAAGAAAGCAGCCGTCAAAATCATAAAAGTTGAAAGAGATAGCAGTAAAATGAAATTCATCTTCTCATTCAGTTTTGTAAATAAAAAACTAGCTAGTAGTTGAGAAAGCAATATAAGAGAAAATATCACACCAAGATAGAAATAAGTTACGTCGATATTATAGTCTTTAAATATCCACTGCCAATATTGCGAGAATATATTGAAAAAAATAAGTAAAAAATAAAAACATAGAGATATATAAGGAACCTTAACAAAAATAGATAACATCTCTCTTGCGTCAGAAATTAGAGAATTCGTCTGTTTTATTTTTTTTTCTCCTTTTAGATCATCTAAAAAAAATAAACCAAATATTGTTGTAATCATCATTAAAAATGCAGATACGTACCATATATATTGACTAGAATAATCAGCAAAATATGCGCCTACCAAACTAAATACAAACATTCCAGTATAATTATATTGAGAGCTAGAACCAAGCACCTTTTTAGTAGACGTAAGCTTTGTTTTTGCATATTGAACAAGTAGAGCATTGTAGGCACCAGCAATCAATGTAAGTGACAGCGCATTAAAAAATTCTGCCAAAAGAATACCGCAAAAGCCTTTAGAAACTCCCATAAGAAACAGCCATGCGGCTGAAAAAGCCGACGCCAAAATTATAGATATTTTATAACTTTTTCTATCTGCAAAATATCCAAGAGGAATATCTGTAACCATTATAATAAAAGCTTGAAATGATTTAATTATACCTATATCGACAATAGTTAATCCTTTTTCAAGCATATAAAACACAACAAAGGCACCTGTCAGAATTCTTATACCGTTAAATAAGAAACCAAATGTTAATATACTAACCATTCACTCACCAACAGTGCTAATAAAATAACTGGTGCATTACTTTATATGAAGCGCATAAATTCATATCTTATTACAAATATGGCAATAGCCACTATATGGATCTTCAGTTTTGTCAATTTGATATCCAGAAAAATCAATGAATAATGTACGTTCCATAATTTGACATTTGTCAAAATTCGTTAAATATTTCACTGCCTCAAGAGCAGCCAAAGAACCAGCGACCGCATTATACGGATCTATCAAACTATTCATATAGTTTTTCTTGATATTCTTAACAAACTTAAACTCACATTCATTGACATCCTTCATATGGTTCACACATGAATAACATCTGGTTTTACCTGGAATAATAAGTGGCCAATAATAGCATTTGTTGTGGCTGAACCTACATATAATAGTGCGCCCATCATATTAAAAACAGCTTGATTCATCAAATGAAAAAAATCTGGCCTTGGATTATCTGCTGCACATATAACAAGGTCAACGTTTTTGAATAAGCGGCACGCATCTTCTATATTGTCTATTTTTTTATCATAAAATTCATATGTAGTGGAAGGACTAATATACGATGCTTTATCCCTAACAACATCAATCTTTTTTTTACCTAAATCATTATAATTATAAAGTATTTGCCTAGACAAATTTGATTCTTCAACAATGTCAAATTCATAGCTTTTAATGTGTCCTATACCCATTGCAGATAATGTATAAAAAACATAGCTTCCGCATCCACCCAAACCAATTATAGCTATCTTGGCGTCTTTTAATTTTGCATTAACTAAAAGCGCATCGTCAAAATTACCCAATGTATGTTTGAATAAGTTAATTTGTCTATCGAATCTTGCGTATTCACTCTCACTTAGCCCAATTTTTTTAATAGAATCTTCCTTTAAAAATGGAGGTTCTATTATTTTATTGTCGAGCATGTATTTTGTTAAATACAAAAAATCTTCGCTTTCTGCGGTATTTAGATCATGTTTTAATATTATATCACCTACAGTATTTTCTGCGTCAAAACATGCCAAAGCCTTTATAACATTCGGTGATGTATCGCTCATGTCAAGGGCTATAACGTTATGTATATCCGCACCGATCAAAACTTCGCTTCCTTCTTGCTTTGCCGATATAGTATACGAATAAACATACTTGTTCTCATATAACGAATTCATTTTTAAATCTCTCACTGGCAAGCTGAAGATCTACATAACTCAATAAATCGTGAAGATCTTTTGTATTATCAAAATTCAAATTATCATAACAAAATCTACACCCATGATATTCTTCAAGATATTTTATATGTAGTCTCATGGCACACATTTTTTCATCTGTTGATAATTCACTCAAGTTTATATGATGGAATCTACGAAAAAACGCAGTATCTCTTTGAATATGCGCTAATTCAGCAGAAGTTGTTGCTATAATCAGCTTTAAATTCTGTTCCAGCATAAAAGGTTTAAATAAATCCATAGCGCCAATACCTCCATCACTTTTGGTATTAGCAATTGAATGCCCTTCATCAATAAACAAAGCTACATTCTCATACGGAGAAACGGTTTCTATTAAAGTTTCTATTTTTCGCTCAAACTCCCCCCGCAATCCCGTATCGGATATCACACTTCCTAAGCTAACTTCTAATATGAAGTATCCATTCGATATGGCATTAGATTGATTAAGTCTACAGGCAAGTTCACGTACAAAAGAAGTCTTTCCACATCCAGCAGAACCAGAAATAGCGATGCTTTTCTTATAAGCGCAAAACAAAGAAACCATCGCCTTTCTTATTACATCTTCGCGACCAATATACGGAGCCCTCTTTTCTAAGCCTAGGATACTTAAATTGATTCCACATTTTTTTACATTGCTAACCAATAGCAACGCATCCCCACTCTGTAAATGCATATTACCTCAAATTATAATAAAAGGGGCATGCAACCCCTTTCAATACTTCACTACGTTATTTTTAATTACGATGTCATACTATCACAAATCAAAGATTTCACTTTAACAGATGTAGAGGAATAAGTCTTGATCTTCGTTCCTACTACCTTACTGCCTGATTTTACGTTCATTTGAACCTCCTTTAAAACGTATATTCTTGAAAAATATCTTTTCAGAATGATAATATTTTTGCAAGTAACATATTTTATAACGTCAATTTAATTTTACCAAACTTTGAAAATATGGTATAATTTTATACTTTTTAGTTAATGCGTGATTACGTTACTAGCTCTCTGATAGTTAATTTTTCAAAGGGGGGGAGTGATTTTACGCAAGTTAGTGTTCCAAGAGTGGCTGTAACGCTTTTTCATTTCGCGTTTGAAATTGCGTGTGAAGATAGATGGTTGGTATGTTCAATCTTCCGCATATAAATTGTGGAATAATTCATCTACAAAACGAGACTTTTTCATCTGTTTTTATCAATTTCAGCAAAAACTGCTCTTGTTTCTTTACTTGGCTGAAATAAGGCAAGTAGAATAGCTTTACCTTTTGCAATACAGGTCATCAAAACTCTCACGATATCGCTCATTGATAAACCAGGGGCTTGAATAACTTGATTGGCATCCATGATCATTGTTATTTTATTAATCATATTTCAATGTAATAAAATTGGAGTTTAATTTTATTATTTTAATGTTTTTAAGCAATCGTTCTCTGCTTTAAAGGCAAGAGTTTATAATATTTTTAGTTAAAGGTGTTTATTTTTATATTATTTGAATCTTTTAAGACAGAAAAGAATTTAAATTTTAATATGTCAATCAGCTCCGCGTTTTGCGGGGCTTTTTTTATGGAGGGAAACAATGCGAAAAATATCCAAAGAAGGACTTGCTCTCATTAAGCAATGGGAAGGATTGCGCTTGCAATCTTATCAAGATGCTACCGGTTTATGGACAATAGGTTATGGTCATACGAGTAACTCTGGAAAGCCTTTTGTTCATAAAAATATGAACATCACTGAAAAAGTGGCAGAGGATATTTTATTTCAAGATTTAAAACAATTTGAGAAGGCTATTGAGCAGGCAGTCGTTGTTCCTTTAACCAATGAGCAATTCGTAGCGTTAGTCTCCTTTTGTTATAATGTAGGAACGATAGCATTTTGCAATTCAACATTGCTCAGAAAGCTGAATAAAGGGGATTATGAAGCAGTGCCATTTGAATTACAGAGATGGACGCAAGCAGGAGGAAAGCGTTTGCAAGGGCTTGTAAACCGCCGTGCAGCAGAAGCAGGGTTATGGGCAAAAGGCTCTTATGTTTGTTCAAATTATCAGGCGGTAGAAATAAAAGAGCCAACAGGTTCTTTCAAAGCAGAAATTCTTGCACCAATCATTAGTTCTTTTTCAGGACTTGGAGGCTTGTTAGCGGGCAATGGTCCAGTTCAATGGGCATTGGCAACTATTATGATAGTAGCAGCCTGTATCGGTGTTATGTTTGTAGCCAAACGCTTTGGTGAGCAATGCTTATGATGTGGTGGATGAGGAAAAACTTCATGTTCATTATGGCAGCTTTGGCTGCTTTTTTTATGTCCATAGCAAAAGCTTTTTACTTTGGAAAGAAGGTTGAGCAACAGAAGCAAATAAAGAAAGCTTTAGAGGCAGCAGTAACAAGGCTTGAGGTGGAAAATGAGATTAACAAGAAAAGTGATGCTGATGTGCGTGCTGATCTTACCAAGTGGGTGCGTGATAAATGAACGTTCTGCTTGTGTTTGTTGGATGCCCATTTACTTGAGTAAGCAAGATGTTACGGCAATTAGCTCAACTTTAGCAAGAGACATTTTAAAGCATAACCAGCAAGGTGAACGTTTGTGTGGGTGGAAACATGGCCAGAAGAAAAACTGAAAAAGTGACAGAGCTAACCAATGCAGAAAAAGAAATGCTTCAAGAAATGATTGTTATCTACCAAAGTGTGAAAATGATGTCTCGTTTTATGAAATGGATTGTATTCATCATCTTTCTATTTATTCTTGAATTTTCGCGTCTCATAGAAGCGATAGACAATATCTTTACGCACTTAAAGCAGTGGTTTTTAAAAAATTAAAAATAAAGATCAAAAAATCTTTTTATTTTTATTATAAAATATATAACATTCATACTCTGCAATAATTTTGCATTTCATATTACTAAAAGCAAACATGATAGTAATGATAAAGTATTTATTTAAATAACTAAAATTGCCTCATAAAGTGAGGGCAGATCTATATTCACGAATTCTCTTCTGATGTGACGAAACAGAGACAGTCTTACCTTCTTCGGTTGTAACTGAGTTTTTATCGTATCTTTCAAAGATAGTTTCATCTTTTTTGTTAACTTTTTCACCTACAGCGCTTGGGTTTGATTCTATATATTTTTGGAGACGTTTCCTTCCTTGTGTATGCTTGTAAAAAGTAACAGGAAGATACTGATCTAATTTATGAGAGGGTAAAGGCATATCTGGTTCACATAATATATCTTCAACATTATCCTCGTGCATTTTTCTTAATCGGTCAGATTCAATATGAAGTTTTTTAGCTAGAGCTAACTAAATATCCCACACTCAGAAGCGCTTCGTTGAATATCCATCTCCACCATGGAAAAATGGCAATTAGGTAATTCTTGAGAATCAACAGCGAGTTGTGTTCTTATCGCTAGTCTTGCTTGTTGTATGCCATTGAATGTTGTAGGTTCAAAAAATATGAAGGAGTTTTTGCCGTCAAAGGTTTTATGATCAATGGTAGCAAAATGAACTCCTCTATCCTTCAATCTAATTATAAATCTAGAAGATTGAACTCCATCATCGATTGCTTTTTTCATGAGACGAGCAAGATCGTCAGGGTCATTTGCTAATTGAAGATTCATGTCTGGATATTTCTTGTTTGCTTGCTCTACCAAGGCAGGCATTATTCTGATATCTACATGCGCATAATTAGTATGTATCCAACTACCATCGGCAATATCTTTCTCTAAACCTGCAATAACACTTTTTAATTCTTCAGGACTGAATTCTCTATCTTCTTCTGAAGAAGTGTCTTTTTCTAAATTTGCGCGGGCACTTTCCGGTGGCTCGTTTGCAACATCGCTTTCTTGCGTTTGTGAAGAAGAGGCGACAACCTTAAAATCATGCGGTTTCATAGTATTAACCTCCAGCTAGTAATCAATGCTGGATATAATTGATTTACATTTTGGTCAAATAATGTCTAAAGAAATGATTCACTACCTATCAAAGTGTAAAAATGATATCTCGTGGACTATATCATTAAAAGTAAAAATAATTATAATATAAAGTGTTTATTTAATATAAACTGAAATTATATTTATATAATATTATAATTATTTTTATAAAATAAAAAAATACATATATCATTATTTCATATTCTTTGTAAAAATAGATAAATGTAAAAATTTAATCTTATTTAATATTAAAAATATTAATTTAATACTTTGTGTTTATTCATCCTTAAAATCTCTAAGCAGTAAATCTGTGCTTTAAAATATGAAAAGTATGAAGAAATAATGGATACAATCTCTTCTGAAATATTAAAATCTATTGATCCTGTTACACCAGCAGTTGCTTATGTTGGTGGCAAAAGAAGGCTAGCCAAAACTCTTGTAAAAATCATTGAAGAGATTTCGCACAACGTTTCTGCTAACCTTTTACCGGAATGGTTTGCCATAGTCACGGTTCCACCTGATAGTACTGTAACAACATCATGAAAGGTGGTTTAAAAAGTGGTTTATCTTTTTAATGACTTTAAATAACTATTTGAAAAATAAAGAAAAATTCTTGTATCTGTGGTGCGATCGGCGGTGCTGTGGGTGAGGCAGCGGCAATGCTGCAATATGGGTCGTGGATTAAAGGTCTTCTCCAAGAGGAAGTGGGCGATCTAGATGGGCGGACATTAACAGCGGAAGAGCAAGCTGGTCTAAACGCAAAGATTGATGCTCAGTTTGCTGACTTTAAGGTGCAGACCATTGATGTGGCGCGGGTTGCGGGGGGCTTTGCAGCAGCACTTGCTGGTGGGGATGTGAATACCGGTGCCGATGCGGCTGGCAATGCCGCAGAGAATAATTACCTCAGCAGCGCACAACAAGCTCAGATGCAGAGAGAATTGGCTGAGTGTCTTGACGATCAGTGTCGAAGAGACATTAACGAGAAATGGCACGAGATTGACAATGAGCAAGACATCTATCTTTTTCTCGGTGTCGTTGCTGGTGTGCCTGCTGAATTATACGATACCATTAATGATCTCGTGCACATGGGGCTCCATCCTATCGAGACTTTGACAGCAGTCAAAGATTTGATCACCAGTGGTGATGGAATAGATAGGATTAAACAGTCTTATGCAGAGCGTATTGATCGCCTCGTGGAGGAATTTGAAAAAGCGGGCGCTGCTGGAGCCTTTAATGCTGGTGTGGAAGCCGGAAAATTATTAACCGAGATAGTGTCATTAGGAGCTAGCGGGGTTGGAGTAGCCAAAGAAGGTGTAAAGCTTGTAGGCAAAGCAGGTACAAAGCTTGCGGACAAGCTTACGAAAAAGCCTCTTATCGAAGCCGCCGTTGAAGCTGAAACAGCAGGGGTAAAAACAGGCAGTGAAGTTGCCCAATCCCTCGAAAAAAACAGCTCTAAAGCCGCTGTTACGCAAAACACATTCTGGAAACCCATTGAATATACAGATAAAAAAATGGGTCAGATAAGTAAAGTTTACCAAAGAAATGATCTGTTTGATCCGTATGCGATTGTTGAATGGACAGAAAAAGGAGAAATAGTAAAAGGCACAAATATTGAAAGGATGGCAACAGGAAGAGCACCTTGGGATTTCAGTGGTAGACCAATTGAGTTGCATCACATGTTACAAACACCAGATGGCTCCATAGCAGAGGTTACGAAAGAGTTCCATAATAAGAATAGCTCTTTGACCAATTTTTTTATTTTGCTCTGGATTACCGCTCTGGTTTTCCTAAAAATGCACCACTTTTGAGTTTGGATCAGACAACGTTATTCACATTTATCCCAACACAGAGAAATCGCTTATTGATAGGAAACAGTTTGATAAGTGGAGAGGAGAGTATTGGAAGGGTCGAGCGAAAGGGTTTACAGATAAAAAAATTAATTGATATATGGGAACTAATCTATGTGTGAGATACTATCATTGGCATGAATGTTATCAGTTAACGGCGCAGGTTCTGCTACGTTAGGGTAAAATATGAGAAAAAATGGTTTGTGGTTAAAAAAGAGAAAAAAAGTAATTTATAGAATAATTTATGGAGAGAATGAGCTATGAAAATTTACACTTTATCTGATGTTGCACAACTAGTTGATGAATATAGTGACGTTATTAATTTTGGTACCGCAGATAATGCGGTTGATGATATAGTGATTGAAAAAGCTGAAAAAACTCTTGGCTTGCAGTTCACATCTTCTTACAAAGATTTTTTAAAAAATTACGCAAGAGGAGAGATTCGTGGTGAGGAAATATTGAGTCTTTATGATACAGATTTTAAGTATAAACATGGGGGTGATATTGTTTGTTATCATTTAACAGATATAGAAAGTGGTTTAGCTCAACCACAACAGCTCGTTGTTAGTAGAAATGATTTTGATGAAACATTTTACTTTGATTATTCTCAATTTAAAGATGGTGAATGTCCGCTTTATATTGAGATAGGACTCGGCAATTGCCATTATTACGCAAGTAACTTTTATGAGTTTTTATGTAAAAGAATTAAAGGTGAATTAAGATAAATTTTTTGTATGTCAGTTTTATTTTAGAAGTGTAATTTTTATTTGCCATTCTTTTCTCGTTTTTTAAATGAAAGCGTCGCTATCGGCAAGAAAGGCTCGCAATGCGAATAATGATTTTTGAGGAGCTTTATGAAAACCTACACTTTGTCTGATGTTGCACAATTAGTTGATGAATATAGTGATGTTATCAATTTCGGGACTGCAGATAAAGCGGTTGATGATATAGTAATTGAAAAAGCTGAAAAAGCTCTTGGTTTTCAGTTCACATCTTCTTACAAGGATTTTTTAAAAAATTATGTAGGAGGAGACATTGATGGTGAGGAAATATTAAGCCTTTATAATGTGGATTTTAAGTATAAGCCTGGAGGCGATATTGTTTACCGGCATTTTAATGATGTAAAAAGTGGTTTAGCAAAACCACAGCAGCTCGTTGTTAGTACAACTGATTTTGCGGAGGTATTTTACTTTGATTATGCTCAATTTCAGGATAGTGAATGTCCACTTTATCTTAGAATAGGGTACTCTGGAGATCCCTGTTATTATGCAAGTAATTTTTATGAATTTTTGTGTAAAAGAATTAAAGAAAACTTAGAATAGCTTTTTTTATGTTTGTTTTATTTTAGCAGTGCAATCTTAAGTTGCTATTTTTTTGTTTTCAGGAATGTAAGCATTGTTATAGGCAAGAACGATTTACAATACGAATAACGGGCTTTTGAGGAAAATTTATGAAAATTCACACTCTATATGATGTTGTGCGATTAGGCTATAAATATAGTGATATTATTAATTTCGGTACTGCGGATGATGCGGTTGATGATGTAGTAATTGAAACAGCTGAAAAAGCTCTTGGTTTGCAGTTCACATCCTCCTACAAGGATTTTTTAAAAAATTATAAAGGAGGAGACATTGATGGTGAGGAAATATTAAGCCTTTATGATAGAGATTTTACGTATTATCCTGTTGGTGATATTGTTTACCGAAACTTTAAAGATATAGAAAATGGTGTAGCAAAACCACAACAGTTTGTTGTTAGTAAAACTGATTTAGGTGAAACATTTTACTTTGATTATTCTCAATTTAAGGATGGTGAATGCCCACTTTATGTCAGGAATCTATCTGGTGATTCAGAGTATTATGCAAGTAATTTTTGTGAATTTTTGTGTAAAAGAATTAAGGCACACGCAGAATAGCTTTCTTTTTATGTCTGCTTTATTTTTGAAGTGCAATCTTAAGTTGCTATTTGCCTCTCCTTTCAAGAATGAAAGCATCGCTATTGGCAGAACAGCTTGCAATGAGGGTAACAATTTGGGGAGACATTATGACAACTTATACTTTATCCGATGTCATACAATTAGTTGATAAATATAGTAACATTATCAATTTTGGGACTGAAAATAAAGCGGTTGACGGTGCACGGGTTAAGGTGGCTGAAGAAATTCTTGGTTTGCAGTTCACATCTTCTTATAAGGATTTTTTAAAAAATTATAAAGGAGGAGACATTGGTAATGAGGAAATATTTAGCCTTTATGATATCGATTTGAAGTACCTTTCTGTTATTCCTGTTGGTGATATTGTTTACCAATACTTTAATGATATAAGACTTGGTTTGGCAAAACCACAACGGCTCGTTGTTAGTAGAACTGATTTGGGTGAAACACTTTATTTTGATTACTCTCAATTTAAGAATGGTGAATGCCCACTTTATTTTGAATCGGGATTTGGAGAGTGCTATTATTACGCAAGTAATTTTTATGAATTTTTGTGTAAAAGAATTAAGGCACATGCAGAATAGCTTTCTTTTTATGTCTGCTTTATTTTCGAATTGCCATCTTAAGTTGCTATTTTTTTCTTCATTTCAAGAGTGAGATATCGCTATTGGTGGAACGTTGCAGTTTATAGCGAATAGCAATTTTTTTTGGGGGGGGGAATTCATGAAAATAAAAGATGTCACAGCAATTTTAAAAAAGCATGGTTGGAAGACTTATCGTGATGACGCGAATGATACCTATGCGCGGTATCATTTTCCTGATCGTATTGTGAGCATGGGCTATAAGGTTAAAAATTATGGAGGGGGTGAGGGAAGCTTGAAGTTATGGATGGTTCGCCTCACCACTGCTCCTTATTGTCTTGCTTGGGAATATTATATGGGTAAAAAGCGGGATCCATATGAAGATAGGCTCATTTCTACCAAGGAGGAGTTCGGGATTACAGCTCCAGATCTTTCTGAAAACCATGTTGAAGCGGCATTAAACAGGGTTCTAGCGTGGGCACAAGCACAGGATATCGAACAAATATTACGCGAAAAAGCTGCCGATCATTTTCTTGCTGCAACCGCTGTGCTTGGCGATGTAGAAGCTTTAAAAAGGAATGCATCCAAACCCAAAACTCTTGTGCCAGAATTTGCTGATTATGAAACGATGACTGATAAGGAGCGCCTTCTTATTTTTGCCCAAGCCTATAAAAATGGGGAATTAGAGGATGTTTTGGCAGGCAAAAAGCCAAAAAATCGTTTGATGAGCCCCACAGTCGTCAAGCGTGTTCTTAAAACCCAAGGCTGGTTTGTTGTTAATGAGTTTGGAGACATGTGGCTGTCTTTGCCCGATCGTTTTGTTCTGTTTGAATTTGGCTTTGTGCATCTCCTTGATAAATACAATGTCCGTATTGAAGCAGAGATCTCCACTGAAGAAGTTTCCGAAGCTTGTAATTATATTTATTTTGATAGGAAATATAGCCCTATATCATCTACGGATATGTATGATTCTTTTAGCACCATTGGAGGTGGTTATTTTAGGGGGATTGATAGAGGAATTAATATTTGTGTCAAGATATTGAATGAGCAAGAAGTTGGCAACATCTCTGACCGAGTGATACAATGGGCACATAACAAAGATTTAGCTGCAACAATAGAAAGTAAAGCGCTTGTCCAGAAATATGACTTCTACCAAGACATAGTTTGGCATTTAGCATGTTTAGCGTTGATGGGCAAAATCGATGTCTTAAAATCCTATCAAAACTTCATTGCCGCGGGGACGATTTCTGAACATTTGGAGGATAGTGACGCAGAAACTTATGTTAACCGCGCAGTTGAATTTGCGGAAGATTACCTGAAAATCTTCAATGAGAGAAAAGCAAAAGAGGCGTCTCTTGGTGCGCAGGCTTTGGCTGTTTTTAAGAAGATTGACGAGCAGTTAAAAGCGATGGGTTGGACGGTTTATCAGGATAAAAACCATGATCGTAATGCTTATTTTCTAGCTAAAGGTCGTCTCATCAATATCGTGTATAGTCTTGACACAGAAGGCGAAAGCCCTCTTATTGCATTCAAGGCTTCGCTTTCCACAGTTGGTTTTTCCACTGCGCATCGGCATATCTTTCTTGACATGCCCCAATATACACCACTCAAAGAGGCAGACGATGTTTATAGAGTATCTTATGCCGAAATAGAGGCAGGCAAACTGAAACAGATCTGTACGGATGTTCTTAGTTGGGCTCATCAACAAAATGTCACTCAAATCCTCTATGATTATGCTGCTTTACCGACCAACAGTGAATATGAGCTTGCGTTGCGTCACCTTGTTGCTCTTGTTTTGATTGGGGATGTTGAAAAGCTTAAATTTTATATGGAGAGTTTTAGTGCAGGAGATTCTTTAGGTTTTGTAGAAGGCATTACACAACAGTTGACTAAGCGATTTTTTTATATTGCTCGGAATTATCGCTCTGGTTTTCCTAAAAGTGCACCACTTTTGAGTTTGGATCAGACAACAGCGCTTCCAGATGCACCGTCTGTTGATGTAACGCCTCCAGCTATAGCGCCTGTTGATATAGCGTCTACAGATGCCCCGTCTATGGATGAAGAAGAAGAGGAAGAGTTCACTGAAGCGGATTATGCAGAAGAGACCTTGACCATGGAGAGTGCAAAAGCGCTTTTGCAAAGTCTAGGCTGGTCGGTTGAAAAACTCAATGAAGAAGGGGATCATTTAGCAATTTATCAATTGGCGGATCGTGAAGTGCAAGTGCTGTATAACGACGAAATCATTGAAGATTGTCCGCAATTTGATAGCGGTCTTTTGATAGTTACTGGTATTTTGACTTCTGCGTGCAAGATGATTGACCCTAGCTTTTCTCAAGACCTACCGGATTTAGAGCTTAATTTTGAAGCGAAAGGGCTTGAAATCTTTGATCCAGAGGTGAGTGCGGATTACTTAAAGGAGGTTCTTAATAACATTTTAAAATGGGCAGTAACAGCCATTGATCTTGCTGAAATTCTTCGTTCTTATTATGGTACGCCTCCTTGGCAAAGGAAAAAAAGCGCAACTGGTAAGGCAAATGATGCGCATTATGCTTTGCAGCATATTAGTGCTTTGGCTTTGTTAGGGGATGTTGAGACTTTGCAGTCTTATCACAAGAGCTTTTCCGCAAAGGATCGTTTGGGTTTTGATGAGAGCATCCAACCGGTTAATCTTGAACGCGCAATGGTTTTAGCCAAAGCAGTGGCAGAATCTAAGCAACTTAGTTACGCTTTGCTTGAACAGGTAGAAAAGAGCTTACCGACCCATTCTGAAGCTTCTCAGAGGGGCTTTTTTCGTTTTTGGAAGAAAAAATAAGAAAGAAGCTTCTGTTTAGGAGCTTCTGTTGAATTTCTTTGCCGTTCTTGCCTTGTTTTTAAAAGTGAAAGCATTGCTGTTGGCAGGAACGGCTTGCAACACGAATGAATGATTTTTGGGGGGGATTTATGAAAACAAAAGATGTCACAGCAATTTTAAAAAAGCATGGTTGGGAGACTTATCGTGATGACGCGAATGATACCTATGCGCGGTATCATTTTCCTGATCGTATTGTGAGCATGGGCTATAAGGTCAAAAATTATGGAGGGGGTGAGGGAAGCTTGGAGTTAGTGATCTTTGCGGGATGTATGCAGGTCAGATTCGCATTATTGCCAATGATAAAGGCGCTGGGGTCAAAATGCATGGTTCTATGGTTTCCACAATGCGGGCGCCATGCAACTGTCGAGCGATGGCAAGTTGGTGATTGCTAAAGCGCGTGCCAAAGGTTCGGTGAAGGCGCAATCACATCACGCAGCGTTCATGTAGAAAATTTGTTATTTTTAGAGTCGTCTGTTGAGCTTAAGGCACTTGATGCTGTCGAATTGGTTGATCATTTTCTTGTTGCGAAAGCTTTGCTTGGCGATGTAGAGGCTTTAAAATATTTACGTAAAACTCTTTGGAATGGGTGAGATTTTTTTTAGAAAGAAATTAATTTCATCTGCTGAAATCATCAATAATTGCTCAGGTGATGTGATGAATTTTTTCAAATGTTGCAACGCTATTATTAGTCATTTATGGATCTGTTAAAGTTCCAAATTAGCAGCCGTCAGGAAATTTTAACGTCTCTTTTGATAAGAGACAAACGATTTAACTGATTTGGAACATGCTCTTCAGTTTTTATATCTATAGAAATTAAGCTTTAACGGTAAAGTTATTAATCACATATTTTGCACTGAAATTAGCCGAAGCATACGATTTAATTAGTTTAAAGTTGAAGTATTTATTGGAGCTTATTTGCCGATACTTGGTAAGAGGTACTATTGAACACTTAAACTAATAAGATTTTATGCTTTGTTATGATAATCCAAATATCTTATTTTACCTTGATTCACTTTATTTGGAATATTGAAGGTTATTACGGAAAAGCTTTATTCAAGCAAGAAAATTATTGATGGCTATGATTCTTTTGCAATTACGCAATTAAAAGGCAAGTTTCTTCTTTCTTTAAATGATATGCAAAAGATTCGAAAAACCTTCAGTCAATTCCATATAAAAGAGGTCACTACATCTCATGTACTTGGAGTTCAAAAATTTTATTGCCAAAGAGTTGATTATCACAAATTGTGATTTTTAGCAAAAGAGAAAACATTTTTCGAGGATATATAAAAGATCCTTTGAGGTTTTTAATGAATTGGTACCAAATTTGGTAAAAGTTAAATCCACACACAAACTTTTGGAAAAATTTAAGCGAACAATGAGAAAACTCGATAAAAAAGGACGCGCTTTACAGAAATGCGTTCGAAAATCTTATTCCTTATTTCTTAAAAGTAAATAAAATCAAAGTATTAAATGCTAAAAAAATATGTTGGGCGTGACAGGCGTGTATAATTATATTAAAATCAATGAGTTATATTAATAGTAAGGGATTTTCTTATCATTGATTCTATTATGTTTTTTTGTCTCTATCCCTAACTTTTTTGAAGCTTTTTGATTGATTCAAGAGCAAGTTTTTTCCGGTCAGTGCTCTTCGTGTAAAGAGATGCCATCCTATCCTCTGTCCAGCCAAAAATCGCTTTGAGTTGTGGTACTGTTGCACCTGAATTTGTAGCGCGTGTTGCTGCTAGTTTTCTCAATTCCTGTGCTGATTTTTTTATTCCTGCTGCATTACAAGCATCTCTAAACAAATTACCAAAGCTTTCTTTAGTTAATTTTTTCCTCCTTTACCACAAATGAATGTTTCATCTCCTATAGAACTAATTTCAAGTGTTGCTGCTAATTCAGGCAAGATTGGAAGAAAAACATCTGTTTGGAATTTACTCTTCTTTGTTTTGAGATGGATAATATTATTATTTACGTCTTTCCAACCAATTCGTATTACATCACTACGACGCAAGCCGGTATAAAGAAGAACATCAATCCAGACGCGTTCATGCGTACTGATAGATCATCGTTGATAATATTTCTCAATATCTTCTTCTGTCCACACAGGAAATCCATCTTTGTTTTTGAGAGGTGGTCTTTTTATGCTCGAGGCTGGATTATCTTCAGAAGATTTTGATCAATTGTCCATTTAAAAAGACCATTCAGTGCTTTTAGAAAGTTTCTAGCAGTTGCTGGAGTTTCTTTTCGCCGTTCAACACCAGCTATGATATGCATTTTTTTAATTTCTCTGTATGGAATATTTCCTATGGTATCGCATACTTTCATAAGAATGAGTTCTTTTTGTCTTTGTGTAGTTTTAGCTAGGTTATGCCAATTAGCGCTATTAAAATACTGTTTGAGGAGCCATGCAAAGGAACCTTCAACAAGTTTCCCTGGTTTGGATTTAGGAAGTATGAGCCCTTGTGATTGGGCTAGGGCGCTTTTATGGTTGTCAACAAATTCTTGCGTTCCATATATCCCGTGGATTCTAATTCGTTGCCCATGACCAATACGCACATAGCATAGAGTTTTGCCATGGCGTGTAATTTCTTTCACAAGATGAGGAGGGCTTGGCTTTGGCATAGCAGCTTCACATCTTAGAGAGCAAGGATTAGTGTATCATGGTTGTATAAGTGGTCAATATTAAGATGGTAGAGTTAATCAAGAAAGAACTAATTTTTCTTTCAAGAGCAATGTATTAAAAGATATTACACACATCATTGTTGATAATATTTTAGATGGTACTCTTTCCCAAGAAAATGAAGAATATAAAAAAGAACGTTTAGATAATTTAAAAAAGTTTTGTAAGGAGAATCCTTCTTATCACTTTGATAGTTATGAAAACTTATTAAAAAAACTTCCTAAATCTGCAAATGATCCAGAGAATTTTGTTAAAGAATTAGCTATTTATAAGCTTAGAAAAGATAAAAATAGAAATACGAGAATTGAAAACATATACAGTAAAATTACTAAAGGAGAAGCTAACACAAAGAGTTTCTCAGATGAATTTTCTAAACTTGCAAATGATGTTAAAGATGAAGAAAAAAGACAATTAGCAGAGTATGTTATACGTCGTAAGGTTGTACTTGATATTTTAGAAAAATTAATAACAGAGGTTAAAAAAACTGATTCTGGTCAAAAAGTAGGGCATTTAGAAGAGACATTACATACATTTATTTGCCCTATGCGTGTTCGGGGTGATGATCCTCAAGTTTTTGATAGTTTGGCTCATGATTTGTGGATTATTGATGAAAGGTTAGCATTTACCAGATATTTTTCTTCTGATGTTCCATTTGATAAAATCATAGAGGAATGTACGGCAAAAAATCGTCCTGATTTATTTTGTTACGATAAAGTGCATGCTCTAGGTAGCATGTATTCTTCTGATACAGATTTAGACAAATTAATGTTGGTGGAATTTAAAAGACCAGGAAAGATACAATATAGCTCTGGTTATTCTCCTGATTATCAAATCAGGAAATACCTTGCTGAGCTTCGAGGAAAGCGCATAAAGACATTCGATAATAAGAGTATAAAAATTTCGGATTAGTGCGTTTTTTATTGTTATATTATTGCTAATATTGAAGGTGAGTTTGATTAGCAGACGGCTGGCTAGCAGGAAACAGCTAATGGTCGGGGAAGGATTATGAATCTAAACAGTAAATTGCGAGGAACGATTGAAATAATAGACTGGTATGACTTATTGGCAGACGCCAAATTAAGAAATCAAGCATTTATTTCTACATTACAGGCTTAATTTAAGGAAAATTTCTTGATGCATTTTAAGCAATGATTAATCAAAAACTAAAGATTTCTGCTAGCATTAGAACGAATGTTTGTTTTCATTTAAGGGGGGTTTTAGGTGCTTACATTATTTGATAAAATATTTATACAAATTCGTATTGATCACTGTGAGCGCCTTTTCGATATGTCTAAATAACTAGGTGTTTAGTCAACTTTTTTATCCTTTATAGGAACTTGGCAAAAGGTCTATACTCGTTGGCATGGAAGAAAAAGTCATTGAATTATATGCTTTAGATAAAGAGATAGCCGTCTTTGTTAAGGAAAAAAGCTGGTTCTTGTTGGAAAGTTTTTATGATGAATCCTTCTGATCCACTTAACTGTTAAACTATGGTATGTTTGATAGGATAACGGCTCGCTTTTCAAAACAAGATTCGAAAAAGTCTAAAACAATTAATAGAGAAACTTGCCAAAAAGGATATGCTTTATAGAGGTACGTTTAAAAATCCTATTCCCTTACCTTTATTTACGTATCCCTTACTTTAAAAAAAATGAATAAAATCAACTTATTAAGTTCTATAAAAAAGCAAATGGTGGGCGTGACAGGGATTGAACCTGTGACCCCTACGATGTCAACGTAGTGCTCTCCCGCTGAGCTACACGCCCACTTAATAATGTTGCATACACCATATAGAATTACAAACGTCAATGCCTAATTTAATTTTATATTTAACTAAGCGTGAATAGTTCAGAAAAAAACTTCTTAAGCAGCTATAAGTATCTTTTCAACCTCATTAACTAGTTCGCGTAAGTGAAATGGTTTAGATAGCACTTTTGCATCGGGAGGAGCATCACTATTTGAATTTAACGCAACTGCTGCAAAACCAGTGATAAACATCACTCGTAAATCGGGGTCAATTTCGGTGGCACGTCGTGCTAATTCAATTCCATCCATTTCTGGCATTACAATATCAGTTAGAAGAAGAGAAAATGGCTCTTCTTGCAAACATTCATATGCGCTGGCTCCATTATCGAAATCAGCGACTTCATAGCCTGCGCGTTCCAAGGCTTTCGCTAAAAAGCGACGCATATCATTATCATCTTCTGCGAGCAAGATTCGTTTCATGATTATGTTCCAATTGCTCCATTTTCAGAGTTTTTGCCACATTGATCTATACAATATAGAGTATTTATAAAAAAAGTGATAAAATATTTATAACTGAAATTAATGGCAAAATGGTTAATTCTTGTATATTTGTCAAGAATACAAAAATTAGTTTTCAGTTGGTTAAATTCGAAATGTATGCATTCTTGAAAAAGAGAACGGTAGGTAAATATTCTAAGCTTGGTTAATTATCAAGGTTCTTTTCTTTATTTATTTTTGAGAGATTATAGCTACAAAATTTTGTAAGGAATGTTCAATTGAAAGAATGCTAATATGGGCGAATCAAAAAATATTATATTGGTTTTCTATTTTTAAAAAATCACGCTGCAGTGTAAAATTTTATGCTGTTTGTTTGTCTTGTGTTTTTACGAATATGCATTATAATAAATATAATGATTTTCTTATTTTATAATTAAATATAATAAGTTTTAATATTTTGATTTTATTTTATATAAATTATAAATTTGAAGTAATTTTAGAATTTTAAAAAAGTATAGATTAGTTTTTTTAAATCTTTAATATAAAATTATTATTAAATAAAATATTGCTCATATATTTTTACTTTAAAAATTAAATAATTTTTATAGTTAATTAAATAATTGATTTATTAAAAAATATTACGTTATAGATTTATCATTAGGAATAAATGCATCAAATGCAGCCCAAAATTGTTTTTTGTGATGTTCTTCGTGCATAATAGTATTAAGTTCAGCTCCAGTAATTGTAATGCTGTCTGTCATACGTGTATGTTGGCATAATTGTCGCACCTCAATATTGTTTGTAATATTGTTTTGATTAGCAAGAATAAACAATGTTGGGATCTTTAAATGCCCATTAAGTATATTTTTTTTCATAATATCAATTGCATTGAATACTGATGCCATCCATCGGGATGTTGGAGGGGGGATAAGAGAATGAGAAAGCGAAGATTCTTTATTAATGCGTAAAAGTGGTGTGTTTTTTTGTTTTAATTTTTTTCCGCCTTTAGCTGGTAAAAATCCAAGACCTATATCAGAAAGGAATTGCGTTAATTTATGCTGAAAGCCATTTGTTTTATTGCCAAATGGAGCAAAAAGAGGAGAAACGCAAAGCATTTTACTAAATTTATGGTTAATAATATCCAGTCCATTAAGCGCTATTAATCCACCCATGCCATAAGCTAGTATGTAGTAAGGTGATGGACAATTAGAGTACACAATATTTTGAAGAAATTTATCTAAATCGCTAATATCATTATTAATATCAAAATAATTTTTTCGGCTTTTTTTTATTGTCGTGCGTTGTGATTCTTTTCTGCCAAACCAATCAAAGATTGCCGTATAAAAGCCGCGCTTAGATATTTCATTCATAGGCGAAAGATATTCCTCTATAGAATTTGCATAGCTTTCGAGAATAACAATTGTTCCTTTTGATTTTTCTGTTTCAGGACGTGTTATCACAAAACGAATTTCACGATCAATGGTTGTTTTAAGGTGATTGTTACAGATATTGAGAGGAGGAGAACTCCAATTTATGGAATAAAAAAGTGTTTTCAATTAATATCCTTTATGTATGGTATATTTTATCATTTAATGCAAGATGAGATGAGTAAAGAGCTTACATTAATGTCATATAATGAAAAGTTAAGAAACGGTCATGTTGCTTAATGAAAGAAAAAAGAGTTGAAATAAAAAAAACAATTACCAAATAGAGTGTGCAGTCGCCACGATGGGTCTGTTGGTTCACAGGCAGGTTTGCCATTTGGGAACTTTGTGAGTCAGTTTATAGTCGCTCTAAAGGAGGGCAGTATTATGCGTCAAGTAGATTTTTCACCATTTTATCGTTCAACAGTAGGCTTTGATCATCTTTTAAACTGGTTTGATTCCAGAACGCAACCAGATGATGTTTCTTCTTATCCGCCGTATAATATTGAACGTTTAACCGAGGATTCTTATAGGATCTCTATGGCTGTTGCCGGTTTTGCTCAGGATGAAATCGATATCGAAACGCATTGCAACCAGCTAATTGTAAAAGGGGAGAGAGCGCCTGAAAACGATGATGAAGGACGAGAGTTCCTTTATAGAGGTATTGCTTCTCGTGCTTTTGAACGGCGTTTTCATTTGGCTGATCATGTTAAGGTTATTGGAGCAGAGCTCGGTGATGGCCTTCTGCATATTCAGCTTAAAAGAGAAATGCCGGCTGAACTAAAACCAAGAAAGATAGTTGTGCAGGCGTCTCTATCTTCTGCAAAAAACGGTAACAGTTATAATATACGTAAAGCAAGTTCAGAAGGTTTAAAAACTGAATAGTTATAAATTTTTTGAATAACGAAATGGCGCGAGACTTTTGTCTCGCGTTTTTGTCTTTTTATTAGAAGGAATACTATTTAAACAAAAAGCATTTTACTAAAAGTTATGGGCAGTGATACCAGTACACATTATCGTATATTAAAAAATAGAATGACTTTTTAACACACAGTTCAAAAATGGTCGGAGCGGCGGGATTCGAACCCACGACCCCTTGACCCCCAGTCAAGTGCGCTACCAAGCTGCGCTACGCTCCGAATGGTGCAAAACGACTAAACGAGTGTCTCTTTAAAGGCAAGAAAAAAATAAGAAGAATACAATTTAAAATACTTTTGCTATTTTAAAAAGAGCTGATGGAAGTAAAAATTAAATTTTGCACATTAATATTTTTTATTAATTTAAAATAAGAATTAAATTATTAACTTATTGATTATTATTAATTTTTTGTAATATTATATGCATATTCCATTATTTAAAGTATATTTTGAAGAAAGGTAAACAATTTTTCTTGTGTAATAATGTATGCATGGTATTAAAAATTTTTCTGTTATTAATTTTCGTGGAGTAGGTACTTTGCTTCATTTATGAAAAAAAATAGTGAAATAAAAACTGGAATAAGAACACAATTGCGAGTTTTATTTTTCTCATATAGAGTTTTATTTTCACAAAAAAGATCAAAATATTTCATTTTATATCTTGTTGTTTTGTTCTTAATATACCAGATAAGTAAGATATAGCAGATAAAACTGTTTAAAATTTTAAAGTAGCTTATTTAGTAAGAAAAGAGTAAATAATGGGTCGTTATTTTTCGGTAATAAATTTGACAGAAGCCGCAGTTGATCGTGTTAAGGATATTATGAATGCAAAAAATGCGCGTGGTATTCTTATTGGTATTAAGAAAGGTGGCTGTGCGGGGATGGAATATACAGTTACTCTTGTAAATGAAGAGATGTTAGATGCGGATGTTGTTGAAATTAATGGTGCTCGCGTTTTTATAGCACGCGACGCAGTATTGTTTTTATTAGGAACGCAGGTAGATTATGAAGTGACAACACTTCGTTCTGGTTTTGTATTCAAAAATCCTAACCAAATTTCCGCATGTGGGTGTGGTGAATCGGTGGAACTTCGTTCTGCTTTGCAAAATTAAGAAACGAATAAATCTCATTGATTTTATTGAGATTGCGTTATTTTTTGTTTTTGACTTTATTTTAAAGGCCTTCTATTTCTTTTAAAGATGCATTAATCATTTTTTAGATTGAATAAGTAAATTTTCTTCAATATAGTTAAAAAAGTTTTAAAATTTTATATTTACTTTTTTAATGCTTTTTATGAATCAATATGCAAGTAGCGTGCAAAATTAAGTAGGTTAAAATAGAGGCTGTCTAATTTTTTTTCTATATTTGAAATTTTACTATTTTTTATTGCTTTTTTGAGTTCATGGAATTTTTCTTCGATTTTTGCAAAAATTTTATGTTCTTATGCTAATCAAAATCTACTTTAGCAGCTTCTTTTTATAAAGCGAGCGTTTTTTATCTTTTAGTTGAAGCTACTCTACTTTTTAAAGAGTACTTATTGCGGAATCAATTTGTAAACTCATTATTTAAATCATTTTTGCAGTAATTGTATATAGCATCTTCAAAAGTAAAACTTCTTTCTTTTCTGCAATATTAGTATGGTAGACAATTTATAAAAGAAGAGCGTTAAACTCATCGCAAATATCTATTTGGTTTTTCTATTCAATAGCATTGATGACTTCATAAACTTCTTCGAGGAAGTAGAGTATAAGTGATGCAAACGTTTACTTTATATTTCAGATACAACCGTTATCGTGATTTTGCGACATTACAACAGTTGCAGTTATAGTATTAATATTTATAGATGCTAAAATACTTCATACTTTTTATAAATATAGTATACTAGCTATCCCAACGTCTGTGCAACCACATCCATTGACCAGGATATTCACGTACCCAAGATTCAACAATATCATTTAATTTTTGCGTAGAGGCAACTAGATCGATTTCATTTTTTTCATCACGGGGAAGCTCCACACGTTCGTATAATTCTAAACGATGTCGCCTTCTGGCTAAACGAATACAGCGTGCTGGATAAATATCACAATCATATTGACGAGCAAGCTTTATAATTAAAGGGTTGGTATTTAGTGGTCTGTTAAAAAATGTTCCCAAAATGCCGCGGCGGAATTTTTGATCAACAAGTGCGCCAACATTTTTACCTTCTGCTAATTTTGCTGCTAATGCCCAAGCTGCACCGGCTTTAGATGGGACAAGATGTCCCATGGAAGTTTGTCGAGCTTTGAGGACGCGTTTTGCAATATAGGGATTATTGGGAGGTCTAAATAGTACTGTAACATCGAGATCAAAACTTTGTGCGCATATCGGAAGAAGCTCAAAATTTCCAGTATGGGCTGTAAAAAAAATATGAGGTTTTTTTTCATTTTTTAATCGCTGGAATATTTCTTCTCCCTTAACCTCAATGAGACCAGGCTGATCGGCATTGGGATCAAAGTCAAAAATTTTATCAAGAAAAACATACTCTGCGAGAAAGAGTCCTATATTTTCCCACATTTCTATGGCAATCGTATAAAGTTCTTGTTCTGTTTTTTCTGGATATGCCGCTTTAAGATTTTCTAGCGCAATTTTATGACGATGTGTAAGAGGACCGAATGTTTTTGCTAACCAAGGAAAAAAGGAAAATCCCATATTGGTAGGAACATATTTTAGAGCAGATAAAGAGCCAATTAAAACATATCCCCATAACCAATAAGATAAATTTTTAGTTATAACTTTAATACGATACACAAATTTTTGAATATAAGACTTCATCATGATTTAATTAATTTCAAGAATAATTTTACCAAAAATATCACGACCTTCCATTCGTTTTAAAGCTGTATCAATTTCTTCAAATCCAACAATTGTATCAATGACAGGATGTACAGCTTTTTGTGCCATTTTTTTCATAGAGTTTTGCATATTTTCTATACGGCAACCAAATGAACCGAATATTTTCAGTTGTTGCTGAAATAGTTGCATTAAATTAATAGGTGCTGAAACACCTGAAGTAGATCCACAAGTTACCAAACGTGCTCCTCGTTTCATACATAACAAAGAACCGCTCCATGTATCGGCTCCAACATGTTCAAAAACAACATCAACTCCTTTTTTTTGAGTTAATTTGCGTACAACACCTTCAAAACGGTCTTTACGGTAATTAATAACATGATCGGCTCCAAGAGATTGTGCCTTTGTAATTTTGTCATCTGATCCTACGGTAGTGATAACCTTACATCCTATATGTTTTGCAAGTTGAATGGCTGCTGAGCCAATACCAGAACCACCAGCGTGTATCAAAATTGTTTCTCCTGCTTGTAGTTTTGCGTTATCGAAAAGCATGTGCTCTACAGTGCCAAATGTAATTGGAGCAACAGCTGCTTGTAGTTCATTACATTTAGAAGGAGCTGGAACCAATAAACGCGCAGGCAAATTTACAAGCTCACATGCAAAGCCATCAAAATGAAAACCGTAAATGCCTTTTACATCATTGCAAAGATTATCGCGTCCTTCACGACAAGCTTGGCATAGCCCGCAGGTTTGTGCCCCATAAATTGAAACAAGTTGTCCAAGTTGTAAATTTTTAACATTACTCCCAAATTGAACAATCTCACCAGAAGCTTCTGCACCAATTATGAGTGGCATTTTTCTTTTAGCAAAAGCCATACCACGCCATCCCCATACATCAATATGATTAAGGGCAACAGCTTTTATACGCACTGTTACTTCATTAGGGCTTGGTGGTGGAGGTGGCGCAATATCAGTAATTTTAAGTTGGCGCTCATCAAGTAGTTGCAGTGCACGCATTATCGTCCCTCTTTAATATATATGCTATCAACTTAAGTATTATGACGTTTAATTATTACAAGAATTAACCTTTATATGCTGTAATAATAAGACTCGTATTTTGACCGCCAAATCCAAAAGAGTTTGATAAAACCGCATTGACGCAAGCTTTTCGACTGTAATTAGGAACAACATCTAAAGGAATAGTAGGATCAGGATTATCGTAATTGATTGTCGGAGGAAGAATTCCCGATTGAATGGTTAAAAGTGAAAAGACAGCTTCTATAGCGCCGGCTGCAGTTAATGTGTGACCAATCATTGATTTATTAGAAGAGATTGGAATATATTCTAAGATATCGCCGAAGACTGTTGATAACGCAAGATACTCCATTTTTTCATTTTCAGGTGTTGAAGTTCCATGTGCATTAATATAATCAATTTCGTTGATGGTTATTTGGGCGTCTTTTAAAGCTTTGCAAACTGCTTCAATAGCTGGTGATGCATCAGGTTTTGAACGCGTACGGTGAAAATCATCTGCTGTTTCTCCGCAACCTGCCAAAATTCCTAAAATTGTTGCGTTACGATCTAATGCGCTTTTGAGAGATTCAAGAACAAGAGCACCTGACCCTTCTGCCATAACAAAACCATCTCGGTCACGGCTAAATGGTTTTGCAGCTTTTTCTGCAGGATCATTTTGGGTTGAAAGAGCAGATAATAGTGAAAAACGGATGAGAGATTCTGCTGAAACTGAACCATCGGTAGCGATTGTAAGTGCACGATTTGTCTCTCCTCGTCGAATAGATTCAACGCCTAATTGGATTGCTGTTGCACCAGATGCGCAAGCAGTTGAAAGTGTAACAGGAAGTCCTTTTGTTCCAAATTTTTTTTGAAGCTTTTCTGCGATGGCACCAAATTGTGTGGTTTCAAACAATTTTTCGTGGGGGTTATGACTGCAAACTTCAAGAAGATGTTCATAGGAAGGCTTGTTATTGAATGCTCCTTCTTGACTGAGAGAAAAGCGTGCTTCCCACTCTAGTTCAACAGGAGGAGCTGCTAAAAATAACGATCCATCAAAATTTGTTTTATCAAGAGCTGCTTGTTCTAAAGCTTCTTTTGCAGCTAGATCAGCAAGTTTTTCAGAGAGCGCAGAAGCACCAAGTGTGCTTTCTGTCAGAAAATCAACGGTTCCAGCAATACGTGTATTTAATCCTTCAACAGGAAAGCGTGTTATTTTATGGATGCCGCTAACACCATTTGTCAATTTTTGCCAATTTTTATATTTACCTTGCCCCAGTGATGTTACAACTCCTGCTCCAGTTATTGCGACAAGTGGACGTCCAAGATGATCATTATATTTCACTATCAAATTTCCCCTTAAGCAGCAGTTAAGCGTACTATACCTTCAGCTCTTTTAACTCCAACGGTAGTAACAAATGCTTCATGTACTTCTTCAAAATAAGGTTTTTCATCGATACTTAATGCTGGAAAACTGCATTTTTTTTCAATAGCAATAGCAGAAATTGCAAGTGCTAAAGGAAATTGTGCTTCCCGCATATAACCAAATAATGTTGTTATGCCGCGATAAAACATGTTAGCATCATCAAGAGCACTTTGTTCTGCTTGTGTCACTTCATGAAATCCTGAAGCAGCTGAAATAGTCAAAGCGGCTTCAGCTTTCATTGTTTGTAACATTGTTGCAATTGATTCTTTAAGCAAAATTTTTGTTCGATCTGTTTGATCTGTGATAATTTGGTTAATTTCAGCATAAGCACGCGCATTACGTTTTTTTGCGTGTTCTCCACTTTCAAGAACCAAAAAGACACCGCCAGAGCCAGTTATAATGCCACCACCAATGCAACTTTTTCGCTCCCATACTGGTGCCCATCTCTCACGAGTCAAGAGACCTCCAAGTTCATGCGCTAATAGCATATCATAACTTTGTGCATTATAAGAGCTTCCCACCAATACATGAGTACTTTGTCCTGATCGAATACGAGCAGCAGCAATTTGAATAGCAGAAAGCCCACTGCCTTCTTCTCCCATGAAGGTGCGAGAAGATCCAGTAACTTTATGAACAATTGAAATATTTCCAGCTAAAAGATTTGAAAGTTGTGCTAAAAACAAAGTTGGACGAAGTTCAGTAGAAAGAGCTAAATTTAACATGGAAGCATGATCAGCAGCTGTGCGTGCTTGAGAGAGAATTTGTGTATCGACAACAATATCACGTTCTCCTCCACTTGCTGCAACAATCATATCCATTGTCGATGTTAATTGTTCATTATTTTTCATACCTGCATCGTCAAGGGCAAGTCCGGCCGCATAAACACCAAGGCGTTGCCATGTTCCCATTTGTCGTTGATCATTTTTTTTAGGAATCTGTAAATTCCAGTCGACTTCAACTAATTGATGAACAGGGTAGGGAGAAAAAGTTGTATAATCGAGGTTTGGTGTGATTGTAGAATCATTTAAAATATCCCAATGACGATCAATCCCTTCGCCAAGAGAGCTTACAATTCCTATACCGGTTATAAATACAGCTTGGTCATGCATGGCAAAGAAATTAATTAGCTTGCTTTAAAGCAACGAGTTCATCAATTTTTGCACAAAGATTCTTAAGTACAAAATACTCTTCTGTTGCAACAGTACCTTCATTAACCTCTTGCGTCCATTGTTCTAGTGGAATTTTAATTCCAAAAACTTTGTCAATGGCAAAGACAATATCAAGAAAATCAAGACTGTCGATTCCCAAATCGTCGATTGTATGGCTTTCAGATGTGATCATGCTGCGATCAATTTCGCTTATTTCTGCGATAATATCAGCAACTTTATCAAACGTAGAGGACAATGTGTGATTCCTTATCATAGGGTTGTAAATTAAAAAAATACTTTAACACTATTTTCTTAATCTTTTTTTCTTTATAAAAAAAGATTAAATCTATAGCATGGTTACCTTTTCGGTATGTCAAATAAGCTTATTTTCATTTATCTTATTATGCAATTTTTTTTCTATTTGCAGCAAGTACCGCAAGAGCTGTCATATTAACAACTCCCCGCGATGTTACTGAAGGCGTTAATATATGCGCAGGACGTTTAGCTCCAATCAAAATAGGGCCAACATGAAGTGCGTTCGTTAAATCTTTAACAAGATTGAGCGCAATATTGGCTGCATCAAGCGTTGGAAAGACAAGTAAATTAGCTTCACCTTTGAGACGTGAATCAGGAAAAACACGGTTACGAAAGATTTCAGAAAGTGCAGTATCACCGTGCATTTCCCCATCAGCTTCTAAATTTGGATATAATTTAGCAAGAATTTCGGTTGCATGACGCATTTTACATGCACTTTTTGTATTTTTTGAGCCAAAATTTGAATGTGATAATAATGCAGCTTTTGGGGTTATACCAAATGCTTCAATTTCTTTGGCTGCTAATACGGTCATTTCTGCTATTTCTTCTGCAGAAGGATTTTCATTAACGTAAGTATCTGTAAAGAAAAGAGTGCGATGTGAAGAGATAAGCAAACTAACAGAAGAAAAGAGGCTAACATCGGGATCAAGTCCAATAATCTGTTCAATCAATTCAAAATTACGCTCAAAACGTCCTTCTAAACCGCAAATCATCGCATCAGCTTCTTCACGCATTATTGCAAGAGCAGCAATAGCTGTTGTTGAAGTTCTCACGATTGTTTTTGCAACTTCAGGTGAGACACCACGTCTTCCTGTGTAACGAAAAAATAAGTTAACATAATCATGAAAACGTGGATCATTTTCTGGATTTATAAGTTCAAAATCTACATTAGGACGAATTTTTAAACCAAAGCGTTTTAATCTTGCCTCTATAACATGTGGACGACCAATGAGGAGAGGAATTGCAGTTTGTTCTTCAAGAACAATTTGTGCCGCACGAAGTACGCGTTCATCTTCACCATTAGCATAAACCACACGTTTACGTTTTGCTGTTTTTGCGGCAGCAAAAACAGGTTTCATCGTTAAACCAGAACGAAACACAAATCTATTAAGGACATCATGATATGCTTCCATATCTGCAATTGGTCGGAGTGCTACACCAGTTTCCATTGCTGTCTTAGCAACAGCTGGAGCTATTCGTAGTATTAAGCGAGGGTCAAAGGGGGAAGGAATAAGATAGTCAGGTCCAAAACTTGGTGGTTTTTTTGAGTATGCACGTGCCGCAACATCTGAAGATTCTTCACGGGCAAGAGCAGAAATAGCATAAACTGCTGCCATTTTCATTTCTTCATTGATAGCGGTGGCGCCGACATCTAATGCGCCGCGGAAGATGTAAGGAAAACAAAGAACATTATTGACTTGATTAGGATAATCAGAGCGTCCTGTGCAGATCATCGCATCTGGCCGCACAGCGCGAGCTTCTTCTGGCATAATTTCTGGTGTTGGATTAGCAAGTGCTAAAATTAATGGATTTGGAGCCATTTTTTTTAAATATTCAGGTTTTAAAACACCACCTGCTGAAACACCTAAAAAAATATCTGCGTTATCAATAATTTCGGATAAAGTCCGTGCATCAGTTTTTTGTGCATAAATAACTTTCCAGCGATCCATAAGTGTCTTGCGTCCTTCATAAACGACTCCATCTAAATCGCTAAGCCAAATATTTTCAACTTTTGCTCCAAGACGAACCAAAAGATTGATACAAGCTAAAGCTGCAGCACCTGCACCTGAAGAAACTATTTTTGCGTTTTCAATTTTTTTGCCAGCAAGATTTAATGCATTTAGCACAGCGGCAGAAACAATAATGGCAGTTCCATGTTGATCATCATGAAAAACCGGAATATTCATTTTGGCACGAAGTTTTTCCTCTATTTCAAAACATTCAGGCGCCTTAATATCTTCAAGATTAATACCACCAAATGTGGGTTCTAAAGCAGATACGGTTTCCACCATTTTTTCAATGTTGAGTGCATCAATTTCAATATCAAAAACATCAATATTTGCAAATTTTTTGAATAAAACAGCTTTTCCTTCCATAACTGGTTTTGATGCAAGTGGGCCAATATTTCCCAATCCAAGAACGGCACTGCCATTTGTTATAACAGCTACTAAATTAGAACGGGAAGTATATTGAGCAGCAAGATTTGGATCTTTATGAATTGCAAGACATGGAGCAGCAACACCAGGAGAATAAGCAAGGGCTAAATCACGTTGATTGTCAAGAGGTGTTGTTGCTTGGATTTCTAATTTTCCGGGCTTTGGATGTTGATGATAAAAGAGCGCTGCACTGTCAAGTTCAGTTTTTGGTAAACTGAAGTTATTTTTTTGTTCTTTAGACATTTTTACGATATCCAAGTTAATATACGTTTGTTATATAGTGTTCTCATTTATGATGTATTTTGTTGATTTATAAGTTCTGCTTTAGCTGAATACAAAAATGTACGTTCCTGAGCAAATTTTTCTGTATTTTAATTGTTTCATATTTTTTTTGATTTGTGCTAGTAGATAATTTTTTTGACATCAAAACTATTATTTTTTCTTTAGTATAAATTTTAAAATTATTAAAGTGTTATTGATAACTGTCTTATTGTGCAATTATTTTTTTATATTTATATGAAATATATTATAATAAAAATAATTTTTATAAGTATATATATTATTTTTTATTATAAAAATTAATATATTGTTTCATAAATAAATTTTAAAATTTTTATAATTATTTGTATCATGAAATTCATTATTGTTATTATATTAAATAACAATATGTCTTTATAATTATAAAATTCCTTAAATATATTAATAAAATAAATTTTGATAATGATAAAAGCGGTAGCACAGACATATAAGAAAATTTAATTAAGAATTTTATAAATGAAGTTTATACTTTAAAAAAAGGATAAAAAAAATAGCAAGGGCAGGTGAGTATGCACTATTTGTATAAAACAGTAATCTGTTCAATAATTAAGTAACTATTTAAAATATGGTTATTGTCAAGATGTTAAAAAACTCAATGTTAAACGTTTATTTAAGTTTCTGTATACTGTTTTATAATTATAATCAACATATTAAATAATTACGAGTAATGAAAACAAATAAAGAAAAAAGTGGAAAAAATATTATTTTCCACTTTTCTATTATTTATCGAATACGTCCACTTACATGAGCAAGCATAGTGTAAACCTTCCCAGTATCTGATACCAGATATTTTTGAACTGAGCGGGAATTCCCAGAATTACGAGCTACATCGCGTAATACTTTTTCAAAATCTGTAATGTACTGATTAACTGAACGCTTAAAAGTAATGTCTCCCATATATTTTTTCTTAATCATTTCAAATGTTGTTTTTCCATTTAAGGTATAAAGGTGTTCTGGTACAATATTGATCTGTCCATGCCGATAATGATCCCATAATTCAACAATAGCATTGTGGTTTATAGCTCGTAATATACTTTTTGCTAACGAATTAAGAGACTCGTTTTCAGGATGAGATTTTGTTTGTACTGGTGAAAAAATAGGATCTTCAGCTGTTGTTCCATATCCTTCTTCTTCATACGAAACCCTCTTCAGAAGATTAGATACCCACTTATTTTGTTTTCTTTTACCTTGCTGTTGTTGCAAAATAGGTTTTGGTGGCACTATCTTTTTTATGACTTCGGAAGAGACATTACCATTTCTATGAGATGTTGACGACATAGTATCCACCTGTGTCAATTGATGCTTTGTGCTACTTTGATTACTTTCTTGTGTAACACTTGCCAAATCATTTAACGCAGTGATTTGTTCATTCAGGGCATAACGGATTGCGTGCGTCGTTTCCTTTGTCTTTTCTGGCAATTTTTGAACATTATCACCAATATTATTATTAATTTTTGAAATTTCTAAACGCATTTCATCCGCTGAGCGACGTATATCCTCCGCTGCTCCTGAAAAACGAGCTGAGGCCTCATTAATAAGTTGAGTAAGTGACTGCTGAAGTGAAGATGTAGAGTTACGCGTACTTTCCTCGGTACGATTAAATGCTGAGTTTATAACACTTTCATAATGTGCAATCAGCTGACTTATTTCGCTAGATTTTGAGACAAGAGCGTTAATTAATGCAGAAAGAGTATTGTGTTTTTCCTCAAGTGTTACATTAAGTGTATTTTCAGATTGTTCAAGAACGTGGATTGTTTCAGAAAGCGTTGTAACATGTTTTCCGAAGCTGTTTGTTATACCAGAGATTTGTTTAAATGTATCTTGTGAGAGCCCTTGCAAAATATTCACATTATCATGAAGTGCTTGACCTGACGCTGATAAATGCTTTGCCACTTGATTGGTTTTGTGGAAGAAATTATTTGCAGTTTCATTAAATTGACCATCAATATTTTGAACTGCTGATATCAAAACATTACTATTTTCGTGGATGCTATAAATTGATTGATTCAATTGCTCAAGGACGGAAGAGACATTATTGATCAGATCTTCCTTTATAGCTGTTACAGTTTGAAGTGTTGCCGAATTGGTTTGTGTCAAAGTATTTACTAAAGATTCATTTTGTGCATAAATTCTTTGTTCAGCATCTTGTGTTGAGAGAGAAAGTTGTTCACTGACATGCTGGGTTAAATGACCAATAGATTCAGTTGTGTTGTGCGCAACTTGATTTAAATGACTCGTCAATTTTGTAAGTTTTTCAACATGTTCTGAAATTTGAATAGCTGTATGATTCTTCGCTTCCTCTAAACGACTACTTACATCAGAAAGCTCATAGCCCAAATTGGTTTTTAAATTCTGCATAGAAACATGAAGAACATTGCAGCGTTCGTTGAGTATCTGCTCAATTTCCATTGTTGAAGTATGAATTGTTTCATTCAGCAATATTTGTGCATTATGACTTGCTGTTGCGAATGCCTCTACAGTTTGAGCTGTTTGCTCAGACAAAGTAGAGAGAACCTTGTCACTTGTATCATAAACTGTTTGTTTAACACTTGATACAATACGATTACCAGATTCTGAGATAATACCTTCTGCTTTTGCAGCAACATTAGCAACAGATGAAGCTATATAATCACCCGCAGAAAAAAGAACATCAGAGGCTTTTATAATTTCATTATGCAGGTTACCTGTAACTGTATTAACAGAATTTTCTAATGTGATGCGTATGTTATCTACACTTGTTTCTAACGCTTGCTGAACTGCTTGGTTTTGTTCACTATTTAAAGTGATTGATTTTTGTAGGGTACCAGAATGTTTTTCAAGAGCAGATGTTTGCGTTCCGATTGTTTCACATACTTGATTAAGTTTTTCAGATAAAGTTTCCTCTAATGTAGCCGCACATTCAAAAATCTTGCGTGCCCGAATTTCTAAATTTGCATCAAATGATCCCATTTGTGTTTCAAGAGTTTCAAAGAATGTGCCATTGGATTGAGAAAGAGTATCTTTTAGGGTTTCTGTATGCCCTTCAAGATTTTTGATATGGTTTTGAACAGCTTCAGTAATACTTTTGTTATTGGCAGAAATTGCCTTTTCAACAAAGTCTATCTGTTTTTTTAATGAAAGATCAACATGTATATCGCTTTTGGCGATGAGATTATGAATTGTTTCCATTCGTTGTTCGAGTGTGCGTGTTTGATCTGCAAGAACTTCGTTAAGAGAGAAACTATTAATAGCTAAAGAGTCACGTAAAGCATCAGCACGTATATCAATATTTCTAGCTTGTGCTTCTAAAGCTTCTGTAGTTACGTTGCAGCTTTGCGCAATGACTTCTTGTAGTTTTTCTGTATGTTGAACTATATTTGCAATATGTTTGTCAGTATGTTGATCAATAATTTGAACATTGTCGGTTAAAATCCTCTCAATATTTGAAGTATTTTGAGCTAAAGAATCAATCTGATTTTTAAATATATCAGAGATTTTATCTTTTTCTCCATCAAGCATATTTGCTATCGTGTCTCGCTGATCAGAAAGCTGTAATTTGAGATCTTGCGAGCGCTCCCGTATAATATCAACAATTGCGTTATCTATAGTTTTAATTTCGTCTCTTAAAACTTCTTTGCTTTTATTTATTGCAGAAAGGATACTATTCTGCCCGTTTGTAAATACATCAGCAATGTTAGCTGTTTTTTCCTCAAGATTAACATTAATTTTTAAAGCGTGAGTTTCTAAGAAATCACTAAGCTTCCCAGCATTATCTTCTAGAATTTGACTGCGAGCCATGAAGGAATCAATTATAGAATTACCATGTTCTTTAAGAGAAAGATCAACATTTGCTAAACGAGTTTCAAAAGCTTCAATAGCTTCTGAAGTTATGTCGTTAAATTTTAAAGAAAGTTTAGACGCTCGTTCGTCAAATTGTGTAATTTTTTCATCAAAGTTTTGCAAAGATTGATTATTGCGATCAATGATAGCTTCATCCAACGCTTTAAATTTTTCATCGACACTATACAAAGCTTGATCTGTGGCAGTGTGTATGTGCGTTGCAATTTTAGCAATATGCATTTCAGCTTTAGCAGCTGTTTCATTAAAGGTTTTTTCTATCTGTTTTTCATTATTATCAAAACGTTTTGAAAAATCATCAAAGTTTTTTCCTAATTCATGAAAAAATTCCGTATTTTTGTGCTTAATTTCTGTTGTAGTCTCGTTAAATTTTTCAACAAGCTGGTTTGTTACGCCATTGCCTGCATGAGAAATTTTCAAAATAAGATCTTCTCCCTGTTTTTGTAAAGTTTGGGAGAGGGTTTGCGCAAGCTTTTCAACATTGGTTACAACTTTAGATGTGACCAAACCAAATTCATCACTCAGTTGTTCTTGTGTTCCTTTAATTGCTGATTGTACACGATCTGCATGATTTAAAATAGCAATACGCTCATTGCTCAATTCTTTAATTAACGTATGAATGCGAGATTCATTTTCTGCATAAGCTTGTTCCAGATTATGAACTTCACCTTGTATGATAGCTTCAAGTTCAACAGCGCGCCCGAGAGTACGCTCGATACCCTCGTTCATTGCGGCCACTTCTTCACGAATGGTCTGCCCTATAGCAACAGCTTGTTTTTCAGATATATACTGCGGTTCATTGAGACGTTGTGCTGCATTTGTCATAAGAACAGCAATGTTATGTAATTCATTTGAACGTTTTGTTAATTGAGCAAATCCCCAAAACATAAGGGTAGGGATTACGGTTCCTGCGGCTACAGCTAATCCAGTTGGAGATGTAAGAAAAGCTAAAATATTCGATAAAGAATTAAAGCCAGCAGGTGCTAACTTATGAGCAATAAAAGCACTCCCTGCTATCCACAAAGCACTAAGCGCTGTTGTACTCCAGTAGATACGAGAGAAAGATTTTTGCTTTGATAGTTCAAAATTTAAAGGAGTTGTTATGTCATCATTGGCGGGAGAAGGTTGTGCAGATAATAACGTATTGTATACGGTTCCACCAGAAAGTTCATGCGTTGTTTTTTGGGAAAAAATCTGTTCAACAACCGATTCATCAACAACAGTGTTATCATGAATATTTGAAGTAAGAATTGAAGTGCCATTTTCAGATAAGATTTCTTCCTCTGCCATAGCAATTTTTTGAACCAAATCATCCACGTTAACGACATTTTCTGAATCATTCGATGATATTGTTTCAATCATCGTGTCATTAAAGTCAAAATCCATAGCTTTCGTTAAAGCTTCTTCAACTTCAACTTCAAATGTTTTTAATTTGGTTCTTCGTGCCATATTCGCCTCGTACTTTACAGACGGAAAAGGATATATCTTCCTTTAGAGATTCCCATATACTAGCCGTTAATCATTTAGAAAGGAATATGTTCAGGGCAAAATTGTGAAAACTTATCGAGATAAAGTTAACGCGAATTTTGTTGTTATGCAAAAAATATAAAAAATATAATAAAAACAATTAAATATATAGTTTTTGTTAAAATAAAAATACTGTTTACAATTTTAATGGGTAAAATTATAAGCTTTGTGTCATATTAAATAGGTATTACAGCTGTATATCGCATTCCAAAAATTTCAGCAAAGTATAGATATTTTTGTGCTCGTACACTTCACCATCTTACCCTTATCAAGGACAAGTAAATTATATCAATTTTTGTAATTTTTTAGAGAGGTTTACTGTTTAATTTTTTAATGTGCGCGATTTTTTATATTTTAGAATCCATCATATATGCTGAATATATATTAATGTTTTAGCGTAAAATAAAAATTATACTTTTAACAATAATTTTTAAAAGCAAAGTGTTAGCAAATTTTTATATTTGGTGACTAATTCTATAATTGAGATAGGTGCTATCTTGAATAATAGTTTTTTTTAAAATACCAGGCAGTATTTTGCTAAATTTTCATGCTACTACGTTGACAATTTGATATTTTTCAGTCGATATGCGTGCACGGATATTTTATACAATTCGAAACAAAGGTGCAAAAATAATGGCAGAACGATCACAACATCTGCAAGATGTATTTCTAAATACGCTTCGCAAGCAAAAAATTTCTCTAACGATTTTTCTTGTGAATGGCGTCAAATTAACAGGTATCGTGACGTCATTTGATAATTTTTGTGTTCTTTTACGTCGTGATGGACACGTACAATTGGTTTATAAACATGCAATTTCTACAATCATGCCTGGGCAACCTGTACAAATGTTTGAAGGTGAAAATTCTGAATAAATAAACCACCCCATCCTATACCACTATCCCGTTTTAAATGCTATGTCAATTGCCGTAATAGACAAAAATGGGAAAGGGATACAAAATTTATAGGTTATAAATTAAGTGCGTGCTGTTGTTTTAGTACCGATTTTTTATGGAAAGAAAAGTGAAAAGACGCTGCGTGAGTGTTCCGTGTCTTCTCGGCTTAAAGAGGCGCTAGGGTTGGCGCGTGCTATAAGGTTAGAAGTTATTCATTATGAAACAGTCAATATCGTTACGTTACGTCCTGCAACTTTGTTTGGTGCGGGTAAGGTGAATGAGCTTGCCCATTATATAAATGAACATCATATTGGTCTTGCAATTGTAGACTCTTTTTTAACGCCAGTGCAGCAGCGTAATTTAGAAAAATTATGGAATTGCAAAGTTATTGATAGAACAGCTTTAATTCTTGAAATTTTTGGAGATCGTGCGCGAACAAAAGAGGGGGTTTTGCAAGTTGAATTGGCGCATTTATCTTATCAAAAAAGTAGGCTTGTTCGTAGTTGGACGCACTTAGAGAGACAACGTGGGGGGCGTGGTTTTTTAGGTGGACCTGGCGAAACGCAAATTGAAGCGGATAAGCGTCTTTTGCAAGATAAAATTATTCGCATTCGTCGTGAATTAGAAACAGTTGTTAAAACACGTGCTCTTCATAGAGCACAAAGAAAAAAAACATCTTATCCTATTGTTGCTTTGGTTGGATATACCAATACAGGAAAATCAACTCTTTTTAATCGTTTAAGTGGTGCAAATGTATTAACTAAGGATATGTTGTTTGCAACGCTTGATCCAACTTTACGCAAAGTTATCCTTCCTCATGGGAAAACTATTCTTTTATCTGATACTGTAGGTTTTATTTCTAATTTACCAACACATTTGATTGCAGCTTTTAGAGCAACCCTTGAAGAAGTGATTGAAGCCGATTTAATTCTTCATGTAAGAGATATGTCAGATCTCGATCATCGTATTCATGCCCAAGATGTTTTAAAAGTACTTTCAAATCTTGGCGTTTGTATTGATGATACAGAGCGTATCATGGAAATTTGGAATAAGATTGATATATTGGATGAGAACGCATTAAGCACTTTGCAAACAAGCGCAAAAACATTATTGAATCCTGCTTTAATGATATCGGCGTTAACTAGCGAAGGGTTGGATCAATTATTAATAGCGATTGAAAAGCGAATTTTTGGGGAAATGCAGAGAGTCGAATATATTTTAAGATCTCATGAAATGCCACTTATTAGTTGGTTTTACGAAAATTCTAGTGAAATAATTCAAGAAGGGCGTGATGATGGGTCTGTTATCATTAAAGCAGTGCTTACCTCTGAGGCAAAAGAACAACTAGAATATATTAAACAAAATATGAATTAAAGTTTTTTTGATATATTTATGAATATTTTTTTAAAAAAATTTACGTTTTTCTTATCTTGCAAGAATATAACTTCAAGTTAAGAGGATAGTTACTACTTTCTCTTAAATAAAAAAATACGAAGTGTTTTGCTGGTTAGAATAAAAATGAGCTTTAAGTACGATAAAAAACTGTTGGTACATATGGTACCGCGAAACGTTTTAATCGTTTTGCTGTTAGCAATGTTATGTACATTTTTGATTTGTTCGTATTATTTTGTTCAGCCACGAGCTTACCGAGCAACCTTAACATTTTCGCTATCTGATTCTGTAGGAAAGCCGTTGCCAATTGACAAACAAAACAATGTAATTAAACTGTCACTTTTACAGCCTATAGTTTTAAATTCTTCACGCTTTCATGGCTTTTTTTCAGATAGCTTGCAGAAGAAGAATTTTCGCGAAAATATTTATTTATCCTGCAATGGTGATCTTATTAATCTTGCTTTTGAAGCTGGAACTATCGAAGCTGCTCAACAAGGGTTGGAAGCTTTGTTTTCTATGTTTTCAGAAACAATCATCAAACAGGATGAAAAGTTTTTATTAACGGAGCAACAAACTGATCGACAATATGATAATACTGCTGTGCTAAATATAATGCAGGAGTTTCGCTCATCGGTTGATTCTTTTATTCATCACGATGCAAAACAAACTGAGCTTAATGATCTTTATGCCCAATTAACAGAAGCAACTTTAAAGCGTATTCATTTAGCAAGTTTGAATTCAATTATTAAGACAATACGTGAAAATGGGCAATCTCTACTGTCTTTGGCATTCATCGCGAACAATTCAGCAGTTGCTGCATTAGAATCTAAACGTAATCTTTTAGAAACGCAAAAAGCACATATGGCTGTACAATTAGGTTGGACACATCCTCAAATCAAGGCAATGATTGCAGAATCAGAAACACTTTCTCACCAATTGGAGAACAAAATTTGGCAGATTGTTAATCAAATTCATTCAGATGAGATTATTGCAGAGAATCTTGAAGAACAGCTAAGAAAAAGGATTAGCCTTTTTGTAAAGGGGCAATCTCAATCTTTAAATCAGATATTTAATGAATTAGAAAACAAAATAAAAGCAGTGGTAGATGCACAAAATAAAGTAATAAGTAAGCCTTCTTCATTGCAGGGGATAAAGATTCATGTAATTGTTCCAATAACGTTAGCGCCAATTTCTTTCATGACTCTTTACGGAAAAAACGTTATTATTAGCGTGTTTATAAGTTTGCTTACCCTTTTGGGAGGACTGTTATTGTGGCAACAATACTTTAGGTTTAAAACAAGAAGAAAACAACTGGAGGAAAACGGTGAAAATGTTTTAATATCGAAAGGAATAAAAAAACTTGAAGCTTTTATTACAATAGACGAATTATCTGATTTTTTAAAATGGCGCGATTCAGTTGTTGTTTCAATAATTGGTTCAGAAGCAGCGCGAACAGCAGCAAAATTATCTCTTCATCTTATGAAAGAACAAAAAACAATTTTGTTAGTGGATGTTTCCGGTCAACAAATAGAGAAGGTGATTGGTCCACATCGAGGGCTGAGTGATATTTTAACAGGACATGCGCAGTTACAAGATGTTATTTATCGTGATTATGATACGGGGATTGATATCCTTCCTCAAGGTTTAACACCTGTTGCTCGCGCACAAGATTTTTCAAATAACATTTCTAACTTATTGCAAGAATTTAAAAAAGATTATGATTTTATCATTTTAGAAATAGCAAGCGAACCTAAATATGGATTCGAGCAATTTGCGCAGATAACAGATTATTACATTTGCAATGTTGCTCTTAATGAACAAAATTGGATGATAAAGATGGTGAGTAAGTTTCCGAAGACTATTTACCGTGTGATTGCGTCTTAGAACATTGCAAAATAAGAATGTTAATTGCATGTTATGGCGAATATGATGATCTTTTGCTAAAATTGTAGTGTTTTTATCATAGATTAAGTTTAATGTTTAAATTTGAAAAATATTTTTTGTTTAAGATAAAAAAACAAAGATGGGGGAAGCGGAGATGGCAGTAAAAAGCTTAAATGATGTTCCTTTGATACCATTACAGAAAAGGCATAGAAGACAAATCCAAATATGGCTTGATTCTATTTTGTTTCTTTGTTTAGCAATTGTTTTAATAGGAGGGGCTACCCGTTTGACGGGATCAGGATTATCTATAACAGAATGGAAGCCAATTCATGGTATAATCCCGCCTATTGATGCGCAACAATGGCAGGAAGAATTTTTGAAGTATCAACAAATAGCGCAATATAAATTACTTAATTATAATATGACTCTAAATGCATTTAAGGTAATTTTTTGGTGGGAGTGGTGGCATCGTGTTCTTGGGCGTCTTGTTGGTCTTATAGCTTTATTGGGTCTGATTTGGTTTTGGGCTACAAAACGGATTGAAAAAAATATTTTGCTTCAGCTCGCTATTGTACCGATTCTTATTGCTATTCAAGGTGCTATTGGTTGGTGGATGGTGGCTTCAGGTATTGGCAAAAGTAATTTAACAAGCGTGAGTCAATATCGTCTAGCATTCCATCTTATAACAGCGTGTTTTGTTATTATTTTTGTCACTTATTTATCTAGAGGATTTGCAGAATATTCAGAAAAACCAACAAATAAAATGATTCAAAAATTTGCTGGTTGGCTTGTTGTTTTTATTTTGATTGAAATTTATTTAGGTGCTTTAGTTGCGGGGCTCCATGCGGGTAAAGTTTATAATACGTGGCCACTTATGGATGGTCAAATTATCCCTGATGGATTGTTAAATCATAATCCCGTTTGGCTTAATTTATTTGAGAATCCATTAACAGTTCAATTTATTCATCGTTTTTTTGCTTATTTTTTATTTATTGTAGCCATCGTTCATGCTTTATACGTACAAAGAAATGTTCCACATTCAACGCATGCTCGTCGCGCATTTTTGATATGTGTTATGATCGCTGCTCAGGCATTATTGGGAATTATAACGTTGTTAAATGAAGTGCCAATAAGCTTGGGGCTCATTCATCAAAGTGTTGCATTAGCAATATTGTGTTTTTCGGTTGCGCATTGGCGAGCAACAAAGGGAGCAATATCTTGCTGCTGAATAAAATTTGTTATCAGAGAAGCACTAGCTACCTAAAAGCATTAAGTTAAGATTTTGGACAGCAGCTGCAGCTGCACCTTTCCCCAAATTATCTAGTACGGCACATAAATTGAAAATACCTTCGTTTTCGTCGCCAAAAATAAATAATTTCATGCTATCTTTATGTGCTAAGTGCTCTGGACTGAGTTTAGTAAGCGTTTCAGTTTCTTCTTGTGATGCAATTAATATGGTGTTTTGTCCATCATAGTGATTATTAAAAATTTCCCTCAGATCAGAGCAGGTAGCAGATTTTGTTAATAAGCTGCGATGCAATGGAAGGTTTACAATCATTCCTTGAGGAAATCGACTAACACTTGGTACGAAAATTGGTGTTTGATTGATTTGTCCGTGTGTTTTAATTTCTGGTATATGTTTATGTTTTAGATCAAGTCCATAAATAAAATGATTTTTCCAAGATTCACTTTGCTGAGATTGATTTTCCATTTGTACAATCAACTGTTTTCCACCACCAGTATAGCCAGATATTGCGTTAATTGATATCGGACAGTAAGCATCTAGAAGGCCTGCTTCACGAAGTGGTCGAATTAAGCTAATAGCACCAGTAGGATAACATCCAGGATTTGTTACGTAGTATGCTTCTTTGATACGTTTTTCTTGTCCTGCAGTCATCTCAGGAAAGCCGTAAACCCAGTTTGGTAAAATACGATGAGCTGTTGAGCTATCAATAATTCTCACTTTTTTATTGTTTTTTATCCAGTTAACTGTTTTACGTGCAGCATCATCTGGAAGACATAAAATAGCAATGTCGGCTTGGTTAAGACAGTCTTGTCGAATATTAATGTTATGGCGATCTGTATGGGGAAGAGAAAGTAATTCTAAATCTGAACGCTCTGCTAGACGTTTCTGTATTTGTAAACCTGTTGTTCCATGTTCTCCATCAATAAAAACTTTTATTCCCATTATATTTGCCTTAAATAAATTTTTTCTGCTATATCGAATATATTACATCATAAATCGGGTTAAATTATCGAATATCTTAGAAATATTGATAGCTGTATTTGCAAGAAATAGTGTAATAAAAGTACGTTAGTATATTTAATATCTATTTTGTAGAGTTAGAGTTTACAAAATAAAACAAAATTTTACTATATTAAAGAAATAAAGGTAATTCAAATTGTCTTGTTTGTATGGTTTGCTATGTTATCATTGATTACTTTAATTCGTGAGATGTTAGGACATATTTTATGACTAAGCAAGCAGATGGTGCGCAGGAGCATTTTTTTTATGATAATCTACAAACCGTTGATGTTGCAGTTTTTGATGCAATAAAGGGAGAATTTGAACGTCAAAAGCATGAAATTGAGTTAATTGCATCAGAAAATATTGTTTCAAGAGCAGTTCTTGAAGCTCAAGGATCAATTTTAACCAATAAATATGCGGAAGGTTATCCAGGAAATCGCTATTATGGTGGTTGTCACTTTATGGATCAAATTGAAGAATTAGCAATTGAAAGAGCCAAAAAGCTGTTTGATGCTTCTTTTGTTAATGTTCAACCCAATTCAGGAAGCCAAATGAATCAAGCTGTGTTTTTGGCTTTGCTCCAACCTGGAGATACAATAATGGGATTGAGTTTGAATGCTGGTGGCCATCTTACGCATGGATCTCACGTTAATATGTCAGGAAAATGGTTTAATGTTGTTTCTTATGGTGTACGTCAAGAAGACCAACTTCTTGATATGGAAGAAGTTGAGCGTCTTGCAAAAGAGTATAAACCAAAGCTTATTATTGCGGGTGGAACAGCTTATTCGCGCGTATGGGATTGGAAACGGTTTCGTGAAATTGCAGATGAAGTTGCAGCATATTTGATGGTAGATATGTCTCATATTGCAGGTTTGGTTGCTGGTGGTGCGCATCCTTCTCCTATACCGCATGCGCACATTGTGACGACAACAACACATAAATCATTACGTGGTCCCCGTGGTGGTATGATATTGACGAATAATGAAGATTTAGCTAAAAAAGTTAATTTGGCAGTTTTCCCGGGTCTTCAAGGCGGCCCTTTAATGCATGTAATTGCTGGTAAAGCCGTAGCATTAGGGGAAGCTTTACAGCCTGCTTTTAAGGATTATATTGCAAATGTTGTTACTAATGCTAAAGTTTTAGCAAGTAGATTGCAAAATAACGGTTTTGATATTATTTCCAGTGGTACAGATAATCATTTATTATTGGTCGATTTGCGTTCTAAGAATTTAAAAGGAAGGTTTGCAGAATTATCCTTAGGGCGTTCTGGCATTATTTGTAATAAAAATAGTATTCCTTTTGACCCAGAAAAGCCATTTATAACATCAGGCATTCGTTTAGGTACACCCGCTGGAACAACGCGTGGCTTTAGAGAAAATGAATTTATTCAAATTGCTGATTTAATTTCAGAAGTTCTTGAAGGCCTTAAGGTGGTAAAAAACGATGAGGATAATAGTGCAGTTGAAATGGCTATTAAGAAAAAAGTGGAAAATATGACTGAAAACTTCCCTATTTACCCTTATCTTGGCAATTAGAATAAAGGGGACAAAAAATGCGCTGTCCTTATTGCCAACACGAGGATACTCAAGTTAAAGATTCGCGCCCTACAGAGGAGGGTGCGGTAATTCGTCGTCGGCGTATATGTTCTGTTTGTGGTGGTCGTTTTACGACTTTTGAACGTGTTCAGTTGCGTGAACTTTTGGTTTCTAAAAAAAATGGTCGATGTGAGCCATTTAATCGCGATAAATTAATGCGATCAGTTGATGTAGCTGTGCGTAAGCGTAATATTGATCTTAATCATATTGAACAAGCAATTTCCGGCATTATACGTCAATTGGAAAGTTCAGGTGAGTCTGAGATTTCTTCCGAAAAAATTGGGTATCTTGTGATGGAAGCATTAAAGAGTATTGATGATATTGCTTATATTCGTTTTGCTTCTGTCTATCGGGATTTTCGTAATGCAGGCGATTTTCATAATGTGATAGATGAGTTATCAAAAGATATAACGGATACAGAATCTTGTTTTCATGAATAAAAACAGAAAAATGCAAGACGAGCGGTTTATGGCTGCAGCTATCCGTTTAGCAGAACGTCATGTTGGTCTTACTGGTGAAAATCCTTCTGTTGGCGCATTAATAGTGCAGAATGATAATATAGGAGCATCTATTGTTGGGTATGGTGTAACAGCTATCCATGGAAGACCTCATGCTGAGGTACAGGCTTTGCACATGGCTGGTTCTTTAGCTCGTGGTGGTACGGCCTACGTAACTTTAGAGCCTTGTTCGCATTATGGTAAAACTGCGCCATGTGTAAATGCACTCATAGATTCGGGTATTTCGCGAGTTATTATTGCTCTTACTGATGCGGATAAGCGAGTTAATGGTCGTGGTATTACTCTTTTACGTGCAGCTGGTATTGAAGTGATCGAAGGTATTTTAGCTGAAAAAGCTTTTGAAGCATTGTGTAATCATTTATGTATAAAAAAATTACAGCGATGTGCAGTTACTTTCAAAATGGCAATTTCTGCAGATAATGGTGTGGGAAAAAAAGGACAGGGGGGGATAAAGATCAGCGGAACGGCTTCTCACATATACACCCACACTTTACGAGCACAAAATAATGCTATTATTGTTGGTATTGATACTATATTAGCAGATAATCCGCAATTAAATTGTCGTTTGCCAGGGTTAGAGATGCGTTCTCCTATACGTATTATTTTGGACACAGGTTTACGCATTCCACTTGATACAAAAGTTGTCCAAACGGCAACAAAAATTCCTACATGGATTATTTGTGATACAAATATTTCAAAAAAAAATAAAAAGATATCGCTAGAACAGTATGGTGTTTCTGTATATTCAGTAGAAATGAGCAATGGTTTCATGCAACCCCTTGCTATTTTACAGCTACTTTATCAACGTGGTATCAACAGTGTTTTACTTGAAGGAGGAGTAAAAACAGGAGAAAAGTTTTTAAATGCCGGTTGTGTGGATCATTTGATGTGCTTTTATGCTCCCATCATCCTAGGTAAAGACCGTATTGAAGCTCCCAATTTTGAAAAATATCTTTCGGGGTTTAACAAAGTTGAGACAAAAATATTTGGAAATGATCGTTTTTATAAATGGAGACGTAAGACATTATGTTCACAGGGATTGTAACGGATATTGGTTGTGTAGAAGATATTAAATCTTTAAATAATGGGATACGTTTAAATATTTTGACACGCTATGACTTGGAGAGTTTAAAAATTGGTGCATCAATTGCATGTTCAGGAATTTGTTTAACAATTGTTGAATTAGCACCAAAACAAGCTGTAAACAATTGGTTTGCTGTGGAAGCATGGGAAGAGACTTTACGTTTGACTAATCTTGCACAGTGGACAAAAGGGACGTTTGTTAATTTAGAACGTTCATTACGATTTGGTGATGAAGTAGGCGGACATCTGGTTTCTGGACATATTGATGGTTTGGCTAAAATTGTTAATAAGAGTGAGGAGGGTGATGCAGTTCGTTTTTGTATAGAAACTCCAACACGATTATTGCCCTTTATTACAAATAAAGGTTCTATTGCGCTTAACGGAACATCTTTGACTATTAATCGCGTTGAGGATAATATTTTTGATGTTCTTATTATTCGCCATACACTTGAAGTGACAACTTGGGGACAAGCTAAGATTGGTGATCAAGTTAATTTAGAAGTTGATCAGCTTGCCCGTTATGCTGCAAAATTTTCCGGTTTTAAAATGAAAGCTGAATAAATTAAAAATTTATCATAGTTTTTAGAATTTTATGTTTTTTAATACTAAGTTTATTGGTTAATTTTTCTGATGAGATTCCGTTATGGTAAAAAAGATGTATAAAAAACCGCATATATTAATTGTTGAAGCGCGTTTTTATAATGAAATTTCCGATGCGCTTCTTGCAGGTGCGGTGAGCACTTTGCAAAAAGCTGAAGCAAGCTATGATATTGTGACAGTTCCAGGGGCATTAGAAATACCAAGCGCAATAGCTTTTGCCGAAAAAGATAATAAAGTATTTTATGATGGTTATATCGCTCTTGGTTGTATTATTAGGGGTGAAACATATCATTTTAAAATTGTTGCTGATAATTCTTGTCGAGCAGTGATGGACTTAACTATCCATAAACATTTAGCTATCGGAAATGGAATTTTGACTGTTGAAGATGAAAAACAAGCATGGGCGCGCGCAAAACAAGATGAAAAAAATAAAGGTGGTTTTGCTGCTAAAGCTGCTTTATGTATGATTGCTCTGAAAAAGAAGTTTGGAGATAATCACTAAATATGGCAGATCTAAAGGATAGATATTCTTCAAGTGTTGCCAATAAACGTGGAGCGGCGAGACTTGCTGCAGTACAAGCACTATATCAAATGGATATAGTTGGTACTGGTGTTATGGAAACGGCAGTTGAGTATGAAACTTATCGTTTAGGAAAAGAGATTGATGGAAATCAATATCTCGAAGCTGATTTTCAATGGTTTTTGGCTATCATAACTGGCGTTGTACAAGATCAAAAGAAGCTTGATCCTATGCTTCATCAGCAGCTTTCTGCAGAGTGGTCACTTTCGCGTATTGATTCTATATTACGAGCAATTTTGCGTGCAGGTTTATGGGAGTTAATCAATCGCAAAGATGTACCTGTTGCTGTTGTTGTGAGTGAATATGTAGATATAGCGAAAGCATTTTTTGAAAGTGATGAACCAAAGCTTGTCAATGCAGTTCTTGATAGTATAGCAAAAGAGGCGCGTCCCAAAAAATAACAATACAATCCCAGTAATATCGGGATTGTATGCGAGACGCTTAAAATTTAATTGCGGATTGGCGAATTTGCAGAATCCTGAATGATTTTATACAAAAAAGAATGATCTTTGGTCGCAACAGTTGGTGTTGTTTGTGTTATGAAATCAAAGACTTGACCGTCTTGCAATCCATAGTTAGCTATCTTAGTAACCTGATTATTTGCATTAAAGTAAATGGCTAAAACTTTACGATCAATAATTTTTGTTTTCATAAACTGCATCCCACGGTATCGAGTCTGTGAGATATAATAAAAGACGTCATTACCATATTTTGTTTTCAAAGAGGGAGTTCCTAAAGTTAAGATAACTTGCTCTTGGCTTGAACCAATAGGAATAGAATCAAGAGCATTTTTATCAAGAATGTAACCTTCTCTATATATCTGGCTTGAACCTGAGGAATGAATTAAATGACAACCAGCAATTGTTGTCATGCTCGTTATCAATAACCCAATCAACAATTTATGTTTGATTGAGGGCGCTATGTGTGGCTCCTGAAACAATGATATCTCCATATTAAAACTTAGACGTATGACAAGAAGGCAACTTCAAGTTTTTTCTAATTTTAACTTAATCTGCCATAGCTTAGACTGAGCTTCCTTGTTATAAAGCAAATTATGCCATACAGAATTTTTTTAGAAAAGAAAAAAATGAATAAAATATAATATGTTTAAATAAAAGCACAGTATATTGTATTTTTTATTCAGGAGTTGCTAATGAATGTTAAAAATGTTTCTCAAATGACATTTGCTTTGGTTTATCCAATATCGGTGCGTTCATTACCTTCTAAAGGTATAAAGGTTCATATTTGTGCAAATCAGCAAGAATGTGAACATTTAGCAAAGAATCATGATTTAGTTGAAGTAAAATTTTGTGAAGGAAAATTTCATATTTTTCCATCGAAGCAACGTGGAGTTCACGTAAAAGGTTTGTTGCAAGCACATATAACACAATTATGTGTTATCACATTAGAACCGCTAGAGAATATTCTTCGCGAAAATATTGATGTTGTTTTTGTTCCTAGCGACTCAAATTTAATTAAGCCTAAAATACCAGAAGATACAGGTGAATTATTTTTAGATGTGGATGGGGTGGACGCACCAGAAGTTTTTTATGGCGATAAAATTGATATCGGTGCGGTTATGGAAGAATTTTTTGAATTGTCGATTGATCATTATCCTCGCAAAAAAGGTATAAGTATGAGTGTAATTAAAAATTTAGATGAAGGTGAACAAAAAATATCACCATTTTCTATTCTAAAAAATTGGAAGCGATTGTAAATAAATAAAAAAGATACCTATTGCGTACTATCATAAAACAATATTTTCTGCGAAGCTCTTTTTTTAATGCGCTTCAGAAGCATGTTGCTTAGTAACATAAATCGCAATATGAGCTTAAAAATGTAAATTAAAAGATGTAGGATATGCAAGCGTGATTAGAATTTCTGTGGATGTAATGGGCGGTGATCATGGTCCAGAAGTAACTATTGCGGGAGCAGCAATTGTACAAAAATATTTGCCGAATATCTATTTTCTGTTTTATGGGGTAGATGAAGTTGTTAGACCAGTTTTAAAAAAATATCCTCGTTTGGCTTCTGTATCATGCTTCTATCCCACAGAAAGCTATACACGTATGGATGAGAAGCCAAGCCAAGCACTTCGCATTGGGCGTGGTAAATCATCAATGTGGTATGCGATTGAGGCTGTAAAAAATGGTGAAGCCGATGCGTGTATTTCTGCTGGTAATACCGGTGCACTAATGGCAATGTCTTATTTTTGCTTAAAAATGATGGCAGAGGCCGAACGTCCTGGTATTGCAGGTATTTGGCCAACACTTCGAAGTGAAAGTATCGTTTTAGATATTGGTGCAACGATTGGTGCATCGGCTAGCCAGTTGGTTGATTTGGCAGTTATGGGAGCAGGTATGTTCCGTGCCTTATATCACATTGAAAGACCAAGTGTTGGGCTTTTAAATGTCGGAGTTGAAGAAGTTAAGGGTCTTTATGCAATTCAAAAGGCTGGAATGATATTGCGCGAAGTGCAACTAGAAGGTTTAGAGTATAAGGGTTTTGTTGAAGGCAATGACATTGGAAAGGGAACAGTAGATGTTGTTGTAACTGAAGGGTTTTCTGGTAATATTGCTCTAAAAACAGCAGAGGGAACTGCGAGGCAAATAGGAGAAATTTTAAACACCGCTATGCGCAGCTCTTTTTTTTCATATCTTGGTTATTTTTTATCACGAAGTGCTTTTCGTACACTTAAATACAAAATGAATCCTGATAGAGTTAATGGTGGAGTGCTTTTAGGTTTAAATGGTGTCGTCATAAAAAGCCATGGTGGTACTAACGCAAGCGGTTTTGCTTCTGCTATCCGCGTTGGTTATGAAATGGTTAATAACGGACTTTTAGAAAAAATAACTGCTGATTTACGGCGATTCCATGAAAATAAAGAGATATTTTTTGATAAAGAAGGTGAAGTTAAAATTAATGAGGATGCCATATGATTAGTATTTATAATACAAATAAAAAATGTCAAAAAAAGGCCAGAGCCTAATGATTCGGTCAGTTATATGTGGTGTAGGAAGTGCCTTACCAAAAAAAAGCTTATCGAATGATGAGATTGCAAAATTTGTTGACACATCTGATTCGTGGATTGTGCAACGTACAGGAATACATCAACGCTATATTGCTAACAAAAATGAAACAACAGTTTCCTTAGGAGTAGAAGCTGCACAAGCTGCACTTATAAATGCTGGTTTAACAATAAAAGATATCGATTGTATTATTTTGGCAACTTCGACGCCAAATCATACTTTTCCAGCCTCCGCTGTTGAAATTCAGCATGCTTTAGGAATGAAGCATGGATTTGCCTTTGATATCCAAGCTGTTTGCTCTGGTTTTATTTTTGCTTTAACAACAGGAGATGCTTATTTACGTTGCGGAGCAGTCAAAAGAATTTTGGTTATTGGATCTGAAACCTTTTCTAGAATTTTAGATTGGAAAGATCGGACGACATGTGTTCTATTTGGTGATGGTGCAGGTGCTGCTATTTTAGAAGCACAAAAAATGGAAAGTGATTTTTCTTTTAATTGTGGCATATTAGCTGCAAAATTGCGTTCTAATGGTGAGTATATGAATAAGTTGTATGTTGATGGCGGTCCTTCAACAACGCAAACAACGGGTTATTTACGCATGGAAGGACGAGAAGTTTTTAAATACGCAGTTGGCATGATCACGGATGTAGTTGATGATTGTTTTATGGCTGCTGGTATAGATGCTTCACAATTAGATTGGTTTGTACCTCATCAGGCTAATAGGCGCATTATTGAAGCGTCAGCTAAAAAACTAGGAATTGCTATAAATAAAGTTGTGATTACTGTTGATCAACATGGAAATACATCAGCAGCATCGGTTCCGTTGGCTTTAACAACAGCTATTTGCAATGGAAAAATTAAAAAAGGAGATCTTGTTATGTTAGAAGCTATGGGAGGTGGGTTTACATGGGGAGCAATTCTTATTCGTTGGTAGGTTGTAGCCGCTTGACCATATTTGAATAAAAAGTATAAATCACTTTATAATTTTAAATATTTGAATAGGTGGTTATAATGACAAGTAAAACAGTAACGCGTGCAGATTTGGCGAGCGTAGTTTGTAGAAGAGTAGGCTTGTCACACAGTGAGTCAGCAGCTTTGGTTGAGTTAGTTTTGGATGAAATTTGCAATTCGCTTGTAAAAGGTGAAGCTGTAAAATTATCTTCTTTTGCAACTTTTCAGGTTCGCAGTAAAAACGAGCGTGTTGGGCGTAACCCGAAAACTGGTGTCGAAGCGTCTATCTCACCACGACGAGTTGTAACATTCAAAGCTGCAAATGTACTTAAACAGAAAATTTTAGATTCGCATCGTGCAAGACAGCAAAAAATATCACACAAATGATGATTATTGTAATGTTATAGTATTTGTTAAAAAAAATTCTATAAAATAGATATTGGGGTTTTATTTTATGTAAAAGATTTTGAATTCAAATGTAATTGAGTAAGTTTCTGCTTTTAGCCAATTTTATTAAAAAATGAAATTTGATCAATAATCATAAAATCATTTGTATAATTTAGATAAGGTGTTGCAAAATGGATAAGAGCTCCGATGCTTTTCGCACAATTAGCGAAGTAGCCGAATTGTTGGGGCTTCCACAGCATGTGTTAAGGTTTTGGGAAACACGTTTTACACAAATAAAACCAATGAAGCGTAGTGGTGGAAGGCGCTATTATCGTCCGGCTGATATCGATTTGCTCAATGGCATTAAGCAGTTACTATATGATCAGGGCTATACTATAAAAGGTGTACAGCGCCTTCTGAAAGAAAATGGTATTGCTTTTATTGTTGCATTTGGTAATGGTGATCTTGATGCCATGAACGTTGTAATGGAAAAGAAACATGCAGGACAAATGACTGAAACTACTTATAATAAACCTAAAAAATCTTCCTTTGGGCTTTTAGGTTTCATGAAAAATGAGGGAGACGCATCTGTCGGTGCTGTTAATGTTTACAAAAACAAGACTGATAAAGAATTATTACAAGAAACACTCTTTGAACTAATTGAATGTAAACGTATTCTTGATAGAGCACGATAACAATAGCAGCTTTTATTTCGTGAAGTAAACTAGCTACTTTACAACAAGGTTGCAAGATATCAAAAGGCTAAAAAGTAAAACACGTCTTTTTACTTTAATTTATCTGTTGTGCATGTATTTCAAGCGTTTATTAAACGGCGTAGATCTGGAGGTGTTGCTTCATCTGAAAGTTGTTTAATCACTTCTTCTATAGATAAAGAAACTTGATCTTTGCTTCCTAAGCGGCGCATGTTCACACTATTTGTTTCAGATTCACGTTTACCGCATACCAAAATTACGGGAATCTTTTGTAAAGAATGCTCGCGTATTTTATAATTAATTTTTTCGTTACGAAGATCTGATGTTGCTGAAAGTCCAATAGCTTTAAGTCTTGCTGTTATTTTTTTTGCATACTCATTGGCTTCGGATGTAATTGCTGCGACAATTATTTGTTCAGGCGCAAGCCAGAGTGGCATATGACCAGCAAAATTTTCGATTAATATACCAAGAAAACGCTCTGTTGATCCAAAAATGGCGCGGTGAATCATGACAGGTTGACGTTTTTCTGAATTGCTATCAATATAGAATGCACCAAAACGCTCAGGAAGATTAAAGTCTACTTGTGTTGTTCCGCATTGCCATTCGCGACCAATAGCATCTTTTAATGTATATTCAAATTTGGGTCCATAAAATGCACCCTCTCCTGGAAGGATACTTGTTTTTATTTTTCCTGCAGATTGTGCTTCAATAGTTTTAAGAACAGATGCCATGATATTTTCTGCATGATCCCATAATGCGTCTGATCCAACACGTTTTTCTGGGCGTGTTGAAAATTTAAGGCTAATTTCTTTAAAACCGAAATCAGTATAAGTTGATAAGATCAGATCATTAATCTTAAGGCATTCATCGGCTAATTGCTCATCTGTGCAAAAAATGTGTGCATCATCTTGTGTAAAGCTACGTACACGCATAAGACCGTGTAATGAACCTGAAGGCTCATAACGGTGAACTAGACCAAATTCAGCGAGTCTAATAGGTAAATCGCGGTAAGATTTTAAACCATGTTTAAAGATTTGCACATGACCTGGACAGTTCATTGGTTTGAGAGCATAAATCGATTCATCATTCCAATCATCAGCAGCTGGAATTGCTTTAAACATATTTTCTCTATACCACTCCCAATGGCCAGATAATTCCCAAAGTGATTTATCGAGAACTTGCGGTGCGTTAACTTCTGCATATTGATGATCGTCAAGACGTCTACGCATATAGCTGATCAAATTTTGGAACATTTTCCAGCCTTTTTTATGCCAAAAAATCATTCCTGGTCCTTCTTCTTGAAAATGAAATAAATCCATTTCACGCCCCAGACGGCGATGGTCGCGTTTTTCAGCCTCTTCTAGCATATGGAGATAGGCTTTTAGATCACTTTCATTAGCAAACGCTGTACCATAAATCCTTGTTAGCATTGGTTTACTGGCATCGCCACGCCAATAAGCCCCTGCAACTTTCATGAGTTTGAAGGCGTTACCAATTTGTCCAGTAGATTGCATGTGTGGACCACGGCAAAGGTCAAACCAATCACCTTGGTAATAGATTTTTACGTCTTGATTCTCAGGGATGCTATTGATGAGCTCAACTTTATAAAATTCATTTTTTTCAGAAAAAATTTTTCTAGCTTTTTCGCGAGACCAAATTTCTTTTCTAAAAAATTTATTACGTTGGATAATTTCACGCATTTTTTTTTCAATAATGGTAAGATCATCCAATGTAAAAGGTTGTTGGCGTGCAAAATCATAATAAAAACCATTTTCAATGACAGGGCCGATTGTCACTTGTGTTTCAGGAAAAAGTTCTTGCACTGCTTCAGCTAAAACATGTGCACAGTCGTGACGTATTAACTCAAGAGCACGTGGATCTTCGCGGGTAATGATTTCCACTGCACCAGATTCATCTAATGGATCGAATAAATCTTTAATAATTCCGTTAAGGCTGTAAGCGACCGCTTTTTTGGCAAGTGATTTGGAAATGGATGTAGCTAATTCTAAACCAGTCATTGTGATAGGGTAGTCACGTTTTGAACCATCGGGAAAAGAGAGAGAAACAAAACAAGACATAAAACACCCCTTTCATCCAATTTTGCCAACGATTACGGATGATTTTGTAAAAAAATTAAAAGGTAATCAACTAAGATTAATAGGCTAAGTTTTTTTATCAAGACGCATAAAAAAAGAAAAGAATTATTTGTTAGACTTGGCAGAAATTTTCCAGTAGCGCCAAGGCTTATAAAAACAGAAAAATTTTCCAAGAGAGGTAGGGACTGGATCAAAGCCGTGTGTTCCAAAGGGACCACAGCGTATGATACGAAAAAATCCCATCCACGCGCCGGCCCACAGACCATGGCGTGCAATCGCTTCATAGGTATACTCTGAGCAAGTTGGTGCGTGGCGACATTGGTTTCCTATGAAACTGGAAAGTGTTATCTGATAAAAGCGTATCAATATAATACCAAGTAATCGTCCAGGTGTTTTTCGCCAAGGATCGGTGTAATTCCGAGAATGTTTTTTTTTCTGAGAGTGTAATTCACGCATTTATTTTTTCTTCAATTTGTTTAATACAATCTACAACGGCATCAAAAGTGAGCATAGTTGATGTATGGCGCGCTTTATAATCTTTAATAGGTTGCAAGCAGGAAAATGCTTCAAATGGAGCTGTAGGAGGAGGGCCATTCTTTGTCAGCATATGATAGATGATTTCACGTAACATTTTAAGATTTTGTGTTGTTTGTCCGATGATATGACATGCTAAAAGTGAAGCTGATGCCTGTCCTAGAGCACATGCACGAACTTCATGAGCAAAATCTGTGACAATGTCATTTTTTACGTTTAAATCCACAGTAATTGTTGAACCGCAAAGGCGGGAATATTTTTTTGATGTTGCATCTGGACTATTAAGACGCCCGACTCTTGTTATATGCGCGGCATATTCAAGTACTTTATCACTATAGATATCATTAAGCATGTGCTGTTGCCTAAAATTTCGAAAGCTATAATTGTTTAAGCTTTTAATTCTATTATATAGAGAATATACAAAATCAAATAAATATGTCGCAAATGTTTTGTATGTAAAAGGCTTGGAGTTTTTAAATGCATGATATAAAGGGAGGGACTACAAACCCATCTTTACTTGGGAAGAAGTGTCCTACTTTTGAAGAAGTAGAGGTAGCGATTCGTACGTTACTATTGTGGATAGGGGAAAATCCAAATCGAGAAGGTCTTTTAGACACTCCAAGGCGTGTAGCTAAAGCATATTGTGAGCTTTTTGCTGGTTATAACGAATCGGTTGAAGAAATTTTAAGCACGGTTTTTGAAGAAGTTTCAGGATACAATGAAGCTATAATAGTAAAAAATATCGCTTTTTATTCACATTGCGAACATCATATGATTCCAATCGTCGGAAAAGCGCATATCGCCTATCTTCCTGATGTGAAGGTTGTTGGTCTTTCCAAAATTGCACGTGTTGTAGATGTTTTTTCTCGTCGTTTACAGACACAAGAGACTATGACAGTTCAAATAGCTAATGCTTTAGAAGAATATCTAAAACCTCGCGGTGTTGCAGTATTGATTGAAGCTGAGCATATGTGCATGGTTATGAGAGGTGCACAAAAACAGGGAACGAAGACAATTACAAAAAGTTTTCGTGGCCACTATCAAAAAAATCAAGTTGCACAGGATAATTTTATGATGATGTTTTGCAAATCATAATGAAGTTCATATTTAGTTTTTGTAATCATAGTTGATTTGAATAAAATAAATGATAAGAAGGCGAAAATGCTCTTGTGCCCTGCTTTGTGATTTGTTAGAGATGAGATGTATTTGGCTTCACCGTGTGCGGTCGTGGCGGAATTGGTAGACGCGCAGCGTTGAGGTCGCTGTGGGGCAACCCGTGGAAGTTCGAGTCTTCTCGACCGCACCATTTGTGCCATTTGCAGATGGAGATAAAATAGGGGTGCGATATATGTGTCGCAGCGGAATCTTGTTTAATGTGCCATTTGTTTATGCGTTTTTAATCAAATTCATTTCAGGTTCTTGAAAATTGCATCTTTGCTAATATTAAGAATCAGAATGTTCGTTCTTTTCAGTAAGATTTGGTAATGTAGATGTGGAAGGTACAGTGTTTTTTAGATGTTTAGCACTCTTTATTTGCGTTACTTTACTCGTGGCATGTAGTGCATCACGTGCTGTTCTTTGGCACGGAGTGCATGCAACGCCATCTATGGTTGCAGTACAAAGGGAAGTTGAATGCGAACCAATTCCTCCGAAAGCTATCGTTCCAGTGTATGTTGCGACGAGTCGCATGATGCAAAACAATTATTCTCAACCTTACGGTGCTGGGCGATCAAATAGAGTGCACTATAATCGTGTTGATATAGGAATTCCTCAACAACATAAAAAAGGGATTGTTGAAACAAATGCGTATAAACCTACTCATGATAAGTATTTTGCAGCTGTAGCATTACAAAAATATGATCATAAAGAACAATTTAAACAGGAATTGAATGCTATTTTAGCAAAAAAGCCAGAAGGAAAAAGGGAAGTTTTTCTTTTTATACATGGTTATAATAACAATTTTGCAGACGGCACATTTCGGGCAGCTCAATTTACTTATGATTATTCTTTAAATGTTGTCACTGTGCATTATTCATGGCCTTCTGCTGGATCAATTCCTCTTTATATTTATGATCGTGATAGCGCTAATTTTGCGCGTGATGGATTAATAGAGCTTTTAGTTCTTATCAGTGAAACTAATGCTGAGAAAATTTCAATTATTGCGCATTCTATGGGAAACTTTATTACGATGGAGGCATTTAGAACTTTGGCTTTGCAAGGAAGATATGAACCAATCCGCCGTATTACAAGTTTTTTGATGGCAGCACCAGATATTGATCTTGACGTATTTGAACGTCAGCTGAATGATATTAAAAAATTGCCTCAGCCAACAGCTATTTTGGTATCTCGCTCAGATAAAGCTCTCGCTGTGTCAGGGCGTTTAACAGGTGGACATCCTCGTGTAGGGGACGGTTCAGATATTGAAATGTTGCGTAAAAATGGAATAGCTGTTTTTGATCTCTCTAATATTGATGGTGGAACGCATAATGTATTTGCGTCTTCGCCAACACTAATGGCTCTTTCTCGGGATGGTTCTTTAGCTTCAGCTATTATGCAAGGTACAGAGCTAACACCTAGTCAGGCGCTTCTTGCTGATGGTAGTACTGTTTTGGAAAAAACAACGCACATTATCCTTTATGCACCTATGCGTCTTTTATCTCCATTAACTGGAAATTAAATGTCAGAGGATGGAGTTAATCTTTAAATATAGATGGATTAAAAGTGATATTTTAGCATTTTCTTTAGAATAACTCTATAAATTAAAAGCAAATAGCGGGATAAATATAAAAACCTGTCATTAGGTGAGTGTATAATGGTTGCGCAAAAACGCTATACTGATACGTCTGCATTAGTAGATTATTTATCTCATTCTGCAATGAAGTTATTAGATATTCATACTATGCTTTCGAAAGCAAAAAAAGATAATATAGGAAGAGAACCAAATTTATTGCTGCAAATTGATTCCGCAAAAAAACAGCTGGATGAAATAAGCCGTGCTCTTATTTTAGAATATCGCAAACGTCAAGAAAATGAGCTTTTCTTAAAGCAGATCTTAATATCAATTTCTAATCAACTTTTTTCTCTTAATAATAATTTTAAAGAGACTGGTCGTCTTTTTTTTCAAGAAATCAGAATGCTTCAATCTCAGATGCAGTGTTTTTACAAAGGTATTGAGAGGCAACATTTATTGAATAATCAAGAAACCTTGCCTTCTTCGTCAAAAATTGATGAGATTATCTTACGATTACAAAAAGCACAAAAAGAGCTTATTATTGAAAATCCACATCTCTTTGAAAAATGATATTATACCTAAATCAATAAATTATTTTTCAAGTAATGGATTTTATAATTATTAAATTTTCTAAGTTTTTTGCTATTTATTGCTTATTTTTATAAAAATTAAAAAAACTTTTATTAAGCTCAATTTGTACATAAGGTGAGAAGGGTAAAGGAGCTTTTTTACGGTATGAGTGTTAGTAAATTTAAAAGAAGATCGTGTGTGTATTAATAGATAAGAATTAAAAAAGAATTCAAAGCAATATTAAAAATGAATGGTTTTGGATTTCTGATTTTGTATAAATTCCTTTAATAGGATTTTGCAAATGAGTTTAGGTTATCGCTTCCATGTATAGGGTGTTTTGAGTTTTATATCAGCATCATGAACTTGCAGAGTACTCATAAATTTTTCACGACTTTATAAGTTAGAAGATTGTTAATATTTTATCATTAAATTTTTGAGGTAGTCTCAAATATATACTGCTTGGAAGCATAGTAAGTTTAGTCACAGACGCAGAAAACATTTTCTATTCATTGAATAGATGATAAAAAAACAAAGTTCTATTAAATGTTTTTAATGAATGGTATTTTGCTTTTAAAAAAATTTAAAATTATTGGAAAAAAGAAAAATAATTATTTCGACGATTTAGAAAATATAAATCATGAAGCGTTCACAAAAAAAATTATAGTTTAGTGGAGTTTTTTTTATTGTAAAGGAGGTAATATTTATAAATAAAGTTATCTATTTTATTTTTAAAAATTTTTAAATAAAGATCAAAGGGTGGTAAACTAAAATATTTGAAAATGGCATGTCAAGAAAGTTTTGTCGGTAGGGGTAATGCGCCTTTTTGCATTGCATAACGCAAAAAAATAATTCTATAGTTAAAATTTATTAATCATTTTTTATCAAGAAAACACTCTGTTATTTCATTGATTCAGAAATAACTTCATTAAATAATAATAGAGCATTTTTTTGTATTAAAAAATCGATGTTTAAATTATTACTTTGTTCTATTTTATAATAAAAAACATGAAAATTTATTCAAAAATTTACAAGCTTAATATGCAAATTGAAAAATGTGTGACAACACATTTTTGATAAATATTCCAGATTTCATTTCTATAAATTAAAAAATTAACGCAACAAGCTTTATTATAGCAAAAAAAATTCTATCGTAAGCTATTTTATTTCTTCATAGTTTACAATTTTTTCTATTATTTTATTTTATCAAAGGAATAATGTATTTAAGTCCGTGTAGGAAGAGTGGAGTTTACTAATGCTTAAAAAAGTCATGATCGTGGAAGATAATGAACTTAATATGAAATTATTCCGTGATCTTGTAGAAGCGAGTGGTTATGAAACTGTTGAAACGCGTAATGGTCTTCTTGCATTAGATCTTGCTCGCTCATCTATGCCTTCTCTTATTCTTATGGATATTCAATTACCTGAAGTATCAGGAATCGATGTTATTAAACAGCTAAAAGAAGATGAAGAACTAAAATTTATCCCTGTTGTTGCTGTAACAGCTTTTGCTATGAAAGGGGATGAAGAAAGGATTCGTGCAAGTGGATGTGAAGAATATATGTCAAAACCTATTTCAGTTCCTCATTTTATTAAAATGGTAAAGCGCTTCTTAGACTAAAATGTTACAAGCTTTTTTACTAAGAGAATAATGAAAAAATATTGAAAATATAATTTTAGTTAGACAGTCATATCTTATTAAAAAAAGCTCCGCTAGAAACGAAGCTTTATGTGTTATGTAAAATTATAATTAGCGTTTTGAGAATTGGAAAGAACGGCGTGCTTTTGCTTTACCGTATTTTTTACGTTCAACAACACGGCTATCACGTGTAAGAAAACCCCCTTTTTTCAAAATCGTCCGGAGTTCTGGCTCAAAGTAGGTTAATGCTTTTGAAATACCATGGCGTACTGCACCTGCTTGTCCTGAAAGACCACCTCCTGCAACAGTTGCAACAATATCAAATTGTGTCTCTCTTTGGGTTGCTACTATTGGTTGACGAAGAATCATTCTAAGAACAGGGCGAGCAAAATACTTATCAAAATCCTTATTGTTTATTACAATTTTCCCAGAGCCTAGTTTTATCCATACGCGAGCAACAGCATCTTTACGCTTTCCTGTTGCGTAAGCTCGTCCTTGTGAATCAAGCTTTTGTACATGGACAGGAGTGGTATTTTCATTAACTTCTGCAATATTTATCACTGCATTGAGCTCAGAAAGAGAATTAATTTCAGCCATAATTAAGCAATCCTTTTGTTTTTGCGGTTTAGAGCACCAACGTCAAGAGCTTCAGGCTGTTGTGCTGCATGCGGGTGTTGGCTTTCAGCATAAACACGTAAATTCTTTAACTGACGGCGACCAAGGGGCCCACGAGGAATCATACGCTCTACGGCCTTTTCAATGACGCGTTCAGGAAAACGACTTTCAAGAATTTGACGAGCTGTGCGCTCTTTTATTCCACCAATATAGCCTGTATGCCAATAATATTTTTTATTTGCATATTTTTTGCCAGTGAGAGCTATTTTATTTGCATTTATCACAATAACGTTGTCACCATCATCGACATGTGGAGTAAATGTAGCTTTATGTTTGCCACGTAAGCGATTTGCAACAAACGTGGCAAGACGACCTAAAACAAGGTTCTCTGCGTCAATAATAACCCATTTTTTCACCACTTCAGTTGGCTTTTGTGAAAAAGTTGCCATAGAAGTATCCTTTATTTAATCCCTTTATTATCAGGGAATTTTTGCTTTTTTGCATTAAAATTAATTAAGCTAAATATTTAATATTCCTCGCTCTGATATAATGTCTTTTAATTTGCGTCAAGAGAAAATAAAAACTTATAAAACAGTGCTTTATAATTTAGGTATTATAATACTTCATATTTTAATAATTTATATATAAAATGAAGCAGATGTTACTATAAATACTTTATCTTTAAACTCTTGATTGTATTTCTTCTCTTTTCATTGTAGAATGAATAATGATGCAGCGGTCTCGTTATTTTCTTAATGTTGAATCTTCTGCTTGCGGTCAAGCGTGGGTAGATGCTCTTGATGCTCAAGGGGTGAATAATGCTCGTGTTATTTCTCAAAAATTCGGTTTCCCTGATCAGTTAGCTCGCGTTCTTGCTGCAAGAGATGTAGATGAAACTGAAGCTGTTACATTTATTAATCCAACACTGCGTGCTTTAATGCCTGATCCAACAAGCTTTATGGACTTGCAATGTGCAGCAGAGCGCATCGTTAAAGCTATTATGAACAAGGAAAAAATTGCTGTTTTTGGTGATTATGATGTTGATGGTGCTTGTTCATCGGCAATCGTAGCGCGTTTTTTACGTTATTTTGGTATAGAAGTAAAAATTTATATTCCTGATCGCATTGTTGAAGGATATGGACCGAATAAACAAGCAATGAAAATGTTAGTGCAAGAAGGTGCTTGTTTAATTATTACTGTTGATTGTGGCGCGAATAGTCCAGATGCAATAAAGGCAGTAAGACTTGAAGGAGCTGATGTTGTGATTTTAGATCATCATCAAATGTCAGAGGTTCATCAAGAAGCTGTTGCTCTCGTTAATCCTAATCGTCCCGATGATTTTTCTGGACAAGGGCATTTATGCGCTGCTGGTGTTGTATTCGTTACGTTAGCATGGGTTAATCATTTATTACGAAAAAAGAAATATAAGGGAAAACTTCCTGATCTTTTAAGTATGCTTGATCTTGTTGCATTGGCGACTATATGTGATGTGGTTCCGTTACAAGGTATTAATCGCGCTTTTGTAGTTAAAGGACTTCAAGTCGCCCGCTCTATGTATAATCCTGGGATAGCAGCTTTAACAAAAGTTGCGCGTATAGGTGAACCGCTTAATAGTTTTCATTTAGGTTTTTTATTAGGTCCTAGAATTAATGCTGGAGGGCGTATTGGAGATCAGGCTTTAGGAGCACGTTTGCTTAGCTGTTATGATAAAGATGAAGCTGAAAAAATAGCAGAACAACTGAATCAACTTAATCAAGAGCGCCAAAAAATGGAAGAAGTGCAATTAATGCAAGCGGAAGCTTACATCGATTCTCTCTACCAAGATAGACAAGCACCGTCGTCGCTCGTGATTGCTCACAAAGAATGGCATCCAGGAATTGTTGGTATTCTTGCGTCTCGCTTAAAAGAACGTTTTTTTTGTCCCGTTTTTGCAATTGCTTTAAAAGCAGATGGAAGTGGAACAGGATCAGGGCGATCAATTAGCGGAATAGATTTAGGAGCGCTTGTTCGTGAAGCTGTCTCATTAAATTTATTAGAGAATGGTGGAGGCCATACTATGGCAGCTGGTATTACAATTAAGGATGCAAAAGTAGAAATTTTTCGGGAGTGGTTAGAAGAAAAAGTTGCTTTAATAGTCTCGCAGTTGCGTACTGAAAAGTTCCTTAGTATCGATGGTTGCCTTTCTGCTTTTGGTGCTAACAAAGAGCTTTTTGATATGGTTGAAAAAGCAGGGCCATTTGGTTCTGGAAATACTACTCCTGTCTTTGTTTTTCCTTCTCATCGATTGGTGAATTTATGTGAGGCTGGAAAAGGACATCTTCGCCTTGTTATTTCTAATATTGAAGGTAAAAAACTGCAAGGAATAGCTTTTCGTGCTGTGGGAACACCACTTGGTCATTTTCTTTCCGAAAATATGGGTAAAATGATCCATTTTGCTGGTAACCTTAGCTTAAATTATTGGAATGGAACTATCAATACACAGTTACGAGTTATTGATGCTGCTGCAGTAGTTTGAAAAAAATATTTTTTTAGATATTTAAATTAGAAGCAAAAGTAGAGTTTTCTTGTATAAATCTAAATCGTGCTTCTGGCTTAGTTCCCATTAAATTTTCTACTGTATCTTTAGTTTTTTGTATTTGCATTGAATCAATCGAGATACGTAAAAGTGTACGTTTTTGAGGATGCATGGTTGTTTCTTTAAGCTGTTCAGCACGCATTTCACCAAGACCTTTAAAGCGTCCAATTTCGATTTTAGCTTTTCCAGTAAATTCAGTCTTTAATAATTCATCCTTGTGAGCATCATCACGTGCATAAGCAACTTTTCCTCCTTGTGATATTCTGTAAAGGGGAGGCACAGCAAGGTATAAGTGCCCTTGACGAATGAGATCGGGCATCTCTTGAAAAAAGAAAGTGATTAAGAGTGAAGCAATATGAGCACCATCAACATCTGCATCTGTCATAATAATAATGCGCTCGTATCTAAGGTCTTCTTCACGATATTTAGAGCGTGTTCCACATCCAAGAGCGAGTATAAGGTCGCTAATTGTTTGACTTGAGCTCATTTTTTCGCGTGCAGCACTAGCTACATTTAAAATTTTTCCACGAAGAGGTAAAATAGCTTGGTTTGCTCTGTTTCGTGCTTGTTTAGCAGAACCACCAGCAGAGTCACCTTCAACAATAAATAATTCAGCACCAGAGGCGGAGCTTTGACTACAATCTGCTAGCTTCCCGGGTAAACGTAGTTTACGTACAGCTGTTTTTCGATTTATTTCTCTATCTTGGCGTCGTTTAACACGCTCTTCAGCACGTTCAACGATCCAATCAAGAAGTTTAGTTGATTCCTGTGGGGAATTTGCTAGCCAATGATCAAAAGAATCGCGTATTGCATTTTCAACGATACGTTGTGCTTCGATTGTCGATAATCGGTCTTTTGTTTGTCCAACAAACTCAGGCTCTTTTAGGAAAACTGAAAGTATTGCAACTGTTGAAGTCATAACATCATCGGATGTGATGATAGCGGCACGTTTGTTCCCTATTAATTCAGCATAGGATTTTAACCCGCGCAAAAGAGCTTGTCGAAGTCCTGCTTCATGTGTTCCACCTTCCCTAGTAGGAATAGTATTGCAGTAGGATTGTACGTAAGGATCTCCACCATGCCAAGCTACAGCCCATTCAACTAATCCGTGACCATTGTGCTGTTTTGTTTTTCCAGAAAAAATTTCCGATGTTATTCGATATTCATTTTTCAATGATAACAGTAAATAATCTTTAAGCCCATTTGGAAAGTAAAAAACAGTTTTTTCTGGAATATCTTTTACATTTTCAACTATAATAGGATCGCAATTCCAACGAATTTTTACCCCACCAAAAAGATAGGCTTTAGAGCGTGCCATTTTATAAATTATTTCTGGATCAAAAGCAGCTTTTTCCCCAAAAATTTTATTATCAGGATGAAAACGAACTTTCGTACCACGACGGTTATAAACATCACCCAAATCTTCTAATCCAGATTGAGGAATACCACGCGAAAATCGTTGCCTGTAAAGTTTACGTTCTCGCGCTACTTCGACTTCCATATCATCGGATAAAGCATTAACGACAGAAATTCCTACTCCATGTAGCCCTCCAGCAGTTTGATAAGCTTTTCCGTCAAATTTTCCACCTGAATGTAGTTGTGTCATAATAACTTCAAGTGTAGATTTTTCAGGCATTTGAGGATGATTTTCGACAGGAATACCGCGCCCATTATCTGTAACCGTTAAGTAACCATTTTTATCTAAAGACACATCAATTAAGTCTGCATAACCAGCGACAGCTTCATCCATTGCATTGTCGATAATTTCAGCAAATAAATGATGAAGTGCCTTGCTATCTGTTCCTCCTATGTACATTCCAGGGCGTAAACGTACAGGTTCTAAACCCTCCAACACTCGAATAGAGTGAGCATTATATTCATCTTTTTGCATACCTTTTTTTGAAGGTACTGCTTTTTCGTTTATTTTTGTGCTCATTGAAGTTTGTAAACTTTTTTCTTTTGTTTTTATTTGGGATTGAGCACTATTTAAAATACTAAAAAGATCCTTGTTGTTATCGCTCATAGCGTTCGACTACACCCTAATTAAAATAAACTTTATGCCTGCTTTTTATTGAGAAATCAATGTGTTCAGAAAACATCAATTGTTGGACCAAAAATCTCTTCAAATGTTTTTTTCAAAGCAATATCAATATCACACATTGTTATAGGAAAACCTAAATCAATGAAGCTGGTTACGCCATGATTTTTAATTCCACAAGGAACAATTCCTGAATAATGTGTTAAATTAGGATTAACATTTATAGAAATTCCATGGAAGCTTATCCATTTTCGCAAGCGTATGCCAATAGCAGCAATTTTATCTTCACGAAAAATACTGTTTTGTGTTGATAAACATTTAGGTCTTTTAATCCATACACCAACTCGGTCTTCACGACGCTCGCCTTTAATATTAAATTTCGCAAGCATTTGTATAATCAATTCTTCTAATGCACTAATAAAAGCACGAACGTCTTGTTTTCGGCGTTTAAGATCAAGCATAATATAAAGAATACGTTGTCCTGGTCCATGATATGTAAATTCACCGCCACGGCCTGCTTCATAAATAGGAAATAAGTTAGGAACTAAGAGATCTTTTTTATTTGCGCTTGTGCCAGCTGTATAAAGGGGAGGATGTTCAAGAAGCCAAACTTGTTCACGCGCAGTTCTTGTAAAAATACTTTCTACACGCTCTTGCATGTAATGCAGTGCTTCAGGATATTCGATCAAATTATCACTTATCTTCCATTCAACTGGTGAGTTATCATGAACTGTTTTAAAATGATGTGGTAAGTGATCACGATTAATATATTTTTTAAATGTCATTAGCAAATTTATATTGGCATTATAGCCTACGTTGTAATTAATAAAAATAGCTACAGATTATAATATATGAGGCAGTTTATTAAAATTCATATAAAGTGGCAATGGATTTTATCTTTGATGTAAATTTACTACATTTCAGGATGCAAGTTAATTTTATCATTTTCTTGCAGTATTCAACTTCTAAAGTTTTCCTTATCTGCGATATCTACAAAATTTGCTATTAGAGCGTCTACCTCCAACATTTCAGTTAATAGATCAAGGTATAAAAATGATACTTAATTTAAAGACATTTGTATGAATCTTACTTTATTTACATTAATCATTATAGGAATGATTAATGTAAATAAATAAAGGTTAATGCTTAGTATCCAGTTATAATGGATAAATTGCTTATTTGATCATGCTATGAAGGACTCTTAAAGTTCTTTTGAAGATCCCTTGAGAAATATTTGAAAAAATGGATTAGTATAAAATCTAGTGTCAAATTATACAATAATGACAAGCTACAGTCATAATCAATAAGTTACATTCGAATAAAAATCTAGTAGTAGAGGGGGCATATCATATTTAAACAAAATCAATAAATTATATAAGAGTTCAGGAATTTTGGTTTCATTAATTTTTTTAACTTACCTTGCTGCTTATTTTGAAGCTTTTTAATAGCTTTTGTTGCGAGTTATTTTTTATTAGCTGCCTTAAGTACAAAGTGATGTTATTTTATCTTCAGTACAGCCCAAAAGTCTTTTATTAGCAAAAATGTTGCTCCTACATTGGCATCACGTGTTGCTGCTAGTTTTTTTAATTAATGGGCTGATTTTTTAATTTCTACGTCTTGCATGCCTCATAAAAACAGGTTGTCAAAACTTTCTTTGATCGATTTTTAGTTGCTTCATACCATGTATAAATGGTTTATTTTTATAGATAAATTTTAAGTAATATGGAGAGCTCAGGTAAAAATAGAGAAAAAGACATTTGTTTTAAATTTACTATTTAAATCTTTAAATAAATGGTGTTACTTCCTACGCCTTTTCATTGATGCAAAGAGGATTATTGCAATGCAAATCTGTACAGAAAAAATATTAATTCATAAATTTTAGTATTTTACTATTATAATATTTTTTTTATTTCAATAGGGAAGCTCTGTTTATTTTTTAGAGGTCTTTTTTTTACTCTATGACTGAATTATATTTTAAAAGATCTTATCAATTACTTATTTAGAGTAACATTGTATCCTTTCAGAAAGTTTTGAGTCGTTGCAGAGAATTCTTTTGCATCATTTAATTGTTGTTATGATATGTTTTCTGATTATTTAATATGAAGCATTGAAATGCGATGCTTTCATTAAAATGGGTTTGAAGGGGCGTTGCATAGTTTTTTGTAGACTATGCTCAGTCTAATTTGATCAGGCATGCAAATAAAACCTCAATAAGGTTATCTAATTTCGATCTTTAGGGATGTATCTTCGTAATTTTAAAAGCGTGATTTTGTCGTTTTTTAACAAATTTTCATAGTCCATAAACTCCCGTATATTGTATCGTCTTGGTTTATGATCCATTTGCGTACGCCATACAATTTTACCTGCGTGATTTACTCCATAAGATAAAGTGGGTGGAGATTAGCTATGGCTTAATTTAGCTATGGCTTAATTTATATGCTGATGCTAAAGCTATAATCATGTTGTTTGATGAATCCAATAACGTGTCTAAATATACAGCTGTTTTAGGTACTTCGATCCCAATTTTGCAATAGAATTCGCTAGTTTGCTTGATTATTATCAATTTATAATTTCATTCTCTAAGCTCTTTATATAGATCACTGCTGGTTGCATTATGATAAGTGAGTGGTAATATACTGTCAGTTTTTATTATTTTATTGCACTAATTCTTTAAACGCAAAACGTGTATTTGATGAAAGTGAGTATAAGAATGGTACGGCGTTGGAAAGAGGGAATGCCTGCTTAGTTTTGAGTGGCTCTTGTTGTGATCTATTTCATAATTTTTCTATTTTCAGCTAAAGGCAATAATAGCCTTCTTGATGTATTTAATCTGTTTTTCATTATGATGCGTCGTATTTTAAAACGTTCGATGTGTATGCAGATGGTTCAAAGAAGCGTAAACCATATTTAAAGAGAAATCATTTGGAGGCGGTCATTGTTTTATGGTTTTCTTCTAATCTAGATTTGCTAAAATGCGTCATCCACCTCATGATAATAAAGCCGCACATAAAAAAAGTTACGGTTGGTAATATAAGATAATAAGACGGTGGGATTGTTGCAGGAAGAAGAGAGATAACACTTAACACCACTACTGAAAATATTCGTCCACTGAAAGATGTGGCACCGATGATGCCAGAAATATGTTGGGTTTGTTCTTGGTTAAGCTCTAAAAAAAACAGGCTTTTTGCACCTATCGGTACAGTGCAAATAAATCCATGGATTAACGAGAACGCAATAATTGATGCAGCGATTTGATTGTTATGAACAAAAAAATAAAGTGCTGCGCACATAATGGCAGAAAAGAACGAAAAATATTTTATGGAATTTTTATATTTTTTATCAAGAATATACTGTTTAGACATCAGTAAATTTGAAAAATATTGAGCTGAGAAGGCTCCTATATGGCAAAACATTAGTATCAGCAACTGTGAGCCATTGAGGTGATCAGTTTTACCGCTTGATAGTATTATTGGTTGCCAGAAATGATAGATAATCTGAATACCAGCACTGAAAAGACACATTAAAAAAATAAACCACATCCCTCCCACAGTATTTTGAAATATCCAGAGCGTTTCTTTGGCATTTTGTAGGATTGTTTTCGTTTTATTTTTTTTAATCACCGATTTTGCTTCTTCTGGAACAATAAGAAATATTAAAAAAATGATCCCCATCATTAAACATGAAATGATATATCCCATGAAATATTGTCCAGAATAATATATCGTTCCAATTCCTATAATACCGCTGATAATGCTACCGAAAGAGTTTATCTGGTGATACAGATGTGCATAATGCGAAAAGTGATCCTGTTTATTGCCTAAAGAATGGTAAATCCACCCGTCAATGGCACTGGCAATAAGACAGATTCCCGCTGCATAAAGGATTTGTGCAATAATAAGTAGCGTAATATTGGGGGCTTGAAGACATAGAAGATAAAACACTCCCGTCATAAAGACCCCAGCCATAACAGAGTATTTACGCTGATATTTATCAGATAGAACAGCACAGGGAAAATCAAGAAGAAGGACGGTAACGGAAAAGGCGACTTGAAGCAGAGCTAATTGCGCTAGACTAACACCCATAGACATTAAAAAAATCGCATGGTAGACACCAATCAGCATCCGTACTGCGTGGTAAGATCCATAGGTTACAGCGAGCGTTCTAGGTTTATTCATTGTTGTGTTCCACAAATTTTACAGCGAGGATTCTTTTTTAGAGAACGCTCTTCTACAAAAAGCTGGCTGCTCCATATTCCCACACGGCGATCAGTGGAAAGCAGATTGCCATAACCACCCAAAAATTTAAGAGCGTCATTGGCGCACATGGAAGCTGAAAGAGCGTTAACGGGAGGAAATGTTGCGACTTTGAAATTATTATTGATAATCGCGCAGGCTTCGTAGATTAAGCGGTCGCTTTTTTCAGGAAGGCTTCTTATAGATGTGTTGCATGCATAGCAACCGGTTTTTCCAGGTATGTAAAAGGGACCAAACACAGCTATGTCATTGACATAGCCGGAATTTGTATAGGCTTGTTTATTTTTTACACACCATTCATTTATCCATGGTACCAGCTGATCAGGTGTATCAGCAGAAATGATCCACAAGTCTGCTTTAGGCAATTTGTTGATATCTTCTTTCACAGTGATTGACATTTGTAATTCACTAATTTTTACTTGGCTGTTTCGCCGTGTCAGTTCACGTCGAAGAATAGTCGTTTTAGGAAGCCCTATATCTTGTTCAGTAAAAAGAATTTGTCTGGTAAGATTGGTCATTTCGATCACGTCATTGTCGACAAGAATTAATTTACCTACACCAGAGGTAGCCAGTATCGCTGATATATGATTCCCAATCCCACCACATCCTAGAATGACGACTACTTTTTGTGAAAGGGTGCGCTGAATGGAATCTGGATCCATACCGTAACTTTGATAATGGAGATGACTTCTAGAATACCGATTATTGAAGATATTTTTTGATGTTTCAGCAAGAACAAGAAAGTTTTTAGAAACAAGGAAATCAAACGCGTGGTTAAAGCTCTCTCTTTACATGATTGATGATAATAAACTGTAAGCTTCTTCCACTGTCTTTTTCTCAATCCACTGTGCTGCGAGAAGTACCAAATCCTCCCAGTATTTTCTATTCGTGATAATGAATTGTTTTGAACCTGCACCAAAAATCGCATCCTTTTCACGTATAAGAACGCGTGTGTATTTTCCCAAAATATATTGCTGTTCTATCAATTTCCCCCCCATTTATTGGTCAAAATCAATTTCTCACTGGAAAATAAATTCCAGTAAGAAAATTTTTCTTATCAGTTAAAAATTATATGATCCATGACACCCTCCCCTTAACTTTTTGTTTTTATATTAGTGCCCATGTGTAGAAGAAAAAATATAATAGAGAAATATAATCATTTACAATACATATTCTGTAATATAAAATCAATGCTTTTTTAAATATTAACGAAAATGATTTAGAAAAAGGAAAATATTTCACATTAAGGATTATTTTTATGTTTGAAGAATAGAGGTTCGTTTTGGTTGGCTTCTTTTCGGTGGTACCTAATTGCTGATATGGTAAAAGGCTGTACCATCCACGTAATTTTTGTAAAAGTATTCTATCTGGTCGCATACGTAATCCAGATATGAGTAGTTTTTCAGCATCAGCTTTTGAGAGTTTTTGATTATTTTTCGAATAAAAAAGTTGTATTTCATTTGCGTGAGGAACGAAAAATTTTAATGTATCTTCAAAAATTAAAATTCGTTTATGTTCAGAAATTTTTGCAATTAAGGCTTTGGAAAGCATGATTTTACCTGATTCAATTTTATCAGGTATTAAAATGTTTTGTTGTGTGATAACGGCTCTTTCTAAAATGCTATGGTGCAGCTTTAGCATTGTTAAAAAGCTAAAATATGGGACATTTGTTAGATGGTCAAGAACCACTCAAAGAGAATGGAAATTTTATTATTTATGAAATTGATGAACTTATGAAGCTAGATGACAAAAATGGTTTGCCGGTTTTATTGTATCTCTTTAGACGATTTGAAAGAAGCTTAAAAGACCAACCATCTATTCTTTCGCTTGATGAAGCATGGATTATGCTTGATCATCTCGTTTTTCACGAGAAAATCCGTGAGTAGCTGAAAGAGTTACGGAAAAAATTGTCTTGTCATCATGGTTATATAAAGTTTGCCAGATGCCGTTCGTTCTGGCATTCTTGACATTTTACTTGAATAATGCCCGACAAAAATTTTGCTTCCTAATGAGGAAGCAGAAACAAAGGGTGCAGAAGGCGTGCTGGGAGCGGTCGATCTGTATTGAATGATTGGCTCAATGATAAAGATGAGAACCTTACAGGCCAACATGTTCTTGCCATTACCCGCAGTCTCACGCAGTTTTTAGATGATATGATTGCCCGTGGAGCACTTTTGGGAGGACGTGTTTGGTTTGACCGCGATTTAAATTCGAACAGCAATTTACAATTAGGAAAGTTACGAGTGGAATTTGATGCGGAGGAAGTCCCTCCTTTAGAAGATTTAAGTTTTGGCAGTCGCCGCAATAGCGCTTATTTTAATCGATTGGCTGAAGATATCCAAAACAAGATGACCTATCAATTTGGCGATAATATTGACATTTATCGCAATGCAGCAAGGAAGACAGCATGACTTTGAGAATTGTTCGCGGTTTTACATTGATTGTCGATGATGATACCAATCTTCATTTAGACCTTGAAACATTAAAACTCCCCACTTTAGAAGAAATCACAGAAACTTATCAGCCTGGTGGTTCTGATATGCAGATTGATGTTGGGGGTCTTGGGGTTAAAGCTTTTGGCTTGCAAATGAAAATTCGCAGCCACACCCCAGAAGTTATTGGCATCTTTGGAGGTGCCCCTGGAGTTCGTCATAAATTCACCGGCAAAAAATATGTGGTTTCTGAAGAAGATGGGCGCGAGCATGAACATTCCATCGATGTTACAGGGCGTTTAGTCAAGGTCGATAGCGAAGGTCTGTCTGGTGGGAAAGCGACCGGTTATGATTGCGAGATTAAAAATATTTGGGATTATACCGAATATTGGGACAGTACTGTCCTTCATCGTTTTTCTTTTAAGCGGGGCGGTTGGCTTGTGCGTAACGGTCAAGAGATTGGCTCTCGCCGACGTTCTATTCTCAATTTGTAAGGTTTATCATGATACGTTTACAGACAGAAATCGAAGTGACATTGCAGGTTCCCATCCTTTATTTGGACAGTGATGGCAAGGAAGCGACACGCAATAAACTGATCTTTTATCGCCCTAATTTTAAACAAGCCAAACAACTCGCAGTGCTTATTGGGCCGCAGTTAACAGAACTGCTACTTCCTGAGCTTGGAGGCAAAAAAACAACGCTTACCAACGATACCCTCATAGCTAAGCTTTCTGAAGTTTTACTCACCCATGAGGCAACAGAAGGGATTACAGCTTTGTTAGCCGATATGTCGCGTGAATCTGTCGAACTCATTAATCGTGTTGATATTGTCGATGTTATAGCGATGTTTAAGGCATTTTTTGCTTTTTTTCCGGAACGCCAATCCCTTATGCAGGACAATTTGGAGCAGAATTAGCTCTTCATTTTCGATGGTCTCCCTCGGAAATCAATCAGATGGATTGGCTGGATGTTGTTTCTTATCGCCATGAGTTAGCACGCCTCAAACAAGAGGAGTACACAAATCATATGTCAGGAACGATGCTGTAATGGATGTTTCCCTTGTTGTGCGTTTTGTTAATCATCTGCAAGAGGGGATAGCCTCTGCCAAGCGCGATCTTAAAGCATTCAGTTCAGATGTTGCACGGTTTCAAAAGGAGACGCAACAGAGTTTTAAAAATTGGTTTTCAAGTGATCATATTCACGAAGCGACGAAAAATGCGGAAGTCGCTTTTAGTCATGCGCGTGGGCGTATGGTGGGTGCTATCGCCCAAACAGCAACATTGGTTGCTCCCCTTTATAAAGCTATGCAATTTGACCAGTCTATGAAAGGATTGGAAAAGGTTCTTGATGCACCCCTTCACCGATTGGTCGAATTGCGTCGATTTGCACTAGAGACTTCAACCAAAATCCCTTTAGCGGCACGTGAAATTTTAGAACTGATGACCAGTGCTAGCCAAGCAGGGATTGGTGAACAGGATTTGGAAGCTTTTAGCGTTTATGCTGCAAAAGCTGCCGTGGCATTTGATATGTCAGGGGATCAAATTGGTGAGCGCTTTGCTAAGTTGCGTAACGTTTTCCAATTGGATCAGAGAGGCATTGAAGATTTAGGCGATGCCATCAATCATCTCTCCAATCATATGGCGGCAAAAGCTAGTGAAGTTTCCGATTTTACCAATCGTGCCACCGGTGCGGCAACCATGTTTAAACTCACAGCACGTGAAACCGCGGCTTTTGGTACGGCAATGATTTCTGCTGGTATTGTTCCAGAAAGCGCTGCGCGTGGTTTTAACGCAATCAGTGCACGCATTCAGGCAGGTGGTAAGCATATTGAAGATGCTTTTACTCATATAGGTCTCTCACGTCAAAAGTTCATGGAAGATTTGGATAAAGATGCAACCGGTACCTTAGTTCGCTTTTTTCATGTCTTAGGTCAATCAGAAAAGGGTATGCGTTCTCTCATTGCCATTGCTGGACGTGACTTTACCGGCGATTTTGCTAAATTGGTTGGTAATCCGGAACTGTTAGAGCAAGCTTTAAAATTTATTGAAGATCCAAAAGTCTTTAAAGGGTCTGTAGAACAAGAAGCCGATAAACAAGCAACAGGAGCCATCAAACAATTTGAACTTTTGCAAAACCGCATCGTGGCTTTGGGCATTACTCTTGGTGAAATACTCTTGCCCCCTGTCAATAATTTAATGGCCAGTGTTGGTACTTTTATCAACGGGCTTGTGGCGTGGGCAAATGAACATCCGATTTTAACCGGTGTTATCATTAAAACCATTGCAGCTCTCATGGCTTTTAATATTACGCTACGGGTTGTTCGTTTTACGATGGCTGGAACGCGCCTTGGGCTTCTTCAATTAATCTCCTCCTTTATAAAGTTTGGGGCACTCAGTCGCGGACTTGTAACAAATTTGCGCGCTTTAGCAACTTCAGGTCGCTTCCTTGAATTATTGAGTGCGAGTCTTGGTGGAAGCTTTGCCCTGTTGTCGCGCCCTGTGGCTTTATTAGGCGGTGCTTTGCGTGGGGTTATGGTTTCAGGGAGTGCCTTAGCCACAGTTTTTGGTTGGCTTGGAACAATGATTGAAGCAACTGCTGCTGGCATTGCCGCAGGCGTTGGGGCTGTTTTTACCCCGATAGGAGCTGTGATTGCCGCTGCTATAGCCGTTATTGTTGCAGCTGTTTTTTTCTTATGGAAATATTGGGATCGTTTCTCTTCCTTTGTTAAAGGTTTTGCACGGGGAATGGCGCGCGCTTTTGGTCGTGCGTTTGAAGCGATGATGCGTTTTTTTGGCGCTGATACAGCCACTATCACCAAGTGGAAAAACATTATTGCCGCTGCTTTTGATTTCTCTCAAGCTTGGCAAAAGTTCAAACAAGGACTTGGCGCTGTTGGCAGGTGGTTTGGCAATGTGTGGGATGGATTTAAACAAAGCCTTTCCAACTTTTGGCAATGGCTTGGTGGTTTTTTTGCTCAAGAAAAGCTCTCTGAGGATGCCAAAGCCGGTATGGAACAAGCAGGGGAGGACTTGGCCAATTGGATTATCGATGGCTTTAGTGCCTCCATCACGAGGTTGAGCGATTTTTTTACATCCTTGCCAAGTCGCATCAAGACATGGATTGGGCAGGTTGATTTATCGGACCTTTTCCATTTGCCAAGTTGGCTTGGGGGCAAAACAGCCATTCAGCCCATCCCACAATTTGCTGGTGCAAATAACAGACAATTTGCTGAAACAGAGACAAGAGACAAAGATAAAAGCCGTGTTTATCACAATCAAAATGTCACGGTACATGTCAATGGTGCGCGTGATCCTGTTACGACAGGGCGCGCCGTTAGTGCTGCGATTCAACGTGCACAAGCCAATGCACTCCATGGAGGGACGGAATGAATGATCCCCTTATGATGCTAGGATCCCATCAATTTTATGTCGATTGGCTCAATTTCCAATCGTTTGAAGAGGAGTTTTCAGCCACATGGGTTTCGATGGCACGTTTTGGGCGGGCGCCGAGCTTGCAGTTTACCGGCTATGGCAATGATCCTAAAACCATTCATGGTGTGTTGTTTCCAGAGGAGTTTGGCGACCGTGAAGCAATTGATGCCATCACCAAAACCATTCGAGCGGCCAAGCCTGTTCCCATGATCCGTTGGATCAGTGATTTTACCTATAGTGCTCTTTTGCATGGATCTGTCGTCATTACCAATATCCGTCAAGATCATGACTATATCAGCCGCTCTGGCCAATCTCAGCGCATTCGCTATTCCATCAGTCTTTTGCCCTTTTTTGATGGGGGAAAACCACAAGGACAATATCAGATGGGGCAATATCAATGAAGATTCCTGAAAAACGTTTGTTTGTCGAATTAGAAGATATGAGTCTTGATTTGCTTTGCTATGAGCATGCCGTTTCTGTTTTGGGGGATCGCACTCAGGTTAGAGCTTTAGAAGGGTATTTAGAAGCCACTTTATCGGCAAATCTAGGTCTTGCTCAATATGGTTATTTTTTGCCTCGTGGATTAAGCGTTGTCCTTCCTGAATTTATCCTGCTTGAGAAGAAAAGTACGGTGAAGCGCTTATGGGATTAAGACATGCACGCCCTTTCATTATGGTAAAAGTAGGGGACAAGCCCGTTCATGAGGTTTTTTACCAACGTCTTTTAACAGCAACCCTTATCGATCATGCGGGGAATGAATCCGATAATTTTGAAGCAGAGTTTGATGATAGCGGCAATGATTTAGAGGTTCCGGCCAGCAACAGTGCGCTGCAGGTGACTTTTGGCTATGAGGATAGCATCAGTGCATTTATGGGGCGTTTTGTTATCGAATCGGTCATGAGTATCGGCGGTCATGATGGAGAAATCTTGCGCATCTGTGGCAAAAGCGCTTCCATGCGTCAAGAAATCAAAGCACAAAGCAGTGAACATTTTGACAATCAAACGGTTGGGCATATTGTTGAAACATTAGCCAAGCGTCATGGTTATCAAGCAAAAGTTAGCCCAAAGTTTTACCAACAGTCTTTGTCTTATGTTGTGTGCACGGATCAATCGGTACTCGATTTTTTGACACGTCTTGCGGATCGAATGCAGGCACGTTTCTTAATCAAAGATCATAAGTTCTTGTTTTTAAGCGATGACAATTTACCGCCGCTCGAAATCCATAAGCATCACTGTTCTCACTGGGAGTTTAGAGTAGAACCACGGACACAATATGGTGTGGTTGAAGCTAGTTATTTTGATCGAGCCAAAGGGCAACAGTTACAGATCCAACATCAGACAAGTTACAAAGGTTCCACGCGGCGTTTGCGCGGTTGTTATAGCTGTAAGGAAGAGGCTCTAGCAGCAGCAGCCTCAGAAGGAGAGAGGCTTTGTCGTGCTGTGGGAAGTGGTTCGTTACTGTTAGAGGGTCAACCAGAAATCATGGCCAATCAACCTCTTTTGCTCTGTGGGTTTCGTGGGGAAATGAACGGACAATGGAAAGCCTCTATGGTGACCCATCGCTATGAAAAAGCCAGCGGCTATACCACAGAAATTATCTTAGAAGCACCAGAAAAGGAAAGGGGAAATAGCAAGCAATAGAGGCTGGGCTGGTTTCTCCAGCCAACGGGGATAAGTTAGCGACAAAACCCGTCCGATGCCAGAAAACATAACATCGCAGCCACTTCTTATCACTCAAAGCAATGAGAAGATGGCTATTATGGATGGAAGAAGTTAAGAAAGTATGGACACAATTTATTCTGAAACATTAAAATCTGTTGCTCCTGTCACACCAGCAGCTGCTTATATTGGTGGCAAAAGAAGGTTAGCCAAAACCGTTGTCAAAATCATTGAAGAGATTCCGCACAACGTTTATGCCGAACCTTTTATTGGGATGGGTGGGATTTTCTTTAGGAGAAAATTGATACCAGCTGCGGAAATCATCAATGATCGCTCAGGCGATGTAGTGAATCTTTTCCGCGTGTTGCAACGCCATTATCAGCCCTTTATAGATCTGTTAAAGTTCCAGATCAGCAGCCGTGAGGAGTTTCTACGTCTTTCACGACAAGATCCAAAGGATTTAACCGATTTGGAGCGTGCTGTTCGGTTTTTATATTTACAACGGTTGAGTTTTAGCGGCAAGGTGGTCAAGCGCACGTTTTGCGTTGAAACAAGCCGTGGTGCACGATTTAATCCTTTTAAAGTCGAAGCGTTATTAGAGCCTCTTTACCGCCGCTTGGCAGGGGTTACAATTGAAAATACAGATTGGTCAGACTTTATGCTGCGCTATGATAAGCCCAACGTTTTGTTTTACCTTGATCCGCCTTATTTTGGTGTTGAGGATTACTATGGAAAGGGCTTGTTTAAGCGGGAGGATTACCAGACGATGTCTGCGCTCCTTGCGCAATTAAAGGGCAAGTTTCTTCTCTCTTTAAATGATGTGCCAGAGATTCGGAAAACCTTTAGTCAATTCCATATAAAAGAGGTCACCACATCTTATACATGTTGCAGCTCAAATAATGCTATTGCCAAAGAACTAATCATCACAAATTGCCATTTTTAACAGAAGAAAAAAGACTCTTTGAAGGGGCTTTAAAACCCCTTTGAAGACCCTTTGAAAGCCCTTTAAAAATTCTTTGAAAAAAAATGAATTGATATAAAATTGAAAGAAAAACATTAATCGAGAAAATAATAGAAATGGCACAACACTTTCAAAAGCATCGTTTTCATTCTCTTTCTGAGACTGCATCTAAAATGCTTGACCCAGTTTTATCTAAGCGCACAGGGATCAATGTAGCTCTGATAGAGCATTGGTTACAGATTGTGGGATCCGATATCGGTGAGCACACAATGCCATTAAAAATTATTTGGAAGCATCGAGTTAATGTTGATGATCCTTTTCAACCCGCAACACTTGTTGTGGCTTGTGAAGGATTTACTGCATTGAAATTACTTCATGAAAAAGATGAATTTCTTCATAGGATTAATGGCTTTTTTGGATACATAGCTATCGATCGTATAAAAATAGAACAAAGATCTATATCTTTTCCTGATTGTTTACCAACAACCCCAGTGCCAACTGAAGAAGATAAACAATGTGTAAAAAAGATTCTTGAGGGGATTACAAATAGAAAACTGTACCAATCACTTTATGAATTTGGTTGTGCTATTTTTGCAGAAAAAAATAATACCGAAACATCATTTTTAACAGAAAATAAAGACTCTTTGAGGGGCTTTAAAAGTCCCTTTAAAGCCCCCTTGAAAACCCTTTGAAAAAAAATCAATTGGTGCAAAACGAGGTGGCAAATAGTGCAAAACGAAGTGGCAAGCTACAGTGGCAAATAGTGCAAAACGAAGTGGCAAGCTACAATAGTGCAAAACGAAGTGGCAAGCTACATACAAGTGGCAAGCTACAGTGGCGGAGGGGGTGGGATTCGAACCCACGGTACAGTCTCCTGCACGCCGGTTTTCAAGACCGGTGCCTTAAACCGCTCGACCACCCCTCCAAATTGAGTACACTTTTTTACAAAGTTTTTGTAAAAGGTCAATCATTTAAATGTGCTTTTAAACGCTTTTAATGACATTACTTGAGTTCAGATTAAAAATAACTTCTAATTTTTTTAATTTCTGAGTATTTTTATTAACTAGTAGCTTTATTTTTTTTTCCGTTTAGTTGTGGATTCTTTTCATATATGATCATGAAAATTATGTGAGAAAGCTTAAAATTAGAGCACATCTACACAGATTTTTTTTAGTTTATGTGATCAGTTTTGCAAAAAAGATTTGTGGCAACAGCTGTTGGTCATATGCCTTGAAGGCTTGATTGTACTAAGTATTTTTATAATCTCAACATGAAGATGACTTCAGAAAATATGAAGAATTTGAAGATTATCAGCACTATGACATGCCAGAGAAAACAGATTTCAGTACTACAGCACAAGTGAAAGTGTGGATTCATGGAGGTAAAGTTTCCAGCACAGTGTTAGATCTTGAACCTCTTATCGATGAAGTTAATAAAGGTATCAAAAAATTATCGGAAGCCGCTAGGAAATAAAGATGTTTACAAAGAAGTAGATAAAAGCCTTGTTGAGTTCTATAGTTTGTGTACTTTTGCATATCTTTGGGGAATAAAAAAAATATCTCATTAAATTTTTTCTAGAGCGGTTTATCTTTACTATTATTAGGAGGCAATTTAAAGCTAATTTGCAAATCAAAGGCGTCCAAGATACTAAAAAGTAGAAAGTAGCGGATCACCGTTTTCGCTTAGAGAACGATAAAGAAATTCTCGATTTAATCCTGTTCTGTTGGAAATTGCGGTTATTAAAGAGATTAACTTCAAATTAAAAATTATTAAAATGTGTAAATATTTACATATAATGAGTGCATATAATGGAATAAGATAGCTGAAAAATCATTACAAAATTAAAGCGTGATGGCTTTGAACTTGTTAAAATAAAATTCACATCATAAATTGAGAAAAGAAGGAAAGGTGGTTATTATTCCTCATCCTAAAAAAATCTTCCAATAGGTAGTACGGCACGTTTTATTGCACAACAAGCAGGCTGGTTAAAAAAGAGAAGAAGAATGAAAAGATTTTTTGCTTTGTTCACAAAGATGAAGATTCTGCTTTTAGTATTCAATTTTCTGATTTTAAAGGTTTTTTTTCTGCTGTTGATAAAGAAGAGGATTTAGTTGTAAATGTAATTGAAGCTCTTCAGCTTTACTGTACTGTGAGGAAATGGATAGTTTACCAGTTTCCTTGAAATTTGAAGAAGTGATACAAAAAATCCGTTACAGAAGCTTTTTTGATACAAGTTCCCTTTATTAAAAATGATGCTGAAGTCGTGTGTACTAATATCCATTGAACGAAGACTCTTGCGTGCGATTGATGATTGTACACAAGAAAGAGGGTTAACAAAATCTGCTTTTTTGGCAACAGCAGCACGCCATGAGCTTAATATTTAGAGATTAATGTGGAGAAGGTTCTTAGTTAAAGAATTTTTAGCAAAAGCCTATAATTGTATAAAATCGTAAAGTATTAATGAAAATTAGAATATGGAAGGTAAAATAAAGGCTATAGTTATGATGATTATAACTATCTTTGATGTGATGTACGCTGCATCTAATATTTCCATACTAAACATTTCTTCCTCTTTTAGATTGCGTCACTGATTTTCTCTCCATTTTTAAGAATTGCGTTTTGCAGTGTAATGGAAAGTTGCCTAATTTTAGATTGGAAAATAAAAAAAACACAAGATCTATATTTTCTGTTTGCATGGTTTAAAAAATCGTATTCAATGATACCGCTGTACTAAGTGTTATTATGTTCAGATTTCAAATTTTTTCTTTAAGAAGTGATAAGATATTAAGCCTTAAATGTAGCTAAAGAGTTTGGTTTTCTTAGGAAGGCTGGCTGCCTCTTTTTTCAAATAGTAAAATCCAATAATTGACCAGTCGTGTCATTAATTCTGTCATTAAACAAGCCTACAAAAGGAGTGACTATGAAAGTAGTAATCACTAAACCAATGTGTGTTGTGAGTGACAACAAAGACATTGTCCGTTTTAAACCTTCAGCTCTAGAAATCCATTTATTGAGATTTCTAATCAAGTTTATGACTGTCTTAAACGAGCTAATGCTGCAAGACTTTACTAGGAGAAGGAATTTATTGCTGCTGATGCAGATCAAAAGCTTGATGAGAAAAAAGAGGATACAAAGATAAGCAAATGCGAAAAATATCGAAAGAAGGACTTGCTCTCATTAAGCAATGGGAAGGTTTGTACTTGCAATCTTATCAAGATGCTACCGGTTTATGAACAATAGGTTATGGTCATACGAGTAACTCTGGAAAGCCTTTTGTTCGTAAAAATATAAACATCACTGAAAAAGTGGCAGAGGATATTTTATTTCAAGATTTAAAACAATTTGAGAAGGCTGTTGAGCAAGCAGTCGTTGTTCCTTTAACCGATGAGCAATTCGCGGCGTTAGTCTCCTTTTGCTATAATGTAGGAACGACAGCGTTTTGCAATTCAACATTGCTCAAAAAGCTAAATAATATGAAGCAGTGCCATTTGAATTACAGAGATGGACGAAAGCAAGGGGAAAACGTCTGCAAGATTTTGCCAATCGGCATGCAGTGGAAGCTGGGTTATGGGCAAAAGGCTCTTATGTTTGTTCAAATTATCAGGCGGTAAAAATAAAAGAGCCAATAGGTTCTTTCAAAGCAGAAATTCTTGCGCCAATCATTAGTTCTTTTTCAGGACTTGGAGGCTTGTTAGCGGGCAATGGTCCAGTTCAATGGGCATTGGCAGCCATTATGATTGTAGCAGCCTGTATCGGTGTTATGTTTGTAGCCAAACGCTTTGGTGAGCAATGCTTATGAGGTGGTGGATGAGGAAAAACTTCATGTTCATTATGGCAGCTTTGGCTGCTTTTTTTATGTCCATAGCAAAAGCTTTTTACTTTAGAAAGAAGGTTGAGCAGCAAAAACAAATAAAGAAAGCTTTAGAGGCAGCAGTAACAAGGCTTGAGGTGGAAAATGAGATTAACAAGAAAAGTGATGCTGATGTGCGTGCTGATCTTACCAAGTGGGTGCGTGATAAATAAGTCTGTTTCCTGTCTAGGTTGGATGCCCATTTACTTGAGTAAGCAAGATGTTACGGCAATTAGCTCAACTTTAGCAAGAGACATTTTAAAGCATAACCAGCAAGGTGAACGTTTGTGTGGGTGGAAGTATGGCCAGAAGAAAAACTGAAAAAGTGACAGAGCTTACGGAAGCAGAAAAAGAAATGCTTCAAGAAATGATTGTTACCTACCAAAGTATGAAAATGATGTCTCGTTTTATGAAATGGATTGTATTCATCATCTTTCTATTTATTCTTGAATTTGCACGCCTTATGGATGCGATAGACAATATTTTTGCACACTTAAAACAGTGGATTTCAAAGAGCTGAATGTTTTTTATTCTTTCATAAACTATAACCAAAGAAAAAGTTCATAAATAAGCAATTCACTTATTAATGAAATCATGAAGTTACAAAATGGGAAAAAAAGTGGTTAAAAATTGTTTTCTTGGGATCATTCGGCGAGGTATGTTCCAAAATAAAGACTGGAGTATTTGGCTTATCTATTTTTTTTGAGCGAATAAAAAAATGCAGTGCAATATCTTGCCCAGGGTCTATATTAAATGAATCCGTTTCTCTTCTATCTTGTAATTCTGGTGTAGTTTTAGGTTTTATTAAGTTAATATGCCGTGCTGATTCTGGATGAATCTTCATATCTTTGATGCTATTTTGCGAATTATATCCTTGATAAATTACTTCAATAAATTCAAACGGACATCCTTCTCCTGTACACTCCTCTTCAGCACATTCCATGCGTATGTGATTCATTTTAATTATTCTTCTTGTAGGATTTTTAATGAATACTAATATACTAATTGCATCAGGTTCTTTTTCACAGAAAGTTGGACTATTAGTCTTAATCTCTAGTTTTTCTCCTAAATCTGCTTCTTCTTTCATTTTTAATAGAAGATCAATATGCTTCTCTGCTGTTTTTGCTTGAGATTCTAAAAATTTATTTTGTTCTTTGGAGATTTCCAAATGTTTATCGGATGTTTTCACATTTTTATATCCCAAAATAAGTGTCGATAACATTGAGATGAACGCAATGATAGCAGAAATAGCAGAAACCAATGAAGTTATGTCACTTGCTAACCCAATTTCCATAAACCGCTCCCAATAAAAAATAATGATGAAAAATTATAAAATACATTTTGATAAGTATTATTTATAAATATAATTTTTCGTATTTATCAACAATAAAAAGAGAGGATTGTGACTTATGGAGCAGATTATTTATATAAATTGAATATCTGAACTTGATGTAAAGAGCTAAGAATGGCGTATGGTATCTAATAAGACACTAATTCTCATGTCGTGCTTTCTTATAAGCAGTAGATTCTAAGAATTTAGAGATCTACACAGAGCATCTTTTTATAGATGGCAAAAAAGGATGCGTTTTATAGAGACATATTCGAAAATCCTATTCCCTTATCTTTATTTACGTATCCCTCATGTTTTAAAAAATAAGCCAAATCAATAAGTTACACGTAATAAAAAAAGATAATGGTGGGCGATGAGAGACTCGAACTCCCGACATCCTCGGTGTAAACGAGGCGCTCTACCAGCTGAGCTAATCGCCCGATTGCAATAATCTGCAGTTAGGTGAGCTCTGTTTAGGGAATTTTTTTAAAAAACGCAAGAACAAAGACGTCTTTTGAAAATAAAAATTATTTTTTTGTTGTTTATTTGATTTTTTTTAAAAAAATGTTGAATCTTTCTTGACATAAGTGAATGAACCCCTTACACGACCGACTATGCTGATCAATTGATCAGTTTGAAAAAGTGCGCGGGTGTAGCTCAGTTGGTTAGAGTGCTGGCCTGTCACGCCGGAGGTCGCGGGTTCGAGCCCCGTCACTCGCGCCATTTCAGATTTTGATTTTTGTATCGTATTTGATTTTTGTATCGTATATGTTTTTTCTATAAAATTGCTAATAGTTGCGCGTCTTAAGCTATAGTGTTTTGTCCAAAATTAAATTTCTTTCCTTTTTTCATGTAGTTTATGCGGATAGGGGCTTGCGTCTTTTGTTGCTCTGCGGTACCTATACCAATAAAAAATATCGCACGGCATGCCCTTGAAGCTGTACGAGCGGAGTTAACAAAGCTATTATTTCATTCGTTTGTTTTATTTAAACAAGATTGGATGACTGCGTTAATTCAAGCATCTCATTAAAGCGGAAGAGGATTATGACTCATTTATTGAGCTCTTATTTACCGATATTTATTTTTATTATTGTTTCAGCAGTTATTACTGGGGTTTTGCTGGTTATGCCTTATCTTGTGGCTTACCGCTCCCCTGATCCTGAAAAATTATCAGCATATGAATGTGGGTTTAATTCATTTGATGATGCTCGCATGAAGTTTGATATTCGATTTTATTTAGTTTCAATCCTTTTTATTATTTTTGATCTCGAGGTTGCGTTTCTTTTTCCTTGGGCGGTTTCTTTTAATTCGATAGGGATGTTCGGTTTTTGGTCTATGATTATATTTTTAGCGCTTTTAACTATCGGGTTTATATATGAATGGAAAAAAGGAGCTCTTGAATGGGATTAATGTTTAGCAATTCAACGATTACTGCTCCGCAGCCAAAAGGAATTATTGATCCCAATACTGGGAGGTTAATAGGTTCTGACGATAAATTTTTCTGTGATATTAATACTGAATTATCAGATAAGGGCTTTTTAGTTACTTCAGTAGATGCTTTGATTACTTGGGCACGTACTGGGTCATTAATGTGGATGAGTTTTGGTTTAGCTTGTTGTGCTGTCGAAATGATGCAGTGTTCAATGCCTCATTATGATAATGAGCGTTTTGGGTATGCGCCACGCGCTTCGCCGCGTCAGTCGGATGTGATGGTGGTGGCTGGGACTTTAACAAATAAAATGGCACCCGCTTTAAGAAAAGTTTATGATCAGATGCCTGAGCCGCGTTATGTGATTTCTATGGGATCGTGTGCAAATGGTGGTGGGTATTATCATTACTCTTACTCAGTTGTACGTGGGTGTGATCGTATTGTACCTGTAGATATCTATGTCCCTGGATGTCCTCCTACTGCGGAGGCATTATTATATGGTATATTATTATTGCAAAAAAAAATTCGCCGTACTGGGTCTATAGAACGATAGGGGATATTTGTCATAATGAGTGAAGCATTTGTTGAACTTGCTGCTTACTTAAAAAATCAATTAAAAGATAGGCTTGAAGAAACTGTTTTCGCGTTTGGTGAATTAACTATTGTATCACATATTGAAGCAATTACAGATGTTTTAATGTTTGTTCGTGATGATTCTCGTTGTCAGTTTATTAATATTATAGATATTAGTGGGGTTGATTATCCTTCTCGCGATAAACGTTTTGATGTTTCTTATCATTTATTATCACCCCGTCATAATTTACGGTTACGTGTTAAGGTTCGTACCGATGAAAATACGCCTGTTCCTTCTGCTTGCTTAATTTATCCTGGAGCGGAATGGTATGAGCGTGAAACATACGATATGTACGGAATTTTGTTTTCTGGTCATCCAGATTTAAGACGTATTTTGACCGATTATGGATTTGAAGGACATCCTTTACGTAAAGATTTTCCTGTAACAGGATTTGTAGAATGTCGCTATGATAATGAGGCGAAGAGAGTTATTTATGAACCTACTGTTTTGCGACAAGAGATGCGCAATTTTGATTTTCTTTCTCCTTGGGAGGGGGAGAGGCATGTTTTATTACATGATGAAAAAGTAAATAGTGAAGAATAATATTAGAATTGATTAAAGTGCAGTATTAAAAGATAAATTTTTTAATATTTTAATATTTGAATGTTTTTAATATGATAAGAATTTTTGTTAATGTTTGATATGAAGTTTGTTTTTTTAGAAGTAAGAGGTTGATTGTGGCTGAAGTCAATGTTCGAAACTTTAATATCAATTTTGGTCCACAACATCCTGCCGCGCATGGAGTTTTGCGTATGGTTTTGGAATTGGATGGTGAGGTTGTTGAGCGTGTGGATCCGCATATTGGATTATTGCATCGTGGTACTGAAAAATTGATGGAAACAAAAACTTATCTTCAGGCTGGTCCTTATTTAGATCGTTTGGATTATGTTGCTCCTATGAATCAGGAGCATGCTTTTGTGCTTGCTATTGAGAAGCTATTAGGTGTTGAAATTCCCAAACGAGGACAGTTAATACGTGTTTTATTTTCTGAAATTGGGCGTATTCTTAATCATTTACTTAATGTAACAACACAGGCAATGGATGTAGGTGCCTTAACACCGCCGCTTTGGGGGTTTGAGCAACGTGAAAAATTGATGATTTTTTACGAGCGTGCGTGTGGTGCGCGTCTTCATGCGAATTATTTTCGTCCAGGTGGAGTGCATCAAGATTTACCTGAGTCTCTAATTGAGGATATAGGTAATTTTATTGATCCATTTCTTGTTGCTCTTGATAAGCTTGATGCGCTTATCACTCCAAATCGAATTTTTAAGCAACGTAATGTGGATATCGGAGTGGTGAATATCGATGAAGCTTGGGCGCGCGGTTTTTCCGGAGTAATGATTCGTGGAGCTGGTGTGCCGTGGGATTTGCGTAAAAGCCAGCCTTACGAATGTTATGATGAAATAGAATTTGATATCCCTGTAGGTAAAAACAGTGATTGTTATGATCGTTATCTTATTCGCATGGAAGAAATGCGTCAGTCAGCAAAAATTATGCGTCAATGCGTAAATCGTTTGCTTAGTACTGAAAAAAATGAGCCGGTTTCAAGCTTAGATCGTAAAGTTGTTCCGCCAAAGCGTGGCGAAATGAAAAGCTCTATGGAGGCGCTTATTCATCATTTTAAACTTTATACGGAAGGATTTCATACCCCTCCTGGTGAAGTATATGTTGCCGTCGAAGCACCGAAAGGTGAATTTGGTGTTTATCTTGTTTCTGATGGAACTAATAAGCCTTATCGTGTTAAATTGCGTGCTCCTGGTTTTGCTCATCTTCAAGCCATGGATTTTTTAACCCGAGGTCATATGCTAGCAGATGCTACAGCTATTTTGGGTTCGATTGATATTGTTTTCGGGGAGGTTGATCGCTAATGTCTGTACGTCGTCTTGCAGATGATATTTACCAGCCTGTTGAGTTTTCTTTCACAGAAAAAAATCAGATATGGGTACAAAATACTATAAAGAAATATCCTGTAGGGCGGGAGCAATCTGCTGTAATTCCATTATTAATGCGTGCTCAAGAACAAGATGGTTGGGTAACTCGAGCAGCAATTGAGCATGTGGCTCAAATTCTTTCTATGGCTTACATTCGTGTTTTAGAAATTGCGACTTTTTATACTCAATTTCAGCTTCAACCGGTTGGAACAAAAGCGCATATTCAAGTTTGTGGTACAACTCCTTGTATGTTACGGGGTTCTGATGAGTTAATTAAAGTTTGTCAGAAAAAAATTAATCATGAACCTTTTGTTACTAATCAAGATGGAACCTTATCATGGGAAGAGGTAGAATGCCTTGGTGCATGTGTGAATGCTCCAATGGTTATGATTTTTAAAGATACTTATGAAGATTTAACAGCTGAGCGTCTTGAGGAAATTATTGATGCATTTAAAGCTGGCAAAGGTTCTGAGGTGGCGGTTGGTCCGCAAAATGGTCGTCAATCATCTGAACCAATTAGTGGTCTAACTTCTCTAATTGATAATGATAAAGAAAAAGAATTATTGGTATCTTCAAAGAAAAAAGACAATGAAGAAATAGGAGCATAAATAAATATTTTTATTTAAGAAAATGCTTATTATTTTAGCTATTTATTTGTTTTTAATTAAAGGCAAAACATCTTAAAAAGGTTTTTAAAATTGCGTTTAAGGAAATGCTAAAAATGCTACAGGCAAGAGAAAAAAAGGGGAGGGTGCTGGCTGATGAAGATCGTATTTTCACCAATATTTATGGTTTGAAAGATAAGTCATTAAAAGCTGCAATGTTGCGTGGACATTGGGATGGTACTCGGGCAATTATCGAAAAAGGCCGTGATTGGATTATTGATGAAATAAAAGCATCAGGCTTGCGTGGTCGTGGTGGTGCTGGATTTCCTACAGGAATGAAGTGGTCTTTTATGCCAAAACAAAGTGATGGCCGTCCACATTATTTGGTTGTAAATGCAGATGAATCAGAACCTGGAACATGCAAAGATCGCGATATTTTACGGCATGATCCCCATACTTTAATTGAAGGATGCGTTATTGCTACTTTCGCTATAGGAGCTAATGTTGCTTTTATTTATATCCGTGGCGAATATATTCGTGAACGTGAAGCGCTTCAAGCTGCTGTTGATGAGTGTTATGATTTTGGCTTGCTTGGTAAAAAAACTAAATATGGACATGCTTGCGATATTATTATTCATCATGGTGCTGGTGCTTATATTTGTGGTGAAGAAACGGCTCTTCTCGAAAGTCTTGAAGGTAAAAAAGGCCAGCCTCGGCTTAAACCACCGTTTCCTGCAAATATGGGAATTTATGGCTGTCCAACAACGGTAAATAATGTAGAGTCTATTGCCGTTGTGCCAACAATTTTACGTCGGGGTGCTTCGTGGTTTTCATCGATAGGACGTGCAAATAATGTTGGAACTAAATTATTTATGGTTTCTGGTCATGTTAATGCTCCCTGTACATTTGAAGAAGCTCTCGGAGTTTCTTTTCGTGAGTTAATTGAAAAATATGCAGGAGGTATTCGTGGTGGATGGGATAATCTTTTAGCAGTTATTCCAGGTGGTGCTTCGTGTCCAGTTGTTCGTGGAGAAGATATGGTTGATGCGATCATGGACTTTGATGGAATGCGAGATGTAGGATCTTCTTTTGGTACAGGTGGCATGATTGTTATGGATAAATCAACCGATATTATCAAGGCAATTTGGCGTATAGCAGTTTTTTTTAAGCATGAAAGTTGTGGTCAGTGTACACCATGTCGTGAAGGTACTGGTTGGATGATGCGTCTTTTAGGGCGTATGGTTGAAGGAAGAGCGCAAAAACGTGAAATTGATCTTTTGTTTGAGGTTTCTAAACAGGTTGAGGGTCATACTATTTGTGCTCTGGGTGATGCGGCAGCATGGCCTGTACAAGGATTAATCCGTAATTTTCGTTCAGAAATTGAGAGTAGAATTGACAATTACACAAGAAATGCCGTTCAAAAAAAATATATTGCTTTGGAAGCGATTATCTAAAAGGTTTATTTTTTAAATAATGAAATGCAAATTTAGGTAAATTATCCGTAGGCTGAATGAATGATGATAAATATCAAAGTTGATGGTAAAGAGATTGAAGTTCCTGATTATTACACGTTGCTTCAGGCTGCTGAAGCTGCTGGTGCTGAGGTGCCACGCTTTTGTTTTCATGAATCTTTATCAGTTGCTGGAAATTGTCGCATGTGTTTGGTTGAGGTTAAGGGAGGACCTCCAAAACCACAGGCTTCTTGTGCTATGGGAGTTCGTGACTTACGTTTAGGACCTAATGGTGAGACTCCTGAAATTTTTACCAATACAGCAATGGTAAAAAAAGCGCGTGAAAGTGTAATGGAGTTTCTTCTTATCAATCATCCTTTGGATTGTCCTGTATGTGATCAAGGGGGAGAGTGTGATCTTCAAGATCAAGCAATGCTTTATGGGCGTAATTACTCTCGTTATACGGAAGATAAACGTGCTGTAGAAGATAAATACATTGGACCGCTTGTAAAAACTGTTATGACACGGTGTATTCATTGTACACGTTGTGTTCGTTTTACGACGGAAGTGGCGGGTATTTCTGAGCTTGGTTTAATTGGTCGTGGTGAAGATGCTGAAATTACGACATATCTTGAAAAAGCAATAACATCTGAATTACAGGGAAATATTATTGATCTTTGTCCAGTGGGAGCTTTGACTTCAAAACCTTATGCATTTCATGCACGTCCATGGGAATTGGTTAAAACAGAATCAATTGATGTAATGGATGCAATTGGTAGTGCTATTCGTATTGATAGCCGTGGTCGCGAAGTTATGCGAATTATGCCACGTACAAATGAAGATGTGAATGAGGAATGGATTTCTGATAAAACGCGTTTTATTTGGGATGGATTACGTACTCAGCGGCTTGATAAGCCATATGTACGCAAAAATGGAAGACTTCAACCTGTGAGTTGGACGGAAGCTTTTGCTAAAATTAAAACAGTGATTTCAAAAACAGTGCCAGAAAAAATTGCAGCAATTGCTGGTGATCTTGCATCTGTTGAAGAAATGTATGCATTAAAAACATTGTTGATTTCATTAGGTTCAAAGGCTTTTGATTGTCGTCAAAGAGGAATGGCTTTATCTCCTCAATTTGGGCGTTCAAGTTATATTTTTAATCCAACAATTGCAGGTATAGAACAAGCTGATGCATTGCTTATTGTGGGGTCTAATCCGCGTTATGAAGCTGCGGTTTTAAATGCACGTATTTTAAAGCGTCAACGAATGGGGCAATTTCCCATTGCATTAATCGGAGAACAAGCTGATTTACGTTATCCATATTCTTATCTTGGTACTGGTACTGATGCATTAAATGCGCTGATTTATGGAAAAGATGCATTTTTAAATGTTTTAAAAGAAGCTGAAAGACCACTTATTCTTATTGGGGAAGGGGCAATTTCAGGCAAAGAAGGTTTATCTGTTTTAAAAAGTCTTGCAAAATTAGCTGATAGTGTTGGTGCTCTTAGTGAAACATGGAATGGGTTTGCTGTTCTTCACAATGCTGCGTCGATTGTTGGGGGATTAGATATTGGTTTTACTTTTAACCTTGGTGTAAAAAACATTGTAAAAACTTGCGAAGTTTTATTTTTACTTGGTGCTGATGAGGTAGAATTAACGGATAAAAAGGCTTTTACAATTTATATAGGTAGTCATGGTGATAATGGTGCACATGCTGCCGATGTTATTTTGCCTGCATCGGCTTACACTGAAAAGTCAGGGATTTATGTAAATACAGAAGGACGAGTTCAAATGACAAATCGGGCCGGTTTTGCCCCAGGTGAAGCAAAGGAAGATTGGGCTATTTTGCGTGCTTTATCTGATGTTTTAGAACAAAAACTTCCTTTTGATACGCTCTTTCAATTACGACAAAATTTATTTAATGATTACCCACATCTTTGCGCCATTGATGACATAGTGTCTTCCGATGTAAATGATCTTAAAGTGCTTGGTTCACAAATGTTTGTTTTAGAAACACAACAAGCATTTACTTCTATGGTTAAAGATTTTTATTTGACAAATCCAATAGCACGTGCTTCTGCAGTTATGGCGGAGTGTTCATCGCTTGCAAAGAGTCGTGCTATGCAGGTTGTAGAGTAAGGGCAGGGAGAAAAAGAAAATTATGCATGATTTCTTTATGACCTGGTTATTGCCATTATTAATTATAGTTGGAAAAACGCTTCTTCTTTTAGTCGTTCTTTTAGTTTTAATTGCGTATCTTCTTTATGCAGATAGAAAAATTTGGGCGGCTGTACAATTGCGGCGTGGCCCAAATGTTGTTGGTCCATGGGGATTATTACAATCTTTTGCAGATTTAATTAAATTTGTTGTGAAAGAACCTATTATTCCTGCTGGTGCTAATAAGGGTGTTTTTCTTTTAGCGCCTTTTGTTTCTGCTACACTTGCGTTATCAAGTTGGGCAGTAATCCCAGTTAATGAAGGTTGGCAAATTGCTAATATTAATGTTGGTTTACTTTATATTTTAGCCATTTCCTCTCTTGAAGTTTATGGTGTTATTATGGGAGGTTGGGCATCAAATTCAAAATATCCTTTTTTAGGAGCTTTGCGTTCAGCAGCGCAGATGATTTCTTATGAAGTTTCAATTGGATTTGTACTTGTAACCGTTATTTTAGTAAGTGGTTCATTGGATCTTACAACAATTGTTCATAAACAAACTTCTGGAGTTGGTACGATTCTTGGCTTTCCTTTTAGCAGTTTTCTTGATTGGAATTGGTTGGTTCTTTTTCCGATGTTTATTATATTTTTTATTTCTGCACTCGCCGAAACAAATCGTCCGCCATTTGATTTAGTTGAAGCAGAATCTGAACTTGTTGCAGGCCACATGGTTGAGTATTCTTCGACTCCTTATATGCTTTTTTTCCTTGGAGAATATGTTGCCATTGTTTTAATGTGTGCATTAACAACTATTTTATTTTTAGGAGGCTGGTTACCAGTTTTGGATGTTTGGTGGCTTAATTGGATTCCTGGTATTATTTGGTTTATTTTAAAGGTTTGTTTTGTATTTTTTTGGTTTGCTATGGTTAAAGCATTTGTTCCACGTTATCGCTATGATCAGTTAATGCGGCTTGGTTGGAAGGTATTTCTTCCTCTTTCCTTAGCAATGGTTGTTATAACTGCTACTTTTTTAAAATATACAGGTTTAGCTTAAAAGGAGGTCTTACTGTGTCAAGTCTTATTCAGGCAGCAAAATCTCTCCTTTTATTAGAGTTTATAAGTGCTTTTTTCTTAGCAATGCGTCAATTTTTTTCACCAAAACCAACTATTAATTATCCATATGAGAAAGGTTTTGTTTCTCAGCGTTTTCGTGGTGAACATGCATTGCGTCGTTATCCCAATGGTGAAGAACGATGTATCGCGTGTAAATTGTGTGAAGCAATTTGTCCTGCTCAAGCAATTACAATTGAAGCAGGTCCGCGACGCAATGATGGTACACGGAGAACTGTTCGTTACGATATTGATATGGTTAAGTGTATTTATTGTGGTTTTTGTCAAGAAGCTTGCCCTGTTGAAGCTATTGTTGAAGGTCCTAATTTTGAGTTTGCAACAGAAACGCGTGAGGAACTTTATTATGATAAAGAAAAACTTTTAATGAATGGAGATCGTTGGGAGCGAGAAATTGCTCGGAATATATTGATGGATGCGCCTTACCGTTAAATATATCAAATGAGTAATCGGATAATTTTCCGATAAATTTTAATCTGGTATAAGTTATTATACCAATTATTTTGTAAATTAAGGAGAGGCCTGTGCTAACAAATCTAGCGGCGGCATTTTTCTATTTGTTTGCTTTTATTATGCTTGTAAGTGCAATTATTGTTATTACTGCACGCAATCCAGTACATTCAGTTTTGTTTTTAATCTTGGTATTCTTTAATGCTGCGGCTTTGTTTTTGTTAGCAGGAGCAGAATTTTTAGGACTTCTTTTACTCGTTGTTTATGTTGGTGCTGTAGCAGTTTTATTTTTATTTGTAGTTATGATGCTTGATGTTGATTTTGCTGAATTAAAGAACGGTTCACTTCGGTACGCTCCTATTGGTTTTTTTATTGGGATTATTATTGCGGCAGAGCTTATTGTTGTTTTTGTTAATAGTCATTTTTCTTCAATTCTTAGAACGCATGTTGTTCAATCAATACCAGATTTAGTACAACGAACAAATACACAAGCATTAGGCGATATTCTTTATACAGATTATGTTTTTTATTTTCAGATTGCTGGAATGGTTTTATTGGTTGCAATGATTGGTGCTATTGTTTTAACTCTTCGTCATAAATCAGGAGTAAAGCGACAATCGATTGCAATACAAGTTTCTAGAACAGTAGAAAGTGCTATTGAAATTAAAAAAGTTGAATCAGGTAAGGGTATTTAAGGGGGAAATTATGCACATTGATATTACTCATTATCTTACTGTTTCTGCTCTGATGTTTACAATTGGTATTGCTGGGATTTTTTTAAACAGAAAAAATGTGATTATCATTCTTATGTCAATTGAACTTATATTGCTTTCCGTTAATATTAATTTTGTTGCGTTTTCAGCGTTTCTTCATGATCTTGTTGGTCAGATATTTGCTTTATTTATCTTAACGGTAGCGGCTGCAGAAGCAGCAATTGGTTTAGCAATTCTTATGGTTTTCTTCCGTAACCGTGGTTCTATTGCGGTTGAAGACGTTAATGTTATGAAAGGCTGATCCGTAATGTATTACACAATCGTCTTTCTTCCGCTTTTAGGTTTTTTGATTGCTGCTATAGGTGGAAAAACCATAGGGGCTCGTGTTAGTGAATTGGTAACTTCCGGTTTTATGCTGATTGTTGCTGTATTATCATGGATAGCTTTTTTTAGTATTGCTATTGGCTATACTTCAGCGGTTGATATACTGCTATTAGATTGGATTAATATAGGTGTTTTGCATTTTAATTGGGCATTACATATTGATACATTAACAGCTGTTATGCTTGTTGTTGTAAACAGCGTTTCGGCATTAGTTCACATTTATTCAATTGGTTATATGCATCATGACCCTTCAAGATCTCGTTTTTTTGCTTATCTTTCTTTGTTTACATTTATGATGCTTATGTTGGTAACAGCGAATAATTTAATCCAGATGTTTTTTGGATGGGAAGGTGTTGGACTTGCTTCTTATTTATTAATTGGTTTTTGGTTTCAGCGAGCTTCTGCCAATAAAGCTGCAATGAAAGCTTTTGTAGTTAATCGTGTTGGAGATTTTGGTTTCCTTTTGGGCATTTTTAGTATTTTTGTTTTGTTTCAATCTGTTAATTTTTCTTTTATTTTTAAGAAAGCTGCTGATAATAGTTTTATACAAAATATGACGTTTTTAGGTTGGCAACTTGATGGACAGATAGCGATTACCGTTACATGTCTTTTATTATTTGTTGGTGCTATGGGGAAATCGGCACAGTTTCTTTTACATACTTGGCTTCCCGATGCAATGGAAGGCCCAACGCCTGTGTCAGCACTTATTCACGCTGCAACAATGGTAACAGCGGGTGTCTTTATGGTTGCGCGTATGTCTCCAATTTTTGAACTTTCTTCAATTGCTTTGACTATTATCATTATTATTGGAGCAACAACTGCATTTTTTGCAGCAACCGTGGGATTGGTACAAAATGATATTAAGCGTGTTATTGCTTATTCTACTTGCTCTCAACTTGGTTACATGTTTGTTGCATTAGGTGTTGGAGCTTATGGAGCGGCTGTTTTTCATCTTTTTACGCATGCTTTCTTTAAAGCATTACTGTTTCTTGGGGCTGGTTCTGTTATTCATGCGGTATCGGATGAGCAAGATATGCGAAAAATGGGAGGATTGCGTAAGCATATAAAAATAACTTATTGGATGATGGTAATAGGAACCATTGCTTTGACAGGTGTTGGAATTCCAGGAACATTTTTTGGAACAGCTGGATTTTTTTCTAAGGATGCAATTATAGAGTCTGCATTTGTATCTCATAATATTGCTTCAGGGTACGCTTTTTGGCTTCTTGTTTTTGCTGCTTTATTAACGAGTTTTTATTCATGGCGGCTTTTATTTATGACATTTCATGGGAAACCACGTGCAACTGCTGATGTTATGCATCATGTTCATGAATCTGCTCCAATTATGTTAACCCCATTGTTTATTTTATCTATTGGAGCATTGTTTGCTGGTGTGATTTTTCAACCTTATTTTTTTGGTAATTTGTATGACGTATTTTGGAAGGGTTCATTATTTACAGGAGATCATAATCATATTCTTCACGAAGTACATAACGTCCCAAATTGGGTTAAATGGTCACCATTCATAGTAATGGTTTTTGGGTTTATATTAGCTTACTTGTTTTATGTTGTTCTTCCTTCCATTCCGAAAAAAATCGCTAAATTAATGCCTGCTGTATATAATTTCTTTTACCACAAGTGGTATTTTGATGAGTTATATGACGTTTTATTTGTTCGTCCTGCTTTTAAAATTGGTTATTTTTTTTGGAAAGTGGGAGACGGTAAAATTATCGATGGTTTTGGTCCTAACGGCATCGCTGCGCGCGTTGTTGATATTACAAACAGAGTTGTTCGGATACAAACAGGTTATCTTTATCATTATGCGTTTGCGATGCTTATTGGTGTTGCCGTGCTTATCACATGGATGACCGTCGGGAGTTTAAACTAATGACCGATTGGCCTATTCTTTCTACGATTACATTTTTACCGCTCGTTGGCGTAATTTTGATTTTGTTAATCAAAGATGATAGCGAAGCAGCAAAACGTAATATACGCAATGTAGCATTTTTTACGAGTGTATTTGTCTTCGCTATTTCTTTAGTGGCTTGGATAGGATTTGATAATACAAACCCTAATTTTCAAATGACTGAAAAATTCAATTGGCTTGACAGTGGCATTTATTATCATATGGGTGTTGATGGTATTTCTATTCTATTTGTAGTGCTTTCAGCTTTTCTTTTGCCTTTTTGTATTTTAGCAAGTTGGGAAACTATTCAAGATAGATTAAAAATTTATATGATTGCTTTTCTTCTTCTTGAAGTTGCGATTATTGGAGTTTTTTGCGCTCTTGATGCTGTATTATTTTATGTATTTTTTGAAGGCAGCCTCATTCCGATGTTTGTTATTATAGGTGTTTGGGGTGGAGCACGTCGTGTTTATGCAAGTATGAAGTTTTTTTTATATACTTTACTTGGTTCAGTGCTAATGCTGGTTGCCATTATGATTATGTATTGGGAAACTGGAACACTTGATATACCGACTTTAATAACTTATCAGTTTCCCTCACATATGCAAACATGGTTATGGTTGGCGTTTTTTGCTTCTTTTGCGGTTAAAATGCCAATGTGGCCGGTTCACACATGGTTACCTGATGCTCATGTAGAAGCACCAACAGCTGGCTCTGTTATTTTAGCTGGTGTATTACTAAAACTAGGCGGCTATGGTTTTCTTCGTTTTTCTTTACCGATGTTTCCTATTGCTTCAGTTAATTTTGCATCTTTTGTTTTCGTATTGTCGCTTATTGCAATTATTTATACATCGTTGATTGCACTTGTTCAAAGTGACATAAAAAAACTTATTGCTTATTCATCAATAGCTCATATGGGATATGTAACTATGGGCATTTTTGCTATGAATGAACAAGGGATTCAAGGTGCTATTTATCAGATGTTGTCGCATGGAATTGTTTCCGCTGCTTTATTTCTCTGTATTGGGGTTATATACGATCGTCTTCATACGCGTGAAATTTCAGCTTTTGGCGGTCTGGTAAATAATATGCCCAAATATGCTGTTGTTTTTTTAATTTTTACTATGGCAAATATTGGCTTACCAGGAAGTTCAGGATTTTTGGGTGAATTTTTAACTTTGGTAGGTGTTTTTCAAGTTAATAAATGGATTGCAATTTTTGCTACAATTGGCGTTATTTTATCTGCAGCTTATGCACTTTATCTTTATCGACGTGTGATTTTTGGATCCTTGGATAAGGAGAGTTTAAAAGTGCTCACAGATCTGTCTACAAGAGAAAAATTGATCCTTTATCCTATGGTTATTCTCACAATATTCTTTGGTGTTTATCCAGCACCTATTTTAAAAACGACTGCGTTTTCTATAAAAACTCTCATCAATAAACTGCACTAGAAGAGAAAATCCTTATGCAAACTAAAATAATAACTCAATTAGTGTTAATTTTTCCAGAAATTTTAATAGCGTTGGGGGCAGTTATATTGCTTTTAGTTGGCGTTTATTCTCGTGCACGCTCATATTTAACCGTGACTGGCTTAGCAATTGCTCTTCTTGTTGCAACCATTATTATTATTATTGTTTTTCCGAAAAGTGGCTTATTTCAAACCAATGCACTTATCATAGATTCTTTCGGTCGCTATATGAAAGTTTTAACGCTAATCGCTGCACTTTTTGCTCTTATCATGTCAGTTAGTTTCACTTGTGTTCAAAAATTCGATATATTTGAATTCCCAGTGCTTGTTCTTTTAGCAATTCTAGGCATGATGCTTATGATTTCAGCAGGCAATATGCTATCGCTTTATATGGGATTAGAATTACAATCTTTAGCTTTATATGTTTTAGCTGCAATTAATCGTGATAATGTAAAATCTTCTGAAGCAGGTATAAAGTATTTTGTTTTAGGAGCGCTGTCTTCAGGATTATTACTTTATGGTATTTCTTTGCTTTATGGTTTTACAGGTCAAATCGGTTTTAGCGAAATTGCTATTGCTTTGAAAGATGAAGATTTAAAATTAGGTGTTATTTTTGGAATTGTTTTTGTTTTAGCTGGTTTAGGATTTAAAATTTCTGCTGTTCCGTTTCATATGTGGACGCCTGATGTTTATGAAGGAGCACCAACACCTATTACAGCATTTTTTGCTGCTGCTCCTAAAATTGCAGCAATGGCTTTAATAATTCGTGTTGTTGTTACGGCTTTTATTCCACTAGATTCTCCTGATGGCTCTGTGCCTGCATGGCAACAAATTTTAATTTTCATGGCCGTTGCATCTATGATATTTGGTGCATTCGCTGCAATTGGCCAAAGTAATATAAAACGTCTTATGGCTTATTCATCGATTGGTCATATAGGGTATGCACTTGTTGGTTTAGCTGCTGGAGACATGCTTGGAGTAAAAAGTGTTATTCTTTATATGACTATTTATCTTGGTATGACTCTTGGCTCATTTGCTTTTATTCTTGGAATGCGATCTAGTAGTGGAAATGTTGAAAATATTTATGATCTTTCAGGATTGATAAAGACGAATCCATTTATGGCTGTTATGATGACAATACAGCTTTTTTCTTTAGCAAGTATACCACCTATGGCTGGTTTTTTTGGAAAGTGGTATACATTTTCTGCCGCTGTTCATGCTGGTCTTATTCCATTTGTTGTCATTGGTGTAATCACGTCTGTTGTTGGAGCTTTTTATTATTTACGAGTTATTAAAATTATGTGGTTTGATGATGCAAAAATTCATTTTATAACTTTATCGAATGAGCTTCAGTTTTGTCTTGGCTTTTCTGCATTATTTATTCTATTTTATATATTTTTTGGAATTTGGTTTGCTGATTTGGCAGAAAAAGCAGCGATCGCATTATTTTAGTAAATATGACTTACATTTTATCAGATTTTGCACAAAAACAAGGATATGTTGTTGAATCATATGATAGTGTTGATTCAACAAATTTGGTGGCACAACGAAGAGCATATGCAGGACATCTTGGTTACCTTTGGATTGTAGCACAAGAGCAGTCACAAGGAAGAGCAAGACGAGGTAGAACATGGTATAGTCCAAAAGGAAATCTTTATTCCAGTCTTTTGTTGATTGATGATATTGTTCATAAAACTGCTGCTCAGCTTGGTTTTGTTGCTGGAGTCAGTATGGTAGAGGCAGTAAAGCGATTTATAAAAGATGAAAAAAAGGCAAGTGATATTGTTAGCTTAAAATGGCCAAATGATATTTTGTTAAGAGGTGCTAAAAGTTCAGGAATTCTGCTAGAAGTTTTTGAAATCGCACCCAAAAAATCTGCATTTGTTATTGGCATTGGAATGAATGTAAAACACTCTTATGAAGGTGCATTATATCCCACTTCAAGTTTGAAAAACATTGGTTTGCATACTGATACAAAACAGTTGTTTATGGCTTTGACGGAGTATTTTTCTAAAAATTACCTTCTTTGGAAACAGTTAGGAGGTTGTGATATAATTCGTGAAAAATGGCTTTCATACTCTGCTTACCTTGGACAACATATCAAAATAATCAATGGTAAAAAAATCAGTGAAGGTATTTTTGATGGTCTCGATAGTAAATTTAACTGCATCATAAAACAAAAAAATGGTCAGCAAGAATTTATAACAGCCGGAGATGTTTATTTTGGTTCGGCTGCTTCTGTTAATGTAGATCATTATTGATCTATAAAATTTTACTTCACCACAAAATTATCTTAATGATTTAGGAGATGTCTATGGTCGCCGCCAATAAGAACGAATTCACTTTTTTGCCATTTGGCGGAGTAGGTGAAATAGGGATGAACTTAGCTGCTTATGGTTTTGGTTCCCCCGATTTTCGTGAGTGGCTACTTGTTGATATGGGAGTTAGTTTTGCTGGTCCTGAATTACCGGGAGTAGATCTTGTTTTGCCAGATATTCGTTTTCTGGAAAGTGAAAAGCACAATATACGCGGTCTTGTTTTGACACACGCTCACGAAGATCACTATGGTGCGGTTCTAGATTTATGGCCAAAGCTTAAAATTCCGCTTTACTGCACGCCTTTTACGGCAGGATTATTGGAGAGTAAAAAGCAATCGGATTTTGGATCTTATCAAATTCCATTAAATATTTTTCAATCTGGCGATTCTTTTCAGATTGGTTCTTTTATGGTTGAAGCTATTGCTGTTAACCATTCTATCCCAGAATCTGTATCTTTGGCAATTACAACATCTTTAGGTACTGTGATTCATACCGGCGATTGGAAAATTGATCACACACCTTTGCTTGGAGATGTAACGGATGAAAAACGTTTTCGTGCTTTAGGAAAAAAAGGTGTTTTAGCTTTGCTTTGTGATTCTACTAATGCGTGTAGAGACAAAATATCACCATCTGAACAGAAAGTTCAAACAAGTCTTGCAGAAATTATTTCGAAAGCTGAAGGGCGGGTTGCTATTGTAACTTTTTCATCTAATGTTTCTCGTATACGTTCAATTGCTCTTGCAGCCGAATCTGTAGGACGTCAAGTTCTTGTTGTTGGACGTTCTCTTAAGCGGAGCATTATGGTTGCGCAAGAGCTTGGTTATATGAGCGGTTTAGCACCATTTCTTACAGAAGAGGATTATGGTTACATTCCGCGAAAAGATATTGTTTTAATTGTAACGGGTAGTCAAGGGGAACCACGTGCTGCTTTAGCCAAATTATCGCGAAATGCAATGGGCAATATTGCACTTTCCACTGGCGATACTGTTATTTATTCGTCACGAAGTATTCCAGGAAACGAAAAATCTATTATTGAAATACAAAACCGTTTTATAGATTTAGGAATTAAAACGATCACGAATGAAGAAACCCTTACGCATGTTTCAGGTCATCCTTACCGTTCAGAGCTTTTGCAGATGTATGATTGGGTAAAACCACAAATACTTGTTCCTGTACATGGTGAGGCAATACATCTTGCTGCTCAAGTGAATTTAGCGCGTCAAGCAGGTATTAAAATTGTTGCTGATATCAGAAATGGCAACATGTTACGCCTTGCACCAGAGCCAGTAGAAATTATTGATCAAGTTCCTGTGGGACGTATTTATAAGGATGGTTGTCTTATTGGAGATGAGGATACATTAGGAATTCGTGAGCGTCGCAAATTAAGTTATGCTGGTTATGTTGCTGTCTCTTTCCAAATGAATAGCAAGTATGATTTTTTTGGTAATATTAGTTTAGTCACATTCGGTTTGCCTGAAAATGATGAAAAAGGAAAAATGTTAAAAGATATACTTTTAGATGTTGTGGAAAACACTGTTTACAGTATTCCCCGTGTTAAACGAAAGAGTGACGAACTTGTTCGAGAAGCTGTACGGCGTGCAGTAAGGGCAGCTGTTAATGAAGTTTGGCAAAAAAAGCCCGTCTGTACAGTTTTTTTACATCGATCAAAGTAAGACATTTTTGTATTTCGTGATTTCTTTTTAATCAAGGAAAGAGAAGAAAATCACTAAATCATTTCATCCCTAAAGCATGATAAAACAAAAATATAGTACATAAATTTTTTAATAACGTAATTGTTATATTTGCAAGCATTCAGAATATAGCTATAGCTTAGCTTACGATATATTTTAAATTTTTCCGATATGGTGTACTTGGTTAGGAGTCGTTATCTTAATGCGTCTTTCTCAATATTTTCTTCCTATTTTAAAAGAAAATCCTAAAGAAGCAGAAATTGTTTCTCATCGCCTCATGCTGCGAGCAGGCATGATTCGTCAACAAACATCAGGAATTTATTCTTGGCTTCCATTAGGTAAAAGAGTACTTGATAAAGTTTGTAAAATTATTCATGAAGAGCAAGAACGTGCTGGTGCTGTAGAAATATTAATGCCTACAATTCAACCTGCTGATCTTTGGCGTGAAAGTGGTCGCTATGATGATTATGGTTTGGAAATGCTGCGTATTAAAGACCGTCACGAGCGTGATTTGCTTTACGGCCCAACTAATGAAGAAATGATAACAGATATTTTTCGTTCATATATTCGTTCTTATAAAGATCTTCCGCTGAATTTATACCATATTCAATGGAAATTTCGTGATGAAATTCGCCCACGTTTTGGTGTGATGCGTTCGCGTGAATTTTTAATGAAAGATGCTTATTCCTTTGATTTTGATCATGAGAGTGCAAAAGCATCTTATAATCGTATGTTTGTTGCCTATTTGCGTACTTTTTCTCGCATTGGTTTAAAAGCAATTCCTATGCGTGCTGATACAGGTCCTATAGGCGGTGAACTCAGCCATGAATTTATCATTTTAGCTGAAACAGGTGAAAGCGCTATATATTGTGATAAGCAGTTTCTTGAGCTTATGGTTCCGAATGTTTCAATTGATTTTTCTGATAAAGCTGTTTTAACTGATATTGTAAAGCAATGGACATCTCTTTATGCAGCAACAGAAGAAATGCATAACGAAAAAGAATGGGCTAAAGTTTCTGATAGTAATCGTTTATCTGCTCGTGGTATTGAAGTAGGGCATATTTTCCATTTTGGTACGAAATATTCTGCTCCAATGGGAGCAAAAGTTATGGGGCCAGATGGAAAAGAACATCTGGTTTCTATGGGGTCTTATGGTATTGGCCCTTCACGCCTTGTTGCAGCAATTATTGAAGCTTTTCATGATGAAAATGGTATTATTTGGCCAGAATCTATAGCGCCATTTAATTTTGGTATCATCAATATGAAACCAGATGATGAAAAATGTACTTATGTATGTGAAACTCTTTATCAGGGATTACAACATGCTGGTTTTGATCCATTATTAGATGATAGAAATGAACGTCCTGGATCAAAATTTGCAATAATGGATTTAATTGGCTTGCCAACACAAATCATCGTTGGACCCAAAAGCGTTGCACAAAATGAAGTTGAAATTAAAGATAGAAAAACGAATGTGAAAAAATCTTTAAAAGTTGAAGAGGTACTCAATCAGTTTTCTACAATTTGATGGACAATGTTATGAATAGATTGAGGAATAAATGGCTTTTATCTTATGAATGGATGATAGCTTTTCGTTATATGATTCCAAACAAAAAGCATGTAGTCGCATCCGTTATTTCAATTATTTCTTTAATTGGGATTATGTTAGGGGTGTTCGCTTTAGTTGTTGTTATGGCGATAATGAATGGTTTTCGTACAGAGCTCCTCAATCGTATTCTTGGCATGAATGGGCATCTTATTGTCCAAACAGTTAGTTCTGGTTTTTCCGATTACAATGCTTTTATTTCTTCTTTAGAATCCATGAATGGTGTGAAATTTGCTTTGCCTGTCGTTGAAGGTCAAGCGCTTGTACAAGGTGAATTTGAAGGAGGATCTGGTGCTTTAGTTCGCGGTATGCGTAAGCAAGATCTGGAAAAACTCAAAACAGTATCTCAAAATGTTAAGTTAGGTACGCTTGCTCAGTTTGATGAAGAAGAAGGTGTTGCAATTGGAAGTGGCTTAGCAGAAAAGTTAGGACTTACAGTTGGGAGTGATCTTCGTATTATCACACCAAATGGTGACGCGACTCCCTTTGGAGTTACACCACGTGTTAAAGCATACAAAGTGATAGCCATTTTTGAAGTTGGTATGTCCGAATATGATTCAATATTCGTCTTTATGCCTCTTAGCGAAGCACAAATATTTTTTAACTTAGAAGACAAGGTTCAGTCTTTAGAGCTATTTTTGAATGACCCTGATGCTGTTGATAAAATAAAACCATTAATAGAGGAAGCTTCTGATCAACAACTTTATTTAGTTGATTGGCGTACACGTAATCAAGCTTTCTTTTCAGCCTTACAAATTGAACGAAACGTTATGTTTTTTATTCTTTCTCTTATTATCCTTGTTGCTGCTTTAAATATTATTTCGGGGCTTATTATGCTTGTAAAAGATAAAAGTCATGACATTGCGATTCTGCGCACAATGGGAGCACATAAAAATGCAATTTTACGTATATTTATTACAACGGGTATGATGATTGGCTTAATCGGGACAATATTGGGATTGATTTTAGGTATTATAACTACCGCGAATATCAATCATATTCAAAATTTTGTATCTTGGCTATTTAATGTTGATGTCTTCAATCCTGAGTTGTATTTTTTAACCAAATTACCTGCAAAAATTGAATGGGGACAGACAATTATAGTTGCTGTAATGGCTTTATTTTTGTCATTTATCGCTGCACTTGTTCCAGCATGGCGAGCAGCTAAATTAGATCCTGTACAAGCTTTGAGGTACGAATAATGACAGCTATTTTAGAGCTTGTTGAAATTGAGAGATATTTTTTTGAAAATGATAAACCTTTAATTATTTTAGATAAAGCTAATCTGACACTTCACCGCGGAGAGCTTGTAGCACTTGTTGCGCCATCTGGAGCAGGAAAATCAACACTTCTTCATATCGCTGGATTATTGGAAAAACCAACAGCTGGTGATGTTGTATTACGGGGTATTTCTTGTGCAAAGCGTTCTGACAATGAGCGAACGTTTATTAGACGAAATGACATAGGGTTTGTCTATCAATTCCATCATTTGCTTCCAGAATTTACTGCTTTAGAAAATGTCATGATACCACAAATGATAGCAGGATTAAAAAAATCTATAGCAAAAGATCGTGCATTTAAATTATTGAAATATTTACGTGTTTCTCATCGTGCTCAACATCGTCCATCCGAATTATCAGGTGGTGAACAACAACGTGTTGCTATTGCACGTGCAGTAGCAAATGGTCCTTCAGTTCTTTTGGCTGATGAACCTACAGGAAATCTTGATCCTGTAACTTCAGCTTATGTATTTCAAGCTTTATCTGTGCTTGTTCGTCAATCAGGTCTTTCTGCTCTTATTGCAACACATAATTACGCTTTAGCTAAACAAATGCATCGTCGAATTACACTTAAAGAAAAAAAAATTGTTGAACTGCCTTAAGATGATGTACAAAATTTATTTTATAAATTGAATATTGCATTGATTTACTTTTCATCGATTAAGGAGACTTTTATGACAGTTTTTGTTGCTGGCAAAAATCAATTGGATGTGCGTCGTCGCCGATTGGTTTTTCGTGCATGGCATCGGGGTATTCGTGAAATGGATTTAATTTTTGGGAATTATGTGAATGCTCATATTGTTGAGATGAACGATAAAACAGTTTCTGAACTTGAGTATATCATGTCTTTTGATGATCGCGATTTGTTAATGTGGGTTACTGGAGAAATTTTACCTCCATCTGACATTGATAATCTTCTTTTTCATGACATTGTAAATTACCATGTTTGCATAAATTCAAATTGATTCCGATGTCCGTATTAAAAAAAATTGTCATTCCTAAAAACATTTCTGCTCACATGACTTTTGAAGGGGTCACTGATGGATTTGAAGCTTTCGCGCTTATTAAATTAAGTTCAGAAATTGCCAAAGGTAAACCGCTTGTTTATGTTGTTCGTGATGGAACTAATATTGCTCATTTACAGCAGGTTTTAAATTTTATTGAACCGAATTTGCCTGTTATTCAATTTCCTGCGTGGGATTGTTTACCTTATGATCGCGTATCACCTGGAATTGCGATTATGGCACGTCGATTATCAGCTTTGGCGCATATATCAAATTTGCGCAAAACTCCATACACTGCGATCATATTAACAACGGCAAATGCAATTATGCAAAAATTGCCTCCTCAAGAAATGATTGAAGCTCATATTATTCATGCACGTGTTGGTCAAAGTACGAATATGGGGTATTTAATTCAATCTTTAGAAATTAATGGTTTTGAACGTGTTGCAACTGTTCGTGATATAGGCGAATTTGCTGTAAGAGGAGGAATTATTGATATTTTTTCTCCTATGGATATTGAACCTTTACGACTTGATTTTTTTGGAGATACCTTAGAAAGTATTCGTGTATTTGATCCAGCAACACAAAGAACAACAGGTAAAAGAACTGAATTTTTGTTACAATCGATGAGTGAGGTTGTTCTTACACCTAAGCGCATCAGCCGCTTTAAAAGCAACTATATCCGTACATTTGGTGTATCACAAAAAAATAACATAATGTATGAAGCGATTTCCCAAGGGCGGCGTTTTGCTGGCATGGAACATTGGTTACCATTTTTCTATGAGAATCTTGATACTTTTTTTGATTATTGCGGTGAGTTACCTATTGTTTTTGAGCATCTCATAGAAGAGGTACTCACTGAACGCTATCGTCTTATTGAGGATTATTATGACGCTCGCAAAGAGCGTGGAAATGATAAAGACAGTCCTACATCTTATCATCCAATAGAGGCTAATCTTTTTTATTTAACTCCGGAGCATGTTTTAGAATACGCACAAGAGTCTGGAATACGTGTTGATTTTACACCTTTTAATATTCCGCAAACTTCTGGGCAAACTGTCGTTCATGCAAATGTAAAACTAGGATATGATTTTGTAAAAGAGCGTAATGCACAAGAAAAAAATGTTTTTTCAAGTGTCGTTAATCATATTGCTTCATTGCGTGCTGCTGGTAAAAAGGTACTTTTAGCGTGTTGGAGTGAAGGATCTCTTAATCGTTTAATACAGGTTCTTTATGAGCACGGACTGAAAAAAATAGAGGTTGCAAAATCATTGCAAACTGTCAAAGCAACACCACGTGATCGTATATCTGCAGCTGTTATAATGATTGAACATGGTTTTGAAGCTGAAGATTTTGTTATTATAGCCGAACAGGATATTCTTGGTGATCGATTAATAAGATCTCCAAAACGGCGTAAACACAATAAAAATTTTATTTCTGAAATTTCTGCTTTAAACTCTGGCGATATAGTTGTGCATATTGATCATGGTATTGGACAATTTGTTGGTCTTAAAACCATTACGACAACCGGAATTTTACGAGATTGTCTTGAAATTAAGTATGCTGGAGGTGATCGACTTTTTCTACCTATTGAAAATATTGAACTTCTCTCACGTTATGGATCGGAAGCTACAGATATTTCGTTAGACAAGTTAGGTGGAGTTGCTTGGCAAGCTCGTAAAACACGGCTAAAAAAACATTTATTAGAAATGGCAGGCCAATTAATTCGTATAGCCGCAGAACGTGCTACACGCTCTGCACCTGCTTTAGTTCCACCAACTGGATTATTTGATGAATTTGTTGCATGTTTTCCTTATGAAGAAACAGAAGATCAAATGGATGCAATTGATGCTGTTTTAGATGATTTAGCATCGGGAAAACCAATGGATCGCTTAATATGTGGTGATGTTGGTTTTGGAAAAACAGAAGTTGCTATTCGAAGTGCTTTTGTTGCAGCATTGAATGGATATCAGGTTGCTGTTGTTGTACCAACAACTTTGCTTTCACGACAACATTACAGAACTTTTATTTCTCGTTTTCAAGGACTTCCTGTTAAAATTGGTCATGCCTCAAGGCTTGTAAAAACTAAAGAACTTGCGCAAATTAAAAAAGATATTGCAACTGGTACAATTGATATTGTCATTGGAACACATGCATTATTAAACGGTGCAGTCAATTTTTTACGGTTAGGGCTTCTTATTATTGATGAAGAGCAGCATTTTGGAGTAAAACACAAAGAGCGTTTAAAAGAACTTAAAAGTGACATCCATGTTCTTACACTTTCAGCAACTCCCATACCACGAACTTTAGGATTAGCATTATCAGGGGTACGCGAACTTTCATTGATAACAACTCCACCTATTGATAGGATGGCAGTACGTACTTTTATTTCACCTTTTGATGCATTGGTTATACGAGAGACATTGCTTCGAGAATATTATCGTGGTGGACAAAGCTTTTATGTTTGTCCTCGTATTTCTGATCTCGCCTTTGTAGAAGAATATCTTAAAACGCATGTGCCTGAACTTAAATTTATCGTAGCTCACGGTCAAATGCCTGCTGGACAGCTTGATGATATTATGAATGCTTTTTATGAAGGACGATATGACATCTTGCTATCGACAACTATTATTGAATCAGGCCTTGATATTCCAACAGCTAATACATTAATCGTACATCATGCTGAAATGTTTGGTCTTTCTGCTCTTTATCAGTTACGTGGTAGAGTGGGGCGTTCCAAACAGCGCGCTTACGCGCTCTTTACATTTCCTGCTGGTAAAGTTTTAACACCTGCGGCTGATCGTCGTCTTAAAGTTTTGCAATCTCTTGATACCTTAGGAGCAGGTTTCCAATTAGCAAGCCATGACATGGATATTCGTGGTTCAGGTAATTTTTTAGGTGAAGAGCAATCAGGACACATTAAGGAAGTTGGATTTGAGCTATATCAAAAAATGCTTGAAGAAGCTGTTACTGAATTAAAAGATGGCGAACAAAGCGAAGATCAGCAGTGGTCACCTCAAATTTCGCTTGGTACAACAGTGTTAATACCAGAAAGTTTTGTACCTGATTTATCGTTACGTATGGGACTTTACCGTCGTTTAACAGAACTTGACGATTTAGAACAGATTGAAGAATTTGGAGCAGAATTAATTGATCGTTTTGGTTCTTTACCATTTGAAGTTCAACATCTTCTTAAAGTCTTTTACATTAAAACATTATGTAGAAAAGCGCATGTAGAAAAATTGGATGCAGGACCGAAGGGTATTGTTATACAGTTTCGCAATAATTATTTCGAAAATGGTGTTGCTCTCGTTCAGTGGGTTGGCAAACAAGGTTCGATGGCAAAAATCCGACCTGATCAAAGTATTGTACTTATTCGTGATTGGGCAACAGTAGATGAAAGACTTATTGGAGCAGCAGCTATTATGACACAACTTGTAGAAATGGTAAAATAGCATTTTATTTAGTAATTATTCTTTAATATTTTAAAATTGTTACTATTTTTACGATATATATTGATATAGTTATGTAGTAATATTTATTGTTTACTTTTACTCATGCCACCAAGCTAGAAGATAATATCCGTATAATGATATATAAGCAGGATGTTTAATATATGACCAGAGAAGCTATCCACTACTCAGGTAAAATGATAAAGTTGTATATAGAAACACTCAGAAATAAGGATCTTTTTCTAAAGCACAAACTGCTATATAAAATCGATATCTAAATGTGCATCAAGCTCGTTTCTATCATATTGCATCTATAGCGGGATTAGTGGCTCAAAAAACATTGAAACTCCTTTTAAAATTTTTTAAATTTCGAGAAATAGAACTCCAACGATTTATTTGTTCGCTTTTTAGCGATAGAGAGCTTCTTAATTTTCCAATAATCATATCATAATTAAATACTCCTAAACGATTTTGATATTGGCTATCATCAACAAAAAGTTCTAATTTTAACATGAATGCCAAGACGTGATAAAATACTTTAAAATGCAAGTGAAATTTTTTCTTCTTCAAGTGATCGAGTCATTATCTCAAATTGAAATGGCAAATCATTAATACTTTCCAGCTATCAGAAAACCTGCAACTAAGGAAAAAAATACTTTTAGTAGCTTATCCTGATACAATTTTTCCTGAAGTAATGGATGGAAGCTGGCATATTTTCAAAACAGATAGATCAGGTATGGATTGATTAATTGCCAAAAAAACTTAAAAACTTTTACAAAAATAGACTTTACAAAAAAACAATGTAGTCATACTTTCTAATCTATCCTGACAACATTCTGTTCTGATATAGATATTATTAAAAATATAACAATTATCCGTTCAAAATCGAAGAGCATTAATGATGCTTATCTTACTCTCTTATCTTTTCAAATAGCACAACGCGTATTAAAAAAACATAACATTAGCGGGAGTTTCTTTTAAAAATTTTTCTTTGATGATTCGATTTTCACGAATAGCTGAAAAATTTAAAAGTGTTGCCAACAATTGTGGTTTATTTCAATAAAGACAACAATTATACTTTTTAAAAATGCTTCAAAAATGCACGATATTATTACTGAAACATTATATCTGTATGATATTAGAATTATTTAATCCTTTATTAACAGAGAGATTTTTTCTCTAATAATTTGGATTGCGCTTATAGATAATTCATCCTTTTAGATCAACATGTTCAATGAGGTAAGAGGCACTTCATAGAATTTTATTTAAACCATTCTTTTCAAAATCATCAATGTTAACAGCGTGTTTTGATAATACCGACATTACACTCGCTAAAAAAAGTAAAAATTTACGATCTTTTGAGTGTGGAAAGTGTAATTTTAATGTCATGGTTCCCGACTTTTTTAATAGATCCTACGCACTTCATATACTGATTAAATGAAAGTCTTCTTTTATCTTTAAGAAAGTTCTATTGTGAATAAAACGTTTTCAATTGTTACTGGTTTTTCATCTGAAACGCATGCTTTTGTATTAAAAAAAGTAATCTTAATACGTTCATCGTTTAATTCAACTTTTTCTGCTAAAAGACTATAAAGTATAAAAGTTTCATCACAAGAATATATACCATCATTCTTGCATAAACGAGACCAAAAAATTGCTCATTAGCGAAAAATCTCTCGCAGTTGTTCGAAAACTGCGGATAATAAATAGATTTAGTCCATAAAATATTCTAACAACACTATAAGTCACTTTACCTTTTCAATTTGCACTAAGAAATGCATAAGAAAAATAGTCAAATTTATCCGATAATTTTGGAGCTTCATGCATTACAATACAAGTTGCTAAAGCTCCATGTTTTTTAAAAAATATAAATGCAAAAATAAATGTAAAATAACAAGAGCTATAAAACAACATAGAAGTTTACTTTAATCATATTGCAATATCGATTCGTTTGTGTAATTTTACTTTGTATTAAGATATTTTATAGATGAATTGCATAAAAGGCCAATGTGATAAAGAGGGGTACACATAAGTGCATAAAAGCTTATTTTATTGTTTATAGCTTCTTTCTCTAAAATTGACTTTTTTTGTATTAAAGTAAGAGGCACATAGAGAAGTGCCGTTTAGTTGATTTAATTTAATATATTGAATTAAAATTACACGCAATATTCCCAATATCAGGATTATTGTAAAAATGCGTTGAAAGGATTAACTTAATTATGTTCCATAAAAATATTTATTCTGCTATTTCAGTACTAGCTGGAGCTGCAGCCCTTTTTCTCACAGTCCATACTCCTGCAAGCGCACAAACTTTATCTCAAGGTTGGCACAAAGTTTGTAGCAAACAGCATGATGTTGATATTTGCAACACAATGAATACTGTTATATCGAGTACTGGACAACCTTTGACGGCTTTTAATTTGGTGGAAATAAAAGGAAAACAAAATGAAAGTCGTATAGGAATTCAAGTACCTACAGGTCGTTTTTTACCAGAAGGTGTTCGCATTCAAATTGGAGATAACTTTTCTAAAAAAATTCCTTACATTATTTGTAATGGACCAAGTTGCATTGCTAATGATGTCTTAGATGACAAGCTCATTGCTGCTATGAAAAGTGGTACAAAAATGATTGTAACAACGGTTAATTTCCGAGGATCAGCTAATCCTATTGAGTTTTCTCTTAATGGATTTACAGCTGCATACACAGGTCCTGGTATGGAAGAAAAGGATTTTCAGCAAGAACAAATAAAATTACAACAAGCTATTCAATCTCAGCAAAAAGAAATTGAAGATCGTATGAAAACAGAACAAGAAAAAGCAAAGCAACAGTAATAAAATAAACATAAAATGCTTTTTAAAAAGCCTTTTTAAATATAAAAAAATTGCTACAAAATTCTGTGGCAATTTTTTTTTATATTTAATTTTTAGAAAGAATCCTGCGTTTCCACCAGCCAACACGCTTAGTTTTTGGAATATCAGCATCATCATCAGGTGTTGATGATGTTATAACTAATCGATTGACTGTTTCTTCAATTTTTTTAGGAGTTTTTTCATAAACCTTTTCTGTTACAGATCCTTGCTCTAATATTTCTTTTGTTTGTATTGTTTCTTTAGCGGTTGATTTTTTTCGTGTTTTACGTGTTAATTTTTTTATATTTGCAGAATTTTCTTTTATCACTGCATGCATAAGCTCATCCGTTTTTTGAGTTTCATTCTTATGCACTGTACTAGCTGTGGATTTTTCTTCAAAAAATTCCTGTGTCTTTAAGTTCTGATCATTGTCAAGAGTTTGCTTATTTTGTGCTATTTTTGAAGAACGTATCCTACGTTTTTTAGGCTTAACAGTCGTATCAACTTCTACAATTTTATCTTTTTGTATAGCTGAATATTGTGTGTCATTTTTTAGTTCTTCAAATTCAACAGATTTAACAACTGGATTATGGAGCTCTTTAATTTCTGTTAAATCTTGCTTGATAAAATCCTCCACTTGTTCTGCATGAGAAATACGAGGTTGATGGAGATTATTATCTTTACTCCGGCGATTGCCTGAACGCCCTCGACGACGTCCCCGACGACGGGAATCCTCATCATTTGAGATGTCATTTTTTTTGTTAGTGGCTAAAAGGGAACGATCGTCAGTCTCGCTTTGACGATTTTTACGCCGACGCCGCTGTTTTGTTTCAGTTAGTGTTTTATTTCCATCAGATTCATTATCTATTAGAGTCGCATTTTCATTTTTTTCTTTATTATTATCTTCAGAAATTAATGAAGATTGAGCAACTGACTCTGCTATTGTGCTCTTAGAAATAATAAGATGTTGTGTTCCAATACTATCATCTGCTTCAATACTAATATTAAGCTTAAAGCGTGCTTCAAGATTAACAAGAATATTACGCTTATGATTTAACACATAAAGTGCTGTTGCTACTGGTGTACGCACAACGATATTATATTGTGGATTATGAAGCAGATACTCTTCAATTGAACGCATGACATGTAAAGCAACTGATGATTCAGAACGTATGTTTCCTGTTCCAGAACAATGTGGGCAGGGCTGTGTTGTGCTTTCTAAAACTGACACACGAATACGTTGACGACTCATTTCTAGAAGACCAAAATGTGAAATATGACCAACCTGAATGCGAGCACGATCGCTTTTTAAGCAATCCTTCAACTTTTTTTCGACCATCCTAATATTGCGATCCTCAAGCATATCAATAAAATCGATCACAATTAAACCAGCTAGATCACGTAAACGTAACTGACGCGCTATTTCTTCTGCTGCTTCAAGGTTAGTTTGTAATGCTGTTTTCTCAACAGAATGTTCTTTGGTAGAACGGCCAGAATTTACATCAATAGCAACAAGTGCTTCAGTTTGATTGATGACGAGATAACCACCAGATTTTAAAAAAACTTGTGGATGAAACATTTTGTCAAGCTGAGTTTCAATATTGTTGCGCGTAAAAATAGGAATAGGATCGCGATAAGGTTGAACAACTTTCGCGTGGCTTGGCATAAGCATACGCATAAAATCTTTTGCTTCACGATATCCTTGATCACCAGAAACAAGGATTTCATTGATATTCTTATTATAAAGATCGCGAATAGAACGTTTGATAAGGCTGCTTTCTTCATGGACAAGACAGGGTGCGGTTGATTTAAGCGTTAAAGTACGAATAGTGTCCCATAATCGCGTAAGATAGTCATAATCGCGTTTAATCTCAGCTTTCGTTCTATTTGCTCCAGCAGTCCGCAAAATGACTCCCATACCTTTTGGAACTTCTAATTCTTTTACAATTTCTTTAAGACGCTTACGATCCTGTACATTTGTAATTTTGCGTGAAATACCACCACCACGCGCGGTATTAGGCATTAAAACAGAGTAACGACCTGCTAAAGATAAATAAGTCGTGAGTGCTGCACCCTTATTGCCACGTTCTTCTTTGATGACTTGTACTAACAAAATTTGACGTCGTTTAATGACTTCTTGAATTTTATATTGGCGCTCTTGCCTACGCGGATAGATAGGAAGTTCTTCACTCACATCCTCTACGCCAACCATTTCAATATCGTCATCAGAAGTATCTATATCAAAGACTTCTTCTGCATCATCACTTGTGACTGCTTCAGTTATGATATCATTCTCAGCATCCACTGCCATGGTGTTGCTATTTTCATCTTTTTTACTTTTTTTAGTTTCTTCCATAAAACCATCTGCATGGCTTTCTATAACAACTGCTTTTTCCTCTTCTTCAAGAAGAGCGAGGAGATCAGCAATAGGAATTTGATAATAATCGGGATGAATTTCTGAAAATGTCAAAAAACCATGACGGTTGCCACCATATTCTACAAAAGCTGCTTGTAGCGATGGCTCTACACGTGTAATACGTGCTAGATAAATGTTTCCCTTGAGTTGTTTTTTATATTCAGATTCAAAATCAAATTCCTCAATTTTATTGCCATGAACAACGACAACACGTGTTTCCTCTGGATGTGAGGCATCTATAAGCATTTTGTTTGACATAAGTTAAAATCCTGAAGGCAACATACGCAATTTTATTCAAACGAACAGTACGATTATCCGCAAACATAAAAGGTTGTTTACCGTAAAAAAAGGGGGCGGACGGCATAACAAGATGGGTAGCTACAAGCAAATGCATTTCTGCATTTACAGCTTTTACAGTCATCATCTCCATCTGTTTTGTATGACTCATATTTTTATAAGTCCCCAGCAAAAATCTTGAAAACAGTTCGGATATCCGAATCAGCGAATCTTAAATAACGTGATCCTAACTTTTGAGGCCTCAAGACTTTTTATTCATAAAAGCCTAAATCCATACTGTGCGACAAACCCTTTAAAGACAGCTTAATACGAACTACTGATAAATTAAGTCAATACTAGGCAGTTATCATCGGTTAGGAAACGTAAATATTCTTTTATGTTGATATCATGCTTTTGGCAAGTAACAATATAAATACATGCCATTATAATGTCTTTAATTACCTAAATTTAGTTTTTTGCTGTTTATAGTTAAGAGATTCAGCATTTATAAAAAATACAATTTAAATCGGAAGTACAATTTATATACGATAAAGTTGGTTATTGCTTTAGAATTTTAGAATAGAGTGTTTCACTTATGATAAAAAAAATTTCTACCCGAGAGCCTAAAACAGCTTATTGGAATGTTATTTTGCGTTTTGGATGCTGTTTATTATTTTTTTTTATATTCCAAACATATATTCAAGCTGCCTATTCCTTGAAGCTTATAAATTTGCGGACTATTGGTGATAACGCGCATACACGTATTATTGCCGTTTTTAATGTTAAACCAAATATACGTTTGCAAATTTTGGATAGGCCTGCACGTTTAATTATCAATTTACCTACTGTGGATTTTTTACAGCAAAATACGTCTTTAAATAAACAGAATATATCATCTGGTATGATATCAGATGTACATTATAGCCTTTCTGATATGCAGACCTCACGTATTATTTTAACAAGCAAAACTGTTTTTTCTATAAAAAAAAGCACAGTACAAAAATTAGATAACGGCTTATGGCAATTATTAATTGATATTTCACAAAGTACACAAAAAAAATTTAATGACGTGTTGAAAAATCAACAAAATTTCAGTCAAAATACAAAAACGCAAATAAGCCAAATACGTAATTTTCGTGTAGTTCTTGATCCTGGTCATGGTGGAATTGACGGCGGTGCGCTGGGAGTTACTGGAATTTTAGAAAAAGATATAACATTGGCTTTTGCACGTGCATTGCGAAATGAATTAAAAAAAGATTCTCACATTACTGTTGCTTTAACAAGAGATTCTAACGTTTTCCTAAGATTAAGCGAAAGAGTTAAAAAGGCACAGGAATTTAATGCTGATCTTTTTATATCCATTCACGCAGATAGCATTGGTATACGTTCTTTACGTGGTGCTACAGTATATACCATATCAGATAAGGCATCTGATGCGATTACAAAATCCTTAGCTGAAAACGAAAATAAAGTTGATCTTCTTTATGGAGTTCCTGTTGAAGAAGCTTTTGAAGTTACAGATATCTTGTTTGATCTTACTCGACGTGAAACGCATACATTTTCAGTTAATTTTGCTGATCGTATTGTCTTAAATTTATCAAAAAATCATATTAACTTAATAAAAAATCCTCATAGATATGGCAATTTTCAAGTTTTAAAGGCTCCAGATATCCCCTCTGTTTTAATAGAGATAGGATATTTATCGAATAAAGAGGATGAACAATTGTTAAATAATTCTGAGTGGAGACAAAAAATGGCTGTTTCTATTGCCAATTCTATCCGCCAATTTGCTGAATATAGGCAAAAAATGGCGCTGCCTCTTTAAACCTGTAAAAAAATAGAGTATCAGTAACGAGTTTTAGTATAAAATAGAAGAAACGGAAAACAATCCTGCCTTTATTTTGGTTTAATGATAGTATACCTTATCTTGATGAGATAATGTACTTTTCCTTTGATCAATTTTGAAGAAAGCGATATTCATTTTGATGATGATTTTTTTTAGATATTTTCTTAAAATTGTTGTTATTATTGGGCTTTTGGAAGCAGTTTTTACAAAGAGTCAAGCGGGTGCACTTCCTGATTATGAAGTTCTTTCGTTATACGAACCGCCTGTGATGACTCGTGTTCATGCTTCTGACGGTAGTCTTATAGCAGAATTTGCAACAAAACATCGTCTCTATTTGCCAATTCAGTCCATACCAAAACTTCTTAAAGATGCTTTTATCTCTGCCGAAGACAAAAATTTCTATCATCATTTTGGTTTAGATCCCGAAGGGCTTTCTAGAGCTTTGATCAATAATATTCGCAATATTGGTTCTCGTCAACGCCCAGAAGGAGCATCAACCATTACGCAGCAAGTCGCTAAAAATTTTCTTTTAAATTCAGACGCAACATTAGAGCGTAAATTTAAAGAAGCTATCTTAGCAATGCGAATTGAAAAAACTTATTCAAAAGATCATATTCTTGAGCTTTATCTTAACGAAATTTATCTCGGTCGTGGCTCATATGGTGTTGCAGCAGCTTCTCTAGTCTATTTTAATAAATCCGTTAATGATCTCACTTTAGAAGAGTGTGCCTATCTAGCTGCTCTTCCAAAAGGACCTGCAAATTACGATCCATTTAAATATACAAAGCGTGCTATTGATCGACGCAATTGGGTTATAGATAGAATGGTTGCAAATGGATATGTAACACTCGAGCAAGGTAAAAAAGCTAAAGCAAAATCTTTGGAAGTAAATATACGTGATAGTGATAACCATGTTTTTGCTGCTGATTATTTTGTTGAAGAAATACGCCGTCATTTAATGCGCGACTATGGAGCTAAAACGCTTTATGAAGCTGGACTTTCTGTTCATACAACACTCGATCCATATTTACAGCTTATTGCGCGACGCGCTTTACAAAATGGTTTAATTAAATTTGATCGTTCGCAAGGGTGGCGTGGAGCCTATAAGCATATAGATAAAAAAGGTGATTGGGGTGTAGAACTTGCAAATATTGCGGGGTTGAGTGATGTTCCTGAATGGCAGTTGGCTGTTGTTCTTTCAGTGAATGCGAATAAAATAGAAATTGGTTTGCAGCCACAGCGTGAATCTTCAGGAGTATTATCAAAAAAACGAGAAATTGCTGTTTTATCTGAAGCTGATTCAAAGTGGGCATTAAAGATCATTAATGAAAATGGTTATAAAAAAACTGTTCAAGATTTATCTCACGTCTTGCAAATTGGGGATGTTATTTTTGTTAAAAAAATATCTCATATAAGCAATACTTATAGTTTACAGCAAATCCCAAAGGTTGATGGTGCTATCGTTGCTATGGAACCTCATACTGGACGTGTTCTCGCGATGGTAGGAGGATTTTCTTTTTCTGCCTCTGAATTTAATCGTGCAACACAAGCTTATCGTCAACCTGGTTCTGCTTTTAAGCCTTTTGTATATGCGGCAGCACTTGATAATGGATACACACCAGCATCAGTCGTTTTAGATGGTCCTATTGAAGTTCGCCAGATAAATGGCGAGATTTGGCAACCTAAAAACTATGGTGGTACATTTGCAGGGCCTTCAACACTTCGTTATGGTATTGAGTATTCTCGTAATCTTATGACTATACGGCTTGCTCATGATATGGGAATGCCTCTTGTTGCTGAATACGCAGAACGTTTTGGTATTGTAGATAAATTGCAGCCTTATCTTCCTATGGCTTTAGGAGCTGCTGAAACGACAGTTTTACGGATGGTTACAGCTTATTCAGTGATTGCTAATGGAGGACGCTCGATTAAACCTTCACTTATTGATAGAATTCAAGATCGTTATGGAAAAACTATTTATCGTCATGATGATCGTATATGTGAGAATTGTAATGTTACATCATGGAATAATCAAAAGGAGCCAAAATTAATTGATGAACGAGATCAAGTTCTTGATCCTATGACCGCTTATCAGATTACCTCAATGATGGAGGGAGCTGTTCAACGTGGTACAGCTGCGCGTTTACATTACCTTAATCGACACATTGCTGCTAAAACAGGAACAACAAACGATTCTAAAGATGTGTGGTTTATGGGGTTTACTCCTAATATTGTTGTTGGCATTTTTGTCGGTTACGATCGTCCTGCACCGTTAGGGTATGGAACGGGAAGTTCACTAGCAGCTCCTATTTTTGGTGAGTTTATGCAAGCCGCTTTGAAAGATAAGCCCAATGTGCCATTTAAAATGCCAAAGGGTATGATTTTAATGCCAATTAATCGTAAAACAGGTATGCTTGCTGAAGCAGGGGATAAGAACGTCATTATAGAAGCATTTAAACCAGGAACTGGACCTGCTGATATATATCAGGTTATCGGTAGCAGTAATTCTTTTCAAGAAGGTTTCCCTTCAACAACTATTTCCCCACAAGTCAATAAGGCTCTTGAAAGTGGAACCGGTGGATTATACTGATTAACAAATAACTTTTTGCATATAGCAAATAGATATGAATAATATTCACTTGCTTTTATTATGTAGCTAAGAGAATAAATTTTATAAAATTAATATGCATTAGCATATATTGCCATGTTGATATAGTAGAGTATTTAAGATCATAATTTAAAAAAGATATAAAAATAGTTAAGGATTAATTATGCGCACAGAAATAGAAACTCTAGTTGATGAAATTCAACAAACAATAAAATTGTTAAGGAGGCATCTTTGACTGGGATCAGTCATTAAAGCGTCTTGAATATCTGAATCAAAGAGCAGAAGATCCAACACTTTGGAATAATGCTCAGCAAGCACAAGATATGATGCGTGAGCGTCAAAATCTTGAAGATTCTGTAAATGGCATTCGGTCATTTACGAAAACACTTGAAGAGTGTGTTGAGTTGATTGCTATGGGTGAAGAAGAAGGTGATATGGAAATTATCACTGATGCAGAAAATGGAATACGGACTCTTAAAAGTGAGATAGATAAAAAACAAATTGATGTGCTTTTGTCAGGAGAAGCAGATTCAAATGACACTTATTTAGAAGTGCATGCTGGTGCAGGAGGGACAGAAAGTCAGGATTGGGCTTCTATGCTCTTGCGTATGTATATGCGTTGGGCTGAGCAACATAAAATGAAAATTGAAGTATTAGAAATTCATGATGGAGAAGAAGCAGGGATAAAATCAGCTACTATTCTTATAAAAGGGCATAATGCTTATGGGCTTTTGAAAACAGAATCAGGAGTTCATCGTTTGGTACGCATTTCTCCATATGATTCGAATGCAAAGCGTCATACATCTTTCGCAAGTATTTGGGTTTATCCAGTTATCGATGATAATATTGAAGTTGATGTTTCAGAGTCAGATGTTCGTATTGATACATATCGTGCATCAGGAGCTGGAGGACAGCATGTCAATACTACAGATTCCGCGGTTCGTATCACGCACATAAAAACGGGAATTGTGGTTCAATGTCAAACGGAACGTTCTCAACATAAGAATCGAGCAACTGCGTGGTCTATGTTGCGCGCTAGACTTTATGAAGAAGAGCTTAAAAAAAGAGAAGAAGAAACGAATGCTATTGAATCTTCTAAAACAGAAATTGGATGGGGACACCAAATTAGATCTTATGTTCTTCAGCCATATCAGCTCGTTAAAGATTTACGCACAGGTGTAGAAAATACCGATCCACAATCCGTACTTAATGGCAATTTAGATGCGTTTATGGAAGCCGCACTTTCCCGACGCATTCATGGAAAAGGTGAAAAAATTGAAAATATTAATTGATAACGTATGACATTTTTCAAATTTTTGCTTTATCTATTAATTTAACTTCAAATATATTAGCTAAAAAACAAAGTTAACTCTAAGATAGCTTTGTTTTTTATAAGTAGCTAAAAGCAATTGAATTTATAAGCCATTACGATATAAAAGTTCGGCAGCAGCTAAAACATCTTCAGCGTGTCCCGATACACTTACTTTGCGCCATTCTTCTGCTATTTTTCCAGTTGAATCAATAAGAAATGTGCTTCGTTCAACGCCCATATATTTGCGCCCATACATGCTTTTTTCAACCCAAACACCATAATTATTAAGCGTGGTTTTTTCCTCATCTGAAACAAGGATGATATCAAGGTCGTATTTCATTTTGAATTTGTCATGTTTTTTAACACTATCTGGAGACATACCAACAACAACAACTCCGATTTTATCAAATTTTGTCTTTAGTCGTGTAAAATCAACTGCTTCACTTGTGCATCCACTGGTATCATCTTTTGGATAAAAATATAAAACAATTAGTTTTCCTTTAAGGTCAGAAAGACTCAACGTACCTCCACCATCGCGCGGTAAATTAAAATTAGGAGCAGGAGCACCTTTTATCGATTTTATCATTCTTTTGTCTCTCTTTTTTATAAGCATTAAACATAAGAATACATAGAAAAAATCGTTATTCAACTATCTAAGATCTATTTATTTTTTAAATTTTATCCCAAAGATATTACTAAGAAACGCACAAAAATTAAGCAGGTATGACAAATATAGAGATTATGCTTATAATGAGCATAAAATTATAAAGTAAGATAAAAACTGTAAATAAATTATAGAATTTTAATCAAAGCGTGCTTTTTTTTGCCGAAAGAAAGTTTAATCATTCCTGCTACATTAACATCTTCTTCGGTAATAAGACGCGTTTCGTCTTCAACGATTTGATCATTTACACGAACACCTCCACCTTGAACATGTCGACGAGCTTCACTATTAGATTTAGCGAGTCCTGCCTGTACTAAAAGAGCTAGTAATCCCGCTCCTGTTTTTAATTCTGTAGCATTAATTTCAATAGTTGGAAGATTTTCTCCAAGAGTTTTTTCTTCAAAAGTTTTACGAGCAGTCTCTGCTGCTGCATCTGCTAGGCTACGTCCATGCAACATTGCTGTAATTTCTGTTGCAAGAATTTTCTTTGCTTCGTTAATTTCAGTACCTTGTAACGTAGAAAGTTTAAGAATTTCACCCATAGGCAGTGTAGTATAAAGCTTTAAAAAGCGTATAACATCAGCATCTTCTGTGTTGCGCCAATACTGCCAAAATTGGTAAGGTGAGAGCATATCGGCATTAAGCCATACAGCACCATTTAATGATTTACCCATTTTTGCGCCAGAAGAAGTTGTTAGCAATGGTGAAGTTAATGCATATAACTGTGGTGTTCCTAAGCGATGTCCCAATTCAATTCCGTTAATAATATTACCCCATTGATCCGAACCACCCATTTGCATACGTAATCCGTAACGATTATAAAGTTCAACAAAATCATAAGCTTGCAAGATCATATAATTAAATTCAAGGAACGATAAAGAATGTTCGCGTTCAAGTCTAAGTTTAACAGAATCAAATGATAACATACGATTGACAGAAAAATGTTTTCCTACATCGCGCAAAAATTCTAAGTAGTTTAATTTACATAGCCAATCAGCGTTATTAATTATACACGCATCAGTTTCTTTATCGCCGAATGTTAAATAATTAGAAAAAACTTTTTTAATACCCGCAATATTTTTAGCAATATCATCTTGTGTCAAAAGGCGTCGAGCCTCATCTTTAAAAGATGGATCACCAATCATACCCGTTCCTCCACCCATTAAAGCGATGGGTCGATGACCAGTTTTCTGTAACCAATAAAGCATCATAATTTGAAGAAGACTTCCAGCATGCAGACTTGATGCTGTGGGATCAAAACCAATATAAGCAGTTACAACTTCTTTTGCAAAAAGAGTGTCTAAACCTTTTTCATCCGAAATTTGATGAATAAAGCCACGTTCGCTCATGATGTGTAAAAAATCAGATTTAAAGGCAAGCACGAATTTATTTCCTGATCAATATTGCATTAATTTTTTATGGATCGTTAATATACACTGTCTCCATTATAGATGACATATAATTCACAAAATGAAAAACATTAAAATATGAATACTGTTTTATTCATCTAATTTAAGAAAAAATCGATTATTATTTATGTAAGAAGATATATTTTTATCTTAAATACATAGTCAAATTTAAAAAAGATACAAAACATTGTTAAAGAATAATCTAATTCTTTATCATAAATTTCTTAAGTAAGCATAGTTATTTCACGCAGAGGAGCTGGAAATTGCCCTGTTATATGACTATCTAAATATCGTGCACACCGTTCAATAAGTTCTTCATTATATCCGCTAAAAAAATGGTTAGCACCTTCTAATATTTCTTGTGTAATGACAATGCCTTTTTGTGTTTTCAATTTATCTACAAGAGTTTGAACATCTTTAGGAGGAGCAACTTTATCGATATCTCCATGAATGATAAGCCCAGAAGAGGGGCAAGGAGCAAGAAATGAAAAATCATAAATATTAGGTTGAGGGGCAACCGATATAAAGCCTTCAATTTCTGGTCGACGCATTAAAAGTTGCATACCAATCCACGCACCAAAAGAATATCCAGCGACCCAACAATTTTTAGAATCAGGATGTTGTGCCTGTATCCAATCGAGTGCTGCTGCCGCATCTGAAAGTTCTCCTATTCCATGATCAAATTCGCCTTGACTGCGCCCAATACCACGAAAATTAAAACGTAGCGTGATAAAACCGCGTTGTTGAAACATATAAAATAGGTCATAGACAATTTTATTATTCATTGTTCCACCAAATTGGGGATGTGGATGCAGAATAATTGCAATTGGTGCATTTTTTTGTTGAGAGGGCTGATAACGTCCTTCAAGACGACCTGCGGGACCATTAAAAATAATTTCTGGCATTAAATGCTCCTTCAATGCTATAGGCTTCTGTTGACCTTAATCTATTTCTGCTATAGTAACCTTCTTATATGATCATTTCAGTTTAATGAACTGTTAGATATTCTTTTTTTTGTGCATTTTTCAAGAAAATTGCACTATTTTTTTTTAATCAATCCATAAGATTAATGATTGAGATGTAAAATGGTTATAAAACGCCGATATTTTGATCATAACGCAACAACACCACTTACAAAAACAGCGCGAGCGGCGTTACTAGAATCTTTAGAAATATTTGGAAATCCATCATCTGTCCATACAGAAGGGCGTGCTGCTAAAGCTTTATTACAAAAAGCACGTCGGCAAATTGCCAATAGGCTCAACACAGATCCAGATCATGTTGTATTCACATCTGGCGCAAGTGAAGCAGCAATGACCTTGTTAACACCTTTTTATAATATGAGAAATTCTAAAGTACGATTTTCCCATCTTTATATTGGAGCTACTGAACATCCATGCGTTGCAGAAGGGGGGCGTTTTCCTAAAGAATTAACCAGTATAGTTACTGTTGATCAACATGGCTTAATTCAGCAAGATAAATTAACTTCTCTCTTAGCTGTTCATGATAATATAAAGGGTCTGCCTCTCGTTGCTATTCAAGCTGCAAATAGTGAAACTGGTGTTATTCAACAAATAAAAGAAATATCTGCTATTGTTCGGGATGCTGGAGGTGTCCTTATTGTTGATTTAACACAATATATAAATAAAAATTTTGTTGATATTAATCAAATGGGTGGAGATTTTTTTATACTGTCTGCTCATAAAATTGGTGGACCTAAAGGAATTGGTGCTTTTGTTTCATGTGGTGGACTTTTAATGCCTTGTTCTCTTATCGTTGGGGGCGGACAAGAAAAAGGATTGCGTGGAGGAACAGAAGCCTTGCCGCTTATCGCTGCGTTTGGAGCTGCAATGACGGATTGTATTACCCAAGAAGAGATAAAAAATTTAATTTATTTGCGTGATAAATTAGAAAATGGCCTGCAAAAAATTAGTAATGATGTTAGAATTTTTGGCCAAAAAGTTCAACGTTTGCCAAATACAACTTATTTTTCTGTACGAAACATGAAAGCTGAAACTATGCAAATTAGTTTTGATTTGGCAGGGTTTTCTGTATCAGCAGGCTCTGCTTGTTCTTCAGGAAAAGTGAAACAAAGCAGAGTTTTGGAAGCAATGGGATATCATATCTCAAATGGTGCAGTCCGTGTTTCAATAGGACGTGACACAACACTTGACGATATTGATGATTTTTTATTAGCTTTTTCTCAAATTATAAACAACGGTAAAAGGTAAAATGCATTATTTAATTTCAGAATTGCTTTAAAAAATAAAATAAGCTTGATTGAAACTTTCACACTTTGCATATAGTTTAAGAAGTAAATTTCTTGTTTTCATTTTATAAAAACAAGGTTTTCAATCACCGATTCTTGACACTGGAAAGAATGGAGAAAGCCAATGCCTGCAGTACAGGAAACAATACGCCAGGTACGTGAGATAGATGTTGACCAATATAAATATGGTTTTGAAACTCACATCGAAACAGACAAAGCTCCTAAAGGATTAAATGAAGATATTATTCGCTTCATTTCTGCAAAAAAGCATGAACCTGAATGGATGTTAATGTGGCGTTTACAAGCTTTTCATCGTTGGCTTACAATGGAAGAGCCACATTGGGCGCGGATTCAATATCCTAGAATTGATTTTCAAGAACTTTATTATTATGCTGCTCCTAAAAATCATACAGGACCAAAATCTTTAGAAGAAGTTGATCCTGAATTATTAGCGACTTATGAAAAACTTGGCATCCCCCTTAAAGAACAAGAAATTTTAGCAGGTATAAAAAAACAGAGTGATCCTTCTACTCTTGATGATAATATTTATGCCTCTGGACGAGTAGCTGTTGATGCAGTTTTTGATTCTGTTTCTGTTGTTACGACATTTAAAAAAGAATTAGCCCGTTCTGGTGTCATTTTTTGTTCTATTTCAGAAGCAATTATCCAATATCCTACTCTTATTAAAAAATATTTAGGAGCAGTTGTACCAGTTGGTGATAATTATTATGCTGCCTTAAATGCAGCCGTTTTTACAGATGGCTCTTTTGTTTATATTCCCAAAGGCGTTCGTTGTCCCATGGAGCTTTCTACCTATTTTAGGATTAATGAACGCAATACAGGCCAATTTGAACGCACATTAATTGTTGCAGATGAAGATTCTTATGTTTCTTATCTTGAAGGCTGTACTGCACCTCAACGTGATGAAAATCAACTCCATGCTGCTGTTGTTGAACTCATTGCGCTGAAAAATGCAGAAATTAAATATTCGACAGTGCAAAATTGGTATCCTGGTGACAAAGAAGGAAAAGGTGGTATTTATAATTTTGTGACTAAACGAGGAGATTGTCGAGGAGATAATTCTAAGATTTCATGGACACAAATTGAAACAGGTTCTGCAATTACTTGGAAATACCCATCCTGCTTGCTACGAGGTGATAACTCACGTGGCGAGTTTTACTCTATTGCTGTTGCCAATGGTCATCAACAGATTGATTCTGGAACAAAAATGATACATTTAGGGAAAAATACATCAAGTCGCATTATTTCCAAAGGTATCTCAGCAGGCTTTTCAAATAATACCTATCGTGGGCAAGTCGCAGCATATCGGAAAGCGAGAAATGCGCGAAATTTTACACAATGTGATAGTTTGTTAATTGGTAATGATTGTGGTGCTCACACAGTACCTTATATTGAAGCAAAAAATGCAACAGCTCAGTTTGAACATGAAGCAACAACATCAAAAATATCTGATGATCAGCTTTTTTATGTTATGCAACGAGGAATTCCTGAAGAAGAGGCTATTGCATTAATCGTGAATGGCTTTGTAAAAGAGGTCATTCAGAAACTTCCAATGGAATTTGCTATTGAAGCACAAAAACTCATTGGTATCAGCCTTGAAGGTAGTGTCGGTTAATTGTTCATCAGTTTTAAATAGTATACTGAATATAAGCTGTAGGAACAGGATTAAATTATGTTAGAAATCAAAAATTTACATGCCCGGATTGCTGAAACTGATACAGAAATCATTCGCGGTTTAAATTTAACTATCCAAGATGGTGAAGTTGCTGCCATTATGGGACAAAATGGAGCAGGAAAATCTACTTTATCTTATTTGCTTGCTGGTCGTGATGATTATGAAATAACAGAAGGTGATATTCTTTACAATGAACAATCACTTTTGGAAATGGATCCTGCAGAACGTGCTGCATTTGGCATTTTTCTTGCGTTTCAATATCCCATGGAAATTCCTGGTGTTGCAACAATGGAATTTTTAAAAGTTGCAGTAAATTCTCAACGCAAAGCACGAGGCGATGAAGAACTTAAAACTCCTGAATTTATCAAGCGTGTTAAAGAGATTTCTTCTAAACTTGATATAGATATATCTATGCTAAAACGTCCTTTAAATGTTGGTTTTTCAGGTGGGGAAAAAAAGAGAGCTGAAATTCTTCAAATGGCTCTACTAGAGCCTAAGCTTTGTGTTTTAGATGAAACAGATTCTGGTTTAGATATTGATGCATTAAAAATCGTTGCAGATGGCGTTAACAAACTTCGTGACTTAAAGCGTTCATTTTTGCTCATTACGCACTATCAGCGCCTGCTTGATTACATTGTTCCTGATACAGTACATGTTCTTCATAAAGGGCGTATTATTAAAAGTGGAGATAAATCATTGGCACTTTATTTAGAACAAAATGGATATGCTGATATTATCGGTGAAGTAGCTTGAGGTCATTAAATATGCGCATGAACTCACAACGAGAATTGGTAGAAGCTGAAATCGATATTATAAACAATTTTAATCAATGTATTGATGATTTACCTGGAAATGGGACAATGCGTACAATACGCAAAGAAGCTATTGAATTATTTCAAAAAATGCGACTCCCTACGCGTAAAATAGAAAATTGGCACTACACTAATCTACGTGTTTTATTAAAGTCTGTTTGTGATTTTTCAAAAATAGATAATGACCAATTGGTTGACGCATTACTTTTAGAAAATGTCGTATTCTCTATTGAAAATGGTAAAACGCTCATAAAACCAGAAATGCCAAATATTTCAGCAAAACGTCTTGCAGATGTATTAGAAAAAAATTGTGCACAGATAAATCCCATTATTGCTGATAACGATTTTATTGGGCAATTGAACACAGCTTTCATTACAGATGGCTGGATTCTTCAAATTTCTGAGAATGCAAATTTAAGTGTTCCCATAGAATTACAAAATATTCAAAAAGGTGGACAGTCACACGTTTTTTCAGAGGTTAAAACTGGTAAAAATAGCCGAGCCACCTTCATTGAGCGTCAAATTGGTAACGATAAAGATACTTTTGTCAGTTCAATATTTTCATTATGCGTAGAAGATTATAGTGATGTGACGTGGATTCTTATTAGAGATCGAGGAATAAATTCTACACAATTTGGTCGATTACATGCTACGCTTGGAAAAAATGCTCAATTGTCACTTTATGTAATTAATATAGGCAGTCAGCTGAATCGTCAGGAAATTGATATTGAATTACAAGAAGAAGACGCGAATTTTAAATTACGAGTAATCAATTTATTGTCTGAAAAAACACATAGTGATCTTACAATGACAGTTCGTCACATTGCAGAAAAATCAACTTCTACAGAAATTATTCGCAATGTTGTCACAGATAAGGCGCATGGTGTTTTTCAAGGGATGATACGTGTAGCACAAAAAGCTCAAAAAACAGATGCACGTATGGCTTGTAATAGTCTTATTCTTTCAGATGATGCAGAATTTAATGCAAAGCCTGAATTAGAAATTTTTGCTGATGATGTTGTGTGTAGTCATGGTGCAACTGTTGCAAAAATTAACCGTGATCAGCTTTTTTACCTGATGGCACGTGGTATCCCTTTCAAAATCGCTCAAGAACTTTTGATTAAAGGATTCGTTTCAGAATTAATTGATGACATTAAACAAGATAAGATTCGAACTATTCTTGATAAGATTATTGTCCTATGGTTAAAAAAGAATATTTAAGGAAAAATATGGAAAGTGATGTACCACCATTAAATTATAATGTAGAAGAAATTCGTCGTGATTTTCCTATTTTACAATGTGATGTTTATGGTAAGCGATTAGCATATCTTGATAATAGTGCATCTGCTCAAAAGCCACAACAAGTGCTTGATACGATGAATAATTTGTATCAATGCTATTATGCAAATGTGCATCGAGGAATACATTTTTTATCAAATACAATTACACAATCTTATGAAGATGCTCGCGAAAAAGTTCGTACGTTTTTAAATGCTCAAACAGCCAAAGAAATTATCTTTACAAAAAGTGCGACGGAAGCCATTAATACTGTTGCTTATGGCTGGGGTATGTTTAAATTGAATGAAGGAGATGAAATTGTCCTCACTATTATGGAACATCACTCAAATATTATTCCTTGGCATTTTATTCGTGAACGAAAAGGCGTGAAGCTTGTTTTTGTCCCAGTTGATGAAAATGGCACTTTACATATTGAAGATTTCCAAAAAGCATTAAGTAAAAAAACTAAGCTTGTTGCTATTACTCATATGTCTAATATACTTGGAACAGTGCCCGCTGTTAAAGAGATTGTTAAGCTAGCGCATCAGAATTCTATTCCTGTTCTTGTTGATGGTTCACAAGGAGCTGTACATTTAACAGTTGATGTACAAGATCTTGATTGTGATTGGTATGCTTTTACCGGTCATAAGCTTTATGGTCCCACAGGTATCGGCGTTCTCTATGGTAAAGAATATCGCTTAGAGGAGATGCATCCTTTTCAAGGAGGAGGGGAAATGATTGAAGATGTAACCACTGAAAAAGTCTCTTATAATGCTCCTCCATTTCGCTTTGAAGCAGGAACTCCTCCTATAGTTGAAGCTATTGGCCTGGCTGCAGCCATTGATTATATGCAACAAAAAGATAGAAATGCTATTCATATACATGAAACAGCACTTTTAGCATATGCACATAAAAAGCTTGAAGCTATTAAATCATTGCGTATTTACGGTTGTTCTCCTCATAAAGGAGCTATTATATCTTTTGAAATGGAAGGTATTCACGCACATGATGTAGCTATGTTTATTGATCGACAAGGCGTTGCTATACGTGCAGGAACGCATTGTGCACAGCCTTTATTACAACATTTTGGTTTAACATCTATTTGTCGCGCATCATTAGCCATGTACAATAATTATGAAGATATTGATCAGCTAGCAGAAGCATTAGAAAAAGCAAGGACATTTTTTAATGGCTAAATCAGTTAAAACATGTGACCCTATTGAATCTAGTAAGAAAGATTACGAAAAAGAGAAGTCTTATGTATCAGCAATTCCAGCAGCTGAAATTGAGCGCATGACAGATGGTATTGTCGCCGCTCTTAAAACGGTTTATGATCCAGAAATTCCTGCGGATATTTATGAATTAGGACTAATTTATCGTATTGATATTGAAAATGATCGTTCTGTAAAGATTGAAATGACACTTACAGCACCAGGATGTCCTGTTGCAGGTCAAATGCCAGGTTGGGTAGAAGATGCAGTGAGTGCAGTTGAAGGTGTCTTGCATGTGGAAGTAATCATGACATTTGATCCACCATGGACACCTGACTGTATGTCAGAGGAAGCACAAGTTGCGATTGGATGGTATTAGGCATTACTAAATAATTTAATTCTTTTATTCATGAATGAGCTGTTTTTCTTTGTACAAGTGTTTAAATTTAAAGAACAATTGTATAAACTGTCGTAAATCAAATTAAAGTTTATCTAAATTGAAAAAGAGAGTGTATTTAAATTGAATCTAATGATTACAACACATTTCCCATATATAAAAAGAAGTAGGTTCACTGATCATAAGAAGTGATTTTTGAGACAAAAAACTAGTTAAAAATCGTAGTTGCTTCATTTTTGAATTAGAAGAGGAGAGAAAATTAAAAAATTAATTTAACGAAGAGATTATATCGTTATTAATTATTATAATAAAATTTAGAATACTAAAATTGTGCAAAAATTTGTAGCAAGCTACATCATCACTAAACTGTAGAAGAGTATATACATCTACAGTTCACTACGGATTTTAGGTTTATCCTGTAATAACACCACATGCCAAACGTGCACCGCCTCCCCCAAAAGGTAATGGTTTATCTGAGTGATTATCTCCTTCTACATGAATCATTAATGAGTGGTCTTGAATTTCAGAAATTTTTTTAATTCGTGGAGCTAAAACACTCATTGTTGCTTGACCATTTTCATCGACATAAAGTGCAGGCAAATCACCAAGATGTCCATTAACATTATAGGGTCCAAGATGTTTATTTGTATTTTGGGGATCATAGTGCTTTCCCGCTGCACCACCAATCACATCCTCTTTCGTATCACATGAAGGATTTTTATGCACATGAAAACCATGCAAACCTTCTGGAAGTGTAGATAAATTTGGTGTAAAAATCAAACCATATGCACTTTCTTCAATTTTTATTATACCTATAGGACTTTTTTCGTTGTCTTTTTCTAACTTATAAATTGTTACTTGAGTTGATGTTGCTAATGCAGAAACGCCACAATTTAAAAATGCGAATGAAATTAACAAAGGAAAAAAAAATTTATTCATTTATGACCTTTTTTATACTTACGTTAAATAAACAATATAAAAACAAATATCTTTATTATATAATAATGCGCCACTTATTTTATCCAAATGTAATCAAATAAAAAATTATTTAAAATTTTAGTAGTATTCTATTCATAATAATTGAAATTTTATTAAAAATGATAATATATAATCCATTAATTATATGTGTTCGTACAAAATATTTATGAACAAGATTATTATGTATATAAGCTTTTCACAAAAGCGCAGAATGTGCCAACAAAAATACCCATTACAAATCCTGCTGTTGCACCAATTATTATGCCAGTAAAGAAGGCTATTCCTATGCCCATTGCGATAATGGGACCAAATCCTGGAAGAGCAATATAACCATAAGCTGCAAGAATTGCTGCAATTGCTCCTGATACACTACCGTTTAAACCTCCGATGAGTACAAGCTCTTTAATAGAATAACAAATCTTTTTAAAAAAAGTTCTATTATATCCGTTTGAATTAATGTTTTTAACAACTTTAAATTCAATCATATTTATCTCTTTCATTTTGAATGCAGATTGCTCCAGAATAATCGATTGATATGAGGAAATGACACTTTTTAAATTCTACTAAAGCACGCCAAATGCCTTTATCATCTAAACGCAATCGTTTAATATTACTAAAACCATTTTTCGTAAGATAATTTTTAATTTGCAAAGCAGTAAATGAATTTTGACCTGATTTAATTTTATCTTGAGCAAAACCATACTCAGAAGTTTGGCAAGAAGGATTATAGAAAGCTTCACTTATTGAAACTATGATGATAGATGAGATACATATGGCCATTATAAAAAAAATAATTAATTTTACGTTTTTACTTAATTTCATCTGATCACCATTTATTTAAACGATGCTTTTTAATGTTTATCTCGTACGCTTAACCTTTGTATTTCTCACAAGTTCCAAAGATTATTTTATTTTTACATTATACTTAACAGCGAGGAATTTAAAAAATTTAAGTATTAACTATAATTACTTTTTTATAAGATATTGTAAAAATTTATGCCCATTTACATAAGCAATTTTAAGATATTTATAAAATATAAATGACTGATATAAAAAATGTATTATGATGAATTTTATGTAGATTTATTTTAATGTGGTCTATAGTGTAACAGAATTTTCTTAAGCTGTGGCTCCTTGACACGTCTTGCTGCTTCTGACGCTGTAACCCATTCACATATGCGTTGACCTTGTTCTGGCCATTTTCTTTCTTGATGTGAATAGAGCATAGAAAAAATGTAAACACGAAGTTTACCTCTTTTTCTTACAGGAAAATCTAATTTTTCATATTCATACGTACCTATAGGGGATGTTCCAATAATACCTCGTACTCCAGCCTCTTCAAATGCTTCTTGGAGTGCTGCCTGTGAAAGAGATTTCTTTGGAATTGGCCATCCTTTTGGTATGATCCATCGCTTAGTCCCTCTACTAGTAATGAGAAGAAACTCAAGATTTTCGTTTTTTACGCGATAAATTAATGCACCAACTTGTAAAAAACACTTATTATCTAATAAAATATGCTTACTATAAGCTATATCATTCCCATTCATTTTGTTATCATATAAATACAGCCATTTTAGCTATTTTTGGAAATATTTGCATAATTTTTTTTCAATCCATAACCAAAATACATGCCTTCACGCATAAAAAGGTTACGTAATGGTGAGCAATTGCGTAATAATCCAAGCCCAGTGCTCCGTATGATATGAATAGGCAGTATATTAGAAAGTAGAGCATAATTAAGCATATGAACAGATCCACTTCTGATAAATATATCGGGTTTGCGGCGTTTATTATAATATGCAATAATCATTTTAATATTAGAATGAGATATTTGATTAGGCAAAATATCAATCAAAGTTTGAACATCACTAAATCCTAAATTTAATCCTTGTGCTCCAATAGGGGGAAGAACGTGAGCAGCCTCACCTACTAAAATCGTTCTATTAGCGGCAAAACGATAAGAAATCAGTCCTGAAAGGGACCAAGTTTGGATTGATGATTCTAACGTTACCTTTCCAAGGATCGACTGCATCTGTTCTTCAATCACTTTTGCAATCTCTTTTGGTTCTAGATTAAGTAATTCTTCAGCGCGAGAAGAGGTGACAACCCATACAAGGCTTGATCTATACCCTTGGAGTGGTACTTGTGTAAATGGACCATTCTCTGTATGAAACTCAATCGATGTATTTTTATGAGAAAAATCATGTGAAAAATTTAAAACTAATGCTGTTTGCGAATAACTCCACTGTTTGATGCTTATACCAGCTGCTGCGCGCGCTGAAGAATGGCGTCCATCAGCAGCAATAACAAGTGGCGTTTGAATCATTTTTCCATCCTCAAGAGTAATGCATATATGATCTTCTTGATGAAGAAAAAATTTTGCTGAAGAGAAAAATCTTATAATATTTGGTGTATTTGTAATAAAATCGCATAAAATTTTGTTTAACTCTACATTAGGTATATTATAACCAAAAGCCTCTTCTCCAATTTCAGCAGAACAAAAATTTACAATAGGAGCACGCACAATCCTAGACGTAACATCAATGATTTTTATAAAAGATAAAGCTGTAGCATAATTTTTGAGAACATTCCAAATATTCATTTTTTTTAACATATGAATCGCCGGCATCATAAGAGCGGTTGTTCGCAATTCATCTACACAAGAAGGTGGACCAATGAGAAAAACAGAATACCCTTTATACGCAAGGCTAAGCGCTGCTAACATACCCACTGGGCCTGCGCCAATAACAGCAATACTCTCGCGCTTATTTTTCTCTAATGTCACAATAGTTTGAGCCTTTCTAACTTATCGACCATTTTAATATTTCTAAATGGATAAGCATTTTTTATTGTGTAAACCTCTCTTATTACACTATGTAATAAATAATGCGATATAAAAAAGTGATCTTTTTGTGTTTTTTTTCCTGATGAATCATATCATAAAGAGAAGAGTAATATATTGCAAAATGGGTAAAAATTTTGGAACCGAGGATAAAAAAACCTTGAAACGTAAACTAACAAAAAAAATTAAAACTAAAGCTGATCTGTTACGTCAAAAAAGAGTAACGATGCCCCAAGCTAAAGCTTTTTCTGTTCATTTACTAACGGCTTCTGGTTCATTTTTAGCATTTCTTTCTCTTATATCTGCATCTGAAAAAGAATGGACAGCTATGTTTTTCTGGCTCGGACTTGCACTTCTTGTTGATGGTATTGATGGGCCAATTGCACGTAAACTTGATGTTAAGTACGTACTCCCAACATGGTCTGGAGAATTATTAGATAACATTATTGATTACGTAACTTATGTTTTAATTCCAGCATTCGCACTTTATCAAAGTGGTTTTGTGGGGCCAAAATTATCATTCTTACTAAGCGCTATCATTGTCATTGCGTCAGCTATTTATTATGCTGATACAGGAATGAAAACCAAAGAAAACTTTTTTAAAGGATTTCCTGTAGTTTGGAATATGACGATTTTTACGCTTTTTGTAGTAAGACCAGAAGAGTGGATCAGTTTCACTGTCATTGTTCTATCTGCTATTATATCTTTTTTACCAATTTATTTTGTTCATCCAGTAAGAGTTATCCGTTTACGTAAGCTTAATTTTTCAATTTTTCTCTTATGGTGTTTTTTCGGTGGTGCTGCATTTTTTTACCAACTTAATGCTCCATATTGGGTAAAAGTAGGGATTTCAATAACTGGCATATATATATATTGTATTGGTGCTATCATGCAGCTATTTCCTCAATTAGGAGCAAAAAAGTTATTTCAAACAATAAAATAAGTAACTTAAGAAAGTTCTAAGATGCAAATTGATTTTGGGGCAGACGGTGATATTTCATTTACGAAAGAGGGGTGTGCTGGTATTATAAAGCTCACACGTCCTTCTGTATTAAATGCTTTTAATCATAAGATGATTTTTGCTTTTGAAAAAGCTCTTAATGCGTGGGCAAAAGATGATGATATTTCGTGCATCTTAATTGAAGGAGAGGGACGTGCCTTTTGTGCAGGTGGAGATGTAGTTGAAATTTATCATATGGGGAAAACGGCTTCTTCTTATCAATATTTTAGCGATAAATATCGTTTAAATGCTTACATTAAGCGCTTTCCAAAGCCTTATATCTCTTTCTTAAATGGAATTTGTATGGGAGGAGGGGTTGGGATTGCTATACACGGCTCACACCGGATTGTTACGGAAAATACAGTTTTTGCTATGCCAGAAAGTGCTATTGGATTTTTTCCAGATGTTGGCGCGAGCTTTTTTCTGCCACCTCTTCCTGATTTTTTTGGTGTTTATCTTGCTTTGACAGGTGCGCATATAAGGTGGGGAGATTGTTTAAATTTAGGATTAGCAACGCATGCGGTTCCTGAATCTGAACTAAATATCGTTAAAAATGCTATTATTGAGCAAGGAAATCCTATTTTAGCTTTAAAAGAACGAGCAATTACAAAAAATTTTGAAACAAATTACGAAACACGCTGTGTAATAAATATTTGTTTTAGTACAGATACCTTGGAAGAATGTATAGAATTGCTTCATAAAAAAAGTTGTGAAGGAGTTTTATTTGCCAAAGAATGTTATGATACTTTACAATCACGTTCCCCAACAAGTTTGAAAATTATCTGGAGACAAATGAAACAGAATTCATGTCAAACTTTGGAAGAATGTATGCGAATTGAAAATCGCATTGCACATCATATGATTAATTCACATGATTTTTGTGAAGGTGTGCGTGCGATGTTAATTGATAAGGATAAAATGCCTAAATGGAATCCAAATAAGCTTTCAGATATAACAGATAAAATGATTGATGTGTATTTTCAACCCGTTGAACGAGAATTATCACTTTGATAAATAACCCTAAAAAACAGATTTCAAAAACTAATATACTTTTATTAATTTACAACTTTTATTTGCGTTTTTTAGCACTTATTTGCTTAAGTTTAAGCATTCATTATTGGTTGCGTCTTGTTGGTGTATTTTCGGGAATTTTGTGGCGTTTTGATCTTATGCCATGGCAATGGCAATTTTTATCAGGCACATTAGCTATTGTTTATCCAATTGCTTCACTTGGACTTTGGATGTATTCGCCATGGGGAATTGTACTATGGTGTGTTGCAGCCCTTACTGAAACGCTGATGATAACAATTTCTCATTCTAACTTTTCTTATAAATTGTTTATGCTACTATTGCACGGAATATTATTCTTAATTCTCGTGATGCTACAAATCACGATTGCATTTTTTAAGAAAAATCATATGAATGATTCTGCCGATACTATAACAGATTACTAAATTTAAAAACTTCAGGATAGAATAATTGACCTGAAGTTTTTAATAACGTCATAGAACTTTCTTAATTATCAAACTTTCTTAATTGCCGTAGAGTCTTTTTACCTAATAATAAAATAGAACTTTTTTAAAGAAACAGAACCCACCATAAATCCAAAGGACTGGTAGCTTTTGCTGAAAAAATCCATACTAATGATGATACTGTTCCAAAAAGCGATGCTATTAACATTATAATACATATCCTTTCTATTCTATTAAAAATATTCCATAATATATATTATGCGATAATACGAATGTGATTTAGAGCAAAAAAAGAAGCCTTCAATTAAAACTTATTTTATACACATTTTTCACATTTCTGTCATAGAAATCACTATTATAACAAAACTATGTCAATATTTTGGCAATATATTTTTAATAATTGCAATATTATTTAAAAACTAATATGCAGTAATAAAAATCATTAAACAGAATTACTAAATAATTTTAAATAAATTATATGTAAAAAAATATAAAACACATCATACTATTTGTATAAATTTTAAAAAAATTGAGAATAATAATATTATATATCCACATACAAAAATTTATGCAAAAAATAATACTTTTATAAAAACAAAATTACATCTAAAATTGATTTAATATTTTAGTCAGTAAGAGATATACTTTTTTCAAAAGTAAGTCCCTGATATGCAGGCGTAACATGTGTTGGAATATGTCTTACAAGATCATTATAATCAAGTGATTTATCCATATGTGTTAATATAGCTTGCTTTGGTTTTAAACATTTTATCCATTGCAAAGCCTGATCAACTGAAAAATGACTTGTATGAGGTTCAAATTGAAGAGCCTCAATAATTAAAACATCTAAATTCATTAATTTTATTAATGTTTTTTCAGGAAATTTATTAACATCTGTACAATAAGCAACATTGCCAATACGAAAACCTAACGAATGGATGGCACCGTGAAATTGTAAATGTGTACTAACAGTTATTGCACCACCCTGTCCCTGAATTGTAAACTGGCTATCCTCATTTATAAGATGTGCTTTTAAAATGGGTGAATAAAGTGAATTTTTAGGCGTTTGGAAACAATATCCAAAAGCATTATTGAGGTACTTTATTGTAGGTGCATCTGCATAAATATCTATCAAACATTTCTGTGCAAGTGCATAACTGCGCAAATCATCGATACCATGAATGTGATCTGCGTGAAAATGCGTATAGAGAGCAGCATCGAGATGCTTCACACATCCATCTATCATTTGTGATCTAAAATCTGGACCAGTATCAATAACAAGTGTTGTTTTTTTTCCTGATGTATGAACACGTTCAACTAATAAAGAACTTCTATAGCGCTTATTTTTAGAATTATTCGGATCACAAGCACCCCAATCACCATTAGGACGCGGAACTCCAGCAGAAGGACCACAGCCTAATATTGTAAATCTATACCGGTCAAACATATCTTTTCCCTTATTTCATTTTGTTAAATAAACGAAAAGCATTTCGCGTCGTTATTTGAGCTATTTCTTCAATGTTTAAGCCAATAGCTTCAGCTAAAATAGCTGCTGTATAACGTACAAAAGAAGGCTCATTTATTTTTCCTCGGTGAGGAATAGGTGCTAAAAATGGCGCATCCGTTTCAATCAATAAACGCTCATGAGGCACAATTTTTGCTATTTCACGGATTTCAGAAGCATTTTTAAAAGTAAGAATTCCTGAAAAAGATATATAACCACCAAGTTCAATACCAACACGAGCAAGTTGCATTCCAGATGAATAACAATGGAATACGAATGGAAAAAAACCTTCTTTCATTTGTTCTCGTAATATTTGCTCCATATCTATATCAGCATCCCGTGAGTGAATGATAAGGGGCAGCTGCGTTTCCCGAGAAGCGATGATATGTTCCAGAAAATTTTTCTTTTGCTCTTTTGGAGAAGAATAATCATAATAATAATCAAGACCTGTTTCTCCAAATGCAACAATTTTAGGATGATTTGACAAATGAATAAGGTCTTTACCCTTAATATTTTGTTCTTCATGAGTATGATTAGGATGAGTTCCAACAGAACAAAATATTTCATCGTAAGCTTGTGTAATTGCTAAAAGCTTATCTAATTCACTAACACGTGTTGAAATTGTTATCATACGTTTAACGTCAGCATCTAAGGCTCGTTGAATAACATCACCCAAATTTTGTGCAAGATTCTCAAAATCAAGATGACAATGTGTATCAATCAGCATGATGAATATCGTCTTTCTTCAAGATATAACGAGGAAAAATCGGTTTTGGTGAAGGAAGATCAAGGCCTTCTTTAATCTTTGAATTCGTTACATGATGCAACAATCTATCTTTTTCAGAAATTGCAAGACTATCAAGAAGTTTGCTTGCTGATTGAGGCATAAAAGGCAACAACATAATTCCTATTCGCCGCAAAGTTTCTACAGTTACGTAAAGAACTGTAAAAAATCTCTCTGGATTATTTTTCCGTAAACTCCAAGGTTGTTCATTAGCAAAATAGCGATTAGCATTTGTTACAACTGAAAAAACAGCTGCAAGCGCTAAATGCATTTTCTGGAAAAGCATGGATTGGCGTAAACTTTCAAGTGCTTGAAGAGATTGCTCTAAAAGTTGCTCATCTTGAGCTAAAAATCCTGTTGGCACAGGGACTTTCGCACCACAATTTTTAGCAATCATAGATAAAGAGCGCTGTGCTAAATTACCAAGATCATTAGCAAGATCTGCATTAATACGATTTACAAAATGATCATGACTATAACTACCATCTTGTCCAAACGGTACTTCACGAAGAAGAAAATAACGCACCTGATCCAGACCATAGCGATCCACCATTTCAAAAGGATCAACGACGTTACCTATGGATTTTGACATTTTTTCACCACGATTCAGCAAAAAACCATGAGCAAAAATACGCTCAGGCAATTCAATTCCTGCAGACATTAAAAACGCTGGCCAATAAACTGCATGAAAACGGATAATATCTTTACCAATGATATGGATCTTTGCAGGCCAAAAATCACGATTTTTTGAATCTTTATCAAAAAAACCAATTGCTGATAAATAATTTGTGAGTGCATCAACCCAAACATACATCACATGTTTCGGATTATTTGGAACAGGAATCCCCCAGTTAAAGCTTGTCCGTGAAATAGATATATCTTTTAAGCCTGATTTGATAAAACTTATAATTTCGTTACGCCGTTCAATAGGAAAAATGCAATTAGGATGTTTTTTATAATATTCAAGAAGAACTTCTTCATAACGGGAAAGTCTAAAAAAATAGCTTTCTTCTTCGTTCCATTCAACTGGAGATCCTAACTCTTTTTCACGGCGAATTTTATCTTCTCCAATTTCAGTATCCTTTTCTTCATAATAAGCTTCCTGACGAACCGAATACCAACCACTATAACGACCAATATAGATATCACCATTGGCTTCCATTTTCTTCCAAATCTCTTGACACGCTTGGTAATGCCGCTTCTCTGTCGTACGAATAAAATCATCATTAGAGCAATTTAATGTTGTAAGCATTTTATTAAACACTGCACTATTACAGTCTGCAAGTTGTTTAGGTGTTATACCTAACGCTTCTGCTGTTTGTTGCATTTTTAAACCATGCTCATCCGTACCAGATAGAAAAAACACATCTCTGCCATCTAATCTATGAAACCGAGCCAAGGAATCGCTTGCAATTGCACTATAAGCATGTCCAATATGCGGAGTGCCATTAGGATAAAAAATTGGAGTAGTTATATAATATGTATCACGCATGTCATACTCATTGTAAAACGCAATAGAAGATATAATGACATAACGACTGTTAATCATATTGTCACGGAAAAAGCTTACTTTCTTGAAAGATCTTATGTACTTTAAAAAGCAAATTGATAACGAATTGCTTTTTATCAAGATTAAACGACTGTATTTCCCCTACTTCTTGATGAATTTCTTTCCATGCTTGCGCGCAATTTTTTGAAAAAGTAAGATTTCCTATTTCAGCAAACGTGATAGCTCTTTTTCTAATTTTATCAAGAATTTCATCACAAAATTGTTGAAATTGGGTTACTAAAGAAGAAGAGGATAATGTTTGGGCAAGAGTGTGTGCAATAGTTACGTCATATACAGGTTTCTCTAAGAACAAATTGATAGTTTTAATAATTTCAAGTCCACCATGACAAATAAGTAAAGCGGCTTTTCGAGGATTCCCTTTGGATTTTTGAATAATCATTTCAACTGTTTCTTCATCAATGATGTTTTTATTAGAAAAAACATGTGTAATGACTTGCTTCATTTCACTTTTGTGCAATGATTGGAAAGAAATCTGTTGGCACCGTGAGCGAATTGTCGGAAACAATTTTCCCGAAAAATGCGTAATAATAATAAACAAAGTCTTTGCTGGAGGTTCTTCAAGCGTTTTAAGAATTGCGTTGGCAGCGCTTCTATTCATATCATCAGCAGAATCAATAATAACAATGCGCCATCCACTATCTTGCGCTGTTTGGTTTAAAAAATGAATGACATCGCGAATATCATCAACGGATATGCCTGCTTTAAACTTTTGTGTTTTCAAATCAAAGCGACGTGAAATATATAAAAAATTTGGATGACTTCCTTGTGTAATTTGGCGCCATATAATTGAGTTAGGCTCTGGTTGTAAAAAATAATTCTTTTGAGAACTTAAAATATTCCAAGCAAAATGAAACGCTAACGTGGCTTTTCCAATCCCATACTCTCCTTCAAATAATAATGCATGATGTAAACGCTCTTTTTCGCGCATTTGCATTAAAAGATGACGAACATTCTCATGGCCGAAAATAAGATTATTTTGTGACGACGACAAAATTGTATCGATATCATCATATTGACGTAAACAGTTTATATCATTCATAAAAAATGATCCACAATTATCTGATGACAAACATCTTTTATTTTATGTGCAATAACTTCCACTGTGTTTGTTGCATCAATTACACAAAATCGATGCGGTTCTTGCTTTGCCAATTGAAGAAAAGCCTGACGTCTTTGTTCTTGAATCTTTAATCCATCTTTTTCAAAACAATCAATTGTCTCTGTTTTTTTTCTTCGTAAATTTGCACGTTTTATACCGCATATTGCTGGCATATCTAGCAAAAATGTTAAATTAGGCATTATACCATCTATAGCAATACTTTCTAAAACTGAAAGAGTGCGAGGGTCTACTCTACCATTGAGCCCTTGATAAACACGTGTAGAATCAATAAAGCGATCACATAAAACGATTTTACCTTTTTGTAAAGAAGGAGCAATAACTTCGGTAACATGGTCAGCACGTGCTGCAGTCAATAAAGCTGCCTCAATTAAAGATCCGTAATGGTGTACTTGACCCGTTAATAAAACATGGCGTATTACTTCTGCACCTACTGTTCCTCCAGGTTCCCGTGTCGTAATAACATCATGACCTTTACTATTGAGATATTGACTAAGCAAAGAAATTTGTGTCGTTTTCCCTACTCCCTCTCCTCCTTCAAATGTAATAAAAAATCCTGACACGAATGAACCTTAACCTTATTTAGTATGTACTATAAATATTTTCGCAACCATCCAATTGTCACTTCATACAATGCATCTTTTACTTTCGAAAAGAAGCTTCCTTCTTGAATATTAACGCCAGCAAAAACCGGCTTTTCAAAAAAAATCCTGTCATTTTCTAAAATCTGAATAACACCGACAGATTGCCCTAAAACAATAGGAGCTTTCAATGGACCATGATATTTAATTCTTGCTTTAACGTTAACTTCTTTTTCATTCGAAAGCATAAAACTTATCGGCTCCTTAACAATCAATGGGACAAAATTGTGCGATCCACCATAAACAGAAGCGCGACCAACCACCTCTTCTTTTGTAAAAATTGTTTTAAGATCAAAAGCTGTCATTCCCCATTGAAGAATACGTTCTACTTCTTTTGTACGTTCTTTACTATCTTGCAAGCCATTTATTGCTAAAAAAAGACGTCGATGATTTTTATAGACGGAAACAACCATTGAAAATCCTTCTTCTTCGCTATAACCAAAGCCAAAGCCTTCTACACCAATTTTTTTAGCGATAAGAGGATTTTTATTACGCTGAAAAATTTTACTCCAAGTAAAATTAGGTTCACTGTAAAGCGAATAATAATCAGAATGTTCATGAACAATATGACGTACTAGTGCTATCATGTCGCGCAATGTTACAAACTGCCCTTCTTCAGGAAGTCCTGTCGCATTAACAAAATGACTATGCGACAATCCAAGCACCTTGCCTCGCTGATTCATCAATTTTGCGAAATCAGCCTCACTTCCCGCTATCCCTTCAGCTAAAATAATAGCTGCATCATTTCCATTGGCAACAATTAAACCATGCAAAAGATCAGAAATATTAATTTCTGTTTTCACTTTTGCAAACATAGTGGTTGTACCCGAAGGAGCTCCACCTTTGCGCCAAGCATTTTCACTCACTTTGAATGTTTGTACGCTATTTAATACCCCTTCCTTTAATTGATGAAATACAACCTCAGCTGTCATTAATTTTACTAATGACGCAGGAAAAAAAGCAACATCACTATTTTTTTCACAAAGAATTGTACCTGTATTATCATCTAGTAATAATAATTGCGATGCAGAAATCTGAAAACTTTGCGCTTTCCCCTGCTCGGACAATATCAACATCAAAAATAAAAGAAACAAAATTTTTAATGTCATATGCATAGCTAATCCTCCCATATCTAAAGAATCAGCATAAAGAATCTTCTTGTGCAAGAAAAGAGTTGTTCGTTTTTTGCAAACTAAGAGTCGTCTGTAAATTTAAAATAAATTCTTATTTTATTTGCCATAAAGATAAAATAACAAAATGCACTTTTCTTTATTTTTTATCTAAATAAAGTTCAAAAATACATTAAAAACACAATAAATTTTTAAATTTCAAACAATATCGCTCTGATAAACAATATCCAATCTCATTTTTAAAACGAGAGTTTAATCAGATAATAAATCACTTTTATTATCTATGATTTTAAAATGTATATGATAAAAAACTAACATATTATTACTTAAATTCATTAAAACCAATCTGTTATTATTTTATTTATTTACAAAAGCTACCTGATTGAATGAGGTAGGCTTATTAATCAAAATAGGACCAATTTCTGGCAATTTTATTGAAGCAATTTTACTCAAGTGTTTCTGTTCAATCGCAGATTTGATTAATTTTCTTTGACTATTCAAATTTAACTTTCCTAACATGACGTCTTCTCTCTTTCCTGAAATATCCGCCAATGTCAATAAAGGTGAAGAATGATTCCCAAACGTATAAGAAGCCATTAAATAAGCGCCATCATAATAATCAACGGGGGCTTTAGAAACATATTCTACTTTAACATTTGCTATTCCTGCATTAGCATAACCAAGTACCATCGCAGCTTGTTTTGATAAATCAATGATTCTATCTTTCATAAATGGACCACGATCATTTACTCTAACAATGAGAGAAGATCCATTTTCTAGGTTAGTAACACGAGCATAGCTAGGCAAAGGCATCGTTGGGTGAGCAGCAGTCAAGAGATTCATATCATAAACTTCACCATTTGCAGTTAAGCGTCCATGAAAGTATGAACCATACCATGAAGCTTGCCCAACCCGCTTATAAGCCGGATCATCTTTAGGATAATACCACTTTCCTTTTATTTGGTAAGGCCTGCCAACAACAGCACGTCCATTACTCTTTTTTTTCGATTTAATTTGCTCATTTGAAACTTTTTTAGGCAAAGAGGCGCTTTTTGTACCAGTTCTTTTATTATGTTCAGAATCTTTTACTGCTAATAGTGCTATTTTACTTGTGCTGCAAGATACTAATAACTGGGAAACAGCCACTACAGAAGCAAATTTGAAAACTAACTTAATAATAGGGATAATATTTCTTTTACCGTTAAGCATTTGTAACTCGGCTTATTTTTATTGACTTCACTATAAAAGCGAATCGTATCTTTACACGTAAAAAAATTATACTCGCAAAATATTTCCCTTAAACATTAAACTATTTTTCTTAAACATTTAAGGTATGCTTAAAATTCGCTTTCCACCAAAAGATTAATACAATTTTAACCTTTTTTAAAACTTTTTTATTATACATCATAGAAAATAAATGCTATCTAGCTAAATATTAAAGTACATAAAATATAAAAAAATCAATATCTTAATAAGATACAATATAATAATATAAACTGTGGATAAGTAAATTATATACTTATATAAATAGTGATAATTGACTTTTTTTAGTGTAGAAAATATGGCAAAATTAAGAATTGACTTAATAATTACTCAAGCATTTTCTTGATGCCATGCATAACATGGCCATACTTTTTATCGCACAGATTCGCAATCTTACGACTAGATGCATTTTGCTAAATTGTTGCGTTATTGATAAGTGCTTTCTTTGAATTTTATAAGAATGTTCATGATAAATTCTTACTGATTAGGTGTTTATTAATAATCTTTTTTAAAAGCGCCGAGTGCTAAAAAACGTGGTCGATAGTTCATCATCAAATTTTTCCTTAAAAAAGTATCGTGTAGCATAACTACATTCAATAAAATCATTGTACACAACAAGAATATAACTAGTCAAAGTATTGAATGTGCAGAGAAAAAATTGTTTTGGTAATCTATTCGCTATCAATTTAAAATATTTGTTAAAACTTTGATATCTATAACAGATATACTCTTGCGACACTATCAAATGACGGATATCACTTTTATTAAAATAATTATATATTGTGTATAGCATGCACATAAATTACTACACAGTGTACATACGTAGTACACATTAAAATCATTATTTATCAAATAGTTATGTTTATAATATACAGTCAATTTTAAAATTTTATCGCTAACGATAGTTGCACTCGCCTACCCCACAACAATAACCAACCGCTGAAAAGTGTTTTTTACAAAAATTTTTCTGAAATTTTCTCGAAGAAGAGCAAACACATAATCGATAACAAATCGACAGTATATAAAGTATAAGTGTAAATTAAGAACATTGCCTAGCCTTTTTATTGGCATCACATTCCTGATAAGCAAAGTGTATCTGAAGCTCATCTTATTGGCATGTTATTCAATGGAACTTACAATTTCTTGCTTAGATGTGATTTCTGCACTGTCTCTCTCATTTTGCAATAAAGAATTGATCATCTTTTAGTTATTTAAAATATATTCTCCCCCATTCTTAACTTAATTAACACCTGCTTTTTTTATAAAACTGTAGAGTAGAATTTTTTCTAGAGACATCGTGTAAACCCGCTATACTTTATTTCTTTCACCTTTAAAAATTCAAGCGGCAATAATGTTCCTGAATCAACAGGATCCGATTCAAAGAATTTTGCTATTACTTTTGTTTTAACGTAAATATCTCTTTTAACGCGTTTAGATTGAAACTGATATAGCTTTAAAAATTTTCGTTCTGTCAAACACTCAGCTTACTTTTACCGTAGTTATTTACAGTGTTACGCAATACTTAATTAAGATACAATGCTTCTAAATTTAGACTGATAAAAATATTTTTAATTTTCTGCAAATATCATTTTAATTAATAGTTAACTTAAAATTTTAAGTCTTTTGGTAAGATTTTTTGATTACTTAAAACCTTTAATCACTTTAAACTTTTCGGGAACGAAAGTTTTTGTTCTTTTCGAATATTTATCTCTGTTTATTGCCTATCTCTCAATCCTCACTAAGAGATTTTTTTCATTGGTAGTAGCAAATTACTCTTCCTGATAAAATCTTACAACAAAAGCACATTTAAGATGAACAGAAACTACATTAGAAATTTCAATAAATAGATTATCTGGAGTTGAAGATTCAAAATTCATAGTGCCTTTTTATCATCTTTATTTAAATGTGGTGAGCGCGCAGGGATTCGAACCCTGGACCTACTGATTAAAAGTCAGTTGCTCTACCAGCTGAGCTACGCGCTCCCAAACAAGCCACCTTACTTGTAGAAAGTAAACGGAACATACGGTCGACTTTTCATTTGGTCAACACCTTTTAAGAAAAATATTATTGTTTATTTTAGTTATCAATATTTTTTTTTAATCTTTCTCCTTTTTGCATTATTGCATACACAATTTTTTTCTTTTAAAATTTTAGTAAAAACAATATCTTAATCAAAAAGTATTTTAAATCTTTGAAAGATAAATAGCAAACAGTTTAAAATTATTGAAGCAAAAGAATGGACAAATAACATATACAGTTCTTTATTACAGTCCATAAATAAGAAAAAACTTAATTGTAAAGAAACATTTACGTTATTATTTTTATAGCACAAAATACCACAACTTTTATATCTTTAAGAATCTTTTTCTTATTACCAAATAAGATACTAGCGTAATTTCTATAATTTACAGTGGTCATATACCGAATAATCACCACTCCATGAATTAGAAGTTATATAACTTAAACGATATCGAAAAACATTATTGATAAAGATATAAAATAAAGAAATGATTCTAAATATACACTTAATTAAGAATCATTACACTGATTGAAAAAGTATCTTTTCATTGATATCTTTATGATAAAAATTACAAAGCACATAGCTCTATTTTAGAAAACAAAACAATTTTTTAAATTTATTATAAAGATTTATTTAAAGCTAATCTAAGTGATATAGATTTTATATTAATATTATCTCTGCTTTATATAATAATCTTATTTCACATTTTATAAATAATTCTTTACGAATTCAAAAAATTATTACAAACAAAAGTAAAAAGTTATTATCATTTCATAAAATTAAATATTTTGATCTTTAATTTTTAATATAAAAAAACATAAAAATTTATCATAAATTGTTTACAATAAAAAGTATTTCTGAAAAAAATAAAATAAAATCAATCTCACTCTTTATAGCAAAATAAAAATTTTACTTATTTAAAAGATAAAAAGCTCTATCAATGAAAATCATTATAAATTTCTATAAGCTTTAATTAACATAACGTTTTAAAAGCACATAATATTGCAATATATTATCATAATAACCATTACAGATAGGCAAATTTATTATTACTAAATGAATATTTATAATATTACAATTTGAAGCTATAAAAAGGACTGAAACTATTTTATTAACGTCTCATAATCTATATAAAATTTTTGAAATCAAAAATTTTTGTATCAAGTAAATGACTTGGACGCACATTTGTTAAAGCACGAATCATAGTATCCTTACGTCCTAGCATTTTTTTTTCTATATCTTTTAGCATTTCTTTCATGGCATTACGTTGCAAGCCATCTTGACTACCGCAAAGGTTACAAGGAATAATAGGAAACTGCATTGCTTGAGAAAATTTTTCCATATCTTCCTCAGCAGCATAAACAAGAGGGCGTAAAACAAAAAGATCTCCCTCATCATTTATAAGCTTGCCAGGCATAGCTGCTAATCGGCCACCATGAAACAAATTCATGAAAAACGTTTCTAAGACATCATCACGATGATGCCCAAGAACTAACGCAGAACACCCCTCTTCACGTGCGACACGATATAGATTACCGCGTCGCAATCGAGAACAAAGCGAACAATATGTTTGCGTATGTGTCAATTTATCCGTAACAATTGAATAAGTATCCTGATATTCAATACGATATGGAATTTGGTAAGAGCTTAAAAAATCTGGAAGAATATGCCTTGGAAATCCTGGTTGCCCTTGATCAAGGTTACAGGCCAAAATTTCAACAGGTAAAAGACCACGCCACTTTAAATCTAAAAGAAGCGCAAGTAAACCATAAGAATCCTTTCCACCTGATAAAGCAACAAGCCATTTTTTTCCTGAAGAAAGCATAGAAAAATCATCAAACGCTTGCCGTACATTGCGCAAAAGCCGTTTACGCAACTTATTAAATTCAACAGTAGAAGGTGCAATCCGAAACATTGGATGACAATCATCAACTTCTACTGCAAAAGAAACAGATTTATCTATATTCTCTTCCATTTTTTGATATTTGGCTGAAGAGTTTTCCATGATATAATAAATTTAAACTTTCACAATATAATAACTTTTCCTGTAAAGTATATGAACTCATAGCAGGTATAAAGCAGCATAAAGTGATATTTATTTAAACCACAAAATTAAATAAGACTACAATAAATCATAATGCATAAAAACAAAAATAAATTAATACGCACCACTCACAAAAATCATTTGTAGATTCAACGGATATAAAAAATAATATTTTTAAACATACAACAAAGTAGAGAGAGTAATACTCTCTCCATAACACTTAACGAGAATAAAATTCAACAACCAGATTTGGCTCCATTTGTACAGCATAAGGTACATCTGTAAAAGCAGGAACACGAGTAAATGTTGCCTTCATCTTATCATGATCCACTTCAATATATTCAGGCACATCACGTTCTACCAATTGTACAGATTCTAAAACTAAAACAAGCTTTTTTGATTTTTCACGAACTTCAATAACATCACCCGGTTTGCAGCGATATGATTGAATATTTGTGCGTCGACCATTTACACTCACATGACCATGATTAATAAATTGGCGAGAAGCAAAAATTGTTGGCACAAATTTTGCACGATAAACAATAGCATCCAAACGCGACTCTAGAAGTCCAATAAAGTTCTCACCAGTATCGCCGTGCCGACGAGCAGCCTCTTGATAAATTCTACGGAACTGTTTTTCTGAAATATCACCGTAAAATCCTTTTAATTTTTGTTTAGCACGCAATTGTACACCATAATCAGAAAGCTTTCCTTTCCGGCGTTGACCATGCTGGCCTGGGCCATAATCACGGCGATTAACAGGAGACTTCGGGCGACCCCAAATATTTTCTCCCATACGACGATCAATTTTATACTTCGTTGTTTCGCGTTTACTCATACCGCATTTCCTCTAAAATAAAATAAAAAATCCCACAACTAAAGACCAAGGAAACGCGCCCTCCTCTGCCTTCAACTTGAAGACTGACAGGATGCTCGAACGCACAGCTTTACAAAGCATCCACGGGACACGTCAATTAATGACATTTTCTCGAAAGAAAAATCTAAAACAGCTCTATTCACTTTATATTTCAAAGTCAACACTTTTCACTATATCTAAGCCAAACTCTTTTAGCAAAGCCTCCGTTGAGTAAGTTACATTTTGCGATGTAAATAATGCAAAATTTTTATGCTTTTTTATGTTTTTGTGATGCATTCTTTCCGGCAATAAAGATCTTGCATGTTTAGCGATAGCCTTTGCTGGATCAATCCATTTAACGGGCCATAAGGCTTGCTCACGAAATAAATTAATTAAAAAAGGGTAATGTGTGCAAGCTAAAACAATAATATCAGTATATTGATTATTTTTCTTAACAAAGCATGGCAAAATTTCGTGACGTAATTTTTCAGAATTAATAGATTTACCACGTAAATAATCTTCAGCAAATTCAGCAAGTTTTTTGCTTCCAACAAGCTGAACGTGACATTGTCCAGCAAAAGAATTAATTAATTCATGCGTATACGCACGTTTAACTGTTCCTGGAGTCGCTAGCACTGAAATAATACCAGATTTTGTTTGCTTCGCTGCTGATTTAATTGCAGGAACAGTTCCAACAAAAAGAGTATATGGGAATTTTTGTCGTAAATCTGCTATCATCAATGTGGAAACGGTATTACAAGCAATCACACATAAAGCAGGATTGTAACGTGTTAAAAGATTTGTAAAAATCTTAAAAATGCGATTTGCCAGAGAATTTTCTTCCCAATTTCCATAAGGAAATGCTGCATCATCAGCAACATAAATAAATTGTGCTTCAGGAATAAGAATGCGCATTTCCCGGAAAACCGTTAAACCACCGATTCCGCTATCAAAAAAAAGAATAGGCCGCTCAAACATCAATATTTACACTTATTTTTCTTTTTTTGCGATCACGATCTGCTGGTGCCCCGCTTCCTCGTGGAAACTTAGGCGAAAAATGATCTAATGAAGATATAATCCCGCGTAGTAAACAAACCTCAGATTCGCTAAAATTAGCGCGTGTAAAAACCGAGCGCATATTCGCAATCATCACCTCTTTGCGTTCTTGGGGTCTAAAATACCCACGAATATCCAAAGCATCTTCTAATTGAGATAAAAAACCATAAAACGTTGCTTTATTAGCTGGTTGCATCTCTACTGCACGAAAAGCCGTATCACTTATATTGTCTAAACCTGACTTCATCCATTCATAAGACATAAGGAGAACTGCTTGCGCAATATTGAGTGACGCAAAAGCAGGATTAACTGGAAAAGTAATAATTTCATCAGCAAGGCTAATTTCATCATTTTTTAACCCCCACCTTTCTCTTCCGAATAAAATACCTGTTTTCTGTCCAATGTTTTCACGTTGACGTAATATACTTGCTGCTTCAACAGCACTTTTTACAGTTTTAAAACCACATCTTTCACGTGCCGTTGTAGCAAAAACATAGTGTAAATCTGCAACCGCATCATGCAACGTATCAAAAATCATTGCATCATCAATTACATGATCTGCTTTACTAGCTGCAGCTCTAGCTTTTTCATTTGGAAATGCTTCTCGCGGTCTGACTAACCGAAGCTTAGAGAGTCCAAAATTTGCCATTGCTCTCGCTACCATACCAATATTTTCTGGCAACTGCGGCTCAACTAAAATAATAATTGGACCATTGATTAAATTTTTACGATTTTTATTTGTTCCAGCCATTAATTTTACCTAATTTTATCAATTACGCCCTTAATTGCTGTTTTTTTGAATTCAATGTTAGAAACACAAAATAACCTTTTACCAACCAATTAAAGCCAATTTTCCTTCATTTTGCACTGATAAATCAAAATAGCAAATTATATAAATTGCTATAATTGTTTTTTACAACAATGCAGCTTCATTTAACATGCTATAATTATTACAGGTCATAATTTAAGTTGAATTATGATATCACGCACTTTAAAAAGAAACATGCTCTTTACTTCTGAACTTTTTCCTGCAAAACTTATCCGTCGTTATAAACGCTTTCTTGCAGATGTTAAACAAGATGATCAGCGCATCTTCACAGTTTCAGTTCCTAATACAGGATCAATGCGTGGATTAACAACACCTAATTCCAATGTTTGGCTTTCTTATAACAACAATTCTAAGCGAAAATACCCATATCAATTAGAAATTGTCGAAGCAGATAATACCTTGGTTGGCATCAATACGATTTTGCCTAACAAACTTGCATTAGAAGCTATTCAACACGGATTATTGCCAGAATTAAGCGGTTATAAAACAATTTTGAAAGAACAATGCTATGGTACAAAATCACGTATTGACTTTCTTTTACGTGATGACACCCTTCCTGATTGTTATCTAGAGGTTAAAAATGTTCATTATATTCGCCAAAAAGGATTAGCAGAGTTTCCTGATACTGAAACAAAACGCGGTACACGCCATCTTGATGAACTTATAAAAATTGTGCAACAAGGAAAACGTGCTGCTATGCTTTATATAATTCAAAGAGAAGATTGCACAGCTTTTGCAGTTTGTCGTGATTTAGATCACACTTATGGACGTCAATTTGATTTGGCACTAAAATCGGGGGTAAAATTTTATGCTGTAAAGTGTCGCGTAAGTATAAAAGGTATTTTTCCGATTCATCGAATAAAAATAGAAAATAGAAAAAACAATGATTGATTATATTGAATATAACAAAATCCCCTTAAAACTTAATGGAAAAATCCGCATTTTTGACGACCACGCTTTTTCTAAAATGCGTGAAGTTGGTCGCATTGCTGCAGAATGCCTCGATGCACTTACAGATATTATTAAACCTGGTATTACTACTCAAGAAATTGATGATTTTGTATTTATTTTTGGCGCCGAACGAGGAGCTCTTCCGGCTGATTTAAATTATCATGGATACACTCATTCATGTTGTACATCCATCAATCACGTTGTTTGTCATGGAATACCCAATAAAAGACCCTTACAAGAAGGAGATATTGTTAATGTGGATGTGACTTTTATACTTGATGGTTGGCATGGAGATTCAAGTCGCATGTATCCTGTTGGAAAAATCAGACGCGCTGCGGAACGCTTGCTAAAAGTAACACATGAAAGTCTTATGAGAGGAATTGCCGTAGTTAAACCTGGAGCAACAACAGGTGACATTGGTGCAGCAATTCAACGTTATGCTGAATCTGAAAGATGTTCAATTGTGAGAGATTTTTGTGGACACGGAATCGGTCAACTTTTTCATGATATCCCAAATATCTTGCATTATGGAAACCCAGGGGAAGGTATAGAACTTAAAAAAGGTATGATGTTTACAATTGAACCTATGGTCAATCTTGGCAAACCACATGTTAAAATTTTATCCGATGGTTGGACAGCTGTTACACGTGACCGATCCTTGACCGCACAATATGAGCATACAATTGGTGTAACAAGTGAAGGATATGAAATATTTACTCAATCTCCTAAAAACATTTTTTATATTCCAAGTTCATATTCTTGAGTAAATGTAGAAATATCATGATTAAAAAATCAAATAAAAAGGGGGAAAACCAAGGCAATCATTTTGCATTAACACCGAGTTCCCCACTGCGCTCAATATCAGAACAAAAAAGTAAAAAGCTTCAAAAAAATTTACAAATAAATAAACATCATCAAGGACATCGTGAACGTTTACGCAAACGTTATTTAAAGACAAAAGGAAATGGAATTGAAGATTATGAATATCTTGAATTATTACTTTTTCGTACTATTCCTCGAATAAATACAAAGCCAATAGCTAAAAGCTTGATAGAACGTTTTGGCTCATTAGCTGACGTGTTGGGCGCTGACATTCACCGACTTCAAGAAATTCAAGGATGTGGTCCAGCAACTGCAATCGATTTAAAAATTATTTCAGATGTTGCCGGACGTCTTGCTCGCGCCGAATTATTTAAACGTGATATTTTTTCATCATGGGATAAAGTCTTAGCTTATTGTAAAGCTGTTATGGCTCACGAAACACGTGAACAGTTTCGTGTTTTATTTCTTGATAAGAAAAATGGCTTACTTGCTGATGAAATACAACAAACTGGAACGATTGATCACACTCCTGTTTATCCTCGTGAAGTAATTTCTCGAGCTTTAGAATTATCTGCATCAGGACTTATTTTAATACACAACCACCCTTCTGGCGACGTTTCACCTTCTCAAGCAGATATATCAATGACATATAGATTAAAAGATGCAGCAAACGCGTTAGGAATTATTATTCATGATCATCTTATTATCGGGCGTAATGGTCACACAAGTTTTAAAAAACTAAAACTTATATAAAGTTTATTGAATGAAGAAAAACTTCATTCAATAATTCATAATTTTTTACTTTTCCAAATCGATGTCTAATATAGCCATTGAAAAATTGTACGATAATTCATCTTCATCTTCATCTCGATAGATAATACCCAAAAACTCATTCCCAATATAGACTTCACAAGAATCATCTTTTTTAGGCCGTTCTCGTACCTGTAATGCTGAATTTTGGAATGTATTTTTAAAATAACTATCAAGTTTTTTTATTTCATCAGCATTCACTATGCTCTCCTGTTTTTTTGAAATTATCAATTAATTCTTTCTTGGCAAATAAGGCGCTCTTATGATTCTATAAAGATGATAAAAAAGCTTAATCTACATTTTTGTTTTTATAATCTATACTAAAAACATAAGTACCTTCGAAATTTTACTAAATGTATTTTATTAAAAAGTTGAAAACTTTTAAATATACTGCTTAAAATTAAAAATAAATAATAAACTGTAAATCTTTAAAAACTGTATTTTCAATTTAAGTTTTTATGTTCAAAAATATATTTTAATAAAACGTAAAATATCAATAATTTTAAGTTATTTTATCCAAAATAAATTATATAAAATAAACGCATGCTAATCATTATAGCTATTTTATTTACTATAAAATCCCCATTGCATAATTGAAAAGAGCTCCCTTCCTTTCACTACGCTAAATATAAATTAACACATGAAAAAAAGTTATTCCTATACAAAATAAGCGCGTTAAAATCCCCTCTGCTTTTTCCTTTATATTTTCATATAAATTTACATACAACAGCTAAAATTTTAAATAAATTTTTATTTTAATTCAAAAAAAGAAGAATTACATTCTTTTAAAAATTTTAAAAACTATGAATAATTATTTATAATGGGATAACGAGAAAGAAAATCGATAACGCCTTTTTTATAGACTTTATCTCCCACAGCAAGCATATGATCCCGTCTAGGAATTAATAGTGATTCTCCATGGGGCAATAAAGCAACTAACGGTTCTGCTGCACCACCAATTTCATCTAATGAACCAACTGCAACAAGTGTAGGTTGTTTAATTTTGTAAACCTCAGATGCTGTTAATTCCTGTTTTGATGTAATGATACAAGCAGCAAGAGCGCGCTTATCACTTTTAGTTTGATCTGCAAATTTACGAAACATCAAACCACGCTGATTGGTAATGGTAGAAATATCCTCTGCTAAAAGAGCTTCCGCAACAGGTTCCCAATTTCCTGCCCCTGTTACCATACCAATACCTAAACCACCAAAAATAACACTGTGTACATATGTTGGATGCAAAAGAGCCATAAATGCACTAATTCGAGCTCCCATAGAATATCCCATGACATGAGCTTGAGATAAATTTAAATGTTGCAGCAATTTAACTGCATCGCCAGCCATAGCTTGAGGAGTATAAAAAGCAGGATCATAACTTTTATCTGAATCTCCATGTCCACGATTATCAAGAGCAATAACACGGTATCCTGCTTCAGTAAGAGTTCTAAACCAACCTGTTGCACACCAATTTATACGTGCAGAAGATCCAAAACCATGAATCAACAAAATAGGAGCACCCTGCCCTTCTTCTCTATAAGCAAGGCGTAACCCATCATATTCAAAAAAACGAACGTCCTCAGCTGTCACTTTTTATTACTTTCACACGCACCACAAATAGCTGGATGAATAACACGTTGTCCCTTTTGTATCTGTTTTTCAGAAACTTCACCAGCATTAACTTCAATAGTAAAAACTGCGGGCACTTTTGATGAAATTATATCCATTGAAAATGGAGAAGTGTTTTCAACAACTGAAACAATAATTCCCTCAGCGTCTAAAAAAATCATATCTAAAGGCAAGGGTGTATTCGCCATCCACATAAAAATTTCTTGCTGATTACTTACCTGATTTTTAAAAAGCATTGCTCGATCACGTGGAAAATCTGTACGATACATTAAACCAGCCTCTGACTGAGATGACGTAAACGCAAGCTCTACTTGGTATGAAATTACACCTTTCTTTGTCTCTATCACTAAAGGAACTGGATGAATAGGGATTTTCATAGGCTTCTTTATCACAGCTACACCAGCTATTATCGTAAAAAACAACACTAACAGGATAATGCTTCCTTTTTTAAAGAGCTCTAACATTTTATTTAACCATAAAAAAACTCTCTAGTTCTGCGGGGCAAAAAAGCTCAAAAATTTTAAAAGAGGATCAAAACAAGATAATTTAAAATTTAATGCGTAGCAAATGGAAGTCCTATGTCTGGATAAATCTCCGCTGTCATTAAACCTTTTTCCCCTTTACCAAAACGAATAAGAACAACTTGACCAGAACGAAGCTCTGCTAAACCAAAACGACGCAACGTCTCCATATGAACAAAAATATCTTCTGTTCCTTGTCCTCTACTAAGGAAACCAAATCCTTTATCGCGATTAAACCATTTAACAATTGCTCGCTCTAAACCACTTTCAGGAGCAACAACGACGTGCGTACGTGCCGGAATCTCTGATGGATGAACAGCTGATGAGCAATCTATAGATTTCACTTGAACACATTTCAATCCTCGATCAGTTTTTTCTACAGCACAGATAATTTTAGCACCTTCCAAAGCTGTTTGAAAACCATCTCTCCGCATTACAGTAACATGTAACAATATATCGGGAAACTCAGGAGAATCAGGCAGAACAAATCCATAACCTTTACTACCATCAAACCACTTAATGACGCCACTAATTTCAATAATTTCACCACAAGCACCTAAACCATCCTTAGACATGAAATGATCTTTTAGCACATCTTTACTCGTCATAATAAAACGCGATCCTATTAGGTATAAATTACGATATTGATTCTTTAACGTAAGTAAATATCGCTCCTACATCAACACGCAAGCCCCAAGATAAGATTTCCCCATATTGTCGCATCCTATTGTATATTAGTATCAATCCATTTTACAAAAACATTTGATCATATGCTCAACGTATCCTAAAAGGAGCGATACAAAAGATTTTTTACATAATGATATTTTCGTGAATGGAACTTGCATAATGAAAAAGTTCAAGATAAGGTGCAAAATTGCAACTAATCAGGGAGGTACACAATGAAATTGAGAAAGATTTTTACTATAATGGCTACAATGATGGCACTTGTAGCGAATGTTTATGCTAACGAACCTATTAAAATTGGTGTTTACCTTCCATTAACAGGCCCATACGCATTTGGAGGAGAACTTGAACTTGGAGGTGTACGGTTAGCACATGAAAAAATTCCAGAAATATTAGGACGTAAAGTTGAGCTCATTGTTGTTGATAATAAATCTGATAAAGTAGAAGCAGCTAATGCAGTCATGCGTTTGATCTCTAATGATAAAGTTAATGCTATCATTGGGAGTTATGGCTCCTCATTATCATTGGCAGGAGGAGAAGTTGCTGAGAAAGGAAAAACTCCCATTGTAGCATCTTCAGCAACAAATCCACTCATAACGTTAGGCAAAAAATACTATTTCCGTGCATCTTTTACTGATTCTTATCAAGGTATAAGTGCTGCGACTTACGCAATTAAAACTTTAAATGCAAAAAAGGCCGCTATATTGAAAGATATATCAAGTGATTATGGGGTTGGCATTGCAAATTACTTTAGTAAATCGTTTAAAAATTTAGGCGGTGAGATTGTTGCAAATTTGAACTATAATTCTGGAGATCAGGATTTTTCAGCTGCTCTCATGCAAATTATAGCTCAAAAACCTGATATTTTATTTATAACATCTTATTTTTCTGAAGGTGCGATCATCTTAAAGCAAGCACACGAATTAGGAGCAAAATTCCGCATTATGGGTGCCGATGCTATGGATAACCCAGATACTGTCACAATTGCTGGAAATGCGGCTGAAGGTTTTTTACACACAACACTCGCCTACGATGAAAATATGCCAAATATGTCGGAAGCTGCAAAGCAATTCACCCAAGAATGGAAAAAGTTTTATCCCAATAAAAAAACGAATATGAATTCCGTTGCTGGCTATGTAGCTTACACGATGGTTATGAAAGCCATTGAAAATGCAGGTAATGCTAATCGCGAAGATATTACACGGGAACTTGGAAAGCTAAAAGATTTTTCAACGCCTTTTGGTAAAATATCTATAGATGAAAATCACAATCCTATAATGCCTGTTGGTGTAATTCAAATAAAAGATGGCAAACGTGTTTATTTAGGTGAAGTAGAGTCTGACATTTAGAAAATATTTTGAATAAATAAATCATCTAGACAAAAGTATGCTATGTACTTTGAAAATAATAAAAATTAAATAAACCAAAAACATAGCATTTTATCTTGATATATTATTATACGGAAGGATAAGAGATGAGCACTGAAATGTTCATCCAGTATTTTTTTAATGCACTTGCACTAGGATCGCTTTATGGGCTTATCGCGATTGGTTATACCATGGTTTATGGTATTCTAAGACTAATTAACTTTGCTCATGGCGATATTTTTATGCTAGGTGCATATTTTGTTTTTTTCTCTACAGTCAGCTTTATGCCTGCATGGGTTGCTGTTCTTCTTGTGTTACTGGCTGTCATCATTTATTATTCAACATTTGTAGGATTTAAAAAACGCCCTAAAATTCACTGGGTTTGTGCTTTCCTTATTCTTGTTTTCGGGCTTATTTATTATTTTAAAATTGCTCCTCAAGATTTTACACCAATTTGGATTTTAGCTGTTTGTTTTTCAATTTTTATTACAAGTGCAGTAGGAATTTCTGTTGATCGTTTTGCTTATAAGCCTCTGCGTGATGCTCCACGCGTTTCAGCACTTGTTGGTGGAATCGGTGTTTCTTTTCTTATTGAAAATTTAGCAACCGTACTCTTTGGAGGCACTCCTAAAAGTGTAAAACAGCCAAGTTTCTTTGTAACGCCAATCGAATGGCATTTTGGACAAACACCAGATAGTATAATTCGAATTGTTCCCATGTCGATTATTGTTCCTATCGTCTCATTTATTCTTGTTGTTTTGTTATTATGGGTTGTTAATAAAACAAAACCTGGTCTCGCCATGCGTGCAATTTCTCACAATATTGAGGTTACTCGTTTAATGGGCGTTTCAGTCGATAAGATTATTGCATTCACATTTGCTATAGGTTCAGCATTAGCTGCTATTTCAGGAATTATGTGGGCTTTGCGTTATCCTCAAATTCAACCTTATATGGGTGTTTTTCCTGGACTAAAGGCATTTATAGCCGCCGTTGTTGGAGGTATTGGGTCAATTCCAGGAGCGATGTTTGGTGGATTACTATTAGGATTTATTGAAATTATGACAGTTGCCTTCTTTCCTATTTTGTCCGGATATAGAGATGCTTTCGCCTTCATTTTATTAATTCTTATCCTATTGTTTATGCCTTATGGCTTAATGGGCAAAAAAAATCAGGAGAAAATTTGATGGCAAAGTCAATTGAATTTTTTTTATCATTTGTTAGCATTATCATATTTATAAGCTTTTTATTTTACGCTGAAAGTCATTTTAATGATTATACGCTGCGTATCGTCAATCTTATTGCTATCAATGCCATATTAGCTATTTCACTTAATTTAATCTACGGATTTACAGGTATGCTTTCTCTTGGGCATGCTGGTTTTATTGCTGTTGGTGCTTATACATGTGCAATTTTTCTTCTTTCTCCTGAACAAAAAGAGATGATGTGGATTCTTGATCCCATAGCTGAGCCGCTGCGCCACATGCAATTACCGTTTTTTGTAGCAGTTATTGTAAGTGGTTTGTGTGCAGCAGTCGTGGGATTATTGATTGCTCTTCCCGTATTACGTCTTGGTGGTGATTATCTTGCAATTGCAACATTAGGTTTTGCGGAAATCATTCGCATTGTTATTGTCAATGCCACTTCTTTTACAAATGGTGCTTTGGGAATTAAAGGAATACCTCAAAGCGCTACGTTGTGGTGGAATTATGGTTGGTTAGCATTCACAATCATCTTTATTACTCTTTTGCTGCGGAGTAATACTGGCAATGTATTACGCGCTATTCGTGATGATGAAATTGCTGCAAACACAATGGGAATCAACGCTTATTTTTACCGTGTCACGTCTTTTACTACCGGTGCGTTTTTTGCAGGTATTGGGGGCGCATTGATGGCTGCACTTATTTCATCTATAGATCCAAAAATGTTTAGTTTTCTTTTAACTTTTAATATTTTGATGATTGTCGTTGCTGGTGGTCTTGGTTCTATCACAGGTAGTATTATAGGCAGTATTATCATTACAGTATCGCTTGAATGGTTTCGCGTTATCGAAAGCTCGTTAGATTTAGGTTTCATATATATTCCAGGAATTCCAGGTCTGCGTATGGTTATTTTTTCACTTTTATTACTGGCAATTATCTTATTTTGGAGAAAAGGATTATTAGGTCAGCGTGAATTTTCATGGAGTGGAATTTACTGTTTTTTTGCAAAAAGAAAAACTTTGAATAAGGAAAAACCATGAAAAACACTATTCTTTCACTCCATGATCTCATGATGAATTTTGACGGGTTGATTGCTGTAAATAATGTTAATATGGAAATTGAACGGGGAAAAATCACTGGATTAATTGGTCCAAATGGTGCAGGAAAGACCACTGTTTTTAATATGATTTCTGGTTTCTATGCACCTACTAGTGGAACAATTCTTTTTGATGGAGAAAAAATTTGTGGACTTTCACCACATATTATATGTAAGCGTCATATTGCGCGAACATTTCAAAATATTCGACTTTTTTCAGGATTAACAGTATTACAAAATGTCATGGTTGGTGCTCACGTGAGACAAAAACAGCCATGGTTTGCTTCAAATTTATTTTTGCAAAGCGCTATTAAGGAAAAAAATGAGCTTTACGAAAGCTCAATGAAACTTCTTGAATGGTTTGAACTTGATCATCTTTCTAACCAGCTGGCAATTACTCTTCCCTATGGGGCACAACGGCGTTTAGAAATTGCTCGCGCTTTAGCAACAAAACCCAAATTGCTCCTTCTTGATGAACCTGCCGCTGGTATGAATCCGCAAGAAAGTGAAGAATTAAGACAATTTATAGAAGAAATAAGAGAAAAATTTAACCTTACAATCTTACTTATTGAACATGATATGAAAGTTGTTATGGGGCTTTGCAAACATATTTATGTGCTGGAATATGGTCGTTGTATAGCTGGTGGTACACCTAATGAAATTCGCAATGAGCCTAAGGTTATTGAAGCTTATCTTGGTGGAGATATACATGAATATTCTTGAAATAAAAAAACTTCATGTTCATTATGGTAACATTCAAGCTGTTTATGATCTCTCTATATCTATAAAAAAGGGAAGTATAGTAACTTTAATTGGTGCTAATGGAGCAGGAAAAAGCAGTATTGCACGCTCTATTATGGGGCTTAATCGATCAGTTCATGGAGATATCATCTATAAAGGCCAATCTATTATCAAAAAAATGCCAGAAGAAATTTTACGATTAGGTATTGCGCTTAGTCCTGAAGGGCGGCGCATTATACCTTATTTTACTGTACTAGAAAATTTACAATTAGGAGCTTATGCTCGTAATGATAAAGCTGGTATTGCTCGCGATATTGAATGGGTATTTGATATGTTTCCGCGTTTACGTGAAAGATCTAAACAATTAAGTGGTACAATGTCAGGCGGTGAACAGCAAATGTTGGCTGTAGGACGTGCACTTATGAGTAATCCTGAGACTGTGATATTGGATGAACCATCTCTCGGTTTAGCGCCGCTTCTTGTGCAAGAACTTTTTTCGATTATTCGAAAAATTAATGATATGGGTAAAACTATTCTCCTTATTGAGCAAAATGCATTTGCAGCGCTTTCTATTGCTAATTACGCTTATGTTTTAGAAGTAGGAAAAGTCCTATTTCACGGTGAAGGAAAAGCTATGCTTTCTGATCCACGTGTTAAAGAAGCCTATCTTGGTGGCTAATAGATTTTAGTCCAATTCTGTGTAAAAGAAAATTAATTTACTACACTCTTTACCCGAAAAAATACTCTCTTCGGGTAAAATTTTGTCTTCACAAAAAATTTACTTTTTATTTTATGACCACCATTTTTCAGCACTTAATGTACCAACAGCCTGTTCTATAACGTGAGCTATCTGAAAAATTATTTCCTCAGTGAAAGGCTTACCAATCAATTGTAATCCCAACGGTAAACCATCTAGTGATAAACCTGCAGGGACAGAAATCCCTGGTAACCCTGCCATATTAACTGGTACTGTAAAAATATCATTGAGATACATTGTCAAAGTAGCATTTTTTACTTTTTCATCAGCAATACCAAAAGCTTGCATTGGTGTTATAGGTGTTAAAATAGCATCTATACCGTCTGCAAAACATTGATCAAAATCATGTTTTATTAGTGTTCTTACTTTCTGAGCTTTCAAATAATAAGCATCATAACAACCTGCCGATAGCACATAGGTACCAATTAAAATACGTCGCTTAACTTCGTCACCAAAACCAATTGAACGTGTATTTTCATACATTTCAATAACATCTTTTCCTGACGCACGAAGTCCAAAACGGACACCATCATAGCGCGCTAAATTAGAAGATGCTTCCGCAGAAGCCACTATATGATAGGCAGGCAAAGCATATTTTATATAAGGTAATGAAACATCTATGATTTCAGCTCCCGCCTCTTTTAGCCAACTCATCCCTGATTTCCATAGATCAATAATTTCATTAGGTATCCCTTCAATATAACACTCTTTTGGAATACCAATTTTCATTCCTTTAATTGATTGGCCAATATAGCTTTCATAATCAGGTATTGGTAAATTGACTGAGGTTGAATCCTTCTCATCAAAAGAAGCCATTGATTGTAGCATAATTGCACAATCACGCACATCACGTCCTATAGGACCCGCCTGATCAAGTGATGAAGCATAAGCAATAATTCCCCATCGTGAACACCGTCCATAAGTTGGTTTTATGCCAACGCTGCCTGTGAAAGCTGCCGGCTGACGAATTGATCCTCCAGTATCAGTTCCTGTTGCACCAGCACAAAGCCGTGCGGCAACAGCAGCCGAAGAACCACCAGAAGAGCCACCTGGAACAAGCTTATCATCTGATCCCTTTTTTCTCCATGGATTAACAACTGGACCATAATATGATGTTTTGTTGGAAGATCCCATGGCAAACTCATCCATATTAAGCTTACCTAACATAACCGCTCCATCTTTCCATAAATTAGCAGTTACGGTTGATTCATATTGAGGTTTAAAACCATCAAGAATATGCGAACAGGCCTGAGTATGAATACCTTTTGTCGCAAAAAGATCTTTAATTCCTAACGGAATTCCTTCTAAAATACCACCCTGCCCTTTAATTAAGCGGTTATCTGATTCAGTCGCCATTTTCACTGCGTGTTCTGCTGTTATTGCCACATAAGCGTTTAAAATTGGATTAGCCAATTCAATCGCTTTCAAATAAGCTTCTGTCAATTCAGTAGCTTTGATATCTTTTTTTGTTAAAGAATTACGCGCTTGTGCAATTGTTAGGGTCGTTAAATCTGTCATATTAGTTCTCAAATTTTTAAATACAATTAAAGTTACTCAACAACTTTTGGGACGAGAAAGAAATTTTCCTCCGTAACAGGTGCATTTGCTACAATATCTTCCACTTTATCACCATCTGTGACAATATCTTCACGCATTCGTAAAGCCATTGGCATTACTGATGTTAATGGTTCAATTTTGCTAACATCAACTTCATTAAGTTGCTCTACAAAATTAAAAATGACATTGAGCTCTTTTGTTATACGTTCTGCTTCATCATCATGGATAGCAATGCGCGCCAAATGTGCCATCCGCTTGACTGTTTCTTTATCAACAGACATACTACGCCTTCCTGCTTTTTTTATTTTGACATTAACTTACTCATATTCTGGCTATACAGAGCTATGTTGGTAAGCGCAAGGATATTGATATCTTAAATAAAAATATAGGTACGAATTAAAATATTAAACAACTTAAATCATAAAGCACATGGCTATTATTAACATAGATGAAGCTATTACACATCTTTTGCCCAGACAAACAATAGCAGGGTTGGATTTAGGCACAAAAACTATTGGAATTGCCATTTCTGATATTAGTTTGACTTTTTCAAATCCACGTCCAGTACTTCAACGAAAAAAGTTTACCCTAGACGCTCGCTCACTTGTACAAACTTTTGACAATGAAAATGTGGGAGTTGTCATTATTGGTTTACCTCTTAATATGAATGGAAGCAATGGTCCTCGCGTTCAGGCAACCAAAACTTTTGTCAACAATATGGAAGCGCATACAAAGATTCCATTTATTTTTTGGGATGAACGCTTATCAACTGTTGCTGCACAACGCTACCTTCTAGAAATGGATGTATCACGCACAAAAAGAGCAACTCGTATTGATTCTGCTTCTGCCGCTTTCATACTACAAGGTGCTCTCGATAGAATTCGAATTCTTCATCAAACAGAAGGATAGAGAACATTTAATAAGTGTCCTGTATTATATCGTGCGATGAGCATACCATAGGAAGATCTCCATTGTCCTCCAAGACGACTTTCCATATAAGCATTTGCAACCTGCTCTATATCTGTATAACGTAATGATGCAGCAGCTGCAGCATATGCTACTTGCTCAACAAAAAATCTACCTGCTCCCTCATTTGTCGATGCCATACCTACAGCAGATTTGATAATATCAATCGCTCGAGGTCCTGCTGACCCAATATCAACTGCAATTTTTTCTAATAACTTTTGAAACAACCCTGGTGCTTTTTCAGCTATGAGAATTGCATCTTTTACCAATTGATTAGCAGAATTATTTCTAACAATCCGTGCAGGCCCATTACACAACATTTGTGATAACGGATTTCCTTCTATAAATCCTTCGATACCAAGTTGTGCAATAATCTCACCAATAATAGGAACAACTAATTGGCTTACATGGTAAGCAATAATAGGCGTCATGATTCGTGCAAAAGCTGCTTCAGAGCGATCACTGGCAGCGTTATCAAATGCTCGAGCTAAACGAAACACCAATGCTTGTGAAGCTGCAATATCAAGTGCAATATCTGCAAAAATACGCTCTGTCAGCGGTGGTAAAGGCTGATTTGGCATTTTTTGTCGAAAAAAATCTATACCAAATTGGAGCGCTGCTCGCAAAACACCTGCTGAAATCACTGATTGATCGAAACGCATCATAGTTTCGATATCTTTAATGACCTTGATACCTTCTCCAGCATTACCCAAAAGCCAACCATAACTTCCTTGAAAATCAACAACCCCCTCTGGCATTGAAGTTTCTCCAGAGCGCTGTATTAAATGACGGATTGATATAATACCGTTTAAGGCACCATTTTCTTGTACACGCGGAACTAAAAAACAGCTTAAATGACCTTCCAATTCTGCACTAACAATATACCCATCAACTATAGGATTAATAACATTCGTTTTTAAAGCATTTAAACGATAAAGATCGCGTCCCATTTTTTCATCAAAAGATATTTTTTGAACACTTGGAAAATTGAAAAAGTGTTTTTCGTGTTTTTCAACATCATCAAAAGCACAGGTAAGTGAAGCTGCTGTTTTGTTATTAATAGGCTTAGACGATAAATCATATTCACGCGATAAAAGAACATTTTTCCATTTTTTGAATAGTTCAACATCACTAATTAACACTGCAATAGCCGCACTTGACATTATGATCTCATTCAAATGCCCAGTTTCTAAACTTGCAGATAAAGCTAAACGAATAGCACGCGCTTGATAGCGTACTCCATTTTCTGAAGTGGCATTTTCCCAAAGTGATGTAACCAAGCCAGCTTGTCTAGAATATTTTTGAAGTGCTTGGTAAGAAGAATGTATTTCTAATTTTTCTGTTGCTTGCCCCCATTCATCATTATAACGCAACAAAGGTCTATAACGATTAGCCAAATAGGAAAGATCCCTTGCTTCATGACTAGCCACAAAATCTCCCATTTCTTCAAAACTTGCTAACAAAAATGTAGGCAAAGTAGAGGCAATACGAAACATAAGCGTATCACTAAGAAATGCGTTTTTTTTGCGGGCATTTTGTGTAGATCCGACACTCATGGGTACATTCCTATTATTCAAATAATTCATATCATAGACTATTTGTTTTTTTGCAGTTAAAAAACAATTATCGTTTTAAACAAATAGTTTTTTAATCTCTATTAAAGAGAGAGAGAAAAGAATGCTATGACTCAAAATACTTTTTTCCCCACTTTCCCCCACCAACATCTTTTAAGCATTAAAGATTTGAGTGTGCAAGATCTTATCATGTTACTTGATCGTGCAAATGCCAATGTTGCCTTTTTTGAAACAATTGATCAAAAAAAATCTACATTACGTGGACGCACACAAATTAATCTCTTCTTCGAAGCTTCCACGAGAACACAATCTTCGTTCGAATTAGCAGGCAAGCGGTTGGGAGCAGACGTGATAAATATAGCTATTAACAATTCATCTGTAAAAAAAGGGGAAACATTGATTGATACAGCCACAACCCTCAATGCGATGAAACCAGATATACTCGTCATTCGCCATAGTTGCGCTGGAACAGCTGCTATGTTATCTCAAAAAGTTGATTGTTGCGTAATTAACGCAGGTGATGGTGCGCATGAACACCCAACACAGGCTTTATTAGATGCTCTAACCATTAAGAGAGCAAAAGGTCGCATTGAAGGATTAACTGTTGCAGTTTGCGGTGATATCTTACATTCACGTGTTGCACGTTCCAATATCCTCAGTCTTAATGCTCTGGGAGCACGTGTCCGTGTTGTTGCTCCTTCAACACTTTTACCTATAGGAATCGAAAATATGAGTGTTGAGGTTTTTAACACGATGAAAGAAGGTCTTAAAGATGCTGATGTTATCATGATGCTACGTTTGCAACACGAGCGTATGTCAGGTTCCTTTATTCCCTCTACTCGTGAATATTTTCGTTACTTTGGTTTGCATAAAGAAAATTTGGCTCATGCTAAAAATGATTGCATTATTTTACATCCAGGTCCAATAAATCGTGGTATAGAAATCGCATCTGACATAGCAGATGGATCACAAAGTGTGATCCACACGCAAGTAGAAATGGGAGTTGCTGTGCGTATGGCTGTTATAGAAGCCTTATTGGATCCACAACTTAAGAGTGGAGAAAAAAAATGATAAAATCAATAGTTTTTCAAAACGCTCGTATTGTTGACCCTTCACGCGCAATTGATGAAATTGGCACTGTTATTGTTGAAAATGGACTGATAACAGTTGCTGGAAAAGAAGCTCTTAATCAAGGAATCCCAGAAGGAGCAGAAATTATTAATGCACAAAACAAAGCAATTTTGCCTGGACTTGTAGATGCCAGAGTTTTTATCGGAGAAATAGGTGGCGAATACCGAAAAACGATCGCATCAGCAAGTCAATCAGCAGCAGCAGGCGGAATTACTTCCTTTTTTTTGATGCCAGACACGCATCTTATTATCGATAATGTTGTACTTGCTCAATTTATTACATACACAGCACAAGAAATATCATTGGTCAATATTTATCCCATTGCTTCAATTACTAAAGGTTTTAATGGACAAGAAATCACTGAATTTGGATTATTAAAAGATGCAGGAATAATTGCCTTTAGTGAAGGGAAAAAAACACTTCAAAATTCATCTGTTATGCGACGTGCAATGACTTACGCACGCGATTTCAACATCACATTGATGCACGAAACACAAGATAATGACCTTATAGAACAAGGCGTTATGAATGAAGGTTTACTCGCAAGCTGGCTTGGTTTTTCTGGAATACCCCGCGAAGCAGAAATCATCCCTCTTGAGAGAGATTTGCGACTAGCTACATTAACACAAACACGTTATCATGCTGCACAAATATCAACAGCTATGTCTGCTGATGCCGTTCGTTTGAGAAAGCAACACTACGCAAAAATTTCAGCCGGTGTATCTATTAATCACTTGTCTCTTAACGAAAATGACATTGGTGAATATCGTCCCCATTTCCGTTTAATGCCTCCTCTACGTGCAGAAGAAGATCGTATAGCAATGATTGAAGCGATAAAAGATGGAACAATAGACATTATTGTTTCTTCTCATGATCCTCAAAGTTCCGATACAAAACATTTGCCATTTAATCAAGCGTCCGCAGGCGCCATTGGTATGGAAACTTTATTGAGTGCAGCTTTACGCCTTTATCACAATAATAGCATATCTTTACTACGATTAACTGAACTTTTATCAACGACACCTGCAAAACTTTTTGGTCTTAACGCAGGAACACTTAAAAAAGGTGCAAATGCAGATCTGATTTTAGTTGACCTTGATGAGCCGTGGGTAGTGTCTGCAAATGAATTATATTCACATGCAAAAAACACACCTTTTGAAAATGCTCGCTTTCAGGGAAAAGTTCTCCAAACCTTTGTTAAAGGGCAATCAGTTTTTAAATTTGATCAACAAAATTAATGAGACTTTTAATGAGTGAAGTAAAAACACTTTTTCAATTTTATACATGGTTTATCTTTTTGACGTCCTACCTCATTGGATCTATTCCATTTGGACTACTTTTTACACGATGGGCAAAACTTGGTGATTTGAGAACTATTGGTTCTGGAAATATTGGTGCTACAAATGTTTGGCGAACAAAAAATAAAAAAATTTCTGCCCTTACTCTTCTCTGTGATATATTGAAGGGGACTGTTGCCGTTCTTATTGCAAAATTTTTAAATTGTCCGATAGAAAATAATATTATTATTACTCTAGCTGGCTTCTTAGCTTTTTGGGGACATCTTTTTCCAATATGGCTTAAATTTAAAGGTGGTAAAGGTGTTGCTACCTATCTGGGAGTATGTTTAGGGCTTTATTGGCCATCAGCAATTGTATTTGCTGTTGTATGGATAGCCTTTTTTCTATTTACGCGCTATTCTTCATTATCTTCACTTATTGCTGTTATTATAACGCCGATATTTGTGTATTTTTTCTATCCTTATCCCTGCGTTTATTACATGACACTCGCAATGAGTGCATTTGTAATTCTAAAACATTATGCAAATATAGGTAGGTTATTAATTGGAAAAGAAAACAAAATTGACCTTTAAAACAGAAATGAATAAGGGAATTCTGCTCACTGATCGCCAACGTCTAAACTGGTTACGGTTATTGCGCAGTGAAAATATTGGAGCAGTAAGCTTTCGTAATTTAATTGATCATTATCAAACAGCAGAAAATGCTCTAGATGCGCTTCTTGAACTTAATAAAAAAGGTAGTCTTTGTAGATCTATTAAAATAGCAACGTTAGAAGATGCTGAAAAAGAAATGCAAAAAGCCGAAAGATTAAATATTAGGTTTGTTGGTATAGGAGAACCAGATTATCCGGCATATCTAAAAGTAACAGAAGCATCACCACCGCTTATTGCTATAAAAGGCGATTCTTCTGCTTTTCAGAAACCTTCTGTAGGAATCGTGGGCTCTAGAAATGCCTCAGCAGCTGGTAAAAAATTAACCGCTCAATTTGCTCACTTTCTTGGCAATGCTGGCTTTACAATTATCTCTGGATTAGCTCGTGGAATTGATAGCATTGCTCATCAAGCCAGCCTGCAAACAGGTACAATTGCTGTTATGGCTGGTGGAATTGACCACATTTATCCTCCTGAAAATCAAAAACTGTACGAGAATATTATCAACAACGGGGGAGCAATTATTAGTGAAATGCCCATTTCTTGGAAACCACGAGCTACCGATTTTCCAAGAAGAAATCGTATTATTGCGGGTCTATCACTTGGTCTCTTGGTTGTTGAAGCTGCTATGCGATCAGGATCCTTAATTACAGCACGTCAAGCCGCCGAAATGGGGCGATTAGTTTTTGCCATCCCCAATTCTCCACTTGACCCAAGATCGGTTGGCACAAACAACCTTATCAAAAACGGTGCCTTACTAAGCACACACCCTTCTGACATAATAGAAACATTGACACCTCTTACCCAAAATACGGTGAACTCTCAGCTTGATTTTTTTGAAAAAGCAAATTCTTTTCAATTCCAAGAATCAATCCCCACTTCTCTTTATCCAGAAAGCAGCACACCCTCTCCTATTAGAAATGATGCAGAACGAGCAGCTGTACTCTCATCCCTCTCAACAACTCCAATTGATTTAGATACGCTAAGTGCCCACTCAGGTGTTTCGTTACAAAATCTTTATCTCTTGTTGGTTGAACTTGATCTTGCTGGAAAGCTTATTCGACACTCTGGTGGTTATGTGTCATTGTTGAATTTGGATCTTCCCGAAGAGATTCAGCGTTATTAATAATGTTTTGCCCCTCTTTAGCCGCCATATCCAAAAGTAATGCCAAAAGTGGACTACGAGCTTGGCGCGCCATTACATTCATTTGTTTTGACATATCTGTAATATACTGGATAATCTTTAAATGATTTACAAACATAATCCTTTACCCTTGGGAATTTTCCCCCCCCACCTCTTAATAGACACCATCTTACTATTTCATCATATCTATTGTATTAGCCATGAAAAATAAATTATATAGTATCATATAGGGTGTATTTTAATAATAACAATAAAAAGTTGTATAATATAATGTTTTTATGTTCTTTCAACTAATTGTCATTAGCTATTCCCGAAAAAGGCGTTTATAGAGGAATTTTTATTTCAACATTCAGGTTAAATTATGAATATCGTTATCGTTGAATCTCCAGCCAAAGCAAAAACAATTAATAAATACCTTGGATCTCAATATAAGGTGGTAGCATCATTTGGACATGTCAGAGATTTATCTGCTAAAGATGGTTCTGTTTTACCTGATGAGAACTTTGCTTTAAAGTGGGATATAAACACTGCTGCTCAAAAGCGCTTAAACGAAATAGCAAAAATAGTCCAAAAATCTGATAGTCTCATCTTAGCTACAGACCCTGATCGTGAAGGAGAAGCTATTTCATGGCATATTTTAGATGTTCTTAAGCAAAAAAAAGTTTTAAATGATAAACCTGTTAAACGAGTTGTATTCAATGCGATCACTAAGAAATCCGTTCTGGATGCTATGAACAATCCACGTGATATCGATATATCTCTCGTCGACGCATACCTTGCACGTCGCGCTCTGGATTATCTCGTCGGTTTTACGCTTTCGCCTGTTTTATGGCGTAAACTCCCTGGTGCACGCTCAGCCGGTCGCGTTCAATCTGTTGCTTTGCGTATTATTTGTGACCGTGAATCAGAAATAGAGCATTTTATCAAAGAAGATTATTGGTCTATTACAACATACTTTAAAACTATCAGAAATGATAGCTTTTCTGCAAGATTAACAATGTTTAATCAAAAAAAGATTGGCAAACTCGATATTCAATCTCAAGAACATGCAAATCAGATTCGCCTTATGTTGGAGGAAGCGGAATATCGTGTATTAAGTGTTGAAGCGAAGCCTACAAAAAGAAACCCTTCTCCTCCGTTTACAACATCCACCCTACAGCAGGCTGCTTCTTCAAAATTAGGTTTTTCAGCATCTCGTACCATGCAAATTGCTCAAAAACTTTATGAAGGCGTTGAAATTAATGGTGAAACGGCAGGACTTATCACCTATATGCGTACTGATGGTGTACAGATAGCACCAGAAGCTATTGATTTGGCGCGAAAAGTAATTCATGAATCTTTTGGCAATGATTATGTTCCTGAAAAACCGCGTTTTTATTCATCAAAAGCAAAAAATGCGCAAGAAGCACACGAAGCTATACGTCCAACAGATTTTCAACGTACGCCTAACCAAATAAGTAATTTTCTCGATAGCGATCAAGCAAAGCTTTACGAATTGATATGGAAACGCGCTATTGCCAGTCAAATGCGCTCTGCTGAAATTGAACGAACAACTGTTGAAATTGAAGCATTACAAAGAGAAAATCACGCCAATTTACGCGCCACAGGCTCTGTTATTCGTTTTGATGGATTCATTTCCGCTTATACTGATCAAAAAGATGAAGAAAATAGTGAAGAAAATGAATCAACACATCTTCCACAAATTAATGCAAATGAAGCGCTTACAAAAGATAAAGTTGAAGCCACACAACATACCACAGAACCACCACCTCGTTATTCTGAAGCTTCATTAATTAAAAAGCTTGAGGAATTAGGAATTGGCAGGCCTTCAACCTATGCATCTACATTAGCTACACTTTGTGATCGCGGCTATATCGTAATTGATAAACGAAAACTTATTCCTGATGCTAAAGGACGCATCGTTACAGCCTTTCTTGAAAATTTCTTTAATCGCTATGTAGAATATGGTTTTACAGCAAATCTTGAAGAAAAACTGGATCTTATATCAGATGGAAAACTTGCTTGGAAAGATGTTCTACAAGATTTTTGGGATGAATTTAATGCATCTATTGCCAATATCCAAGAATTGCGCATAACAAATGTGCTTGACGTTTTAAATGTAGCATTAGCTCCTCTTATATTTCCTGTACGTGAAGACGAAAGTGATGCTCGTTCTTGTCCTCTTTGCAAAAACGGCCAGCTATCATTAAAATTGGGTCGTTATGGTGCATTTGTTGGTTGTTCTAATTACCCTGATTGCAAATACACACGCCAGCTTGGTACTGATACAGGAAAAGAAAATGAAACTATGCGCAATGATGAACCTGTAATGCTTGGTGTTGATCCTATAACAGGGGAAAATGTCTCTCTTCGCACAGGCCGTTTTGGACCATATATTCAACTTGGTGAAGGTAAAAAGACTAAGCGTGCGGGATTACCAAAAGAGTGGCAAGCAGAAAATGTTACTCTTGATAAAGCTTTAGCTTTATTATCCCTGCCCCGTGAAATTGGAATTCACCCTGAAACTGGCAAAATAATCACAGCCACAATTGGACGATATGGTCCATACCTTTCCCATGATGGAAAATACGCTCCTCTTCCTCATGTAGATGAAATTTTTGATATTGGCATCAATCGTGCTGTTACAGTGCTTGCCGAAAAACAAGAAAATAAAATAAAGCGAGAAAAAACAACACCTGTAGCATTAGCTACATTAGGAGAACACCCAGATGGAGGTACTATTACTGTACGCAATGGACGTTACGGTCCGTATGTTAATTGGGGTAAAATTAATGTAACATTACCAAAAGATAAAGATCCAACGACCGTAACATTTACAGAAGCATTAGAACTTATATTAACTAAATCATCTGTTAAAAAAATAACTTCTAAAAGAGCTTCGTCAAAAACAAAAGAGACATAAATTTTGGCTAAAAGCGCAAAAAAAATAAAATATACCCAATCACGCAATATGGAACGACTACCCAATAAGGTAGAAATTCTTTCTTTTATCAATGATAATCCTGACCGATCAAATAAACGTGAAATTGCCAAAGCTTTTAACTTAAAAGGCGATTCTCGAATCTGGTTAAGAGACATATTGCGTGATCTGAAAGATCATGGATTAATCCCAAAACAGCGTAAAAAGGCAATAAATAAAGAAAAATTACCACAGACTGCTTTAGTAAAAATTAGCACGCGCGATGAAGACGGTAGTTTAATTGCACAACCTCTTGAGTGGGAAAATGATCCAAAACCAAATATTGAAATACTCCCTTTTCAACGTAAAAAAAAGATCAACGCTGGTATTGGAGATCACGTTCTTGTAAAAATTGCCCAAAATAAAAATTCTAAAAATATTCTTTATACTGGACGAATTATTCGTAAAATTGATGTGCTTAAAAAGAGTACGTTTGGCATAGTCAGAAAGTTAGAAAATGGCCAATGGCGACTTGATCCGATAGAACGAAAATTTAACGAGCTAATTATTGATACATCTTCAAAAATTGGTATAGAATCTGGTGATCTCGTTGAAGTTGAAATAAAAAAAGATACTAATTACGGACTAAAAAGCGCACAAATAAAAAATGTTTTAGGACACATTGAAAATGAAAAAGCAATCTCAATGATTGCTCTTCTTTCAAAAGGAATTCCTTATATTTTTTCTGAAGAAGTTCTTGAGCAAGTAAAAAATGTAAAACCTGCTAACGTAGAAAATCGGGAAGATTGGCGACAATTACCACTTGTAACAATCGATCCACCAAATGCAAAAGATCATGATGATGCAGTTTATGCAACAAAAGATGAAGATCCTGCCAATAATGGCGGTTGGGTTGTTGTCGTTGCAATTGCAGATGTTTCTTATTACGTTAAGGCGGGAAGTCTCTTAGATAAAGAAGCATTTAAACGGGGAAATTCTGTTTATTTTCCTGATCACGTTGTGCCAATGCTTCCAGAACGCATTTCTAATGATTTATGTTCTCTGTGTGAAGGAAAGGATAGACCAGCCCTAGCCGTTCGTATGATCTTTGATGCAAATGGTAATAAACGAAAGCATAGTTTTCATCGTGTTATGGTACGCATAATAGCTAAATTATCTTATCAAGAAGTACAGTTGGCGATTGATGGAAATATAAATAAAAAAATAGCTCCTCTTTTTGAGAATGTCTTGCAACCATTATGGGCAGCTTATGATACACTTAAAGCTGCACGGAATCGTCGACAACCACTAGAATTAGAAATAGCAGAAAAAAAGGTTATTCTTGACCAAAATGGTTGCATCAAAGATGTTATAATAGAAACACATTTAGAAGCGCATCGTTTAATTGAAGAATTTATGATACAAGCTAATATTGCAGCTTCTGAAACGTTAAAGGAACATCATCAACCTCTCCTCTATCGTATCCATGATAAACCCTCTCTTGCAAAACAGGAAATATTGCGGGACTTTCTTCAAAGTTTAGGGATATCACTTTCCCGAGGAGCAGAGCTTACATCAGCATGCCTTAATAACATTTTGGCAAAAGTAACAAATACACAACAACAAGAATTGGTTAACCAAATTATTTTACGTTCACAATCTCAAGCTGAATATAATCCTAAAAATATTGGCCATTTTGGTTTAAACCTGCATAACTATACACATTTTACATCACCAATCCGTCGTTATGCAGACCTTATTATTCATCGAGCACTCATTAAAGCTCTAAAATTAGGCAATGATCAATTAATAGATGAACAAGAACAAAATCTTGAAAAAATCGCCACGCAAATTTCTTTATATGAACGCCGTGCAATGATAGCTGAAAGAGAAACTATTGACCGCATTGTTGCGCAATATTTAACGAATAAAATTGGCTACACTTTTACAGGTCGCATTTCTGGAGTTACAAAAACAGGTCTCTTTATTTCACTTGATAAGCTAGGCACAGATGGTTTTGTACACATTTCTACACTTAAAAATGATTATTATCATTTTAACGAAGCACAACACATTCTTATAGGAAAACGTAGTCACAAAGGATATCAACTTAGTGATATAGTAGAAGTAAAACTCATAAAAGTACAGTCTTTTGCTGGTGCTTTGTCTTTTGAAATATTAACAAACCCTCGTCCAATAATTCTTTCATCTACATCTCATCACAAAACTAAAATTATAAATAAAAAATATAAAAAATTCTCTTACAAAAGAAAAAAATACTAAATAAAAATGTAAATTTACATAAAAATATATTGTATTATTTTCAATTAATACAATATATTATAAAATAATAATATATTAAAGTATTTCATATTATTATTCAATTATACTATTTATTGTCAATATTATACAAACAATATAAAATTAATTTAAATTTAATATAATAAATATACTTATCTCGATAACCATTGCCGTCTAAATTGTAGATATCTTTTAACTATTTATTTTATCTATAATGACTTATTTTTTAATTTATATATTATTTTTGCTTATCCAATTAATCAAAAAATTAATAGCTATTGACTTTTTTTAGAACATCCGTAGTGTTACAGCAGAATCTAATTACATAAAAGTAGATTTAATAGCAGAATGATATCGTTTTCAATATAAATAGGATTCCTCGTTATGGCTAAAGCAGCAACCATTAAAATAAAGCTTTTATCGACTGCAGATACTGGTTTTTTTTATGTGACAAAGAAAAACAGCCGTACAATGACAGATAAAATGAGCAAGCGTAAATATGATCCAATTGCAAAAAAGCATGTTGAATTTAAAGAAACAAAAATTAAATAAGTTATTGTTATCATTTAATTGGTGGTTTTTTATTGAAAGCAAATTCTGATTGTATTGCTTTTGGAGTTTTTTGAAATTAAAGAGAAGAGTGTGTTTGCTTGCATACTTATGTTGTAGTGCTCTACACATATATAGGAAGTGGTTTATTTTTAAATCACTTCTTTGTGTTTTCGTTTTAGGTCTCCGCTATGATATCGCATTCAAGGTGTTTTTGTGTGCAACATTTTTGTGTGCAACAATAGATAAATAAGTATTACGAAATTTTTTCACGTAATTTTGTAATGCGTTTATTCTTATAAAACAATGAAAATTTAATACGAAATTATAAATGATTTCTTCAAAAGTAAACTTTCCATATAACAGCAGTTCTCTTTATGAAAGAAAAAATTTTTCAGTTTTATTTAAATATCTCTAAACAAAAGTTTTTTGATTTTTATGTTTTTTTAATTATTACTACTCTTGTTTTTGTAACAGTTTATTTAAAATCTACACAAACCGGCTCTCAAAAAAAAGATTTTATTTATCAAGAATTTATTAAAAGTAATACATCAATCAAAGGAAATGCATCTGTCATTGATGGTGATTCAATCGTAATTCATTCTGTTATAATCCGACTCATTGGGATTGATGCCCCTGAACTTCATCAATTTTGTGGCGATACAAGAAAGCAATATCCATGTGGGCTTGAAGCGAAAAAATATTTAAAACAACTCATAGCAAATCAACTCATTACATGTTACTGGAATAAAAAAGATAAGTATCATCGCATTTTAGCAACATGTAAAACAAAGAAAATCGACAATATCAATGCAATGATGGTACGTAATGGCTGGGCCATAAGTTACTACAACTATCCTAAAGAAGAACAAGAAGCCAGAAGGAAAAAAAAAGGAATATGGCAATCAAATTTTCAACAACCGCAAAAATGGCGAAAAACTCATCCTTGGAAAAAATAAAGAAGGTTTTCTCTTTTTTGCGTCATATTCTTAATTTTCTATTTATATGAAACAGTGTAATAAAATTATTAAACTTGAAAAAGAAATTTATTCCTGTCGTGTTTGTATCGAGCACCCACATTATCTTCCTCCTCTTCTCCATGACCCAAAACCAGTAGTTTATTTATCTAACACAGCTTCGATTGCAATCGCAGGTCAAGCACCTGGATTGCGTGTACACGAAAGCTCTATCCCCTTTAATGATCGTTCTGGAGAAAAATTGCGTAATTGGCTTAACGTAACGAATGATGAATTTTATAATAGATCCCTATTTGCTATTGTTCCTATGGGGTTTTGTTTCCCAGGCTATGATAAAAATAAATCTGATTTACCGCCAAGACGTGAATGTCAAGAAATATGGCATGAGAGAGTATTTCAGGCTATGCCACAAATAAAACTTGTTTTGGCGATTGGGAGTTATGCACAAAAATGGCATATTGCGAATCTAAAATATAAAACTGTCTCAGCAACCGTCCGTGATTGGAAAAATATTCTTTCTATACATCAACCTAGAGGTTACCACGTCATGCCCTTACCTCATCCATCATGGCGAAATACTTCTTGGATACAAAAAAATCCATGGTTTAATGATGAACTTATTATCTATCTTCGCGCTTTAGTGCGTAAATTTTTATAAATTAAACATTTGAGAAACAAATATAAACCATCTTAATTTTTAAAATTTGTATTAAAAAAATGCAAAATTTTTTATTTCTTACGGAGTTTAAAAAGCTTAATTTTATTATTCTTTATTAGTGCAAAATTAAAAAAATGTAATTATTTAACAATGTGTTTGCATTCTTTTTTAGAAGATAAATTGCACGTCACTGTTTTTATGTATATAACAGCAATGCACACTCAACCATGAGTAGCAAAACATCTCTTAAAAATTTTGCTAAAATTGATATCTATAGTTTTCTATTTTTTCGTTCTAAACAGACTATCGTGAATTTATAAAGAATATCATAAAAAGAGAAAAAGATTTTAATAATTTTGATTGTTATATAATTAAGTTATTAATTTTAAACGGCCAAATCTTCTTGCTTAAAAATCGCCATTTGTGCATGCGTTAAAACAGCAGCCTTGACTATACCAGCAGCCACAGCAGCACCTACTCCTTCACCAAGATTTATCCCCAAATCTAAAAACGGCTCTTTCTCAATTTTTTCCAAAAGTTTACGGTGTGCTGGCTCAGAAGGAATATGCCCTACGAGAACATGATCGAGAGCCCTTGGATGCATTTTATAAAGTACCGCAGCCGCTGCTGTTGTTACAAAACCATCCAAAATAACTGGTATTTTTTCCAGTCTTGCTGCTAAAATAGCACCTATGATAGCAGCAATTTCGCGCCCTCCTAAGCGACGCATGATTTCAAAAGGATCATCAAAATGATGCTTATGTAAAGAAACTGCTGTTTTAAGCGTAGCTACTTTACGTTGATAAAATTTTTCTTCATGTTCGAGGCCATTCTCTATCCATTCTTCAATCTTTCCACCAAATAATGCAAAACACAAAGCTGAAGCTATCATAGTGTTTCCGATTCCCATTTCACCTATACACAGAAGATCTGGACCACCAGCGATAGCTTCCATTCCAAATGCCATTGTAGCAGCAGCATTACACTCATCCATTGCTGCATCTTTTGTAATATTCCTTGTTGGATATTTCAGTGCCAAATCGAATATCTTTAATCCAAGGTCATAAGCGTTACAAATCTGATTAATAGCAGCACCACCAGTTGCAAAATTTTCTACCATCTTCTGTGTCATAGATTGCGGAAATGATGTAATATTCTCATCTGTAATACCGTGATTTCCAGAAAAAATAGCAACTAACGGCCGTACTACAACAGGTTTTTCTGTACCTCTCCATCCTGCATACCAAACCGCAAGATCTCCTAATTTTCCTAGTGCGCTTCCCATATGTGTTAAATTTTTTTGACGTTTTTTTGCCAAAATCATAGAAAATTCATCAGCAATAGGTAAATTGGTGAGTAAAATACGAAAAGACTCAAATGAATTGACGGTCATGAAAACACCTTTTCAAACTTACACGATATAATTTGTCATATCAACAAGACGCAAATAACTTGTTGCTTTTTTAAAAAAACGTTTTGGACACATCAAGCCTTATTAGCGAAATTATTTTTACGTTAAATTTTTTAATAAAATGGTTGTTGTTATTGATCTACATATACTTCACCTTTAGTTGATTTATTAATAAACATCAATCCGCATACTATATTTACATACAACTGGTATCCTCTCCATAATAGCGTTAATTTTTGAAATTAATAAATCTTGCAATACTTTAAAATTTTTCTAGAAATAAAGTCTTAAAAAATTTAAGCTTTAGTATACGTTGATCTGTACAATTTTTATTAACTGAAAACAGAAAAAGCTTCTTTTAAAACATGCACACCAGCATCTTTTTTTGTTGCATCATTTGATAATATTTGCCGCCATCGACGTGCCCCATCTTGACCATGAAATAAACCAATCATATGACGTGTAACATGAGAAAGCCGTCCCCCTGATGCAATATGTTTAGCAGCATAATCGCACATAGCTTCAATAAGATCACAATCACTAAGATTATTCTGTGATTCACCATATATCTCTGCATCAATATACTTCAATAAAGTTGGATCATGATAAACTTGTCGACCAACCATAACAGCATCGCATAAAATTAAATGCTCTTTAATTTCATTAATAGATTTAATTGCACCATTTATTCCAATAAATTTATTATGATATTTGCGTTTTAATTTATATACTCTTTTATAATTAAGTGGAGGAACATCACGATTTTCTTTCGGACTTAACCCTTGTAACCACGCTTTACGTGCATGTATCCAGAGTGCATCACATCCAGCATTCCAAACTTGATTCACGAAAAAATCTAAAGTTAATTCTTCATCCTGATCATCTACACCAATCCTACACTTAACAGTTACAGGTATAGAAACTGTTTGTTTCATTGCTTCTACAGCACTTGCCACAATATCAGGATGTAACATCAAACAAGCACCGAATGCACCAGACTGAACACGATTTGATGGACAACCAACATTAAGATTTATTTCATCATAACCAAAATCTTCTGCAATTTGCGCAGCCTCTGCTAACTTTTTTGCATCTGATCCCCCTAATTGCAATGCAATGGGATGCTCTTTATGATTTAAAGTCAATAATTGTTCGCGCATACCATGAATTACAGCATCTGCTACAATCATTTCAGTGTAAAGCAGCGCTTTTTTTGTTAAAAGGCGATAAAAAAATCTACAATGCCGATCCGTCCAATTTAACATTGGCGCTACTGCAAATTTTATTGGTGAAGGAAGGCTATAAAATACCATAAAAATCACTCTTGCATTTTCTTAATAGCTTCCCACCATCCCTACATAAATTTCTATTTCACGAAAAGTTTACTATTTTTACTATTAATTAAAAACATAAAAACACCCTCTCTACTTTATTGCTTTCCTTAGTTGATTTAAAGTTTTATCAAAATCAGTTTAAGCAAAAACAAGTTATGTTGCTTTCAACAAAAAGCTACTTCTATAATAGATCTATTTAAATAATTCTATAAATATTAAATATAACTATAATAATTTATTAAAGTAACATCCATTTTTACTCATACTATACTGAAAAATACAGATAAATTGTATGATCATGGCTTAACCATTTTCAATAATTTTGTAATTGATTTATGACATAAACAGATGTCATAATAAAGTGATATAAGCCCTGTAAAATGAGTTATTGCGAATTTTGTTTAGTTTCTTGTTTACTTTGCATATAAGTAGACAGAGCATCAATCTCTTTTTTATTAAACAAAAGCCCAAGTTTTGAACGGCGCCATAACACATCCTCACACGTCTTAGCCCATTCTTTTTCCATTAGCCATTTTACTTCTATTTCATAAAGTCCATGTCCAAAATTTTTTCCCTTATCTGCCTCACCATTAGCAAATATTATGAGTGCTTCGGAACCATAAGAGCGGGCAAGCCTACGATGCGTAAAACTATCTAAGTCTGAAATCAAAAGAGCAATTTTGTGTTCGATTATATCCAGTTTATTATATGGAAAGTCACCTCCAGGAAGTGTTGAATTAGCTGTCCATGGTGCTCCTTTTGTACCAAGCGCTTTTTCAACAAATTTCATTACATCTTCAGCCAATTTGCGATAAACTGTAATCTTACCGCCATAAAGATGGAGGATCCGCGGAACGTCTTCACTTCCCATTTCTTTCAAAACGTAATCACGCGTAATTTCTTGTGCTTTGGAAGCTCCATCATTATAAAGCGGACGAACACCAGAATAGGCCCAAACAATGTTTTCACGCAATACTGGTTTTATAAAATATTCACTCGCTGCTGTACAGATATAATCAATCTCTGTATCCGAGATATGAACGTCAGCAGGATCACCTTGATAATCACAATCTGTTGTCCCAAGCAATGTAAATTTTTCTTGGTACGGAATAGAAAATATAATGCGCCCATCATCATTTTGAAAAATGTAAGCACGATCATGGGTATAAAGCTTTGGAACAACAATATGAGAACCTTTAACAAGTCGTACTGATGAATTCCCCTTATAATCTAATACATTTTCCAAAACATGTTTAATCCAAGGACCTGTCATATTCACAACATAAGAAGCCGTAACGCAATATTCTTTGCCGCTTAACTTATCTTGAAGAACCACAAGCCATTTTTTATCCTCTACTTTTACGGATAGAACCTGTGTTCGTACTTTTATATCAGCACCCAGTTTTTCCGCATCACGCGCATTTGCAATTACCAAACGTGCATCATCTACTCGTGCATCAGAATATTCAAAGCCTCTGTGGTACTTTTCTTTAAGCGTAGAGCCAAATTTTTTTGAAAAATTAATAGTTTTACTGCGCCACAATTTTTGATTCCAGCTACCAAGATAATCATAAATAAAAAGTCCCAAACGCAACATCCAAGCAGGTCGCAATTTTTTATGATAAGGTAAGATAAAGCGTAAAGGACGCACAATATGCGGAGCCATACGCCAAATAATTTCGCGCTCTTTTAACGCTTCACGAACAAGTTTGAACTCATAATATTCAAGATAACGAAGACCTCCATGAATGAGTTTTGTTGATGTGCTTGATGTACCTGATGCAAGATCATTCATTTCAGCTAATCCTACTTTAAATCCGCGTCCAGCTGCATCTCTTGCCAATCCACATCCGTTTATCCCACCACCAATGATAAACAGATCATAATGCGTTGTGGTTTTCATAATTTTACTTTTCATATCAAATTTATTTCATTTTACTGTGCTCAACAAAACAGAAGTTAAAAGTCAATACCAAGATTCTCTTAACCGAATTATTAATGTACTTTTTCTGTAATAAAATTATGCATATAATTATTCTTTACATTACCATAAGTTAAAACAATATTTGATAAAAAGAAAAAAATTCAGTCATTGTAAAAACACAATGATAGCAAAATATGTGCTAGATAAAATCTTTTTATATAAAAGAAAAAATTTATATTTTTTTTGCAACCTACTAGATTTACAATACAATTAAATGCTTTATTGCGTATATGCGATACTTTCCGTATAGTTTTATAATGTCGCAATAAAAATAGAAAGCATAAAGATGACTAACAAGTCTCAGTACTTTAAAAAAAAACTCATTGCAAAATTTTTAGCAACAACCATATTGAGCGTTTTAATCTGCTCGCCTTCTTTATCGAACACAAAATTAAGTGAAGAAACACCAAATCATTTGAGCTCAGAAAAATTTAAGATACAACTTTTAGAAGATCCTGTCTTTCTATCTAAGCTTAAAGAAAAGATTGCAACACATATTAATGATCACGATATTCAAAAAATCGTTAGAGACTATCTACTCACTAATCCAGAAATTATGATTCAAATGCAGCTTATTCTTCAAGAAAAGCTAGAAAAACAAAAAGAAAAGCGAGCTTCTTTTATAAATTTATTAAAAAAGGAAATTTTTCAATCCCCTCATGATGCTATTTTTGGAAATCAAAATGGTAAAACAGAACTTGTTGTCTTTTTTGATTACAATTGCAGTCATTGTAAAAAGTCCTATAAACACATAACAAATTTAATAAAAGAATACCCAGATTTACGGGTAATTATCAAAGATTTGCCAATTTTAGGACCTGACTCTATGGCAGCACATACCGTTGCCTATGCTTTTCGACAACAGTTGCCAGAAAAATATCATCAATTTTATCAAACACTCATAACCAGTCCAAATCGCTCAAATGAGGCTAAAGCCATTAAAATAGCAATTTCACTAGGAGCTGACGAAAAAAAATTGCGCCATGCAATGAAAAAACCCGATCCGCAGAATTCCTTTCAAGAAAATATTCAAATTGCCTCTACGCTAGGTATTACTGGAACCCCTTCTTATCTCATAAATAATGAGATATTTATCGGAGCTGTAATGCAAAAAATTTTAGAAAATGCGATAGAAAATGCACAATAAACATCTTCTTTATCTCATCAATCTTATAAAAAATACCATAAATTTAAGTGATTTTAGGCTTTCTCTTTTCTATGAACAAGTTTATAAGTGCAATCTCTATAGCAGATATAAGTTCAAAATTGCAAAATATCATCAGTGCGAATATCAGAAAAGTAAAATAAACCTTCCTAGAAGCCTCAAAAAGGTCATCCGTAGTCGAAAAACATTTAGTTATAGCAATAAATAGTGAGGAGCTTCATGGATAAAGGAGTTAAAAAAAAATGGCAACAAAAAAAATGGATGCGACGAGACATACTGCAATTGATACAAAAATTATCCGCGACCTTGCTGAAATTTTGAATGACACAAATTTAACTAATATTGAACTTGAACAAGGTGGACTTCGTATTTGCGTATCACGTCAAAACACCTCAATCGTTACCGAACAAACAATCCCTCCTCACATTTCCACTCCTACTGTTATTACAACTACTCCCCCTTTAACCGCAGAACATGAAGTATCGACACAAGAAAATGAGTCAGAAAATGTGATAACATCTCCAATGGTTGGTACAGCATATCTTGCACCTGCACCAAATGCACAAGTTTTTGTAGAAGTAGGACAAAATGTTTCCGAAGGACAAACATTACTTATTATTGAAGCAATGAAAACGATGAATCAGATTCCATCACCACGCTCAGGTGTGGTAACCGCTATTTTTGTTAAAGATGGTCAGCCAGTTGAGTTTGGTGAACCACTCATTGTTGTTGAATAAAGCGAGGGGAAATTATGATTCAAAAAATTCTCATTGCGAATCGAGGAGAAATTGCTCTTCGCATTCAACGAGCCTGCAAAGAATTAGGAATAAAAACTGTAGCCATTCATTCAACAGCTGACGCTGACGCAATGCATGTTCGTCTTGCAGATGAAAGTGTTTGCATTGGTCCTCCCTCAGCACGCGATTCTTATTTGAGTGTTCATCAAATTATTGCTGCATGTGAAATTACAGGAGCTGATGCTGTACATCCAGGATATGGTTTTCTTTCTGAAAACGCAAAATTTGCAGATGTTTTAGAAGCTCATGATATTACATTTATTGGCCCAACAGCCGCTCATATTAGAATGATGGGTGACAAAATTGAAGCAAAAAAAACCGCTAAAAAACTCGGAATTCCTGTAGTTCCCGGTTCAGATGGAGCTATAACTGAAGAAACTGAAGCTTTGCGTGTTGTTAATGAAATTGGTTACCCTGTTATTATTAAAGCTTCTGCTGGTGGTGGTGGACGTGGTATGAAAGTTGTTCATTCTGAGCAAGAATTTGCTACAGCTTTAAAAACAACCCGCTCAGAAGCAGCAACTGCTTTTGGTAATGATGCAATTTATATTGAAAAATATCTAGAAAAACCACGCCATATTGAAATTCAAGTCGTAGGTGATGGAGCAGGAAATGCCATCCATTTAGGAGATCGTGATTGTTCACTTCAGCGACGTCATCAAAAAGTATGGGAAGAAGCTAATTCACCTGCACTTAATGAAATTGAACGAAAAAAAATTGGTGATATTGTTGCAAAAGCCTGTGCAGAACTTAGGTATCGTGGTGCAGGTACCATTGAATTTCTTTATGAAAATGGTGAATTTTACTTTATCGAGATGAATACTCGTTTACAGGTTGAACACCCTGTAACTGAAGCAATTACGGGTATAGATTTAGTTCATGAACAGATTCATATTGCATCTGGCCAAGGACTTTCAGTTACACAAGATAACGTCTGCTTTTCTGGTCATGCTATTGAGTGTCGTATTAATGCGGAAGATCCCAATAACTTTACCCCATCGCCAGGAACCATTACACATTTTCATACACCTGGAGGTTTGGGAATTCGTGTTGATTCAGGTGCTTATTCAGGTTACCGTATCCCACCTTATTATGATAGTTTAATCGGAAAACTGATTGTTCATGGACGTACACGCTTAGAATGCATGATGCGTTTACGACGTGCTTTAGATGAATTTGTAGTCGATGGAATCAAAACCACCTTGCCTCTTTTTCGCGACCTCATTAGCAACCAAGATGTTACAGATGGTAATTACCATATTCATTGGCTAGAAAAATATCTTTCTAACAAATCAGAAATTTCAGATTCATAACCTGATAAATAAAATGATTCATTTTACCAACATCCTCTACTAAATGTAGTATAGGAGTAGTAAAATGTTATTTACAAAAGATGATTAAGGAGTAAAAAGCTGATTACTTTATAATCTGTGATATAAATTTAAAAAATATGTACAAAAATTGACAATTTTTTGTTTCCCTTTTTGTAAGTTTATGCTACTGCACATGTTGCTATGCCCTTATAGCTCAGTTGGTAGAGCACCTGATTTGTAATCAGGGGGTCGGGAGTTCGAGTCTCTCTGGGGGCACCAATAAAATCAATAACTTAGCAGTTTTTTTTCAATTATAAGAAAAGATTTTTTAGCTGCGGGGCACCCTACGGGGCACCCGAGCAAGGTTGTTGGAAAGTGTATAAAGATGGCTATATCTGAATAGTCGATTCACTAAGGTATCAAATCAATATCCGATTTTAAGCAGTGATTATGAGGATAAACCGCAACAGTTTGTGATATTGATTCGTGATAATGGCTAAGTGATTTTAGAAAGAATTTTTTCTTCTTGTTTTTTGCGTAGGATAATTTCTAAACCAAGAGTTTGCGCAACTGCAACGAGATTTCCCATTTTAGGTTCGCGGCGCCCATGATACCAACTGCGTACTGCATCCCATGATACACCTGAAGTCCACGCAACATCTATAAGCGTCATTCCCTTCTCGATGCGTGCCTGCATAATGGCTTTCATAATTTCATGACGATCAGTCAGTTTAATTTCTTTCACATCAGAAAATGACACTGGTGATGAAACTGATTGGATTAATGATGCCTGAAAACTCTTTTCATTTTTAACGGAAAGATTATTCAAATTTTTCTCCCTTAACATCATTATGCAGACAAGCTTATCTCTGCTGCAATTAACCTTATCTTTTCCGCCTTTTAAAATCTCTTATTCAGTGTTAATAATCATCAATGATTAGATCAGATGAAATATCGTTTTTGTCATCATTGATATCTTTCGCCATTATTGCAGCCACTTCAGGCACAACCTGTTTTTGAATGGGAAAAATCTCTTCTACCGTTGCCTCTACAATATTTTCTTGGATGGATGGTGTATATTGGGGAGCAGCTTTCTTTTTTAAAGCTGCCTGCACACCCTTAGAGCGTTTAATTATCTGCTGACTATTTTTATTTTCTTCTTCTGTTTCTACTGTAATAACTTGATATTTATTATCTGAGATATCCAACACTTCATCTTCTGCATATACCCCATTCAGAAGATTCGGCGCGTAAAGACGCCCAAAAAATGCTGCTGCACGATAACAGCCCATTTGATCTGGCATTGTCTTCCACTTAGAACCGTCTTTACCGTACCACCCTTCCATAATGGCCATCTCTAAGGTAACTTCTGTTCCTTCCAAAACTCGACCAGTACTTTTTTCAACAGCATAAGCAACATATGATTTATTGGTTGCATGAACAATTTCTTGAGCTTGACGATTTTTAAATGATCCAATATCCTTTATTCTAAAACGAAGTGGTGAAAAAAGTCCTGAAATATTAAGAACAGATACAATAAAGCTTGATGACCAACTTGGTCTACCGTTGATGATATGTAAATTTTGCATAACCATAAGAGGCGAAATACCCATACGTTTGGCTATATCAAGCGCGATCATGGCGTTTCCAATATTATTCACTCCTTGATATTGTTTTGGAACTAAAGTTGAAGTTACAAGCATTTTGCATATGCGTTGAGCATCTTCAAAAAACTTCATATCTGAAAAAATACCTGCCCCTTTTAATTGTGGTGGAACTAAGGGATCAATTGTTTGCACTTCACTTTGTGAAATTGGTGCCACAGCTTGTGATTGTATATTCATTATGAGGAAATTCCTTTTTCTTTAAGTTTAGAGACACGTAAATGACGATATGTTGTCTCTGGATAATTTACCGTATATGCAGCTTTTGATATTGTTGGGGCACTTACTTTCCACCCTCGTCCAATAACCGTTTCAGTATCTTCAATGGCGTTAAGCAAAGCAGCATTAGCGCGTTTTTGCTCATTTTTGGCTAACTTAAGAGCTGTATCTGCTTGATATTTTTTTGCTATCAAGATTTCTATTTCATCAACATCAATATTTTGAATTGGCGCATCTAAATCAATTGAGCTCCCTTTTTCACTATGACGATAAATATTACGGATCGTATCATAATCAGCTAAGTAATCTGCTAGCGGAGGGTTTCCGATTTTTACTCTCGTAAACATAGCATTACATGCAGAAAAAATAGCCTCTATTGCCTCTTTATCTGCTTCACGAATAAGAACTCTCGCTTCATTTTCACCAATTAATCCACCAATAACTCCCCATGAAAACCCACAAACACCCATTTGATGCTGTAACTGAAATTCAACATGAGCTGGTGCCTCTTCATCTTCCCATTGTTGATAGGCAATAAAATTATCGACATTTTTTATTTCTAAGCATCCATAACCACGCTCTGGATTTTTATCATCCCAAATAATGTAATCAGGCGAGCAACCAATACGTGGATGTGCAACACTTTCAGCATAAAGAAAGGGATGGTCACTAACAAGTCTCCAACCATTATCATCACAAATACCTTGAGCAATGGACTTCTGTAAGCGCTTACCCCATAACATGCGTTCATTTTCAACAAATTTTGGTGACACATTCCCAGCAAGCTGATGGTACAAATCAAATTCTGTCATATAAGGTGAAACGCCAAACAATGCAGAACTTGCAGTTGCAGTAATATGGTGTGCACGATTTTCTAACCATTCATCTTCATTATCAAAGCCGAACCAATTAGCTGCATCGGGGTATGACGTAAGTTTAAGTAATCTTTTCATGTATAATGATTACTATTTTATAACAAAATTAGCAATTAAAATTTTACCTAATTTTATATTTCATACAAAGATAATTATTTAATCATAGCACCTTTATTATCCCCCTATTATAGCTAAAATTTTCATACATTTTATTTCATACATCAATTTCATACACATTTTCATACATATTTTATTTATATATTTCAAATAGATACTTGAATATGTATGAAAATATGAAAATTTTTAAAAAAAGATAGCCCCATAATGCGCGTACACGCATACGCGTATGCGCGCGCATGCACACACACATATATATATATATATATTATTTATTTTTTATATTTTTATACATATAAGGCTAGAGAGCTAGAAAAAGCTGGATTTTTTGATGTATGAAAATGTGTATAAAATTGATTTTGGTTTCATACAACAAGAAATTTTCATACATTTGATTATTTTGTTGACTTTTTTGTCACCAATATGATAGATTGATTACAAAATTGAAATCATATCTGAGATCACTGTATGGAAATCATTTTCAAAATTGATGATGATGGTATTCAGGACTTGATGTATCAACTTCAAGAACCAAAGCTTCAACGCACGCTCGTTAGTGCTATTAATGCAACTGCCACCGCTTTAAAACGAAAGTCTACTAACCTTGTTGCTGAAAAACTTGGTGTATCTAAAGAAAGCAAATATCGTGTAGCAAAAGAGATTAATGTAACAAAAAAAGCTATAACCAATGAAATGAACGCTATAGTCACTGGTGATACCAATAGATTGCCTTTGCGAATATTTTCTCACCAAGAACAACTCCAAAACGGTACTATCATAAAAATTTCAGGAGAGGATCGTATGTATAGGGGGGCTTTTCATATGGGTGGAAAATTTCCAAACAGAACACCTCTTAAAGTTGGAGGTGGAAATATTTTTAAGAAATCTGAAAGTAAAACTAGAAGAATTAAAAGTAAAAATGGAACATATTTAGGATATGGTATAAGAAAAGTTAAAGGTATTTCTGTAACTAAAGTACTTGAAAAAAGTAATATTCAAGAAAAAATAAGTAATTATACTAAAAATATACTTGAACGAAATGTCGTCAACAAATTGAATAAAGCAATCGATACATTATGAAAATCGCTAAATTTTACTTTTTATTTAGAGTTTTTAATAAAAAGGTACTTCCCAGAGGGGGTAGGGTCGAACACGGTTGAGCAGCGCGATATTTTTCTACCGTCAGAAAATTTTTATATTGCTAAAATATTTATTTTATTGATTTTTTTTTGGCTTTAATTTTTGCCGAAAATAAAGGGGCAATAAATGATAAAAATCTATAGTAAGCCCGATTGTGTGCAATGCACGATGACTTACAAGGCGTTAAATGCACGCGAGTTAACTTATGAAATGATTGACGTAACTCAAAACGAAGAAGCTTACGAATATATTCAATCTCTTGGTTATTCACGCCTCCCTGTTGTTGTAACTGAATCTCAACATTGGGCGGGATTTAGACCAGATAAAATCAAAGACCTATAAGCATCACTCTTAAAAACTTTAAACATGATAGGTCGAAAAAAAAGTTCAGGGACAACTGGTAAAAAACTTAAAGGTCGCAAAGGCATTTCAACCAATGCGTTTGCTAAAAAGATGGGAGTTCATTTTAATGCAGTGCGCTCGCGTATTGAGAAAGGCTATTTAGATGAAGCGCTTTATCCAGACAACTCTCTCAATGAAGATATGGCCACTAAGGTATGGCTTCAAATCTCTTCTGTTGATGCAATTGCTAAAGCAAAACGCGCAAATCCTAACTTCATCACAGATAACGTTATTGACCAAGAGCTTGACCAAAACACTATTAGTTCAGCTAATCTAAAAAAGAAGCTTATCGACATTGCATTAGCAAAGGTTGAGTTAACCGAAAAACAGCGAACTACCGTAAAACTTGCTGATGTACGAAAAGCGGCTCGTAACTTTGCTCGTAGTCATCGTGATGCTGTATTAGCCTTCCCTGCCCGTTACGGTGCTGAGATTGCTGCCGAGGTTAGTATTGATCCTGCAATTTTAATTCCAGTTTTAGAGAAATTTGTGCGCTCATCTTTGACGGAAGCACTTAATATCCCTGAACCATTTCTTGATCGTGAAAACGAGGAAGATTAAATGGAAGTGGACGGTTTAGACGCTATTACAGCTGATGGCTATAATATGTTCTTAGAATATGCGCTGGAAGCAAGAAGACCAGACCCAGCATGGACAGTATCACAATGGTCTAACAAGAACCGCCATTTAGCCACGGTATCATCACCCGAGCCTGGACTCTGGAGAACATCACGGACACCTTATTTGCGTGAAATTATGGACAATTTGTCTGTCTATTCACCTATTGAAACGACAATAGTAATGAAAGGTGCACAAATCGGAATGTCAGAAGCAGGAATGAATTTTTGTGGCTATGCAATCCATCATGCACCCGGTCCTGCACTTTATGTTATGCCAACCGTTGATACAGTTAAAAAACTCTCAAAAACGCGTCTCGAACCAATGATACGCAATAGTCCAGTTTTGTCTGAACGGATTGCACCACCACGCTCGCGTGACTCAGGCAACACCATGTTATCTAAAGAATTTGATGGCGGCGTATTGCTTTTGACAGGTGCAAATTCAGCTGCCGGCTTACGTTCTATGCCAATTAGGTATTTGATCTTAGATGAGGTCGATGCTTATCCAACAAATGTTGATAACGAAGGTGATCCTGTTCAACTTGCTATTAAGCGTACAGCAAACTTTATTGGGCGAAAAATATTTCTTCTCTCAACGCCTGCAAACCAAGCTACTAGCCGTATTAATGCCGAATACAATAAAGGCGATAAGAGGCTTTATCATGTTGGTTGTGAAGGATGTGGAGTACTCCAGCCTATTGTATGGGCAAGTATCAAATGGCCAAAAGGAGAGCCTGAAAAAGCTGTATTTGTTTGCCGTGAATGTGGTCACGAACATCCTGAACATCGCAAAAGACACTTAATGAAGGAAGAGAATGGTGCTTGTTGGATAGCGACACAAGAATCTAGTCGCTCTAATTTGCGATCTTATCATATTTCAGCGCTTTACTCCCCTTGGTTTAAATGGAGTGAATGTGCACGAGATTTTCTTAGTGCGCGCCATGACCCTGCCCTCATTCAGCCATTTGTAAATACTGTCCTTGGTGAAGTTTGGTCAGAGCGTGAAGACGAAGCAATCCCACCTGACACACTTCATGCTTTGCGTGAGGAATATCCTATTTTGCCGCCACAAACGCTAGCATTAACATGCGGTGTAGATGTCCAACCAGATCGTCTAGAATTAGAGTTAGTGGCGTGGGGTGCTGGTGAAGAAAGCTGGAATATTGACTACCAAGTCATTGAAGGAGATGCTTCAGGTGAAGAGGTATGGGAAAGATTAGATATTTATTTAAAAAAGCTTTGGCCTCATCCTGCTTTTAAAAACGGATTTCCTATATCAGCTACTTGCGTCGATACAGGAGGACTAAACACCCAATCTGTTTACAAATATGTAGCAGCGCGTGAACGAAATTATCCCATATGGGGGATTAAAGGGAATCCTGGATCCAAGCCTGTTTGGCCAAAGGCTCCCTCGTTAAACAACAAAGGTGGAATTAATCTTTATATCGTTGGTGTAGACTCTGCCAAAGAGATTATAACTGCGCGTCTCAAAAAAGTGGGTTCCAATGTAAGTGGATCTGGTGCATGCCATTTTCATATAGATCGTGATCTTGAATATTTTGCTCAATTGACCAGTGAATATAAAGTTGTCCGTTATCATAAAGGACGCAAAACCGTTGGTTGGGAAAAAGCCGCCAAAGATCGCAATGAGGCACTTGATTGCCGCGTATACGCTTATGCTGCTCTGCAAGGCTTAATTGCTCTAGGATTAGATTTAAACCGAGATGCAGAAAAACTCGAAAACAGATTAAAAGAAATTGACAATAGTCAAAGGCATCACCCGATTAACCCTGCTATAGTTAATAAATCATCGACGAAAAAACAGAAGAACCCCTACCCATCAAGGGTCAGTTCTTTCATGAAAAATGGGGAAAATCGAAAAAATGTCAGACTCTATTAAGGAAAAACTGACGACATTATTAGAAAAACGCAAAAAACTTGAAGAAACCATTTTTTCTGGCGAATTGATGGTGCGCCACGGTGAAACACAAGTAATGTACCGCTCTATTGATGACCTCAAAAAAGCACTTTGCGTTTTGGATGAAGAGATTGCTACCTTAAATAACACAGGTGGTTATCCTCGCTACTTCTCTCCTAAAATAAGAAGTGGCTATTAATGGCATTTTTTTTTAATAAATTTAATCCATTTGCCAAACCATCAAGCGATCAAGAAGTACGATTGCGCGCAGGCAGCCATAGTGAGCGCCTTTCTGGACTTGAAACACCACAAGAGCATCTTAACCGTGTTATTGAAGCCGCAGGAGCTACTGTCGTTTCCCGATCGCGCTGGCTTTATGATAATGATCCCATTTACTCATCTGCTGTTGATGAATGGGTTTCTGCGGCAGTAGGTGATGGTGTCAAACCATCCCCGCGTATCCAAGGATTTACAAAATATACAAATCACTTAAATGATTTATGGTGGCAATGGTGTGATAGAGCTGATTACCGTCGAAATTACGATTTTTACGGTATTCAAGAAGAAGTTGCACGTGAAGTATTTTTAACAGGTGAATGCTTTATCCATTTATTGATGGTTCCTCAAGACGAGATAGACAGCGACCAAAGTGCATCAGATTATGTCCCACTAAAACTTGAAGTCTTAGCCTGCGAAATGCTTGATGTCGAATATAATTGCCCTGCTGAAGAGTCAGGCAATTACATTCGGATGGGTATAGAGTTCAACCCAAAAGGACACCGAGTTGCTTATCATTTTTTTAAAGAGCATCCCTATGACGAAACAGGCATCTTTAAATTAAATTTTAATAGCGATGAACGTGTGAGGATTCCAGCAAGTCATATAATTCACATAAAAGAAATGCGGCAAAGCGGACAACTACGTGGCATTCCAAGGGTAACGCGTGTACTTACAAAAATCTTTAATCTCGATTTTTATGATGAAGCTGAATTAGAGCGCAAAAAAACAGCAGCATTGTTGGCTGGTTTTTTGGTTGGACCTTCACATGATGCCATAAGCCCATTTTCAGATGCTGCAAGAAAAGAAAAAGGTGAAAAGCATGAAAAATCCATTCCTAATTGGAAACCAGGAACCATAACAGACGTTGGAGCTGATCGTGATATTAAATTTTCAAACCCCGCAGAAGTGGGAGGCTCTTATGATGCTTTCCAATATTGCAATTTATTAAAGATTTGCGCAGGGCTTGGTGTACCTTATTCTGTCGTCACTGGTGATGTTACACGTGGTAATTTCTCAAATGTGCGAACATCTATTATTCAATTTAGACGACGCGTTGGACAATGGCGCGCTAATGTTTTGATTTTCCAGCTAAATCGTATTGTATGGGAACGTTTTATTCTATTAGCGCAGATGTCAAACGTTATTAATTTGCCTAATTTTTATGAAAATCCTACGCCTTGGTTACAATCTGAAAGTCATGCACCCCCCTTAGAAATGATTGATCCATCTAAGGATATGGCAGCAAATGAAATGGCTTTGCGTCTTGGTCTTACCAGTCGTAGAAAGCTGTTGAGCGAACAAGGCATGGATATTAGCGACATTGATAGTCAAATAGCGTCAGACCGCGCAAATGAACATCGTTTAGGGTTAGATTTTTCACCGCATATGCTCACTGTATCAGATTTCCAAATACCTGATAATAATAAATAAGATGATGAAAATATAGAAGATATCGGAGATAAAGATGATTGATGTTCCTCACCTTTATCAGATGCTGTTTAATCATCCACTCATGGTGACAAGAACAAAGTTAGATGTTGTTTTAGCAAGTTTAAGCTCTCGCATTTTGGGAGAACATAAATTTGATAAAATTGAGCAAAAAGCCATAGCTCCATATAAAAAAGCTCATTGTATAGCAGTTATTCCCGTGTTTGGCACACTGGTGCGTCGGCATAGCTTTTTAGCGGCACAATCAGGTTTGACTTCTTATCAAAATTTACGTGCAGGCTTTTACAAAGCTATGCGCGATGAAAATGTCAAAGCTGTTCTATTAGAGGTTGATAGTGGTGGCGGTGAAGCTGGTGGTGTATTCGATCTTGTTACTGATTTGCGTGCTATGGCTCAAAAATATCAAAAACCAGTTTTCTCCCTTGTTAATGAACAGGCTTGCTCCGCAGCCTATGCAATTGCTTGCATTGGACAAGAAATTTGGGCAACACAAACAGCTGATCTTGGTTCTATTGGTGTAGTATCTGCCCATGTTGACCAATCTAAAGCTGATGAGAAGGCTGGCTTAAATTGGACATATATTTATTCAGGCTCTAATAAGGTTGATGCCAATCCTCACCAACCCTTGTCTGATGATGCTCGTTCAAAAATTCAAGCTGATTGTGACACGCTTTATCAAAAATTTGTTGAATTAGTAGCGAGCTATCGCCCACTAACAGTCGACAAAATCCGCGCTACCAAAGCACAAATTTTTATGGGTGAAGAAGCCCTAAACATCGGACTATGTGACCGTATTGGTACCAGAGTGATGGCTCTTCATGCCTTGATGAAGCTCATAAATAACAACCAACATAAAGAGGATAATCCAAAATGGCAAAAAACAAATACGCAAAAAGAAAATGCCTCGAAGAAGATGAACACAAAGAAGAAAATAATCCATACATCAACACCGAAAACGATGAAAATGAAGATGAACTCGTCGAAGAACTTGACGAAAATGAAGAAGAGCTAAAAAACATTGCGGCTGAAGCAGATATAGACGACGCGAGTCACTCCGATAACGATGAAGAATCCAGTGATGTCGACGATGACAACGATACAAATGTAGAAGATGAAGACGAAATTTTAGCCACCGACACTGACGATGACGAACCACAAAGTAAACAAGCAAAAAGCAAAAGAGATGCCAAATTGAAAAAAAGTTTGGCAAAAAATGCGACTCTAAAAGAACGGAAACGATGCCTTAAGCTCGCTCATATTAACAAAGTTGCTAGCAGGATGGGTGTATCATTTAACATGAAGCAAGCTGTTGTAGATGGATTGAGCATACAAAATGCTGCAAAAGCTGTCATGTGGGCTGCTCATGAAAACAGAGAAAGCTATGCACTTACCAATATTCCCCCACAGAGGAGAGATCGTTTTTCATCATCGCCTCAATCTGTAAGTGCTTCTAAAATTAACAATATGTGGGCTAAAGCCAAAGGGAAAAAATAAAATGTCGTATGTATATACTGAAGGATCTTGGATTGCCGAATATCTAATCGAGGACTCTATTGCAATTTCCCGCGAAGAAGTAATAATTGCAAAAGGACAAGAATTAGAGGCAGGAACCGTGTTGGCACGTCTTCACGCTACTGGAAAATATATAGCTCTTAAACCATCAGCAAAACCATCAAAAGACGATGAACCATCTAAAAGCGATGGCTCAGATGTTGCGTGTGCAATTTGCTACGATAATGTTGATGCTTGCGAAAACGATACGCCAGCCACTGTAACAGCACGACTATCTGCTGTCAGTGCAGAAGCATTAATTTGGCCACGAGATATAACGCCTGAACAAAAAATTAAAGCCATTAATGATTTGGCAGAACGTCAAATTATTTTGCGATAAGGGAGCCTTTTTATGAATTTCAGTATTTTTAAAAATGAGGCGTTTTCCAATACATCTATGACGAAAGCCTTAGAGCTTTATGAGTTTCAGCCAGACTTGATCGGTTCGCTAAATATATTTGAAAACGTTGAAACAGACACCACTATAGCCACTGTTGAACGTCGTGACATAGGATTGGAATTAATCAAAACTTCTCCTAGAGGTGCTCCGATTAAAGTTGGCAAACGTATTAAACGTAATTTACGAAATTTTGAAACAGTGCGCATAGCAAAATCTGCAACGCTCCACGCCTCAGAAATTCAAAATATGCGAACGTTTGGTAAATCGAATGAATTACAAACAGCTATAAATTTTATAAGCTTATACCAGAATAAACTCGTTCGCGAAATTGAGATGACTTGGGAAAATATGCAATTAGGAGCCATTAAAGGAGCTGTCCTAGATGCTGATGGAACAGTGATTTATGACTGGTTTAAAGAATGGGGAATACCAAGACCAAAAGCTATCAACTTTGATCTAGATACTGAAAACACAAATGTTGAGGGGATTTGTCGCGAAATTGTACGCAGCATAAAGAGAAAAGCAGGCAATAAGTATATGCCTAACTCTCAGATCATCGCACTTTGTGGTGATACATTTTTTGATAAATTAACGAGTCATAAAATGGTTCGCGAAACTTATCTTAATACAACACAAGCTCAAAATCTTAATAGAGCATTTGGTGTAGCTACAGAAAGCCCCGTAGGTACTGGTAGTTTTGCTTACTTTTATTACGGAGGTATTTTCTTCTATAATTATCACTCTATTGATGATTATGATGAAACAGCAAAAGAGGGAACAAAACTAGCTTTAGGAGTTAAACCTAATGAAGCGCACTTTGTACCTGTTAATGTAGACGGCGTATTTCAGAAAATTTTTGCACCAGGTGAAAGCTGGTCTCATGTTAACGAAATTGGTCTGAGTCTTTATTCCACAATGGTACATGATCTTGATCGTGAATTTTGGGTACAGCCGGAGGTTTTTTCTTACCCATTATTTATTTGCTTACGCCCAGAAATGTTAATGAAAGGTGTATCCGCAACTAAAAAATAATAAGACAAATATTAGCCTTCTCGTCATAATAAACGGCGAGAAGGACTAGAGTTTATGCACATTTCACATCAGTATGAATAAAATCATTCCCCTTAAAGAGCAAAGCTGCATCAAGCACTTTACAACAAGCATAACTAAAGCAATCGCCCATATTTAAGTTAGCTTTATGCCCTGTTCCTTTACCGTAAACTTGATAAGCTGAAATAGCATTCATCGCTACATTCTCGTCTAACGGCAATAATGCTATATTGAGAGAGTCAAAAAAATCATCAACTATTTTTATAGCCTCATCACTTTTTTGCCGTGATACTGGCTTACCAAGACCCGCTTTTATTCGGCATAACCCCGCTACAACTTCAAACTTGCCGATAGCGGAACAATAGAGTTCTTCACTATGAGTGATTTTGAGAAAAAATAATTCAGCTTCAGGCTCGTTTAATAAGATGGCTAAAATAGCTGATGGTTCAACAAATAGCACTAGATTCCCCCACTTAAATCATCAAAAAAATGCTTTTTTTCTGCTTCAGACAAAGGGCGATAATCATCGCCTAAAAATTCTTTTGTACAGTTTTGTAAGCGAGAGATAATTTGTGCGGGTGTTTCTTGCTCTTTTTTTTCATCTAAAAGCTTGCGAAAAGCAACTTCAGCGGCTTCACGATAACTTTTAAAATGAAATTGTTTTTTCACTTCGTCAGCTAGCTTTCTTACTGTCTCATCAGGGATATATAAAGCCTTTGGCATTGTCTACTCCAGATAATATCATTCTAATAATATTATAATAGCTATATTTTAATATTATTCAACCCATGACACTTGTCGGCTGTGATTTAGGCATGTTTTTTGTACAGTTCCTTTTTAAGAAGTTATCGTAAAGGAACAGTGATGTGGGATGACGCTGTCAAAACCATGAATGAAACTATAGTGAATACATTCGGGCAGCCTGTTACCTATATCAGAAAAGATGACGGAATAGCGCGAAATATCTACGCTGTTTTAAAAATCAGCCATTATTTGGATAACTCTAGCGGCAACACGCTGACCAATATTCAAATAAAAGCACTTGACATTCGCATGAGTGATATTGGCGGTTATCAGCCCGCGTTTGGTGATCATGTCATGATTGAAGGAGTAACCTATAGCGTTACTGATGTTTTTCAATCCACTTCCGACCTAATTAAAGTAACACTTAACAAAGAAAGTCACAATTTATGAAATCAGATGCTAATATTCATCATCGCACAAAATTACGTCACTATATTGTCGAGATGCTAAAGGCTGAAGATTCACTAACGGACGTGCAAATTTTTTGCAATCGAACTGCACCAGTACATGAGAAGGTATTGCCTTGTATATTGGTGCGTAGTGATAGTGAGCGCATGGATGAACAATATGTACTTGATAATGGTGGACGCAGTCGTACTACAACAATTACAATTGAATGCCGCGTTGCTGAAAACGCAGGGGATGATGTCGCTGATAAATTAGCAATGATTGTAGAACAAGCATTTTATAAAAATCCTCGTCTTGGTGGATTGGTTTCCGCGAGTAAATTTGTATCAACAGAATTTAGCTTTAGCATGCAAGGAGAACTCCCAATTTATGCCGTAGATTTAAACTTTGAATTTGAGTATTTGACTGAATACGACCCTAGTGATGCAAGGGAAATAAATGTTTGAAAAAACGGCAGCGCAAATAACTGATTTAAAGCGACGTGTTTCTGGGCAAATTGTTATCGGCAACATTAGCGAGGTTGATTATAAAAATGGTCGCTATCGTGTTCAGTCAGGTGCACTGTTAACTAATTGGTTACCAGACTGCCAAGTGCGTGCTGGAAAAACCCAAAGTTGGAGTGGGCGTGATATTGGAGAACAAGTATTACTAGCTTCACCTTCTGGTGATTTAACACAAGCAGTTATCATTGGAGCAATTCCAACTACCAAAACTCAAGCAGCTGATCAAAGACATTTGAATCGCACAATTTATGCTGATGGAACCCAAATCGATTACGATGATAATGAACACACACTAGTCGTCAAGCTTGTACAAGGAGGCAAATTCAAACTGGAAATTAGTGGTGGAGCACAAATTGTGGCAAAGGATGGTATATTGAAATTTTCTGCTCCTAACGGAATTGAATTTCAAAGTGATCAAAATATCGTATTTAAAAGCAATAATAACTTAATATTCAGTGCAAGTGACAAAGTAACAATTGATGCGTCTAAACTTACTCATAATGGGCGTGATGTTGGATCAACACACCGTCATGGCGGTGTAAAAAACGGTATTGGCTTAACAAGAGAACCTCAATGAAACCAGTTCATATCACTGGCACTGGTATGTGTCACATGACAGGAAAGCCCATTACAGGAATTGAGCATTTACGCCAATCAATCATTGATATTTTGATGACACGAGTTGGAACTCGCATCATGCGGCGTAACTACGGTGCAAATGTAGCTGATCTCATTGATAATCCGCAAAACGATAACTTTTCTGTAAATATGGTACAAGCCATAGCAACAGCATTGGGCGCATATGAACCACGCTTAGTTTTAAAAAAAGTGATTATTAAACGTGATAAAAGTGCCAATGATGGGAAGATTATATTGAGGTTCGATGGCGTTTACTTGCCAACTAATCAGAAAATTATCCTTGATGATATAGCACTAAGATGAATAAAATAGTAAGTCAAAAGCTTAAAAATACAGAGCTCTCAAATTTTCCTCCGCCTTCCGTTATTCAAGAACTTTCTTATGAAGAAATTCGTGCCGATGCAATTACACGCCTTAAACGTTTACAGCCAGACTACATCGCCTTAGAAAGTGACCCTGCTATTAAGGTTATTGAAGCGTTGTGTTATCGAGAATTTCTGTTGCGCACACGCATTAACAATGCAGCACGCGCTAACTTATTAAGCTACGCAAGTGGCACTGATCTCGATCACTTAGGTGACTGGCACGGTGTAAAGCGATTGGATAACGAAGAAGATGAACGCTACCGCACTCGCATTCGTCTTTTTCGACAAGGATCATCATCTGGTGGCACAAGTCCACGTTATCGATTTCATGCTCTTAGCGCTTCAAATCGTGTACGTGATGCGATAGCTTATCGCCGCGGCAAAAGCCCTATTGTTCACATCGCAATATTTGGCGACAATGTTGATGGCTCCGCCGATAAGGCATTACTTGATTTAGTTAGCTCATATTTAAATGCTCCCAATATCATCATGACGAATGATGTGCTTCATGTTCATTCAGCTGTGTGCGAAACCGTAAATATTATCGCTAATGTTTATCTAACACCCGAAACTAATCCTGAAATCCTAAAATTAATGGAACAAAATTTGCGTAAAGAATGGTCAAATATTCAAGGACTTGGACGTAACCTCACTCTAAGCTTTTGGATATCCAAATTAATGCTGGATGGTGTTCAACGAATTGAGCCAATTTATCCAATAAAAGACTATTTCGTAGATGAGAGCCAAGCTGTAGCAATTGGCAAAATCACACTGAATTTTGCTGGACAAGCATTATGAGAATATAGGTTCATAAGATGGCAATTTCGCTTCCTATTCCTCATACAACAGCTTTTGAAGAAGCTTTAGTACAAAGCGTATTTTCTGCACCATTGTTGGATGATGCAATTTCTGAAATTGCACGAACAAAATTAATTACAAAACCCGCCTCAATCCTCCCATATCTAATTGATGAGTACGGTTTAAGTGAGCTTATCCCTTATTTACCAAATATTTATCAGTTAATTGAGGATGGTATAAAATGGCAAAAGCAACGTGGTTCTCTTGCCGCTCTAATTCAAGCGTTAAGTTGGTTAGATTTAGAAGCCACTTTTCAAGCAGCATTACCAACACGCCAATGGTGGAACAGTTTTGAGCTTAACTTTACAAATTTTCCCAAAGATGATGCAAATTTAACATCTTTAACAGCACTTATCGCTTTATCGTCTTGTCTACGTTCAGATTTTCGACGTGGAATTTGTGGGTATGATGCCCCCGCTTTCATTGCAGACCATAGTGTTTTAGATAATGCCATGTTGGATTTTGAAAGTGGGATAAAATTTGGTAATGCGCAATGGTCCTTTGGTCGCACAACAGAAATTGAACACACGCTCAGTGAAAACGAAGGCAAACGACTTGGTAATTGGTTGCCTCTAAGTGAAGATGATTTGAAATGGGTAAATATGCACTACCCATGGGTGACAGCTAAATTTCCATGGATTGATACAGGTGCACGTGCACGTCGAATCTTGATGGCAAGCTGGTTTAACAAAAAAATTTGTTATTTAGCATTTTATGATAGCGACAATACACTGATTGGTTATCGTCGTATCCGTTCTTCTCGTGCAGTTAATTTAGCAATCGATGGTGCTTATCACTTCAAAAATCAAGCTTATCAAGCATCATCGTCTGGCGAATATTTATACTTAGAAGCCATGACAGATTTTAATGATTGCGTGAGTCATTTATCGCACATAAAGGTAATTGTTGAGCCAAAATTGGTCGGTGATACCCCTATTGGAACATTATGGCTCACACCGCAACAATTAACAGGTGGCATTTCTATTATTACCACCCCCCTTTCCTTACCATTACGTGCCACTGTGCGTGAGCAAATCAAAATTCTTGTGAGGTTCTGATGCGTAACCATGAGAGCAACTTAGAAAATGCCTTTGATCGTGCTAAAGGTCATCCTGAACAACAATCTGTAGTATTTTATGGTAGAAATGCCTTATTACAAAAAGCTGAACTCAATGAAATGCAAACTATTATCCGTGGACGCCATGACCGCTTGGGAAAGCTTGTTGCTAAAGATGGTGATCGCATTGAAGGTGCTACAGCAATTGTTGATATTGCTCGCGCTAAGGTAACATTATCAGCAGGAAAAATTGCTCTTGCTGGCGATATCTTTCCCGTAAAAGAATGCGTGCTGGAAAATATACCAATGTCTGGACGTATTGAGATTGGCGTACATTTGACACGCAAATTTATTACACACCTAGATGACCCAAGCTTACTTGGTCAAGAGCTTGGAAGTTTAGCTGAAGGCGAGCCTGGAGCAGCGCGTGAAATCGTAGAGATTCAGTGGATACATCCAAATGAAAACAGAAATGGTGAATTTTATTCTGTTTATGTTTTACAAGATGGCACAATCTTGGATCAAAAAGGTCCATCTTTATTAGAACCAGCTATTAACGCCATTGCTGCTTATGACCGTGCTCATGGACATTACGTAGTCAAAGGTTGCTATGTTACTGCCCTTGGTCACAACAAAGGCGCACAAATATTCACCATTCAAGAAGGTGAAGCCAATATTAACGGACGCAAATCTGTTCGCCATGCCAGCCTGCGACTAGCTGAAAATGAAAAATGGGATGAAGCTTTTGTTCCAGGAGAAACGCATATTTACAAAGGCAATGAAACAAACTTTCGTTTTTCCCTAAATAAAACACCAATTGCAGAGATTAAATCTATTCTTCTCACCAAAGAAAAAACAGCGACTGTTACCCGTGGTGCCATAGCTTTTGGACAAGATTCTTTACCCGACAGCTCCATTGTTAGCGTGTTAAAAGTAGTTCAAGGCACAGCAGAATTTAAAGAAAATGTTGATTTTACCATGCGTGGGAATATTATCGACTGGAGCTTAGCAGGGAAAGAACCCAAAAGCGGATCAACTTATCGTGTAACTTATCGCTATCGTGATAAAGTAGAAGCAACAAACCAAACTTCTACCGAAATTACAGTAAGCGGCGGTGCTGAAGATGGTGATATTATTGTCAGCTATACATGGAAAATGCCACGAATTGATCGTATCGGACTTCTGGAAGACGGTAGCGCTGTTTACATTAAAGGATTGTCAGCACCAAATCAGCCTCTTACACCACAAGTACCAAGCAATGTCTTATCATTAGCAAGCATACATAATGATTGGATGAATACGCCAGTTATAAAAAACGACGCGTTTCGTTCTATCCCTTATTCAGATTTACAGCGCGTTATCAAGCATCTTGATGATCTAGATCGTATTGTGCAACTAGAGCGGATAAAATCTGGTATTAACGCTAAAGATCCCATGGTTAAAAAAGGCATATTTGTTGATGGATTTATTGATCAATCAAACCGAGATTTGGGGACTAAACAAGATGCAAGTGTGGGGAATGGTGTACTTGAATTGCCAATTAAGACTACATTTTATACGCTATCTCTTGATGCTCCTGCTACATTAGATTGGAGCGAAGATGTTATCATTAGTCAGCAACAAAAAACTGCCTGCACGAAAATTAACCCTTATGCTAACTTCGAGCCATTACCAGCTTCAATCACACTCAATCCGATTGCCGATTTTTGGACAGAACATCGTACAGAATGGGGAGAAAATTTAATTAATGATTATTGGGTTAGTGGGAGTCGATCAGGAGCAAAAACAGAGCGTACAGAATACAATGAAAAAATTGGTGAACACCAAGAAAATTTACCATTCCTACGACAAATTCCTATCACATATAAAATTAACGGTTTTGGAAAAGGGGAAATTTTAAAAAGCCTTACATTTGATGGCTTAGATGTAATGCCAAAAACAAAAACCGTTAGTAATGATAAGGGTGAAATTGCCGGAAGTTTTACTATTCCCGCAAATATTCCCGCAGGTACGAAGCAAATTTTGGTCGAAGGAATGAGCGGTGCTAAAGGTTTAGCAATGTTCACAGGTCAAGGTGTTGTGGATATTGCGACTATGCGACGCAATATCACTATTCGCCGCTGGTGGTACAGTAACCCAGACCCGCAGGCACAGTTATTTTTGCCCGATCAACCACGACAAATTGTTGGGGTTAGATTTCATGTGTGCAAAATTGGCAATAAAAACAATGATCTTATTGTCGAGCAAGTAACAACCGATAACGGATATCCAACACAAGATGTTGTAGCTCAAGCAACCGTATCAATGAAAGACGCTACAACAAACTGGATGACAGCATACTACAACTTACCTGTTACCACAGATAATAGCACATTATCAGCTTTTGTTATTAAAACTGATGATAATAAGCACTCTGTAAGTTTTGCTAAGCTTGGTGACTTTGATACTGAGCGTCAACAATGGATAACAATGCACCCTTATGTCGTTGGACCACGCTTTTCATCAGTTAATGCACAAACATGGACAGCACACCAAGATGAGGCTTTAGCTTTTGAAATTATTGCAGCTAAATATAAAAATCTTGAAAAACAATTAGAGCTTGGCGAAATTGAATTGAAAAATTGCTCTGATCTACAAATTCGTGCCGCAGTAGAATTGCCATCCAATGAGTGTTCAGTGATATTTGAAGTGATACGCAAGAATGGTACTGTCTATCAATTATTACCTGCACAAGTATTGAGTTTATCAGAATATCTTAATGAAACTGTAACCATACGCGCTATTCTTAAAGGAACGAAAACACTATCACCTATTCTTTATGCGCCAGTAAAAGTAATGGCAGGAGAAATTAAGCAGAATGCTAGCTATATCAGCCGTGCGTTTCCACTAAACAATCGCGATGGTGATACAGTTAATCTCTCAGCTCATATTAAAACTTATCTGCCAGCTGGAGCAACTGTTTCCGTAGCTTTAAAAATTGATGATGGAAGCTTCAAACCAATAATTTTGGAGATGAACGAACCACTGTCAGAACCATTATGGACAGAGCGCAAATTTAGCCAAAAGAATTTGCATGGTTACCAAGCACAATTAAAAATAGAACTATCAGGCAGTCCGCAAGCACGAATAGCCTGTTCCGACTTCGGCGTAGCAATCGTGTGAGGAGTGAAGGAATGACAAAGAAAAGTAAAAATTATCAGTTACACTTGCCAGAAGAAACTCGAACTATTGCTGATGAATTTCCACTGTTACGCACCAATCTTGAGATACTTGATGTAGCGCTAAAAAACATCAGTAATGCAACTGATAACAAAGCCGATAAAGAGCACCAACATGCGATGAAGGATGTAAACGGATTAGAAGCTGCTTTAAACGGTAAAATGTCTGCTAACAAAGAGATTAAGCTTGGCGATTTATCTGACGTATCTGGTGCTAATATCGCTGCAAATAATTATGTGCTTGCTAAGCAAACAATGGGCTTTGGGTTTATGTCACCCGCTGCTGCACTAGGGCAACATAATCATAAAATCACTGATGTTATAAATCTTGAGACGTATCTAGATAACCTAGCACATAGTGACAATGTCTATAGCAAAAATGAATCCGATTCCCGTTTTTTAGAAAAGACCCGTGGTGTTTTTTACGGACTAAATGTGGACGGTGCTAAGCTCACACTGACGACCGGAAAAGGAAATTATGAAGTCAATAATTTTGATAGTTGGCTCATAGGGCTACCTGATATCGTCTTTACTATTAATGACAATGGCCACCTCATTCTCACAGTTTAAAGGAATAACAATTTTATGACACAGATTAGTCTTGGAAATATCCGTATAAATTGGCGTGGTGCTTATGATAATATGGCGCACTATGTTCGCCATGATGCAGTGTTTTATAAAGGTTCTAGCTATGTCGCAAAACACGCAATAAACAACGTAATTCCAACCCAAGGTGATAATTGGGATTTGATGGCAGCTGGCTCTGATCAACTAATAGAACAAGGTGATCTTCTCACACACAATGGTACTATGCCAGTGCGTTTGCCACGCGGAAATAATACACAAGTTTTACAAATGGTTGGAACTACGCCCTCTTGGCGCAATCAAGCACTTGACCCTTCACGCCAAGTTTGGAAGCTTTCTAATGTAAATCAAAGTGGAAGTATAGATACTCGCGTTTACTTAATGGCCAATGGATTAATTAAAGCCTGTGGATCAGGCACTGATTTTTCTAATGGAAATCCTGCTGAAAAAAGTATTTATATTCCAAGCACTATTACACCTGAAGATCCTGATATCCGTTTTGTTGAGGTTTATTCGGGCGGATTCCAACATTATGCTTTAACAGAAAATGGAGAAGTTTGGTCATGGGGGCGTAATCTTGCCGGACAATTAGGACATGGAGATACGGTTGCACGCGCCCTACCAAAACGCATCGAATATTTTGTCAAATATGGTATAAAAATTGCTCGTATCATCACTAATCGTCCTAACTACTACGATTCTGGCTTTGCATATTTTTTAACCACTGACGGTCGCCTTTATGGCTGTGGCCATAATGGCTATGGTAATATGGGTATCGGAACTACAGTAAATCAATATACCCCTATTCGTTGTGGCGCTTTAGAAGATATCGTAGATGTCGGAATATCAGCCTCACCCTGTACAGTCTATGCTATCAACAAAACAGGCGCATTATGGGTTTGGGGATGTAATAATTTTGGTCAACTAGGGCTTGGTGATACAACAAATCGTTCTTCTCCAACCTTAAATACCACCATGACAAATGTATATAAAGCAATACCCACTTGTGGTTATCTCAGTGATGGTACTGCACCCGTTGGTTCTGGCTTTGTGATCAAAAAAGATGGCAGCATTTGGAGTACAGGGAACAATAATAATGGTCAGTTGGGACTTGGCGATACAACCAATAGAACAAGCTTTACCCAAATCACACATAAAGATAAGTTTACTGATATTGCTGTATCTGATGGCAAAAGCTGCACTGTTGGAGCACTAACCGAAAAAGGACATGTCTATTTATGGGGTGCAAACAGTTATGGACAACTTGGCAATGGCACTACGACACAGATAAACGCACCCTACTGGCCAAATCATTCCTTTCAAGGTAAAGTAAAAAAAATAAAAATTTGTGGTTGCTTTGGCTATAATGGCACAATTATTCAAGCGGACAATCAGCTTTGGGCGGCAGGTTATAGCAGCAACGGCAATCTTGGTATAGGCAAGAATACTTCTTCTAACACACGCTTTACCCGTGTATTAGGAGTCTCTGGCAAAATTGTTGATTGGAATCTTTATGGTATCTCATCAAGATGGGGCATTGGTCTTCTCTATGAAGATGGTCGTGTAGACGCTTGTGGTATTAATAGCACTTATGGAGAAACTGGTACGCAAACCGGAAATCTGCATGATGTATTCAGTCTTAAAAATGTGATTTTTTAAAGGTGTTTGTTTTCGCAATAGCGTTATTTTAAATATTTATCACCTCACGCTCGACATGGCGAAGGAGCTTGCCATGGTAGAGCGTAATGATAAAGACAAACAAGCACGTCAGTACTTTATCGAGTGCGAGCGACGTGCGAAGCAAATCGCAGCACCACAGATTGACTACTTCAGTTCTGAAGTAATGCTCGGTATAAAAGATAAAAACGAACGGAAAGAAATTTTATTCGTTGACAATATGGCGAGAATATGTCTATCCTTGATTCAGGTGCCTCAAAAACACCTTAAGCGAATAGCGGTCAGATTACCGAATAATCTTTTCCCGCTCATTTAATGTTTTGACTCATGATACGCTACGTGTGTACAATGATTTTGTCGGGTGTGGTTACACTATACAATACCCTTACGGGGAAAGTGTAACGACGGACTATTCGCCGTGTTTTTGAGCACCCGGCACTCTTCTTGAGTGTCAATCAAAAACATCTAACGAATAGGAGTTCATCATGAACACTCTTATAAAAATTACAGAAAGCACTGTTAATGGTGCAACGGTTCAGACTATGTCTAGCCGTGAAATTGCAGAATTGTGTAATAAAAGGCATGACCATGTTATGCGAGACATCAAGAAAATGCTTGAAGAGCTTAACGCCCCCAAATTTGGGGCGGTTGATTTTAGTGGCACTTACACTGATGTGAAAGGTGAAAACCGTCCTTGTTACCACCTTCCCAAGCGTGAATGTTTAATTCTTGTGTCAGGTTATAGCACTACACTACGAGCCAAGATAGTTGACCGGTGGCAAGAATTGGAGAAGAAAGTATCAGCACCACAGATTGATTATTCGGATCCACGCACGATACTTGGTGTCATCACCCATATGCAAGAGGAGTTGCAAAATAAAGAAGCATTAATTGAACAACAAACCCCTAAGGTTATAGCTTATGATCATTTAACTCGTGCTGAGGGGACTATGTGCATCACAGATACCGCTAAAATGCTTGAAATACGTCCGAAAGATCTATTCGGCTATATGCAACAAAAACGTTGGATATATAAGCGCGTGGGTACATCTGAATTTGTACCCTATCAGGATAAGATACAACAGGGGCTTATGGATTGTGCGACGAATGTGTTTAAAAGAGATGATGGCAGCGAGAAAGTTTCTGTTCAGGCACGTGTTACAGCAAAAGGCTTGGCATACTTGAGAGAACAAATCCACGGAGGTGTGCAATGAATATCAGTATTGATGCTTTGTGTGATTCATGGATAACATTATTTCACCTTTGTAATGATGATCGTTTTGGAGATAACGATTGTAATGCTATGGTTAAGACTATGAGTATAATAGAAAATGCTCTCGTTTTAAAACTTCAAGATGAAGTTCCCAATGTTATTAAGAGTTTGGCAATCCTTACAAATTTTGGGGATTCAGGATTTCCTCAAATTATGAGTGCTTTTCTGAAGGCTTATGATCCTAGTTTGGAAAGTCCTGTTATAAAAGTAGCTTAACTTTATCACGAAATTCCCGTCTTCCCGTCTTCAAGACGGGAAGTATTAAGATCATTGTAGCTTGCCACCAGGTTTTGTACCAATCCATTTTTTTCAAAGGGTTTTCAAGGGATCTCCAAAGGGGCTTTTAAAGCCCCTCAACTCAAAGAGTATTTTTTTGTTAAAAAGCGCAATTTGTGATGATAAGCTCCTTGGCAATGTTTGAACCGCCAAATGAATAAAGTGTGGTGACCTCTTTTATATGAAATTGACTAAAGGTTTTCCGAATCTCTGGTACGTCGTTTAAAGAAAGAAGAAACTTGCCTTTTAATTGCGCAAGAATCGTCGCCATCACCGGATAATCTTCCCGCTTAAACAAATCCTTCCCATAGTAATCTTCAACACCCCAATAAGGCGGATCAAGGTAAAACAAGACATTTGACTTATCATAGCGAAGCATAAAGTCTGACCAATCTAAATTCTCAATTATGACCCCTGCTAAGCGGCGGTAAAGAGGCTCTAATAACGCTTCAACCTTAAAATAATGAAACCGTACGCTGCGATCATTTCCAACACAAAACGTGCGATTAACAACTTGACCATTAAAGCCTAATCTTTGAAGATATAAAAATCGAAGAGCACGCTCTAAATCGGTTAAATCCTTTGGATCTTGTCGTGAGAGACGTTGAAACTCCTGACGACTGCTGATCTGAAACTTCAAAAGATCCATAAATGGCTGATAATGGCGTTGCAAAACTCTGAAAAAATTGACCACATCCCCTGAACGATCATTGATGATTTCTACAGAAGGGATCAATTTTCTTCTAAAGAAAATTCCTCCCATCCCAATAAAAGGTTCAGCATAAATGTTGTGCGGAATCTCTTCAATGATTTTGACAAGGGTTTTGGCCAACTTTCTTTTGCCACCAATATAAGCTGCTGCTGGTGTCACAGGAGCAACAGATTGTAATGTTTCAGAATAAATTGTCTCCATACTTTATTAACTTCTTCCATACATAATAGCCGCCTTCTCATTGCTTCAAATGATAAGAATGGCTGCGATGTTATGTCTTTTGGCATCGGACGGGTTTGTCGCTAAACTTTTCCCGTTGGCTGGATAACCAGCCCAGCCTTTTATTTTTGGTTTTGCTTCTCCCCTTGTTTTGCTGCTTCACAGATAATTTTTGTGGTATGGAATAATTATCGAACGTATCTCTATGAAATACGTCTTTTTTTATCATATAAAAATATAATCGAGATTTTTTAAGAAAAGATGATGTGTTTTATATATGTTTTTCAATTTTTTGAAAACCACTGCTTCAAGTGTGCAAAGATACTGTCTAGTGCATCCATAAAGCGTGCAAATTCAAAAATGAATAAAAAGATGATAAATACGATCCATTTCATAAAGCGAGACATCATTTTTACACTTTGGTAGGTAACAATCATCTCTTGAAGCATTTTTTTTTCTGCTTCCGTAAGTTCTGTTATTTGCTCAGTCTTTTTTCTGGCCATGTTTCCACCCGCACAAGCATTCACCTTGCTTGTTATGCTTTAAGATATCTCTTGCTAAGTTTGAGCTGATGGAGTTCAGATCTTGTTTGCTTAAGTAAATGGGCATCCAACCTAGACAGGAAACAGACCTATTTGTCGCGCACCCAGTCAGAGAGATCAGCACGCACATCAGCATCACTTTTCTTGTTAATCTCATTTTCCACCCTAAGCCTTGTTGTTGCTGCTTCTAAAGCTTTCTTTGTTTGCTTCTGTTGTTCAAATTTCTTTCCAAGGTAAAAGGCTTTCGCTATAACAATAAAAAAAGCAACCAAAGCTGCCATCATGAGTATCAAGTTTTTCTTTATCCGCCAGATCATAAGCGTTGCTCATGAAAACGCTTGGCTATAAACATAACACCGATACAGGCAGCTATAATCATAATGGCTGCCAAAGCCCATTGAACTGGGCCATTGCCCGCTAACAAGCCTCCAAACCCAGAAAAAGAACTAATAATTGGTGCAAGAATTTCTGCTTTGAAAGCACCTGTTGGTTCTTTTGTTTCTACCGGTTGATAATTTGAACAAACATAAGACCCCTTTGCCCATAAACCTGCTTCTGCTGCACGGCGATTTACAAGACCTTGAAGACGTTTTCCCCCTGCTTTACTCCATCTCTGTAATTCGGCTGGCACTGTTTCATAATCCCCTTTATTCAGCTTTTTGAGCAATGTCGAATTGCAAAAAGCCGTTCTCCCTACATTATAACAAAAAGATACCAATGCCGAGAATTGCTCATCCGTTAAAGGGACAGCAACTGCTTGCTCAACAGTATTCTCAAATTGTTTTAAATCTTGGCAAAGAATAGTTTCTGCTTCTCTTTCCGTGATACTCATACCTTTATGCACCAAAGGTTCTCCAGCAGTACTGGTATGGCCATAACCAATTGTCCATACATCAATAGCATCCTGATAAGACTTTAATCGCAAACCTTCCCATTGTTTAATAAGCCTTAGCCCTTCTTTATTGATTGATCGCGTCATACTTTTTCCTATTTAAATAAAATCGTCTTTGTCTGTATGTGTGTTGCTGTCCTCCAGCTTGTAATTTTCAGAAAACAAATCATCTGAAGATTGGTGGCTCCCAGCAAAAACTTCACATTCAAGACTGGTTACAAAACCACTAAGGGCATCAATTTTGTGTTTGACAGTTTTTATGCGCCACTCTCGTGGAATATATGGTCTAAAGGCAGGATTTAATCGTAAAACTGCCTCCGCCATGATGTTAGGATTTCCGCCTATATCGCACGAAAATTTAGCTTCACCTCGCAAAGAGCGATCTTGATAAGTTTTAATAGCAGATTTAGCCTCATCTTCATTGTGATACGTATAACGCAAGTCACAGTAAGGAGGGCTTCCAATGGTCACAGATTTTTTTTCACCTGCTTGAATATCATGGTACCAAGCACGCACACCACCACTCTTCCCTTCAGTCTCCACACTCATATAAGATCATCCTTATCTGTGTGGGTATTTGGATTGGTATAAGTAGCGCCACCTGCCGCTGTCTGATCACTTCCTGAACCGCTTTTTAAGCCACTTGCTGTACCCACTTCTTTTCGAGCACTATATTCAAATGACCAGTCAGAACAGTTTTTTTCGGATATCTCTAATGTGGGCAAGCTTGTTCCCGTTATAGATTTGCCCGTTCCACGTACTGCAAGAACCAACTTATTTGACATCGGGCGGGCTACAGCATCATAATGATTAGCAAGCCGCACCGCAAAAGACATATCGCTTTCATTATGTTGATCAGCATGGGAGATTATTATATCTCCTACAGCTGGATCAATCATACTTTCGTAACCATTCCGCACCGCTATTTCTTCAATGATTTTACCCAAAGTCATTCCATGCCATGATTGCGTGTGTGGTGTGCGATAATTTTTCCCCATTGCTGCAGCATGACCTGTGACTTTGAGTGTGCGTGGTGATGGGCTAACACTGATCTCATCAATAAAATAGGTACCAATCGCACGCATTCCCTTTCCTTCATAACCCAAGCTTACTTCAATAACTGTATTAATCAGGGGAATATCTAAAACAGCATCATCCACCTCACGTGGACTATCATCAAGCTCTATGGATACTTTATCACTCTTATGATCAGCTTCCTCGGTTATTGCCAAAGATATAAGACGGGTAGATATTTTTTGTGTTATATCGTAGCCGTCAGCAGTAATTTTCCAGATTGGCTTCACAGTTATTGTCCCCACAAATTAATGATAGGTCTCGTGCGCTCTTTAGGAAGTTCTGGTAATATAATCATTATCCCACTTGGCAAAACAGCACCATATTCCGCAAGATTTGAATTGGTGCGATAAACTTCTTCAACTGCAAGCGCTTGCTGATGTTTTGGATAATAGTGCCAACAAATAGCATCAACCATATCACCGTCGTGACTTAAATATTGTGCAGCCATTCTTCCTCCACATCGTCTCCATACTCTCTTAATTCTAAACTAAATTCTTGCTTAATTGGCTGTCCATAAGCGCCAAACAAATCCTGAGTTTCACTAATAGATAAAATGACATAGCGCCCCAAAACATCTCCTAAACCTGAGACAAGCCATAATGGTGTTAATTTCTCCGCCTCTTTGCGCATAGCGTGAATTTGTTTTTGCCCACCCCGCCAATTAGGAAACACGATTCCATCAAGGGTTATTTCTTTTGAGTCTTTGGAAATAATTTGGTATGCGGGTTTTCGCCCCAAACGTTGTTGCTCTACCCATGGATAGCTATCTGTCTGTGTTAAACTTTGATAAGCTGCCGTATTTAATGAAAAGCGGAAGTCCCCTAAACCCATCATCACCATGACATTAATCCGATAAACTTGATGCGAGAGCACGTCGTTGTTCAGCTGCAAATTTTGCAAGCATAGATTCTATAAGAGCTTTGATCTTAGCAGGTGAACCATCAGGATTATTAATATTAAGAGCTTCAATACGAACGGTAGCATCAATAGTATTATTGATAATCGTCTTTTGTGTTTGCAATGGTTGACAAAATGCGCCTTCATTGCTTCCATTCATTGGGACAGCAGCTTTATAAGATTTAATCCCATCTATGTTAGCAGCAAGTGAATTAATGCTATTTTCTGCATCTCCAGTTGTATTTTTTACACCTGAAGTATCAACTTTTATACCAAGCTTAGCCTTCATCCAATTTGGCATCCAACTGGTAAATTTGCCTATAGCGCTAGAAAACCAACTTTTTACATTGATCCATCCAGATTTAAGTCCATCCCAGATAAAATTAATAATTTTGCTGCCAATACTACTCCAGATTCTTGCAGCACTAGAAATTGCACTCCATATGAGAGAACCAATATTGGCAAAAAATTCGCAAATACTAGAAAATTTACTCACAATGCCATTATAGAACTCCGTGATCATTCCTGTCGCAATGCCAAGCCAATCAATATCCTTTAAAAAACCCAAAATTTTAGTAAAGAAGCCTTTGATATTCTCCAAAAGATTGCTTATCATCTCTGAAACATATGAGCCAAAATTGCTAAACCAAGCTCCTAGAGCTTTTAGCTTTGGACCAAACCAAGCTACAATTTTATCCCAATTTTTATAAAGCAATACCCCAATGGCAACCACAGCAGCAATCCCTGCAATAATCCAACCAACTGGCGTAGTCATCAGAGTAATTCCAAATCTTAAAAAAGTTACACTTAATAACTTTATAACTTTGATTAACGAACCTCCTGCTACTACCTTAAGCACATTTAATCCAGCAAACAGCTTACCTAGACTGCCAAGAACAGTCACACCTATTGATCCTGCCATCTTAAGAAGCGAAATAGACAAAGAACCTACAGCCATAACCATAGGACCAGCTATATAGAAACCCAAAACCATTAAAGTGGCTTTAAATGGTCCCCCCATAAAAGTTACAATTGGCTCTAATTTTTTAAAAAAATTTACAAAGCTCATTCTCCAAGATTCAATATTTTGACGTAAATCAGAAGCGGGGTTTAACAAGTCTTTTATTGTTTGCTCTAGCCATTTTAGTGCGCTTGTCAGCTTAGTTTGAATCCACTCTTTATTAGTTTTTAGCCATTGATTCATTACTTTGATGATATTTTCAAGAGATGGAAGAAGACCAATAGCTAAGCGCTTTTTCAAGCCACTTAAGGTTACCGATAGCTCTTGAAGACTACTTTGATAAGCATTTGCCCGTTCAACACTTGCTTTGCTAAATATAGTGCCTGATTGGCGAGCTTCTTTATAGATACTTATAAGTTGTTTATGCGTTTGTCCCATTAATCTTAGGAATTCGTCGTTATTACCACCAAATATCTTAGAAGATAAATCGATCTGCGTTTGATTATCAAGCTTACTCATTCGCTCAATAATCTCATCAAATAAGAGAACTGGATTTTTAAGTTTCCCTTTCATATTTGTAGCACTTATACCAAGTGCTCTAAAAGCTTCTGCCGCTCCCCCTTTACCAGTAAGAGCAAACTCATATGCTGATTTGTTAAGCGACTTTAATCCATCAACCATAGAAGAATTAGAAATATCAAACTTTTCTCCTGCATAAATCAACTCTTGCATAGTTTCGACATCAACGCCCACTAGCTTAGAAAATTTATCCAGCTCACTCGCAGCTTTACTAACATTATTGCCAAGAAGCGCCATAGTCGTTACAAGACCACCACCTCCAAGACCAAGCAAAGCCGTAAGTTTAGAAGCACGCCCCATTGTTTGTGAAAATGCACTGTTGAGATTTTTTACGGATTGCGTCATATTTTTAAACGACTTGTTTAGCTGACGTAACCTGAGGTCTCGTGAAAATTTGCGCCATTTTTTTTGTATAGCAGCTATGGGCTTACTAACTTTATCAACAAGCCCCAACTGCATATCAGTTTTAATAGCAGGTCTAGCCATGGTGCAAATCCTCTATTGTTGTTGCTCAGATCGCTCGCGCGCTTTTTCACGCCAAAACATTAATTCTTGGGGTGTCATAGCTAATAATTCTGTAAGCGGCCAATGAAACACGGTGGCAATATCAGCAATTAAATGAGCACACGCGTCCCAGTTTATTAACGCGCCTGCCTTCCGTTTCCCAACTTAACTGCATCATTCATTTCTGGATTTACAAAATCTTCCACAATGGCACTCAGTTTGGCAAAATCTGCAATATCGAGAATTTCCACACCTTCAGGTGGCCAATTAGAAAGTCGAGAAATCATAAGCTCCATATTCTCTATGCCGTTCTCTTCACTTATATCTCGTAAATCTTTAACTATGGGACGCCTTAGAGTAATAGTTTTATGCTCAACGCCTTCAAATGTAACAGGCTTTAAAAGTTCATAGTTTGTTTCTTTTGTAAGCTTCATTGCCATTTTTATAATCCTAAAATCCTACGTTGTTCAGCAAGTTGATCAACACCACCAATTTTTTGCACCATGTTTAAAAGGTCAATTTCTGCGTAATCAACGTCATTTTGGCGATAACGGTAATACGTAAGAGAAGCGCTTACAGTTTGCGTCGTTTTGGAACCACCTTGCCATTGAGAAAACTCCAAACCTTTGTAAAGTCCGCGCGCATTGATAATAACGCCCTCTTCTTTTTCTTTTCCTTGCGCCTTCACAGCACCACGCAAAGTGATGGCACAATCATCGTTGTTAAACAAAGTAATCAGCTTTGGATCAAAATCTGAAATAACCATTTGCATCGTTAAGGCTTCAATCCCTGTGGCAATATCTATACTTCCGTTCATGCCAGCAGCGCGATGGCTTTCAACTGTTGCGGTCAAGTTAGGTAAAGTGACGCTGTCACATCGTCCCCCATAAGAACCACCGTCCAAATAAAGATTAAAATTTGTTAAAATACGCGGTGTAGATAAAAGAGCCATTAGAGCACTTCCTCTAAATAATCATCAACAATACGAGAATGAAAAATAATATGTTCAGCAGGATAAGGCGGTGTAAAATCAATATTAAACCATGCCTTACCTTCTTTGATTGACTGCTCTGAATTAAGCTCTGGAGTAGCGTAGCAATGTCCGCCCAAAATTGCTCCAAGTGCTTTAAGTTGGCGAAGGTAAGCATTAACGCTTTCTGTAACTTCATCAAAATAAGCACTTGTGATATTGCGATCTACCGCCCACAAATGCGAACGTAAAATAGAGTCATTTATAATATCGCTTGTGCGTACCACGGATAAAAATTGCCACTTTGAATCACTTGCCAAAGTACGATTACCCCAAAGCCGATAACCATTCTCATTAATGATTGTTGCAATGCCTTGAGCATTTAACAAATTGGAACGTGAATATGGAATATCTAAGGAAAAATCAATTGGACGTGACATGCCAACAATACCGTTTATAAGCTGATTAGACGGTGACCACCAAAACCCTTTTTCGCTATCAACTTTTGCAATTACACCAGCAACAGAACTTGAAGCAGGTAAGTTTACAATACTGGTTTCTTTAAAGCTATTAATTGCACGTTTAACAAATGGATCAACCATATAGACACGTTTGTGATCAAAGTGTTTAGCATAAGCTATTGCATCCTCATCTGTAGTTGATGGACCATCAGCTACAATAATTGCACGCAATCGTTCTGCTATAGGAATTAGAGCAGTAACAACAGGATTTGCTACATTTCCAATTGTTGCTTTTGCTGTTGCTCCAGTTCCATCTCCCTCAATGATAACTGTGGGGGTGGAAACATATCCTTGTCCAGCAGCGAGCACTTGAATAGCTGTAATTTTGCCATCCTTTATAATTGCATGCGCTCTAGCACTTACTCCACCCCCATCAGATAGACTAACCTGCGCTTTCGTATAATTTTTGCCCGCATTCGTTAGTTCTATTTTATCCACACCAACCAAGCTCTGATGCGTAAATCCTGGTGCTATTAATATGCGTGGTGTTACACCGAGATTTGGCTGACTCGATAAAAAAGCAAAAATCCCAGTATCTTGACCTTCTTGATTGTATCCCCCTATGATTTTACTAAAATCATGTTCATTCTTGCCTTCTTCAACGCGCACGACCACGACAAAAGCACCAACCTGGTCAAAGATTTGTTCTATTGCTGTAGGCAATGTTCCGCGACTCTTGCCTTTAGTATCAAGCTGGCTTGCTTTCATACGAGATCCTGCAACAAGTACAGGTGTGTTCAAAGGAAAAGCTATAGGATCCGCATCAGGAGCAGTTCCCACCAAACCAATGACGCTAGATTTAACTGATCGAACAAGCCTCGGACCATCATCAATCTCTATTATTTCAACGCCATGTAAAAAATCTGTTCCAGACATGTTTTGACTTGCCCCTTCTAATCGCATCAGATGTTCGCGACAAATGCAATTATAGGAGATCATTTCTTAGCCAACAGCAGACAACTGTCGCATGGGGTGGCTTTAGTTAATTATTCAGCATAAAAAGAAGTTTTATTTTGCAACAAAGCATCAATTGGTACCGCAACATAAGGCGTATTAATCCCACTAAAAAAGTAACGATTCCCCTTGCCTGCATAAGCGCCTGGGACAGCTTTTAAAATATTACGATATTTGGTTCCGCTCCACTCTGTCCGCGCCAATATACGTTGACGAAACCCTTCATAAGTCGTACTAATTTCTACGATAGTACCAAGTTCTTTATCTTGACCAAGCCGAATGCCAAGCCGAGCTAATGCCCGAAGAGCAGACGCTTTTTCTTTGTTTTTTATAAGACCTACATTTATATCTTGATGATTGTCTGGCGCATTAGCAGCAATGTCTAACAACTCTCCAATTGTCCGTTCCCAATTCCCATCTTCTGGCGTAGAATAGCGTACCATATAACCCGTAAGATGTTCCAAAAATCGTATATTATCCTTTGGTGCATCCTTGGCCGACATATCATCCCAATTATGTTTACTTATCCATTCTAACGCATCACTTACTGTGATGTCTTTGGTAGTAGCCATTATATAAGCACCCGCTAACATTGGTCCAATCTGATCACCTAAACGTTGTGCTCCAAAGTGAATTGTTGCTGCTTCCGTAAACACATCAACATAACGACGCAAAATCGGTAAATGCAAAATTGTGCGTGCCAAAAGACGTTGAGCAAAATCAGGTGTCATAAGTGTCATAATATCATCAAGTAAACGCGCATAATGACGCTTGTTTTCTTCACTCTCAACATCACCCACAGGCTTAGTCAAAACTAATTGCGTGATACGACTTTCATCAGCATAACCTTCTATCTGCATGTTAATAGAAGAAAAAATGAACATTGAACGAGCACGATAACCTTTAACATCTTGATTTGCAGTGCCCTTATAAATCATGCCTTGACTTTCTGATGCACTGGCGCGAACATAATCCATAATTGTTTTAAGGCGCCCGCGACTTTCTAAATCACGTGGCTCGGCTTCATCAAAAATAATCGGCAAAGCATCCTGACCTAACATAGCGCGAATACCTGCTTCTGTCGTATTGCCAAGTACATTTTGTGCCGTCTCGCCAAGCGCTACTTTAACAATTTTGTCCATAACTGTAGACTTCCCTGCTCCAGCCTCACCACTGATCCACATATGGGGACGCCATTTTAAAAAGCCGCAAACAGGAGCAAGCACACACCATCCTGTAAGTAATATCGCTGAAACAGGGTTTTGCCAATGTAGTGAGCGGCACAATGCTAAAAATTGCCGTGCCTCATCTGTTGTCAATGGGTTATCTAGCTTAACAGGAATTTTCTCTCCTTCATCATACACATAGCGAGTCTGATAGTCTCCTATAGCTTGTTTTTGACCATTAACAATTAATTGATCGCCAGAGTGAAAAATCGGTGTATCATTTTCAAACCAAGCACCGCGTCCTCTTATTGCATTATGCGGTACAAATTTGCCACGTACTTTGCACGCACGAAAACAGCCATTAACTGCTGCTTTCATATCAATACCATTCTTACGTGGAAAATGTATCTCCCACCACTCTATAGGTGCCAGCACTTGCAAATTTTCAATTTTATGTGCTGAAGCTGAAAGCTTAACCACTTGTGCTACATCCAGAGGTTGATAATAAAAATATAAACCATCAATCCCAAGACAACGAAAATGTGGAGCACCAAAATTACGTAAAATTTGTTTACTCTCTTGCTTAAGATTTGTAAAATCCACAGCACTTTCTTTTAAAGGCTCATCTATTATTTCATGAGCAGGAGCTGATGATGAAAGTGCAGTATCAATCGCTTTGCGAATTGCATCAATGCCATAAAGTTGTGCTAAATCATCAAAATCTGTTCCTTTTTTTGCATCGTCACTAAACTGTGGTACCACAACAATTCCTTGAACAGCCCTAGCTGCTTCATTTGCTTTTGTAATACCTGGATTACCATCCGTAAATCGATCATTGTCGGCCATTATAATAATGCGTCGCCCTGCATAATGCTTAGCCATAATATAAGCAACAGGTTTTAGATTAGTGGCCGAAAAAGCCGCCACGGTATACTTACCCGTAGCCTGATGAATGCGTGCCGCTGTAGCATATCACCCGTAGCCTGATGAATGCGTGCCGCTGTAGCATATCCCTCAGCTATATAGACATCCCCGTCTAAATCTGGTTCCCCACCAAAGGAGTGATACGTTCCTCCGACAGGCGTGCCCCGTAAAAAATATTTCTTACCATTATCATTAATAAATTGAAGTCCGACAATCTCGCAGCCATTCTCACTAATCTGCATAACTGGTATTAAAAGCGTTCCAAGACGGGTTCTTTTTCTTTCTTCATCAGGATCAATAATATAAGAAGTTTCTTTAACAATTTGCCTTATTCCCTTTGTAGGACTTAATTTTTTTGCAAATAAATAAGGATGCCTATAATCAGCATCACAGCTGTATTTGTCCGACAGTAATACCTTTGCAACATTAGCAGCATTCCTATGCAGTAAGGCTACATGCTCTGCATGTGCCTTTCTTGCCGCATCGGTAGCTTTTTGAAGCTCATTACGCTCTTTAGCAGTGAATTTTGTATGCTTTTCTCTATATTTCCAAGTATCCTTAATGCCAAGTTTATGGTCACCAAACTCTCCATAAGCTCCCCAATCTCCTATATGTAAAAAATACCATACATATTTCTTATTACGCGCCTTATGCCCAAAGCTATCAGCACGATGAAGTTTCCCATCTGCAATAGGATGCCCGCCCTTATTGCTAGAGACATCTATAGAAACTCCTGCACGTTCCATAGCCGCAATGAAGTCACTCTTTATATTGTGCATCATTCCCCTCCATAAAACGAATGACGAGCTTCTTCAGCAGATCTGACTGTTGTCGCAAACCCTCCATTTTCATTGATGTAGTTAATAAAGTTAAGCTGCTCTTTAGTAAGTCTTCCAGAACATGACTTAACTTCCCACGCATGAAAGATGGCAACTTTTTTGCCAACCATATCAGGAGTTACAGTAATGGTCTTAAAGCCAATGAGATCACTTGATCCTTCACAAAGCCCTGCTCTTAACCAATTAGCATTAAAAACAAGACGCTCATTGCCTTTTGCACGATAAACTTGTTTTGGCGCAAGAGGAATAGATTTTCCTGTCCAGCCAGATGCTGTATTATTACGCCACACCGTAGCTCCCATATCAGACAAACGTAACTGCACAAATTTCATTAAATCTGATGGATTTTTCATGCGAACATTCCCGTCTTTGAAAATTTTTTCTTGTGACGAGCATTCATCACATGCTTTGCCCACGCATATGGATTTTTGTATTTTTTCTTCCGGCCAAGCTCAACAAGCTCCTCAAGAGTCTGTGCACTGGCTTGCTCTATTCTGCTTTCTCGAATTTTTTGTTGACGCGATACCTCAACCAATTCACCATCTTCTTGCTTTATTTCACGGCTTGCGATCTCATATTCATGTCCACATGTTGGACAATATGGTTGAGAAAGGTGAACACGATAGCACTTGGGACATTGCCGAACACTTACCTTCTCTCCTTTGTCATATATATTCCCTTTCTTCTTTTTTCTGCCTTCCAATGTCCATTCTCTATTTTCACATGGTAAACCATGTCCTCTTCCTCCTTGTGATAGAGGAATGCTATTCCCAGCATGATCAAGTATGATAGCTTCTGTTTTACCTTCAGATAGCCGCAAAGCACGTCCAACTTGTTGTAAATAAAGTGAAAGTGAACGAGTTGGACGCAACAAGATGGCGCACTCAATAGAGGGAAGATCAAAACCTTCAGAAATTAAATCAACCGAAGACAAAACGGTTATCTTGCCGAGACGAAAATCATTAATGAGCTGATCACGATTTGGACTGTCTCCGTCAATATGCTCTGCTTTAATTCCTGCTTGACGAAACTCTGCCACAACAGATTGACTATGTTTGATAGAGACACAAAAAATTATTGTCCGCTTTCCCATTGCAAAGCGTTTATAATGCGATACGACATCACCAGTAATCCTAGTACCGGACATGCGCTCAGCTAAGGTCGTTCGATTATAATCACCTCCTGAATTTGCAAGACCAGAAAGATCAGGAATTGATGGAGCAAATAATCGATAAGGAGACAAATAACTATTTTCTATAAGCCAGCTTATTTCTGGTCCATGAACGATATGATCAAACCAATCTTGAAGCCCTTCGCCATCAAGCCGCTGTGGCGTTGCGGTAAGACCAACAATTTTTGTTTTGCCTTCACGATAATAGTTATGCACCTTCGCCCATGTTGTAGCGGTAGTATGATGTGCCTCATCAGGAATATAAATATCTGGAATTGGATACAAATCCAACCTTCGCACTAAAGTTGGTATACTAGCAATCTGTACCTTTTCATTAAAGTTAGAACGATAACCTGAAGCTATAACTCCGTACGGAATACCTACGCTATCAAAGGTTTCAGTTGTTTGACGTATAAGCTCTCGCCTGTGAACGCCAAATACCACTCGACCACCACGGCTAGCTACAGTGCCCGCCATAAATGCCGATAAAGCAGTTTTTCCACCTCCTGTTGGCAAACGAAGCAAAACAGATTGATGTTTTCGCAATGCCGCCCGTAAAGCGTTAATACATTCTATTTGATAAGGACGTAAATAAAATGCCATAAAATGGCTCCTTCTTCGTACACATCTTTATGAGTTGCATGTCAATGAATTTTTATAACTCTACATAAAGATTATAAAATAATAAAATTTTACACAAAAATTACTCAATAACTAAACAATATACCAAACAAAACAACATATTTGATAACTTTTTAATAAATATTTTCACAAAAAAACACCAAGAATATCGATTTTTATTCGCCATTCTGTAATTACCTTCCTTTAATTTATTATCTTAATTTTTTCAAAAAATGATTACATCGTGATAATCCTATAACTAAAATAGTGATTAAAAAATGCACAATATGTTGACAAATTTATAAAAATGAATACATTTTTTATAAACTTGAAAGGATGATTCTATGACAAAAGCTATTGTGCGACACAGCATTAATCGTAAATGGATTGAAGATAAAATGATTGACGCTGGCATTGAAAATATCAGCGAACTTGGTCGTAGAATTGGTGTAAAAAATCGTACTTATATGTATCATTTTTTAAGTGGACTCCGCCCCTTTTCGCTTCAATCTTTACAAAAATTAGCCTCCACCATCCATGTTCCATTTCGAGAACTTATCCAAAATGTTGGTGGCGAACAAAAAGACCTCTTACTCGCCATTGATGAAAGTGATACTGCCCCGCTGCAAATAAGAGGAACAATTGACGACCGCATGCAAGTTGTCTTTTATCCAACGAACTATTCTTATGAAACGATCACTGTTGATATTAAACCAGCTAGCGGCACCTTTGTATTGCGTTATGAAACAGCTAACAGTGCTTTGTCGGTTCTTAACGGTGCAGTTGCAGTCTTTGATGAACGGCAACCCATCAATCACGATGCAATGGTTGGCCATGTTCACCTTCTCTGGTTGGCAAATGGAAAAATCCTGTTGCGCAAAGTGACAGAAGGCACAATTGCAGGAAAATATAATTTGAGTCATGGTAATAATGAACTCCTCACCGATCAAGAAATTATTGCTTATGCCCCAACAAGAGCTTTGGCACTTTTTTAAACTTTTAGCAAAGCACTACGGCACTCTCTATTTGAAACACGTCGTAGTGCAATTAAAATCAATTATAAATTGATGGCTTAGTTTTACTTGCGCGTCTTAGTTTTCATATTGATTAAATGAATCAAAACAATAAGATGGTGCATCTTTCGTAAGAATTTCTGATATACGTACTAAAAAACCATGACGTTGTGCTTCTAAAAATACACGAGATGTTTTTTCAAAACTATATTTGTAAATAGTATCCCATGTAGAAAGCATAACGAGTAAAGCATGATTTTTTCTTGGCAAAACACCAGATTGCATCAAAGCTAAAAATTCTTCAGCAATTGCACGTCCCAATGCAGTACCATCTCGTACAGACTCTTTAACATCCATGTTTGGAAGTGCCTCTTTCCATCTCCACTCTATTGTTTCTATTGCTGCTGAACTCACGCTATTATTTGTATGTGTATCCATAATGGATTCCCCTTGATTAAATCATTTTAAAAAACTTACTAAAAAGAGAAGCTGAACTGGGTCAGTATTTTAGGTACAGCTCATCCTGTCTCTTACTGTTTGAAAACAGAAGATATTTTTATCAATTATTATGTTTTGTGATGTGATTAATGAACTTTACTGTCTCAGTAGATCATAATCTGAAGTTACACTACTAACAGCGCCTCTTAACATTGATGTGAAAGTATTCATGAGAACCCCTTACTAATTAAACGTTTTTGATTGACACTCCAGAGGAGTGCCGGGTGCTCAAAAACACGGTAGTAAGTCCGTCGTCACGCCTTCCCCATAAAGGGTATTGTATAGCGTAACTACACCCGACAAAATCGTTATACGCTTCTCGCATATAATGAGTCAAAGCTTTTAATGTGCGGAGAGAGATTGTTTCGTAACCAATCCGCTTACTATCAAGGCGTTTTTGAGGCACCTGATTCGACAATAGACATATTCTTGCCATATTGTCAACGAATAAAATTGCTTTCTGTTCATTTTATCCTAAGATGCATATAATTTTCACCTTTTTAAAATATATTCTGGACAAATTTAAAATATATTCTGGACAAATAAACAAAAATAGAATAATTTCCTAAACAATCATTATTTAATCACGAAATCCAAGAAGGCTTTAAAATGTTAACTTCTTTTGGAAAAAATTTGAGAAAACTCCGCATTGATCGTGCTGAGCGTCTTTTTGATATGGCTAAAAAAATAGGAGTATCCTCTGCGTTCTTATCATCTGTAGAGATTGGTAAAAAACCTATTCCGTCTCAAATGGAAGAAAAAATAATTAAAGCGTATAATTTAAATCAAGAAACCGCAAACTCCCTAAGGAAAGATGCCGATATTTGTCGTAAAAGTTTTAAGATAGAAGCTTCAAGTTTCTTCTCTCGTGAAACAATTGGTATGTTTGCTAGAGTGATTGATAATCTTTCAGAGGAAGAGATAATAAAAATTAGGCAGCAGATAGAGGAAATGGAGAAGAAATCAAATGAGTAAAAGCTTAGATTATGAAGTACTGCCTCGTCGCTGGGCAGAAATTGATAATATAGCTAATAAGCTTCGAAAAAAATTAAGACTATCACATGACCAACCTTTTCCTATATTAAATTTTGTTGAGTTTTGCTTACCTAAAATGATGCCAGACTTAAGTTTTTATTTTTGGATACGTGAAAAAAAAGAAATGGAAAGCACAGAAGGACTTACACACCCGCAAGGAAAATACATTGCCATAAGGAGAGACGTCTATGAAAAAGCTTGCTACAACGATGGGCGCTCAAATTTCACGATAGCTCACGAGCTTGGTCATTTCATGTTACATACAAATTTACCTTTCCAGCGTATAGCCAATTCTCGTAAAATAGCCACTTATTGTAGTGCAGAAAAACAAGCTAACCATTTCGCTGCTGCACTTTTAATGTCGCGCGAATTCATATTACAGCAGCCAACAATAGATGAAATAATGAAAAATTGTGGAGTTTCACGAAAAGCCGCTGAAACTAGATATAAAAAAGTAAATGGGTTTGAGCCAAAACTCAAACCCACTAAAAGTTTGCGCTAGGTATGAGGTTTGCTAGCGTAAGCTTGACAAAAATTCCCTCAAGGTAACGCAATCTTGTACGAACCAGCGAGTATTGTATCACCATAAAGGATTTTTGTCTAGACTAACTCCACCTCAAAGAAGGAGATGATGCCTATGACAAAGGCATCAAAATACATCTTTCGTGTTTGGCGAAAGTGTCCTCATACAGGCAAGATACTGTATGCGAGGGATTATGGTTTTAAAGCTTGGAGAATTCCTATCCAAAACTGATAATCAGAAAAAAGCGGCTACTTCCTTAAAAAAGAGGTGGTCGCTTCTTTTTGTAAAAAAAACTTTTATGAAAATTTTATTTTAAATAAAAACTGGATAAATTTTATAATCTTGTCAAAAAAATGATTTTGCAGTAAAATTAATTGACCGAATTGTGTTAAATATATGATATAAAGTAAATTAAAAAATTCAATCAAGAAAAAACACTCAATTCAAAACTGAAGTGAGTGTTCTTTTTAGTTGAAAAGATCATTTTGTACAGCTGTTGATTTAAATTTTAAATGATAGCGATTTTTATACTACCACTTTTATAACAGGACTTTCCAAACTAGGATCATAAGCCTTTAGAAAAGAATTCATAATTCGAGGAAATCCTGAATCTCCAAAATTTGTAAGGATCGCCAAAGTTCTAATAACATTGGGAACTTCATCTTGAAGTTTTAAAACGAGAGCATTCTCTATTACACTCATGGTCTTAACCATAGCATTACAATCGTTATCTCCAAAACGATCATCATTACAAAGGTGAAATAATGTTATCCATGAATCACACAAAGAGTCGATATCAGTATTCATTGCACACCCCCATGGATTTCTTCTCTCAAACACGCCAGCCCTCTTGTGGTGATTTTTGTTGAAGGCAAGACTTTTTCCGTGCCATCGGGTCTTTGAACTGTGATGGTTGGACAATCCATCAGACCTCTCTTTATTTTATCCTGATAAGGCAACAATGGAGACCCCGGAGCACGTCGATAAACCCAATCATGGGCACGCAAGTAATCGATTAAATCCTTTGGTCGTACTTCTAATATCTTTGCTGCTTCTGTAAGACCAAACAAACCATCAGAGCGTGTTAAACCTTCAAGCGCTTCTGCTTTTGGCTTGAGTTCAGCAATAACATTATCTCTCTGCTCAATTTGACCATTTAGGTGTTTTAAAAAGCCAAGCATTGCCTCAGGACTTGAATAATCAATCTGTGGTGCGGATATTTGCTTCGCACGTCGCTCGCACTCGATAAAGTACTGCCGTGCTTGCTTGCCTTTATCATTACGCTCTACCATGGCAAGCTCTTTCGCCATGTCTAAGGTAAGAGCATAATCCTTAGAAGGACGACCGCCTTGAAGGTTTTCGCCAAAATTGGTGAAAACTATATAGTCTTGATTTTCAATAAAATTGTATCTATTGATACGATCTTTAATCCAATTTGAAAAATCTTTTCCTACTTCCAAAAACGCATGCAATTCACGTGCATTTACCGTCTGAACAGTTTCCTGATCGATGATTTGTTCTGATATTGGTATGAGAGCGTTCATGATTGAACTCCTTGTATTTTAGTGTTTTTTGAAATTTCTGGCTCGTCAGATAAATGTATTATCGTGCTATTTATATATTTTTTGCATCATATAAGAAAAAATGATTACATATTAATAACACTTTTAATAAAATTATGCCGTAGACTCTTCTTGTTCACTCAAAGAACCATTTTGTTGTTCTCTCAAACGCATTTGGAAACGCTCTATTTCTTCTGCTAAAAAATATCGCCTTCCTCTTATTTTTATTGGTTTAGGAAAGTTTAATTCTTTGTCGTGTGTCCAATTCCACAATGCTGTAGGGCTAATATTAAAATGCTCTAGCACTTGAGACACCGTTAACATAACTTTAATATTTTTATCTGTATTTGTTATCATATTATAATCCTTTTTATGTTTATGTATACAAATAAGTGTCATATAAGATATAATATGTCAACATACATCATAATCATGATTACATATTAATAACAAAAATATTCAAAAAAAGATTACAGTATCTATATATATTAACACTATAAAGTTTGTGGATAAATAATTCAGGATAAATTTAGACGGCTAATATGATTGCGATAATTCATCAATGTGCTGCGCCCAGATTTGTAAAGCTTCTTTCTTTTCATTGTAATATCCATGGCGATTATATATACCGGCTACGCCTGCCATTGCCCCTGAAACGTGATTTAAAACAGCTTCAACTACATGAGGATGCACACCTAAGCGAGCCATACCTGTAGCCACAGTACGACGTAAATCATGGAATCTCCAAGGCTCTAAGCCCACTTTATCTTGACTATCTTCTTTAATAATTTGATCCAATCGTTTTTTGGCTTTAGAGAATCCTACAATAGACGTTTTTCCCGTAACACTAAAAACATACGGACACTTATGAAGTGGATTAATACGTTTTAGCGTTTGTACAGCCATAGGCGATAAAGGTAACAAATGTGCACGACTATTTTTTGAGCGAGCTGATGGTAAAAGCCATTCATTAACTTCTTCATTCAATGTTATCTCTGTCCAGACAGCTTCTGCTACTTCATTAAGTCTTGCTCCTGTTAAAATAAGCAACAAAAAGCATTCATTCCATGGTGTCCCCATTTTTTGTATAGCTTTAAGAACGCGACGTAATTCATCATCATTCAGTACGCGATCTCGTTTAACTTCAGAGGAAAGCATTCTTAAATTTTGACAAGGTGACACCGTTAAACCAGCATAATCCATAGAGATAGCCCAATTAAAAAACGCACGTAAATGAGCAAGAACGCGATTGGCCAGTATCTTTGAGCCACGATTTTTATGCCTAATATCAATGATAATACATCACTTTTAGCAATGGTACGAATATCTCGATTTTTCCATTTTGGAAAAACATCAACCCTAAATGTGCGCTCTATCTCTTTAGCGGATTTAAGATTTGAAACATGTAAATTGATATATGTTTCTAAAGCTTTACCAACTGAAAAAGCTTCAATGTTTTCCTGCTCTTCAGCTAAACGTGCAGCTTTTACTTTTTGTTTTTCTGCTGCTGGATTTGTACCTGCACGCACCTTACGCATTGCATCACGCGCCATCTCTCGCGCTTCGGACAAATTTATATCCCCAACACGCCCTAAAGTAAGACGTTGCATTTTGCCAGAAAACTTAAATCTCACGACAAAGGATTTTACTCCGGAAGGTCTTACTCGAATATAAAGCCCTTGTTCCATATCAGAAATATCATAGACCTCTTTTTTAGGTTTAAGAGCTTCAATAGAAAGCACAGTAAATTTTGTTGACATTTTAAAAAAACTCTGAAAGCCCCCCCTTAAATACCCCTTCTGCGGGGCACCCTACGGGGCACCTTTTACCCCCTGTTTTTATATTTATTTAAATGATGAAGAATATCTACAAATGATTTAAGTTTTGTCTACAAAATTTTGGTTATTATACATATTTTGTTTCAAATATGATGCTATCTTTATAAATATGTAGTCTATTGTTACTAATTTGTAATCAGGGGTACCCTCGTTATTTTTCTGGTGAATAGGAAAATGGTTTTCTGATGATGTTTTGACTGGATCTGAAAAATTCTCCAGAACATCAATCTCTGTTTGCTCGTGAACCTGATCCTCAGTTTCTGAATTATCAGAACCCATTTCTTTTTCTTTTTTTGCTAACACGATAGTGTTAGTTTTTTTATTTTTATTTTCTTTTAGGGGGGTGGGGGGGGATCTTTTCTTTTCTTTTTGCTCAACCTCATGCTCAGCATCGTTCACAATGCGAACATTATGCAGATTATATGCGTCGCATTCAGTTTGCATATGCACGTGCATTACGTCTGCATCGCGTTCGCATTGCATCTGTATATGCGGATCATATACGAGGTCATTCTCTTTTAAACAATCATCATCATTTTTGTTTTTAGCTTTTTGCCATCTAGTCCTAGCTGCTTTAGATGCAGATTCTGATTTTTCTCTACTATCACTTAATTCTGCTTCAACATCTAAATTCCATAAACGACCATCTGCTAAGCTGATAATTTTTTTCTTAAGCAATAAAAGGTCTAACGCTTTGATAAACGTTTTAGCTGGATAACCAACATAAAGAGCTAATGCCTTTGCATCATTCAAAAGAGGTTCGCCAGCGTAAAGCATTTGAAACCGCAACATCACATAAATACATTTCTCTGTTGGAGATAAACAAGAAACCTCATTCATCCATTCACCCGCGTTAAGCTTCGTCCAAGGCAACTTAGTTGACATGCCCGATTTCCCTCCCTTTAAATTAAATGTAAAATTGCTAAAGCATCTGCTTCATTATCATCTTGTGGCGCATGTCCTTTAGAACGCACCGCCTTTATCATTTCTTCCTTTGAGGCATTCCCCTTCCCTGTCGTCGCTTTTTTAATTGTACAGACTGGAATGCCTTCATAAGGAATTGTGTGATGCTCACACCATGCTGTTAAGGTTGCTAACAAACCACCATAAACATGAGCAGCATCGGTACCCACATGACAGCGCACCTCTTCAAAATACACCTCACCAATTTGACCTGCGGTCATCTTCATTTCTGTGAGCCATTGCTTAAAACGCAAATAACGCATTCCCCCACCCTCAAAACGACGTGGTTGGAAATTGGCTGTTCCACTGATTATGTGGTCATCTGCACCACAAATCGCCCAGCCTGTCTTGGTGCCTAGATCAAGGCAAAGAATCGTGTTAATCATCTGAAGTTCCATTACAAGAATATTTTTATAATGCCGTTCAATGGCTGTTGTTTTCGAAATGAGGGGGAAAAATGCCTGATAATGATGCAATTCGAAACGCAAACAATCAAATAAATAGCATTCCACTGCAACCTTTATATGTTACATCTTGTTATGAAAATTTTGCTGATGATATTGCGTGGCTTAATTTTCATAACGTAACCCCCTTTGATATTAAATTACATTCTGTTTCTGCTGTTTACTGTTTAGAAGAAGATATTGCTATCAATCGGGCACATACTAATTCTTCTCCTAAAGTATTTCTTTCTGTTGGCCAGTTTAATGCACCTACTTTTCCTTATCACCATAATATAAAAGATAGAATTCATCTTATAACCCCACCTGCAATGCCAGCTTTAGAAGTATCTTTGAAAGACATAAATATTCCAGCCCATACAAAATGTTTTGCCATTATGGGAACACAATTTTGGGCAGATATTGATCGCACATGCTGGGCTTCTATTAAACTCACTTTTCAATTTTCTCCGACATATAATTTTACAAAAATTTTTAGTGCTAATATTTATCTAGAAAGAGCATTTTTGCGTTCTCCTACAGAAGAAGCTGAACAAATCCAATCAGCATGGAATGAAATGGAAGATGTAACAGATCAATTAAAAGCATATCAATTACGAGGTGCTTTATTTAATATGCAGACCACTTATTGTGTTTCCCAAATAATCCCCGAAACTTCTCTTTGAAAGTTTGTGTGTTACCGTGTATCTCTAAGTACAACATTGATCCTAAATCATTTTTTGCTACTAAATGGTTATTTTCATCAAACGAAAAATTCCAATCAGAATTACCAAAAACGATTGTACAACCCTCTGGAAAACCTATTGCATGTATTAAACCTTCTGAACAGCTGAAAGTATAACCTGGTGTTCTTTTCATGTTTTTCCCCCTTAAGGTTATTGCGTGTTTATATCCATGCTGCATGCACGATTTATTAATTTGATTTCTTCTTTTTTCTGTTCGATGAGCTGATCCCTTAAGCTATTAAGCTCATTTTTGACTATGGTCATAAAAAAGACCAGCTCACTTAAGCGATCAAAAGATAACAAATCTCTAGAAAAATAATTGTCAAACCAAGCAGTAAAAGCTTGCGTAAACACAGATGAAAACCATTGGTTAAAATCATCGTACGGATATAATGTAAAATAACTTCTATCATCATTCTCAAAGATACTGTGCAGCGTATAGAGAATAAAACTTGTTGATGGAAAATATAATCTTACTTGAGAAGGTGGTTCATCAAGCGGACAGGCATCATAACACATATCACTCTGTTCAATCTTATTAACAAGATCGATCAGCTGATCTTTGCTTATAGTGATCTGGTGCTGATTATTTGCCATCTTTGCTCTTTCTAGTGCCGTTTATTCAAGAGTGTGAATTGTGCTGTTTTAACATGCTGTGCTGTTGGCATGTCTTCATATGCACAGGGGAACCGTTGACAAATTTTAACTGAGGCAATTTTTGTTGTAGTTCCCGTTGTAACTTTAAATAATTTATTAGAGAGATAGACCCTCTTTTTTCCCACTTACAGACAGCCGCTTGAGTCACACCAAGCATTTTTGCCATTTCTGATTGTGTCCAATTAAATTTGATCCGCACTGATTTAATAAAATTCTTAAAATCTTCTCGTTGATTCATTAAAGGCTCCGATCATAACTTCACCTTTGATAATTACTATAATTATAGTTATATAAAGTCAAGAAATTAATCTTTATCAACAATAAAAAAATAAGGTAAGCAGAACTATGAGCAATAAATCCAATATCATAAACACTTTAAAAAAGATTCTGAATGAATTTAACTTAACGCAAGAAGATGTGGCTAAACGACTGAATGTAACACAAGCTTCAGTCTCAAAGTGGTTGAAAGATTCAGACCCTCGAGGCTCTAATCGGGATGCCATTTTAAAACTATACAGAGAACTAACAGGAGAAAATCACTTCACAACTTTCGTGCCTCTCATGGGTTATATAGGAGCAGGAACACAAATAGATCCAAGTTTTGAACAAATCCCTGAAGAAGGTCTTACACAAGTAGAAATCCCCTTCACTTTCCCTGATGATATGATTGCTTTTGAAGTTAGAGGAGAATCTATGCTCCCCGCTTACAAAAATGGAGACATGATTATTGTTAGACGGCGCCAAATCAAAACGATAGAATCTTTTTTTGGTAAAGAAGCAGTTGTTTTAACACACGACAACAAGAGATATATAAAGAAAATTAGTAGAGGAATGAATGGAGAAATAGATCTTCTTTCATGGAATGCGCTACCTATTAAGAACGTTAAAATTACATGGATTGGAGAAATATTTGCTATCCTTCCAGAAGGCACTTACGGTAAAATGATTCGTAATTACCTTTAACCATTTCTAAAATTAAAAGTACACTCCCCTGTTTTTTCACTCAATGAAGTATTGTGATAATTTTAAAAGTATAATTTTTTATAATTTTTTACTTGATATTTTATAATTATAGTTATAATAATCGATTATAAACCACAGACAAGCAATTGCCAAGAGGCGTTTAGAGGGGAGCAATTATGAAAAAGCCAATTTTTGTAAACTCAGATGAAATTTTATTGATCGTCTACAATGATGATGACCACGTTGCTAAATCAGGACCATTCTACGATGAATTCGAAATTTTGAAGGTTCTTGAAGGCACAGAAGGTGTTATAAAAATACTTTGTATAGATAATTCAATGAAATACTGTGAAGACATTAGCGAAGAGATTGCAGAAGCATACATCAAGGAAAATGATATTCTTCAATCCAACAGCACTGGACACCCTTTTATAGAAGAGAGCGATGCTTTTGATGCTTTTTATGACGAAATAGCAAAGCAAGAATATGAAGATGCGATGTACGGCACTTACGAGGTGCAACACCGCCTACGCCTTTCTGACGTTCTGTAAAGAAACCTAGAGACGTTTTAGAGAACGCTCTTTCCAATCCCATAAATATGAAACCTGCAATGAAAAGCTTCTTGCTATTCAGCTCAATGAATATGGAATTTATAATGCATCATCTTATAACCATCACAAAAAACACTGTTGACGGTGAAATTATTCAAACAGTAAACGCGCGTGAATTGCATGCGTTTTTGGAAGTAAAATCTGAATTTAGAAATTGGATTAACAACCGTATTGAACAATATTCTTTTATTGAGAAACAAGATTTTACGACCACGGTAAAATTTTACCGGGGTGGAAAATTAAAAGACTACTACCTCACACTCGACATGGCGAAGGAGCTTGCCATGGTAGAGCGTAATGAAAAAGGCAAGCAAGCACGACAATATTTCATTGAATGCGAACGACGTGCAAAACAATCTTTAAACCTTACAAATGCTCTCGAAGACCCTCTCGCAATTAAGAAACTACTTCTGGAAAGTATTACACAATTGGAAGATTTAAAAAGCGAAGTCAATGTGCTGAAACCAAAAGCAATGGCTCTAGAAAACTTACAACGACACGACGGTCTGTTTGGATTGACTGAAGCGGCAAAAATATTGGAAGTACAGCCAAAATTTTTCCTTCACTTTTTACAGGAAAAAAGTTGGATTTACCGACGTGCTCCAGGATCTCCATTGTTACCATATCAGGACAAGATCAAGAAAGGTCTGATGGATTGTCCAATCATCACCATTCAAAAACCTGATGGAACAGAAAAGGTTCTGCCTTCAACAAAGATAACCACCAAAGGCATCAGCATTCTTTCTCAAGAATTACAAAGACAAAGCATACATTAATAAAGGAAAAAATTATGGAAAATAAATACGAAATGACCGATGAAAAAATCGAAATTAACGGATTAAAGCTTTATCGAATTAAAGCTGTTAGGGACTTTGGAGATGTAAAAGCAGGTGATTTAGGGGGCTGGGTAGAGCATGAAGGAAACTTATCGCATGATGGAGGCTGCTGGGTTGATGGTAATGCTAAAGTGTTTGGTAATGCTAAAATACGTGACAACGCTATCATTAATGATCAAGCAAAAATATACCATGATGCAAGTATCGGTGGTGATGCAGAAATTTCAAAAAATGTAGAAATTTTTGACAATGCCAAAGTTGAAGGTAATGCACAAATTTCAGATGATGCTCGTGTTTTTGATAAAGCTAAAGTTTATGGTTATGCCACAGTCTACCAAGGAGCTCATGTTTCTGAAAAAGCTAAAGTTTGTGGTGAAGCAAATATTTGTGGTAACGCACGTATTTTTGGTGGTGCTATTATTTGCGGAACTGCCGAAGTTGACGGTAGTGCAAAAATTTCTGGGAATGAAACCGTCTTAAGATAAAGATTTTAGATCATGAGGCAGTACAAATTTACTGATAAGGTCACACAGCCTCAAAAGATAAAACTTTAACAACTCAAAACAATTTTAAACAAATGCGTGATTCACGCCACGGGTGGATTGCGCATAAATGAGGGATTCAATATGACCAATTCTCCATTAACAGTCATGGCACAAAAATATGGTTTCTCCCATGACGAGTTTCGAGAAACAATTATCAAAACTTGTACCAGCACAAAATACCCTTTTTCTCATGAAGAGTTTGCTGCTTTTATTTGTGTTGCCAATACTTATGGACTTAATCCTCTCACAAAAGAAATCTATGCACTCCCTAAAAAAGGTGGAGGTCTTATACCTGTTGTCTCTATTGATGGGTGGATTAAAATCATCAAATCAAACCCAGATTTTGATGGCATGACTTTTCAAGATCAGCTCGACAACAATGGCAATTTGATTGCCATCAAATGTGCAATACGTCTGAAAAACATTAAAGACCCTATCGAAGTCACCGAATATTTATCAGAATGCAAGCAAAACACAGATGTTTGGATAAAGTACCCTGCACGCATGTTGCGCCATAAAGCTACCATACAATGCGCACGTTATGCTTTTGGGTTATCAGGTATTTATGAAGAAGACGAAGCCGCACGCATTAACGGCACAAACCACAATACACAAAGCCAGCTTATTTCAAATGAAGTGCTTATACAAATCCAAAAATTAATGGATCAAACACAAACACAGGAAGCAAAAGTGCTTTCTTTTGCCAAAGTCGAAAAGCTTAGTGATATCTCTTATGAGAAAGCACAAACTGTTTTGGATGGTTTAAAAAGAAAACAACAATCACAAATGGCTCAAGCACGACAAGACACTACCATACAAGACGCTGAATATGAGCCAATCCCGCAAGAACAGGCAATGGCGGTGTGAGATGGAACAAAGAACAGCAGAATGGTTTCAAGCACGGTTGGGAAAAGTCAGTGCCTCAAATGTTTACAGTGTCATTAATAGAACAGCCAAAGGACTGCCGACAAGCAAATATGATGAATACAAAATCACACTCCTTACAGAGCGCCTAACAGGAAAAATAAGCCCACATTATGAAACCGAAGACATGCGGTGGGGTATTGAGCATGAAGAGGATGCAATTGAAGAATATAGCTTCATTTATGATACCAATATAACAAGATGCGGCTTTGTGCCCCACCCCACAATTGCAATGGCTGGTGCAAGTCCTGATGGTCTTATTGGAGAGCAGGGATTAATCGAAGTCAAATGCCCCAAATCAACAACCCATATACGCTTTTTTATCGATAACCAGATCAAGCCTGAATATGTCGCACAAATGCAATTCCAAATGGCTTGTACAAGGCGCGAATGGTGTGATTTTGTGAGCTACGATCCACGCTTTACCGACCAATCATCACATTTACGTCTCAAAATACGACGCATACACCGTGATGAAGAACAGATTGAACATATTAATAAAGCGGTCGAGACCTTTTTAACAGAGATAGAGCAAGACATGGAGCAGATATTGACTAAGGCTGCTTAACACTATGGGGGTGCTTTTTCCCCTTCTTATAGCACCCCCGCCCTCTCTCATAACAACTTTTTATTCAATGCGTGATTCACGCCACAAATGAATTGCACCTAAAATTAGGAGATCAGATATGGCTCATCGTCCACCGACTATAACCCAACCAGCAATTGCCCGCGCTTTAAGAGAAGCCAAAAAACAAGGAGCAGAGGTTGTGGAAATCAAACCAACGGGTGAATTGTTAATCTATCTCAAAGCTGGAATCGGAATTCCTAAAACAACATCCCATCCAGACAAATTATTAGACTTGCAAAAGAACGAATATTACGAATCTTTACTCTCTAAGATGTGAAGCACCCATGCCAAAACCACACCCTCCTCATCTTGTTAAACAAATTACCCAACATGGCAAAATTGTATGGTATGTACGCATCGGTCATGGATCGCGGCGTAGAGTACACGGCATCTATGGAACGCAAGAATTTGTTGACAGCTATAAAAGCGCACTTGCTGAATTGCAAGGCATCATCCCTCCTAAACCTAAATCAGGAAAACTGATTGAAGGCTCCTTTGCATGGCTTCTTAAACAGTATTTTAATAGCGTCAATTGGTATAGCCTCGCTAAAGCTACAAAAAGACAAAGAGAACTCATTTTAATGAAAGTGTGCGATTCCATAGGAAACCTTCCATACAGAGAAATCAAAAAAGCACATATTGCAGCGGGAGTTGAACGACGTAAAGAAACACCAACAACTGCTCAAAATTTTCTGAAATCGCTCAATGGTCTTTTTAAATGGGCAATCGATCAAGGACTTTTGGAAAATAACCCAACCTTAGGAGTAAAGAGACCACCTTTAAAAAACAAAGATGGCTTCACGCCGTGGTTAGAAGAAGACATCGACAAATATTATCAACGCTGGTCTATCGGTACGCATGAACGCGTCTGGATTAATGTGCTTTTGTATACTGGCTTGCGACGTGGTTGATGCAGTTCGGATCGGCTGGAAAGATGTTACAGATAATGTCATTCACTTAAAAACAGAAAAGAGCCAATTTAAAACAGATGTTTTTCTCCCGATTTTGCCTAAACTAGCCTCAACACTTGCAACTAGTCCTATCGGAGATGAAACATTTATTTGCGGAAAAAGCGGAAATAAACTTGTTAAAGAAAGTTTTGGCAACCTATTTCGTGAAGCGTGTAATGCAGCTGGCATAAAAAAATCAGCCCATGGGTTAAGAAAATTAGCGGCAACACATGCAGCGAATGCAGGTGCTACAGTTTCGCAAATGAAAGCACTTTTTGGCTGGACAGAAGATAGTATGGCATCTCTTTACACTAAGAGTGCGAACCGCAAAAGACTCGCTCTCGAAGCGATAAAAAAGCTTCAAAAAAGTGAGGGATAGAACCCCAAAAAACTTAATAGAATCAATAACCGCAAGATTCCTTCACATTAAACTAACACATTGATTTTATTAAAAAGTATCACCCTCTCTGGGGGAACCATTTTATTTTTAATAATGTAAATAATCAATAAATTAGTAATTTTTGTTTTTTTAATCCACCTCTTATTGCTTGATTGAAAGCGCTCAGCGGAACTCTAAACAAGCTATTGGAAATCTACGACTATGCTCTCTAAAAAACGATTACTGACGTAAAAGAAAAAAGTTCACAACTTAATAATAATCCCATAAATAACATATCAAATTTGCAAATCTATGTTACCCTATAGATAATCATTAAAAAATATTTATTTTAGCTAAAATACGAACTCTCAACACATTCAAAACCACCCTAAAAGAGGTTATGAGGATTTTTGAAGTTATAATTTCAAGAATTTTTATAATTTTTTTGAACATCGAAGCAACTAAACAATAATATTTGTTTCGTGGAGTCATTGATCTTTCTGCTTAAGCACAGCGGTTTTGCCTACTGATGACAAATCGTGTGGACTCACAGCTAATTTTCTTTCAAGTTCTAACATTAATTTTTAATTAATTGAACTTATCATTCATTATCAGTAATAAGTCTATGATTTATTTGCAAAAATAATACTTAAAAGCTATCAATGCGAGCTTTTCGTCGCGCTTTTATTATTATCATAATAACAGTTTTGATTAATATAAGATGATTTCTACCATATTCAGCAGCTGTGTTTCACCTTAAGGGGGAAAAATAGCTCCATTCTCATTGCAGTTATTTCCCTTGTTGAAATTGAATTTTTCTTATTTCAGTAAATTGAAAATCCTTGCGCTCCATTTTTGATAATAAACCGTAAATTTCATCACGAAAGAGTAACAGTCCACATGGATTCTCATTCAGAAATTCACCAAGTTTTTCCACAGTAGTACCATTCTCGATAAAGTGCCTCATTGAAACATCATCTTTATTTTTTAGCCCTTCAGTTAAAATGACCCGTGCGTTTTCACAATCACTACTTTTAAGAATTTTTGTAGCATTTTTGTCCTTTCTTTCATGTGCAAAGTGTTCAGTACTGCATCAATCTCAGCCTGTTTTTTTTACTGTTTCCAATTTTTATGCACTTCATCTTGAAAAGCATAAAGAGGAGCAAGAGCAGATTTGATTGCGGATGATTTCATTGTCGATGGTCGCCCGATAATCACTCCCCAAAGATTGGGAACGATCATCCAGTCATCATGCTGTTTTGGAACGACACGTACACCATTACCGATAATGGATGCTAAACCACAGAGAGCAGAAACAGCTACAAAATCTGCTGATGATTATCGACGGTCGACAATGTTATAAACATAGTCACATAATGCATCCGGAAGCATATCAGGCATGAATGGCTCTACGGGACAATAAGCTCGTTTTAATGAATTGAGGCTTGTTCCTCTATATTTTTAAGAGCTGTTTCATAAGGAATGACTTCTAAATATATATATTACTATTGTTTTGGTCATAATGCTTTCCACTGAAAAAACAAGACATCATTAAAATCTTTGCCTTGTGAGGCTTGCATCATGAAAAAAATCAAACCATTTTGATAGGCACGTGCTGCGAGAGTAAAGCCTGCTGTAATAGCTGCTTCATCTCCATCCATCGCTACCGTAAGGCAAGCTTTATTTTTGATAAATTGAGTGCTTTCATCCTACTTGTCGAAAGAGAAGCCAGAAGATTAACAGGCTCATGGAGCATGACCAGAAACCAGCGCAAGGACAGTTTCTATCTCTTCACAAACGACATAATGCTGTCCATCATGTTCACTTAAAAAACTGTTCCACCTGTAACAACGCCACCAGAATGTGGGCACACTTATTTGCAAGATTTTTGCACTCTTACGACAGTCTAAAAGTGGATCATGAATATTTGTCATATTTATTTTATCCTTCTTATTAGGAAATCAAATTTTAAAAACCAAAACGTGCGCTTTGAGATATCCACTAAAGATGATGAAAAAATAGAGGGAAAAATTATGAAAACTGGGAGGTAGGTTTGGGTCTTTTAGTGCTTTTAATATGCTTTAAAAAAACATTCTGATCGGATCCAAAATACTTTATTATTCAAAAACAATAAATTAAAATCTAAGAAAATTAGCTTGAATCTCCCCTAGATTAATGTTTTCTCATTTAAAATTAAGAACAAAAAATCTTGAAAAACTGTTTTATGAAACAAAAAAGGATGCTGATTGCAAACAAAAAGGACAATTTAGAGGAGATTTGAGATTAGATAAAAACCTAGAAGAAATTATCCTAACTTTTCTTTTTTTATTAGAATAAAGACAGAAAATATAAAAATAAACAATGAGTTAAAACATAGGAGAGATTATCTTAAATCTCTTCTAGAAAACAAATTAAAATTGAACTTTATTATTTATTAGCTTCTTTTGAGGAAGGAGAATTAGCCTGTGTTGGCAGAACACCTGCAGTAGGATTTCAATTAGCCACGCTTGCCAACTGACCAATAAGCCCTGTTTTTAGATTATCCTTCTCATCCACTAATTTATATTGAGCAGCATTTACAATCAGATACTTTTCAAGTGTTTGTTTGACAATTTTCTTTGGTGTAGTCTTCGTGATAGCTTCCCATGCCGCAACAACTGCTGTAAACTTCGGAGCGTATCGAAGATGATTGAAATCCATAAATTCGTATCTTTCTGTTTCATGAACATCAATGCTGGACAATAAAATTTCAGATGGTGTTACATCACGTAACAAAAATCATTCTTTCTCATATTGCGATGAAAACCATTTTAGCAAATCTTCAATGACGACAAGAGAGCACCCGTCTACAATTGGATAACCCAAAGAGGTATATTCATACATTTCACTCTCAGTTTTTCTGCTTCTGCGTTTTATTGGGCTTATTCCAATTATCAATAGAACTGAATCTTGTAATTCAATACGATCTTTACACAAAAAATCTTTCACATCTTCATCAAGGTTCATATATATTTCCACTTTTTATCTGCAAAATTTAACTATTTTTTCCTATAACGTGCAGTACCTAGCGCTTCACAAGAACACCAAGCTTGAATATAGCACGCAAATGCAATTCCAAATGGCTCGCAAAACACAAATGATGTGATTTTGTGAGCTACGGATCCGTACTTTGATAGTCAATCAGCCCACTTGTGTCTCAAAATGTACCGCATAAATCGTGATGAAAAGCAGATTAAACACATCAACAAAAATAGAGCAAAACATGGAACAAATCTCGATAAAAATCGCTTAACACTATGGGGGTGCTTTCCTCCCCCAAGCACTCCCACCTTCTCGCATAATAACTTTTCATTAAATATGTGATATACACAGGTAAATTTCACCTAAATTAGGAGACTTAATATAGTTCACGACGCCATAAACCCAGCCAAACATTGCTCGCGCCTAAATAGAAGCTAAAAAACAAGAATGTAAATTAATAAAAATCAAACTTATTGGAAAGTTGTTAATTCATATCGATAAAATCATAACACCAAACACCATGAAAAATACTTATAAATATTGACGATTTTTCACCACTTAAAAACGAGCAAAAAGAATACAGTTCCAATAAGGCTTGCCACTCTATTAACTGCAAAGTTTTAACCATGCCCAAATACCATCCCCCTCACCTTGTTCATGAATGTATTCACCATGATAAAATTCATATGATATGTTACACATTTCACGATTTCAAATTAAAGGAATCTATAGAATACAAGAATTTATTGATAATTGCGTACTTATCATAAAATAAGCATAAAACGGATCCTCAAAAAACATGAGGTACATCAAACTTACAGAAAGAATCTCTGATTGATCACTACACATCAATATTGACAAAACATGCAATGGCACAATCAATCAGAATCGATAAAAATTAAATATAGAATCCTAAGCAATGTTTCTAAGTATATTGGTGATAGCGCTTATAAACGCATAGAAAAGCAATATAACGCTATAAGCATAAAAAAGCATGACACACCTTTACACCACAGCAAAACATCCTTTTACGACTTTAAAGAACCTTTTCAATTGAACAGTTGATAATGCTTTTATAAACAAGATCCTGCCTTGAATAGTAAAGACCAAAATCTTTTAACTCGAAATATTTTACATAATAGTTAGAAGAAGATGTAGATAAATATTGTAATAAATGGACATGTGGTATACATGAGCGTGTCTAATTAGTGTCCTTTTGTACAGTCTTTCATCATAGTAGCAATGCAATTTTTAACCAGCTGGAAAGACCATAACGGGTAATATTATCTATTAAAAACAAAAAAAGCCAATTCACACGGATGTTTTTCTTCCAATCTTCTGTATTCACAGAAATAATTGAAATGAGTCCGATTAAATAAAGCTTTAGCAATCTGTTTCGTGAAACGTGTAATGTAACTGGAATAAAAAAATCAGAACATAAATTGAGAAAATTAGTAGCAACGCGTCTGTCAATGCAGCTGTAACAGTTTCACAAGTGAAAACATTTCTGTCTGTACTGCAGACAATATGGCTTCACTCCATACCAAGGAATGCTTGTTAGAAAGCTACTCGCAATAAAAAAGCAAAAAATTACAAAAATATTTAAGATAAGCAGAAAGATAAGTTAAAAGAATCACTGGAATAAGATTCCCAAACTTTTACATAACTTATTGATTTTATTTAAATATGGTGATCCCGACAGGATTCGAACCTGTGACCCACGGCTTAGAAGGCCGTTGCTCTATCCAGCTGAGCTACGGGACCAAAAATTGATCATCTTTTCAATTTAAAATAGCATCATCATTAATGTGTCCAAGGTTGCAGTCTATCACTGCGAAAGTTATCAGAATAAGAAACAGTACGCCGAACTGGTTTATGCATTTTTTCTACACGATAAGGGATAGCATTTTTATGTGCAAAAGCGATTGCTTCCTCCTTACTGTTAAATCGAATCCTTATCTGATTATTTATATCAGACGTTGCTGTATACCTCATAAGAGGCTCAAGCATTTTTGCCCGTGTTGGCTCATATTGCAAAAACCAAAAACCAGTATTTCCTCTTCCTGACTGCATGGCAGTTTTTGCAGGACTATAAATACGTGCAATCATGGTTCTCTTCCTTTGGACTACACAACACTTGAATAATGGCTCTTGCCATACCGCACCCAATTGGGTAAATTTTCTATATATAACAAAAATGGTCGGAGCGATAGGATTTGAACCTACGACCCCCTGATCCCAAATCAGGTGCGCTACCAAGCTGCGCTACGCTCCGCTATTTGCAATTGTTTTATGTATATTTCCTAAAATTTTCGTAACAGAAGTGCAAGAGAAAAACACATCTTTTTAAAATTTTGTTTCATTATCTTTAAAAAGGAGAGCTTTATTCTAAAATTTTTCCATTAAGTAACAAAGATAAAGATGATATCCACAAAAAACTAAATTATACAAAATAACAAATAATCTTTTCATAAAAATATACATTGTCATATTATTTAAAAATCGTTGTAATTGAATCAAACAATATTTAGTGAATATAATTTGAAAAGCAAAAATGATCTGAATATTACAAAATCTTAAAAAACAGTGGAAATTCCAATGTAATCCCTCTATTAACACAGAATTTAGTGCTTATACTAAAAACATTGGTCAAAAATCTCTGCTCGACTTCTTCATTTTTCCGTACCATTTTACAAAATACACAATGAAATTTATATTTTTAATATACATAATGATATAAATAAAAATGCGCTAATTTAAAAAAACATAGTAAAAACAAAAAATTAAACAACTATACTTTTCTCTATATATTGGAGATAATAACAGAATAATAGCACTTTTTATTAAATAATTTTACCACATTTATTTACTGAATTTGCATGTTGAGCACTTCACCAATGACAGTGCGCGTTATTTTTCTTTTTCTTTGCAATGCTAATTGATCAACAGAATCAATAACGCGTTTTAAAGAAAATAAGGAGCGCTCACAACGGCTTACAAGATAGGAAACAGTATCTGGATGAACTATAATCTGCCTATCCGAAAAAAATTTAAAAGCGATAGCTGTTAACAATGCATCGTCAGGTTGATTAATCTCAACCAACATAACTGAATTAAGGCGACTTTTTAAATCATTTAACGATAGATTCCACATAGAAGGCACTGTACGCGCAGTTATCAATAAAGTAGCTTGACGCATATTAAGATTTGCTTGCCTAACGCTATTGATTAAGTGAAAAAGTCCTGTCTCACTAATTTTACCTGTATCGATATCTTCAATTAAAAATGGTCTTCCTGAAGAAGCCACAGCAATCGCCTGATCAATTTTCTCTCGATGAATATTTAAAGCATCAGCTTTTTGTGCCCATACATTAGAAAAGTGTGTTTTTCCTGATCCTTTTTTTCCAACCAAAACTGCAATAGGTAAGACCCAATTTGGCCAATAGTCAATAAGTTGAAAAGCCGTACGGTTACTCTCCGTTACCACCAAATCATCAAATTGAAAAACTGTATCAGATGTGTCAGAAAAATTTAATGGCAATTGCGTTTCACTTTTCTTCATTTAACTGCTCCAAATCTTCACTTCTCAAATACATCTGAGAACTCAAATAAGTATGAAGAGCAAAACGCACTAATACACCAACTGCAGCAGCAGCAGGTACAGCAACAAGCATACCAGTAAAACCAAATAACGAAGAAAAAGCAAAAAGCGCAAACATCAACCACACCGGATGAAGTCCCACTGACGAACCCACAAGTTTGGGCTGAAGAATATAACCTTCAATAAATTGACCAATAAAAAAGATAACCATAACAATAATGATACAACTCCAATTATTTGGATAAAATTGAACCCACGCAACACCAACAGATAATATAAAGCCACTCATTGAGCCAATATAAGGAATAAAGCTAATAATACCAATAAATAGACCAATCAAAAGACCAAAATTGAGTCCTGAGGAAGTTAAACCGATAGCGTAATACCCTCCCAATATTAAACAAACAGTCCCTTGTCCACGAACAAATCCAGCAACAGCTCTATCCATTTCATGAAAAATACTGCGAACAGTCTCAAGATGATCTCGTGGTATCCACGAATCAACCGCAGCAACCATACGTGGCCAATCCAATAACATATAAAATGCCACTACAGGTGCCACTACAAATAGACTGACAATATCCATTATAGATTTTCCTGATTGCAAAAGCGAATTCAAAAGAGAAGTAATAAAATCAGATCCTTGTCCCAAAATTCCTTTAATATTATTTTGTAATTTATGCGGATCGCTACCAAAATAACGCCTTACCCAATCAAAATTATACTCAACAAAAAAAGTCTGCATGCGATTAATATAAATCGGCAAACCATCCTTCATAAATTGCTGTATTTGCCCGCTGATAATAGGAATCAAAATTATTAAAGCAGCAACAAAAATAATAATAATAAACAAAGTAATCAGGATAGTACCAAAAACACGATGAATACCAATTTTTTCAAGCAGTTGAACAACAGGATTAAGAAAATAAGCTAATACAATTCCTGCCACAAAAGGAAGCAAAATTGATCCAAAAACAAACATAAAGAAAATAAAAAAAGACAACGCACCAAGCCAAAAAAAGATTTGTTTTTTCATATTGTTTGGTAATGGTACTTGAGCGTAAGCAGGTATATAAGCCGTGTAGCGACCACGAACCTCATTCTCGTTAATTTTTTTATTCACTAACTGCAAAGCAGAATTATCGTGATTATCTGATATTTTGTTCATAAATGTCCCAAACAAATTTTCTATAAAAGATTATAAATTTCTTCCACATAGGTCAAGCAAAGCCATTTATTTCTCAAATGCTAAATATCAATACCTCTTGCAGAGAAAACTCTATCATGGCATTGCATAAACATCCAAACCTGTTTTTCCATAAGGAAGGCATTCTAATGAGCAATCAAGATAGCATAAATGATAAATCCAATAATAATGGTCTTACCTACGCAAAAGCCGGTGTTAACATCGACGCTGGTAACGCCATGGTAGAAAAAATTAAACCCTACATACGCTCAACAAAACGAACAGGCGCAAATGCAGAAATTGGCGGATTTGGTGGACTATTTGATTTAAAAGCAGCAGGTTTCATAGATCCTATCCTTGTTGCAGCAAATGATGGCGTAGGGACAAAATTAAAAATTGCCATTGAAACAGATATCCATGATACTGTCGGCATTGATCTTGTAGCCATGTGCGTTAATGATTTGCTCGTACAAGGTGCTGAACCTCTCTTCTTTCTCGATTATTTTGCAACCGGAAAGCTTGATCCTGAACAAGGAGCCGCGATCGTTTCTGGGATCGTAGTAGGATGTCAGCAAGCAGGAGCAGCCCTTATTGGAGGAGAAACCGCAGAGATGCCTGACATGTATGCAAAAAAAGATTATGATTTAGCAGGTTTTGCTGTAGGTGCCACAGAACGTAATGCGTTATTACCTTCAAAATATCTTACAGAAGGTGATATTATTTTGGGTCTTAGCTCATCTGGAATCCATTCTAATGGATTTTCTCTCGTTAGACGAATCGTTCAACAAAATAACATAAAATGGGATGATCCAGCCCCTTTTAGCCCTCAAATGAGCTTCGGTAAGGCATTTCTTACACCCACACGCATTTATGTCAAATCACTCCTTCCCGTTATACGTAATTATGAAGGAATTAAAGCTCTTTCTCACATTACAGGTGGAGGTTTTTTTGAAAATATTCCACGCGTACTTCCATCTTCTCTTTGTGCTGAAATTAATCTTTCCGCTATCCATGTTCCACCAATCTTTTCGTGGATTGCCAAACAGGGGAAAATAGAAGAAAAAGAGATGTTGCGCACATTTAATTGCGGTATTGGTATGATCGTTATCGTAGCGCAGCACGCAGTTAAAAAAATTACGCAAGCACTTGAAGCACAAGGAGAACATGTTACCTTGCTTGGCACTTTAACAAAATGCCAAGATAAAAGAATTGTCTGTAAAGGTGCACTTCATTTATGAAAAAACGAATTGTTATTTTTATTTCTGGAAATGGATCTAATATGCTTTGCCTTATTGAAGCAAGCAAACAAAAAGAATATCCTGCTGAAATTGTCGCAGTTATTTGCGATAATCCTTATGCTGCTGGTATTGAAAAAGCACGTAACAACAATTTACCTGTTCATATTGTAGATCGCAAAAGTTATCCAACAAAAGAAGCACACGAAGAATCTATCTTTACAATTTTAGCTCAATATCAGCCAGATATTATCTGTTTTGCCGGTTATATGCGTCTTGTTTCATCAAATTTCATAAAGCTTTATGAAGGACGAATTTTAAATATCCACCCCTCTCTTTTACCTTCATTTAAAGGTTTAAAAACGCATGAAAGAGTTTTACAAGCAGGTGTTAAAATTACTGGTTGCACTGTTCATCTTGTTGTAGAGGATATGGATGCAGGAAAAATTCTCGCTCAAGCTGCTGTTCCAGTGTGTTCTAACGATACTGCAGATAGCTTAGCACAAAGAGTGCTTCAAGCTGAGCATAAGCTCTATCCAGAAGTCTTAAAAACCTTCATAGAAGGAAATAGTACAACAACAGATGCTCAACAACAGCTTTTTTCCTTTTAACTATTGCTCTAAAGTTACACCTTAACTTATTTTCGCTCTCTATATCTTGAACTATATAAAAATTTTGGTGCAATTAGATCTATTATTTCATGAAATTTTGTACAAAATGTATTGTATTTTCAAATTTTCAAACTTTAGATGCAAAAATTAGTCTTATTCATTTGATTTATTGACTTTACGTGTACTACGGTTACCTTATTTAAGGTATCCTTACATTCCACTCTAAGACTTAAGGATGTATAATTTTCACTTTATTGTGCTAAAGTTTCTTTAATTGCTAAAGCTAATTGTTTGAGAGTAAATGGTTTAGATAAAAAACCAAAAAGAGCGTTTTCTGGAAGATTTTTAGTAAAAGCATCTTTTGCGTATCCAGAAACAAAAATAAATTTGATATCAGGATATCTTTTACGTGACTCTTTAAGCAAAGTCGGCCCATCCATTTCTGGCATTACCACATCAGAAACAATAATATCAACAACACCTTTATTTTCTTCAAGAATAGCAAGCGCTTCAACTCCACTTGCCGCTTCCAAAACAGTATATCCTCTCATTTTAAGCGCTCTGACTTCACCCATTCTAACAGAATCTTCATCTTCAACGAGTAAGATAGTAGCGGATCCTGTTAAATCTGTATTTTTTTCCTGCTCTTCGACTTTTTTAATCTGCTGGAAAATTTCTGTATCAATATCAGGAATATAACGGGGAAGGAAAATATGAAATGCAGTACCTTTTCCTTCTTGACTATCGCAATGAATGTATCCACCTGTTTGTTTAATGATTCCATAAACCATTGATAAACCGAGCCCAGTTCCTTTTCCAACTTCTTTTGTTGTAAAAAATGGTTCAAATATTTTTTCTTGTATAGAAGATGAAATACCAGTTCCTGTGTCTAAAATAGTTAGCTGTACATACTCACCAATAGCAAAACCAACATGATCAAATTCAGCACTTTGTTGTTTTGTAATATTATTTGTCGCAATTGTGACAATGCCTCCATCTGGCATAGCATCACGTGCATTAATAACCAAATTCATAATAACGCGCTGGAACGATGCTTGATCAACTTCAACACTCCACAAATCTCTCCCATGAATAATTTTTAACTGAATATTATTGCCTAAAAGAGGTAAAATAAGATTGCGGATATCTGACAAAAGCTCTGTAAAATCAACTTTTTCAGGTCGAAGCGTTTGTTTTCTAGAAAAAGCTAATAGTTGCTGTACAAGCGCAGCTGCACGATTAACATTATTTTTTATATTGATAAGGTCAGCATGCGCCGGATCAGAACTGCGATGAGTATTTAAAAGAAGATCGCATGACATCAAAATCGCTGTTAAAACATTATTAAAATCGTGTGCAATCCCGCCAGCCAATTGCCCAACCGCTTGCATTTTCTGACTTTGTATCATTTTATCTTCAAGTTTTTTTTGTTCTGTTATTTCTATGGCAGATATAACTACAAAATTTCGTGTCTCATCATCATGGTATGATGTTACAGATGTAACATGAAGACGCAAATGGCGTTCTTCATTATTTTCTAAAGCCGTTTCTATCGAAACTGGATAATTTTTATTTACAGTAATTTTCTGAAATGCACGCTCTAACTGCGCATGATCACGACGAGATATTACAGCATAAAGATTTACAGTTTTTTTCTTACATCCCATTAATGATGAAAAAGCACTATTTAAGTAAATTAGTTGTCCCTTTTGATCCGAAACTGCTATTGCAAAAGGGCTTGCATCAAAATACTCTACGAACGCGCTCGATAATTTTAATTGATAATTATCTTCCCCCTTTTGTATCTGTTGTGGCATCATCATAATACGGTAAATGGCCTTATCTTCTGAAGAAGAAGTCGTACACATAAAGCAGTCCAATATTTTTTTATTGCCTGTCTTGGAATTTAAACATAAAGAAAATGTGTAAGGTATAGAGTAGCCTGAACTCTGATGTTTGTTATTTTGCAAACAAATATCATTCCATGTGTTGTTAACTTTAGCGCCATTAAATAGCTGATCAAAACTATATTGACTAACAGTAAAATTTTCTAAATCATTTGAAAACCACTTAGCAAAAACTGCATTTGCATAAAGAATCATCCCTTGTGTGTTAACAGACACAAAACCGACAGGGGATTGATCCAAGTGATTGATAGCTTCTTGCAGATTCGAAAAAAAAGTTTCACGATATTCCTGCAAATGCGAAATATCAGTAATACGCCAAAATAAAAGCTTTTTTCTCCGCTTTGTTATCGGTTGAATAGAAATGCTATACCAAGCAGAATTTTTTTGTGTAGAATGGGAGAAAATTGGTTGCTCTACTTTTAGCTCTTCTTGCGCTGTCAAATTATTATATGCGGCCACTTTTAAACGGTACGAAAGCGCACTAGCTTCTGGAAGATCAGCAATAACTGCATAACAAGAGGCTTCAGGCTTATAGGTAAAAATTTTTCGATAATTTTGATTAGAATAATAAACAAAACCTGATAGATCAGAGACTACGATTGCATCATCTATGTTATTAAAAACGCTAAAATCAAAATCTTCATGCAACTGCGTCGCATTATATCTCAAAACCCCCATTCCTATCAAAATCAGCGCAGTAACCCCTATAACCGCTAAAGCTAAAAGAGATATCAACATAATTTTTTGGAAAGGATTTAATTGATAAAAAAAACCCTCTTCCCCCACAATAAACAAGAAAACTATAATAAAAACAATACAAAAAGCCAAAGTGCCCCAATTTACAGAAGCAGACGATGATCTTTTAATATTTTCAAAACCTTTATTCATTTCTATTTGTCTCAATTATAGCTATTTCTCACACTACAAACTATCTTTATGATCATTGTTATGAAATATACTTCATGGTAACATTGATCTAATAGTAAAAGCTACTCAATGTGAAAAGAATCATGTTTCATATTATTTTAAGTGAGTTTTAAAGGTAGTTTTACAAACTTACATAAATAAAAAACAATGCTTTCACTCTAAAATAGGAGGAATGACATGCGTGTCTGGTTATCAAGCCAAATAGGCACATCTGCAGCAAACATAGTCATAAGCCTTGTGCTTTTCATCATAATGATTGTAGCTATTTTTGCAATCATCGTATTCTTGTATCGTTTAAATATAAAAAACTTTAATATAAACAGAAAGAAGTGTCCATCGCGATTAACCATATGCGATACAATCACTATCGATCGTACACGTCGTCTTATTTTGATACGTCATGATAATACTGAACATTTACTTCTTATTGGCGGACAAAAAGATATTATTGTAGAATCTAAAGCCGTAAGCACAAGAACCACACACGAAAGCATCTATCAACAAAAAAGAAATACACAATCGACATTAACAGTGACAGACATCACTAAAAATCCAAAACTTACAAAAGAAGTACCTTTTTTCATAGACGAAGTGAAGCAGATGTATGATGACACCTCCACGCCTGTTATGAAACAACATCTAAAAGATTCAGCAATCACTGCCGAAATTGAAGGGCGACAGGAACCATTTTTATCTGTTCCTGTCCAGAAAAAATGAAATACACGATTATAGCACTAAACACTTCATTTGTTTACCATTTTGATGAATTTCAATCATCACGATAAACCTTTTCTCGTCGTTCGTGACGTTCTTGTGCTTCCAACGACAAAACTGCAGTCGGCCTAGCCTCAAGACGCTTTATACTGATAGGCTCACCAGTTTCCTCACAAAATCCATAAGTACCATTATCAATGCGTTCCAAAGCTGCATCTATCTTTAAGATAAGCTTTCTTTGACGATCACGAGCACGCAATTCTATTGTACGATTAGTTTCACAAGATGCTCTATCTGTTAAATCGGGCTGACCAACACTATCTTCTTGCAAACTTTCTAAAGTTTCACGAGCCTCTCTCAATATATCATTTTTCCAAGAAATCAATTTAGCACGAAAATACGCCCTTTGCCGCTCATTCATGAAAGGCTCATCTTCACTAGGACGATACTGGCTATCAACCTGTTCGCTCATGCCATAAACCTCCATATATGATATGTGCGGTTTATATATTGTGCAATACGAGCCAAAGCAAGAGCAAAATTCTTCTTATAACAACATACAGATATGTTTAAAGTTATTACTGAAGTTTTTAACTACTATTTTTTATAATATATTAATTTCATGATGAATTTTTTCATATATTTTTTGTAAATTTCAGCCGCACTTAGTAAAAATGCGCCTAAAAGGCACAGAAAATGATATCGCCTTTGGGGATGTAAAATTTAATGCATAAAAAACACTCCAATATGCAAAACAAAGCACTTACAATGGCAAAGTATGATATTTACGATTTACATATATTAAAGCATCTTTCTCATGACTACGATTTATTGCAACAACTTCACCAATTAAAACGTAGTGGGTCGCATGTTCGTAACAGCAAATTAAACGACAATCAAGTGACGCTAAAGCATCTGAAAGGCTAGGTGCACCTGTTAGCAAAGTGCTCCATTGTGCAAAATCAAAACGCTCATTTTGTGAAGAAGCGCAACGCTTAGAAAAAATATCCGCTAATGAGCGGTGTTTTCCTGCTAAACTATTAACACAAAAATTTCCATTCTCCATAAATAACTTATTTTTAGAATTATAACGCTTTAAGCAAACCAAAAGTGTTGGAGGATCATCCGATAAGGAACAACAAGCTGAGATTGTTACACCACGCTTTCCCTTAATGCCATTTGTTGTCACAATATGAACAGCTCCTGCAAAATGACTCATCGTATCTCGATATTCTTGCGAAGAGACCTTAACAATATGTTGAGGTTTAGGCATTAAATATGTTGTATTATTTGGCATATCTTTCACTTATATAGCTTTTAAAAATTCCAAGAAATATTTCACTAAAAGATCTATTACACATTCTCATTCTTTTACATCATAATATAAATGATATTTCAATACACAGAACTACATGTTAAAAAGAGCCAATCAAGGAGATATTAATGCCTCGTTCCCATCTCATCGCACCTTCACTCTTGGCTTCTGATTTTTCTAAACTTGGTCAAGAAGTATTAGACATTGTTGATGCTGGCGCAGATTGGCTTCATCTTGATATCATGGATGGACACTTCGTTCCTAATATCACTTTTGGACCTGATATCATCCAGTCACTACGTCCATTAACTAAAGCTATATTTGACGTTCATTTGATGATCGCACCTGTAGATCCTTATCTTGAAGCTTTTGCAAAAGCTGGCGCAGATATCATAACCATTCACGCTGAAGCAAGCCCTCACCTTCATCGTTCAATACAAACAATCAAAGCAATGGGAAAAAAAGCGGGGATTTCACTTAATCCCAGCACGCCGGAACATGTACTTGAATATTTACTTGATCAATTAGATTTGATCCTCATCATGACAGTCAATCCTGGTTTTGGTGGACAAAGTTTCATTCCAGAAATGAAAAATAAAATCAAACGAGTCAAGAGCATGATTGCTAACCGATCTATTGATCTCGAAGTTGATGGTGGTATTACTATCGATACAATCGGAATAACTGCAAAAGCTGGTGCAAATGTATTTGTCGCAGGCTCTGCAATTTATAAAGATGGAAATAAAGAGCTTTACAAAAAACGTATTAATGCATTGCGCCAAGCTGCAACCCTCTCGCAATAAGGAAAAAATTATGATCGCACGTTATTCTCGCCCAGAAATGGTGGCAATTTGGTCACCAAAAACAAAATATCGCATTTGGTTTGAAATTGAAGCCCATGCTTGTGATGCACTTGCTCAATTAGGAATCATTCCCAAAGAAGCTGCAGAAATTATTTGGGAAAAAGGAGCAACAGCCGAATTTAATGTAAATCGCATTAATGAAATTGAGGCTATCACCAAGCATGATGTTATTGCATTTTTAACTCACTTAGCTGAATTTATTGGACCAGAAGCACGTTTTGTTCATCAAGGCATGACTTCATCAGATGTTTTAGATACAGCGTTTAATATTCAATTGATGCGCGCCAGTGATATTTTACTAAAAGACCTAGAGCAACTTCTTGAAGCATTAAAAAAGCGTGCTTTTGAACATAAAGAAACAATTACGATTGGACGCAGTCATGGCATTCATGCTGAACCGATAACATTTGGAGCTAAATTTGCTCTTGCATATGCAGAATTTTCCCGTTGTCGCAAACGTCTTATTGCAGCACGCGAAGAAATCTCTACCTGTGCCATTTCAGGAGCCGTAGGGACTTTTGCTAATATTGATCCACGCGTTGAAGAACATGTAGCAAAAGCATTGGGGATGCATGTTGAACCCATTTCTACCCAAGTTATACCACGTGATCGTCATGCTATGTTCTTTGCAACACTTGGTGTTATTGCTTCATCCATTGAAAGACTTGCTATAGAAATACGCCATTTGCAACGAACAGAAGTTCTTGAGGCCGAAGAATATTTTTCACCTGGACAAAAAGGGTCATCTGCTATGCCTCATAAACGTAATCCAGTTTTAACAGAAAATTTAACTGGACTAGCGCGTATGGTGCGTGCATTTACAATACCCGCTATGGAAAATGTAGCTCTTTGGCATGAACGTGATATTTCCCATTCATCTGTTGAACGCTATATTGGCCCTGATGCCACCATTACACTTGATTTTGCTCTTGCTCGATTAACATCCGTAATTGAAAATTTAATTGTCTATCCGGAAAACATGCAAAAAAATCTTAATAAATTTCGTGGTCTTGTTCATTCACAACGCGTACTTTTAGCGCTGACGCAAGCGGGCATCAGTCGTGAAGATTCTTATAAAATTGTACAACGAAATGCAATGAAAGTCTGGGAACAAGGAAAAGATTTTTTAGAAGAATTGCTCAACGACCAAGATGTTGCACAAGCTTTAAGTGAATCAGAACTTCGCGAAAAATTTGACCTTTCTTACCACACAAAATATATCGACACGATTTTTAAACGCGTCTTTGGATAATAACAATAATTGCATATAAGAATAAATATGTTACCTTTAGTGCATGATCTAAAGTGCATTACAATGAAAGATCCATGAAAGCAAATCAACTCGATATTCTCATTATTCCTGGTTATAAAGGATCTGATCCTGATCATTGGCAAACACGTTGGGAACAAAAATTGTCTACAGCTCGTCGCGTTAAACAAGCCCATTGGTCAAAGCCTATTCGTGAAGAGTGGGTTAATGAAGTTAGCGTTGCCATTGCACAAGCTCAAAAACCTGTTGCTATTATCGCCCATTCATTAGGAGTTCCCACAGCTATTCATGCAATTGCACAGAATTCAGAAAAAGTTTCCGGCGCTTTTTTTGTTGCACCCCCTGATGTTGCCAATGAAAAAATACGCCCGCAACACTTAAAGACATTTGGACCATACCGCCGTGAAAAATTGCCTTTCCCATCCGTGGTCGTAGCTAGCCGCAATGATCAATTTTGTGAATTTTCAGTAGCCGAAAAACTCGCTGACGATTGGGGAGCACTCTTTATTGATGCAGGACAATCTGGACATATTAATGTAGAATCTGGCCATGGGCCTTGGCCTGAAGGGCTTATGATTCTTGCTCATTTTTTTGCAAAGCTTTGATTCCACAGAAGCAATTTTTTTAGCCTTCCAACGTATCCTTATTTTTTATAAAATCTAGATGATAAAATTGTAAGAATTATTGTAGCAATCATTGAGAATTTTTATCAATTAAGATAGTATTACTTTATCAGTACTGTTTAAATTTCTCAAATAAACAAAGAACCATGATGAATCGTCGTAACCGTATTTATGAAGGCAAAGCCAAAATTCTATATGAAGGTCCTGAACCAGGAACCTACATTCAATTCTTTAAAGATGATACAACTGCCTTTAACGCTAAAAAATGTGAAATCATTGACGGAAAAGGTGTTTTAAATAACCGTATTTCAGAACATATTTTTAGTCATCTTAGTCGTTTAGGTATTCCAACACATTTTATTAAGCGTATAAATATGCGCGAGCAGCTCATCAAAGCAGTTGAAATTATTCCACTGGAAGTCGTTGTCCGTAATGTTGCAGCTGGCTCTCTTTCTAAACGTTTAGGTTTAGAAGAAGGAACCGCTCTTTCACAATCCATTATCGAATTTTATTATAAGAATGATTCTCTTGATGATCCAATGGTGACTGAAGAGCATATTACTGCTTTTGGATGGGCAGCTCCACAAGAAATTGAAGATATTATGCAACTTTCAGTTCGTATTAATGATTTTCTTTCAGGCCTCTTTGCAGGTGTTAATATTCGATTGATTGATTTTAAGATGGAATTTGGTCGCTTATGGGAAGACGAAACGATGCGCGTCGTTCTTGCTGATGAAATTTCACCTGATTCTGCCCGATTATGGGATATGCAAACACAAGAAAAAATGGATAAAGATCGTTTTCGCCGTGATATGGGAGGGATTTTTGACGCCTATCAAGAAGTAGCAAAGCGTCTCGGTATCATTAATGAAAATGAGCCTCCCCGACCAAGTGGTCCAGTTTTAGTAAAATAGAAAATCAAGTGACGTAATGTCGCTCTTCTTTATACATACGAAGTATTACTCCTTAAAAGAGAAATATTTTTAGCAACAGGAAATAAAAAATGAAAGCACGCGTTACAGTTACTTTAAAAGACAGTGTCCTTGATCCACAAGGTGAAGCGATTGCTGGTGCTTTAAAGAGTTTAGCCTTCAAAAACATTCATTCGATCCGCCAAGGGAAGGTTTTTGATATTGCGCTTAATGATATGCCTGCTGAAACTGCAAAGCAAGAGCTTGAACAAATGTGCAAAGAATTACTTGCTAATACTGTCATTGAAAATTACACTATAGAACTTCTTTAAACGGATTACTCCATGAAAACTGCTATCATTCAATTACCTGGATTAAATCGCGATCGGGATATGATTGCAGCATTATCTCGTATAACAAAAGTTGAACCATTTAAAATTTGGCAAACAGACACAACAATCCCAGATGTCGATGTTATTATTATTCCTGGTGGTTTTTCTTATGGTGACTATTTAAGATGTGGAGCTATCGCTGCACGAACACCAGTTTTACAAGCTGTTCGTGAAAAAGCACAAAAAGGAGTCACGGTGATAGGTATATGTAATGGATTCCAAATTTTATTGGAAGCTAGATTACTTCCTGGTGCTTTGATGCGTAATGCTTCATTAAAATTTGTTTGTCGTGAAGTAAAACTTGAAGTAACGAACGCCAATACGAAGTTTTCTCAATATTATTCTAAAGGACAAATTATTCGCTGCCCTGTTGCTCATCACGATGGAAATTATTTTGCTGATAGTGAAACATTAAAAAAAATGGAAGACAATGAACAAATTGTTTTCCGCTATGCAGAAAATACCAACCCTAACGGTTCAATTAATGATATTGCTGGTATTGTTAATAAAGCTGGGAATATTCTTGGCATGATGCCTCACCCTGAAAATTTAATTGAACCTGCACATGGTGGTAGCGATGGTCTTCTACTTTTTCAAAGCGTTTTAGAAGTGGCAAACAGATAATGATAAAAAAGACTTTATGTTACTACTTAATCGTTTTAAATGAAATATCTGTATCATCTTCATCTTTCAACCATACGCGATAAATTTACGGATCAAGCTCGCTATGAACAATAATGAATATTATCTCGCTTTAAACACAAAAGTTTCCCTCAAAATCACTTTTGAAATTTGAAGCTACTAAGAAACAATCAAAATTTTAGCCTGTTATTTATAAATGGTTTCATTACCAAACAACACAATCATTGATAAGCTAAGCAGCTAAATTTAAAAATGATGAATTTCGATTAATTGGACGAAATGGAATACCCATGAATCTTTGTAACAACATAGCCATTACACCAGAATTAATTGCACAACACGGCCTAAAAGACGATGAATATCAACGTATTTTAACCTTGATTGGCAGAGAGCCAACATTTACTGAGCTTGGAATTTTTTCTGCAATGTGGAATGAACATTGTTCTTACAAATCGTCTAAAAAATGGCTTAAAACTTTACCGACAAAAGGTAAATGTGTCATTCAAGGTCCTGGTGAAAATGCTGGTGTTATTGATATTGGTCAAGGGGAATGCGTTATTTTTAAAATGGAAAGCCATAACCACCCTTCTTACATTGAGCCTTATCAAGGTGCAGCAACAGGTGTTGGTGGTATTTTACGTGATGTTTTTACAATGGGAGCGCGCCCTGTTGCAGCAATGAATGCATTACGATTTGGAGCTCCAAATCATCCTCGAACACGTCACCTTGTTTCTGGTGTTGTTTCTGGAATTGGTGGCTATAGCAATGCTTTTGGTGTTCCAACCGTTGGCGGAGAAGTAAATTTTGATGCGCGTTATAATGGAAATATTCTTGTTAACGCTTTTGTAGCTGGCATTGCAAAAACAGACTCTATTTTTTACTCCAAAGCACAAGGAATAGGACTCCCTGTTGTTTATCTTGGAGCTAAAACAGGACGTGACGGTGTCGGTGGAGCAACAATGGCTTCTGCCGAATTTGATGATTCAATCAGTGAAAAACGCCCAACTGTTCAAGTAGGTGATCCTTTTACTGAAAAATGCCTCCTTGAAGCTTGTTTAGAGTTAATGGAACTTGGAGCTGTTATTGCTATTCAGGATATGGGGGCAGCAGGACTAACATCTTCTGCTGTTGAAATGGGTGCAAAAGGAAATTTAGGAATAGAGCTTAATCTTGATAAAGTTCCCGTTCGTGAAGAAAATATGACAGCTTATGAAATGATGCTTTCTGAGAGCCAAGAACGTATGCTCATGGTGCTTAAACCAGAATTAGAAAAACAAGCAGCTGAAATTTTTCATAAGTGGGGTCTTCACTTTTCTATTATTGGAAAGACAACGAATGACTTACGTTTCCGTGTATTTCATCAAGGAGAAGAAGTGGTCAACCTTCCAATCAAAGATCTTGGAAACGAAGCTCCTGTTTACGATCGCCCTTGGAGCGCGCCTATTAAAAAAACTATTCTAAAAGTAGAAGAAATCAAGCAAGTTGAAAACCTTGCCGATGTACTTCTTACATTATTAAATTCTGCTAATCAAAGTTCACGAAGGTGGATCTATGAACAATACGACACACTTATACAAGGAAATAGCGTTGTCTGCCCCGGTAGTGATGCAGGAGTCATTCGTATCAACAACAATGATAAACGTGCTCTCGCCTTTTCTTCTGATGTAACACCTCGCTACTGCGAAGCTGATCCCTATGAAGGAGGAAAACAAGCTGTTGCAGAATGCTGGCGCAACATTAGCACAACAGGTGCAACACCATTAGCAGCTACAGATAATCTTAATTTTGGTAATCCCGAAAAACCTGAAATTATGGGACAACTGGTTTTCGCCATTAAAGGAATAGGTGAAGCTTGTACTGTTCTCGACTTCCCTATCGTTTCAGGCAATGTCTCTCTTTATAATGAAACCAATGGAGAAGCAATTTTGCCTACACCGACAATAGCTGGTGTCGGACTTCTCGATGATTGGTCTAAAATAGCAACAATCAGTGGTATGCAAAATAAAGATAGTATTGTTTTAATTGGATCTTGCGGCTCACATTTAGGACAATCAATCTATGCACGTGAAATTTTGAATATTGACGAAGGTGCACCACCTCCCGTAGATTTACAGCTTGAAAAAAAGCATGGACAATTTGTTAGAGATGTGATCCATCGTGGTTTTGTTCATGCTGCTCATGACATTTCTGATGGAGGATTAGCCATTGCGCTAGCAGAAATGGTGATTAAAGCAAATAAAGGAATTAAAATAAAGCTAAGTAACAAATCACCACATCATGCTGAACTTTTTGGTGAAGACCAAGGGCGCTATCTTTTAGCTATTAAACCAGATTCACTCAATGATTTTAAAAATTTAGCACAAATAAATGAAATCCCCATTACAAAACTTGGTATAGTTGAAGGTGATACACTTGATATAAAAGATGTATTACAACTTTCCGTATCTAAACTGACAAAAGCTTATGAAAGCTGGTTTCTAGAATTTATGGGTGAAAAATAAATAGATATTTGTTTCTATTAGTTATATGCTACTTTTACGGAAATAGTAAATAAATGGAGAAAAATAACCATGGCGATGGATGCTCATGCAATTGAAGCTCTTATTCGTGAGAATATTCCTGATGCAAAAGTGGTAATTCGCGACCTTGCGGGAGATGGAGAACATTACGCAGCAGAAGTTATTTCAGAAAGTTTTCGAGGAAAAAGTCGCATCCAGCAGCACAGAATGGTCTATGATGCTCTTAAAGGGAATGTAGGAAATGTGCTGCACGCTTTAGCGCTTCAAACAAGCATTCCAAAACAATTTTAAAATTTATCCTTGCATTCATTCTGTAAATACGATTAGAAAAATGATGCTAACATGAATGAATGCGTAACATTTAAAATCCGCAATATTGAGGAATAAGAATGACCACTACTCATGATTTTATTGATAAAGAAATTAAAGAAAATGATGTCGTACTATTCATGAAGGGAACTCCTAAATCTCCGCAATGTGGATTTTCTGGGCAAGTTGTTCAGATTCTTGAATATTTGGGGTTAAATTATAAGGGAGTTAATATTTTAACTTCAAATGAATTACGTCAGGGAATAAAAGATTATTCAAATTGGCCAACAATTCCGCAACTCTATATTAAAGGAGAGTTCGTTGGTGGTTGCGATATCGTTAAAGAAATGTTTCAAAACAATGAATTGCAAAATCTTTTAAAAGAAAAAAACATTCCTTTTAATATGTAGTAAATTACTTCAGATCTTTTTCAGATGCTTGTTAAACGTTGTTTAATTAAGTTTTTTATTTTTTAAGGATGCGTATGCTATACTCAATTGATGAACAAAAACACATAGATGCAATCAAAAAAAAAATTGGGTATAAAGAGTTCGTAATTATCCTTGCAGCACTCATGATAATTAACTCCATAGCTATTGATATCATGCTACCGGCTATGCCTAGTATTTTAGAAAATTTACACGTTTCTGATGAAAATTATCAGCATTACATTATCTCTTTTTATCTTATCAGCTATGGTCTTACACAAATATTTTTTGGTCCTATAAGTGACCGTTATGGGCGACGCAAGCTCATTCTTATCGGTCTTGCTTTTTATTCACTTGCGGCCGTTTGTTCTGTATTTGTATCGAGTTTATCTACGTTGCTTATTTTGCGCATTTTACAGGGAATTGGAGGAGCAGCTATGCGTGTGCTTACAATTTCTATTATACGTGACCTTTACAGCGGCAGAAAAATGGCAGAAGTCATATCTATAGTTATGATGGTTTTTCTCATTGCACCAATGGTTGGACCCGCAACAGGGCAAATAATTTTATTGTTCGGATATTGGCAACTTATTTTTGTATTCATGGCCATTATTGGTTTTGGATTGATGATTTGGATTTATTTACGTTTACCTGAGACTCTTCACACACAACGTTCTCTCTCTTTTTCATCTGTCAAGAATAATCTCTGGCTTGTTCTAACTAACCGTTTTAGCCTTTGTTATACACTTGCTGCTTCTATTGTCTTAGGCTGTATTTTTGTTTCTATAAATACTTCGCAACAAGTTTATGAAGGAATCTATAATTTAGGATTCTGGTTTCCTGTAGCCTTTGCAATTAGTGCTGCATTTCAAGTTATAGCATCCTTTTTAAATTCTCTATTTGTTGTGCGTCTTGGAATGCGGCGTATTTCTCATACTATGCTTCTCTTATTTTGCATTATTTCATGTATTTGGTTTATTGGCTCAATTTTTTCAGATGGTGCTGTCCCTTTTCCTTTTTATATGTTGTTATACTGCACATTAATGTTTACATGCGGAGGCATAATGGCTAATTTTAATACACTTGCTCTTGAACCTTTAGGAGAAATTGCAGGAACTGCATCTGCTGTGTCTGGTTTTCTTCAAAGCTCTATTGGAGCAGGTCTTTCTTTTGTTATTGCTCAACAATTTGATAACACAACAATTCCTAACTCAGCAGGATTTTTTTTCTTAAGTCTTATTGCAGTATTTCTCGTTTTATATGCAGAGCGCGGACGCTTTTTCACGCAATACAATCCAAAATAAAATAAACATAGTTATGAAAAAGATTTCCAAAATTTTAAATCATGCTTCAATAGACTAAATTAAGCTATTGTTTTTTTATGTTTTTATAATTTTCTTACAAGAAGCTTTGTATAATGTTAATTCGTAAATTTTCCTGATTTTGAAAACCCCTTAGGAACTAAGCGTCCTACTCCACCGCGCACACCTATCCACTCGGTAAGTTCATCAGCTTTACGATTAAAGTTACGTTCTGCAGCATCTTGCCAACTTAACCCTTCTGATAAATTGAAAGTTTTAGCATCACAAACACCACCGTCTTTATATCGCTGTAAGCGTACACCCTTACCACGACTCATTTCTGGTATTTCCTTAATGGCAAAAATAAGCATCTTACGATTTTCTCCAACCACTGCGATATGATTGCCTTTTACCAAAATACAAAGCGCAACTCTGTCAGGAGACTTCACATTCATAATTTGCTTTCCTTTTCGTGTATTAGCAATTATCTCAGTTTCAGGGATAATAAAACCATTTCCATAAAACGAAATCAAAAGCCGTTTTTCGTGCGTATTATGCACAAAAGCCGTGAAAATATCATCTCCATCATCCATATCAACTAAAATACGAACTGGTTCACCATGTCCTCGACCTCTAGGTAAAGCATTAGCATTAATAGTAAAAAATCTTCCACCTATACTGATCATAACAATCTTATCTGTAGTGAATGCTGGAAATGCTAACTTCAAACAATCTCCTTCTTTAAAAGAAAGCGTTTTATAATCACTTAAATGGCCTTTTAAAGCACGCATCCAACCTTTTTCAGAAATAATAATAGTCACTGGCTCTTTTTCAATCATTGCTTGATGAATTTCATCAACAGCATATCTCGGTGCATTTTCAAATGTTGTACGCCTTTTTCCTAGAGAGGTTTCTGGACCAAAAATTTTACGGACTTTTACTATTTCTTCTGAAATCATCTTCCATTGCTCTGTATTAGAATTTAACAAATTCTGTAATTTTGCTTTTTCAATCTCCAAAGCTTCAAATTCTTTACGAATTTCAAATTCTTCAAGTTTACGTAAAGAGCGTAGCCGCATATTAAGAATAGCTTCAGCTTGGTTTTCCGTTAATTTAAAATGATCAATCAATCTCTTTTTTGGTTCATCATCTTCACGAATAATCTGAATTACTTCATCAAGGTTTAAATATGCAATAAGGTACCCCTGTAAAACCTCTAATCGGCAATCAATTTCATCAAGACGATAAGTGGAACGACGAATAAGTACTTCTTGACGATGTTCAAGCCATTGCTGCAAACACCCACGTAACGAAAGAACATTCGGTATTTTTCCAAAAGACAAAACATTAAGATTTAGAGGAAATCTTATTTCAAAATCAGTTAACTTAAAAAGAGACTCCATCAGAAGTTCAGGATCAACTGTACGACTTTTTGGAACCAGCACAATGCGGATATCTTCTGCTGATTCATCACGAATATCTTCAAGCATTGGTAACCGCCGTGTAAGCAATAATTCTGCTGTTTTTTCAATAAGGCGTGACTTTTGAACTTGATATGGAATTTCAGTGACAATAATCACATAAGAACCACGGCTACCACCTTCTTGATGCCAACGCGAGCGCAACCTAAAAAAACCACGTCCTATACGATAAGATTCTTCAATACTCTCTTTAGGCTCAACCAAAACACCGCCTGTTGGAAAATCAGGACCAAGCACAAGCTGGTTTAATTCCTCATCATCTATATCGGGGTAAGCAATCAAACGTAACGCAGCATCACATAATTCAGCAACATTATGCGGTGGAATAGATGTTGCCATACCAACGGCAATACCTGATGAACCATTAGCTAAAAGATTAGGAAAAGCTCCAGGTAAAACAACAGGTTCCTCTCCTTCTTCATTATATGTTGGACGAAAATCAATAACATCTTCATTGATCCCTTCAAGTAGCAATGCAGCCACTTCAGTCATACGCGCTTCTGTATAACGCATAGCAGCAGCGTTATCACCATCAATATTACCAAAATTACCTTGCCCATCAATCAATGGATAACGAACTGCAAAACTTTGAGCCAAGCGCACTAATGCATCATAAATAGATGCATCACCATGAGGATGAAATTTACCCATTACATCACCAACAATCCGCGCACACTTAGCATAAGACTGTCCAGGATTAAGTTTGAGTAAACGCATCGCATGAATAATACGCCGATGCACAGGTTTTAATCCATCACGTACATCAGGTAATGCACGATGAGTAATAGTAGAAAGCGCATAAGATAAATAGCGCTCCTGTAAAGCAGAACGTAACTCTATTAACTTAATATGTTCTTTATCAAAAGGTAAATTCATTTTACTAGACATAGCATTAGGAGAATAATTTTTAAAATGACGAGTAATTATTTTATAAAATTTCTCAAGTGTAATTTTTCATTAGCTGATTAATTATTTAAAAAATCAACTCTATAAAATAAACATTGTAATTAAAATATGAACAAACAATTATATAAATTTGAAAATTTATCTTAATAAAATAGTAAAATTATTTATTTTATAATAAAAATACTTTTCAAAATTAAAATTATAATTAGCTATTTAATTTTATAAATATTCAACACAAATACACTATATTTATAATAATCACATACACTTTAAATATAAATATACTATAGAGAACTTAAAAAATTATGAAATTTAAAAACTCCTAAAACAATACAATGTTTATTAGCACCGTATTATTTTTATAAACTGGTATGTTAATCCTTTTTACAATATTGAAAAGATAAAATAAAGCAGAATACTCGAGCTTGCCATAAACAACATGTGCACTAACACATAATTTGAAGGCGTTATTACACACAAAAATGATATCAACGCCTTACCTTACTATAACACTTTATGAATCATTCTTAAGAGCAGGAGCAATTCGAATCCCTAAATCATGCAATTGTATTGCAGAAACATCAGATGGAGCACTCATCAAAAGATCAAGTGCTTGCTGATTCATAGGAAATAAAGAAACCTCACGCAAGTTTTTTACACCTTGTAAAAGCATAATAATACGATCAACACCCGCTGCCATACCGCCATGCGGTGGAGCTCCATAACGAAATGCACGATAAAGACCACCAAAACGATCTTCTACCACTTCTTTAGAAAGACCAGCAAGCTCAAAAACCTTAAGCATCATTTCTGGAGAGTGATTGCGGATTCCACCTGATGCAATCTCATAACCATTGCAAACAAGATCATACTGAAAAGCTTTAAGAGTAAGAGGATCTTGATGATCAAGAGCCTCTTTTCCTCCTTGTGGCATGGAAAAAGGATTATGTGCAAAATCAAGCTTTTTCTCATCTTCATTCCATTCAAAAAATGGAAAATCAACAATCCATGCTAAAGAGAAATGCTCCCGATCAATGAGATTCAATTCTTCCCCTATCCGTGTACGCGCTAGTCCTGCAAAAGATAAAAACTTCTTCGGATTTCCTGCAACAAAAAAACAAGCATCACCACTTTCAAGGCCAAGTTGCATACGGATAGCATCAACTCTTTGTTCACCAATATTTTTGGCAATAGGACCCGCACCTTCAAATTTTCCTCCTTCTTCACGCCAAAAAATATAACCAAGACCTGGTTGTCCTTCATTTTGTGCCCATCCATTCATACGATCACAAAAAGCACGACTTCCACCCGTTTTAGCTGGAATAGCCCATACTTTTGCATTTTCATCATTAGCTAAAATCTGGGCAAAAACCTTAAAACCAGAATCATAAAAATGTTGAGAGACATCTTCCATAATAATCGGATTACGCAAATCAGGCTTATCAGAACCATATTTTTGCATTGCTTCATCATAGGAAATACGAGGGAAACTTTGTGTTACAGGTTTTCCATTTGAAAACTCTTCAAAAATAGAACGTATAATGGGTTCCATTGTGATAAAAACATCTTCTTGTTCAATGAAACTCATTTCAACATCTAATTGATAAAATTCACCTGGAAGACGATCTGCTCGTGGATCTTCATCTCTAAAACACGGAGCAATTTGAAAATAACGATCAAAACCCGACATCATCAACAATTGCTTATATTGCTGAGGTGCCTGTGGTAATGCGTAAAACTTGCCCTGATGAATACGGCTTGGAACCAAAAAGTCACGTGCCCCTTCTGGCGATGATGCTGTCAAAAGTGGCGTAGTAAATTCCGTAAAACCATTATCTTGCATACACCGCCTAATAGCAGAAATAATTTCAGTGCGGCGCATGATATTTTTGTGCATAGTTTCTCGACGTAAATCGAGAAAACGATATTTTAATCGAATATCTTCTGGATAGTCGGGTTCTCCAAAAACGGGTAAAGGAAGCTCGTCAGCCTTTGAGAGAATTTCCACCTTTTTCAGAAAAATTTCAATCTCGCCTGTTGGAAGTGTTGTATTAATAACTTCATCAGAACGTGCACGCACCTCTCCGTCTACACAAATAACCCATTCAGAACGTACCTTTTCGATAGCTTTAAAAGCTGGCGAAGTTGGATCAGCAACAATTTGTGTAATTCCAAAATGATCACGTAAGTCTATAAAAAGGATTCCACCATGATCGCGAATACGGTGAACCCATCCTGAAAGACGAACCTGTGTTCCTACATCACATTTACGGAGAACAGCGCAATTATGACTGCGATAACGGTGCATATTTTTACCTTTGATTATAGTTTCACATGCGCTACAAACGCTTTTTCACAACCATTTGTCAAGATGTAACAATAGAGACTTAAAAAAAATACAGGAAAAGGTATTTCTGGATAGATAAAATGATGAAACTTATTACACAAACAACAGATCTTGAAATTGCTATTACTGCATTACGTACCTCTGATTTTGTAACAATAGACACTGAATTTATCCGCGAAACAACCTTTTGGCCTCAACTATGCTTAATCCAACTTGCATCACCAGATATTACAGTGCTCATTGACCCTATGTCAAAAGACATTGATTTAAAAATATTTTTTGATTTAATTACAGATAAGAAAATTGTTAAAGTCTTTCACGCTGCACGCCAAGATATTGAAATTATTTATCATCTTGGAGGTGTCATTCCCTACCCCCTCTTCGACACTCAAATAGCAGGGGCAATTTGTGGATTTGGTGATTCTATTTCCTATGATCAAATTGTACAACGCTGTACAGGACATCACATCGATAAATCATCTCGTTTTACAGATTGGAGCAATCGCCCTCTTTCCGAAAAACAATTGCTTTATGCGCTTGCCGATGTAACTCATTTAAGAGATGTTTACCTTTTATTAAAAAAACAACTAGAAAAAAATAAGCGTACACACTGGATGAACGATGAAATAAAAATCCTGTTAACACCAGAAACTTACGATATACCAGAAGATAAAGCATGGAAAAAAGTAAAAGGAAAAGTTAAAAATCCTCGTGAGCTTGCCGTCTTACAAAAAATAGCAGCTTGGCGTGAACGCGAAGCACGAAGGCATAATATTCCACGTCGCCATATCATGAAAGACGAATGTCTTATTGAAATTGCAACACAACAACCAAAAGACGAATTTGCACTCAAATGTTTGCGCAGTCTTAATAAAAATTGGGATAAATTATCAATCACACAAACATTACTTAAAGCAGTCCATGAAGGCTTAGAGGTCGATACATCTACTTTACCCGCTCTTCCTAAATATAGTACTACTAATGATACAATAATTGTTGCAATTGATCTTCTCAAAGTCTTGTTAAAGGTTGTTGCGCACGAAAACAATATTGCACCTAAAATGATCGCAACTTCCAGCGATTTAAAAAAAATCATAAATGGTGGCACAAAACAAAATATCCCTGCTATGAACGGTTGGCGCTATGAAATATTTGGCAAAAAAGCTGAACAAATGTTAAAAGGACAGATAGGATTTTATTTTGACAACGGGAAAATAAGCATTAAGAAGCTTTAATTTGCAAAAAACTCCAATTACTTATTACATTTGAAAATTAGTATTAAAAATTACAATAGGATATCTTGTTTAATATAAAAATTGACAAAATTTGGCGCTCTATCTACAGATGAGAAAGTTTCATCTGAAAAATTGCCTAAAAGAGTTGAAAAACTTTGAGCCTTCTCGATAATAGTTATCATATCGAACATAATCAAACATATTAGACTCACTCTTAAATTTTAGAGACAAGAAATCACGAGCTTTCAAAAGCGAGAGGCAGATTTATTATTTTTGACAATTGCTGTAACCGCTCAAGGGGACGTTCACCTATTAAATCAGCATAACGCACTGGAATATGCAATATCACATGATCAGGCTTTTTATGCCACGATAAATTAGGTAAAACTCCTGCAATAGAAGCACTAAAAAGATTAGCAATGCGCATAATCCCTCCAAGGATGCGTGCTTTTTCAACTATATTTCGAGTTGCTAATTGAAAAAGAGCTAAATCTTCTTCGTTAGAAAACAAACCCGTATTGCGAAAAAAAACAGCCAATGCAGCGAAGACACGTCCTTCATGAGAAATTCCTGGATAAGATCCCAACGCTATTCGATTAGCCGCTTCATTACCTCGATAATCTGGATGTATGCGCCAACCAATATCAGCAAGAAGACAAGCAGCTCTACGATAACGGCGTTCATTTTCAGTTTCTGAAATTCTAAAAGCTTCAAACGCATTGGAAGTAAAATCAATGAGTTCTTCCGCTTGTTTTGGTGAACGTGCCCGTAAAATAGCCATTTCTGTACATGCTGCAATTAAAGGATCTGAAGTACGAATTTTTTGAGGTAATCGTGTATAAAGAAAACCTTCACGTACTCCAGCACCAGAAAAGATTATTTTTTCAAGCCCCATACACCGAATTAATTCAATAAGAACAATTGCTCCATAAGATAAAAGCTGACGACGATTTTTTGAAATAGCTGAAATCCCTTGCATATCATCAATACTGCCATTGGCTACAAGACATAAAAAATTTTCCATCTCAACGGCATCAACTCCATAACCGTGCATCACAGGTAATGGATACTGTTTCGTCACCATATGAAGTTTTGCTAAATTACGCCATGTTCCTCCCACTGCATAGAAATAACGTGCCACATTTTTATGCGCGATAGTAGAATTATAAAGATGCTCACGTACAATCTTTGTTGCCACAGCAATATTATCATTTGATATATACTGTAGCCACAACCCACCTAATGGCAAAGTTATCCCTTTACCCACATTAGAATCGCAAATATCAATAAGCTCCAAGCTTCCGCCACCAAGATCACCAGAAATGCCATTTGGTTGATAAAAGGTAGAAATAACACCATATCCTGAATATGCAGCCTCTTCACTTCCTGAAAGAAGGTATATTTTATTTTGCAAAATATCTTCAGCGCTTTTAATAAACGCTAGCCCATTTTTTGCTTCCCGCGCTGCTGCTGTTGCTAACGTATAAACTTCGTCCGCTCCAATTTGTCGACAAATTGCGCGGAACCGCCTCAGTGTTAATAGCGCCATTTTGGTCGATTTTTCTTCTAAAAATCCAGTTTTTGCAACACCTTGACCAAGACCACAAAGAATCTTTTCATTAAATAAAACCGTTGGTGAGCGCACAAGCCCTTCATAAACAACAAGCCTAACAGAATTTGAACCAATATCAATAACAGCGACAGGCTTGCGCCCTTTTAGCCGACCCTGAGCATTTATATATGTCATTAGATTTTAGTCTTCATGAAATATGATTTGCTGACGATACTGCGCAACCAAACGTGAGGCAGAAGACCCAAAATTTTTTTTTGCCCCCGAAAGACTTGCATTAGTCATAAAATACTCCTGCGCATTAAACAGACTTTTATTTCTTTGCGGCGTTATACGTTTTGATGTTCCATCGCTCAATATACCAAAGCTTTGTTGATTATCAAGGATATTAGCTAACATAATTTGTAAAAGAATTTGCTGTCGAACCGCTTTATTAAAAACTGGAACTAATATTTCAATACGATGATCAAGATTACGAGGCATCATATCAGCAGATCCCAAATAAACAAGCGCATTCTCATTTGGTAAATCTTTGCCATTGCCAAAACAAAAAACACGACTGTGCTCAAGAAAACGCCCTACTATTGATTTTACACGAATATTATCTGAAATTCCTAAAATACCAGGACGCAAACAACATATACTACGCACAACTAGATCAATCTGCACACCCATTTGACTGGCACGGTATAATGCATCAATAATTTCAGGATCAACCAATGAGTTAACTTTCATCCAAATAGCCGCGCACCGACCTTGCTGCGCATTGATAATTTCTCCTTCTATGTGCTCAAGGATACGGTTCCGCAACGTCAACGGAGAAAATGCAATCTTCATCTTTTCATTTGGTCGCGTATATTGAGCAATATAATCGAAAAGTAACGCAACATCATGACCAATATCATCATCAATAGTAAAAAAAGAAAGATCGGTATAAACTTTAGCATTAATTGGATGATAATTCCCAGTTCCAAGATGAACATAAGAGCGATAGTGTTTTCCTTCACGTCTTATCACAAGTGACATCTTAGCATGTGTTTTTAATGCAATAAAACCGAAAAAAACTTGAACACCTGCACGTTCAAGATCACGCGCCCAACGAATATTAGCCTCTTCATCAAAACGCGCTTTAAGTTCTATCAAAGCAACAACCGATTTTCCCTGTTCTGCTGCCTCAATCAAAGCGCTAACAATTGGACTATCATTTGATGTACGATAAAGAGTTTGTTTAATTTCAACAACATCAGGATCGCAAGCAGCTTGATGTAAAAATTGAACAACAACATCAAATGATTCATAAGGATGGTGAAGCACTATATCTTTTTCACGAATAGCAGCAAAGCAATCACCATCATGCTGACGAATCCATTCAGGAAGACGAGGATTATAAGGGACAAATTTTAAGTCATCACGTGGAATAGATGCAATTTCTGATATCATATTAAGCGCTAACAATCCATCTAAAACACTTATATAATTTTCAGGAACAGCAAGTCCATTTGTTACAAATTGACGTAAATCTCTAGGCATTTTTGCATCAAATTCAATTCGAATAACCTGCCCACGACGACGCCTTTGAAGAGCAGTTTCAAAAAAACGAACAAGATCTTCAGCTTCTTCCTCTACCTCAATATCGCTATCACGAATAACTCTAAATATCCCAAATCCATTAACTTCATCAGCAAGAAATAAACGATGAATAAAAAGACTAACAACATCCTCCAATGTGATAAAGCGGAAATGATTGTCTTTTTGCGGAAGAAGAATAAAACGCTTCAAGGTAGTTGGAACACGCAACAATATTACCACAGGACATTGTTTACCACGCGGTAATAAATGGAGTGCTATCGTAAGACCTAAGTTAGGAATAAAAGGAAAAGGCTGAGAAGGATCAATAAACAAAGGTGTTAAAAGAGAGGAAATAGTATCATTAAAATATCTTTCAAGCCATAACTTTTCAATTTCGGAAAGCTCATTAGAGCCTATAATTGCAATATTATTCTGTTTTAATTCATCACGTAACACATAAAATTCTTGTTGTTGATTAGCTTGCAGATATGAAATTTCAGCTAACACAAAATTTAATTGCTCTTGCGGTGTACGCCCATCCGCACTATGCTTTTCAATTCCAGAACGAATTTGAGCAATAATTCCCGCAACACGAACCATCAAAAATTCATCAAGATTAGCCGCTGAAATTGAAAGAAATCGCACACGTTCTAATAAAGGATATTTAAGATCAGAGGCTTGCATCAATACGCGATTATTAAATTGTAACCACGAAAATTCTCGATTAACAAACCGTGCTGGGTTTTGCATTGTTATATCCCGCACAAAGATCTGATCTGTTATCTTCTGTTCCATATATCTTAGCTAATTTTCCTTTATAATTTAAATATATTATGTAAGTCTTATAATATCTTACCGTAACCATACACCAATGACCAGTCCTACAGCATGTTAATATGTGATAATTTAAAAAATTAGAAACGTTTCATTTGCAAATTATCTTAAAAAGTATCTTGCATTGGAATAATCTTTATTACAAATTAGAAATTTAAAGATATAGAATCCAAATCATGGCTTATCGGGCAATTTATTCGGAGTTTGTACATCATGACTGATCACAGCATACCCCATTTCCAGAATGACCTTGGATATAAAATAATCGAAATTGGCGTAAAAGAATTTATGTGTGTGGGAGCTACACAGCCATTTGATCATCCTCACATTTTCATTGATATGGGATCAGCTGATGAAAAAATTTGCCCTTATTGCTCAACACTTTACCGATATAATTCCTCATTAACATATAATCAAACAAAACCAACAGGATGTTTTTATCATCCAAATAATTAGTTATAATGCATTTTCATACTTTTTCGATATGAAATAACCAATGAATCAATCACCAATAATCATCGGAGCAGGTATTGCGGGTTTAAGTTCAGCTTTGTCACTTGCTCATAAGGGAATTGCAAGCACCCTCATAGAAAAATGCAAAAAATTTGACACTGTAGGAGCAGGTATCCAACTTACTCCTAATGCAACACGCATTCTTGCTCGCTGGGGAATTCTCAGCAAGCTTACCGAAATGGGAATGACACCACACTTTCTTGAATTAAGAAATGGAATATCTTTAAAAACACATCTGCATGTTAACCTCGTCAATTTGTCAGAACAAAATTGGAAAGCTCCCTATATTACAATTCATCGAGCTGATTTACAAAAAATTTTACATAACGCTGTTATTGAAAATCCCCTTATCAAATATAAAACAGGTGAAACACTTGTATCGTTTAGTCAAACTACAACTAACAGTATTGAGATAAAAACAATAAAAACAGATGCGACGTCTCAAACACAACATCAATCTTATTCAGCGTCTCTCCTTATCGGATGCGATGGGGTTTGGTCGACATTACGGCAATTAGCTCCATTTCATGAGAAAGCAGATTTTAGTGGCTTTATTGCTTGGCGAGCAACAGCAAAATTTGAAAATTTTCCAAAAAATTTCCACTCTTTATTTCAAAATATAAAGACAATTACCGCTTGGATGGGGCCTAAAAACCACCTTGTTGTTTATCCCCTTCAATCATCAGAAAAAATTTTTAATTTTGTTGCCATTACTCACGGAGAAAATGCAAAAAAAGAATGGCATAGTAAAGGAAAAAAAGAAAAGCTGAAATCTCTTTTTGAAAGTTGGAATACCCAAATTTTGCAGATTTTTGATCATATTGATGAATGGAGTTATTGGCCACTTTTTCAAATGAAGCATAATCGTTTTCTAGGCTTAAAGCGACAAGTATTTGTCGGTGATTGTGCACATGCAGCCTTACCTTTTGCAGCACAAGGTGCTGCTATGGCAATAGAAGATGCTGCTACATTAGCAGAAACACTCTCTCTTAAAGAACTTTCACCCATTGAATCTCTTTTACTTTACGAAAAAGTACGCCGCCCCCGCATTACAGCAGTAAAAAAACGTGGAGATTTTAACAGAGCAATTTATCATGCAACTGGTTCCATAGCGATTGCACGTGATTTCATAATGAAAATTCGCACACCAGAAAGTATCATGTCTAGCCTTAACTGGCTTTATATGCATGACGCTATGAACTTAACAAAAAATGAAATAAAGAAACACGTAGTAAAAATTTGACATTTCCAATCACTCTGAGCGTTCATAACTTAAATAGATAAATTTTTTAAATTTACTAAGTTAAAAATCCATCATAACTGATATAAAATAAACGAAGAATCCTTTAAAAATTATAATTTAATTTAAAACTAAAATGCTAAATCTCAGATAAAAGCAAATGTCACTTAAACCAAACAGTTATCCCACCGCACCATCTATTTAAATTAACTCCACATTAACAACACCAAGAATTAGTTTTATAGCACTCTTGACGCGTAAATTTATCTTGTACCGCTTTGGAAGTTCAATTTCGACTTCTTGGAATCCATTCTCTTGAATCAAAACAATCCTTACCTCTCCATTTCCACTAAAATCTAAATTTTTTTCAATTTGTGAAAGAATATCAACTGTTTTTATAAAGATGCGCATCATTTTATAATGCTTTGATGCTTCCTTTTCTAAAGATTCAATCCCCTCAAGTTGCAAACGAATCCCTTCAGATCGACCTTCTGCATTCGCAGTAACAATAAAAGATTCTCCAGGTTTTAGTATATCTTCATAAATTGAAAGCTCCTCAGAAAATATAACTGTCTCATACTGTCCGCTTGTATCAGAAAACTGAATAATTCCCATTTTTTTACCAGATTTTGTTTTGCGAACTTGTTTTGCCACAACCGTTCCAGCAAGTTTAATAGGAACTGATTCTCCTTTGATTTCATTGGAAAAATTAATCCAAGTCCGAATACGTTTTTTAGCAAGAATATCTTGATATTCATCTAAAGGATGGGCGGAAAAATAAAAACCTATTGCTTGGAATTCACGATAAAGCTTATCAGCTGGTAACCAAGGATCTGCTTGCGATAAAATCAAAGGCTCCTTTAACGTATCCGTTATCCCAAATATATCAGTCTGCCCGCTAAAATTACTCTCAATGATACGAAGTGCACGCGCATGAATTATTCCAAGACTCTCCAATAAAACTTCACGAGGAATGTTAAAACAATCAAGAGCGCCAGCACAAATTAAGCTCTCCATCGCGCGTTTATTAACAATGCGGGGATCAATCCGCTCACAAAAATCTTCCAGATCCTTAAAAATTTTACTTCCGCGACATGTTACAATATGATCAACAACAGCTTCCCCCACACCTTTAATAGCAGAAAGAGAATAATAAATACAATTTTCTCCAACTTCAAACACACTGTGTGATGTTTGCACACAAGGTGCAATAACTTCAATCCCTAGTCTTAACGCTTCACGCCGAAAATCATTTAGCTTATCCGTATTTGCCATATCATACGTCATTGAAGCAGCTAAAAATTCAACTGGGTAGTGAGCCTTCATGTAAGCTGTTTGATAAGAAACAATCGCATAAGCAGCAGCATGCGATTTATTAAAACCGTAATCTGCAAATTTTGCTAAAAGATCAAAAATAATATCAGCCTGATTTTTGTCTACACCACCAGCAACTGCTCCATTTACAAAGCGCGTACGCTGTTTTTGCATTTCTTCATGGATTTTTTTACCCATAGCGCGACGCAATAAATCCGCTTCTCCAAGCGAATAACCAGAAAGCACCTGAGCAATCTGCATCACTTGCTCCTGATATACAATAACGCCTTGTGTTTCTTTAAGCAGATAATCTATTTTAGGATGAATGGAGGCAATTTCTTCTTCTCCGTGTTTGCGTGCATTATATGTTGGAATATTCTCCATTGGACCAGGGCGATAAAGCGCAAGAAGTGCAATAATATCTTCAATACAATCTGGCTTCATCCCTATCAGTGCTTTACGCATACCAGCGCTTTCAACTTGAAACACTCCAATTGTTTCGCCACGTGTCATCATGGTGTAAGTTGCTTCATCATCCAACGGGATACGCGATAAATCTATTTTGATTCCCTTTCGTGCAACAAAATCTACCGCCATTTTTAAAACAGTAAGTGTCTTCAACCCAAGAAAATCAAACTTTACTAATCCGGCTTGTTCAACATATTTCATATTAAATTGCGTAACAGGCATGTCAGAGCGAGAATCACGATACATTGGAACAAGCTCTGACAGCGGACGGTCTCCGATAACAATCCCTGCTGCATGAGTTGATGCGTGACGATAAAGCCCCTCCAATTGAAGCGCTATATCTAATGTTCGTCCAATAACAGGATCCTTTTTCTTTTCTTCCTCAAATTTTGGTTCATCTTTAATAGCATCAGCCAACTCAACTTGAATCCCAGGTGCAGCAGGAATTAATTTTGTAAGATAATCCACCTGACGATAAGGCACTTCTAAAACACGCCCAACATCGCGCAACACCGCACGTGCTTGTAATTTACCAAACGTAATAATTTGAGCAACTTGATCACGACCATATTTTTCTTGAACATAACGAATAACTTCTTCGCGTCGCTCCTGACAAAAGTCGATATCAAAATCTGGCATAGAAACACGATCTGGATTAAGAAAGCGTTCAAAGAGAAGAGAAAAACGCAATGGATCAATATCGGTGATAGTCAATGCATAAGCAACAAGCGAGCCAGCACCAGAGCCACGCCCTGGTCCAACGGGAATATCATGGATTTTTGCCCATTTTATAAAATCTGAAACGATAAGAAAGTAGCCAGAAAATTGCATACGCGTAATAACTGAAATTTCATAATCAAGCCGTTGCTCATAATCTGCAATCGTGTATCCTTCGGCTAATCCAATTGTTTCAAGCCGCATTTTTAAACCAGCTTTAGCCTGATTTAATAATTCACTATCCTCTGCTTCTAAAGTAAAATTTGAATTGATAGACTGTCCTATAAAACGAGGTAAAATTGGTTTTCTAATTGGCGTAGCAGTATGACAACGCAATGCAATTTCAACACTGTTTTCCAAAGCTTCTGGAAGATCATAAAAAAGTGCAACCATTTCATCTTGTGATTTTAAATAATGATCTGGTGTCACACGTTTGCGATCTGGATTAGAGACAATTTGTCCTTCTGCAACTGCCATCAACGCATCATGAGCTTCATATCCTTCTTTATTGAGAAAAAAGGCCTCATTGGTTGCAACAAGAGGAATTTCATGCGCATAAGCCAGTTCAATAAGCATAGCTTCTATTTTTTTGTCATAAGAACCACACCGCTGTAATTCCACATAAAGACGATCACCAAAAACTTTTTTCAAATAAGTTAAGCACTCAACAGCTCGTTCTTTTTTACCCTCTTCTAAAAGAAAATTAATCGGTCCACCTCTGCCACCGGTTAAAGCAATTATTCCTTTGCTGTGCGACAATAGCCAATCGGCTTTGATATGAGGAGGATCGGTATCACTCTTATCAAGATAAGCACGACTGACAAGACGAACTAAATGGGCATAACCAATTTCGCTAGCCGCCAATAAAACAATAGAGCAAAAATCAGAAGAATAGCGCCATTTAACTGAACGTAGATCATCATTCTCATTGTCAAAATCAATTGCAAGCTGACAGCCTATAATAGGTTGGATACCATGAGAAATACAACGTTGAGAAAACTCCAAAGCACCAAATAAATTATTCGTATCCGTAATAGCAACTGCTGGCGCATGATCAGAAATTACATTCTGAATAATTTGTGGGATTTTTAAAGCCCCTTCAAGTAATGAGTAAGCTGAGTGAACCCTCAAATGAATAAAACGAGGAAGAAGATTTTTACTATATTTTATTTTATTTTCTGATGCTCTCACAATTTCTCACTACAAAATAAATGCCAAACAACAATTTTTATCTGTCTTGTAATAAAAGGATATTTTAATGCTAAATTTACCAATCCAGCTCTCTACATATCCAGAAAACATTTTAATTTCTTTATATTCCATATTAGACTTCCATAAAAAAGTTCTTATAATTATAACAAATAAACTCATAAAAACAAAAAGAGCAGGCTAAACTTTTATGTATTCAAATCTTATTAGTCCTCTTTTTTCTTCTATTCGTACTCTTCCAGGAATTAGCCCTAAAATATGTGCTTTACTAGCCAAAGTCTTAAATATTAATCTTACACAACGTGAGCCAACCCTTATTGACCTTATCCAATTAATGCCCCATTCTGTTATAGATCGCAGAATGTGCCCCAGCATTGCTTGTGCACAAGAAGGAGCCACCGTTACTCTTGAAATTATTATCGATCAGCATCAACAACCACCAACTGGCTATAATAAATCACCTTATCGTATCGTTGCTCATGATCAAACAGGAAAAATGAATTTAGTATTTTTTCATGCCCAACGTTCTTGGCTAAAAAAACAACTACCAGAAGGAAAAAAAGTTATCGTATCAGGTAAAGCTGAACGATTTCATGGACAACTTTCAATGGTGCATCCTGATTATATTGCACTAAGCGAGCAATATAATCAGATGCCACTAATTGAGCCCATTTACCCCTCTACTGCTGGGCTACCCGCAAAAATATTAAGGCGTGGAATAAAAAACGCCATTGAATATATTCCTCTTTTACCAGAATGGATAGAGGAAAGCGTTAAAAAACAACATAATTTTTCTTCTTTCTCTGTTGCATTACACCGTATCCACACTCCCGTAGATCCTGATGATTTAAATTTAGAAAGTACAGCACGCAGACGTCTTGCCTACGATGAATTGCTAGCTTGTCAACTAGCTCTAGGTCTTGTGCGATTAAAAACAAAATCTCTTGCAGGAATTTCTCGTCCACCAACAGGAGTCTATACTAAAAAATTGCTGAAAGCTTTACCTTTTCAACTTACGAATGGACAAAAAAAAGCAATAGAAGATATTGCACATGATCTCGCTTCACCAGAACCCATGTTAAGGCTGCTGCAAGGTGATGTAGGAGCAGGAAAAACTATAGTTGCATTAATGGCAATAGCACAAATTGCTGAAAATTCAGGACAATCAGCTTTAATGGCACCAACGGAAGTTCTTGCTCGGCAACATTTTACTACAATTGCGCCTCTTGCCGAAAAAATTGGATTAAAAACAACGCTTTTAACAGGGCGAGAAAAAGGAAAATTGCGCACAAATATTCTACAAGAGATCTTATCAGGACAAACCTCTATTATCATCGGAACCCATGCTCTCATACAAAATAATGTCACTTATAATAATCTTGCTTTAGCCATTATCGATGAACAACATCGTTTTGGTGTACATCAACGTCTTGCCCTTACAGCAAAGGGGAATAAAGCTGATATGTTGGTAATGACCGCCACCCCTATTCCACGCACATTAGTTTTGACTGCTTTTGGCGACATGGATGTTTCTAAAATTATAGAAAAACCAATCGGACGACAACCAATTACTACAGCAATGCTCTCTTTAAAACGTATTAATGAAATTATAGAACGAATTGCAGTTGCATTGAAAAAAAAAGAAAAGCTCTACTGGATATGTCCCTTGGTGGAAGAATCTACAACCCTTGAGCTTACTTCAATTGAAAGCCGTTTTGCATTTCTCCGTGAACGATTTGGAGCGCATGTTGGTATGTTACATGGAAAAATGTCTACGAATGAAAAAGAAGCGGCTATCAAGTCTTTTAAATGTGGAAATACAAGTATTTTAGTTGCGACCACAGTCATTGAAGTGGGAGTAGATATTCCAGATGCTTCGATCATTATTATCGAACATGCGGAACATTTTGGACTTTCACAACTGCATCAATTGCGCGGACGTGTCGGACGAGGAGAGAAAAAATCTTCCTGTGTTCTACTATACAAAGATCCACTAACAAAAATAGCCGCAATGCGCCTTAATATTATACGCAATACAGAAGATGGCTTTGAAATTGCTGAAAAGGATTGGCGTTTACGAGGGGAAGGAGAACTTTTAGGAACCCGACAATCTGGTATACCTGAATTTCGTATAGCAAACCTCGCAGTGCATAGTGATCTTTTGTTAATGGCAAGAAAAGATGCGCGCTTATTTTTACAACGTGATGCCGATTTTTCTTCAGAACGAGGGCAAGCTTTACGCTTGTTGCTTAATATTTTTGGACGTGATGACGCCACTCGGCTATTACGTGCAGGATAGCTATAATAAAATTTTAATAAACATTGTTACAATAAAGTAATTAAATATTATAAATCTGTGATATATTTTTAAAAACTATAAGTATTATAAATAAATATTTAATTAATAAATAAAATAATATTATTAAAAATATTAATTATAATATAACATGTTTTAATAAATGATAATTAATGTATACAAAGTTTAAAATAATAATATATAGAAATATAGTTTTATATTAAATTTGATTTTCATATTGAAAATATAACTATAAAATATTATTCTCAAGACTCTAAATTATATAGCTAATAGATTTTCATTACACTCAATGAGATAAATTTTAACCAAAATTTGGTAAAATAAACACGCCTTTACAGTAGGTGCAAGAAGTATTTATCTCGAAATAATTTATGGAAAAACAGGAATCTTAAAAGAGTTTAAAATCGTATTTTTCTGTATAAAAGGAATTTATTATGATCAACACCTTCCTTTCCATACTGCCAATTTTTTTATTAATAGTAATAGGCTACCTCTCTAAAGCTTACATAAAAGATATATCTATTTTTTGGTCAACATCAGATAAGTTTGTATATTATATTTTTTTTCCATCATTACTCATACTTGATATCAGTGACGCTAACTTTAGCAGTAATAATAACATCTACCCAATAATTTCAACTATAGCTTCAACACTATTAGTATCCGCAATAATTTTTTTAATGAAAGGCTTCATAGGAAAATCACCGGATTTATTTACTTCAATATTTCAAGGTGGAATTCGCTATAATTCATATGTGTTTATTGCTCTATCTCAATCTCTATTTGGAAATAAAGGCGTAGCTTTATCTGGTTTTTTTATTGCGTATATGATTATTATAACGAATATAATGAGTGTTTTGGTAATGAGTCATTATGGAACAGGAAACAAAAAAAGTATAAAAAGAGCATTGATAGCATTAACTAAAAATCCATTGATAATAGGAGCAATAACTGGAGTAATAATTAATACACTTCATATTCATATTGCTGAACCAATAAAACAGCTATTATCCTATTTATCAGGTGCTGCTACACCGCTAAGCCTTATGTCAGTAGGAGCAGGATTGGTTATATCTATGCAATTCCATAAAATGGTTTCTATTTTGTGGGCTATCGTTCTAAAACTACTCATTATGCCAATAATAACGATTATAATTCTTAAAGCAACAGGAACTTCTGGAGTTGCTGCTTGCATTGCAATCCTATATTCTTCAATGCCTTGCGCAGGTAATGCATATATACTTTCTCGACAAATGGGGGGAGATCATGAAGTTATGGCATCCATAATCACATGGACGACATTACTCTCAGTCATAACAATAACGTTAATAATGGGATTATTTATCACATAAAACAGCTATAAATAGAAAACTCCATATTAAAATGTATTTACATTGTTTACAAGTTTAATTTCACACAACATGTAAGATAAAAAAAACTGCTAATATCCTTCACTCTATATCACTAATAGTACTACACTAAACTCATCATGAAATGAAATTATCCCACAGCACTATAATAGAATTTATAACATAAACACAAACAAAATATGTTATTCAGCAACACCACCATATTTCAGAAATTTTTTTGAATCTATTTTCTTAGCTATTTGTATATTTTCAAAACCTGCACGAATAGCAATATCAACACTAATAGTTGAAACAAACTAGAACTATGACTAGCATTATTCTCTATATTAATTTATGCGATTACCACTCGAATATTGTAAACACAAGCCAAACTCAATATAAGAAAATAGATATGAACTTGCTGTACCTTAAAAAATAAACACGACATGAATCTCATAAAGAAAACACTTCATCACCTTTCATCCATAGCTAAACTTTTTCTTCTCCCCAACCGTATCCATTTTTGATTTTCCTTAAGATATCCATCTTTAATAATGATTTTTTAGATTCAACCATAAAAAATCCGGTACGCTTTCTATATTGTGTAACCGGATTTATTAAACTGATAACAATTTTATTAAATTAATAGCTTTACTATCATAATTAATAACTATTTTACCATCCCGCACGCAACCTCAAAGACACAAAACTATTTTTTACTCAACAGTAACTGATTTTGCCAAATTACGAGGTTGATCGACATCCGTTCCCAATAAAACTGCTGTATGGTAAGCGATTAACTGAATAGGTACAGCATAAATAATGGGTGCAATAAATTCTGGAACGTCTGGCAAAATAATAGTCGATAAGGTATTAAGAGAAGCTATTTTTGCTCCTTTTTTATCGGTTATAAAAATAATCCGGCCATTGCGCGCTGCGACTTCTTGCATATTAGAAAGGGTCTTTTCAAACCATCTATCATAAGGTGCCACGACAATAACCGGTATTGTCTCATCCACCAGTGCAATCGGTCCATGTTTTAACTCTCCTGCCGCATAACCTTCAGCATGAATATAAGAAAGCTCCTTCAATTTAAGCGCCCCCTCTAAAGCAATCGGATAAGAAGTTCCGCGCCCAAGATAAAGAACACCTTTTGCATTTACTAAATTACGACAAATTTGTTCAATTTTATTATCCAACTTTAAAACTTTACTCAAAATTCTTGGGATTTCTGCCAATTGCTTAACAAGCAAATGTTCTTCCTTCTCAGAAAGATATCCGCGTTGCTTAGCAGCACCAAGTGCCATTGCAGCAAGTGTTGCCAACTGGCAAGTAAAAGCTTTTGTTGACGCAACACCAATTTCTGGACCTGCTAATGTCGGTAAAACAAACTCAGCTTCCCTTGCCATTGTTGATTGCTCAACATTGACAACTGTTGCTGTTTGCACGCCACATTTACGGCAATAACGTAAAGATGCTAACGTATCAGCTGTTTCACCAGATTGAGAAACAAACATCGATAACATATCGGAAGCTATAGGTGGTTCACGATAACGAAATTCTGAAGCGACATCATTATCAACACTTAAAGCAGCAAAACGTTCAAACCAGTAACGTGCAACCAAAGTTGAATAATAAGCAGTTCCACAACTCGCAAAAAGTATTCGGTTAATTTTTTTCCAATCAATGAAATTTTTAAGTGGGCGCACCGTATAGTTTCCAAGATCAAAATAATGCGCCAAATTATGAGAAATAACTTCAGGTTGTTCAAACATCTCTTTGTGCATAAAATGACGATGATTTCCCTTAGAAATTAGTAAATTCCCTTCAAATAATGTTACAATAGGACGTTTTACGGATTCATTTTTTGCATTGTAAATTGTTACACCTTCTTGTGTAAGAACCGCCCAATCTCCATCTTCCATATAACTGATACGATCTACAAATGGTGCCAAAGCTATTGCATCCGATCCGACAAAAAACTCATCCTGCCCATAACCAATTGCTAATGGCGGACCAGAACAAGCAGCAATCATAAGATTATCTTCACCTTCAAAAATAAGAGCAATAGCAAAAGTTCCCTGCAATTTTTTCCAACTTGTGCATACTGCTTCTTGTGGAGAAAGACCACTTTTCAATGCACGCGTAATTAAATGAGCAATAACCTCTGTATCAGTTTCTGTTTCAAAACTATAACCATCTTCAATGAGTTCTTTTTGCAATTCTGCAAAATTTTCGATAATGCCATTATGAACAACCGCAAGCCGTTCTGTCATATGAGGATGTGCATTCCGCTCTACAGCAACTCCATGAGTAGCCCAACGCGTGTGACCAATCCCTAAATTCCCCTTTAAAGGTGTTTTTTTTAATTTCTCTTCTAAGTTAACAAGCTTGCCTTCAGCACGCATACGATGAAGACGTCCATTGTGCACAGTCGCAATACCAGATGAATCATATCCTCTATATTCAAGACGCCTTAAACCATCAACTAAAGAGGATGTTACACATCTATTTCCAAGAATTCCAATAATTCCGCACATTTAAAAGCTCCAATAAACATCTCAGATTTATATAATTCCATAAAGAAAATCTAACTGTCTTTATTAAAAACTTTGAGTAATTACATAAATCAAATATGTTATAGTAGGCGATATTTTAAAATAAGGCCTCTTACACAATTACTAAATCACCATAAAGCAAAGAAAATAAACTTAGAAATATTCACTTTCACTGTTTATCCTTTGATAAACGTGCACGCAATTTTATTGCATAATCCTCTTTTATCACTTGTCGTACACGACCCAACGCTAAACTGTTTGCGGGAACATCTTCAGTGATAATGCTGCCAGAAGCAATATAAGAACCGTTTCCTATAATCACTGGAGAAACAAACGCGGAATGAGATCCTATAAAAGCATCATCACCAATTACAGTATTGTGTTTATGAAATCCATCATAATTGCAAGTAATCGTACCAGCTCCAATATTGGTACGTGCACCAATTTTGGCATCACCAATATAACTTAAGTGATTAATCTTGGAGAATTCTCCTATTTTAGCTTTTTTGATTTCACAAAAATTTCCAATCTTTACCGATCGTGCCAGCTCTGTTCCAGGCCGTAGACGTGCATAAGGACCAATCTGTGCATCTTTACCAATCATAGCGCCTTCCAAGTAACTAAATGCACGGATAACTGCACCAGATTGTACCTTTACACTCGGACCAAAATAAACATTTGGTTCGATCACCACCCCCGGTTCAATTTCTGTATCATAAGAAAAATAAACACTTTCTGGTTTAAGTATTGTAACACCAGATAACATAAAATCACGCGCTTTACGCTTTTGCCATAAAGAATCAGCTTCATAAAGCTCAAAGCAGTTATTGATTCCTACAATATTATCAAAGGGCACTTCAACGATCCGAACATCTAACCCTTTATATGATGCAATAGAAACAATATTGGTTAAGTAATATTCTTGCTTCACATTATTATTATCAATCTTGTTTAAAAGAGAAATTGCATGTTTTCCATTAATAGCAAGTATCCCACCATTACAAAAAGAGATTTTTTTTTCTTCATCGCTTGCATCTTTTTCTTCTACAATTGCGATCAGTTTACCATTTTTTTTAACAAGACGCCCATATCCTGCTGGATTTTCTGCATGAAAACCAGCAACAACAATATCTGCTCCCGAAGCAAGTTGAGCACGCATTTTTAACAATGACTCTCTCTCAATCAAAGGAGTATCGCCAAAAATAATGAGAACATCATCCACCCCTTTTTGCAACGCTGTACGAGCAGATAAAACAGCATGAGCAGTTCCTAGACGTTTTTTTTGTTCAAAAATCATCGCATTTTTTGCAAATGATTGAACAACTTCAATGACATCTTTAGCACCAAATCCAACAATTACTGCTAATTGCGAAGAATCCATCAATTCTATCTGTTTTATGACGTGGCATATAAGTGGTAAGCCAGCAATTGTATGAAGCACCTTAGGGGTAGACGACTTCATACGCGTTCCCTCACCTGCTGCAAGAATAATAGAAAGACAATTTCTAACCATAAAAACACAAAAATTTAACGAGAAAATCCAAAAAAAACAACGATATCATGCCAACTAATAGCTTCAACATTACTCAACGAAGGATAATTTTCCAAAAGCCAAAATGACAAGTTTTGCATAGAGCCTGTTAAAAATAAAATCCCTGTAATAATCAAAAGAATACCAATAACTTTCTCAACTTTTCCTAAATGTTTTCGAAAAATTCCAAAAAATTTCATAAAGCTGCTCGAGAATAAAGCTGCCAAAACAAAGGGCACCCCAAGACCTAATGCATAAATACCTAAAAGAAAAGCACCTTCACCCACTGTTTCTTTTGTTCCAGCAAGTGTTATGACAGGCCCCAAAATTGGACCAATACATGGCGTCCAACCAAATGCAAAAGCTAAACCAATAATATACGCCCCTAAAGGTCCAGAAGGCGTTTTATACGTTTGAAACCGCACATCACGAAATAAAAAAGCAATTTTGAAAAGACCCAAAAAATTTAAACCAAAAATAATAATAATAACTCCAGCAATAATAGCAAACCAATCACGATAATAACCAATAAATCTGCCAACTGCGCTTGCACTGGCACCTAAAGCAACAAAAATAGTTGTAAAGCCAAGAACAAAAGCGACAACAGGAAATAAAAGAGCTAAATGTATAGACATTCTTCCCTGATGTTTTGCTGAACGAAAATCATCAATCCCAATCCCTGCCATATAGCACAAATAAGGAGGAACTAACGGCAAAACACATGGTGATAAAAAAGATAACGCACCTGCCAAAAATACACTTACTGTTGAAAGTTCCATAACCAAGACTTTATCCCCACTTTCAATGTAAAATTATGCTTACAAAAAGATCATTAATTTATTGTTTCATCAATATTTTGCATATTTGCCACCACACTAACATCTTCATCATGACCAGAGATAACTGAAAAAACTTTTTGATAAATTTGATCTTTATTTTTAGCGATCGCAATATATCCACCTTCAGCCAATACAAGTGAAACATAAGCACCAACTGTTTCATAAACGATATCACCGGAATCATTGGTAATAGACCAACTTGTATCGGCAAGCGCTTCGCCTCCTTCTTGCCGTACTAACTTTAATGTGATTTGAGCAGCCTGATGTTCAAGAGTTACCCCTGTAATTTTACCCGCATCCACTTGGATATCAGAATGAACAATAGCATTAATAGAGCCATAATAAGAAGTAACATGATAATGACCAGCTTTTAAACGCACAATTGATTGAGGTTTAATATCTGATAAAATCACACCAGTATCATCATTTTCTTTTTCGTCTTCATATATAGTAAAACGCAATTCTTTTTCATCGATCGCACCATTTAGCAAAGTAGCATTTAAAATAACACCACCAGCATCAAGTTTAAAATTTTTAATAAGATTCTGCCCACTTTCTAAATTTACATGATGCACTGCACTCGCGTGGCCAAATGAAACATGAATAAGATAACTCCCTGGTTCTAAATCAAAACGCGCACTACCACCTTCATAAGTTGCAATTAACGGTAATTTTTTATCAATTCCTAAAGTGGGAGCATAAATCCGCCATATAAGTCCTTTTGTAATATTTTCGCCGCTATCTGTTAATCGAGCATGTAATACTAACTGAGACTGAGAATATAAATTTTTTTTTTCACGATCTTGAGATTTTAAAATAAAACTTGTTGCTTTTTTCTGTTGATAATCCTGCCTCATTCCTTCTTCAGAAAACGCGCAATCACCCCAAATTAATGAGACACAGACAGTGCATAACCACAAAGATCGACGTAATATTTTTGCAAAAATATCCATTCTTGCATTATTGATTAAAGTAACAAGCTTTGCAAGAAGCAATATTACAAAGTCACTATTCTAAATTGAAAAACTCACACCACAACCGCACGATGAAATAGCATTAGGATTACGGATTTGAAAAGACTGCCCCATAAGATCATCAACAAAATCAATTTGAGCTCCGTCCATGAAAGAAAGAGATACTGAATCAATCAGTACAATCGCCCCATCTTTTTTAAGAACAAAATCATCTTCTTTACTTTCAGAAACTAAATCATATTTATAAGAAAAACCTGAACACCCACCACCTTCAACGGAAATACGCAATCCTATCTTATCCGTTTCGTTTAAAAGTATTTGTGCAATCCGCTTGGCAGCCAAATCTGAAATATCCACACTCATTTTTTATATATCCTTGCATTAAACTGTCAAGAAAAGGTATCCTAAACAAATAAAAGCTTATTAAGAATAGACTATTTAAATTTAGGGTAAAAATGGATAGCTTGCAATGGATATGAGCAATATCAATTACCAATCCCGAGCGATATACAGTGCTAACCCCAAAACAAGCCGTGGAAGATTATTCTACGAAACTGAGAGTACCATAAGATCACCTTTTCAACGAGATAGAGATCGTATCATTCATTCTAACGCATTTCGACGTCTTAAACATAAAACGCAAGTGTTTATTGCTGATGAAAGCGATCATTATCGTACTCGACTTACGCATTCGATAGAAGTTTCTCAAATTGCACGAACATTAGCCCGCGCCTTATGTCTTGATGAAGATCTTGCCGAAGCTATTGCCCTTGTTCACGATTTCGGGCATACACCTTTTGGTCACGCTGGAGAAGATGCTCTGAATGAAATAATGGCAAATTATGGTGGTTTTGATCATAATGCACAAGCTTTACGTATCGTTACAAAGCTGGAACAGCGTTATGCAGATTTTGATGGACTTAATCTTACTTGGGAAACACTCGAAGGACTTGTAAAGCATAATGGTCCTCTTTTGGGCTCTTATGCTAATCGCAAAGACGTTCCTCTTTATATTCTGCAATATAATGAAAAGCAGGATCTTGAGCTAGACTGCTTTGCAGGACTAGAAGCGCAATGTGCTGCTATTGCTGATGATATCGCTTATAACGCTCATGATATTGATGATGGTCTACGCTCAAATTTTTTAACAATTGATCAGTTTGAACAGATTCCGCTAACTGCATTATTATTAAAAGACATAAAACAAGAGCATCCAAAGCTCGATCAAACTCGACTTGGTTACCAATTGGTACGTAGACAAATCACAACTATGGTTGAAGATGTTATTAAACAATCACAAAAAAATTTAGCGTATCTCAAACCAGAAAGCATAAATGATATTCATCAAGCAGGACAAACCATTGTCACTTTTTCACCGACTATAAGCGTTTATGAAAAAGAATTAAAAAATTTTCTGTTTAAAAATCTATATTATCACGATCAAGTTCTCAATCGTCGCAATGCAGCAAAATGCATTGTAGAAAACTTATTTAACTGTTATTATGAAAACCCTGATCTAATGCCTAAAAACTGGCAGATAAAAACAATTCACTTAACAAATCAAGAATTAGCACGTTTTATTGCTGATTTTCTTTCAGGCATGACCGATCATTATGCTTTACGTGAACATCTCCGTTTATTTGACCACACAGATAATTTTGTTTAATTGATTTTGAATATATTATGGAAATTAGATATGAATATTTTTAAAAATTTCGAGAAAAAAATTAAAAGATTACTCGAATTATCTGATATAAAAGAAAAAAATGGAGGAAAATTAGATTTATCAAAAATCACTGTTGACCCTCCACGTGATTCTTTACACGGCGATTTATCAACTAATGCTGCTATGGTGCTTGCAAAATCCGTTGGGATTAATCCACGTGCACTTGCAGAAAAAATTACAGAATTTTTCAAAAATGATCCCGTTATTGAGAATATTGAAGTTGCTGGTCCTGGATTTATCAATATTAAACTTACAAAATTATTTTGGCAAAGCACAATAAAATCTATGCTTGAATTAGGTATGTCCTATGGACGTTCTCCAATAGGACAAGGAAAGCACGTTAATGTTGAATATGTATCAGCAAATCCGACTGGTCCAATGCATGTTGGACATTGTCGAGGTGCTGTTGTTGGTGATGTTCTCTCTAATTTATTGCAATTTGTCGGCTATAACATTACAAAAGAATATTACATCAATGATGCTGGTGTACAAATAGAAGTACTCGCCAATTCTGTATTGTTGCGTTATCGCGAAGCTCTTGGAGAAAAAATTAACGAAATTCCAGAAGGTTTATACCCTGGTGAGTACTTAATACCATTAGGCCAATCACTCGCTCAAGAATTCAGCAACCAATTACTCACTATGGATAAAGAGAAAGCATTATCTATAGTAAAGGATCGTGCAATTGATGCAATGATGTCGATGATTCAAAAAGATTTATCCGCTCTTAATATTTATCACGACATCTTTTTTTCTGAACGGACACTTTATGCAGATAATGCGCAAGCCATACGGGACACGATTAATGATCTTACTTTAAGTGGTTATATCTACAAAGGTAAATTACCGCCACCAAAAGGACAGAACATAGAAGACTGGGAACCCCGTGAACAAACTTTATTTCGTTCAACTCACGTTGGAGACGATCAAGATCGTGTTTTAGTTAAATCTGATGGTTCTTACACTTATTTTGCTGCTGATGTCGCTTATTTTCGCGATAAATTTAACCGTCATTTTGATGAAATGATTTATATTCTAGGAGCAGATCATGCTGGCTATGTAAAACGGTTAGAAGCAATGGCAAAGGCAATCTCTGGAGATAAAGCCAAATTGAGCGTCTTCTTATGTCAACTGGTAAAACTTTTTCGCAACGGCCAACCTGTGCGCATGTCAAAAAGAGCTGGTTCCTTTATCACTTTGCGTGATGTAGTGGAGGAAGTTGGTCGTGATCCAGTGCGTTTTATGATGCTTTATCGTAAATGCGAAGCACCTCTTGATTTTGATTTCTCAAAAGTGACAGAACAATCAAAAGATAATCCCATCTTTTACGTACAGTATGCAAGTGCACGTTGTCATTCAGTTTTTCGTCAAGCAAAAGAAGTTTTTCTTGTTGATAATTTTTCAAACGATATAATGATTACACATCTTCATCGATTAATAGACGACAATGAAATATCTTTAATACGTAAACTTGCCGAATATCCACGTATCATTGAGCAAGCCGTAGTTCATAAAGAGCCACATCGATTAGCATTTTATCTCTATGATCTTGCTTCAAATTTCCATGCGCATTGGAATAAAGGAAGTGATAATCCTGATTTACGTTTTATTAAATATGATGATAAAGAATTATCATTTGCTAGGTTAGGACTGATACAAGCTGTAATGAATATCTTATCATCAGGACTTACTATTATAGGAGTAGAAGCACTAACAGAAATGCGTTGAAAAAGTTTAATAAATATAAATGAAAGCTTTATTGACAATTTTTTTGTATAACTTTTGTAGAAATATAATAAATTAGAATTAAGTAGTTTATTATACTTGAATGCAGATCATTATGTGAGAAAAGTTATGAGCGATAACGATCGCAAAAATCCGCAAAAAATAAAACAGGAAAATAAACTTTATGATCCTGTAGAAGGACTTGCGCGAATTTTTAATTCAAACAAACAAAGTGAAAACCAAAACAATAAGTTTTCATTACAGTCTGATTCATCTATATCTCAGACTCCTGAAACTTCATTCCAGAATGAAGATTTTGATTTATCTTTTTTAGAAACAGAAATTGAAAATAATTTAGCTAATAATTTGCCACTTGATGATCAAAGTAAACAATGGGGTTTATACGCAACTAATGATGAATCAACTGTGATGAATATCGCAGCAACTAATACTATCAATCGTTTAGAACAAGATAGTTTTTCATCTAAAAAAGTACGCTCTATGCCTATAAATCATGATGAAGAACAAATTTTAGATACGCTTTCTCCATTACCCATTCAGAATAACCAGCCACCTCAAAATAAAACAATACCATCTCATATTGATCCTTTTTTTGAAAAAGATAATTTTAATGTGCAATCAGAAAATTTCTTTTTTGATGAAACCAGTACACAAAACAATAACGCTGCTGCAGAATCTCATGAACAAGCCGAGCCTTTTTTACAAATAGCTGTACCACAACCAAATGCTCAGAATATACAACAAAATTATGGAGATAATCAAAGTCCTTACGACACTTCCATAAACCATTCATATGAAATTTCAGCTAATCAAAAAAATTGGAGCGAAGATTATACTACCGATGATCCCCAGTTTTATGAAGAAAAATTTTTAAAGCAAGAAGTTAATATTGCAAAAAATTCAGAATATAGTAACGCTCACACACAGTATATCAATAATGCAGAAAATCCTTCTTATCAGAACAATGAAAGAGAAGTTTTTTGTAATCAAAATAATTTAAATAATACACAAGTATCATCAGAAATTTTTAATACAACACAAACGAATAATTTTTCTGCAGATAATTGTACTCGCAGGGATAATCCTCCTCCAAATGTTGATACTTATAAATTTGCAGAAGAAACCGTAGAAAAAACTGGGCCAATTATGGTTCCAGAAGTTCCATATACAGCTCCAGAATATGATGTACCTATTGATAATCTTAAAGAAGAATTTGCTGATGTTTTTAATGTAGGAAATGCTCCAAAAAAAGATTTTTCGCAACAACATCAACAAGATGAAATTTTAAGCGAAATTTTTCACCAAACTATGCAAAATCCAGAAGTAGATATACATGTAAGTGATAAAGAGCGGGATTCCGACTATTTTTCTGCCGATAATAGAGGATATTATTCCTCGTCTTTTACCGAAAACTCACCATATAAAGATGAAAATGAAACTCCTACCGGTATCCAAACAATTCCCATTTTAAAAACCTTTATCAGAAAAAAGATCTTTACCAAAAGTGTTATTTTTTTCATATTAATAACAATTGGTTTTATTGGCTACTCTCGCTTTTTTACGTCACCACAAAAAAATGAAGATTCACTTATTATTCGTGCGGATAATACACCTTTCAAATTGAAGCCAGAAACAACTGAAACTGAAAATAATCTCACTAGCAATTTAGATGTCTACAAACAAACAACCGGAGAGAATGAAAAACAAGATACTACACAACAGTTTCTTATTGATAATTCTGAAACGCCTGAAGAGTTAGCATCATTAAATAAACAAGAATCTGAAAGCGTTTCATCTTCTTTTCTTGATGAACCTGATGTTGAAGGTGCAGTTACAGAAGCTATTAACCACACTATTCCAACGCGAGAGGTACAAACCGTCATTGTAAAACAAGATGGTACAATCGCACTAACCCCAGCACATGATCCAGATAAAGAATCTATTGACAATTCTGAAAAAATTGATGAAACTACTATAGATAAACATCGAGATGAATCTTCTATCTCACCGGAATTTTCCGATACAAATAGCAACGAAATAGAGCATAATCTCACGGTTGATGCTGATGTAGTGGATGCAAAAACTATTTCTATTCCTCACGTTAAATTTGTACCAATTCCTTCACGTGCAAAGTTTAATTCAAATGCACAGACACACATTTCCACTCATTCACCTCCATCAGCCAATGCTATAACACAAAATACAGAAAATTATTATGTACAAGTTGCATCTCAGCCAACATCTGCGTTAGCTCAAGATTCTTTGCAAAATATAAAATATAAGTTTGGATATCTTATAGGCACTCGTCCTTTAAATATTCAACCTGCTTTTATACAAGGAAAAGGCACTTATTATCGTATTCGTATTCAAACTCAAAACCGTAACGAAGCTATAAATCTTTGTGAAGATATCAAAAATTCCGGAGGCGATTGCTTCATCACACGCTAAACGAATAAAGTAATAATTTTAACAATCTTTACATTATTTGTCGTGGTATAAAATTAATTGCAAAAATTAAAGTTGTGTTTTGTTAATGGAATAAAAATAATGTTATAATTACACCTTATAAAATATTAAATATTAGAACTAGTTTATTTAAATTTTTTCGAAATTATCATTATTTGTGTTAATTCTGTAACATTATACCTCAATGTACGTTTTAAAAATTTTTTAAAAAAGACCCTAAAAAGCCGAAAACAAACCAAATAATAATGAGTGCAAAAATAATAGCGAGAGCGCCTTTCAAAATCGAATTACATCGTTTACGATCTGTTTTATCTGCTACTATACGTTGTTCATGCTTGGGTTGTTTTTTATCAATCATAATAAGTTCCCTTTTTAATTTTTCTGCCTTTCGTTATTTGGTAGTATAGTATAAAAGCAATTAAAATCTTTACTTAGCAAAACAATAATCAATTATAAAAGTTCCAAATTATTTTATCGAAGAGAATTTATGAAAACATAATCAAAATAGCTCTATTAATAATCTTCATTTTTAATTTTATAATAATTGTTTATTTTAAAATACTTATCATAACATCATTATATAATTATTTTTACTTATTTAATAAAATATATATAAAAATAATACATATCTTAGAAAGTTTTATTTATGAAATCTTCCACATCATCGCTTCAATTTAAAATAGAAAAACATCCGTCCCCTCTATCAGACGAGAATCGTGAAAAAATTTTAAAAAATCCTGGATTTGGTCAATTTTTTACAGATCACATGGTTATTATTCAATGGACTGAAGAAAAAGGGTGGTATAATGCCATTATTTCTCAATACAAATCTTTAGAAATCAGTCCAGCAAGTACCGTTTTGCATTATGGGCAAGAAATTTTCGAAGGATTAAAAGCATATCGTGCAAAAGATGGACGTGTTCTTTTATTTCGTCCCAATGCTAATGCACAGCGTTTTATGGAATCAGCTCGACGATTAGCTATGCCTGAATTACCAAAGGATATCTTTTTAGATGCAATTAATCAATTAGTAAAAATTGATCAAAAATGGGTTTCTGATCATCCAAATGCGAGTCTTTACATACGTCCATTCATGTTTGGTAACGAAAGCATTTTAAAGGTTCATCCTTCTCGAGAATATATCTTCTGTATCATAGCTTCTCCAGTTGAATCATATTTTTCAGAAAAAGAAAAATCTGTCAGTGTATGGATAGAAACAGATTATAGCCGCGCTGGTCCAGGCGGTACAGGCACTGCAAAATGTGGTGGAAATTATGCAGCAGGTTTGCTTGCACAAAATAGCGCAACACAAAATAATTGTAGCCAAGTACTCTTCCTTGATATGATTGAACATAAATGGATCGAAGAACTAGGTGGCATGAATGTTTGCTTTATTATGGAGAATAATACGCTTGTAACACCACCACTTAATGGAACTATTCTTCCAGGAATAACGCGTTGTTCAATTTTAAAATTAGCACAACAAATGGGCTTAACGGTAGAAGAGCGTCCTTATTCTTTTGAATCACTTAAAAAAGATGCACAAAGCGGTCATCTAAAAGAAGCTTTTGCATGTGGTACTGCTGCTGTTATTACATCAATTGGCCGCTTCAAATATAAAGATGGAGAATTCGTTATCGGAAATGAAATGATTGGGACGGTTGCAGAGCAACTTCGCACACAACTTATTGATCTACAAAGAGGAAATACAGTAGATAAAAATGGCTGGGTACATTCCGTCACACTAGCATAATGATGAGATATTTAAAAACATACCCATAAAATCTTCCGTATTCTATAGAGGTGTGATCACAAAGTGATCCCCTCTATCTCTCTATAATGACAAAAAAGTATCAATCAAATTTTGAGAGATCTCTGTGCTGTGCTTTAATATTACGAATTGTATTTGTATGTGAACGCATCACAATAGTCTCCGTCTGAATATAGCGAGGAGTAAATTTAACACCGGAAAGCATATTGCCATCAGTTACACCTGTTGCGGAAAACAAAACATCACCTTTTACCATCTCTTCCACGGTATAAGCCTTATGAGGATCATCAATTCCCATTTTAGTTGCACGTGCGATTTTTTCTTCCGTATCAAGCTGTAAACGTCCTTGCATCTGTCCACCTATACAACGCAAAGCTGCAGCAGCTAATACGCCTTCTGGTGCTCCTCCAATACCCATATAAATATCGATACCCGTTTCATCTGGATCCGTGGTATGAATAACAGCAGCAACATCACCATCACTAATTAAACGAATTGACGCACCTGTTGCACGTACTTCATTAATCAATTTCTCGTGACGCGGTCGATCCATAATACAAGCAGTAATCTTATTAATAGCCACTCCTTTAGCTTTTGCAAGTGCGTGAATATTATCAGCAGGATTGGCATCTATATCAATCATGCCTTTTGGATATCCAGGACCAATAGCAATTTTTTCCATATAAACGTCAGGAGCGTAAAGCAAATTACCCTTTTCAGCAATTGCAATCACAGCTAAAGAATTAGAAAGATTTTTTGCACAAATCGTAGTTCCTTCAAGTGGATCAAGTGCAATATCAACGGCCAATCCATTCTGAAGACCTACTTTTTCTCCAATATAAAGCATCGGAGCTTCATCACGTTCCCCTTCTCCAATCACCACAGTACCATCAACGGGCAAACGATTAAGCTCTTGGCGCATTGCATCTACAGCCGCTTGATCTGCAGCCTTCTCATCACCACGCCCGCGCCAGCGCGCAGCTGCAACGGCAGCACGTTCAGTTACACGTACCAATTCAAGCGTCAAAATACGATCAAGTCCATTTAAAATTTTCTGAGCTGTGGGCATATAAAAAATCCTACCAAATAAACGTTAGCAAGAAATATTTAACATTTATTACTAAATATTAAGAATAAAGATTTTTGCAAAGATGAAAGCTTTCCACAAGAGAAAAGATTACCTATTCTCTTTATTACAATACAAAAATTATCATTTTATGCTGCACGTTCGATACGAATGAACTGAGACTTTGCAACGAGATGACCATCTTTTTCAATGGCTGTAAGTGCCCGTCGTACATTCACTTCTGTTGTTTCATGCGTTATTAAAATAATTGTTTTAAAAATTTTATTTTCTACAAAAGGTTTTTGAACAATTGATTCTAATGAGATATAATTATCAGCCATATGCTTTGCAACCGCGGCAAAAACACCTGCACGATCATAAACGCTCAAACGAATAAAATAATCACCTGTATGATTAGCAATACACGCTTTTTTGTAAGGATTAAGTGTCAATGCCGGTAATCCTAAAACAGATGTATACTGAAAACCAGGACGCGCCTTTGCTATATGAGCCAAATCGCCAATAACTGCCGATGCTGTTGCCGCTCCTCCAGCACCAGGACCAGAAAACAATAGTTCACCCAACAAGTCACTTTGAATAGAAATAGCATTTGTCACACCATGAATCTGCGCAATCATAGATGATGTTGGAACCATTGTCGGATGAACACGTTGCTCAATCCCAGAATCAGTCTTTAACGCAACCCCTAAAAGTTTAATCCGGTAGCCTAATTCATCAGCTACACGAACATCAATTTGTGAAATATTGCTAATTCCTTCAACATAAACATTATCCAACGAAATAGAAGTTTCGAATGCTAAACTTGTTAATAAAGCGAGTTTATGAGCAGTATCATAACCTCCAATATCAAAAGATGGATTAGCTTCAGCATATCCAAGTTTCTGCGCATCTGCTAAACAATCTCTAAATGAAAGACCTTCCATGAACATACGTGTTAGTATATAATTGCAAGTTCCATTTAAAATACCATAAATCCGCGATACATGATTTCCAGAAAGTGACTCTCTCATTGCTTTGATAACAGGAATTCCACCTGCAACAGCAGCTTCAAAATTTAAAAAAACGCCTTTTTTTTCTGCACTAAGTGCAAGTGCTACCCCATGTCGAGCAAGAAGCGCTTTATTGGCAGTAACAACGTGATGTTTTGCCTCAATTGCTCCCTTAACAGCCTCATGCACGATATCTAATTCACCACCAATTAGCTCAACAAAAACATCAATTTCATCAGAAAACGCCATTTCCACAGGTGAATCAAACCATTTTACATCACTCAGATCAATTCCACGATTACGGTCTTTATCACGTGCACTAACTGCAACAACTTTAATAGGCCGACCACATCGGCAAGCCAAACTATTTGCTTTTTCACGTAAAATCCGAAAAACTGAAGTACCAACCGTACCAAGACCTCCAATACCAATTTTTAAAGCTTCTGCCATTACTCAAACTGCCTATTTCCTTGCCTCAATGAAAAAATATTTTAAATTCTGCAGAACACAGCATAAATGATATTTATCAACAATCAATATAGATGAACCATCACTGTTTTACATGGCATAAAGCTCATTTGCAGCACAATCAATCTGTCTGTTCAAACAAAAGCTCTAAAAAATATAAATATTCGTATTTTTTAAAATAGAAACCAGCATAAACCCACACTACTTCAGAAAGCAGAACGAGTTCTCAATCATTTAAATTTGCATTGCTTTATAATTCAAAAAACTATTGCAATACCAAAATTTTACTATTTAAAATAATCATTTTGCCCTAAATTGCAATTTATATTAGGAACATGAATCACAAATACTTGATTTGTCTATAACACAATTTTAAAGTACTAAAAAATATAAGACTGCAATGAAATCTCCATATCGATGACAATTTGAAACATCGATACTACACCAATCGTGCCTAAACTTCTTTTCTATGCGGCAATTCTTAAACAATGATTACCTCAAACGCATAAATTAGTAAAAGATTTAAAAATTTCTCGCTTAATCACATAGAGATGAGTGAAAAAAAATAACTATTAATTTCCACTCCATTCAATCTATTCTAATATGTTCTTGATAACATTATGCGCATCTCTTCCAACTCTAATTGAGAAAGATGAACCCGAACTTTTTTCTCTAGAAAAGGTTTTTACATGCTCTTCACTCTTTTTGTAATTGTTAATAATTCTTTGTCGACGTGTAGAACCTGCTGGTTCTATTGGAAAATTTACATGATTGTCCCCTTTTGTCTCGAAAGATTTTTGCGTAAATGAAGAACTCTCAATATGAGAAGTCGTACTCTCATCGTGCAGACACCCCGCAATAGCAAGTAAGATGGTGCAGAAAAACATTCGCCACACCAAAGATGTTGATTTTATCATTTTACTATTCCTCAAACCAAAGCACAAAAAACATCATCCAATTATTGTTGCGCTAACACTAAAACTTTCTTCATCTACCATCATATTTTTTTACACACAATTTAGAAAAGAAAGTAACTTGGATGGTGCTTATATAAGCATGTATCAAAATAATTCAACAAAGCACATTTTTTTAAAAAAAATTGCGCATAGGGCTTGCGAAGTAGAAATATCCTCTCTATAAGCTTTGTCATTGGTTTGCGCCCATCGTCTAGCGGTTAGGACATCGCCCTTTCACGGCGGAAACAGGGGTTCGATTCCCCTTGGGCGTACCATATTGTTTTTAATATTAACTATTTGATTTATTAATATTTTTTGTTTTTCAAAAAAATGAAAGAATAAAGATTTTAATATTTTTGTTGCGTATAATCGTGAAAATCACTGTGCAATTAGCTTTTTTGTCTCTTTCAAAATGATAAAAATTTATAATTCCATTTACAAAATATAATATTTCAAAAGACAACAATGGAAATAACTTAAACTCTATATCGTCATAAATACCCATCTAACCGTTTTTATAAAATTAGCTTTCCATAAATTATATAATGAATGGCGTGTTACTTTCTTTTAAATGAAAAAGCTTTACGTCCTATTGATAAATATATTTTAGCAATATTACACATGAATATACCACTATCATCCCTGTTTTTTACTTTTCATGACAATCCTGAAAATATATAGAAAATAATATCACTTTCAAAAAAGAAGGACTTCTAATGGTAAAGATAAAAGTAGAAAATCCCGTTGTTGAAATCGACGGGGATGAAATGACCCGTATCATCTGGAAATATATTAAAGAAAAACTGATTTATCCCTATCTCGATATTGATTTAAAATATTACGATCTTTCCATAGAAAATCGTGATGCAACCAATGATCAAATAACGATCGATTCTGCCAATGCTATCAAACGACATGGAGTTGGCATAAAATGCGCAACGATTACTCCTGATGAAGCACGTGTAAAAGAATTTAACCTAAAAAAAATGTGGAAATCGCCCAATGGTACAATCCGCAATATCTTAGGAGGTACTATTTTTCGCGAACCCATTATCTGCAAAAATGTTCCACGCCTCATTCCTAACTGGACAAAACCAATTATTATCGGACGTCACGCTTTTGGTGACCAATATAAAGCAACTGATTTTAAATTCCCTAGCAAAGGAAAATTGAGTATTAAATTTGTTGGTGATGACAATCAAATCATAGAACATGAAGTTTTTGATGCCCCAAGCTCAGGTGTTGCCATGGCTATGTATAATCTTGATGAATCAATTCGTGACTTTGCTCGTGCATCTTTCAATTATGGACTACAGCGAAATGTTCCAGTCTATCTTTCAACAAAAAATACTATTTTAAAAGCTTACGACGGCCGTTTTAAAGACATTTTTCAAGAAGTATTTGATGCAGAATTTAAAGATGAATTTGAAAACTGTAAATTATATTATGAGCATCGCTTGATTGATGATATGGTTGCTTCTGCACTTAAATGGTCAGGTGGCTATGTTTGGGCATGTAAAAATTATGATGGTGATGTTCAATCAGATGTTGTCGCTCAAGGTTTTGGTTCACTCGGTCTCATGACTTCTGTTCTCATGACAGCAGATGGTAAAACTGTTGAAGCAGAAGCTGCACATGGTACAGTAACACGTCATTATCGTCAGTATCAAAAAAACGAAGAAACATCAACAAATTCTATTGCCTCTATTTTTGCATGGACACGTGGATTAACACATCGTGCAAAACTAGATAGCAATGAGCAGTTAAAAAACTTTTCCACAATATTAGAAAAAGTTTGTATTAAAACCGTTGAAGAAGGCTTTATGACCAAAGATCTTGCACTTTTGATTGGACCTAAACAAAAATGGCTCTCGACAACAGGATTCCTTGATAAAGTTGATGAAAATCTCAAAAAAGCAATGATTAATTAGATAGCTTATTTAAATTCCAAAGCTCTCTTTTTATAGAGCTTTGGATATTCCCTTGGAAAATTTAAACAACTGCCTTATAAATAAAAAAATCAATTCTCTACTAAATAGCAAAAATAGTGAAAAAACAGAACTGGTCTGCACTTTTACGGGGGAAAAATGGTATTCGTTCTTTAACGTTTACGGGCGGTGTTGCACTGCACGCTGTCAACGTCTATATTGTTGCCACTATTTTACCCTCTCTTATGGAGGATATTGGAAGTGAGTTGTATTATTCTTGGGTAGCTACCATTTTTGTTACAGCATCGCTCCTTGGCACTTCACTCTCAACAAAAATATTAGAAAAAATAGGTCCTCGTAAAGCTTATGTTATTGCAGGATTTATTTTTACTATTGGCACCTTTATGTGTAGCATTGCTTCAACCATGCCGTTTTTTTTAATAGGACGCTTTGTTCAAGGTTTCGGAAGTGGTTCTTTATTATCCCTCTCTTATTCTATGGTACGTATTGTTTTCAATCCATCTTTATGGCCACACGCATTTAGTATTATTTCTGGAATGTGGGGAATATCGACTTTATTAGGACCGGCTATCGGGGGAATTTCTTTACAATATGGTGCATGGAGAACATCTTTTTGGATAGTCGGCTCATTAGCAATAGTCTTCTCACTCATAGCGCTTAAAGTTTTACCAAAAGAAAATGAAAATTGTATTTCAGCATCTCCACTTCCCTTTCCACAGCTTTGTACACTTGTTTTATTGATTTTTATCATTTCCGTTAGTGGAGCAATGGACACCACAATTGCGCAAATTTGCGGATTAGTTATCGGATTTAGTCTCCTCTTTGTTTTAGCAAAGATAGAATCATCTACACTTTATCCTATGTTGCCACACAAAACCTTTTCCTTCTCTTCTGAATTTTTTTCTGTTTATTCATTAATACTCGTTATGACTACAGTAGCCTATAGTATAGAGCTTTACTTTCCACTTTTTCTTCAAGTTCTTCACGGACACCCCCCTCTTATTGCTGGTTATATGGCAGCACTAATAAGTTTTGGTTGGACGTGTGGTTCTCTATTAAGTGTTGGTGCGTCCGCAAAAAAAACTCGCAGCATTATCGTATATTCTCCTATATTAAATCTCTTGAGTATAAGCGTCCTTTTATGGCTTGTCCCAACAGAAATTTCCACACCTGAATATACTTTTATTATTTGCTTAGCATTATTTTCTATCGGAATCAGTGCTGGTATAGCTTGGCCGCATTTATTAACGCGAATCTTACAATGTGCAAGTGATAAAGACGCATTACGTGCCAGCGAATCTCTCACTTCTGTACAATTATTTTCAGCAGCTTTAAGCACAACACTAGCAGGAACAATAACTAATCTCGCTGGTTTATTTAATCCTGGGGGAGTTGTTGGAATGATCTTCGCAGCAAAAGCTCTTCTTGCAACACTCATCAGTCTTTTATTTTGTCTTGGTATTCCATTTTCTCTGCGCGTTTCCTACAATATATTTAAAAATCCAACTAAACAACCAAATGATTAAATATTTTTCGAAAAGACATTTATAATTTAGATAAACATTGCTCACGTTTTTCTATATACCATGAAAAGCAAAAAATTAATAATCCACACAGAGTTAAAATACCCCCTAAAACAGCAGTATATTCATAACTGTAGCCTAATTTTAAAACCCACGCTCCAGACTGTGCTCCAAGAGCATTAGCAATATTAAAAGCAGATTGCATTAAAGCGCCTGCCAAAATCTGTCCATGTACAGAAACATCCATAATTTTTGTTTGTATAGAAGGCATAGATGCAAAAGAGGTTCCAACGAGAAAGCATCCTAACGCTGCCGTTAATGGGGTATAAGATAAAAAGAAAAAAAGAAAAAAAACAAATGCACTCCAAAGCATAGCAAAAAAAATCATCGGCGAAATACCGATTTTAACTGCAAATTTAGGCCCACAAAAATTACCGACAACCATTCCCAATCCAATTAACGGCATAATAAATGGAATCCAATCAAGCAAAATACCTGAAACATGCATCAACGTTGATTTAATATAAGTAAAAACAGAAAATAATCCTGATGCACCAATCGAAACCATTACCAAGAGTAACCATACCTGTTTATGCTTTAATGCACTCAATTCACATAGAGAATTTGTTCTTGGTACATTTAAAACAGAAGGCAAAAATTTCCAAATAAGGAAACAACACAATAATGCAATAACACCGACAAGGATAAAAGCGATCTGCCAACCAACAAACTGTCCAATCCAAGTTGTACTTGGTGCTCCCAAAACTGTTGCAATTGTCAAACCAAGCATAACACTGCCAACAGCTTTTGGACGCTCATTCATTTCCACCATTGAAGATGCAACTATAGTTGCAAGTCCAAAGTAAATTCCATGAGGAAGACCGCTAATGAACCGCAATGCCACTAATATGTTAAAATCAGAAAAAAAGGCACTAGCAATATTTGCTAGCGCATAAAAAAGCATCAATCCTACCAAAACAATCTTATGTGATAACTTAGCTGTTGCAATCGCAAAAAGAGGTGCCCCAATGACAACTCCTAATGCATAAGCAGAAATATATTGACCAGCTGTTGGAATATCAACATATGAGCTTTTCGCCATCTCTGGCTGTAAACCCATTGCAACAAATTCAGCAGTGCCAATAGCAAAGCCTCCCACCGCAAGGGAAAAAATTGCCAAACGCCGCGTTCTAAGATCAATTTTAAAAGGCAAAAAAGTATTTTTTTTATGAGAATTTGTCATCTGTATTGCGATACTTTAACTATGATATCATACATAAATGAACTAAAAGCATTCTTGCATCCATGCTTCTTTAATGAAGATCTGAAAATATTTTTTATAGTAAAAAGAACAACATCTTGAATTTTTTTATAGTGATATACTAATATATATTCATAAATAAAACTTGTGACTTTAAACTCCATTGCAACTGTAACGTTTACAATCTAAATGGAATTTTAATTATTAAAATATTGCTCCAATAAAAACAAACTCAACATTCTATAATAATTAAACCGTTTGTGTCATCTTAACCTTTATTTTAGAGTAAACTGTCTTCACATAACCATAATTGAAACAGTTTTTATCTTTACATAAAATCTTGTAAAGTTTTCAATTAAACAATGGATTCCCAAAAATTATTTTTTATACAGAAGTGAACTATCTTTACACATTTTATCGATATTTCATTATTAACAATGAAAAACAAAAAATACTTCATAAAAATGCAATTTTCATACTTCTTTAAAGGTTCACTAACTCCTCATTAACATTGTTGATTTAAATAATCACCAGAAACAGAAAAAACTGTTTTTCTCTGGATCAGGTAGCGCGTACCGGAGTAATGATTTCTGTTTAAGAATGCAACAGCAAGAAAAATATGCATTGATAAAACTGCGCATCCATCTCTTAGGATAGCGCAGTTTTATGCTTTTTGAAAGCACTATTCAAACATTCATCTTTTAGTAAAAACTCTTCATAGAAATAATAAATTAAACAATGTGAAAAAGTAAATTCCATATATAATATGTATTATGGTTGTCGTCCTTGTGCCCATAAAGCTCTCGTTTCAGCACAAAAATCAGCATAACATTCAGATTCAATAGAATCACGAATTCCTTGCATAAGTTGTTGATAATAAAAAAGATTATTCCATGTTAATAACATCCCACCAAGAGATTCACCAGATTTGATCAAATGGTGTAAATAAGCACAACTGTAATCATATGCAGCAGGACAAAGCGATTGTGGATCAAGAGGATATGGATCCTCTGCATAGCGCGCATTGCGTAAATTAATTTTACCAAAGCGCGTAAAAGCCAACCCATGGCGTCCTGCACGCGTTGGCAAAACACAATCAAACATATCAATACCACGAGCAACACTTTTTAAAATATCATCAGGCGTGCCTACCCCCATAAGATAACGTGGCTTATCTTCTGGCAAAATCATACAAGTAGCATCCAATACAGCCATCATAACACTTTGCGGTTCACCGACAGCAAGCCCCCCAATAGCATAGCCTTTTAAATCCATCTCTTTCAATGCTTGTGCAGAGCGTTCGCGCAGCTTCATATTATCACCACCTTGAACGATACCAAACAGTGCTTTATCTGGCTGTTCACCAAAAGCCGTTTTACAACGCTGTGCCCATCGCAATGAAAGCTCCATAGCAGCTTCCATTTCTTTTTCACTTGCAGGCAATGCAATACATTGATCCAACTGCATCTGGACATCTGAACCAAGAAGCCCTTGAATTTCGATAGAACGCTCTGGACTCATTTCATAGTACGCTCCATTAATGTAGGAGCGAAAAATCACACCTTGTTCCGTAATTTTACGAATTCCTGCAAGAGACATAACTTGAAATCCACCAGAATCCGTTAAAATAGGTTCAGGCCAACATGCAAATTTATGTAAGCCTCCTAGACGCGCAACACGCTCAGCTCCCGGTCGTAACATTAAATGATAAGTATTGCCCAAAATAATATCTGCCCCAAGAGCACGAATCTGATCCATATACATGGCCTTAACAGTACCTGCCGTTCCAACAGGCATAAATGCAGGCGTACGAATACACCCACGTCCTGTTATAATTTCGCCCCGTCGCGCATATCCATCTTGAGCAATTTTTCTATAGTGAAATGTTTTGATCATTACTCTTATCTTTTTTATTCCATAAATTCACATCGCTATAAAAAGAAAAGCTATACCTTTTCTGATAGCATCGTCATAAATTTTATGAATTAATTTTTGCTTTGCTAAACACTATGTGATCAGCATAAAAAACGAAATAGGACAAGTGGAATATTTGTTATCAAGCAATTATTACAGTAAAAGCAATAATCTAAGTTCATAAAAATATCAGCAGTATCTAACAACACAATACTTTTAAATGCCTGCACTACCCACCATAATATTAGATAATGTGACTAATATTTTAACATTTATTTTCATATGACTTTACTACAAAAAATACTTAAGCAAATGTGATATGAATAAAGAAACGCTTGATTACGACACCTAAATGATCTTCACAGCTTTTAAATCAATATGTACTTCTGATCACCAATAAAAAAGGCATGATGAGAAAATCTCATCACACTTATTTTTGAAAAACACAAAAAGCAGTATTTTTATTTAAATATACTGGCCTTAATCTGATATATTACGCTTAAGAAACTAAAATTTAAAAATTTTATTTACATAAAATATAAAATTCAGACTCGCTTTAATGAAACCTAAAACAGCTGTAAATAGCAATTATCATTTAATATTTTATATTATTTCATGTCCGCCGCAATTGTAGCTTTAGTGATTGCATCAGGATCTACAACCGGCTCTCCGCGCTTAATTTGATCGATATTTTCCATACCTTCAATGACCTGCCCCCATATCGAATATTGACGGTTAAGCCAAGGAGCATCTGCAAAGCAGATAAAAAACTGCGAATTAGCGGAATTTGGATTCTGACTACGAGCCATAGAAACTGTACCACGCTTATGAGAAAGATTTGAAAATTCTGCTGTCAAATCGGATTTATCTGACCCTCCCATACCAGCACGTGATAAATTGAATTTCTCGCTGTTCTTTTTTCCAAATTGAACATCACCAGTTTGTGCCATAAATCCATCAATAACGCGATGAAAAATAACATTATCATAAGCACCTTCGCGTACGAGCTCTTTAATACGTGCAACATGATTAGGAGCTAAATCAGCAAGAAGCTCAATAACAACTCTGCCCTTTGTTGTTTCAAGAATTAATGTATTTTCTAAATCTTTAGTTTCTGCCATACGGCTAACTCCTTTATCTCACTTATCAGCTTGTAAATAGGCTGCATTAATAGCATCAGGATTTTTTACAAATCCATCACCACTTGCAGTACCTTTCTTAATTTTATCAACAACCTCCATTCCTTTTATCACTTCTCCGATCACAGTATACTGACCATTCAAAAAATCAGCATCATCAAAACAAATGAAAAATTGAGAATTTGCTGAATGAAGATCTTGTGAACGTGCCATACCAACAGTCCCACGCTTAAATGGCTGCTTTGAAAATTCTGCCACTATATTGGGATAATTTGATCCTCCCATACCAGCGCGTTTAAGATCAAAACTTTCACTATCTTTTTTTCCAAATTTTACGTCACCAGTCTGTGCCATAAAGCCAGGAATAACACGGTGAAATACAACATTGTTGTAAGCACCTTCTTCTGTTAATTTTTTTATTTGCGCAACATGTTTAGGAGCTAGATCAGGACGTAAACGAATAACCACATCACCATTTTTAAGAGATAAAACAAGGATATTAGAATCATTTGCTAAAACGTCAAATGAAAAGAAATAAAAAATACATGTCAAAATGGCAAAAATTCTAAGATACACAATCATTTTCTCCTAAAGATTGAAATTTTAAATGCAAAGCTTGTGCAACGTTTGGAGGCACAAAAGGTGAGACATTCCCTCCCATAGAAGCAACTTGGCGCACCAACGTGGAAGTTATCGCACGCCCAGAAACACTCGCTGGCAAAAAAACAGTTTGTAATTCAGGAGCAATGATGCCGTTCATCCCAGCCATCTGCATTTCATAATCAAGATCAGTACCATCACGCAATCCACGAATAAGAAATGAAGCACCAATTTCGCGCGCCTTATCAATCAAAAGATTATCAAATGAAATAACTTGCACTCTATCAGAACCTACTTTTAACAAGTCTCGTCTTACCTGCATAATTAAATCAACACGCTCTTCAAAACTAAAAAGCATTCTTTTTTTAGCATGCACACCTATAGCCACGACTACTTTGTCAGCTAAAACTAAACCACCCTTCAAAACATCAAGATGACCGTTTGTAAGAGGATCGAAAGAACCCGCATAAAGAGCAATTCTCATCACCTTACTTCACTACCTTCAAAATTACTTCTTTTCATTAATATCAATCGTATTGGAATGCATTTCACATTCATTATCTAATTGATTAACATCATCTTCAGATTCAGAAATACGCTCAACTGAAACCACTTTTTCTCCCTCTGCTGTATTGAAGATTGTTACCCCTTTAGTTGAACGACCAGCTATACGGATGCCATCAACAGGAACACGAATAAGCTGCCCCCCATCAGACACCAACATAATCTGATCTTGCGCTTTCACCGGAAAAGCCGCCACTAACTTACCAATTTCTGCCGTTTTAGACGGATCTGTTGCGCGAATTCCTTTTCCTCCACGCCCCGAAATACGAAACTCATAAGAGGAAGATCGCTTTCCATAACCAAATTCGCTTACTGTTAAAAGCATCTGCTCACGAGCATTTAATTCTACATATCGTTCATCTGTCAACTCCATTTCAGCTTCCCCATCATCTTCATCAAGAGTTGAAATATCTTCAGCATCTACACCAATTGCACGACGCTCATTAATCACACGCTTGATATAAGCAGAACGCTCAACTGAAGTTGCCTCAACATGCTCTAAGATAGTCATTGAAATGACCTGATCACCTTTAGCTAAATTAATACCACGCACCCCTACTGAATTACGTCCTGCAAATACACGAACCTCAGTAACTGGGAAACGAATACACTGTCCATTAGCAGTTGTAAGAACGACATCATCATGTTCTGTACAAGTTTCTACAGAAAGAATTTCATCTCCCTCTTCGTCAAGCTTCATTGCAATTTTGCCATTACGATTAACTTGAACAAAATCGGATAATTTATTACGACGCACCGTTCCACGCGTCGTTGCAAACATAACATCTAACGCGCTCCAACTTGTCTCTTCTTCTGGCAAAGGCATAATAGTTGTTATGCGTTCATCTTGCTGTAAAGGAAGCAAATTAATCAGAGCTCGTCCGCGTGATTGCGGCGTACCAATAGGCAAACGCCAAACTTTTTCCTTGTAAACAATCCCCCGAGACGAAAAGAAAAGAACTGGTGTATGCGTATTAGCTACAAACAAACGCGTTACAAAATCCTCATCCTTTGTTGACATACCAGAACGCCCCTTACCACCGCGCCGCTGCGCACGGTATGTATTAAGGGGCACACGCTTAATATAGCCACTATGACTAACTGTTACTACCATATCCTCTGATGCGATTAGATCTTCATGATCCATCTCAGCACTACCAGAACCAAACACTGTGCGTCGAGAAGTTGCAAATTCTTCACGAAGAGCATTTAATTCATCTTTAACAATGCTCATGATGCGAGAACGCGATGCCAAAATATGAAGATAATTGGTAATATCTGCCCCAATCTTATTTAATTCATCAGCAATTTCATCACGTCCGAGCGCTGTCAACCTTTGCAAACGCAATTCTAAAATAGCACGCGCTTGTTCTTCAGATAAATGATAAGTATTATCCTCATGAATAATATGACGAGGATCATCAATAAGTTTTATCAAAGGCGCTACATCAGCAGCCAACCAACGCCGTTCCATTAACTGTATACGTGCTGTTTGTGGATCAGATGCCTTACGAATTAAGGCTATAATCTCATCAATATTGGCAACAGCAATAGCAAGACCAACCAAAACGTGCGCACGCTCACGTGCTTTACGCAAGAGATATTTTGTTCGCCGACTTACAACCTCTTCTCGGAAAGAAACAAATGCACGAAGCATATCAAGCAGCGTCATTTGTTCAGGTTTTCCCCCATTTAACGCAACCATATTACAACCAAAAGAAGTTTGCAGTGGCGTATAACGGTATAATTGGTTCAAAACAACATCCGCAACAACATCTTTTTTCAATTCAATAACAACACGATATCCATCACGATCAGACTCATCACGCAAATCGGCAATTCCTTCGATGCGTTTATCACGCACCAATTCGGCCATTTTCTCAATCATCGCTGCCTTATTAACTTGATAAGGTATTTCGCTTACAATGATTGCTTGTCGACCATTACGCACTTCTTCAATATCAACCTTAGCGCGCATAATGATTGAACCTCTGCCTGTTTCATAAGCCGAACGAACACCAGAGCGACCAAGAATAATGCCACCAGTGGGGAAATCGGGCCCAGGAATGATTTCAATCATTTTATCAAGCGTTATATTAGGGTCATCAATCAAAGCAATGCAGCCATCGACAATCTCACCAAGATTATGAGGAGGAATATTGGTTGCCATTCCAACAGCAATACCACCTGATCCATTAACCAAAAGATTAGGAAAACGTGCTGGTAAGACCACGGGTTCACGCTCACGCCCATCATAATTATCCTGAAAATCAACGGTGTCTTTATCAATATCAGCTAAAAGCTCTTCTGAAACCTTTTCTAAACGACACTCTGTATAGCGCATTGCAGCAGGTGGATCACCATCAACAGAACCAAAATTGCCTTGACCATCAATTAACGGATTTCGCAAAGAAAAATCCTGTGCCATACGCACCAATGCATCATAAATCGAAGCATCACCATGAGGATGGAATTTTCCCATAACTTCACCGACAACACCCGCAGACTTACGATAAGACTTATTAAAAGAAAGCCCCATCTCATTCATGGCATGTAAAATACGCCGATGAACAGGTTTAAGGCCATCACGTACATCAGGAAGTGCACGTGAAACAATCACGCTCATTGCATAATCAAGATAAGAGCGTTGCATTTCATCGATAATGCTAACTGGTTCAACACCATTTAACACATCACGTTCTGGTAGTGGAGTAAGATCAGTCACAATTTTCAGACTTTCAAAAAAAGAATCACTTCACTCTATTTTTATATATAAAAATACGTCAAAACACCAATTCTCCTCTCACAATGAAGGAGGAATTTAACAATATTCAAATAAATTACCTATTGTACCCAAAATTGCAAACAAAGAAAAAAACTCCCCCCATGAGTTTTAAGAAACTCAAATAAATAATTAAAAAAACATAAAAAGCAATAATAGTAAACTTTAAAGTACTATCAAAAAGGTACATCATCATCTAATTTTTGTGAAAAACTTTCTCCCGAAAATTCATTATTTTGACCAAAAGCATTTCTCTGATTTGAATTACTATCATCAAAGTTACCGCTACTATAATTACCGCTTTGCTGATTTGCTCCATGCATTTGCTCTCCACTCGCAGCCAATCGCCCATCAAGCATTTGTAATTCACCACGGTACTTTTGCAAAACAATCTCTGTTGTATAGCGATCATTGCCATTTTGATCTTGCCATTTGCGTGTCTGCAACTGACCTTCAATGTAAATTTTACTTCCTTTTTTTACATATTGCTCCACAATCTTGATAAGATTTTCATTAAAAATAACAACACTATGCCACTCTGTGCGCTCTTTACGCTCATTTGTAGTGCGATCGCGCCAACTTTCAGAAGTAGCAATACGCAAATTTGCCACTTGATCACCAGAATTTAAACGCCGAATTTCTGGATCTGCACCCAAATTACCAATCAAAATAACTTTATTAAGGCTGCCAGCCATAGTATAAACTCCAAAATCTTAAACTACATTATTATAACAAAATATGACAAAAACATATAGTATATTCCATTACTGAAAATAAAACGCTACTATCCTCATCTTTTTCTTACAAAATTTGCAACCTTCACTCTTCTTAAATAATTAAGCAAACTATAATGACAAATAAATAGTTCTACCCCAATTTTAAATGTTCAATTCTTATCACATATGCTAAGGATAGACATGCTCCATCAAAAATATATCTCCATTCGCGGTGCCCGTGAACATAACCTTAAAAATATTGATCTAGATATTCCTCGTGACAAAATAATTGTGATAACAGGACTTTCTGGATCAGGTAAATCATCCTTAGCTTTTGATACAATATATGCCGAAGGTCAGCGCCGTTATGTTGAAAGTCTTTCCGCTTATGCGCGTCAATTTTTAGAAGTAATGCAAAAGCCAGATGTTGACAGAATAGATGGACTTTCTCCCGCTATTTCCATTGAACAAAAAACAACCAGCAAAAACCCCCGCTCAACGGTGGGAACTGTCACAGAAATCTATGACTATATGCGTCTTCTTTTTGCGCGTATTGGTGTTCCACATTCTCCGGTTACGGGGCTACCTATTGAAAGCCAGACAATAAGTCAAATGGTAGATCAAGTTATGGACTTACCAGAAGGTACACGAATTTTTATTATGGCTCCTTTAGTGCGAGGACGAAAAGGGGAATATAAAAAAGAGCTAGCAGAACTTTTAAAAAAAGGCTTCCAACGCGTTAAAATTGATGGAAAATTTTATGAAATCCCTGATGTTCCTCCCCTTGATAAAAAGTATAAACACGACATAGATATAATAGTCGACCGCATTGTTGTACGTGATGATATTGCGTCTCGCTTAGCTGACAGTATAGAAACATGCTTAAAGCTAGCAAATGGAATTGCCATTGCTGAAATGGCAGATCAACCTTTGGCACAAAGAGAAAGTGCTAAAGAATCTGTCAATAAATCCAAAAATGAAACACATAAGCGGCTAATTTTTTCGGAAAAATTTTCTTGCCCCATATCTGGATTTTCTATCCCCGAGATTGAACCGCGGTTATTTTCATTCAATAACCCTTTTGGAGCTTGCCCTGTTTGTGATGGACTGGGCTCAAAAAGGATAATTGATCCAGAAAAAATCATACCAAATAAAAATCTTACCTTAAAAGCTGGAGCAATTGTTCCTTGGTCTAAATCGTCCTCATCTTTTCATAACCAAACCTTGGAAACATTAGGAAAAATTTATGAATTTAAACTCACAGATAAGTGGTCTGCACTTTCAAATGAAGCAAAACATGCCATTCTATATGGTATAAAAGAAAAAGAAGTTTTTTCTGGACGTAAAAATGATTCAAATGTTGATAAAATAATTCAACATTTTGAAGGCATTATTCCAAATATGCAACGACGGTGGGAAAAACCAGATTCTGCGTGGTCACGTGAAGAAATTGAGCGCTATATGTCTTCTTCACCCTGTCCGGCTTGCCATGGTTACCGTTTAAAACCAGAAGCACTAGCTATTAAAATCCATGGAATGCACATTGGACAAATATCAGAACTTTCTATCTTAAAAGCAGATAACTGGTTTGCCAATATTCATCAATATCTAACTGAAAAACAACGTAATATAGCACTCCGTATTTTAAAAGAAATTCGCGAACGCTTGGCTTTTTTAAATCATGTAGGACTTGAATATCTTACCTTATCTCGAAATTCAGGCACACTTTCAGGTGGAGAAAGTCAACGTATTCGATTAGCATCCCAGATTGGATCTGGCCTTACAGGTGTCCTTTATATTTTAGATGAACCATCTATCGGTTTACACCAGCGCGATAATGAACGCCTCCTGAAAATGCTGCATCATCTGCGCGATCTGGGCAATACAGTTATTGTTGTTGAACATGATGAAGATGCCATTCTTAATGCGGATCATGTTGTTGATATTGGTCCTGCTGCTGGCATTCATGGTGGAGAAATCATAGCTCAAGGCACACCACAAGAAATTATAAAAAATCCATCTTCCCTCACAGGTCAATACCTTTCAGGGAAAATGGCAATTACAGTGCCTACTCAACGACGAAAAGTATCAAAATTAAAAACACTTAAAGTAATAGGCGCTAAAGGCAATAACCTAAAAAATATCAATGCAAGCATCCCTCTTGGCACCTTCACATGCATAACAGGAATTTCAGGTGGAGGAAAATCAACATTCCTTATAGAAACTCTTTTTAAAGCTGCATCACGTCATATCATGGGAAGTCATCACAACCCAGCAAGCTATGATAAAATTGAAGGATTAGAATTTCTCGATAAGGTTATCGATATAGATCAATCGCCCATTGGTCGCACTCCCCGCTCTAATCCAGCAACCTATACAGGAGCATTTACCCCAATTCGTGAGTGGTTTGCCGAACTTCCTGAATCAAAGGCACGCGGTTATAAAGCAGGACGTTTTTCATTTAATGTTAAAGGAGGACGATGCGAAGCATGTCAAGGTGATGGAGTAATTAAAATTGAAATGCACTTTTTACCCGATGTTTATGTTACCTGCGATATATGCCAAGGCAAACGCTACAATCGAGAAACATTGGAAGTAAAATTTAAAGGAAAATCCATCGCAGATATTTTAGATATGACAATCGAAAAAGCAGAAGAATTTTTTCAAGCTATTCCTGCTATTCATAATAAAATGAAAACCCTCATCAAAGTTGGCCTTGGCTATATCAAAGTGGGGCAGCAAGCCACAACTCTTTCTGGCGGTGAAGCGCAACGTGTAAAACTTGCCAAAGAACTTTCACGCAAAACAACGGGACACACGCTTTATATTTTGGATGAACCAACAACAGGTCTGCATTTTCATGATATTTCTAAACTTCTTGAAGTATTGCATGAACTCGTCGATCAAGGTAATACAATTGCAGTAATTGAACATAACCTTGAAGTAATAAAGACAGCTGACTGGATTATTGATTTAGGGCCAGAAGGTGGTGATCGCGGCGGTGAAATTGTTGCAAGTGGGCGACCTGAAGATATTATTAATGTTTCCGCTTCTTACACTGGAAAATTTTTAAAAGAGGTTTTATTACGCCAACCATCATAACCCTAATATTTAAAGAAATAATAAAATTATGAAATACACAATGACAAATAAAAAATTTAACAAAAATATTTCTATTGTATTATCTTGACTTTCCATAAATCTTGCAGCTTTTTTCAGAAATATAGCGCTTAATTTTACATTATAAAAGAATCTTTTCAAAAAGAGCACATGATTTCATAATTTTTTTCGTATAGAAAGTATTTGTTGGCACATCTCATTGTTGCCAATATAATATAATGCGACCTAAAGAGGTAAAATAATGTTGGAGACAATTTCAGTATGAAAAAAATTGAATTACAGGATATTCCCATAACAGAGATAAAGGATTGTGATCTTCAAAAAGAACATAGAGAACTCTATTACAGCGTTAATGTGTTGTTGATTTTCTCACTAAAGTAAAAGCAGAAATTGTTATTGCCAACAAAAAATTAGAACAAATCATTAATGCAATTCTTAAAGCAGCTAAAACAAAACATATCGGAAATAGAAAAATATTCGTTTTCCCCATTGATGAGGTCATTCGTATCAGCATTCGCGAATCTGGAAATGACGCTCTCTAACATTCGCAAATTTTTTTACCTTTTTTATCCACATCAATCCAATAAGGAAATGGAATATGATAACCGCATCAGATATTCTTAAACAGATTGCAGATAATGACATATGTTTTGTCGATCTACGCTTTACCGATCCACGGGGGAAACTGCATCACATAACAATGGATGTTATAGAAATTAATGAAGATACATTCACTGATGGTATTATGTTTGATGGATCTTCAATTTCTGGATGGAAAACAGTTCATGAATCTGACATGGTGTTATTGCCAGATCCAAAAACAGCACATGTTGATCCTTTTTTTGCTCAATCTACTTTAGTTATGTTTTGTGATGTTCTCGATCCTGTTTCTAGAGGACTTTATTGCAGAGATCCTCGTTCTATCGCCAAGAGAGCTGAAGCTTATATGAAAGCTTTAGGTATCGGAGACACAATCAATATAGGTCCAGAAGCAGAATTTTTTATCTTTGATGATGTGCGCTACAAAATTGATCCTTACAATACAGGATTTAAGCTTGATTCAAATGAACTTCCATCGAACGATGATACTGAATACAAAATAGGAAATCTTGGGCACCGCCCACGAATAAAAGGTGGTTATGTTCCTGTTCCCCCAATAGACTCATGCCAAGACATGCGCTCAGAAATGCTCACAACATTAAAAGGTATGGGCATCCGCGTTGAAAAGCATCACCATGAAGTAGCTGCAGCGCAACATGAATTGGGCATTCGTTTTGATACTTTAGTTCGCGAAGCTGATAATATGCAAATTTTTAAATACGTTGTGCATCAAATAGCAAATAGTTACGGAAAAACAGCAACTTTTATGCCAAAACCTGTTTTTGGTGACAACGGCTCAGGTATGCATGTACACATGTCCATTTGGAAAGATGGTAAACCAACTTTTGCAGGAAATGAATATGCTGGATTATCAAAAACCTGTCTCTTTTTTATCGGTGGTATTATTAAACATGCAAAAGCACTCAATGCCTTCACCAATCCATCTACAAATTCTTATAAACGTTTGGTTTCCGGTTATGAAGCTCCTGTTCTTCTTGCTTATTCTGCACGCAATCGCTCTGCATCCTGCCGCATTCCAATGAGTTCTTCGCCAAATTCAAAACGTGTAGAAATTCGTTTTCCAGATCCAACAGCAAATCCATATTTAGCTTTTGCAGCACTCTTAATGGCTGGTCTTGATGGCATCAAAGACAAAATCCATCCTGGGCACGCCATGGATAAAGATCTTTATGACCTTCCTCCCAAAGAGCTCAAAGAAATTCCAACAGTTTCAAGAAGTCTGCGTGAAGCGCTTGAAGCACTTGATAAAGACAGAAATTTTCTGAAAGCTGGTGATGTTTTTGATGATGATCAAATTAATTCCTTCATTGAATTAAAAATGCAAGAAATTCTGCGTTATGAAACAACCCCACATCCCATCGAATTTGATATGTACTATTCTGTTTAAAGAATAGCTTATTCTTTTCAATTTAGAAATGGAGGTTAAAATCTCCATTTTGTATAATACTCTTCCTCTAAAAGGAATACAATATACTCTTGCCTTATACATTTAGCTAGAATCTAACTAAATCCATTACTAAAATTTCTAGTGCTGCTAATTTGTCCCCTGTTCCTTATCTCTTATGCATTTTTTATGTAGGTAGTTCAAATTTATACAATCAAAAATGAAAAATTTAGTAATGCCTTAAGCAACATCTTCTTACAGTTAAACCGCTTAAAATGCTGATTGATATGCCATCTTAATTCAGCTTTTCTTAAATTTTTAACAGCTTAACTATCAAAAAAATTTAAATAAATCACCAGAAGATCGACAAAACTATTGGAGAAAAATTATAAAATTGAAAACATTTAAATCAACCAAAAACAAAAATATGAAGATAATTTTTCCTCTATTTTATTGAACCTATAAAGTTCATAAACACAGCACAAATGCTGGAAAAAATGCCTTATTTAGACTGAAATTATTGTCATCCATTATAATAACCAGTGATACTTTATCGATGTTAATGAAAAAACAAACTTAAATAAAGCCAATAAAACATTTTAAAAACTTAGAAAAATAAATACACACGTAAGCAGAAGAAAATTTAACTTTACAAACAAGCCTTAATAATAGTAGCGGCTGCATTAAATTCTGCTTTTTTATAAGCTAAACGTTCCATTGCTTCTTTATCGGCACTCCATTGTTCCATCACCCAATTTTCATCCAAATGTGCAATATTCCAAGCATGATCTGGATCAATTTTTTTCGCAAATACAGCAAGAGCAATAAGAGCAGACCCCGTTAAGGTTGTCATCGTATGAAGTACAGCAAGTATATAAGGAGACTCTATCTTGCGTAAATAATTGCTCACTGCTTGAATAGCTTCTTGCGGTTGTTCAACATGCATAAGCCCTTCCGTCAAATTGAAACGTGAACCAAGTTTTTCTTCTGCCCAATCCAATAAAGGATCCCACTGCTCACATTGTCGTTGCACCAACTCTTTTGGTGTTTGAGCACGATAAAAGATCATATCGCATGCAACAAAACGTAACAAATCTTCAAAAACAGCTTGCATATCGTCCGCTATGCCATCGATAACAGTATTAACAATACGTGTAATCGGCATTTTTTCTGGATCAATAACTTCTTTCTGGTTTTCAAATTCCTGAGCTACTAACGCTGCAAAAGCTTCTGTTGGCACGACAAAATGACGCCTTGCCGGTGTTTTAACTGGAATTTTATCTAATAATATAGAAAATTTTTCCTCTTCACATACAATTTTTACTTCTTTATAAAATCGTTTAGGTAACCTCTTATGTAATAATTTTTGCGTTCCACTAATGGCCTTATTGTTATTTAAAGGCGTATCAAAATTATCAAAAATTTTACGCATATCATTGTACCTATTATATACTATTTTAACAAATTTATTGATTTTTCTGAAAAAATCTGCCCATATTTTTTATAAAATAAGCACAGCAGTCCTAGAAGGCATCAATGATAGTCATGCCAACAAATTTTATCAACCTTGTATAGTAAAGCTGAAATTTTCAATGGAAGAGCATTTTCGCTCATAATGAAACAGAGAATCCACATCCCTTACATTATTTTATTTCACCATCAATTTCATTAAAGGCCAAAAGATTAAAGCTTTGTACCATATGAGGTGGTAAAGGTGCAACAATATCCAATATACCTCCTGAAGGATGTGGTATCCTAATACGACGCGCATGAAGATGAAGCCGATTTTGGATGCCTCCCGGCAAATTCCAATTACTATCAGAAAAAAAATACTTTGAATCGCCAATGATGGGATGATCTATATGAGCAGCATGCACACGTAACTGATGTGTTCTACCAGTATAAGGTTCCATTTCAAGCCATGAAAGAGCTCGTCCCCGAGTATCTAAAACACGATAATAAGAAACTGCATGATTAGAATCAGGCTCTCCATGTTCACATACACGCATTTTATCACCCTGTTCAGTTGTATCTTTGACCATCCATGTTGAAATTTTATTCTGCTTTTTTTTAGGAACTCCTCGAACTAATGCCCAATAAGTCTTTTTCGTTTCCCGCGCTCTAAAAGCAGCAGTTAAAGCCTGCGCAGCTCCTCTTGACCGCGCAACAATAAGCACACCTGATGTCTCACGATCAAGACGATGAACCAAACGCGGTTTTTCACCTTTTTTATTGCGCCATACTTCAAGCATACTATCTACATGACGCGTTAAACCAGAGCCACCTTGTACAGCTAATCCCGCAGGTTTATTAAAAACAAAAATTTTTGGATCTTCATAAAGAAGCATTTTTTTCAAAATAATTTCATCATCTTGTCCATGAATATTTTTATCCGCTACAAGAAAGTTTCCCTTGTCATTAATAGGTAAAGGCGGAATGCGAACAGATTGCCCTATGAGAAGACGTGTCTCTGCTTTTACACGACCACCATCAATCCGTATCTGACCAGAACGCAACAATTTCTGTAAAGATCCAAACCCAAGTCCTGGATAATGCACCTTAAACCAACGATCTAAGCGCATTCCAGTTTCGTCTGCTTCAACCTTTTTTATTTCTACACCTACCATGACAGCTCCCTTGCTATCTAATTTGATTTATTAATTTTTGCGCTCTATCTTTACAAACACAAAGATCTACATATTATAAAGTAGAATTAACTTTATCACACCACATTACAGTTAGTATCCAAAATTGCATTTCCTTACCGTTTTAATTTTATTAGTTCAAATATTGTCACTACAATAATTGAAAACCATTATGCTTACGATAGCTATTGGAGATATCATCTGTGTCCTTATTTAAAACTTATGCTCGCGTACTTACTTATCTAAACAGAGAAAAAAATGCATCTTTTCTAATCTGTTCCGCGAATATCATATTAGCTGTTATTACGATTGCAGAACCTATTTTGTTTGGACGCGTAATTGATTCCATTGCTAATAGATCAGAGATTGTTCTTACTTTCACGGTTTGGGTATGTTTTGGTATTTTTAATATTATTGCCTACGTTCTTGTTGCTCGCGGTGCTGACCGTTTAGTACACAGACGTCGTTTAACTGTTTTAACTGAAGCGTTCGAACGTATCATCACCATGCCCTTAGTTTGGCATCAACAGCGTGGAACATCTAATACTCTCCACATACTATTGCGTGCTACAGATTCTATGTCAGCTATATGGCTTGATTTTATGCGCCAGCATCTCTCAACTCTCGTTGCGCTATTTGTTCTCATACCTACAGCTTTTAACATGAATTGGCGTCTTTCAATAGTCTTAGCTGTTCTTGCTACCATTTATATATTGATTGCGCGTTTAGTGATGCAAAAAACAAAAGATGGACAAGCTGCTGTAGAATGCTACCATCATAACCTTTTTAAACATATCAGTGATTCAATTTCTAATGTTTCTATTGTACAAAGCTACAATCGAATAAAAGAAGAAAGCTTAGCACTCCATCAACATGCAAATGATCTTCTTAAAGCACAAACCCCTGTTTTAAACTGGTGGGCTCTTGCAAGTGGCTTAAACCGAATGGCCTCTACAATTTCAATAGTATGTGTCCTTTTACTTGGAGCTTTTTTTGTGACAAAAGATCAGTTACGCGTAGGCGAAGTTGTTGCTTTTGTTGGATTTGCACAATTAATGATTAGCCGTTTAGATCAAGTTAGTAATTTTATTAATTTCGCAGTATCTTCACAAGCAAAATTACAAGAATTTTTTGAAATGGAAGATTCAACCTTTCATATAAATGAACCTAAAGATTTACCTTCCCTTCAAAATGTTAAAGGTGCAATACAATTTCACCACGTTACCTATAAATTTCCCAATTCTTCTCAAGGCGTTTTCGACATATCCTTTGAGGTTAAAATAGGCCAGACTGTTGCTATTGTAGGACCAACAGGTGCTGGTAAAACAACATTAATTAGTTTACTGCAGCGCGTATACGATCCCACGCTCGGCCATATTTCCATTGACGGAATAAACATATGTTCTATTAATCGCGAATCTTTACGGACATCTTTAGCAACAGTGTTTCAAGACGCTGGTCTTTTTGACCGCAGTATTCGCGACAATATCTTGATAGGAAAATCTACCGCAACGGATGAAGAACTTCATAAAGCTGCAAAAATGGCAGCTGCCCATGACTTTATTCTGAAAAAAAAGGATCATTATAGTACGTTAGTTGGTGAACGAGGTTCTCAATTATCAGGTGGTGAAAAGCAACGATTAGCGATTGCACGTGCAATCTTAAAAGATGCACCCATTCTCATTTTAGATGAAGCAACCAGTGCTCTTGATGTCGAGACAGAAATCAAAGTTAAAGATGCTCTTGAGAGTATAAGACAAAACCGTACCACTTTCATTATAGCACATCGCCTTTCAACAATTCGCTATGCTGATCTCATATTATTTTTAGATAATGGTCACTTAATTGAAAAAGGAAGCTTTCAGGAGTTGATCGATAAAGGCGGTTACTTCTACAAACTATTAAAAGCTGGTGGCTTCACAATTGACCAACCAACAATAGAGGACAAAAATACAACTCCTTTGCGTGAAGCTATTGCATCATAGAAGGACACTCTGCATTTTTAAAAGAACACTATCTAAATGATAAAATTTCATCTTTTAAAGGAATTTAGAAGCCTTGCAGCATCAATAATCAATTTAAAGCGATCCTTCAAGAAAAGTTTTTAATGCCGTAATAGCCTCACCAGCTTTATTCCCTTCAGGACCACCAGCCTGTGCCATATCAGAACGACCACCACCACCTTTGCCACCGAGAATCTCCGAAATAATACGAACTAAATCAACGGCATTCAATTTGTCAGTTAAATCATCAGTAACACCAACAACAGCACTTGCCTTTCCATCTTCTGAAACACTAACGAAAACAACAACTCCAGATCCAATTTGTTTTTTTCCAGAATCAACTACTGCCTTAAGATCCCGCGATGAAATATTTTCAACAATACGCCCCATAAAAGAAATGCCATTGATAATGGTAATATCTTTTTGTCCACTCCTTGAAGTTTCTCCGCTTAGCATAATTTTTTTGCGTGCATCATTTAGCTCTTTTTCAATTTTACGACGATCATCAAGTAAACCACGCACACGTTCTTCTACATTAACAGTAGAAGTTTTCAAAAGATCAGCAATTTCATGGATTCGTTCTTCTTGAAGATTAAGATAAAGACGTGCAGTTTCACCCGTTAAAGCTTCAATACGACGAACCCCAGCGGCTACAGAACTTTCAGAAATAATATGGATCAAACCAATATCTCCTGTTCTCTTCACATGAGTCCCCCCACAAAGCTCAACTGACCAACAGCTTTTTAATTCCTCTTTGTTTAATTGCTCACCCATAGAAACAACACGAACTTCATCACCATATTTTTCGCCAAATAAAGCTATTGCTCCTTCAGAAATTGCATCATCTACTGTCATGAGGCGTGTTGTCACTTCACTATTTTGCAAAACAATATCGTTTGCTAAATTCTCTATTTTTTTTAAATCTTGTGAAGAAACTGTTTTTGGATGAGAAAAATCAAACCGCAACCGATCTGGTGATACAAGAGAGCCCTTTTGTACAACATGATTTCCTAACACTTGACGTAATGCCTCATGCAATAAATGAGTAGCTGAATGATTTGCACGAATTTTTTTACGGCGAACAATATCAACGGTTAATTCTACACAATCAGACGTTTTTGCTTGACCAGATTTAACTTCTCCAATATGAACAAGAATACCATCGCCCTTTTTTTGAGTGTCACGCACCTCAAAGATAAAGTATTCACCAGAAATAATACCACAATCACCAATCTGCCCTCCAGATTCACCGTAAAAAGGTGTTTGATTAGTAACAATCATAGCTTTCTGTCCTGAAAAAATATGATCAACAACTTTGCCATCATGCAAAAGAGCTGTAATAATTCCTTCAGCTTTTTCTGTTTCATAACCTAAAAACTCTGTACCTCCCACCTGATCACGAAGAGAAAACCAGATTGCCTCTGTTCCAGATTCACCAGAACCAGACCAACTAGCACGTGCCTCTTCTTTTTGACGCTCCATCGCTTTATCAAAAGCATCAACATCAACAAATATTCCACGACGCCGAAGAACATCCTGTGTCAAGTCAAGCGGAAAACCGTACGTATCGTAGAGTTTAAAAGCAACTTCACCATTAAAATGATCTCCTTCTTTAAGATCAATACTTGCTTCATCTAATAAACTAAGCCCTCGTTCGAGAGTTTTACGAAAACGTATTTCTTCTAATTTTAAAATTTCTGAAATCAAAGATTCAGCGCGCACTAATTCAGGATAAGCTTGCCCCATTTCACGGATTAAAGCGGGCAAAAGACGCCACATCAATGGCTCTTTAACACCAAGAAGATGAGCATGACGCATAGCTCGACGCATAATACGACGTAAAACATATCCTCGCCCTTCATTAGAAGGAAGAACACCATCAGCAATCAGAAACGCAGAGGAACGAAGATGGTCAACAATGACACGATGGCTCGCAACAAAATCACCAGTTGCCTCAACACCTGTTAACTCTTGTGATGCACGAATTAATGCGCGAAAAAGATCTATGTCATAATTATCATGAACACCCTGCAAAACCGCAGCAATACGTTCTAATCCCATGCCTGTATCTATAGAAGGATGCGGTAATTCAACTCGCTCGTCCTTGCTCACCTGCTCATACTGCATAAAGACAAGATTCCAAATTTCAATAAAGCGATCACCATCTTCATCAGTACTTCCAGGCGGTCCTCCCCAAATTTTATCACCATGATCATAAAAAATTTCTGAGCAAGGACCGCAGGGACCAACATCCCCCATTGTCCAAAAATTATCAGTTGTCGCAATACGAACAATTTTTTCATTTGAAAGACCTGAAATTTTCCGCCACAATTTAGCAGCGACTTCATCAGTATGATAAACCGTTACCAACAATTTATCTTTTGGGAGACAAAACTCTTTTGTCAAAAGATTCCATGCAAAAAAAATTGCTTCTTCTTTGAAATAATCACCAAAAGAAAAATTACCTAGCATTTCAAAGAAAGTGTGATGGCGCGCTGTGTAACCAACATTATCAAGATCATTATGCTTTCCACCTGCACGAACACATTTTTGTGCAGTTGTTGCCTGCTTATAAGCAGACTGCTCAAATCCAGTAAAAATATTTTTAAACTGCACCATTCCTGCATTTGTAAACATGAGTGTAGGATCATTGCGTGGAACAAGTGGGCTAGAGGGAAGAATTTTGTGTCCATTACGATGAAAGTAGTCCAGAAAGGTTGACCGGATGCTATTAACACTATTCATATTTATACCTGCAGAATACAGAACAAAAAAATTTATTCTCAATTAAACGCTCTCTTTGCTACTCGTAGAGTCGATTTAATCAAAAATATAGATGTTTTTTCAAAAATGTTGAAAAATAAGCAATTTTATACTTTAAAATTTGAAAAAATAAAAACAGAAAAAATCTAAAATGAAAGAGTTTTACTTACACAAATAACTCCATCACATTGATTCATCGCTTTCTATATTTTCTGATCCTGCATTTTCTAACAACTCAATTGCAATTAAACCCGCATTTTGGCGCAAAGCTGTTTCAATTTCTGCTGCTATTTCTGCATGTTCACGCAAGAACTGTTTTGCATTTTCACGTCCCTGCCCTAAACGCTGAGAATTATAGGAAAACCAAGAGCCAGATTTCTCCACAATACCAACTTTGACTCCTAAATCAATCAACTCCCCTAATTTTGAAATACCTTCGCCATAGATAATATCAAACTCAACCTGTTTAAATGGAGGTGCTAATTTATTTTTCACGACTTTAACGCGCGTTTGATTGCCAATAACCATATCCCGATCTTTAATTGCTCCAATGCGACGAATGTCCAAGCGAACAGAAGCGTAGAATTTTAGAGCATTCCCACCTGTTGTCGTTTCTGGAGAACCAAACATCACTCCAATTTTCATACGAATTTGATTAATAAAGATAACCATACAGTTAGAACGAAAAATCGATGCCGTTAATTTCCGTAAAGCTTTACTCATCAATCGCGCTTGTAGCCCTGGTAAAGCATCACCCATTTCACCATCAATTTCCGCACGTGGTGTCAAAGCAGCTACCGAATCAACAACAAGCACATCAACAGCACCAGAACGGACAAGTGTTTCGGTAATCTCTAATGCTTGTTCACCAGTATCTGGTTGAGAAATAAACAAATTTTCTAAATCAACGCCAAGCTTGCGTGCGTAAATGGGATCAAGAGCATGCTCTGCATCTATAAAAGCACAGACCCCACCACTTTTTTGCGCCTCAGCAATAGCATGAAGAGCCAATGTAGTTTTTCCAGAACTTTCTGGTCCATAAATTTCAATAATACGCCCCTTCGGTAACCCACCTACACCTAAAGCTATATCTAAAGACAATGAACCTGTTGGAACTGTTTCAATTTCAATAATTTGCTCTTTTTGCCCAAGGCGCATAATAGAGCCTTTACCAAAAGAACGTTCAATTTGTGATAGAGCAGCATCTAGAGCCTTTTTTTTATCCACAATTATATCCTTATTGAGTCAAAATAATCCAATACCCAATGTACACTGTTCTCTTAACCTAGCTAAAGTCTTGAGTTTAGATTTTCACAGACTATTTCTATTTTCATTACCGTAATGTACCCACAACATCTCACTAACGCGAGTAAAAAGAAATTTTTGCTCTTTTTACAATACAAAGCACCTTTTAGTAAAAGATATAAGCTTAGCACATTTATAACTTTCCTCAAAAGAAGAAACAATTTAAATCTCAATATGCAGCTTTGGGTACACCCTTTTAATTTTTTATAAAATAAGCGTCCCTAGCTTAGGACTATTTATAACCAAAATATTTACTACAAACAAAACTATATAACGCTGTACTGAATTAACCATCTATACAATCTATACAAATTGCAACTGTACAAACATTCCTTTACAATTCAGCTTTAGAATCTTTTGATTGCATAAAAGAACAAATTTTTTGTTTTATGAAAAATAAGAAGCAGTCTAAACTGTTAATCAAATTATGATCATATCATTGAAATGAAGTTATTTCTAAAATAATGAATTTTTCTAACTAAAGCTTTATTTTAAAAATGTGTTTTTAACTACTTCGTTTTTGTCGCAATTTTTTCCACCAATCAAGGCGCTTAACAATTTCACGCTCAAAACCACGTTCTTGTGGCTGATAATAAATCTGACGTCCTAGTTTTTCAGGAAAATATTCCTGTCCTGAAAAAGCATCTGGTTCATCATGATCATAACGATAGCCATGACCATACCCTTCGTCTTTCATAAATTTTGTAGGTGCATTAAGAATATGCTTAGGGGGAGACAAAGAACCATTTTTTTGAGCACAACGCATCGCCGCCTTATAAGCAAGATATGCTGCATTTGATTTTGGTGCAGTCGCAACATAAATACATGCTTGCGCCAAAGCTAGCTCTCCTTCAGGTGATCCTAAATAATCATAAGCATCTTTTGCTGCATTACAAATAACAAGGGCTTGTGGATCCGCTAAACCAATATCTTCAATAGCCATACGAATCAATCTGCGACCAATATATAAAGGATCTTCTCCCGCATCAAACATACGTGCCAAATAATAAAGAGCAGCATCAGGATCAGAACCACGAACTGATTTATGCAATGCCGAAATGAGGTTATAGTGACCCTCTCGTCCTTTATCATAAATTGGAGCACGACGTTGAGTAATTTTTTGCAAAGCTGCAGCATCGAAAATTTCCCCTGGTCGTGCAGCACACCAAATTTCTTCTGCCAATGTCAACGCTGCCCGCGCATCACCATCAGACATTCTTACCAAAATATCTCTAGCATCATCATCCAGTGGAAGAGATTTACCTTCCAGTTCTTCGGCACGCTTCAAAAGCGCACCCAAACTTTCGTTATCATGAGGAAAAAATGTCAAAACACGTGCACGAGAAAGAAGAGCAGCATTAAGTTCAAATGAAGGATTTTCAGTTGTTGCACCTATGAGGATCACAGTACCATCTTCCATAACGGGCAAAAAACTATCCTGCTGAGCACGATTAAATCGATGAATTTCATCAACAAACAAAAGCGTTTGACATCCAGACATAAAGCGCTTCTGCGCTGCTTCAAAAATTTTCTTAAGCTCAGAAACACCAGTAAAAATAGCAGAGACTTGCTCAAAAGCAAACTTTGTTTCAAGTGCTAATAAACGTGCAACTGTTGTTTTTCCCGTTCCTGGAGGCCCCCAAAAAATCATTGAACCATATGAACCAGCAATCATCATACGTGAAAGCAATCCCTTTTCTCCAATCAGATGACTTTGTCCCGTTACATCACTAAGAGAATGAGGACGCATTCTTTCTGCTAGCGGCCGACTTTTATTAATATGAAAATCAAAAGACGAAGTAAAAAAGTCTTTACTCAAAAAAACCTCAGCGAATAAATTGACGAATATACATGCCATCACGTTCATATTCTAATTGCCAAATATGTGGACGACCTTGCATAAGAATCTTTTTTAATTGACTAACTGTTTGGATTTTTTGTCCATTAACAACACGCAAAATATCTCCCGAACGAAAAATTTCTGCAGCATTACTCATTTCATCAATATTGACAATCACAACGCCTCTTACATTCGCAGGAAGATGAAAACGTCGACTATTTTGCGGTGTTAAATCCAACACTTCAGCACCAAAAAGCGGACCTTCATTAATAATCTTCTCAGATTTTAAAAATGCAGATTCTGAAACTGGTAAAATAGTTACTTTCGCTTTAAGAATTTTTCCATTTCTCAAATACTCTAAAGTAAGACTTTGTCCTACATCAGCTGTCATTAGACGATATCCAAGAATATCAGGACTGTCAACTCGCATTCCTTGTACACTCAAAATAACATCGCCTACTTTCAAACCCGCTTTTGCAGCGGGACTATCTTTAATAACCTCAACAATAAGAGCACCGTAAGGATGTCGTAAATTTAAACTCCCTGCAATATCAGATGTAACTGCTTGAAAAGATGCCCCAATATAAGGTGGAACAAAATATTTTCCCCCACGATCAACGGTATCAAGCATTACTTTTACAAGATTTGCTGGAATAGCAAAACCGATTCCTACAGAACCACCTGAACGCGAATAGATAGCTGTATTAATCCCTATTAATTGCCCTTTCATATCAATTAAAGCTCCACCAGAATTCCCTGGATTAATGGCAGCATCTGTTTGAATAAAAAAGTCAAAATCAGAAATACCAACACTTGTACGTGCTTGCGCTGAAACAATTCCACTCGTAACTGTCTGACCAACACCAAATGGATTACCAATAGCAAGAACGAGATCACCAACTTCAACCGCATCAGAATTTCCTAAAGGAAGAGCAGGAAATTCAACATCATTTGCACTAATTTTAAGTACTGCAATGTCAGTTGCTTCATCCTTTAGCATAATTTCACTCTCAAACTCTCGCCCATCAGACAAAGCTACTTTAATTTCGTTTGCATTTTTAATGACGTGGTAATTTGTAACAATTAGACCTCGCGTATCAACAATCACTCCAGATCCTAATGACAACTGCTTACGTAAAGGTCGACGATTTTGATAACGATTAAAAAATTGTTCAAAAAATGGATCTCCCTCAAAAGGTGAACGCGCTCTAATTTGCCGAGCTGCATAAATATTTACAACAGATGGAATAGTTTTTTTAACTAAAGGAGAAAATGAAAGAGTAATTTCTGATTGTGTTTGTGGAATTTTAGCATACGCATAACAAAACCATGTTTGCGCCATAATAGTCAAAAAAAACCACACAAAAAGAAAATGTTTCATTATTCATTCCTCATAAAACTGATACATTTTTTAATAGTATAAAAAACTTTTTTCTCAGAAACTAAAAGCCTTACTAATATTAATAATTTAAAACAAAAACAACCATTTGAAAAATAGGTATTATAAAAATCAAATAATTCAATATTGTATAAAATTACGTAATTTTTTTCTTATGTGTATCTCATTTAAGTAAAATTTATTTTGAAATACAAAAAAACCGTCTTTTAAAGACGGTTTCTTAAAAAGCCAGAAGAAAAAATACTTTATTAAGAAACTTCTTTTTTCTTTACTGTATCCCCTGTACGTTCACGGTCTACAGCACCTTTCGCATCAACATCACGATCAACAAATTCTATAACAGCCATGGGTGCATTATCACCGGAACGAAATCCTGCTTTCATAATACGCAAATACCCGCCATTACGCGTTGCATAACGTGGTGCAAGCACATCAAATAATTTTGCAACCTTCTCAACATCACGAATAGCTGAAATTGCTTGCCGACGCGCGTGTAAACCTCCACGCTTGCCAAGCGTAACTAATTTTTCAACAATAGGGCGAATTTCTTTCGCTTTCGGAAGCGTCGTTACAACCTGTTCATGTTCGATTAAAGAAACCGCCATATTTGCAAACATCGCTTTACGGTGACTAGCAGTCCGGTTCAACTTACGGCCTGAATTATTATGGCGCACGAGCCTTCTCCTTAAATCCTAAATTTCAATATTGATCTTCATAGCGCTTAGCAAGATCATCAATGTTTTCAGGTGGCCACGCAGGAACTTCCATACCAAGATGAAGCCCCATACATGCCAAAACTTCCTTAATTTCATTTAACGATTTTCGCCCAAAATTTGGTGTCTTAAGCATCTCAGATTCTGTTTTTTGAATAAGATCACCAATATAAACAATATTATCATTTTTCAAACAATTTGCTGAACGAACTGAAAGCTCTAACTCATCCACTTTTTTGAGAAGCGCTGGATTAAAAGCAAGCTCAGAAGCAGATTCCTCAACAACTTCCTTTTGAGGTTCTTCAAAATTAACAAACAACGATAATTGATCCTGAAGAATACGCGCTGCAAACGCAACCGCATCTTCTCCATTAACAGCACCATTTGTTTCAACTGTTAACGTCAATTTATCATAATCCAAAACCTGACCTTCACGTGTATTCTCTACTTTATAAGATACCTTGCGAATCGGTGAATAAAGACTATCAACAGGAATAAGACCTATCGGCGCATCAGCAGAACAATTACGATCAGATGGAACATAGCCCTTCCCTGTATTAACAATAAACTCCATGCGGATTTCAGCATCTTCATCAAGAGTACAGATAACATGTTCAGGATTCAAGATTTCCATATCTCCAACAACATTTATATCTCCAGCTTTAATAATACCAGGACCTTCTTTACAAACAACAACACGCTTAGGTCCCTCTTCTTCCATACGAATAGCAATCTCTTTGATATTCAGAATAATATCTGTAACATCCTCACGAACACCTGGAATCGATGAAAATTCATGCAATACACCATCAATCTGCACAGCAGTAACCGCAGCACCACGAAGCGACGATAATAATACACGACGAAGCGCATTTCCTAATGTTAAACCAAAACCCCGTTCAAGAGGCTCTGCAACCATACTTGAAACATTTGGATTATCATGCGCATGAAATTCAACTTTATTAGGCTTTATAAGTTCCTGCCAGTTTTTCTGGATCATATTTTTATTCCCGTTCCTTCAGCTCCGCTACCATCCAATCGTAACGGACAATGTGAACATCAGAGAGAACTCTGATAATGAAAAACAATACCCAATTAAACACGCCGCCTTTTTCTTGGACGACACCCATTATGAGGAATTGGCGTTACATCGCGAATGGAAACAATTGTAAAACCGACAGACTGCAATGCACGCAGAGCTGATTCACGACCAGCCCCTGGTCCACAAACCTCAACTTCTAATGAACGCATCCCATGCTCTTGTGCTTTTTTAGCACAATCTTCTGCTGCAACCTGCGCTGCAAAAGGTGTAGACTTACGAGAACCTTTAAACCCTTGCGCACCAGCAGATGACCAAGCAATTGCATTGCCCTGCGCATCAGTAATAGTGATCATCGTATTATTAAATGTTGAATTGATATGCACGATACCTGATGAAATATTTTTGCGTTCGCGACGACGAACACGCGTGGCTTCCTTGGCCATAATCTTCCTTTCAACGATCTCTCCACCGCCGTAACACCAGCAGCTCCACCATCTTTATCCTTGTTAGAAAATTTAAACAAGAAACAGAATACCTAAAAATATAATCCTTTTTTAAAAAGATACTATTATTTTTTCTTACCAGCAATTGCCTTAGCTGGACCTTTACGCGTACGTGCGTTTGTATGTGTACGCTGCCCTCGAACCGGTAGAGAACGGCGATGCCGCAAACCACGATAGCAACCGAGATCCATTAAACGCTTAATATTCATAGCGACTTCGCGACGTAGATCACCTTCAACTTGATAGCTCTGATCTATTGCTTCACGAATCTGCAACACTTCTGCGTCTGAAAGCTCATGCACACGACGCTCCTCAGGAATACCAACCTTTTTAGTAATTTCTTGCGCAAATTTCTGTCCAATCCCGTGAATATACCGAAGCGCAATCACCACACGCTTATTTGTCGGGATATTGACGCCAGCAATACGAGCCACGCCTATTCTCCTTGATTACATTTACAACCACCCGTAAAGCACTTTATGCACCTTACAAATAACAATGGCTCAGCACAAACACGCACCAAAGCCAACCATTTTACCTAAATAAACTAAAGCAGCTTTTGATAGATTTCATTGCAAAAGTCAACTCTTTTCATTTATTTCCAAAAAAAAATTCTTACTGAAGAAACTCCCTAATCATGTAAGACACTTCAGTAGCATCAATCATCCCATTAACCACCTTTAATAGTCCCATCTCCGAATAAAACTTTGATAAAGGAGCTGTTTTTTCACGATATTCCACTAATCGTTTTGCAAATGCAACAGCATTATCATCTGAACGAACCTGCCCACCAGCTGCTGTTGTTTCTTGAACCCGTTTATTCATTCGCTCAATCAATGCACTCTCATCAATAAGTAACTCAATAACAGCATTAAGCTTCATACCTTTTGATTGCAAAACTTGTTGCAAAACCTCTGCTTGCTCTACAGTACGCGGATACCCATCCAACACAAAACCATTCGCACAATCATCTTCATCAATACGATCTGATACAATTTGATTAACAATATTATCAGATACCAAAGAACCGGAATCCATAATGGCTTTAACTTTTTTACCAAAATCTGTTTCCTTGGCAATAACCTCACGCAACATATCACCTGTTGACAATTGAGGAATGTTATACTCCTCAGTCAACACCCTAGCCTGCGTACCTTTTCCAGCTCCAGGAGGACCTAAAAGGACAATTCTCATAGTCTTCTTCGCCCCCCACGAAGCTTTGATTTTTTAATCAAACCTTCATATTGATGAGCAACGAGATGCCCCTGAATTTGAGCAACTGTATCAAGTGTAACCGTAACAACAATTAACAAAGAAGTTCCCCCAAGATAAAAAGGAACTTTTAAAGCAGATATCATAAATTCAGGCAATAAACAGACAGAAATAATATAAATAGCACCCACAACAGTAATACGTGTCAAAACGTAATCAATATACTCAGCTGTACGTTCACCAGGACGAATCCCTGGAATAAAACCAGAATGCTTTTTCAACTGATCTGCCGTATCACTTGGATTAAATACAATAGCTGTATAAAAAAAGCAAAAAAACGCCATCAAAATAGCATAAACGATCATATAAAGCGGCTGTCCATGACCAAGAGAATAAGAAACAGCTTGAATCCAATGCGGTATTTTATCAGAAAAATTATTAATAGTCGCTGGCAACAACAACAAAGATGAAGCAAAAATGGGTGGAATAACACCAGCGGTATTCAATTTTAAAGGGAGATGCGACATATCACCTTGAAAAATTTGATTACCGACTTGACGTTTCGGATACTGGATAAGAATTCGCCGTTGCGCACGCTCAACAAAAACAATAATTGCTATAACGGAAACAGTAATAAGAAAAATTCCTATTAATAAAAAAGTCGATAAATCAGCCTGACTATGTGCCGTCAAAAGCTGAGCAAAAGTGGAAGGAAAGTTAGCCACAATCCCTGTAAAAATAATAAGAGAAACCCCATTCCCAATGCCACGTGACGTGATCTGTTCGCCAAGCCACATTAGAAACATTGTCCCACCAACAAGTGTAATAACAGATGAAATACGAAACATAAGACCTGGCTCTACAACAACCTGAAGCCCTGTTCCTATACCAGTCTCAAGCGCAACCGCGATACCAAAAGCCTGCAAAATAGCCAATATAACTGTAACGTATCGAGTATACTGATTAATGATTTTACGACCTAATTCACCTTCTTTTTTAAGAGTTTCCAAAGAAGGGACGATTGAAGTCAATAATTGCACTATAATTGACGCCGATATATAAGGCATAATTCCCAGCGCAAAAATTGCCATACGCCCAACAGCACCCCCAGCAAACATATTGAATAAGCCTAATACACCAGATGAATGATGCTCAAACGTTTGCCGTAAAGCATCAATATTAATGCCCGGAAGGGAAATATATGTACCAAAACGATACACAAGAAGTGCTGCTAGAGTAAACCAAATGCGCTTTTTTAATTCAGTCGCACGCGAGAAAGTACCTAAATTTATGTTGGAAGCAAATTGCTCTGCTGCTGATGCCATAAAACGTCTCCAGTATACACTCTATTTATTAAATAATAGAAGCGCAACCCCAAAATCCATATCGTCATACATAATAAATGCAAAACTTAAATAATTTCTACAAGAAATATCCTTGAAAGAGAAACATACGCCCCTCTTTTAAATCGCCATTTATATTATAATAAATCTACTAAGCAACTTCAGAACAAACAATCTGACCACCAACTTTCTCAATTTTTATACGAGCAGCCTTGGAAACACCAGAAACATTAAACGTAATTTTTGCTTTCAATTCACCATCAGCAAGAAGACGAACTCCATCTTTTACACGACGAATAATGCCAGCTTCTTTCAATGCGACAACATCGATCTGCCTTCCAACATCCAACTTACCAGCATCCACTGCCAACTGAATACGCCCTAACGAAACTTCATTATAAGTCTTAGCAAAAAAATTCTTAAACCCACGCTTTGGCAAGCGACGATAAATAGGCATTTGCCCACCTTCAAAACCATTAAGCGAAACACCTGAACGAGATCTTTGCCCTTTAACACCACGACCACCAGTTTTTCCAATACCTGATCCAATACCACGCCCAACACGCTTACGATCCTTTGTCGCACCTTCGCGATCACGCAATTCATTGAGTTTCATATTTTATACTCCCGTGACCTTTAATTTTCATCTATAACTCGAACAAGATGCTGAACTTTAGCAATCATACCTCGCACACAAAGTGTATCCTCTAAAGTACGCCGCCTCCGCATTTTATCCAACCCAAGACCCTTTAATGTTGCACGCTGAATCTGTGGTTTCCGAATCGGACTCCCAATCTGCTCTACCGTTACAGTTTTACCATTCTGAGATTTTTTCTGAACCATTTTCTAATTCCTTTTCTATTAACCTCAGAAACTATTATTCCGCATCAATCAAATTTTGACGACGTGCCTGCAAAGTCGAATATTTTATACCACGTTGTGCAGCAATATCTCTAGGATGCATTTGACGCTTTAACGCATCAAAAGTTGCACGCACCATATTATAAGGATTTGAAGACCCTAACGATTTTGCAACAACATCCTGCACACCAAGAGTTTCAAAAATAGCACGCATCGGACCTCCAGCAATAATACCAGTACCAGCAGAAGCCGAACGCAACAAAACACGACCAGCCCCATGAGATCCTTCAAGATCATGATGCAACGTCCGCCCTGACCGAAGCGGAACATAAATCATTCCATTTTTTGCAGCTTCTGTAGCTTTACGAACAGCTTCAGGTACTTCACGTGCCTTACCATGACCGAAACCAACACGCCCTTTTTGATCTCCAACAACAACAAGAGCAGCAAAACCAAAACGTCGACCACCCTTCACAACTTTAGCAACACGATTAATATGAACGAGTTTATCAATAAACTCGCTATCACGTTCATCCCGCTCACTACGCTCTTTCTGTGCCATTCCTAATTCCTTTTTCTTTTCCGGAAGCACGTCAATAAAGTTCCAAAATAAAACTAAAGGAACTTATACGAAATACTTTAAAAGACCTTTACAAAAACTTCTGAATAAAATGCCTTAAAAACTTAAACCACCTTCACGCGCAGCCTCAGCTAAAGCCTTTACTCGCCCGTGATAGACATATGCCCCACGATCAAAAATCACTTCACTAACACCAGCCTTTTTTGCACGCTCAGCAATTAATGCACCAACAGCAAATGCAGCCTTTTTATCAGAACCACTTTTAAAAGATTTTTTCAAATCGCTCTCAAGAGTAGATGCAGAAACAAGTGTACATCCACGCAAATCATCAATAATCTGAGCATAAATGTTCTGATTTGAACGATAAACACTGAGCCGTGGACGAGCATTAGAAACCATTTTAATTCTACGACGAACACGCCGTGCGCGACGCTGAATAATGTTCTTAGACGAAACCATGATGCAAAATCCTTATTTCTTTTTACCTTCTTTGCGGAAGATACGCTCATCTGCATACTTAACACCTTTACCTTTATAAGGTTCAGGACTACGATATTCACGAATTTCTGCAGCAACTTGCCCAACTTGTTGCTTATCAACTCCAGAAACAACAATTTCTGTTGGCTTAGGAACTGTTACGGTAACACCCGACGGCACTTTATAAATAACATCGTGCGAAAAACCTAATGATAGCTGAATATCCTTACCCTGCAAAGCAGCACGATAACCAACACCGTTAATTTCAAGTCTTTTTTCAAAACCATCCTTCACACCACAAAAAATATTTTCAATCATTGAGCGTGACATACCCCATTTAGAACGAGCATCTTTTGATTGATCACGTGGTGTAACCGATATAACATTTTCTTCAAATTTAACCAAAACTTCATCATTCACAACGTAGCTCAGCTCACCTTTCGGACCTTTTGCCTTAACCAATTGCCCCTCAACAGCAACGGTAACCCCAGAAGGAACTGAAATGGGCTTTTTTCCAATACGAGACATTGTTTTAACCTATCTTTCTTCTGTTTTCTCACAATTACTTAGAAAACACGACAAAGAATCTCTCCACCAACATTTTGCTCACGTGCTTGATGATCCGCCATTACCCCCTTAGGAGTAGACAAAATCGAAATACCAAGACCATTCGCCACCTGAGGAATAGACTTAGCGGAAACATATACACGACGACCAGGTTTCGAAACACGCGAAATTTCACGAATAACAGCTAATCCTTCAAAATACTTCAATTCAATTTCGATTTCAGATTTTCCGTCACCAAAATCAATTTGATTATATCCACGAATATAACCTTCAGACTGAAGAACATCAAGAACACGCGCACGAAGCTTTGAAGCAGGCGTAATTACCTTACCCTTTTTACGAGAAAGCGCATTACGAATACGTGTTAACATATCACCAAGAGGATCTGACATAGACATTAAGCGACCTCTCCTCACCAACTAGATTTAACAATACCAGGAATATGACCCAAAGAACCAAGCTCACGTAACGCAATTCGTGACATCCTTAATTTACGATAATAAGCCCGCGGACGTCCAGAAACTTCACAACGATTACGCACACGAACTTTTGCAGAATTACGCGGCAACTTCGCCAATTGAACAGAAGCTCTAAAACGTTCTTCAAGAGAAATTTCTTGATTCATAACTATCGCTTTTAAACGTGCACGACGCGCTGCATAACTTTTCACCATCATCTCACGACGCTTATTTTTTTCAACGGCACTAACTTTGGCCATAATCTTACCTCGCTACGTTTGCCGTTACGAACGAAACGGAAAATTAAAAGCACGCAATAATTCGCGCGCCTCATCATCCGTCTTCGCTGTCGTACAAACGATAATATCCATACCCCAAATTTGATCGACTTTATCATAATTGATTTCTGGAAATACAATATGCTCTTTGATACCCATAGCAAAATTACCACGACCATCAAAACTTTTAGGATTCAAACTACGAAAATCACGAACCCGTGGCAGCGCAATTGTAATAAGACGATCCAAAAACTCAAACATACGATCTTTACGCAGCGTAACTTTAGCCCCCAACGGCATTCCTTCACGAACTTTAAAGCTTGCAATGGAATTACGTGCACGTGTAACAACAGCCTTCTGGCCAGTTATTAACGCTAAATCTTCAGCCGCAATAGAAGGCTTTTTAGAATCGACAGTCGCTTCTCCAACCCCCATATTAACCACAATCTTATCAAGCCGCGGAATTTGCATTTCATTTCTATAATTAAATTTTTCCTGAAGCCTCTTACGAACTACTTCAAAATAATGCGTCTTCATACGCGGCTCTTGTTTTTCTTCAGCCATTAATCAACTCTCCCGAACGCTTGGAAAAACGAACCTTGCTACCATCAGCATTCATACGAAAACCTACACGCGTAGGCTTACCATCCTTAGGATCAGCAATCGCTAAATTAGACAAATGAATTGGAGATTCTTTAGAAATAATTCCAGCTTCTTGTTTTTGCGTTTGACGCTGATGACGCTTAACCATATTAACGCCACTAACAAGAGCATTATTTTCCTTCGGATTAACTTTAATCACTTCACCTCTAAATCCTTTATCCTTACCAGATAAAACAATAACTTTATCACCTTTTCGGATTTTCTGCATGATACCCACTCCTTACAACACTTCAGGAGCGAGCGAAATAATCTTCATATGATTCCTACCACGAAGTTCGCGTGGAACCGGTCCAAAGATACGTGTACCGATCGGCTCTTTCTTATTATCAACTAAAACAGCAGCATTACCATCAAAACGAATCACACTACCATCCGCGCGACGAATATCTTTAGCAGTACGAACTACCACAGCTTTCATCACATCACCTTTTTTAACGCGTCCACGAGGAATAGCATCCTTAACCGAAACAACAATAATGTCACCGACTGAAGCATACTTTCGCTTTGAACCACCTAACACTTTGATGCACATAACACGACGGGCACCAGAATTATCTGCAACGTCAAGATTTGTTTGCATCTGAATCATGACTGGCTACCTTTTCTTAAAATTTACATCCGATCACGCCCCTAAGACACACGGATAAACCTGCCAAATAATGATAAAACTACACATTTAAACTTACCAACGGAAGCAAAACCCACTGTTGTTAAATTTAAAAAAAATAATAAACCTAAATAACTATACTACACTGCCTTCAACAACAATCCAACGCTTATTTTTTGAAATTGGCTTAGATTCTTGAATAAAAATCTGATCTCCAACTTTAAATTGATTTTTTTCATCATGCGCTTGATATTTTTTAGATTTCCGAACAGTTTTTTTAAGAAGTGGATGAGAATAATGACGCTCCACTTTGACAACTACAGTCTTCTCATTTTTATCACTAATGACAACACCTTGCAAAACGCGTTTAGGCATCTTTTACTTCCTTAAACCTTACTTTTGTTTATTTCTTGACGAAGAAAAGTTTTAACACGTGCAACGTCACGACGAACCTGCTTAATACGTGAAGTCTTTTCCAATTGACCCGTCGCTTTCTGAAAGCGCAAATTAAACTGCTCCTTCTTCAACTTAGCCAACTCATCTTTCATTTGGTCGAGCGTTTGCGCCCGTAACTCTGTGGCTCTCATCGCATAACCTCTCTACTCAGCGATACGCTGGATAAAACGCGTTTTAATAGGCAACTTTGCAGCACCCAATCTCAGTGCCTCACGTGCCACATTTTCAGGTACACCATCAAGCTCAAACATGACACGCCCAGGCGCAACACGAGCAGCCCAATAGTCTACACTTCCCTTACCCTTACCCATACGAACTTCAGTCGGCTTAGATGTAACTGGCACATCTGGAAAAATACGAATCCATACACGACCAGAACGCTTCATATAACGTGTAATCGCACGCCGCGCCGCTTCAATTTGACGGGCAGTAACACGCTCCGGTTCAACCGCTTTCAAACCGTAAGCACCAAAATTTAAATCTGTACCACCTTTCGAAACACCGTGAATACGACCCTTAAACTGCTTACGAAACTTTGTGCGCTTTGGCTGCAACATTGCTTTCTACTCCAAATTTTAGCTCAACCACAAAAACTAAGTATTTTCACGGCGACGATTCGATGATGAACTAGAATGATCACTTTCTATAGCTCGACGTTCTGAAGCCATAGGATCATGTTCAAGAATTTCACCTTTAAAAACCCAAACTTTAACACCACAAATACCATAAGCAGTCTTAGCTTCCGCTGTACCATAATCTACATCAGCACGCAAAGTGTGAAGTGGAACACGACCTTCACGATACCATTCCATACGAGCAATTTCAGCGCCACCAAGGCGACCCGAACAATTAATACGAATACCTTCTGCTCCAAGACGCATAGCTGATTGAACCGCACGCTTCATTGCACGTCGAAAAGCAACACGACGCTCAAGCTGTTGAGCAATTGATTGCGCAATAATTGTCGCATCAATTTCTGGCTTACGAATCTCTATAATATTTAATGAAGTCTCAGCATTCGTCATCTCAGAAATCTTCCGACGAAGCTTCTCGATGTCAGCACCCTTCTTACCGATAATAAGACCGGGACGAGCCGAATGAATTGTTACGCGACATTTTTTATGAGGACGTTCAATAACCACCTTAGAAATAGCAGCCTGCTTCAACTCTTCAATCACATATAAACGAATTTTCAAATCTTCATGAAGAAGAACTCCATATTCACCACTGTCGGCATACCAACGTGAATCCCAAGTCCGATTAACTCCAAGACGAAGCCCTACTGGATTTATTTTTTGACCCATTATGCGGCCTCCACTTTTTCGGTAACTTCACGAACAATAATAGTAAGATGAGAAAACGGACGTTCAATTCTACTAGCACGTCCACGACCACGAACATGAAAACGCTTCATCACTATAGACTTCCCAACATAAGCCTCTGCAACAACCAACGAATCAATATCAAGATCATGATTATTTTCTGCATTTGCAATCGCGGCTTCAAGAGTTTTTTTAACCGTCCCAGCAATACGTTTACGCGAAAACGTTAAATCAGCAAGCGCAACATCAACTTTTTTACTACGAATCATTGCAGCAACTAGATTAAGTTTTTGCGGACTAACACGAATTGTTCGAGTAACAGCCTTTGCCTCATTATCCTTAAGCTGGCGCGAAACCTTAGTTTTTCCCATGCTTACTTCCTCTTCGCTTTTTTGTCTGCACCATGCCCATAATAAGTCCGAGTTGGAGCAAATTCACCAAATTTATGCCCAACCATCTCTTCAGAAACAGAAACAGGAATATGCTTATTTCCGTTGTGAACACCAAAAGTTAAACCAACAAATTGTGGTAAAATCGTAGAACGACGACTCCATATTTTTATAACTTCATTCCGCCCACTCGCACGCACCTTCTCTACCTTTCCAAGAAGATAGCCGTCAACAAACGGACCTTTCCAAACTGAACGAACCACTCTAGACTACCTTTCTACTTTTTACGTTGATGACGCGTACGCATAATAAATTTATCAGTGGCTTTATTAGAGCGCGTACGCCTACCCTTTGTAGGCTTTCCCCAAGGAGATACTGGATGACGCCCACCTGACGTACGACCTTCACCACCACCATGAGGATGATCAACAGGGTTCATAGCAACTCCACGAACATGCGGACGCTTACCACGCCAACGTGACCGACCTGCCTTACCATTATTAATATTTCCATGGTCAGGATTTGAAACAGCACCCACAGTCGCAAAACAACTACTAGGAACCAAACGCTGCTCACCAGAATTAAGACGAAGAATAGCCATCCCCTGATCACGCCCGACCAATTGTGCATAAGCCCCAGCTGAACGCGCAATCTGACCACCTTTTCCTGGCTTCATCTCAACATTATGAATGATTGTACCCACTGGCATATTACCAAGCGGCATTGCATTACCTGGCTTAACATCAATATTTAAACCAGCAATAACAGAATCACCAACTCCAAGACGCTGTGGAGCAAGTATATAACCTAACTGTCCATCTTCATAACGAATTAATGCAATAAAAGCAGTACGATTTGGATCATATTCTAAACGCTCAACTTTCGCAAAAATATCACGTTTGAGACGCTTAAAATCAACAAATCGATAACGACGTTTATGACCACCACCTTGAAAACGAGCAGTAATTCGACCACGATTGTTGCGTCCACCTTTTGATGACAATCCCTCAGTCAACGTTTTTATAGGTTTCCCTTTATAAAGATCAGAACGATCCACAACAACAAGCTGACGCTGCCCAGGAGTAGTCGGATTAAAATGCTTAAGTGCCATTATTCTTATCCTCGAACCTCTTTAAAGACCTGTCGAAACATCAATAGATTGACCCTGAGCCAACGTCACGATCGCTTTTTTGACATCACTCTGCCGACCGACAATTCCTTTGAAACGCTTCATTTTTCCTTTACGAATTACAGTGTTAACTGCTTTAACTTTAACACTAAAAAGTGCTTCAACCGCAGCCTTAATCTCAGATTTTGTCGCATTCAACGCAACATTAAAAGCAACTTGATTATACTCAGAAATCATAGTCGATTTTTCAGTAACAACTGGACTAATAATTATATCATAATAGCGAAGATCTGTCATTTAAAACGCTCCTCAAGAGCTTCAATAGCTGCTTTTGATAAAACCAGCTTGTTACGGCGCAAAATATCATAAACATTAATTCCCTGAACTGGCAAAACATCAATATCAGGAATATTAGATGCCGCACGAAAAAAATTAATATCGATTTTTTGACCACCAATTACTAAAGCATTACTGAAACCAAGCTTAGAGAAACTGAAAGCAAGCGCTTTAGTTTTAAAATCCTTCATACTCAATTCATCAACTACAATTAAATCATTTGCCTTTAATTTTGATGATAAAGCAAGGCGCAATCCAAGAGCACGAATCTTTTTAGGAAGATCGTGCACATGACTACGAAATACTGGACCATGTGCCTTACCACCACCTCGAAACTGTGGAGCACGTGCAGATGAATGCCGCGCACGCCCAGTTCCTTTTTGTTTAAACATCTTTGCCCCTGTTCGCGATACATCAGATCGACCTTGAGATTGATGCGTTCCTTGCTGACGACGAGCAAGCTGCCAACGCACAACACGTTGTAAAACATCTTCACGAGGAACAAGACCAAAAATACCTTCAGAAACTTTTAATTTACCAGCTTCATCACCATCAAGCGTCTTAACTATGAGATCCATCATTCAATCCCTTCAGACTTAGAGGTTTCCGTTACCGGAGCAACCATTTCCGTTTTTTCCTTCACAAGATGGCGAATACCAGCAGGCTTCGGCGCATTATCAGGAAGACGTTTTTTTACAGCATCCCGCACTAAAATCCAAGCTCCTTTAGAACCAGAAACAGAGCCACGAACTAAAATTAAACCACGCTCAACATCCGTAGAAACAACTTCAATATTTTGTGTTGTTACACGTACCTGCCCCATATGGCCAGCCATTTTTTTGCCTTTAAATACTTTACCAGGATCTTGACACTGACCAGTTGAACCATGAGCACGATGCGTAATCGAATTACCATGTGAAGCACGATGTCCACCAAAATTATGCCGCTTCATAACACCAGCAAAACCCTTACCTATACTCGTGCCAGTTACATCAACCCTTTGTCCCGGAATAAAATGTTCTACTGTAATCTCAGTACCGACATCAAGAAGATTGTCGGGAGTAACACGAAATTCCACCACTTTAGCCTTTGGTTCAACAAAAGCCTTCGCAAAATGTCCACGGAGGGCTCGCGAAATATTTTTAACTTTAGCAAAACCTACACCTAATTGAACAGCAGTATAACCATTCTTTTCAACTGTTCGCTGAGCGATAACCTGACAATTCTTCAAACGAAGTACTGTTACTGGCACATGTTCACCAGCATCATTATAAATACGGGTCATGCCCAGCTTCTGTGCTATTACACCTGAACGCATCGGGTCTGTTCCTTCTGTCCTCAAACCTCAGAGCTTAATTTCAACATCCACACCAGCAGAAAGGTCAAGCTTCATTAGCGCATCAACCGTTTGCGGTGTTGGATCAACAATATCAAGAAGACGTTTATGTGTACGCATTTCAAATTGCTCACGACTCTTCTTATCAATATGCGGACCACGATTGACCGTAAATTTTTCAATCCGCGTTGGAAGCGGAATGGGACCACGGACATTAGCACCGGTACGCTTAGCGGTCGACACAATTTCACGTGTCGACGCGTCAAGAATTCTATGGTCAAACGCCTTTAAGCGAATGCGGATATTTTGACTGTTCATGCTCTCTATTTCCCTGCCATATAAAACACCTTTAAAAAATTAAAGATGCTCCTCAACAATCATTATTTACTCAATAATTTTAGAAACGATACCTGCACCAACAGTACGGCCACCTTCACGAATAGCAAAACGAAGCTTTTCTTCCATTGCAATCGGAACAATCAAAGAAACATCCATAGCGACGTTATCACCAGGCATAACCATTTCAATTCCTTCTGGAAGCGAAACAATACCTGTCACATCCGTAGTGCGGAAATAAAACTGTGGGCGATAATTCGTGAAAAAAGGCGTGTGACGGCCACCTTCATCTTTCGTTAAAATATAAGCCTCGGCTTTAAACTTAGTATGCGGGGTAACCGAACCGGGTTTTGCCAAAACTTGACCACGTTCAACACCTTCACGATCAACACCACGAAGAAGCGCACCTATATTATCACCTGCTTGCCCTTGATCCAAAAGCTTGCGGAACATCTCAACTCCTGTAACCGTCGTTTTAGAAGTTGGACGAATTCCAATAATCTCAATTTCTTCACCAACTTTTATAACACCACGCTCAACACGACCGGTGACAACTGTTCCACGACCAGAAATTGAAAAAACATCTTCAATCGGCATCAAAAATGGCTGATCAACTGGACGCTCAGGAGTTGGGATATAATTATCAACCTCACTCATTAAAAGGCGAACTGCATCTTCACCAATGCTTTTATCTGTATCTTCAAGAGCTGCCAATGCAGAACCTTTAACGATTGGTATATCATCTCCTGGGAAATCATACTTTGATAAGAGCTCACGGACTTCAAGCTCAACAAGCTCCAAAAGCTCAGCATCATCAACCTGATCAACCTTATTAAGAAAAACAACAATTGCAGGAACACCAACCTGACGTGCTAACAAAATATGCTCACGCGTTTGAGGCATTGGACCATCAGCTGCAGAAACAACCAAAATCGCACCATCCATCTGAGCAGCGCCCGTAATCATGTTCTTAACATAATCCGCGTGCCCTGGACAATCAACGTGTGCATAATGCCGATTTTCCGTTTCATATTCAACATGCGCTGTAGAAATGGTGATTCCGCGCGCACGTTCTTCTGGCGCCGCATCAATTTGATCATAGGCTCGAAATTCACCAAAATACTTCGTAATCGCTGCTGTTAATGAAGTCTTCCCATGATCAACGTGACCAATCGTACCGATATTAACATGCGGCTTCGTACGTTCAAATTTGCTCTTTGCCATTTTGAGCTCTCCATTTTTTGTCCAAATTAAGGACTAAGTTAAAAAATTAATTACACAACTAAAAATTACGCATATTTCTTTTGAATCTCCAAAGCAACAGCCGAAGGAACAGGCTCATAATGATCAAACTGCATTGTATACTGAGCACGTCCTTGACTCATCGAACGAAGACTGTTCACATAACCAAACATATTTGCTAAAGGCACCATTGCATTCACCACTGTCGCAATACCACGCGCCTCAGTTCCTGAAATTTGACCCCGACGAGAATTCAAATCACCAATAACATCACCTACGTAATCTTCTGGCGTAACAACCTCTACCTTCATGATCGGCTCAAGAAGTTGCGCACCAGCCTTTTTAGCACCATCTCTAAAAGCTGCACGCGCAGCAATTTCAAAAGCCAAAACGGAAGAATCAACATCATGGTAAGCACCATCAACCAAAGTAGCTTTTACACCAAGCATAGGAAAACCTGCAAGAGGACCAGACCCCATAACACTTTCAATTCCCTTTTGAACACCTGGAATATATTCCTTTGGAACAGAACCCCCAACAATTTTCGATTCAAAAACAAAATCATCACCATCATGAGGTTCAAAAATAATTTTTACACGAGCAAACTGCCCCGCACCACCAGACTGCTTTTTATGAGTATAATCGATCTCTGCAGCTTTCGTAATCGATTCACGATAAGCAACCTGAGGTTGCCCAATATTTGCTTCAACTTTAAACTCACGCCGCATACGATCAACGATAATGTCAAGATGAAGTTCACCCATCCCCGCTATAATCGTCTGCCCTGACTCCTCATCTGATTTAACACGAAACGAAGGATCCTCCGCCGCTAAACGATTAAGCGCGATACCCATTTTTTCTTGGTCTGCTTTCGTTTTTGGCTCAATTGCAATTTCAATAACAGGTTCAGGAAATTCCATCCGCTCCAAAATAATAGGTTTCAAAGGATCACAAAGAGTATCACCTGTTGTTGTCTCTTTAAGCCCAGCAAGAGCAACAATATCACCCGCAAACGCTTCTTCAATATCTTCACGAGAATTTGAATGCATCTGAAGCATACGCCCTAAGCGTTCTTTCTTTCTTTTTACGGTATTTTCAAGAGAAACACCTTTCTGAACTTTACCAGAATAAATACGACAAAAAGTTAATGATCCAACAAAAGGATCATTCATAATTTTAAAAGCAAGCATGGAAAGTGGAGCATCATCTGAAGATTCACGCGTTACTTCAGCTTCAGTCTTCACATCAATACCATTAATCGCCGGAACATCAACTGGAGAAGGGAGATAAGAAACAACTGCATCTAAAAGTGGTTGCACCCCCTTATTTTTAAAAGCCGTACCACAAAGAACAGGATGAAATTGAACGTCTATCGTCCCCTTACGAATAAGAGCAATAAGCTGTTCATTAGTCGGCATTACGCCTTCTAAATAAGCCTCCATCGCAGTCTCATCAACCTCAACAGCCATCTCAATTAACTTTTCGCGATACTCTTCCGCCTCGTCTTTCAAATCAGAGGGAATCTCACTTACCACTGCCGAAGCACCAATAGAACCATCCCATCTCAATGCCTTCATTTCAATAAGATCAACAACACCCTCAAAATCATTCTCAGCACCAATCGGCAACTGCAAAACAAGAGCTTTAGCCCCTAATCGCGAACCGACCATTTCTACACTACGATAGAAATCCGCACCTATTTTATCCATTTTATTAACAAAAACCATACGCGGCACATGATATTTCTCAGCCTGCCGCCAAACAGTCTCTGTTTGAGGCTCCACACCAGCATTCGCATCCAACAACGCTATTGCACCATCAAGAACACGTAAAGAGCGCTCAACCTCAATAGTAAAATCAACGTGCCCTGGTGTATCAATGATATTAAAGCGCCGCTTCCGACCATCACGCCCTTCCCAAAACGTCGTTGTTGCTGCAGATGTAATCGTAATACCACGCTCTTGCTCTTGCTCCATCCAATCCATTGTAGACGCACCATCGTGCGTCTCACCGATTTTATGATTTTTACCGGTATAGAACAAAATACGCTCAGTCATAGTGGTTTTACCGGCGTCAATATGCGCCATAATACCAAAATTACGATAATCTTCAATTTTATATTCGCGAGCCATTATACTTGCCTTAGTTCAAAAAAAACACTTACCAGCGATAGTGAGAAAACGCACGATTAGCTTCAGCCATACGATGAACATCCTCACGCTTCTTCACCGCAGAACCACGATTACTAGCCGCATCCACTAATTCACCAGAAAGACGATCAATCATCGTTGTCTCATTACGTCCGCGCGCCGCTGCAATCAACCAACGGATAGCAAGTGCTTGACGACGATCTGGACGAACATCAATCGGGACTTGATAAGTAGCGCCTCCAACACGACGCGAACGCACCTCAATATGAGGAGCAACATTTTCTAACGCTTTATGGAACAAGGCCACGGGATCTGACTTCACTTTATTTTCCACAACATCAAGCGCACCATAAACGATACGCTCAGCGACCGATTTTTTTCCATCAAACATTATGGCATTCATAAATTTTGTAATGACCAAATCACCAAATTTAGGATCTGGATTAATTTCACGCTTTTCTGCTCTATGACGACGGGACATTAGCTCTGTCTTTCAATATTATTTTGGACGCTTCGCGCCATATTTCGAACGACGCTGTTTACGATTCTTCACACCCTGAGTATCAAGCAACCCACGAATAATGTGATAACGAACCCCTGGCAAATCTTTCACACGACCACCACGAATCATCACGACAGAGTGCTCTTGAAGATTATGCCCTTCCCCAGGAATATAACCAATTACCTCAAATCCATTTGTCAAACGAATTTTAGCAACTTTACGAAGAGCAGAGTTTGGTTTCTTTGGCGTCGTTGTATAGACACGCGTACAAACACCACGTTTCTGCGGATTCGACTGAAGAGCAGGAACCTTATTACGCTTAACAGGCACCACACGCGGCTTGCGAATTAACTGATTTACGGTAGGCATACAAACCTTCCTCTTTTTACGTTCGTCTCACCCAGATGGGCTTTACTTTTACCTATTCCAACACAAGCCAGAACAAGAACCTAATCTCATACACAAAATCGGGCATGACTGCAATAAACAGTTCACCCGACTACAAGCAGAGAAGGCAATAGCCTCTTGCACTGGCATTTGCTTTTATTTTTAAAACAAACCCTGTTAGAGATGATCACCAAGATAAATACCCAGAACTTTAATCACTCTGACATCGGTTACAATAGCCTCTAATAGCGAGAACATATACATTCGTCAAGAACTAAACATCATAAAGTTTATAAAAAAATTAATATTGTAATGATAATACTTTAATTTAGCTTTTTGGGAAGCTCTTGATAAATAAAATAGTCATAGTAATATTCCCACAGGATAATAATAAAGAACGACAACTATAAAAGGTACTTCTATGACACTGCAACGTAGTCACTTAACAAATTGCATACGTAATATCTAAGAGCAAACACCATGAAGATAGCAACATGGAATATCGCCGGAATAAAAGCACGACATGAAACATTATATAAATGGCTACAACAAGATCAGCCCGATATAGTCTGTTTACAAGAAATTAAAAGTAGAGATGAAAATTTACCACGCGACACAATCGAAAGCCTAGGTTATCACATAGAAGCTCACGGACAAAAAAGTTTCAATGGTGTTGCGATTCTTTCTAAAAAAACACCCGATGAAGTTATCCGTCGACTACCAGGGAATGATGATGATGAACAAGCACGTTACATTGAAGCCGTTTATTCAATAAATAAAAAAGCTATTCGTATTGCATCTCTTTATCTTCCAAATGGCAATCCCATCAACAGCGAAAAATACCTTTATAAAATAGAATGGATGGAAAGATTGTATGCACATGCAAAATCATTGCTTGCATATGAAGAACCTCTTATATTAGCTGGAGATTATAATGTCATCCCTACCCCATTGGATGCAAAAAATCCTCAACAATGGAGTAATGATGCCTTATTTCTTCTACAAACAAGACAAGCATTTCAACGCATTATTCATTTAGGTTATTATGATGCTATTCGTAACGTCACGGATATGCCGTCATTTAGCTTTTGGGATTTTCAAGCTAGAGCATGGCTTAAAAATAACGGTATCCGCATTGATCACTTATTATTGTCACCAGAAGCTGTTGATCAACTCATCTGCGCTTATAGTCAAACAGAAGTAAGAGGGTATCCAAAACCATCAGATCATACCCCTGTTTGGATCTGCCTTGACTTTAGTTAATAAAGTACAACACTCATCCCTCATTAAAAGAATAAAAAACATGCCACTTTAATTAATGAATATGTTACACAACACGGATAAAAGTATATTTTAAATAAAAATAATAATAATAATAAATAAATGGAGGAAAAAATGAAAAAATCACTGTTAATATTCATTGCAGCGGCCATCATTGGGCTAACAAGTTCTGCACAAGCTGGAAATGATACACTTGCAAAAATAAAGAAAACAGGGGAAATTACTTTAGGTGTTCGTGAAGCATCAGGTTTAGCTTATGCTCTTGGGAATGGAGAATATGTTGGATTCCACACAGAAATGGCAAAGCATATCGTTGATGACATTTCAAAAAAAATTGGCAAACCAATTAAAATTAATTATCTCGCCATCACATCACAAAATAGAATTCCCTTACTCAAAAATAAGACCTATGATTTTGAATGTGGTTCAACAACAAATGATATTGCTCGCAGTAAAGAAGCAGCATTTGCTTATACTACTTACGTTGAAGAAGTTCGGATTGCTGTAAAGAAAAGTTCTAATATTAAATCTCTTGATGATTTAAATGGAAAAACAATCGCAACTACCACTGGTACAACTTCTGTCCAGCTTCTCCGTAAAAATCAACGTACAAAAAATATTAACTTTAAGACCATGAAAGGGAAAGATCATGGAGATAGCTTTCTATTATTAGAATCTGGTCGTGCAGATGCATATGTTATGGATGCTTCGATTCTTGCTGGACATATTGCTAAATCAAGAAATCCATCTGATTATGTCATTCTTGATACTGTCCTTTCAGTTGAACCTATCGCCTGTATGCTCCGATTAAATGATGAAGGTTTAGAGCAAACAATCAATGAAAGTATTATACGCCAAATTCAGGACGGATCACTTAAAGATCTTTATAACAAATGGTTTATGAAACCAACCCCACCTACAAATGTCATTGTAAATCTCCCTCTATCAAAATCAACAAAATACGCTTGGGAACACCCAAATAGTAAGCCTCGCGAAGACTATGCAGAAAATGATTTGTAAAATTTGAAAAACATAACCAAACTCTTCAAAAATTGAGGACAGTTATGTTTAGTTCATTTTTCAATAAATTTTAACATATGTGAATGCAGCTTATTTGCAAATGACTACGTTTGGGAAATATTAAATGATGGACTTTTCTTTCCTTTGTACAGATGATCTTAATCAAACACTAGTAGCTGGATGTATCGGAACACCAGGTGTAAATCATACCTATTTAGATACACTACTCGATGGCTTTCAAAATACAGTTATATTATCTATTTCTTCGCTAATCTTGGCTGTAGTTTTGGGTGTTATTATAGGAACAATGCGCACTCTGCCAAATACGTCTATGATTCATTGCTTATTTCGTATCATTGGAGGTGTTTGGGTAGAAATTATGCGTAACATTCCTTTACTGATACAAGTATTTTTATGGTACTTTGTCGTGCCTAAAGTTTATCCACCAGCGATGAATTTTCCACCTATTTTATTGATAACATGTGCTTTAGGATTCTTTACATCTGCACGCATTGCAGAACAGGTTCGTTCAGGAATTGAGTCCATTCCTTCTGGACAGCGCGATGCAGCCACAGCAATGGGATTTACGATCTATCAAAATTATCGCTATATTATATTACCGCGCGCTATGCGCACAATCATGCCCCCACTCACATCAGAGGCAATGGGTATTGTAAAAAACTCATCTATAGCATTCGCAGTTTCAATACATGAACTCATGCAATTTCAATACCAAACGATTGAAGAAATAAGTCATGTTTATGAAAACTACTTCATTGTAACTATTCTTTATATTTTTATAGCATTATCCATATACATTATTATGACAATAATTGAACAAATGCTCAAAATTCCCAGTTTTCAAACAGAGGGACGTTAAATATGATAGATTTCATAAACTCCCAGTTTGAATTTCATTCTCCTTTTAATTTTTCAAATTTTGATTTTTCATTTTTTACCTTCGATATATTCTGTTCTTATATTCTGCCAGGATTGCTTTTTAGCATTTTCTTGACTCTTTTTGCTACAGTATTTGGGCTTATTTTTGGCACACTATTAGCAATGATGCGACTTTCTTCTATTAAATTGCTTTCTATACTTGCAATAATTTACATAATTGCCATGCGCTCAATACCACTTGTCATGGTTATCTTGTGGTTTTTTGTGCTTTTACCTTTTTTGACCGGCACATCAATTGGTGCAAATAAATCGGCATTAATTACCTTCAGCGCATTTGAAACCGCTTATTTTGCTGAGATTATGCGTGCTGGAATAAATTCAGTTTCACAAGGACAAAAACATGCAGGACAAGCCCTTGGAATGACATATTGGCAAAATATGTACATTGTAATTCTTCCTCAAGCCTTTAGAAATATGCTTCCAATCTTTTTAACACAGATCATTATCCTCTTTCAGGATACAACCCTTGTCTATGCGATCAGTGGCAATAGCCTTTTGAACAGCTTCGATATTGTCGCAAACAACTTTGGTGTAAAACAAGAAGCATATATATTAGCAGCGGTTTTCTATTTTGTTATTTGTTTTACATTGTCACAGATAGTTTTATACTTACAAAAAAAAATATCCATTATTCGCTAACAGGAAAAAAAATGTCTACACATATGATCGAAATAAAAAATGTTTCCAATTGGTATGGTAAAGTCAATATTCTAAAGAACTGCACAACTAATATCAATAAAGGAGAAGTTGTCGTAGTTTGCGGGCCATCGGGATCTGGTAAATCAACACTTCTTAAAACTATTAATGCTCTAATACCCTTTCAAAAAGGTGAAATTTGGATTAATGGAACACCAGTTCATTCAAAACAAACGAATCTGCCTAAATTGCGCAGCCACGTAGGAATGGTATTTCAACACTTTGAGCTTTTTCCACATTTGTCCGTCATGGAAAATTTAACAATTGCACAAACTAAAGTCTTAAAGCGCAGCAAAAAAGAAGCACTAGAACACGGTTTATTATATCTTGAACGCGTTGGACTCATTAAACATAAAGATAAATACCCAGGTCAGCTTTCTGGAGGTCAACAACAACGTGTTGCTATTGCACGCGCCTTAACTATGGATCCACTTATTATGCTTTTTGACGAGCCAACATCTGCTCTAGATCCTGAGATGGTAGGTGAAGTACTAGATGTTATGATCAGCTTAGCAGAAGAAGGCATGACAATGATTTGCGTAACTCATGAAATGGGATTTGCTCAAAAAGTATCAGAGCGTATTATTTTCATGGATCAAGGAAAAATTCTTGAAGATTGTTCATCTGAAGAATTTTTCTCTAACCCACAAGCTAGAACACCGCGTGCACAAGAATTTTTATCTAGAATCCTTAGTCATTAATTAACCAGTACATTAAGGCTAACAAAGTCATCTTTGTTGAAGATTAAGATATAAAAGCTCAAGCCGTAGTTTTTAGGGGTGTTTAGGAAATATGATAATAAAATATTCAAAAATTATTTTAATATATAACCACCAACGATATTGCCGCATACCATATACCATTTAGATTCATCCAAAATGATAAGGTCGTCTCTTGATTTAATTTTTCACGACTGTTTTTTCATACGTTACAATAAGTCATCGTTATAATACGGATAAACTATTCCTCTTTCCTAAAAAGGAAAACAAATCAAATTATCTCGTTTAGGACGTGATAATAACATTCTGGTAAATCAAAATACTGGAGAAATTCAAGGCACTCATGTGCCCCCTTTAAGAAGATAGATGGAGAACAGTTTGTTAAATTATTTACAGCTAATATTGGTCTAATTTTTGAGCTATCATCAGCTGGAATTAAAGCTTTTGGCATTCTACTATGGGTGATTCAAAATCTAGCTCTATCAAAAGATGAAGTAGATTTAGATAGTTTTATCCTAGAAGACTTTTTGAAGTTTCAAACAACATCAGAACAATCATTAAAGCTTAGTCTTACGACTTTCAAACGAGGAATTAATGAATTGGAAAAGGCTCAAATCATTGCAAAAACAATGCGGAAAGGATGTTACTTTATAAACCCAAACTTTGTTTTTAACGGTGATCGCATTGCCTTTACAACTGTTATTCAAAGAAGAAAATGCGAAAGAACAAAAGACAAAAAAAACCTTGAGATGTTTCCTGAATTAGACGGATAAACCATCATTTTACCATTAATAATTGATGATATGTTTTATCAATGAGTGGTGTATTACCTATCAAAAAGAATCATCAAAATGATGGAAATAAAAAAACCACAATTAAACTAACCGCTCTAAAGCAACGGATATTTTCTTTTTAGCAGCATACAATTCTGCAATTCTATTTCGTTCAGCCTCAACAATCTCTTGTTTCGCATTTTCTACAAACTTTACATTATTTAATTTAATTGATATTTTTTCAATATCTTGTTCGATTTTTTTGATGTCTTTTATTAAACGAGCACGCTCAACCTCCAAATCAATCAACTGCCCTAATGGTAAGCAAAAAATTGCTTCTCCAAAAACCATCTGCGCCGATGTCGCTGGAATCTTATCAGAAAACTTAATTGTCTCAATACGTGCTAACTTTTTAAGGATAGCCTCATAACGCTGCACACGTTCGTGCATTATCTCCCCCCCCTCCACAATAACAAGGGGCGCTAGCACAGCTGCTGGAATATTCATCTCAAAACGCACTGAACGAATCTCTGTTATAATATCAATAAGCCAATTAATATCAGAAGCAGCTTCTTCATCTGAAAACGTTACCTCTGACCATTTAGTCAGCACCAGCATATCCTCACGTTTCATGCTTGACGTTTCTGTGAGAAACCATAACTCCTCCGTTATATGAGGCATAAAAGGGTGGAGAAGCTTATAAACTTCATCCAAAACCCAAGCAGTACATGCCTGAACTTCACTTTTAGCATCCTCATCCGAACTTTGAAATATAGGTTTGAGAAGCTCTAGATACCAATCACATAACGTATTCCAGATGAAACGATAAAGTGCACTAGCAGCTTCATTAAATTTATAATTTTCAATACCGCTCGTCACTGCTAAAACAGTTCTAGATAACTCCGTTAAAATCCAACGATTAAGCGTAATCTTTGCTTCTTCTGGCTTAAAATCTGGATTATGCTTAACACCGTTCATCTTTGCAAATCGGGTAGCGTTCCACAATTTTGTAGCAAAGTTACGATAACCTGCAATACGAGAAGGATCAAGTTTTACATCACGGCCTTGTGCAGCCATAATAGCTAAAGTGAAACGAAGAGAATCCGCACTATATTGATCAATAAGCTCCAATGGATCAATAATATTTCCTTTCGATTTTGACATCTTTGCGCCCTTCTGATCCCTTACAAGAGCGTGCACATAAACCGTTGGAAAAGGAACTTCACCCATAAAATGCAGCCCCATCATCATCATACGAGCAACCCAGAAAAAAATAATATCAAATCCAGTTACTGACAAAGATGTAGGATAATAAGTCGTTAAAGCAGTTGTTTTTTCGGGCCATCCTAGCGTTGAAAAAGGCCAAAGAGCTGATGAAAACCAAGTATCTAAAACATCTTGATCACGGGTTAGCTTAACCACTTCACCATAATGAGATAGAGCCGAAGCTAAAGCTTCTTCCTCACTTTTTTCAACAAAAACTGTACCATCAGGACCATACCAAGCTGGAATTTGGTGTCCCCACCATAATTGGCGAGAAATGCACCAAGGTTGAATATTTTGCATCCAATTGAAATAGGTTTTCTTCCAGCTGCTTGGGATAAATTGTGTTTTTTCTTGATGCACAGCCTCTATTGCTGGCTTAGCCAATTCAGCAGCATGAACATACCATTGATCTGTTAAAAATGGCTCAATAGGCACCCCACCCCGATCTCCATGAGGGACAGTGTGTATATGATCATCAATAGTTACTAAATATCCCCCCTTTTCCATCAAAGAAATAATCCGATTACGTGCAATAAAACGGTCAGATTTATCTAAATTTTCCACTAATGACTTTAATTCATCTGATAAAGCCAAACCATCAAAAAACGCTTCATTCCCACGAAGGAAAATTTCAGCTTTTTGTGTAAAAATATTGATCAAACGTAAATTATTGCGCTGCCCTACTTCGAAGTCATTAAAGTCATGTGCTGGTGTAATTTTCACAGCACCACTTCCTTCTTCAGGATTGGCATAAGCATCACCAACAATCAATAATTTACGGCCAACAAGTGGTAAAATAGCATTTTTACCTATCAGGTTTTTATAACGATCATCTTCAGGATTAACTGCAATCCCCGTATCACCAAGCATCGTTTCTGGTCGTGTTGTCGCTACTGTTATAAAAGTTGTAGCATCACTGGGATCAAAAATTTTACCTTCAAGTGGATACCTAAAGTGCCACAAATGACCTTTAATCTCTTTTTGTTCAACTTCAAGATCAGAAATCGCCGTCAACAGTTTTGGATCCCAATTAACTAGACGCTTATCCTTATATATTAGTCCTTGCTTATAAAGTGTAACAAATACCTCGAGAACAGCTTGAGACAAACCTTCATCCATTGTAAATCGCTCGCGCGACCAATCACATGAAACGCCAAGCCGTCGTAATTGATTGGCAATAACCCCACCTGTTTCATGACGCCATTCCCAAACACGCTCAACAAATTTTTCCCTTCCCATTTCCTGACGCGTTGGCTCTCGACGCTCAGCAAGCTGACGCTCAACAACCATTTGCGTTGCAATCCCTGCGTGATCCATACCGGGCTGCCACAATACATTCTTTCCACGCATCCGCTGAAAACGCACTACAATATCTTGAATCGTCGTATTAAGCGCGTGCCCCATATGAAGCGAGCCCGTAACATTAGGAGGTGGAAGCATAACACAAAAAGGCTCAGCACCCACCTTTGAACCCATCCCAGCTTCAAAAGCACCACGAGCTTCCCACTTTTCCGCAATCCGTTTCTCTACAGAAGCAGCATCATAGTTTTTTTCTAACATTCTCACCCACTCACCTACAACACTGCTAAAAACGCAGCGTATGATTCAAAAATTAATCATACTATTTGCAAGTCCCACTGACCATGCAAAACTGCTAACAAAACCTTCATAAAAATAAAATAGAAAATGAAAAAATACTGATAAATAAATAATTAAGATATTTTCTTAATCGCCTTTACGATCTCTTCACGTAAAATATCCTCTAACAACACAGGCAATTTACCCTGCAACCATTCAGCTATAGCTGGACGCAAAACATCCTTTGCAATTTTTTCCGCAGAAGAAACACAATATGCAGGCAATTCCATACGACCAGAAACTATATTTTCTGACTGTGACGCACCACCTTCATTACTGTATTCACTTTCTTTATGGATAAGATGCGGTTCTTTAGAAGAAATTTTCATATTTTGCATATCCATGCCAACTGTACTATTTTCTGTTTCTGTATTCTCTTGTACTTGTGTTGAAGAAAAATTCTGATTTTCAGAAGAAAGACCTATACGATCAGCTAAAGCCTTCATAGCATCATCAACTGATAAGGTTGCGTCATAAACACCATCTGAAGAGGCCTCTGAATGATCTGTAGAAGAATTCACTGCACTACCTTCATTTGAAAGATAATCGGATTGAATCGAATTTTCCTCGATTATTTCACGTATAGATGTCAAAATTTCATCCATACTTGACTCACGTAATACGCTTGAACTCTGTACCATACTTAAAACCTTTCAAAGACGCAACAACAAACAGAATCACTATATTTTAGTGTAAGCAAAAGGATCGCAATATCAACACACCTCTTTGACATGAAGATGATGCTACACACAATTTTCTTCATGTTTTTTAATAATATCTAACCGCTACATTTCCCAATATGTTTGACCATTAATATATTGATCTTTTAAAAGTAAAAAGTTTTTACAAAAAAAAGGCTGTTTTATGTTCTTATCGAATATATTGAATGGTTTTTAAACCTAAATAATTTGCAGTTAGTTTACCAATGGAAGATTGAACACCATAACTCGCAACAACAGCATTGCGTTCTGCCATTGCAAGCGCAATTTGAGCGTTAATCAACTGAGTTCTAGAATTTAAAACATCTAGTGTGGTTGCTTGTCCTACACGATTTTCTTGAATACGGCCTTTAAGAGCAATTTCAGCAGCACAAACACTATCACGATAAGCAACTACAGATGCGCGTGCACCCTCTAACTGGAACCAAGTAGAAGTAAGCGCTTGCCTTATATTACTATGAGCCAAATCAAGCTGCAGATGGGCTTGTTCAAGTTGTTCCCTTGACTGGCGAATTTGTGCAGACGTACGTCCACCTTCAAAAATTGGGATACTCAATGATAGCCCCATTGATTTAGAAACCCCATCTTCTCCAGGACCACTGTAAATACGATTATAGGATGTTGTTGCGAATAAATCAATTTTAGGAAGCAAGGCTCCTTCTTTAGCTTTTACATTATAAGAACTAGCATCAACTAAATATTTTGCATAAAGAATTGCTGGATGCATAACAACGCTAATTTTGTAAGCAGTATCAAGATTTATAGGTAATCCTTTTGCCACTGGTGGATGTTGCAATTTTCTAGGATCAGAGCCAACTATTTGTCGATAAACAGCTTCTGCTGACTTTACATCAGCACGTGCCAAACTGAGCTCTGAAACTGCTACAGAACGCGCAGCTTCTGCCTGAGAAAGGTCAACACGCCCTCCCTCTCCTACATCAAGTTTTGCCCTATTTGAACGAACTTGTTCTTCAAGAGCAGCCAAATTCTCTCTACGAAGATCAGCAATACGACGCGCTTTATAAACATCAGCATAGGCCGTTACAGTTTCCAAAAATATATTTTGTTCTGCATTACGAAGATATTCACGTTGCGCTTGAAACTTAACCTGAGCTGAAGAAAATATATTTTGCGTAATGAAACCATCAAATAATCTTTGACTTAATTTTATCCCTATAGATCCAGACGTATTATAAGAACCCATCAAAGGCTTACTACGCCCATAATTTCCAACTCCTTCAATTTGTGGTAATAACCCTGAACGCGCAATGATTACATCATCACCTGCTATGCGTACAGCTGCACGTTCATTATTTAACTTAGCATTATATGTATAAGCTTTAGACAAAGCATCCATCAATGTCTCAGCATAAACCGACCCTGAGATAAGGACACTTGGTACAAACAACAAACAGACTTTTAACTTCTTGTTTATTTTGAACACGACAGAACCCCCTAAACAATCATTATAACTATCTTTACCCATAAAACAAAATAAGCACTAAAATACGAAACTAGGTGTTTTTGCAAAACTATGAAGACATTTTACAGCAAGATTAAAAGCACGACGCACCGAGACAATCCCATTTTCTTTGACATAGACACGTGCAACACCAGCATTACCTTGTCCTTCAACAACAACAAGACGTCCACTGTCATTCATTTGGTCAAAAATACCATCAGGAATAAAATCAACAGCACCCTCGATAAAAATTACATCATAAGGCTCTTCAACGGCATATCCCTTTTCTAATGAACCATGAACCACACTAACATTATCGCATTGATTACGCTCTAAAATCTTGATTGCTTGATCTGAAAGAGCTTTATTATTTTCCAACGCAATCACAGACTTTGCAAATTTTGAAAGCAATGCTGCACAATACCCACTATTTGCACCAATATCTAAAACAGTATCAGAGGATTTTATAGCTGCAAGCTGTAGTAATTTTGCTAAAGATGCAGGTTTCATCAAATAACGTGCAGGTAACCCATTTTGCGCTGGATAAACAATAACATCGGTATCGAGATAACTCAAAGCCTTAATATTTTCTGGTACAAAATCTTCACGCGGAACCGTTAAAAACGCTTCAAGGACTGATAAATTCGTCACATCTACTGTGCGAATTTGATTATCTACCATTTTGCGGCGAAGCTCTGCAAAATCTGCAACCATAGCCAACCTTTTCTCTCAACATATAACAAAACCTACACAAAAGCAACGATAATTAAATCCAAATCCTTTGTGAGTTTTGCAAAAAAGCACGCCACAATCAACAAAAAGTACGCCATAATCAACAATTAGATTATAATTAGACTCTAATTGTGTGCATTATTTTTTGTGTGCATTATTTTTATATAAATATAAAAGCGTTTCTATTAAGGAGGCAAAACAATTCATCTAAACCTATCTACCCCCTAATGCCATCTTGATAAAATTAACTGGAGGCCTCGCCCGGAATCGAACCGGGATACAAGGATTTGCAGTCCTCTGCGTAACCATTCTGCCACGAGGCCTCATCAAATAAATACAGCACTTTCCATAAGGGAAGGTAACACATCCGTCAAGATATAGAAATCTCTTTTGATCTTTTTTCCTCTTCTTACACAATAGTTTGACATTTTTTTAAAAAAAGTAATTTTTCCCTTTGCAAATCAATATTGCTTTGCTATAGCTTGCATAGTTTAATAGTGAATTGTTCCTCGGTAGCTCAGTGGTAGAGCAACCGGCTGTTAACCGGTTGGTCGCTGGTTCGAATCCGGCCCGGGGAGCCACTTATAGGGTTTTTATTCATTTACTCGTTATTGTCAAAATCATAATAAAGTGAGCTGCTTTTTCTCATACTATATATTTAGGTGAAATTACGGTTACTCTAAATTACAAATCGTGATTTTTTTGAAAAACTTGCCAAATAAGCTAATAATCCCGAAGTTTTCCTATAAATTTTGTCTATACAGCCAAAAGCAAATCATTTATGCTTAAAAAGTAATTAAGCTAAAAGATTTGCTTTCAAAACAATCATTCAAAAATATAAAAAAATACAACCGAAACTGAGTCATAAGAATTATCTCAATAACACCAATATAACAAAAATTGCCACAGCCTAAAAAACTATGAGATAAGTTTTTACGCACAAATCTTATACCTCTTTAAGCACTCTTTTCAAAACACAAATACATATCCTGCTGTGTTCTACTATGATAATAAATGTCGCAAGAATATCAAAATCAACTACTTCATTGCTAAGATTTAAAAATGGATGCAAGCCACTCACAAATTGTATTTAAAAATCTTACCAACCACATTTTTTTCCATCATAAACCAACATGTAATGGATACTACTTTGGAAAAAAATATTTTTACTTCTGTTTTTCTTCTTTAAACTAAAAAAGGAAAATAACCCTTTTCCATAAACTAGTCTAAATATTTTATTCAAGCCGCCTTCTTTACGGATTTGCGAAAACGAAAAGACTTTGCACACTTTGCTGATGCCTTTGCTTTTTCATGTCTTTCTTTTGAAGATGAAGAATTTTTATTCTTTAATTGTGCAGCATCATCTTTGCGTTTTGAAAATCGTTTTTGACTTTTAGATTTTTGAAGATGAAGCTCTTTACGCTGTTCTAGCTTTCCATTTTTTGACATAAATGGCTTTTCTGAAAATGTCGAAAACTGTGCTGGAACAGCCTCACGCACTAATTTTATACAAATTAATCGCTCTATAGCACGCAACCGTGCTTCCTCTATGGACTTATCAAAAAGTGTGATGGCATCACCAGATGCGCCGTTACGTCCTGTACGACCAATGCGATGCACATAATTTTCAGCTTCATCTGGTAAATCATAGTTAATAACATGGCTTATCTCTGGTATATCAATACCACGCGCTGCTATATCCGTTGCAACAAGAATTCGCACTGATCGCTCTCGAAAAGCTTTTAATGCGCGCTGCCTAGCACTTTGTGATTTATCACCATGAATCGTTGCAACAGAATACCCCATTTTTTCTAAATTACGTGTAACGACATCTGCAATACGTTTTGTTCGAGTAAAAACAAGAACCGAAGCAAACGCTGAATTTGTCAAAAATTTACCTAAAACATTCTTTTTTTCACTCGTAGGAACACAATATACCTTTTGAGTTATTTCCGCAGTAGTAGTTCCTTGAGGAGCAGTTTCTATTTTTATGAAATTATCAAGTAGATTGCTTGCGAGCGCTATAATTTCTTTCGGCATTGTTGCAGAAAAAAGCGCTGTTTGACGCTCTTTATGCAAAAGTTTTGCAATTTGTCTCACATCGTTAATAAAACCCATATCTAACATACGATCTGCCTCATCTAGAATAAGAAAACGAGATTGAGATAGATCAACACATTTTTCACGAACAAGATCCATTAAACGACCTGGCGTTGCTATTAAAACATCTACGCCTGCCTGCATACGTTTAATTTGTTTTAAACGCGAGACCCCACCAAAAATGAGACATGTCGATAGATGCGTTCCTTTCGCAGCAATACGAATTGTTTCATCAATTTGAACAGCAAGCTCACGCGTAGGAGCCAAAATCAAAGCACGAGCAGCTTTAGGAAAACGCTTATCTCCAAAAGTCAAAATTTTATTCAAAATAGGTAAGCTAAATGCTAAAGTCTTTCCAGAACCTGTCTGTGCAATACCTAAAATATCATGCCCTTTCAGCATCACGGGAATAGCTTGTTCTTGAATAGGTTTAGGCTTATTTATACCAGCAATGAGCAAATTCTTAACCAGAAGTTCTGACAAACCTAATTTTGTAAAAATATTTTCTCTATTTACACTCAAAATAAAATCTTTCCTTTGCCCAACAACTATAAATGAGTAATCAGCTGAGCTTGATAACTCAAGAATCTGCGCAATAAAGATCTTGATATTCAAAAATTTGTGAAGCAACGCTTTAAATAGCGATTTGCGCACTCCATTATAAGTATCTTAGAATAAAAAAGAAAGGTGCATAAATTTCATTTTACAAAAAAAGATTGTTTACCTCAGATATCTTACATTTATCTGTTATTAGAGTTACAGTAAAAAAGTGAACTTTGCAAATTATTCCATAAATAAAAAACAATATGTTAATAGTTTATTTTTTTATTATCATCTTCTGAGGTAAATGTACCTTATCAAAATCAGGATAGATCTCAAGAAAAACTGGATTTTGTACGGTTTTTTGTCCTCCATAAATTAAATACCACTGCGTTTTATCAAAAATCGCCAAGGTTTTATATTGAATAATGCAATCTGACGTCTCAAGTTTTGTCGGAATAAAAGCATAAAAAGTACCGTTATCAGTTTGCAGATAATCTATGTTTTCTTTATCCAAATGATAAGCATTAGCGGGTAAATTCTCAAATTGAACACGCAGCTGTTTAAGAAAATTATGTCGTAAATCATCCTCTGTCGTATCTAATCGGCGAGCCATTTCTTTATAAAGCCGACGAGGTATGTAAGCGGAAATAGTCTCAAAATTTTTATTTTTTACAGCATTATTAACATTAATAATTAAACTTGAAAGTTCAGTCTTTTGTGTTATTGTAAGCTCAGATGCTGAGCTTTGCTTACCAACATTAAAAAACAAAAACAAACTCAGCATAAAATAAAAAATAGATTTCATTTTCATATCTCTTGTTTTAGTAAAAACATCATCTTTTCAAATGACAAAATCAAATAGCGTTTGGTCGTCAGTAATATCACGGTAGCGCCAACCTAACACTTGAAATTTTTTCTCTAAAAGAAAAAAATTATCATATTTTTTTGTTTCAATTGCAATCAACACAGAACCGAACCTTCTAGATGATTTTTTGAGATATTCAAAGCGTACGATATCATCATCCGGAGATAATTGAGCAAGAAAATGACGCAATGCACCAGGATGTTGTGGAAAGCTAAAAATAAAATATTTTCTCAATCCCTGAAAACGCAAAGAACGTTCTTTAATTTCTGGTAAACGCTCAAAATCAAAATTACCACCTGAAACAACGAGAAGAATTTTTTTACCTTTCAATTCTTGGGACGGAATACTGTTAAGAGCATCAATTGATAAAGCGCCAGCTGGTTCAAGTACAATACCTTCAACATTGAGCATCTCAATCATTGTAGAACAAACACGATTTTCAGGAACCATAATAACAGAATCTGACGGGAACTTCTTCAAAATTTCGTAATTTAGCGTGCCAATTTCAGCCACAGCAGCACCATCTACTAGTGTATCGAGATTTTCTAATTTGACACGTTTTCCACTCTTTAAACAAGCAAATAAACTTGCAGCTCCCTGTGGTTCAACAAAATAAAGTTTTGTTTTCCAATCATATTCGTATAAAAATTTACTAATACCACTGGCCAAACCTCCTCCGCCTACAGGCACAATTATTAAATCTGGCTCGCTCTCCCCATTAAGTCTTTTCCATTGCGAAACAGCCTCGCACAAAACCGTCGCCTGCCCTGTAATAACACGATTATCATCAAAAGGTGGTGCCATTACACCACCACTTTCAGCAGCAAAAGATCGCGCAGCCGCATAGCATTGATCAAAAGTATCACCAATTAAACGTATATCAATAAACTCTTCACCAAAAATGCGTGTCTTATCAATTTTCTGTTGTGGAGTTGTTATAGGCATAAAAATCACGCCCCTACGTTTAAAATAGCGGCAAACAAAAGAAACCCCTTGTGCATGATTTCCCGCTGACGCGCAAACAAAAGCAGCATCTTGAGGTATCTGACCAAGCATTCCTGAAACAAAATTAAAAGCACCGCGAATTTTATAAGATCGCACTGGTGTTAAATCTTCACGTTTTAAATAAATTTCCGCATCATATTTTTGACTAAGAAAATCATTTTTTTGAAGTGGTGTTTCAGCAAACACAGTATGTAAAGCCGTTGCAGCCTTAGTGACATCTTGGAGAAAGTTAGTCATAATACCAATCATCTTATGTTTTTAAAATATGCAGATTCTTATTAATTGCAAAAACACTGCTTGTCAGTTAAAAATTTATTAAAGGATGATTTATATTAATTCTTGATTCAATAAAAAATATAGCTTATGAGAGAACCTCTATCGCGGACGTGATGAAAACGGTAAACATAGCAGACTTAAAATCTGCCGGTCGAAGACCTTGCGGGTTCAAGTCCCGCCGTCCGCACCATAATATACGATTTCTTCTTATTTCAATAAAAGTAACAGTGAAACCATTCTTTGTAGCGCTATTATAAAGCTTTTTAGGTAGAGTCGTGATTATGTAAACTAAAAATCACAACTTCATTTTTCTAAACTAGTATTTTGAATACATCGATAACTTTCAAAATTGTCATTCTACAAAATAAAAATTTTAATAATTGCTCTTCGTACCTTATTACAATCATTTTTAAAGCAATAACTCCCTCCTCTCTACCATAAAAACAATGCTCACAATGCAAAAATAAAGGCTCCATCTTTGATGGAGCCTTTTAATAATATTAATCCGTAAAAATTAAAATTTATAAGCTATACCAACACGAAAATCATTCGTTTTATAATCGATATCAACCATGTTACTGAATTTCTTTTTTCCAAAATCTGAGTAACGGTATTCCGCACGCAAAAGAATATTATGTGTCACCGCAAAATCAACACCAGCACCAAGAGTAAAACCAACCATTGTCCTTGTATCATCGAATGTAGCACTAATGGAATCTGCATCTTCAGAAGTTTGTATAGCTCTAGAAACTTCGGAATTTTTCTTTAAACCTGATCCCGATAAAACATCTTGAAATTGCCCATAAGCAATACCCCCAGCGATGTAAGGCATAATACAATCAGCAGCATAACCAATACGCACACGTGTAGCACCAACCCATTTTTGTTTTAAAGTATGACTCAAAGAGACTTTATCAACATCATCAAAAGCGACTCCATCACTGTCCTCTGTAAGGAGCACAGTTTTTGTATCTTTTCGTTCAGAAAAAAGTATATCTGTATCAACACCAAGGATAAAGTTCCGACTAAATTCAACATTAGCACCTGCATAGATACCACCTATAAAACCAGAAAGTTTAGGCACATATTTTCCTTCAAGTGGAGTCCACTCTAGATGCTCATTCTCTGGATCAGACGGGGAAGTAGCATCAAAATCAGAACTCTTCGCAGAAATTTTGCTCGAAAAACCGCCAATTTGTCCCCCAAAATAAAAACCCGTCCAAGAGAAAGTAGGAGATGCAATAACTGACGAAACAACCTGTTTTGGCTGACGAGGAACTATCACATCTGCTGCCTGTGCAGTGGATACTGAAACGAAAGCAAAAACGGATGCTGCTATTAAATATTTTTTACTCATAAAATTATACCTCTACAATACTATTATTAAATTATAAATATTACAAAAATGCGACAAAACCTCATATTGCAAAATCACGCATGCACTTCTTTAAACGCAAAAAATACATTAAAGTTTAATATTATCAAACAGTTTTTACAACTTCTAAGATTCTAATAATCAGCAACACTTTAAAATTTGAATTTCTATTCCCCCAAATTTATCATGCTTTCTTATAAAATTGTCAAATTATGACACATTTCATACAAATTATTATTCAAATATAAAATGTAAAATGTAAAATGTAAAATTAATACATCATTGCAATCTATTTACATAAAGCTCTCTCTAAAATACAATAGATCATTGTTTAGCACATTTTTCATATAACATCTAAAAGTATTTTATCATACATTATGAGAATAAATTAATACAAATATAATATTAAATTTTTCAACAAAAATCTTTTTATTCATTCAACTTTACTATAAACACATAATGTTATTAATAATATTGCTGACAAAATTTAAAAATTAATATCGCAGATTAAAATAAATATTCTTCAGTTTTAAATACTGTTAAATTATTTAATTTAATAATACAATTTTTTATTTAAATTTAAACTTTAATTTTATAAAAAATCTTATTTTATTATTAAATTTCAAATTTTTATACTAATATCATAATATACTTATAAATCAATCTTCAATCATGTTTCATTAACAAGTGTAAAATTGATAGTATAACTCTTTATGGACAATAAAATCTTTAACCATTTTACTTAAAAAATGCTCTACCCTCATTAATTTCTATATTATCATCTCCCTTTATCACAAAGCGGTCTTTATTGGGAAAAGTAATAAAACAACCCTTCATACAAACTGTCATGATTTGATTACTAATTAAAGAAATATTTGAAAGTGTACTTCCTTCAACAATGATAAGAGATTGTACCTTTGGATCAGTGTTTTTCACAGTTGCTGCATAAGCAGCTATAGTGAGAATATCTAACAGCGTAAACGCAATAACAATATAAAAATATTTTATCATTCCAGAATTCCTTCTTCAACAAAGCGCGTATACAACACAAAGTGAAGAGCATTAACTATCGCAGAACTAGAGGTAATATTGTGCACGTAGATAGTCAAAGTAAATGATAATTTTTTACTATCAAATGCATTAAAATTTACTTGTGGTGCAGGTTTTTTTAACACCCCCTCTGTCTCAGAAGCAATCTCTAACAACATGTTAACAATGTGCTCTGGAGTAACTTTAGATGAAACAATAACAGGAATATCAATCTGCCCCATTTCATTATGTTTTGTCCAATTAATTACATTATTATTGATCAAGCTTGAATTAGGAATTATTACTGTCTTATGTTGGAGTGTTTCAAGTTCAGTTGCACGTACACTTATACGTCTAACAATACCACCTACTGATCCAGATTCTACATAATCACCTAATTTAAATGGTCTCCCAATCAGAATGATAAGCCCAGATACAAAATTCTGAACAATATTTTGCAAACCAAAGCCTATACCTAATGAAAGCCCGCCAGCAATTAGAGCAAAATTTCTAAGATCTAATCCCGCCGTTGACAATCCTATTAAAGCAGACACGACAAAACCGGCATAACTGATGACCATCTTGATAGAATTACGTACACCAGAATCGAATTCTCCACCTACCAAAACAATATTATCCAACCAATAGATAAATCGGTGAAGAACAAACAAACAAACAAAGAAAATCGCGCTTCCTGTTGCAATAGAAATCAAAGAAATAGACATATTTCCAATTGTAAAACCAGTCATCAACTGCCACAACATTTCTTTCAAATCAAAATATGAAAATCCAAGCTGTATGAGAACTGGTATTGCACAAAACACAACAACAATCACATTGAGAAAAACATTAACAATAATCCCCAATTGATCCACCGTTTTTCTTTCTAAATGCAACCATTGCATCAAAGCACGACCAGCGATTGTTTTAACAAATTGTCCTTTAGATCCAATAGCTTGAGAGCTTTTTATTCCTAAATACATTAAAATAACAAATGCTCCGCTGATCACAATCTGCTGCATAATAAAACGCGCTAAACCAATATAGCCCCAAAGATCTACTACAACGAGTAATACCCCCAACAAAACAAGAGGAATGCGTATATAGAATGGCCAAAACAATGGCTCTTGTTCTTTAATTTGAAAACGTCCACGTTTAAACTGTAAAGGCACAAGTGAGATTAAAAACAGCAGTATTGCGATAAAAAAAACTGAAAAGAAGCTTTTAAAAATTGTCAAAGAAAGAGAAGCTGAAACTATCTGGTAAATACTATCGAGCACAGCATCAAATGCTAAAATTATGCCTAAAAAAGTAAGCAAAATAACCAATTGATTTGCTACAGGCAATGTAATATTAAAAAGACGCTGATTCTCCATTTTTGGGGCTAAAAGAGCTGCTGCTAAGCGATTGACAAAAAAAACAAAAATAACTTGATATCCAACTGTATAAAATACCGTTGTAAGCTTCCCTAGATCCAAGCTAAAATTATGAAACAAAAAAAACACGAGATAAACGCAAACAATACATGTAAACGAAGGTAGAAGAGTTGAAATAAAAGCAATCAGTAAGCGTTTTAAATAAGGCGTTTCTTCGTGATTTTTGACAATACGGCAGTATACATATGCAAGGGCTTTACGAAAAAAATAAGAAAAACTAAAAGCAACAAAAAGCGGAATCAAAAAAGAAAGAAAGAACTGTAACGTCTTAAAATAAAATACAAATTCCCACCAAGAGTTGAACAGCAACATAAAATCAGATGCAGCCTCTTTAGTTTTTTCAACAAAATGCTGAACTGTTGATACCGAAAATTCAAACCTATGCGTGAGTGTACTTTTTAAAAGTTCTCGAGATTGAGAAATAGCAAGTTCGGCTATTCTATTTGTAGCCAAAAATACTTCTTCGAACCGAAGCACTGCATCATTAATCTTAGCTTTTTGTTTTATTAAATTATTACGTTCCTCACTATAACTCTTCAATTTTTTTTGATCATCACCAAGCTCAGCTAACTGTCCCAAAAGCACATTAATATCGTTAAGAGGAGCGCGTAAAACAAATGCCGCATCCATAGCACGTTTATTTATATCCCGTGCTCGCACTCGCAGTTCTGCTAAGGTACGTTCATCTTCTGACCCGCCTTCAAAATCTTTTTTTAAAGTCTCAGTATCTTCTTCAATAGCTTTAATAATTGACTGTTGTTGTTTAAGAATCTCATCAATCGAATGCGTACTCACTGATTGTCTAGTACCCGCATTTTGCGATACCAAATGCCCCCATGCACAAGAACAAAATACAACCATAGTTCCAAAAATAAAAAAAAGAATATGTGATTTTTTTTTAAAAAATGAATAAGAATACATATCTGCCTTAAATGTAAATGCGAGGAACTCTCTTTAAAAAAATACGCTATGTAGCAAATATTTTCAACTTTTATAGAATAATCTTCTAAACACTTCCGCCATATTATAATATTGATAAAAAATAATAATAGTAAACTGAAAGTTGAGACAAAAAGAACGCTTTAGCTATATTTTTATACCTAATATTGCAAAAAGAAAATTTTTTCCTTTTAAAATCTAGATTTTTTGTCCGGCTTTGGCATATTGTTAGCTACTATCTGAGAACGTAGGGTTTATTTGATAGGACAACCACATACTACTCATTTAATTACAACTAGCTATATTTAAATTAGAAATTAAACGCAATCAATTGAATGTTGCAATGTTTGTGAACAAAATTTTGTAACATTTTATATAAAGTATCTTTTTGCTTGCCAGTGATTTCCAAACACAGTATTTTTTAAATAAACACGCCTATCCTACTATTACTTGAACTCTAAAACCATCATTCTATACACTCCTGCCTTTAACCTTAATAATCATTAGATTGCATATTAGCGGAATATATCATGCGTACACCTGGTTGGCTGATCACTCTTTATTGTTTTATCCTTTTAAGCAGCGTATACGTTGCCTTACCTAATTTATTTTCGCAAGAACAGGTTAAAAACTCAAACTTTTTACCCGACACCCGTGTAACACTCGGACTTGATCTTCAAGGGGGCTCTTCTCTTTTACTAGAGATCGATACTAAAGCATCAAAACGCGACCAATTACACACAGTTTTGGGCAATGTACGTAATACACTACGTGAAAAACAAATCCGCACATCAAGTGTCCGTATCATAGAAGATAGCGTAGTTGCTATTATTTCTGATCCGACACAAAGTGAAAAAGCTATCTCAGCTTTAAAGACATTGATAACTCCTGTGTATAGTAGTTTTGGTGCAACAAACAATAACATCGTCATTAGTGCACAAAATGAAACTATCCGTATAACACTCACTGAAGAAAGCATCAAAGATCGTGTTAACAATGCTCTTGAGCAAAGTTTAGAAATCATCCGTCGTCGAATAGATCAAATTGGTGTCGCTGAACCAGCCATTCAAAAGGTAGGAACTAATCGTATTATGGTTCAATTACCTGGTTTGCAAGATCCAAAGCAGCTGCGTGATCTTTTGGGAACCACTGCTAAGATGACCTTTCATCTTGTGCCCTCCAATATAGATATCAATAACCCACCTATAGGTGTTTCAATTCTTCCTGGATATACCGACGAAACACAACTCTATGCAATTTATGATCAAGTTGCTTTAGACGGAAATGTCCTAAAAGATGCTCGTGCAGGTTTCGATCCGCAAATGCCAGGACGCTCTATTATTTCATTCACCATGGATGCCGCTGGTTCAAAGATATTTGCGGACATAACACGAAAAAATATCAACCGTCCCTTTGCAATCGTTCTTGATAACAAAGTTTTGACTGCTCCTGTTATTAATGGTGTTATTCCTAATGGACAAGGTCAAATTACAGGAAATTTTGATCCCAAAGAAGCATCGACTCTGGCTGCTCTCCTGCGAGCTGGCGCCTTACCTGCACCGCTAACTGTAATTGAAGAAAGAACCGTAGGCCCAAACCTTGGTGCTGACGCCATTCAAATGGGACTTTATACAGGTATGATAGGCTTTATTCTCGTTACGATTTTTATTTTCCTCCTATACGGAGTTTGGGGGATTATCGCAAATGTAGCGCTGGCACTACATACAATTTTAACATTTGCTGCATTAAGTCTTCTCGGTGCTACACTTACACTCCCAGGGATTGCTGGCATTATTTTAGGTATAGGTATCTCAGTTGACGCCAATATTTTGATTAATGAACGTATCCGTGAAGAAAGTCGAAAAGGTGTCAGCGCTTTTGCTGCTTTGGATCGTGGATTTAAGCACGCTTTTTCGACCATTGTTGATGCAAATGTCACTGCAATTATTGCAACTGTTCTACTTTTTTGGTTTGGCACTGGTCCTGTACGTGGTTTTGCCGTGACAATGTTGCTTGGTATTATCATATCCATGTTCACTAATATCACCATTGTGCGCATTATTATGATTTGGGTTGTTCGTAAATGGAAAATTAAAATTTTACGTTTTCATTCTGTTTTCAATGTTATTTCAAAAAATACAACTTTCCGCTTTATGAAAGCGCGCTTCATCGGTATCAGTGTATCAATTATTTTATCGCTTGCTTCAGCTGTTCTGTTTTTTAAACCTGGCTTAAATTTTGGAATTGATTTTATTGGCGGCAGTCAAATGATTATTACCACAAAAACACCAGCAAACTTAGCAGCATTGCGTTCAAAGTTTTCCTTACTTACCATCGGTGAAGTTACGCTGCAAAATATTGATAATGAAAATACAATTCTAATTCGCATTCAAAAACAAAATGGCAGCGAAGCACAACAAACCAACGCCATCGAGAAAATAAAAACAGCCGTACAAAATATTTATCCAGATGCTACATTTGATCAAATAGAAGTCGTTGGTCCTAAAATCTCAGGTGAACTCGCTACAGCTGCCTTTATTGCTGTCATTTTAGCTGCAATTGCCATGTCGCTTTACATATGGTTGCGCTTTGAATGGTTTTTTGCAGTTGGAGCAATTGTTACACTTATCCTAGACACCACAAAAATGGTTGGTTTTTTTGTTTTATTTCAGCTGGATTTCAATTTAACTGCTATCGCTGCCCTTTTAACAATTGTTGGCTATTCTATAAATGATAAAGTTGTTGTCTATGATCGAATGCGCGAAAATATGCGCCTTTATAAAAAAATGCCACTGCGTGAACTAATAGATCTCTCAATTAATCAAGTTCTTATACGCTGCCTTTTTACATCAACTACTACAGTTCTAGCTATGTTACCTATGGCTATATGGGGTGGAAGTGCTGTCCATAATTTTGCATTTCCTATGGTTTTTGGGATTATTATTGCAACGTCGTCCTCTATCTTTATTGCAGCCCCTATTTTATTGCTGCTCGGAAATTGGTGGAATGAACGAAATAATCGCATAAACGTTAAACTAAAATGAAAATGCTACGTTAATTTATATGACATGCTATTTTTTGCTTGTCATATAAAACACTATAATCATTTCAATTAATTCGTTTTTTTGAAAGGAGTCGTAAATAATGCTCCATGATACGCCACTTATTGCAACTATTGTTGCAGGTTTATGTTTAGCATTTTTTTTGGGAATGATTGCTAATCGGCTGCGCATCTCACCACTTGTGGGATACTTATTAGCTGGTGTTATTGTGGGGCCCAATACAGGTGGAATTAGTGTAGATTACGTTATTATTAACCAACTCGCTGAAATCGGTATAATTTTGCTGATGTTTGGCGTTGGGTTGCACTTTTCATTAAAAGACCTTTTATCTGTTAAAGCTATCGTTATCCCTGCAGCCATTGCACAAATGGCTTTTTCTACTTTTTTAGGTTTTCTTCTTGGCCTTACCATGGATTGGGGAATTAGCGGCAGCTTAGTCTTTGGTTTAGCTTTATCAACAGCAAGTACTGTTATTTTACTACGTGCTTTGCAAGAACGCCATCTTATGGAAACAGAAAAAGGACGTATTGCTGTTGGTTGGTTAATTATTGAAGACTTAGCTATGGTTCTTATACTTGTTCTTATACCACCATTAGCAAATATCTTTGGTGATACCAAAAAAGAATCCATTGATCCTCTTGTTCAATGGTTAAATTTGGATATTAGCGGAGTTTTTGTACTTACCATCTTAAAAGTTATTATATTTATCGCTCTCATGCTTATCATTGGGCGACGCGTTATTCCATGGTTACTAAAAATAAGTGCACAATCGGGATCACGTGAATTATTCCGTCTCAGTGTCTTTGCTATTGCACTAGGAGTCGCTTTTGGAGCAGCGCATTTATTTGGCGTTTCTCTTTCTCTTGGTGCTTTTTTTGCAGGTATGATTATGAGCGAATCAGAATTAAGTCATCGTGCAGCGGAAGAATCCCTACCTCTGCGAGACGCATTTTCTGTTCTCTTTTTTGTTTCTGTAGGAATGTTATTTGATCCAGGAAAAATATTAACAAATTTTTTTCCTCTCTTAGCAACACTATTAATTATAGTATTAGGAAAATCTGCTGTTACTTTTTTTATCGTTAAAGCTTTTCGCTATTCTGATAAGACAGCTTTAACCATTTCTGCCAGCCTTGCACAAATCGGAGAATTTTCTTTTATCCTTGCAGAATTAAGTTCAAGCTTTGGACTCTTAAGCAATGAGGCTCATGAATTAATCCTCGGAGGTGCGATTCTGTCTATTTTGCTTAATCCTCTTGTCTTTATTACTTGTGACAAACTTAAAAAATATCTAGAAAAACTGCCTTCCAATTTAGAGAATACACAAACAATCATTGATATTGATTCAAAGGTTTCTGACCAAGAATTTTTGACAATTACATCAAAAACTAACCATATTATAATTATTGGTTACGGTCGTATTGGTAAATATGTTGCATTATCTTTAATGAACAAAGGAGAACCTGTAGTAGTAATAGAAGAATCAAAACGCCTTTCTGATAAAGCAATTACAGATGGGATTGAGGCGATTTGTGGCAATATCGTTGAACAAGAAATAATGGATGCAGCAAATGTAAGTAATGCACAAAAAATAGTTATTACCATGCGGAATACCATTGAAATAGGACAATGCATAAAAAATATACGTAATGTTAAAAAGGATATTTTAATAATCACTCATGCACTATCTGATTCAGATACAGCATATCTCATTGATTTGGGAGCAGATGTTGTAGTAACAGATGATGAAGAAATCGCAAATGGTATTATTGGTCATATAATTGAGCAACAATCCTTACTTAATAAAAATAGCCATGAACTCAATTTGTGAAAAAACATAATTAAAAACAAAAGCGGATAAAAAAGCATGAAAATAAAGCATTTTATATGGCCATTTATCGGTATCTTAGCAATGCTGATATCTATCCGCATTCTTTATACAAAACTATCTGCTATTTCTTTTAGTGATGTACTAGAGCGCTTAAGCAATTTAAGTGCACAGCATTGGCTTTTAGCCATTTTATGCTCTCTCATAGCTTATGCTGCTCTTGCCGGATATGATCGAATTGCTTTACAACACCTAGGTCATAAAATTTCTTGGGTTTTTATTGCTATATGTTCATTTACCACTTACGCACTTTCACACAATATTGGTGCTTCAGTTTTTTCTGGTGCTATTGTGCGCTATCGCGCCTATAAAATGAAAGGATTAAATGGAACAGAAGTTGCGATATTGGTAGGCTTTTGCTCTTTTACTTTTGTAATAGGCACAATCTTACTTTTTGGTATCGTTTTGATTCTTAACCCCCAAATTATCACTCTCATTTATGGGAATCTTCCCAAATGGCTCGGAACAATGATTGGTGCAATTTTACTCAGCAGCGTAGCGCTCTATAGTTTTGGCAGCTGGCTCCAATTAAAACCTTTACGCATTGGGAAAAAAATTCAACTTTCTTATCCACGGCTAAAAATAGTCATTCAACAACTTCTCATTAGCCCTCTAGAACTTTTAGGAGCAGCAGGAATTATATACGCTGTACTCCCTTACAGCGCCGATATTTCTTTTATTTCTGTTCTTGGTGTTTTTCTTGCATCTTTTACTGTAACCCTTCTCTCTAATGCTCCAGCAGGAGGCGTTGGTGTTCTTGAAGCCCTATTCATAACGGGTATGCCCAATATAGATCCAACCGATGTAATCGCAGCCCTCATTGTATTTAGAATGCTTTATTTGATCATACCATTCATCATCTCATTATTCGTTGTAGCAATTTTTGAATTCCAGCAATATTGGAAACGAACACAAGAAATATCACTCAAATAAAGAAGGTTCACTATTCTTTTTCGCACGCATCTAAATAACAATAGCTGTGTAAAATTTTACCAAACAAGAAAATCAATGCAATTGCGATAAGTGCTTTGTTGCATTTTTTGATTTAGTATTAGTCTCTTCATTACAATGCCTCTATTTTGATACAAATTTTATTAAAATACAGTGATACTTTAATTTTTCTTGAAAAATTTTTTCATCGATCTATTCAATAAAATTGTATAAAAGACGGAGAAAACTTTTGTAAATTTGTCGACTTCTCTATAAAAACGCAAACAATAATTTTACAAAATTTATATGTTCCCTTCCCCAATGCACAAAGAACATAAATGCGATCATCATTTTTTTATGAATAGCTGTTTTATAAACGATTACATATCATTTTTTTCTTAACCCCCCCTCATAGATCATTAAGAATGATCTATTTTACTTATTGTAATGCAATCTTAGGCATATACAGCACTCTGCATACTTAAGAGCTTGTAAATAATGTAACGTAATTAAATGAACAACCCTTATAAACCTTCCATATACTACATAGCTGTTATGTACTATAATAGTTGTAGCGCTATAATAGCATAATAACGCATTTTCTCACTTTTTACTTATCTAAATGATCCGCATCTTCTTGAAAAGCAAGTCGAGAAATAAGGACTTTAGATATATTTCGACGATCCATCTCAATAACTTTAAAGCATAAACCATCAGTATCAAAACTTTCACCCTCATTCGGCAAATAACCAAAGCGCCAAAGCATAAATCCCGCTAAAGTAGTATAACGGTCTGCTTCATCAACAAGATTACGCTCAAGATAACCACTTAAACGGCGAATGTCTGCATATCCTTCAACAAGAAAGCTTCCATCTTCAAGCTGTTCTGCTATCACAGGTTCTTCATCATCATCAGGAAAATCACCTGCAATAGCTTCGAGAATATCCGTAGGTGTTGCAATTCCTTCAAAAGATCCATGCTCATCAACAACAATTGCAAGCTGAATCGAAGAACGCCGCAATTGCTCCATCAATCGTAAAACACTGGTATTTTCATGAACCACGAGCGGTTCACGCATAGCTTTTTTCCAATTAATCTTTTTTCCTTCAGCTAAATTCAAAAGAAGATCTTTTGTCAAAGCAACGCCAACAAATTCATCCACTTTTTCACGGGCAAGAATTAAACGGCTATGTTTAAATTGTTGTAATTCTTTACGCATTTCATTTTCATCACCATTTAAGTCTAACCACTCAATTTCATTACGCGGCGACATAATAGAACGCACAGGACGGTCAGCTAAATCAAGAACACCACGAATCATTTCTTTTTCTTCTGGCATAAAAATTTTCGAAGCAGCCGCTTGTTCAGCAATAACATCTACAGTATCACTAAGACTGCCATCCTTTTTTCCACCGCCTAAAAGCCTTAAAACAGCGTCAGCTGTTCGACTTCGTAGATCATTTGTTGTAATCATCTTTTCACGATTACGACGTCCAATTTGATTAAAAGCTTCAATAAGAATAGAAAAACCAATAGCCGCATACAAATACCCTTTTGGAATATGAAAACCAAACCCCTCAACAATCAGAGAAAATCCAATCATCATTAGAAAACCGAGACAAAGAATCACAATAGTGGGATGACGATGAATAAAACGCATAAGTGTGCCTGAGCCATATATCATCATACCCATAGCAACAATAACAGCCATGTACATAACTGCTGCCTGCTCTTTGGCAATCATACCTGTTGCGGTAATAATACTATCAAGAGAAAACACTGCATCAAGCACAACGATTTGAACAATAACCTGCCAAAAAACGGCATAAGCAAGGTTCGTCTCTTTTTTATGCGTTGTACCTTCTAACCTTTCATGTAACTCTAGCGTTCCTTTCGCTAGCAAAAAAGCTCCACCGCCAATCAAAATAAGACTATGCCAACTAAACATAAAAGATGAAGCAGAAAAAATTATTGTATCGAGATTCATCACCCATCCAATAATCGTAAGAAGGAAAAGCCGCATAGCTAATGCTAAAGTTAAACCTATTAAGCGTGCGCGATCACGCAAATGTAGCGGCAATTTTTCTGCTAAAATTGCAATAAAAACAAGATTATCTATTCCCAAAACAATTTCGAGAAAAATCAATGTGACCAAACCAAACCACGCATGAGGATCAACGATCCATTCCATCATAGTTCACCCTTTAAAAAGGCCTTAAAAAACTTAAATGAGCACGGCTGGCAAAACAAATTCATAGGCTCTCATTTACACAATTGATTAATAAGGTTAAACGTAAAGAAGCTGAGTTCAAGAGAAAAAAGCTGCAAAAGATCACATAAATACATAAATGATTATTTATAAAGTTTATAAAAAAGTACAGTAAACTTACAAAATAAAAAAACGACCCTCCCTCCTTGCAACCACAAGAAGGTCTCTCTGAATTTTTCTCGGGCATTACGCTCGATAATCCTCCAACTCCAGTTTCGCATCATAATCGAAACATTTATTTATAAGGATTCATATAATGGTTTCATTTTCGTATAAGATCAAGAGGCAAAGTAGCACATTTTTAACTGTAGAGCCAATATAACTATAGACTTTAGTTTTATGTAAAAAATAACAAAACCATCTAGACATCTTCCTTTAGGAACGTTATAGAACCGCTTATCCTTATCTTTTAAATAGCTGTGGGTGATTAGCTCAGACGGTAGAGCAGCTGACTCTTAATCAGCGGGTCGTGGGTTCGATTCCCTCATCACCCACCAAGAAAATCAATAATTTAGCAATTTTTCAATAAAAAATTCGTCAGTTACAGAACTGTAACCAGTCAGTGGTGTATTTTATACTTTTACACTAAATCTTATACCAATCGATTTTTCAAAGAGCTTTGAAAACCCTTTAAAAGATGCTCTTTCTGCTAAAAATCGTAATTGTGATAATTAGAATCGCCAAAGGAATGAGACACATCCCTCTCATGATATACCTCATTTTCAGCATAGCCACACTAATCAACTATATAAGCATAAAATAAATCAAAACCTTTAAAATACGTAGAAAACTGTTTGGCAATCAATCCATTTGTAAATTTAAGGTATTTCTTAAATCTGATTTGGCTTTAATTACACTATTCTAATGTTTAAAATAAAAAAATCAATTGCCTATATTTTTTTATTTCCCTCAATTATGAAAAGCTCTTTTGCTATATTTAGTATAAAAAAAGCTATTTTGACTATATTTATTCCGTGATTATTCATGAAATCGTAAAACAAAATAGCTCTCACTATTCTTAATATATTTTATAATTTCAATCTATTTTATTTCATTAAATATCCCTATTAAATTATTCATACATTTCGATGCAAAAAATTAAAAATGTATAAAAAAACTGAAAACAGCTTGCTTCTTACATAACAACGCTTATAAAAATCAAAACAGATTTAATAATATATACATTGGGGATTTTATAATATGCAATTCACTGCATTTGAGCTTGAAAATTTTAGAGGAATTTCAGATCCTATAAAAATAGATATGACAGATGGGAATCCTTTTTTTCCTTTTGTTCTTATTGGGGATAATGAAGCAGGAAAAACAACAATACTCGAAGGTATTCGTTTAATTTATCGTCTTTGTTCTGGAGAGATATTAAACGAAGATTCTATCACTTCTATGCGTCCTAAAGTGCCTTATTTTAATGATGATACTACCCTGACAGCATATCTTTCTTATAGTGCAGATGAAGAAAAAACACAGAGAAGAAAACAAAATATTTCCCAAGGAAATAACGAAACGCTTAAAGTATCGTTTGCATACCATTTTAATAATAGTAAATGTTATGGTTATTCTATACTAGTCAACGGCAGAAAGGTACAACAAGAAAATGAAATTCTGGAATGGATAAAAGAATCTATACCTGAAATTATTTACCACGGTGACTTTATTTGTGAAGTTCCTGATAAAATTAGATTTTTGAAGAGTGCTTTTTCTGACAATGCTAGCTTAATTATCCAAGAAGATGAATTCTTGCAATCAGAAAAAAATCGTCAATGGCAGGCAATTATCAATGATATCTTCATAGGATGCTATTATAAAAATAGCAATAACGCGTCTCATGAAAATTCGAATTGTAACATTGACTTCCAGAAAAGCATTGTTGATTATACTGATGAGGATGCTGTTCGTCAAAATTTAAGCGCTATCAATTCTTACTTAAATTCGATAATTGGAGAAAATTGGTCAGACGTTGTTGAAAATAAAAAGCAATCTGATTTTTATTCTTTAGAGAGAGTCAATAATTGCAGTAACTGGGCTATGGATTTCCAGTTGCACATTCTATCAAATAATAGATATTTTTCTTTGCATGAAAAAAGCAAGGGATTTCGTTGGTTCTTTTGTTTTAAGCTTCTTACTGAAATCCGTGCAAAATCTAACAGAAATAAAAATGGAATTGTTTTTCTCCTAGATGAACCAGCAAGCCATTTACATATTGATTCACAAAAAAAGGTTCTGAATTCTTTAAATAATTTATTAAAATCAGAAAAGAATAAAGTGATTTATTCAACTCATTCTCCTTATCTTATTAACGAAGAAGCATACGAAAATTTATTTTCTGTGCGCAATGAAATAAATAGCAACACACTCCCTAGAATTATTTGTGAAAAGTTATCGAATTTAACAACATTAACAGAAGAAAACAAAAAATCTGTTGATCCTCTTATTCAAGCAAAATGGATAGATTGTCTTAAACACAAAGAAAAAGTTTTAACTTTTCTAAAAGAAACTAGTGACGGGTTAGAACATGTAACTAAAATCATCTCCTTCTTTAAATTATTTTTGTAATAAGGACTATCTCTATAAAATTGGCAATTCCTTTATATTCATAAAATACTATCATACATTTCTGATTGTTCTCAATCATAGAAGTTCTTTTGTTGCCTCCAAGGTAAAAGCATAATTTTTAGAAAAGTATACTTCTTAAGAGTTTTAGCTAAAATTGATGAAAACTATATAATCTTTACTTTTCATCAATCTGTACTTATTTATGCGATCTTTAATCCAATTAGAAAAAACATTTTAACTCTAAAAACACATACAGATCACACACGCGTAGGATCATTTGAATAATTTCCTAATCAATAATTTGTTTTATCAACCTACATCTTTTTCCTATGCAGAATAATCTCCATCAGATTGATAAGATGTCTTCATCCTCAAAATCTAAAGTAATAAAAGCTACCTGAGGAGTTTTCAATATTATTAAAAAAACAGCAGACAAACACAAAAAAGACCAATATTTAAAAATGAATTGATATAACTAAGAAAAAGCATAAAAATTTAATGCTCGTTATTTATCCAATTAATTGGATATTATAGAATCTATATTTCTTCTTTTAACCAAAAAATATTTGAAAATAAGCATTCCTGACTGCATCAAAAATGTAATAAATATATCTGAACAATGAAAACTGTCGACAGCATATTTTACTAAAGATTTCTTATCATTAATAAATCACTAAACACATAACATAATTACAGGGAAAAACTATTTAGTTATGATGTAAAAAACAATTATAGAGTATATTATTCAGTCAACAGAAAAGATCGCTAATAATCTCAATAATACTGATCTACCTTTTTTCGATGTCAATAATATGCTGACAAAGGTAAAAACGTTGATGTTAACTAGTAAAATGCTTTGCCAATATTAACCATTGCAACTTCTATAAAGCCCTATTCATTTGAGGCTTTTTATAAAATGATTACTAAATGTAGCTATCTCTTCTACTGACGCGCTATATCTCATTATGTTCATGGAATCTGCTGATAATCGTATCATTTAAGTAATCTTTTTAAGAATGCAGAAAATTTATCCCTTACTCTAAAGAACGGTACAATTATTTATGTAAAGAGAGCTCACAAGCTCCATGAAGCCAATGAATCAGTTGTAAAGAGATGAGAATTTTTATATTAACGAAAATACCTTGCTAACAGTAACATCAGCAAAATTTTCCTGCTCTTTATAAGATTATCAACTTCAACAGAAAACACTTCGGTCAATTGATAGCTTGACCAAATTTCATAAACAATGAAAATGATATAGTCAATTTTCTTCACTCATATCTATACATGCATAATAAGAGTAAAATACACATTATTTTGTTTTAACAACAATCACATAAGACTTACTTTCTTTTAATAGCATCAAAACTTTTAATAGCATCAAAAACGGAAATAAAACCGCATCTAATCGATATTGGCCAGATATAAAAGTATCAAAGTACAGGGATTATCAGATGTACAACGAAAACATTAATTGATCATGATGCATCATATTATCTTATCAAGCTCTTCGCGTAATAAAATTTCTACTGTAAATAAGAAAAGCAATAAAGCCACTCATCATTATAGTTTTGTATATGAAAGAATGCTAAGAACAGCAGAGTATTTAAATGGAATTTTTCATGATCAAAATATTTACAATTAGATCTTATCAAATATGTAACAATTTATCTATAATATATTATAATTAAAGTATATTTCATAAATCTTTGCTGTAACAAAATTAGGATATCTTATTAAAAAATTAGGTTATAGAAATTTAAACTTTAGAAAAAATTGATAATAATCGATCTTATATCTAAAAGATTATAATGCCATCCCTTTATTTCATGCTTGAAATAATGCTTTAAAGCAGCAACACCTCCAATCATCCACATACAAATCGTCGAATATTCTGTTTACAGAATTAAATCTCAATTGCCTTCACCACATTAGATAAGGCCTGCTACTTATCTTCGTATTAAGCTTAAATAACATTTATGAAGCAACTTATAGGAGTTATCAGCACTCTCACAACATTAATAACTCATAAATCAAACATCCAAATAACTTGACTGGCTACACGTTGGGTATCTCTTTCAGGAATTCGCACTTAAATCGTACAATGAATGATAACAACCTTTCCTTTCCAAAATTGTATTTTGCCTACAATTATACATTAACCTTGAAACAATAGTAAATAAACATCTTCAAAGCAGCGTAACTTTTTTAACTCTATTTTTTCAAGGTATTTATATTTGTGTTTTTTGGATCTTAAGGTTTACTTAATTTTCACATCTTATTGTTTTAAAAACTTTTTTAGATCAGAGGGGCAAATCTATCTTTGCTATAGGTTTTGTATTCGTTTTTTCAAAACACACTCACACCCCCTCCTCTCAACACCAATGCTTGTGCTCTAAAAAAATAAAGCCATGCAGATAACTTAAATGGGAAGACAAAAACCTCTTTTGTAACAACTTAAAACGATACTATACGATAATCTTATCATTGCAGTTTAAAGCTTCTAAAGCATTCTTTTACAATCATAAAAATCAATTAAAATGTTTTTATCCTTTACGACTCACTCTTATCATGCTTCCATATAGGAAATTACCTCTTTTAGTATAATTTTATTCTCAAAATCATTACAGGGAACTTCCCCAAAATGGATTATAAACAAAATTTAGACAAAACTCAGCGCAAAAAATTACATCGCGGACTAGATGCTCGCCATGTGCAACTTATCGCGATCGGTGGTGCTATTGGGACAGGTCTTTTCATGGGATCAGGAAAAACAATTAGTATTGCTGGTCCTTCAATTATATTGGTCTACGCTATTATTGGCATTGCTCTCTATTTTACGATGCGCGCTATGGGTGAGTTACTGCTTTCTAATATGCAATATCGATCCTTTATTGACTTTTCCGCTGATCTACTAGGATCAAGAATTGGTTTTTTTACTGGCTGGACTTATTGGCTATGTTGGATTGTAACCGGAACCGCAGATATTATTGCTATCATTAGTTATGCACAGTTTTGGTGGCCTTCAATTAATCCGTGGATTGTTGTTTTAGCTTGTGTCATCTTCTTTTTAGTATTTAATCTTCTAGCTGTACAACTTTTTGGTGAACTTGAATTTTGGTTTGGTCTCATCAAAATCATAGCAATTTTAGCATTAATTATTGTTGGGTTTTATATGATTTTTACCGGTTTTACCTCCCCAAATGGTACAGTTGCCTCTCTCGGACACGTTTGGAATGGTGGAAACCTCTTCCCTCGAGGCATTGCAGGATTTTTTGCTGGATTTCAAATTGCCATTTTTGCGTTTGTTGGTATCGAACTTTCTGGATCAGCTGCCGCTGAAGTCAAAGAACCTAAAAAAGTTCTGCCTAAGGCGATCAATGCAATACCTGTTCGTATTGTATTTTTTTATATATTTTCTCTTATCGTTATTATGTCAGTTACACCTTGGAATCAAGTCATTCCAGATCAAAGCCCATTTGTTGCAATGTTTTGGCTTGCTGGCATTCCCATAGCTGCGAGTTTGGTAAATTTTGTTGTTCTTACCTCAGCTGCATCCTCCGCAAATAGTGGTATTTTTTCTACCAGTCGTATGGTATATGGACTTGCAACAAAACAAGGAGCTCCTTATTTTTTTGCAAAACTTTCCAAAAATCATGTTCCAGCCAATGCATTATTCTTTTCTTGCGCGTGCCTTTTCTTGGGATATACGATCTCATCGTTATCTCAAAGTATTATAGGTGCTTTTACGATCGTAACAACCATGGCATCAATATTGTTTATATTTGTATGGTCTGTGATTTTGGTAAGTTATATTGTTTATCGCCGCAATCATCCTACACGACATGCTGAATCTATCTATAAAATGCCTGGAGGTGTCCCCATATGTTGGATTCTTTTAGTCTTCTTCACTTTCATTATCTCTTTGTTGACGTTAGAATCTGACACTCTAGTAGCTTTAAAATACACTCCATTATGGTTTGTTTTTTTAGGAATCATGTATTTTATATTTGGAAAAAAGAATTTTTTTGAAAACTAAAAAATTAAAATTTATACGAAAAAACATATAAAAAGGGCAATAAGATTGCCCTTTTTATTTGAAGTATTTGCATCTATACTCTAATAAAATTTAATTATATTCTTTGTTAACCAAAGCGTTAGATTTAATCCAAGGCATCATTTCACGGAGTTTTTTGCCAACTTCTTCAATGGGATGGCTATCATTTAAACGCCGCATAGTTTTAAAATGAGCCGCACCACCCTTATATTCTTTGATCCAATTAGATGTAAATTTACCTGTCTGAATATCTTTCAAAATACGTTTCATTTCTGCTTTAGTTTCATCAGTAATCACGCGTGGACCAGACATGTACTCGCCCCATTCAGCTGTATTGGAAATTGAATAATTCATGTTTGCAATACCACCTTCATACATAAGATCAACAACCAACTTTACCTCATGCAAACACTCAAAATAAGCCATTTCAGGAGCATAACCCGCTTCCGTTAATGTCTCAAAACCTGCACGAATAAGTTCAACAAGCCCACCACATAGAACAGCTTGTTCACCAAAAAGATCTGTTTCACATTCTTCTTTAAAGGTTGTTTCAATGACACCAGCGCGCCCGCCACCAAGACCACAAGCATAAGATAATGCTATGTCGTGAGCATGTCCCGAAACATCTTGTGCAACCGCAATTAAGCAAGGAATGCCACCTCCTTGTTGATACTCATGACGAACCGTGTGCCCTGGACCTTTAGGAGCAATCATTACAACATCAACTGTTTTTTTAGCTTCAATTAAACCAAAATGAATACTTAAACCATGTGCAAAAGCAATCACCGCCCCATCACGTAAATGATCATGAATATGCTCTTTATAAATGTCAGCCTGTAGCTCATCAGGCGTAGCCATCATAATAAGATCTGCCCACCGTGCTGCTTCAGCAACATTAACAACCTCAAAACCATCTGCGGTAGCCTTTTTAGCTGTCGCTGACCCTAAGCGCAAAGCAATTTGCACATTTTTAACACCAGAATCTTTTAAATTCAAAGCATGCGCACGCCCCTGAGAACCATAACCAACAATGGCTACTTTTTTTTCTTTAATTAAATTAACGTTCGCATCACAATCATAATAAACACGCATGAAAATACTTCCTTATACTTATATTTAAGCTAAATTTTAAATATTTTTATTGAATAAAGCCAAAACCTTCCCTCACCGCTTTACACATAATGAATAGCCAAATTATTATTCATAATAACACGGAAATTAAATAATCTTTAAAATTAACATATTGCATTAAAAATCATGCCTAAAACTTTAAAAATATACTTATATAAAAAAGTAAATTTCAGCTGATACTTCAAAAAAACAATGCATTATACAAAACAATACTATTTTTCAAATATATACTTTTAAATTTTACTCTTTGTTTTGCATAATCAACCATTGTATTATTTAAAATTAAAACATTTTATGAAAATTTTAAACATGAACAAAATTAAAGCAGATAGCAAGGAAAATTATAAAAACGAGCAAATTAGCTTTTTACATTTCAGCACAAAAGATCAATTCCACCTACTGCGCGATGAAAACATTACTTGCACAGTCTCTTACGCAATTTTTTAGAAAAATAATATTCTTAAAGCTTCAGCTTCTGCCCTTATTTTTAAAGATCACATAAAAGAGTTAAGCACCTTTATATTATAATTTGATAGGATTTATATAAAAGCATTTAATGCGCTAAAAAATAAGATAAACAGAGAGTCTTGAATAATAAAATAATATTCTTAAGACGTAAATATTATTTATATGCACAATTTTTATAATCAAACTATTATAAAATTATAAAACATCATCTACAACATTTAAAAAAAGAACAAAATTACAACAATAATTGGAGAAAACGTTTGACAGTCTCATGCATTCCATATTCTAATGCATCAGCAATAAGCCCATGACCGATAGACACTTCATCAAGCCAAGGAATGCGATTAACAAGCGCAGAAAGATTAGTAATCGTTAAATCATGACCTGCATTGACACCTAATTGTAATTCTTTAGCTTTATTTGCCGCTAAAGTTAGCTTATCCAATTCTTTATCCTGCGTTGTTTTATCTTTAAATGCACCACCATAAGGCCCAGTATAAAATTCTACGCGATCAGCACCAATTGCTTTAGCAATATCAAGATTATCCATAACAGGATCCGCAAATAAAGACACACGAATTTTTTTTTCTTTCAAGCGCTGAACAATGGGCGCTAAAAACTCAGCATTATGAGCAAAATCCCAACCATGATCAGAGGTTGACTGAGCTGGATCGTCAGGAACAAGAGTAATTTGGTCAGCATACTTTTCTGCTAAATTCAAAAACCTATCAGTTGGATAACCTTCAATATTAAACTCTGCAGTAGGAAAAGTGCTGTCAATCAAACGATATATATCTAGCAAATCAGAAAAACGAATATGCCGTTCATCTGGTCGCGGATGAACCGTTAAACCTGCTGCTCCAGCGGCAAGCGCTATATAACCAATATTTTTAATATCTGGCCACGGGAGATTCCGACGATTACGCAAAACAGCTACAGCATTGAGATTAACCGAAAGTTTTACTGCCATATCCACTCCCATTATCATATAATAATTCTAAAGGCAGAAAAAAATAATTCCAGATTAAAAATATTTTTCTCTATCGAACAATCGTCAAACACTCTGCAGCACGCGTGATTCCAGTATAAAGCCAGCGCGTATACATATCACGGAATGCAAAACTTTCGTCAAATAAAACAACATTGTCCCATTGAGATCCTTGCGCTTTATGAACAGTTAATGCATACCCATAATCAAAATCATCGTATCTTTTTTTTAATTGCCATGAAACTTCATTATCAGGATTCTCAAACAATGATTTTAAAAGCTTAATCTTTGTCACTCCCCGCTCATTCTCTTCTGGCTTCACAAGGAGATTAATACCTGGCTTAACAGTTTCTTTCTGTGAAGTTAGAACTTTCCATAAAGAGCCATTCAGCAAGCCTTTAGCAGGATCATTACGCAAACAAACAAGCTTGTCTCCAGCTTGTGGATAATCTGCTGTAAACCCCTTCAACTCACGCAGGCGCTTATTATAAAGGTGACGCGTTCTATTAATCCCGACCAAAAGCTGATCAGCATCCAAAACCAATTTTTGATCCACCTCTTTGCGGGTGATAACACGAGCTTCCCCATAATCTCCATAGGCAATATCGCGCCCTTCACGCACATCCATAGCTAAACGGATAATCGGATTATCACGTGCTTGTCGGTGAATTTCTGAAAGCAAAAAATCCGGTTCACCATTAGAAAAAAAACCACCTCCTGATATAGGAGGCAATTGTTCTGGATCACCAAGAACAAGAATTGGTGTCCTAAAGCTCATTAAATCACGCGCTAATTGCTCATCCACCATTGAACACTCATCGACAATAATGAGCTTAGCCTGTGCAGCTGCACTTCTTCTATTCAATGCAAATGTCGGTGCTATAGACTTCTTTCCCGTGACTTCATCGGAAACTTCTTCCTCACCACGTGGACAATAAATCAAAGAATGAATAGTGCAAGCATTACTCGCACCCTTAGAGCGTAAAACCTGTGCTGCTTTACCCGTAAATGCAGCAAATTGAACAGAACCGTCAACTGTTTCCGCAAAATAACGAGCAAGCGTTGTTTTTCCCGTTCCTGCGTAGCCAAAAAGGCGAAAAATTGGAGAACGTCCCTCTTTCAACCAAGCAGCAACAGCCTTCAACGCCTTATCCTGTTCTGGTGAAAACTGCATAAGCTATAAGAATAAGATTCGCACCAAAAGAGCAAGTATTTTTGAAACAAAACAACTATCAAGAAAAAGCAATACGTTCTTCAACAATGTTTGATACACAGAGAATATCAAGCCACTCTTATAGCACAACCATAAATCATTATATTCATGATTTTTGTCAAAATACTTCTCCAGTATAAAACTCACATCCGTGCAGAAGTTATATCTACTATTTTGGTAAAACCCCATTCTTGTTGAGAAAAATACTTATCTTGCAGCAAAACATGAAAAGTTAACTCAATTACAAAAAACATCACCAACATAGTCCATATATAAGTTTCTGCTCGAATATGTTAAAACAAGAAGAATGTAAATAAAAATTTAAACCCATATCGTTGCTATTACTAAACATTTTATACAAAAATTTTTCCTTTAGTAGGAACAGCATTCGCAACAGCTTCATTATTAGCCTCGTCAGATAATAACATATCATTGTGTGCACATCCAGATGGGATCATTGGAAAACAATTTTCCAAATTATGAACACGACAATCGAAGAGAACTGGCTTATCACAAGCAATCATTTGCTGTATTTTACTATCAAGCTCATCTAATTTAGAACAACAGAGACCAACTGCTCCATAAGCTTCCGCCAATTTTACAAAATCAGGCATCGATTCCACATAAGAATGAGAAAGACGATTACCATGTAATAATTGTTGCCACTGACGAACCATGCCCATATACTGATTATTTAAAATAAAAATTTTTACAGGCGCATTATGCTGAACTGCAGTTGCAAGTTCTTGAATATTCATTTGAATTGAAGCATCACCAGAAATACACATAACAAGCGCACTAGGATGCGCTATTTGCGCACCAATAGCAGCAGGAAGACCATATCCCATAGTTCCAAGACCACCAGAGGTCATCCAATGGTTTGGCTCATTAAAGTGATAATATTGAGCAGCCCACATCTGATGCTGCCCAACATCCGTCGTAATATAAGCATGCACATCTTTGGTAAGAGCATAAAGTCGTTCAAGAGCATATTGTGGCATAATAACGTCTTCTTTTTTAGTATATGCCAATGAATTGCGATCTCTCCAAAGATTAATTTGAGCCCACCACGCATCGCAATCTTTGCTTTTAAATATTGAGGGAGACCTACGCAAACGTCGCGTTATATCCCCTAAAACATGAGCCACATCGCCAACGATAGGAACCTCTGCTTTTACTATTTTATTAATAGAAGAAGGATCAATATCAATATGAATAATACGCGCATGAGGTGCAAATGCATCAAGTCGCCCCGTAATACGATCATCAAACCGCGCACCAACAGCTAACATAACATCACAACCATGCATGGCCATATTAGCTTCATAGGTTCCGTGCATCCCAAGCATTCCAAGCCAATTTTTACCAGAAGCTGGATATGCGCCAAGCCCCATTAATGTTGAAGTAATAGGAAAATTCCCTAATTGAACCAACTCACGCAAAAACTGTACAGCTTCCAAACCCGATGAAATAACACCGCCACCAGAATAAATAACAGGACGTTTTGCTTCCAATAAAAGAGAAACAGCAGATTCAATAGCTTTCATATCCTCTTTCGGCTTCGAGTAAGAACGCATAGATATTGGCACTTGAGGCGCTCTATAAATACCTGAAGCAAATTGAACATCTTTAGGAATATCAACCAAAACTGGACCTGGACGTCCTGATTGAGCAATATAAAAGGCTTCATGAATAGCCTCTGCAAGATCATTCACATCTTTAACAAGACAATTATGTTTAGTACAGGGTTTTGTAATACTAATCGTATTAGCTTCTTGAAAAGCATTTGTTCCAATCATAGTTGTCGGTACCTGACCAGAAAAACAAACAATAGGTATAGAATCCATTAACGCATCTTGCAAAGGTGTCACAGCATTTGTCGCGCCCGGACCAGAAGTTACAAGCATAATACCTACTTTTCCTGTGCTGCGTGCATAACCTTCAGCAGCATGTCCTGCGGCTTGCTCATGACGCACTAAAATATGCTGAAGTAAATCTTGTTGATACAGGACATCAAAAATAGGAAGAACAGCTCCACCAGGATAACCGAAAATATGTGTGCTCCCTTGATCGATAAGAGCTTGAACTACTATTTCAGCTCCTGACATTATTTTTCCGTCAGCACTTTCTTTGATTTTTGAATGCTCTATCATTTTTCCCACTCATCTATCTGATAGCATAACAAAAAAGACTCCCCCAATAGCCTATTACACACAAAAACATATAATGTGCAATTACCCTTCTATTTGAAATAGGCGATATATTATAAGAAAAATATTTTTTATAGTGAAAACTCTTAATTTCATCAATGCCACATTAAGCAATAAAAAACCACTTTTCTAAGAAACTCTCTATTCAAAACGCTTTTCTTTTTGAACTATTTTAAAATTTTCTGCAGCTCTTCATATGAAGAAATAAGCATCCATTCTTTATCAAATTGATGACGAAACCATGTTATCTGCCTTTTTGCATATCTTCTTGTTTTTGTCTTTGCGATTTCAACGGCATTCTCAAAACTTTTATATCCATCTAAATAAGCTATCAACTCACCAACACCAATAGCTTTCATCGCTGGCAATAAAGGAGAAAGCATAAGCTTTTTCATAGAAGCGACCTCTTTTAAAACCCCTTTTTCGATCATGGTGTCAAATCGCTCATTAATGTGTGCATAAAGCAATTGACGTGGCGGAACAAGAAAAATTTTTTTTAAGCAATCTGATGCAATAAGAGATGTTGTTTTTTTCTTTTGCCACCAACTTAATCTTTTTCCAGTCGCTTCATAGACTTCCAAACCACGCACAATGCGTTGACCATCCTGCGGAGAAATTTTTTCGCAAAGAAGAGCATCAACCTGTAATAATTGACGATAAAGACTTTCAGCTCCTTCCTTATTAAGTCGCAGGCGCCACTTTTGCCGAACAGCATCTGGAATATGGGGAATCTCTGAAATCCCTTCCAAAAGAGCACGAAAATAAAGCCCAGTTCCACCAACAAAAATTAATGATTTTGACGTGCACGTATTCAAAAGATTTTCAACATCATGTAACCATTGCCCTACTGAATAGTGAAGAGAAGGATTTACATAACCATAAAGATAGTGCGGAACAATTTCAGTATCTTCTTTTGTTGGCCGTGCCGTTAAAATATTTAAAACATCATAAATCTGCATAGAATCAGTATTAATAATAACAGCATCTTTTTCTTGCGCTATTTTTAACGCCAGCGCTGACTTACCACTTGCAGTTGGACCTGCTATCAAAGTAATCGCTCTTTGTTTCATGAATAGAAACTTCTTCTCTCCATCAATGAATTACTTAATACCATATCCATGATGTATTCTAAATCCAGCACTTTGCCTATAATGTCATAAATGTTAAATCTTTAAAGCGAAAAGAAAAGGCATTAATAAAAAAAGAAACAAATATCAGATAATCCGTTATTCTTTAATAAGATAAAAGGTAAGTACAATAAAAATTGTACAAGAGCATCACAGCAAAACTCTCTTTGAAATTATCCTCTCACAATAAAGACCTACCACCAAAATCCTTGCACCGCGAACACGAAAAATAAAATAACCTTTACCGCTTACACGAAACAAAACTAGCTCAATGCTCGTATCAGATGACTTTCCTTTTATATATAAAAGGTAAAAAAAATTTTTAACTGTAACACCATACAGATTATCTCAAACATAATAAAAAGCTACGTTTAAATTACATCCCATTTTATCACGACATAACCCAAAAGCATCAGAAAATCTCATAAAAATTTTATATTTTTCTATGAACTTTCTTTTTATTAACAACAAAGAAAGACGCAGCCATGCTTGTAAACTGCTGTTATATGTGACCATTTTTGGTGCTAATAAACTCTTCAAAAATTAAGCAATATCAATCTATTCGGATTGTTACAAATCGTAATTCCCCATCTGGACGAGCAACAACAAATGAAGCATTTTTACGTCCAGCTTCGCGTAATTTATGAAGCCGTTTTTTTGCTTCATCAATTGTCGTAACCGCGCTTTGATTAATATCAACAATTACTTCACCAATGCGAATACGTCTTTTATCTGCTACACTATTTTGTGCAACAGACGTCACAACCAATCCACTAAGCTTATCAGTAATTGAATAATTTTTACGCAAATCAGCCGTAAGCTCAGCTAATGTCATTCCCATAAATTGCATTGTCGCGTTTTTTGATACAGTATCGTTTTTTTTATCATCAGATTCTTCTGTTAGGTTTTCATCTGCATCTGTCTCAATCAAACGACCAAGCTTAACTTTTACTGTTTTTTCTTGTCTATCACGAAAAACCGTAATATCTACTACCTTTCCTGCGGGGATTTCTGCTACTAAACGCGGTAAATCACGCGCGTTTTTAATCTTGGCATTCCCCAAGCGCAAAATGACATCTCCAACCTGCAACTGGCTATTATCTACCTCTGCATGTTCTATTTTCCCTGCAATTAATGCCCCTGCAGCATTATCTAATTTCAAAACTTTTGCAATATCCTCTGTTATAGGCTGAATATGAACAGCCAACCAACCACGCCTTATTTCTCCAAAATCACGCAACTGATTAATAACAGAAAGTGCCATATCAGACGGTATAGCAAAGCCAATACCAATTGATCCTCCAGAAGGGGAAATAATTGCTGTATTAACTCCAATTACCTGACCATTCCTATCAAATAAGGGGCCTCCAGAATTGCCTCTATTAATTGCCGCATCAGTCTGAATAAAATTATCATAAGGACCAGCATTAAGATCGCGATTGCGTGCAGAAATGATACCAACCGTTACACTTCCACCAAAACCATAAGGATTACCGATAGCCATAACCCAATCACCAATACGTACTTTCTCTGAATCACCAAAACGTACAGCTGTTAATTTTTTTCTTCCAGCATCTACTTGAAGCAATGCCAAATCAGTCTTACTATCTTTTCCAAGCAATTTTGCTTTTAGTTTTGTACCATCTGTAAAATTAACTTCAATATCATCAGCATCAACAATAACATGATAATTGGTAACGATAAGCCCTCTTTTTGCATCAATTACAAAACCAGATCCTAAAGAACGTACTTTTTGGAATTGACCACCTTTTTGATTGTCTTTAGGTGCAAAAAAATCACTAAAGTATTCTTGCAACAATGAATCTTTTGGGATAACGGGCACAGAAGTATTTTCATCTTGCTCAGTCCCCTCAACTGTTTGTACCGTGGAAATATTTACGACCGTCTTCAAAAGTTCAGCAGCCAAATCAGGAACAGAAGGTGGAGTATTCTGGGATGAAACAACACCAGCCAAACTTATTGATACTGACAAAGACAAAATAACACAGATAACAATTTTTGTGGCAAAGCGCTTTAGAGACATATTTTTACTCATTATACACCTTGTAATCAATGCTGCAAAGAGCATCACTAAATTCATCCATGCGAAATTAAGATATTCTTACAACACTACACTATTTTTATCGTAAAAGAAAGAAAACACAGATAAAACCTTTTATGAAAAGCTCAGCCACAATCCACTATCTGATCTATTCTCCCGCAGATTTTTGATCAGTATGATGGAAGTCCGCATTCACTTTCGGTGAAGATGTTTTGTTTACTTGCAATGGATTACTAAAATAAAAAAAGAAAGCTTCATTTGGCGAAATCACCATTGGAGTACGCTCCAAATTCTTATACTGTTCCATCGCTAACCAAAAGTCATAAAAAGACGGATTAATTTTTCGCGCATTCAATAAAATACGAATACTTTCAGCTTGCCCTTCACCACGCGTAATTTCTGCATCACGCTTTGCAGCTGCTACAATTTCTTCATATTCACGATTAGCCTCTGCCACAATGCGATCCCGCTCTTGTTGACCACGAGCACGAATATTTTCTGCTACAGCTTCGCGTTCAGCTGCCATTTGTCGATATACATCTTCTGAGACAGCATCAGTTAAATCGGTTTTGCGAATACGCACATCAACAATGGTAATACCCAATGAGCCTGCATCTACAGAAAATTGCCGCTGTACTTCAGCCATCATCGCACCCCGTTCATCTGATAAAGCTGCTTTAAATTCTCGCTTACCATAAACAGCACGCAAAGCATCAATAAAGCGTGGTGCAAGATTTTCACGCGCAGCAACTTGCGGTCGCCCCGATGCAATGCGCTGTAAGAATAACTTAGGATCTGTAATACGATAAATAAAGAATGCATCCACTTCATAATAAGCGCCACCACGAACCTGTACAGATTGCGTGGGAACATCGTAACGTAACAACCGATTATCAATAATAACCATCTTATCTAAAAAAGGAATCTTAAAATAAATACCGGGCGCTGGTTCTACCTTAACAATTTGCCCAAAACGTTTAATTGCCACTTGCTGACGAGGATAGACAATAAAAATGGACATCCATAAAACCATCAAAAACACTATTATGGCACTAAAGATAAACCAAAAACGAGATTGCTGCATGATTAATGTCCTCCAGAAATGCCAAAATCCGATAGCGTTGCAGAACGCGCTGATGTTATCTTTGCTTTCTCGGACAAGTTACTACGCAGCAACTCATTCAGCGGTAAATAAGGCACTGCTGAAGAATGTGCTTGATCAAAAACCAACTTACTTGGTGAAGAAATAATATGTCCCATCATTTCCATATAGAGGCGATAACGAACGGCATCTGGTGCGATCGCAGCTTCACGAGCAAGAGCTTGGAAACGTTCAGCCCGTCCTGTTGCCTCTTCAACCATTTGTGCTTTTTTACCTTTTGCAACTTCTCGTGTGCGCGAAGCTTCACCATTAGCTAAACCAATTTTAGTGAAACGTACACGATTCCCCTCTTCAATCATTCGCCCACGCTCCTGCTCTGCCTGTTGAACAGAATTAAATGCAGCAGCAACTTTCGTAGGTGGAGCAGCTTCACTGATCGACACACGATTTATTTCAACACCAAGCTGATATTTATCTACAGTCATCTGAATAATCTTTTTGACATCATCAGCAACTTCTTCTTTTTTATCACGTAAAACATCATCTACTGGACGAGAACCAATGACCTCGCGCATTGCACTTTCAGCAACCTGACGAACCGTCCCCTCTTGATCACTTACATTGAATAAAAATTGACTAGGATTTGAAATCCTATAATAAACAGAAAAATTAACATTAACAATATTTTGATCACTCGAAAGCATCAAACCTTCACTTTGTTGTGCCTGACCAGACTGACCACCAATCGCGATTGTTTTTTCTGTTAAAGGCACTTTCATATAGGTCTCAATCGGCCAAAAATGAAAATGTAAACCATCACCAATAGTTTTTTCTTTAGGGACTCCAAAACGCAACTCCACTGCTTGCTCATTCTGCTGAACAATATAAACAGATTGGTACAACCAAAAAAACAGGGCGAGCAAAAACACTAAAATAAAAAGACCACCATCACCAAACTGTTTGAGTTGATTTTGCCCTTTACGCAAAATGTCATCAAGATTGGGATTATTATCACCACCGTTATTGCCGCCAGAACCGAAGAGGTTCTTAGCTGGTGTTTTTTTATTACCACCAAGCTTATTTTTATCGCTACTCCACGGCCCACCACCATTTTGATTTGTCCAGGGCATCATCACCTCTTTTATACTTAGTAACACTAGCAAAGTACTAACCATTTACTTAAGCTTTATAGGGTGCCTTTTATCTGATTACAATACGACTTACAGGCTCTTTCCACTTAATTACAAATGATTATTTCGCTCATAAACAATAAAGCGTGTCGGATGACTATCTTCATCTCCGTTTGGAATATATTGCGTTTGCGCTATAGTCCACTTTTCTTTATCGAAAACAGGAAAAAAACTATCTCCTTTAATGGAAGCTAATATTTCCGTGAGAAATATTTTATCAGCAATACTCAATCCTTGTTGAAAAATTTCACTCCCACCAATAATAAAAATTGTATCTGTACCCTTTTGAGAAGCAACTTCTTTTGCGATAGAACAAGCCTCAAAAAAAGAATGAGCAACCACTGCACCTTCAGCTGTAAATGAATAATTTCTGGTAATTACAATATTTGTGCGTCCTGGTAAAGGACGTCCAATAGAATCCCAAGTTTTTCGTCCCATAATAATAGGTTTACCGAAAGTCAAAGCTTTAAAGCGCTGCAAATCCGTTGATAATTGCCAAGGCATAGCACCTTCATTACCAATAACGCCATTCTCTGCAACAGCTGCAATTAAACAAAATGAAAAAGTCATACTGCCACCGGTGCCTTAATATGTGGATAGGCTTCATAATTAAGTAATTCAAAATCCTCAAATTTAAAAGAAAAAAGATCTCTTACCGCTAAATTTAAACGCATCAATGGCAAAGCATTTGGTATACGAGACAATTGGAGTTTGGCCTGCTCAAAATGATTAGAATAAAGATGAACATCGCCAAAAGTATGAATAAAATCACCTGCTGTAAGTCCGCTAACTTGTGCAATCATCATCGTTAACAATGCATAAGACGCAATATTGAATGGAACACCTAAAAAAATATCCGCTGAACGCTGATAAAGATGACAGGATAACTTACCATCAGAAACGTAAAATTGAAAAAAACAATGACAAGGCGGTAAAGCCGCTTCCTCTATCGATGCAGGGTTCCACGCAGATACAATCAAACGACGAGAATCAGGCGTTTCCTTAATCATAGTTAAAAGATTACTCATTTGATCAATACAACGCCCATTAGGCGATGGCCAAGAACGCCACTGATAACCATAAATAGGACCAAGATCTCCTTTTTCATCAGCCCATTCATCCCAAATTGATACGCCATGTTCTTTTAACCATGTAATATTTGTATCACCTTTAAGAAACCACAAAAGCTCATAAATGATCGAACGCAAATACAATTTCTTCGTTGTCAATAAAGGAAAACCAGCCTGCAAATCAAAGCGCATTTGATATCCAAAAACAGATCGCGTTCCTACACCAGTTCGATCTGTACGATCAACACCATTTTCTAAAACATGGGATAGAAGATCCAAGTAAGTTTTCATATAAATATCACGATCAATTTTATTGATTATAAAATATAAAACTTTTTAAATAATTATTTTAAAATATAATTAAATTCTTACCTTAAATAATTTTTATGATTATAGACTTATTTTTTTGACGTAAGACTTATTTTTTTGACGTAACAGAAAAAATATTATACTCCCCAAATAAGCATAATAAATATAAAAGGGGAATAAGCTTATGGGAAATGAAACAGCTTTAGCACCACACGACACAAGAAAACGTGTTTTATCTATCATATCCAGCGCATCAGGTAATTTGGTAGAATGGTATGATTTTTATGTCTATGCTTTTACATCTATCTATTTTTCATCACAATTCTTTCCTTCAGATGGAGACGTTGTTTTAGAGCTTTTAAAAGCTTCTGCTGTTTTCTTTATTGGTTTTCTCATGCGTCCAATCGGTGGTTGGCTCTTTGGATTTATTGCTGACCGTTATGGGCGAAAACGCTCAATGCTTATTTCTATTTTTATGATGTGTGGTGGCTCTTTCCTGATTGCCGTACTTCCCACTTATGAAACTCTTGGAACGACAGCAGCGATTTTGCTCCTTTTGCTTCGTATGCTTCAAGGACTTTCAGTTGGCGGTGAATATGGAACAACAGCAACCTATATGAGCGAAGTTGCTCTCAAAAATCGCCGTGGTTTTTTTAGCTCTTTTCAATATGCTACAATCATTGGTGGTCAACTCCTTGCCAGTCTTGTTATTTTTATTTTAGCATTATACCTGACAGAAGATCAATTAAAAGCGTGGGGATGGCGCATTCCTTTTGCGATTGGTGGAATAGGAGCAATTGTTGCAATTTATCTCCGTCGTTCACTCCATGAAACAACCACTAAAGAGAGCCGTGCTAAGCAAAAAACTGGAATCCTCAAAGAACTTTTATGTAATCACAGAAAAATTTTCTTTTTAGTTATGGCCTTTACAGCTGGAGGATCGCTCACATTTTACACATACACCACTTATATGCAGAAATATCTAATCACGACAACTGGGTTTGATAAACATACTGCGACAACTATGATGACTATCGCTCTTTTTATTTTCGTATTACTTCAGCCCATATTTGGTTCTCTAGCTGATAAAATTGGAATAAAAAGTTCAATGCTTATCTGGAGTGCTTTATCCATCATTTTTACAATTCCTGCACTTAAAGTGATTGGTAACACCAATAGTGTATGGGTTGCCCTATCAGTCATTATTGGAATGCTTTGTGTTATGAGTTTTTACACATCCGTCTCTGGTATCGTAAAGGCAGAATTGTTTCCCGCTTCAATACGAGCAACAGCAATTGGGTTAGCTCATGCTATCGCCAATGCATTATTTGGTGGTTCTGCTGAATCTGTAGCACTGCAATTTAAAAAAATGGGACATGAATCTGTATTCCATTTTTATATAGTTGGCATGATGATCATTGCATTCATCGCAATTGTCTTGATGCCAAACGTTCAGAAAGTAGGATATCTTCAAGGAGATGATATTCATTAATTAGTTAAACAAAAAAGCTCAGATTACTGAGCTTTTTTGTTACCCTATCATATAAAATTTAGCATTTACAAACTTTCGCACCCACACTCTCAACACCGTAAAAAAGCAATACCCCCTTCTGTAATGTTACCTATGAAAAGTGAATGAATACCATCATCACTTTCTTATTTTTATTGAATTAAGCGCAATTAAGACCAAAAAAATATTCAATTTTGTTTTAAAAAAATCCATCTTTTTATAAAAATTCAAAAAACAAATTTCTTCAATAAAGCTTAAATTTTCTATAAGTAGTATTATCAATGACAATTAATTTTTGACGTCTTCCAACAATAAAAGCCACATCTTCTTCATTTTTTAAAAATCATTCTTTTTACAATAATGACATGACATACCTAAAAAAGAATGAGTCATAACAATGGATGAAGCTTTAAATGCAAAACGACAAATCATAACACTTATGCACATATTATGCACATATTAAGATGTCTGATAGTAAGCTTTATCCCAAAACGCAAATTTTTACCTTACAAGAAAAAGCTCATCACATTTTTAAATACCTTAGTTTTTTGATAAAAACCAAACCTTTGCAATAACTACAATTAAATAAATCAAAAGCGTTTTACTATCGTAAATATTTTGACGTACAACTAAATTTTATAGCTCAGCAATAATAGACAACTATTTTTTTAACCACAGTCAAAAAGTACTGATTTAATCGAGAGAACACTCATCAAAAACTAGCCAAATATGCCATTGATAGCCATAAATAGAATCAAGACTCTTTCTCAGCAGTTCATTCATTCCAAATCGATACACCATGTTTTTTCAACCATGTAATATTTGTATCACCTTTAAGAAACTACAAAAGCTCATAAATAACCAAGAAAAAAACTGCACTTTAAATATCCAAATTGATCTCTTCTCCACACAAATTCAATCCACACGATCAATATTCTGATTAAAATATAAAACAGAAAATGCAATATTTATGAAAATTAAAAATCTCTTCCCTCAAACATCTTTCACAAGAAATTAGCTAATACAATTAAGTTTTTGACGCAAAAAGTAAAATGCTGTAAACACCCCCCAAAAAAATGAATATATGAAAAAGGGATAGTCTTATGGAAAATGAAGCAGCTTTAGCACCACACGACACGAGAAAACGTGTTTTATCTATCATATCCAGCGCATCAGGTAATCTGGTAGAATGGTATGATTTTTACGTTTATTCTTTTACATCTATCTATTTTGCATCACAATTCTTTCCTTCAGATGGAGACGTTGTCTTAGAGCTTTTAAAAGCTTCTGCTGTTTTTTTTATCGCTTTTCTCATGCGTCCAATCGGTGGTTGGCTCTTTGGATTTATTGCTGACCGTTATGGGCGAAAACGCTCAATGCTTATTTCTGTTTTTATGATGTGCGGTGGCTCTTTCTTGATTGCCGTACTTCCCACTTATGAAACTCTTGGAACGACAGCAGCAATTTTGCTCCTTTTGCTCCGTATGCTTCAAGGACTTTCAGTTGGCGGTGAATATGGAACAACAGCAACCTATATGAGCGAAGTTGCTCTCAAAAATCGCCGTGGTTTTTTTAGTTCTTTTCAATATGCTACGCTCATTGGTGGTCAACTCCTTGCCAGTCTTGTAATGTTCGTGTTAGCATTATATCTAACAGAAGATCAGTTAAAGGCATGGGGATGGCGCATTCCTTTTGCGATTGGTGGGCTAGGAGCAATTGTTGCAATTTATCTCCGTCGCTCACTTCATGAAACAACCACTAAAGAAAGCCGTGCTAAGCAGCAAGCTGGAAGTCTTAAAGAACTTCTATGTAATCACGGAAAAGCTTTTCTTCTGGTTATTGGCTTTACAGCTGGAGGATCGCTCACATTTTACACATACACCACTTATATGCAGAAATATTTAATCACGACAACTGGATTTGATAAACATACTGCCATAACTGTAATGACTGCTGCACTCTTTGTCTTCATGCTAGTCCAGCCCATATTTGGTTCTTTAGCTGATAAAATTGGAACAAAAACTTCATTGCTTATTTGGAGTATGTTGTCCATCATTTTTACAATTCCTGCACTTAAATTAATTGGCAGCACCAGCGATACATGGGTTGCACTCTTGGTTATTATTGGAATGCTTTGTATTATGAGTTTCTATACATCCATCTCTGGTGTCGTAAAAGCTGAAATGTTTCCTTCCTCAATAAGAGCAATGGGAGTCGGACTATCTTATGCTATCGCCAATGCATTATTTGGTGGTTCTGCTGAATCTGTGGCACTTCAACTAAAAAAAATGGGGTATGAATCTGTATTCCATTTTTACATAGTCGGTATAATGATCATCGCGTTCATCGCAATTTTCTTGATGCCCGATGCTCGAAAAGAGGGATATCTTCAAGGAGATAATATTCATTAATTTTTTATATTACAAAAAAGCTCAGGTTATTGAGCTTTTTTGTAATAGTCTTCCTATAAAAAAACAATATTTATAAACTTTTATCCTAAAATTCTTAATGCCATAAAGAGATAACACTCCCTATTGCAATATAAGCTATAGAAAATACCATTTAATATATTATTTTCTATTTTACTAAATTTAGAACACTTAAAATCAAAAAAACATTCAATTTGTTTTTTGTTAGTAATGAAAGCCTGGGAATAAAGGGCACATCTGATCCCCAAAATTGATTGAGCCATAACTCATTTGATTTGAACAATAAACGCCCATTATTAAAAACTGAAATCAAAAATCGAGGTCAATTTTCACATAAGCACTACAATCAATTTTATTAGCCACAAAGAAAGAAAATTTAAAAACTCAATAAATATACAATTTGAATCTTTATCTTTGAGCAACTCGTATAAAAATTATCATGACAAATTAAATTTTTGACGCAAAAAATAAAATACTGTAAACACCCCTTAAGTAATAATACAATTAAATCTTTGCTATATAATAAAGCATTACAATAATAACAAAAATAAATATGCTAAAAATGGGGGGATATCCTTATGAAAAGTCAAGCCGCTTTAGCGCCGCACGACACAAGAAGACGTATTTTATCTATCATATCAAGCGCATCAGGTAATCTGGTAGAATGGTATGATTTTTATGTCTATGCTTTTACATCTATTTATTTTTCATCACAATTTTTTCCGTCAAATGGCAATGTTGTTATGGAGCTTTTCAAAGCTTCTGCTGTTTTTTTTATCGGTTTTCTCATGCGTCCAATCGGTGGTTGGCTCTTTGGATTTATTGCTGACCGTTATGGGCGAAAACGCTCAATGCTTATTTCTGTTTTTATGATGTGCGGTGGCTCTTTCTTGATTGCCATACTTCCCACTTATGAAACTCTTGGAACGACAGCAGCAATTTTGCTCCTTTTGCTCCGTATGCTTCAAGGACTTTCTGCGGGTGGAGAATATGGTACAGCTGCAACTTATATGAGCGAAATCGCTCTTAAAAACCACCGCGGGCTCTTTGCTTCTTTTCAATCTGCAACACTTATTGCTGGTCAGCTTCTTGCTAGCCTTATTATATTTACCTTAGCATCTTATCTTACAGAAGATCAGCTAAAGTTATGGGGATGGCGTATCCCTTTTGCGATTGGTGGAGTAGCTGCAATTGTTGCAATTTATCTCCGTCGCTCACTCCATGAAACAACCACTAAAGAAAGCCGTGCCAAACAACAAACTGGAAGTTTTAAAGAACTTTTACGTAATCACGGAAAAGCTTGTTTTCTGATTATTGTTTTTGCTGCTGGAGGATCGCTCACATTTTATACATACACTACCTATATGCAAAAATATCTAATCACGACAACTGGATTTGATAAACACACTGCTACAACAATAATGACTTCTGCACTCTTTATTTTCATGCTAATCCAACCCCTATGTGGAATTTTAGCTGATAAAATTGGAATAAAAACTGTAATTATTACTTGGAGTGTATTAGCTACTATCTTTACGTTCCCTGGAATGAAAATTATTGGAAACACTAATAGTCCATGGGTTGCTCTATCAACTATCATTGGACTCTTCTTTATTATGAGTTTTTATACGTCTATTTCTGGTATTGTAAAATCAGCAATGTTTCCTTCTTCAATACGAGCACTCGGCGTTGGAATTTCTCATGCCATTGGCAACGCATTGCTTGGTGGATCTGCTGAATCTATAGCACTTAAATTAAAAAGTATTGGTCATGAATCCATCTTTTACTACTACATAACTGGCGTAATGATCTTTGCATTTATCGCACTCCTTTTTGTGCCAAATGTCAAAACAGAAGGGTATCTTCAAGACGATGATATGCATTAAATATTAAAATTAAAAAAAGCCCACTAAATTGGGCTTTTTTTTGTAATCAGTACGCAAAATGTCTCATTTTAATATTATTTACAGTTTATCAAGTGCATTTAACTGTTTAGCTACCAAATAATAAAAAGTTATACGATTTTTTCTCCGACTTTTGGACATCATATCTGCAACTTTTAAAACAGCTTTTTTAGCATTTTCTTCATCAACTTCTAATGTCTCTATAACCCACTTTTCAACGCGCTCTAACTCTTTTGTATCTGATATAGCCACCAACGATGAATCCTGACTCTTCATTACTAAAGCCAAACGGCGACTGAGTCGTTCTATTGCAGCTTCATCAGGGTTTGGATCATATAATTTAATATCTGCCAAACTATTTGTCATTCCAATATATCCCCTCTCCAAAAACTAATATCTGTATTTTAATTGCATCATACAACTGAATAAATAACTAAAGGACTTAAAATATTAACACCCCCCCTTTTCCTAAGGCTATTCTTCATCTATATTTATAGAGCTGGCTTACCAGCTATGGTAATAAATGAACAATGAAATAAACTCATTGGACCCGGGGGCGGTACCCGGCGCCTCCACCAAAGTGTAATTAACAAAATTATATTTTGGTGGGGGCGAAATAGGATCGACAAGAGCGTAAAGATTGCTTTTTTACTCGGCATAGTACCACCGTTATCGGACTAATTTAGTAGTTGCAAATGACAACTATGCGGAAGCACGTCTCGCTGCTTAATGCAGTGCGAATGTTTCAAACTAAGCCTTAAATCGTCGCAGATTTAAGCGGGGTTCGGAGGCACCTGGCAACAGAAGCCTTCACTTTTATAGGTATTATTGATTAATCTTTCGAACATTATTTTTCATAAAATTTCGTGTTTTTAGCGATTAATTAAGTGCACAGTAGGTAAAATATTGCTAGCTTAAAGAAACATTTCATTACACAGTTATTGTTCATGCTCAGTGACTTTGTTAAATAAAAGGAATAAACTTCGATGGTTCAAGATCAAATCCGCTACGATGTTCTCGTTCAGGATGCGTTACGTGGAGTTATACGTAAAGTTTTATTAGAAGTTGCCAAAGCAGGGCTCCCAGGCAATCACCATTTCTTTATTACTTTTTTAACAAATGCACCAGGAGTCAAAATTTCTAATCGATTAAAAAGCCGCTATCCTGAGCAAATGACAATCGTACTGCAACACCAATTTAGAGACCTAAATGTATTAGAAACCACTTTCGAAGTAACACTCTCTTTTAAGGAAATTAGTGAAAAATTAGTGATCCCTTTTACCGCTATTCAAGTATTTTATGATCCTATTGCAGCATTTGAAGCAGCATTTGACTTACCTTCAAATTCCGCTTCTAAAGAAGATAGAAACTCAGAAAATACTGCGTGCACTCCTGCAATTCCATCGAACAAGCAAAAACAAGAAAACACATTAATGAAAGAGCAAAACTTTAAAACAAATAAAGAACCATCAAACAATGATACAAAACAAAGTGCTGATGTTGTTTCCTTGGATTCTTTTAGAAAAAACAAATAAATTTACTCATGACTGAACCTATTAACCTTCGTCACTTTCGAAAACAAAAAAAACGTATGGAAAAAAACATTCACGCAGAGGAAAATCGTTACCGTTTTGGAAGAACAAAAGCTGAAAAACTATTTGAGCATAAAAAATCTTTAAAAGCTAAAAAATTTCTTGATCAAAATCGTCTATATAGCGATGAATAAGAGCAGAAAAAAGTGCGTACAAATGATCCTTATTGATTGGTCAAAAGTAACTTTGAAAAAAATATCTGTTCGCATTGATGGACACTCAACAAGCGTGTCCTTAGAACAACCATTCATAGAAATTCTCAAATCTATAGCGCGTAAAAAAGAAAAATCTTTAACTTTTATTATCACTAATGTTGATAAACAAAGACCACCGCAGATAAATCTTTCAGCTGCATTACGCGTTTACGCACTCCAGAGTATTCTTACTCAAGATCTTTAGTATTCCGCTTTTTTCTTTTTTACATTTTTCTATTTAATCGAAAAAGCTGTTGTGGTTTTCTTGAAAAAAAATTTTTAGACCTAGCGCTTAAATCAAAAAAGTAATACACAATAAGGTATAATGAATAATTTCCTCGATAACATACCATTTTTTGAAGATGAGTCCTCTCTTCACCAGCATGCGGATAACCTTAGAGTAAATACTAACGTTATAAAAGAAAAAACACAATGTGATTTTGATTATTTAGAAAAACTCAATCCTGAACAACAGCAGGCCGTCATAAATACAGAAGGGCCTCTTTTAGTTTTGGCAGGTGCCGGAACTGGAAAAACACGCGTTTTGACTACCCGTATTTCTCATATTTTGCGCTCTCAGCTTGCTTTCCCTAAACAGATACTAGCTGTAACTTTCACTAACAAAGCAGCACACGAAATGAAAATACGCATTGGCGAACTTATTGGTGAAACTGTTGAAGGGATGCCTTGGCTTGGAACTTTTCATTCCACCGGTGCAAAGATTTTGCGTCGCCACGCAGAGCTCGTTAATTTAAAAAGAAACTTTACAATCCTTGATAGTGATGATGTGATTCGTCTTTTAAAACAGCTTATTCAAGCTGAAGGATTAGATGATAAGCGTTGGCCAGCACGTAGCTTTGCAATGATGATTGATTCTTGGAAAAATCAAGGGCTTTTGCCAGAACGTATTTCAGAAAGTGATGCACATTCTTTTGGCAACGGTATGGGACGCAAACTTTATCGTAGCTATCAAAATCGCTTACAAAACCTCAACGCTTGTGACTTTGGTGATCTGCTGCTTCATTCTATTTCCATCTTGCAAAATAATCCAGATGTTCTCAAAGAATATCATTCTAAATTCCGTTATATTCTCGTAGATGAATATCAAGATACAAATACAGCACAATATCTTTGGCTTCGTCTTTTAGCGCGACGACCTCAAGAACAACATGTAAATCTTTGTTGTGTTGGAGATGATGACCAATCCATTTATGGATGGCGTGGTGCTAAAATCGACAATATATTGCACTTTGAAAAAGATTTTCCTTCTGCAAAAATTATTCGTTTAGAACGCAATTATCGCTCAACATCACATATTCTCAAAACCGCTTCTCATTTGATTTCTCATAATCAAGGAAGATTTGGAAAAGAACTTTTTTCTCATCAAGTAAATACTAAAGAAGAAAAAGTGAAAATTCACTCTGCATGGGATTCAGAAGAAGAAGCCCGCGCAATCGGAGAAGAAATTGAACAAGCACAACGAGCTGGACATTTATTAAATCATATGGCGATATTAGTGCGAGCGTCATTTCAAATGCGTGAATTTGAAGATCGCTTTGTTACACTTGGACTGAATTATCGCGTTATTGGTGGTCCACGCTTTTATGAACGAATGGAAATTCGCGATGCTATGGCTTATTTACGCGTTGTTGTCCAACCAGCGGATGATTTAGCCTTTGAACGCATCATCAACACACCTAGGCGTGGCTTAGGAGATGCAACTTTACGGAGCCTTTATGAAAGTGCACGTGCACGTTCTATACCTCTCTTTGCTGCCGCATCTGAAATAATTGAAACCGATGAGCTCAAACCAAAAGCACGCACTGCTTTACGAAGCGTTATTGAAGATTTTCGCCGCTGGCAAAATATGCTGCAAAACACACCACACAGAGAGTTAGCAGAGATAATTCTTGATGAGTCAGGCTATACAGCTATGTGGCAAGAAGATCGCTCACCAGAAGCACCAACACGGCTAGAAAACCTTAAAGAAATGGTTCGTTCTATGGAACAATTTGAAAGCCTTCAGAATTTTTTAGAACATGTCGCACTTGTTATGGATTCTGAAAGCAATGAAAATATGGATGCAGTCAATATTATGACTCTACACTCCGCCAAGGGGCTTGAGTTTGAAACCGTTTTTCTTCCTGGTTGGGAAGAAGGACTCTTTCCTCATCAACGCTCCTTGGATGAAGGTGGTCGTTTAGGATTAGAAGAAGAACGGCGGTTAGCTTATGTAGGACTTACAAGGGCAAAAAAACATCTGCATATATGGTTCGTATCTAATCGAAGAATTCATGGACTTTGGCAATCTACAATTCCTTCTCGCTTTCTTGATGAGTTACCAGAAGAACATGTAGAAGTCATGGAAAAAGAAACATCTTATGGTGGTTATGGAAAATCACACTTTAAGCATCAGGATTCTTTTTATAATGATTATTCAACACCAAGATGGAAGCGTGCACAAAAAAATATTGAAGGAGAAATCATTACTCAATCAGTATCTAATGCATCATCAAATTTTTTAATCAATGATCGAATTTTTCACATCAAATTCGGTTATGGTCGTATTTCAGCAGTGGACGGACACAAACTAACCATCATGTTTGATAAAGCTGGAGAAAAGCGTGTGCTAGACAATTTCGTCAGCAAAGCTTAGAAAAAGTATAACAAGATCATTTTTCCAAATGAAAAACCATGCTTTGAGTATTATTTTTGTTTATGATAAAAGTTACGGTTGCCGTATCAAGTAATATCTTAAAAATTTTATAAAAACATACTCTTAGATATATGAATCACATTAACAAAGGTAATATATCCGTGCTTATTTATAAAGCATCTGCAATAATAATCGAATAGAATAAAATATCTTTCACGACAAGAACAATTTAGCATTCCCTAGCACAAGTGATTTCATAGGAGTCAAAAAACATTTTACAAAAGATCTTAATATATTTCCATATACATGGAATGCAGTAAAATTAAATTTCTCTCTCCTTTATTTTATATAGCACCTCAATTTATAGCCATTTAGGATTTAGTCTCGCCATATGAGTGTAAGGTTCATCTCATAAAATTGAAGATTTTTTTGGTATTTATTCACTTTCTATCAATTGTTTTTTTATCAATAATATGAGAAACTATACCGATCAGGCGGACAAAATCGATTATAATGCAAAGAGTCAAAATTAACCCGCCAGTGCCACAATTTTGATATTTTATAGAAGAGTTACGCTATGAAAAATGTAATGCGCATCTTAGGAATAACGGTTTTATTTCTTGCAGGCGTTTTCATTTACGATGCATTAAAAAACAAACCCTTAGGCGATGATTTTGTTCTCACTGATTCTAATGGAAACACCGTCACCGAAGCTGATATTCGCAGCAAGCCCTCAGTCATTTTCTTCGGCTTTACCATGTGTCCTGAAAGCTGCCCTACCACGCTCTCCAATCTTGATCGGTGGCTTACAAAACTTGACGCAGCAGCTGATAAATTAGGAGTATGGTTTGTAACTGTTGATCCTGAACGTGATACACCAGAAGTAATGCATGATTATCTTAGTAATTTTGCCAATAAAATCACTGGTATCAGTGGTGACCCTGAAAAAGTTCATAAAATGGTAGACTCTTTCAACATTGTTGCTGAAAAAGTCCCGGGAACAGATGGAAACTATACCTATAACCACACAGCAGCAATTTTTTTATTAAAAAAAGGTGGCAAATTATTTGGTGTTATTCCTTATGAATCTGGAGAAATCGACTACGATGTTCTAGACGGAGTTGCTATTGAAAAGCTAAAAAAACTCATTTCAAATTAAATTTTTATAAATACCTTTAAGAAAGAACAGTATGTCTGAGCAGGTTCGTCTGTATTATGTCGCTCTCAAAAGCGACGCGAAGCGGTTTTATACTTTTATGGAAACAGCTTTTGACGAAGAAGGATACCCTCTTGGCTTGACAGAGATAGATGAAAAAAATTCCCTATATGAGCTTTCTCTTTATGTAGATAAAGAGCACCAAGAGAATGTTTTGAAACGCTTTGCAAACATTCTTTCAGTAAATCCTGATAAAATTAACAAAGAGATTTTACCCAATATTGATTGGGTTCAACGAAGTCTAGAAGGACTAACGCCTGTGCGTTCAGGTCCTTTTTTTCTTCATGGAAGTCATAACCGGAACAACATTCCACCTAATGTTTTGCCAATTGAAATTGAAGCAAATCAAGCTTTTGGTACAGGACATCATGGAACAACAGCTGGTTGTTTAGAAATGATTGCCAAAGTAATGCAAAATGAAAATCCACAAAATGCTCTTGATCTTGGAACTGGGAGCGGTGTGCTTGCTATTGGCATTGCAATGCTCAAACCTATCGCTATTCTTGCAACTGATATTGATCCCATTGCTATTCAAGTTGCACAACACAATATCGAACTCAATAATGTGAAAGAATACGTCACAGCTATTACAGCCACGGGATTTAGCCATAATGACATTGCATCACATGCACCCTTTGATCTCATTGTTGCTAATATTCTTGCCAATCCTCTCATTGAGCTTGCGCAAGAAATGGTACAAACATTACGAAAAGGTGGATCACTCATATTATCTGGGATTCTTGAAGAACAACACGCTCATGTTTTGGAAGCTTATATAAAACATGGTTTAAAACATATTGAAACATACCACCGTCAAGGATGGGTTACGATACATTTAAAATAAAAGAAAAAGGCGTTGTCATGTATCAATCATTTGAAGCAACAACAAATCCAAACTGCGCTGCAGAACGCGTTGCCTCTCTTCGTAAAGAACTTGATCGCCTTGGATTAGATGGCTTTCTTGTTCCACGTGCAGATGAGCATCAAGGAGAATATGTTCCTCCACACGCTCAACGTCTTAGCTGGCTTACTGGCTTTACTGGATCATCTGGTATCGCACTTATTTTAAAAAACAAAGCTATCATATTTACTGATGGACGTTATCAACTCCAAGTTCGCCAACAAACTGACCCTCATATTTTCGATTATGAGGATTTAATATCTTGTCCACCATCACAATGGTTGGCACAAAATAAGCAAAAACTTTCTATTGGCTTTGATCCATGGCTTCACACCATTACTGCAACAAATGCATTAAAAAAAGCATTAGAATTCGAAGCAGGTGGAAAACTTATCGCAACTCAATCCAATCTCATTGATCTTATCTGGCATGATCAACCACAATTACCACAATCTGCCTTATTCATTCACCCTCTCAAATATGCAGGATGCAATGCCAACGAAAAGCTTACGTTAATTCGAAAGAATATACAACAAGCCAACGCGGATGCTTTTATTTTTACAGATCCCTCCTCCATTGCGTGGACATTCAATATACGTGGCAATGATGTTTCCAATACGCCTTTTTCTCTTTGTTTTGCTCTCATTCCTACCAAAGAAATACCAGCCTTATTTATTGATAGCAAAAAACTTGGTGTAGAACAGAAACAGTATCTAGAAAATTATGTGAAGTTGTATGAACCAGAGCAACTAATTTCAAAAATCAAAGATTACATTCAAAAAGGAACAATTTTTGCCTTAGATCCACGGCTAACATGCGAAAAATTACGCACAATTATTGAAGAAGAAGGTAGCTCTTTCATCTCGCTTTCCGATCCTGCTTCCCTGCCACGTGCTGTAAAGAATGCCACAGAATTAGATGGTGCACGCAAAGCGCATCTGCGCGATGGTATAGCACTTACTCGTTTTTTTTCTTGGCTAGATAAACAAACACTAGGCACACAGGATGAAATTTCCTCTGCCCAAAAATTAGAAGAATTTCGTATAATCACAGCAAATGAAATGGGTGAAAAACTTGAAGATCTGTCATTTGATACAATCTCAGGAGCAGGTACAAATGGTGCAATTATTCATTATCGCGTAACGACAAAAACAAATAAACAACTAAATGCAGGTGAGCTTTATCTTGTTGATTCAGGTGGACAATATCGTGATGGCACCACAGATGTTACGCGTACAGTGGCAATTGGAGATATTGGAAAAGAAGAAAAACGCTGTTTTACTCTTGTTCTCAAAGGCATGATTGCTCTTTCAACTGCACGATTTCCAAGAGGCACACGCGGACAAGATATTGATGCCCTAGCACGCATTGCATTGTGGAAAGCGGGGTTTGATTATGCCCATGGAACTGGTCATGGCGTTGGATCTTATCTTTCTGTTCATGAAGGACCACAAAATCTTTCAAGTCGTGGAAGCCAAGAATTAATCCCTGGAATGATTATCTCTAATGAACCTGGATATTACCGTGAAGGTGCTTTTGGTATTCGTATTGAAAATTTAATGATTGTAAAGCCAGCACAAAAAATTGACGGTGGCGATATAGAAATGTTATCGTTTGAAACACTCACAAATTGTCCCATTGATCGACGATTAATCCTACCAGAGCTTTTGACACAGCAAGAACGGCAATGGCTCAATGACTACCATACTCATATTTATCACGTTAACGCGCCTTATTTAAATGAAGAAGATAAAAAATGGATAAAAGAAGCGACAATGCCAATTTAAATAAATCATAATGTAGCATTTTTTACTTTTTTTTAAAAAAAAGATGCACATTGGAACTATCAAAGAAGACAAAAAATTCTTTATACAAATAATTAAATCGCATCTAAAAACTTAAAAATCAGAGCTATTTTGCAAAACAAGTTAGATTATGACAATCTAAAAAAGCTTACCAATATTCATTACAGTACATAAACAAAAACCACACGATTTATGAGATGAATAATAATTACTAACCTATTTCATCGCTCTTGAAGAGAAGAAGCCTAAACATAATGTTTCTTAATTAATTGTAACCACATTTTTTCATCCATAATCTTAACACCGAACTCTTGTGCTTTAGCCAATTTTGATCCCGCTCCTAATCCTGCAACAAGAAGATCCGTTTTTTTAGAAATAGAACCTGATGTCTTAGCTCCTAATCTCTCCACCAATGCCTTTGCTTCATCGCGTGACATATGCTCTAAAGTTCCTGTAAAAACAATTATTTTTCCTGCTATTGGCGAAGAAAATGTCATCAAAGGCTCTTCATCAAGAGGCGTTACTTCCTCAAGCAAAGCAGATAAAACCTCACGGTTATGCGCTTCTTGATAAAAGTCAACAATTGCTGTACCTACCTGTTGTCCAATTCCTTCGATATTAATAAGATCTTTCCAAACCTCATTGCCCTCTTCACCCATCTTATCGCATGGCATAGTAGCTGCCATCGCTGCAGTCTCAAAAGCGGTATAACTTTGATAAACACGCGCAAGGCGCCGTGCATTAACCTCTCCAACATGGCGAATGCCTAGCGCAAATAAAAAACGACTTAAAGGAATTTTTCGACAAGCATTAATGGCATCATAAAGCTTACGTACTGAAACAGTACCAAAACCTTCCATATTTTCTAAGCGTGTTAGAGATTTTTCTTGGCGTCGTTGTAAAGTGAAGATGTCAGCTGGTGTATGGATACAAAGCGCCTTATCTTGAACATGAAAGAAAAATTCCACCTGCTTTTTACCAAGACCATCAATATCAAAAGCGTTGCGCGAAACAAAATGACGAATACGCTCAATTGCCTGTGCGGGACAAATAAGTCCGCCTGTGCACCGACGTATAGCTTCTCCCTCTTCACGAACAGCATGACTTCCACAAGCTGGACAAAGATGCGGAAAAACAAAAGCAGAAGTGTCTTTTGGGCGCTTTTCAACCATAATATCAACAACTTGAGGAATTACATCGCCAGCGCGCTGCACAATCACTGTATCTCCTACACGGATATCACGCCCTTCACGAATTGGCTCACCTCTATTGCCGATCCCTTTAATATAATCTTCATTATGCAAACTTGCATTCGTAATTACCACACCACCAACAGTAATAGGTGCAAGACGCGCAACAGGAGTTAATGCCCCAGTTCTCCCAACTTGAATATCAATATCTTCCAAAAGAGTCGCGGCTTTTTCTGCTGGAAATTTATGCGCAATTGCCCAACGTGGTGAGCGAGATACAAATCCCAAACGCATTTGTAACGTCAAATCATTAACTTTATAAACGACCCCATCAATATCATAGCTTAGGGAATAACGATGTTCTTCAATATCATGATAATAAGAAATAATCTCTTCTACTGTGTTAAAAACTTTTGTTAATGGATTTATAACAAATCCATATTTCTGAAACTTTTGCATCATATCCATTTGACTTTCTGCAAATGTTTCACTTACCTCACCACAAGCATAAGCAAAAAATTGAAGCTTCCTGCTAGCTGTTATGCGTGAATCAAGCTGACGTAAAGAACCAGCCGCCGCATTTCTAGGATTAGCAAAAGCTAATTTTCCCTTTTCCTTTTGACTCACATTAAGTGCTTGGAAATCTTCCCGTCTCATATAAACTTCACCGCGAATCTCAATAATATCGGGAAATTCACCCTGCAAAACTTGCGGAATATCAGAAATTGTTCGTGCATTCGCTGTCACATCTTCACCTACATGCCCATCACCACGCGTTGCAGCATGCACAAGTTTTCCTTGTTCATAGCGTAAAGACAAAGATAAACCATCGATTTTTGGCTCAGCTGTTATTTCTAAAACTTGTGTTTCTGGAAAACGTAAAAAACGACGAATACGCTCAACAAAATCACTGACATCTTCAGCACTAAATGCATTATCAAGAGAAAGCATTGCTTGGGTATGAACAACCTTCTCAAATTTTTCAGAAACCGGTGCTCCAATTTTATGTGAAGGAGAGTCTGAACGAATTAGCTCTGGAAATAAAGCTTCAATCTCTGCATTACGACGACGCAGAGCATCATATTCTGCATCAGAAATTTCAGGCTGGTCGTTATTATTATAAAGCACATCATGACGTGCAATTTCTTTTGCTAACCATTCCAATTCACTTTCTGCCTCAAGAACAGTTAAGTCTTTAATTGCGTTTTTATTCATAAAACCTATTCCAAATTATGGACGATAACCATAAAATCTTAACTCTTTGTATTACGAATAGAATCAAATAAACGCACAATCGTCAAATCGTCAGTATTTTATCGCTTACCAATTATTTCTGTGCAAGAAGCTTTTGAGCGGCTGCACGAGCTTCTTTAGTAACCCTTTCTCCTGCCAACATGCGTGCAATTTCTTCTGCACGCTCCTGCTCTTCCATTTTATGGATAGCCGTAATAAAGCGTCCTTCATCACCACTTTCAGCTTTTGAAATAAGAAAATGGCTATGCGCTTTAGACGCTACCTGCGGTGCATGCGTAACAGCAAAAACCTGAACAGTTTTTGACAAACGCTGCAAACGTTGCCCAATGGCAGCAGCTACAGCTCCACCAACTCCTGTATCAATTTCATCAAAGATAAGCGTAGGAGCTGATCCACTATCAGATAAGACAACCTTTAATGCCAATAAAAAGCGAGAAAGTTCACCGCCAGAAGCCACACTGAGCATTGGCCCAGCACGTGCTCCAGGATTTGTTCGAACCCAATATTCAACACGATCAATCCCTTCTGCCGTACGCTTTTCAGCATTACTTTGCATTTCAACGATAAATTCTGCCTTTTCTAATTTCAACGCAGGTAATTCAGCCATAACGCTTTCAGATAAGCGACTTGCTGCTGCTCTACGCTTTATTGACAACGATTGCGCCAATATGTCGTAGTTTTTTTTGGCTTCTCGCGTTTCTTCTTCAAAACGTGTTAATGTAATTTGAGCCTCTTCAAAATCAACAAGCTTAGCGTCCATTTTATCACGTAACTGCGCTAACTCATCCGCTGAGACATGATATTTACGAGCAATCCCCCTAAGAGTAAAAAGACGCTCTTCTATCTGTTCCAATTCACCAGTATCAAAATCCAACATCTGCATTGCTGCTTCTATACCGTCTTGTGCTGTAGCAAGTGCATACAATGCATCATCAAGCGATTTTACTACAGGTGTAATCAATGTTTGCGCTTCAGAGATCTTCCGCTCTAAACGTCTCACTAAATTGGAAAGAACAGGAATTGGCGATTTGGTACCGCTTAAAAGATCATCAGCCTCCTTAATATCCGTCGCTATCTTTTCTAACTTCAGCAGATCTGCGCGACGAAGAGACAATGTTTCTTCTTCACCAACTTGAAAATTATGCTTATCAAGCTCTTCCACACATGCACGCAGATAATCAGCTTCACGTATCGCATCTTCTACCTTAATACGCTGTTGTTGCAAACGTTCTTCAAATTCACGCCATATCTGGTAGCATAGACGCAAATTTTTCGTTTCATCTTCAAGCCCACCAAAAGCGTCTAATAATTGACGATGCGTAGCAACATCAACAAGAGCACGATCATCATGTTGTCCATGGATTTCAACCAACATACGACCAATATTGCGCATCAATGTAACACTGGCCACATGATCATTGATAAAAACACGACTGCGACCATCGCTTGATTGTACACGTCGTAAAATAATATCGCCTGTATCATCAAAACCATTTTCACGGATAATTTGGCGCGCAGGATGTGAAATAGGCACATCGAAGACAGCCGTCACTTGTCCTTGTGTTGCGCCATGACGTACAAGCGAAGCATCTCCACGCCCACCAAGTGCTAGAGACAAAGCATCAAGTAAAATAGACTTCCCAGCACCCGTTTCTCCAGTCAAAACCGATAAACCCGCCGTAAAATGAATATCGAGCGTTTCGATCAAAACAATATCATGAATCGAAAGCTGTATCAGCATATAAAATCAACGTGCCTTATTTTTATTACCACTCAAAGCATGTGAGATCCAAGAAGATTTATGCTCCTGCGGCGATATTCTCTTTTTTTTCAATAAATTGTAAGATAATCTATACCACTCACTTTTTGGATAATTACGTCCTAAAATAGCTGCTGCTGTCTGAGCCTCCATAGTTAAGCCAAGGGCAAGATTTACCTCTGTTAAGCGGAAAAGCGCTTCTTCAATTTGGTTTGTGTCTGAATACTCTTCAACCACTGTACGGAATCTTCTACTTGCAGCAAGATACCGCCGACCTTCTTCATAGTAACGACCAATCTGCATCTCTTTACCAGCCAGCTGCTCACGCCCAAAACGTATTTTAGCTTTAGCATCCTTAACATACTTAGAATTTGGATATCGCTCTATAAGAAGCTGCATAGCAGCAATAGCGCGTTTAGTATCTCGTTGATCGCGTGTAACATCAGGAATTTGGTGAAAAGAAGAAAGACCAATAATATAATAAGCGTAAGCTGCATCATTTGCGCTTGGATAAAGAGTAATATAACGCTGAGCCATACTAACTGCATCATCATACTTGGCAAGGCGGTAATTTGTAAAAGCGCCCATCACTAAAGATTTACGCCCCCAATCAGTATAAGCGTACTGTTTTTCAATCGTAAGAAACTTTTTTGATGCCTCCTCAAGTCGCCCACTATTAAGATTAGCAAGTGCCTGATTATACAAAACATCTGGTGGATCAATCGCTAAAACATATGCAGATGAAGGAAGAGTATTTTTTTCTTTAAATAAACAACCTGCCAGCAAGAGAGTACTCCCCAAAAGAACTCCACTCAAAATTCTACATCTAATATTAGATTTCCCATATGCCATATTTTCAATACGTATGTAAGGTTTTGTCATAATTTTTTTTTGGCCTCCAGAAAACATTACCTTGTAGCAAAAGTCATCTATAAAAAAAACCTTATACCACATCACTTTAAAACCCACTAACCCATTTATAATCTTAGATCAATTATTCTATTAAAAATCAAAAAAGCTCTAATAAAATCTTTTTAATTTTTTTCACTCAACCTATAAATTCACTTTTTCATAGTATGATTCATCCGCTAACATAGCTTTAACCAACTGCAAATTCATCTTATGTCCACTGCAATGTGAGCGAAATAATCCAATAAAAGGCCCTCCAAGCAGAGCAGTATCACCAATTGCATCAAGTATTTTATGCCGAACACATTCATTTTCCCAATAAAAACCATCTGGATTCATAATTTTGTTATCAAAATCAATAACAAGAGAATTTTCCAAAGAAGCGCCTAACCCTTTTCCAGAAGCTCGTAGTCTTTCTACGTCTTTGATAAAGCCAAAAGTACGTGCACGTGACAAATCGTCTCGAAACCCTTGTAAAGTAAGATCAAAAACTAAGCTTTGTTTACCAATAACAGAAGAAGAAAAAGAAATCGTTACATCAAAGCGACAGCCATCAAACGGCAAAAACTCTGCACCGCCACCGTCCATTTCAACGCGCAATGGCTTTTTTATAACAAAATAGGAACGCAATGCATCCTGCTGCACAACACCAGCTTCTTCAAAACCTTGACAATACTGCCATGAAGAACCGTCCAAAATAGGGATCTCATTGCCTGACACCTCAATAATAAGATTATCCAAATTATAAGCTGCAATCGCAGCCATCAAATGTTCAATTGTATCAATCCTTACATCTCCATGTCCAAGCGTTGTTGATAATTCAACTGCTCCTATTTGCAATGCATGTGCTTGAAATACTTGCTCTATTCCATCCACTCCACAACGCTTAAAAAGAATACCACACCCAGCATCTGCTGGATAAATTTTAACCATAGACAAACATCCACTATGGACGCCACATCCTTGAAATGTTACGGGCTTTTTAAGAGTAGATTGATATTTTTGCATTAAATTCATAATATTACTTTATTGATTTTTTTATGCTTTCTTTTAATATTAAAAATCATAAAAAACATAAGCTATAATAAATAATAAACCCGCCTATTTCATATAAGCGGGTTTACAAAGAACATAAAAACATTTCCCACTCTACGGCATAAAGCTTTTATCTAACTATGGAAGAAGTACAACAATTTCCCCTCTTCTTAGTTTTTGTCAATTAATATACTTGACGACGCAAAAACGCTGGTATTTCTAGCTGATCTTCCTCACTTATAGCACGCTGCTCTTGCGATGCATGTGGATGCAATTCTCCAGAACGACGCGGAACATAAAAAGAAGAATCTTGAGAAAATGCCTGAGAACTTTTACCATAAGCAGAAGTTTCTTGCTGCTGAGATCTAACAGCAGGCTCTAATCGAGCTTCTGGTTCTACTTCTTCACGAGATGATATGCTCTGTTTTAAACGTTGCCAAAGATTACGAGGTCCTTGATCAGCAGAAACAGATCTCCCACTTTGTCCTTGAGCAACGGGAGGAAAATCCTTTAACTCAGGCATACGCACTGGTGCTGAACGAGGCTGAATCTGTTGCACATGCTTCTCATTGCGCCTCACAACTGCTCCTTTCATTTCATTAAGAGCATGCGCTGTTGCTTCCATACTCACTGCCGCAGTCATGGATTGGTGAGCAGCACGATTAATCTGCGCACGCGATGCACTTGACAGCTGCCCTTGTGCAGCAACACCTGATCCATAAGGGAAAGCATTCACACTTCGCGCAGAAGCTGCATCCGCAGGTTGTGCAAAAATTTGACTTTTTGGTTGAAATTTTTCTTCAGTAGATTTTCCCATTTCCACTTCAAGTGCTTCTATCATCTCTCCCATTGGCTCAGAACGTGAGTGAGAAGGGGTTTGGGAATGAAAAGAAGTTTGCGAAACTCCAAGATCGCTTTTGCGCATTGAAGTTGTAGGTCTTTGCATTTTAGGATGAGAAGGTTGAACCACCTCACTGACATCACGATCTATACCCGTTGCAACCACAGACACACGAATAACACCCTCTAGGGATTCATCATCAATAGCACCAAATATAACATTCGCATCAGCATCAACTTCTTCGCGAATACGATTAGCAGCTTCATCCACTTCAAATAAAGTCATATCACGACCGCCGGTAATAGAAATCAAAAGACCACGAGCACCGCGCATAGAAGTGTCATCCAACAGCGGATTAGCAATAGCAGCTTCAGCAGCAGCCAAAGCACGCCCATCGCCGGACGCTTCACCAGTTCCCATCATTGCACGACCCATTTCATGCATAACAGAACGAACATCTGCAAAATCAAGATTAATAAGTCCCTCTTTAATCATCAAATCTGTAATGGAAGCCACACCAGAATAAAGCACCTGATCAGCCATAGCAAAAGCATCAGCAAAAGTTGTCTTTTCATCGGCAATGCGAAAAAGATTTTGGTTCGGAATAACAATCAATGTATCAACAGATTTTTGTAATTCTTCAATACCAGTCTCTGCCGTTTTCATACGACGAGCACCTTCAAACTGAAATGGTTTTGTCACAACACCAACAGTCAAAATACCCTTTTCACGCGCTGCGCGAGCAACAACAGGCGCTGCTCCCGTTCCGGTACCACCTCCCATACCTGCGGTAATGAAAACCATATGGGAATCTGCAAGATGATCAATAATTTCATCAATACACTCATCTGCGGCTGCTTGACCAACCTCTGGTAAAGCACCAGCACCTAAACCTTCTGTCACTGCCGCACCAAGCTGGATCACACGTTCAGCTTTTGACATCGCCAAAGCCTGCGCATCCGTATTAGCAACAACAAAATCAACTCCCTGAAGACCAGCATTAATCATATTGTTCACGGCATTCCCACCACCACCACCAACACCAAAAACGGTAATGCGTGGCTTCAATTCCGCGATATCTGGCCGATGCAGATTAATCGTCATTTCCTTTTCCTTTTCATAAGACATCGCAAGCCAAAGCGATGAAAATTAACTTTTAACTTTATTTAAATAAACTCACTTAAAAACTCTCACGCAACCACTGACCAACACGTTGCAAACATCCACGCGTGCCCATAGATAAATGATTTACTGCCGCTTGTACTGTTTTTTCTTCAAACTCCATTAATTGCGGATAAATTAACAACCCAACAGCAGATGAAAATGCCGCCCCTTTTGCAAGAGAAGGAAGCCTTGAAATACCCAAGGGTCGTCCCATACGAACATTTCTCCCCAATATAGTACATGCCATTTCTGGTAACCCTATTAATTGACTTGCTCCCCCAGTTAAAATGACACGCTTCCCAATAATATGACCAAAACCAGATCGATTAAGACAATCGCGCACCATTTCCAATATTTCTTCAACACGTGCACGAATAATACGACAAAGAACAGAACGTGGATATTGGGTTTCACGATGCTCATTCCCAAGCTCCATCACATTAATCATATGCCGATCATCAGCGCTGGACAAAAGCGCTGAACCATACTTAACCTTTAAACGCTCTGCCTCTTCAATAGACGTAGAGAAGCCACGTGCAACGTCAAGAGTCACATGGCGTCCACCAACCGCAAGGACATCTGCGTGAACAAATTTTCCTTCAGAAAACACTGAAAATGTTGTTGTTCCGCCACCAAAATCAATACATGCCGCGCCTAAACGCGCCTCATCATTAATTAAAACAGCAAGACCACTTGCTAAGGGAGTTGCAACCATTGCTTCGACACTCAAGTGCGCACGATTAATGCAGGTTTCTAAATTACGCAAAGACGCTGTTTCTGCTGCCACAACATGCACATCCACACCAAATAATTCTCCCATCATTCCAACAGGGTCAGAAATTCCTTTATCTCCATCCAATACATAAGATAATGGAACCGAATGCACGACATGACGCTCAACATCAAAAACTTTTCGCGAAACATCTGCCAATGCCATACGCACATCACGCGCAGTTACTTCACGACCATTTAAACGTACCATTCCATTGATAAGAGCACTTTGTAATCGACCGGAAGAAAAACTCACAATCACTGAATCTACCAATAAACCAGCCATTTTTTCTGCCGCATCAACGGCCAATCGTATTGATTGCTCTGCCGCGAACATATCCATTACAACACCCGATTTAATACCGCGTGAACGCTGCACTCCCAAACCTAAAATTTCTATAGAGTGCGTACGACCATGTAAATGCTGCTTATACTTTAAAGGACGCAAACAAGCAATGAGGCAAACGATCTTGCTTGACCCCACATCAAGAACTGTTAAATAACGCGTTTTACGTCCGCTTAGATGATGTACCCCTAGCAACATTATAGTCCCCCTGCTTTACGCGCCTTTAAAGCGCGTTCTTCTTCTGCCACAGCAGCACTACGACGTTCTAACGCCTCATCTGATAAGGAAACTGTAATCCTATCAAAAAGACGCAAATCAATACTTAAAACATCAAGCGAAAAAAGACTTTGTGCTTGCCCTTCCTCAATAAGAGAGGCCAATCTTGTTAATGCACCATTTTCAGGCAACATAACGCGTACCCCATTATCCAAAATAAGATCCCAACGCCGATCACCTATACGTACATAAGCGCGAACACGATCATACACTTGCGGATACGCTGAAAGCGCTTGAATAAATGCTTTGGCAGAATTTGGTGCACCTTGCCCCACAACAAGAGGAAAACCTTGGACTACCCCTCCCTGAAAAGGCACAATTACGCGCCCTGCATTATCAATAATATCCATCATACCATCATGTTGCCAAATTGCATATGGCTCACGCTCCACAACTGAAATACGCAAGCGATTGGGATAAATCTTCTGAACATTAGCCGATTGAATCCAAACTTGTTGTTCTAAAACAGAACGCGCCTTATCAACATCAAAGATAAATATTGATGGAAAAACATCAAGTCCTAGAAGCTTCAAAATTTCCTGTTTTACGACACGCTTATTGCCACGTACATCGACATCAGTGACCACAAAGCCAATATCCGACATTGTCGTTGTCATAATCATTTCCATGCGACCACTCGATAAAATTCCATAAAGCATTGTCACTAAGAAAAAAAATACAACTGCAAAAGAACCTAAATGGCGAGGCACATGAATATTGACAAGCTCAAACATAAACCAAAAAAAGCGGCGATAAAGGCGTGGAAGAGCTGGCACTGATAATGCCATCTGAACATTTGTTTTATCAACATTCAACGCATACATGACGCGTCCTCCACCATCCACTGAACGATATCGCTATAAGTACGACCACTCGCTTTTGCGATATCAGGAAACAGAGACGTTGATGTCATGCCAGGCTGCGTATTAATTTCAAGCCAAATCAACTCTTCCGCTTCCTCATTAAAACGAAAATCAGAACGGCTAACACCTCGACAACCTATTGCCCGATGTGCCGCCAAAGACATTTCTTGCACTTTTTGGTAAATATTTGGTGAAAGTTGTGCAGGACAAATGTGAAGAGAGCCACCAGATTTATATTTTGATTCATAATTATAAAACTGAAAACACTGATCGGGTATAATTTCACAAACATCCAAAACTTCATTTCCCAAAACAGCACAAGTCAGCTCACGTCCAGGAATATATTTTTCAACGATTACTTCATCTGTATAAGCCCATTCAGCTCCCACAATATTATGCGGCGGCGAAGATTCATGCCTCTTTACAATTACAACGCCAAAACTCGACCCTTCACACACAGGCTTAATCACATAAGGAGGCTCTATAGGATGCTTCTGCCCCACAGCAAAACGACTCATCACACAAGAAGGAGCGACAGAAACACCAGCGCTAGCAACAATAATTTTCGCACGTCCCTTATCCATTGCCAATGCTGATGCCATCACTCCAGAATGAGTATAAGGAATCTTTAAATACTCAAGAATACCTTGAATGCTCCCATCCTCACCAAATGGCCCATGCAATGCATTAAAAGCAATATCGGGACGCAATTGCTCTAGAACAGAAGCAATATGACTATCAACATCCACACGGCTCACACGATATCCTTTGGCTTCAAGAACATCCGCACAAGAAGATCCTGAAGACAAGCTTATAGACCGCTCAGAAGAAAATCCCCCCATCAATACAGCTATATGCTCATCATTCATAACGAATTTTTCCTTTTTGTATACTACATATAGACCACATAGAAATCACCAATACCATATACAGAAAAAAACAAGATTTATCTTTGCGAATCAATAATCTAGCATCTCTCCCTAATGAATCAGACTCAGGCGCATGACGCAAGAGTCTACATGTTAATTTATTGATTCTTAACGAATTTTTTTTATTATCTCTTTGAAATGACTCATTTTTTTTTGGTTAATTTCTTTATGTCCAAAAAATCAACGAAATTGATCAAAAGAGGGAACTATACGGCTTTGCTCAAATTGACCAATACGCTGTATTTCCCACTGCAATAAATGAGATGAGTGGGAAAAAACACGCGCACGCACTGTTTCACCCAATGCTTCCAAATCATAACCTGTTGCATGCCCCGTATTAATCATAAAATTACAGTGCATTTCACTCATTTGAGCACCGCCGATCTTCAAACCACGGCACCCTGCCTCATCAATAACACGCCAAGCAGATGTATCTTTGGGATTGCGGAAAGTTGATCCACCTGTTTTTTCACGAATAGGTTGTACTGTTTCCCGATGATAAGCAACTTCATCCATGGCAGCACGAATATCATCTCTATTCCCTCGCTGCCCTTCCAACAAAGCAGCAGTAAAAATGAGATCTTCAGGGATATCGCAATGACGATAAGAATAACGCATATCTGCCAAACTTAAGGTACGACGCTGCCCCTTACGATCAAGCGTATAAACCTCAACGACACATGCGGCTGTTTCAATACCATTAGCTCCTGCATTCATTTTTAGTGCTCCACCAAGACCACCAGGAATACCATGATAAAAATGAAAACCTGCAATCTCAGCCTCCAAAGCTGCTGCTGCTAAATGTTTATCCGCCGTAGCAGCTCCAACTAAAAAACGTGTCGGAGAAACTTGCTGCACTTGCCCAAAACCTTTTGCCGAAAGACGAATAACCACTCCAGGGATACCTCCATCCCGAATAAGAAGATTAGAACCAATTCCCACAATTGTTACAGGAATGCATTCAGGCAAAACATGAAGGAAAAGGGCTAAATCTGCCTCATCAGCAGGCTGATAAAAAAGCTCAGCCAACCCACCAGTGCGAAACCACGTCACTTTCCGCATATCAACATTAGGTGTAAGCTTCCCTTTTATTCCACCCAACACCGATTGCAACCGCGCCAACAGCGCCTCACCATCAATTACTTGAAAATTCATCATTGTTATCAAGTACCATTAACTTATTAGGCAATGCATAAGCCCATTGTGTAATATTTCCTGCACCAAGAAAAACAATATAATCACTAGGCTTAGAAAATGTAGATACAACCGAAACAACATCCTCTAAACAGTTAACCAAACGCACATCACGATGTCCTGCCATTTTAATATGCTCTACTAATTCTTTAGCACCAAAACCAGTAACTGGCTCTTCACCAGCCGCATAAACAGGTGCAATCATCACTGTATCTGCATCATTAAAACAGGCTGCAAAATCATCAAATAAATTACGTAAACGTGAGTAGCGATGCGGCTGTACAACTGCAATGACCCGCCCTTTTGTACTTTCACGGGCTGCACGTAAAACAGCCTTTATTTCAACAGGATGATGCCCATAATCATCAAATATCTCAACACCACGCCAACTCCCTGTTTGCGTAAAACGCCGTTTCACTCCGCTAAATTCTGCTAAACCCTTTTTTATAGATTCATTTGAAATACCAAGCTCGTGAGCAATGGCAATTGCTGCAGTTGCATTAGAAACATTGTGCTTTCCAGACATCGGCAGAACCAAATTTCTAAACTCAGTTTCTCTTCCTGTTTTTCTTGACCGAATAAGAACATCAAAACGCGTTTTTTGACCATCCATCAATAAATTAAGGAAACGAACATCAGCTTGTGGGTTTTCTCCATAAGTAATTACCCAACGATCATCAATACGACTAGCCAATGTTTGAACTTCTGGGTGATCAAGGCACAAAACAGCAAAGCCATAAAATGGAACATTCTCTACAAATTGCCAAAAAGCATCACGGACAGCACTAAAACTACCGTAATGGTCCAAATGCTCAGAGTCTATACTTGTAATAACAGCAATATCAGCGGGTAATTTTAAAAATGTACCATCACTTTCATCAGCTTCAACGACCATCCAATCACCATCACCCATACGAGCATTAGTACCATAAGCATTGATAATACCGCCATTAATCACCATCGGATCAAAACGACCAGCATCAAGAAGCGCTGCAATCATTGACGTGGTCGTTGTTTTTCCATGCGTACCACCAACAGCAATTGCCCGACGAAATCTCATCAATTCAGCCAGCATTTCCGCACGCTTTACAATCGGCAAATGTTTTTCTTTCGCAGCAATATATTCAGGATTTGTTTTTTTTACAGCAGTAGAAATAACAACAACCTCTGCATCCCTTAAATTTTCAGCATGATGGCCTATGTAAACATTAATTCCTTTATCTCGTAAGCGTTTAACATTTGCATTATCAGTTTGATCGGATCCTTGCACTTTATAGCCAAGACTGTGCAAAACCTCAGCAATTCCACTCATACCAATCCCACCGATGCCGACAAAATAGATAAGACCTATATTAAGCGGCATTTTCATCAAAAAACTCCTCTTTAATATCCGACAACAACCGCTCTGCAATCAACGCTTCCACCATATCAGCAAGACGACTTGTTGCATGGGGTTGCCCAACCTGTTTTGCAGCCAGCGCTTGTTTTTCCAATAAATACGGTTCACAACAAGCATGCGTTAAGAAAGACGCAAGTTTTTGTGCATTTAAATCCTTTTCTGGTATAATCTGAGCACCCCCCACTGCAGAAAGCAATGCGGCATTTGCTGCCTGATCATGATCTAAAGCATAGGGATATGGAATGAGTAAAGCAGGCCGACCAATCACAGCTATTTCACAAACAGATGAAGCACCAGCGCGTGACAAAATAAAATGAGATTGCGCCATGTGTTCAGCCATATTATCAAAAAAAGGAGCAACTTCTGCTTGTACGCCCATATCGTGATAAACTTTTTCCAACTCTACTGCTTCACTCCGAACTTGCTGAACAATCCGTAAACGTTTACGGATCCCATTATCCAGCAAAGCAACTGCTTCTGGCACAATTTGTGAAAAAAAAGATGCCCCCTGACTCCCACCAAAAACCAAAAAGTAAAATGGCTTATCACCAATAGAAGGACAATAAGGAACTTCTGCAGCCTTGAGAACAGCATCACGCACAGGATTCCCCGTAAGAAGTGTTTTATGAGTATGGGGACTATTTGGCGACAATAAGCCACCTGCTATCGCAGACACCATAGTTGCCAACACCCGATTGGCACGTCCCATGACAGCATTTTGTTCATGAATAAACGTTATGCGCCTCGTTAAAAAAGCGGCTATAAGAGGAGGAACTGTCGGATAACCACCAAATCCACCAACAAGAACAGGACGCAATTTATAAAAAAGTGCTAATGATTGCCCCATTCCCTTTAAGAGGGATCCAAATGTCTTTATAAATGCAAAAGGATGACGCCGTGCAAATGTTGCAGATGAAACAATATGAACATGTTCTTTATCGAAGTGACGCACAAAACGCTTAGCTCTTTCATCTGTTACCAAATGAACATCATACCCGCGCTGCCTTAATTCAACAGCAAGCGCTTCTGCAGGGAAAAGATGTCCCCCTGTACCACCAGCAACTAAAACAATAACTTTTTTATTTGTCATAAGTAGCATCCAGAACAACAGATGAAGGAAAAGCTGAAAGACGTGCTTCTGGCCAGCGACGTGTCAAACTAAGCAAAATGCCCATGGAAATAGCAATCGCTATCATAGATGAGCCACCATAAGAAATAAATGGCAATGTCATACCTTTTGGAGGCATTAAATGCAAATTAACAGCCATGTTAATCCCTGATTGAAAGCCAATCATCATTGCTATGCCAGTAATACCAAAACGTGTAAATGTGTCACGCGTATTTATTGCTAAATAAAGTGAGCGCATGACGATAAAGCCAAAAAGCATCAAAATCAATAAACAGAGGATGATACCATATTCTTCAGCAGCAACTGAAAATACAAAATCCGTATGGCTATCAGGAATGATACGTTTAATCGCTCCCTCGCCTGGTCCTTGTCCAAACCAACCGCCATTCAAAATAGCCTCACGTCCAACATCCACTTGAAAGGTATCGCCTTTACCTGTCCAAAAACCATTTATCCGTTCACGTACATGGTGAATAAAAAGATATGCGGAAATGCCTCCTACAAGACCTAAAATAATAAATAATAAAATAATGGTTATAGGCACACCTGTAACAAAAAACAAACCGCCCCACGCTATACTAAGTAACAATGTCTGACCAATATCGGGCTGTAAAACGAGAAGCGTACAACAAAAAACATAAAGTGCAATAGCGAATATGTAATTGAAAATACCCCGACGTCTCACCTGTTCTGAAAAAATCCAAGCCGACATAACAACAAAAGCTGGCTTCATAAATTCAGAAGCTTGTATAGAAACACCAAATACACGAATCCACCGTCGTGCTCCCTTTAATTCTGGACCAAAGAATAAAGTTGCAATCATAAGAACAAGCATTACAATTAACAAAAGAGCGCATAAACGACGAATATTACGGGGAGAAAAAAAAGAAATAGTAATCAAAGTAAAAAATGCAAAAACGCTAAAAATGATATGCCAACGAACAAAATAAAAACTATCAGCGATCCCGATTTTTTTCGCAATGGCAGGACTTGCTGCAAAAGACAACATAATCCCAATTCCCATCAACATCAAACAAGCAGCAAAAATGGAACGATCAATTGTCCACCACCAATTAGCAATGGGATCTCGATCTATACGTGTAACCATCATATTCACTTTATCCTTTTCACTATTTTATCAAAGTGACATGGTTTGCCCATTTTTTAGCAAGCACTTCAAAAACTGAATTACAGGAAAAAGGATTCCGGAATATTAACACAAAACAATTTTTTATACTTTATGTTCCTTTTAACTGCATAACAAAAGAAACAAATGCTTCTCCACGCACCTCATAGTTTTTGAATTGATCGTAACTTGCACAAGCTGGTGAAAAAAGAACAACAACCTCTTTCTCTTTACAACAAGCTGCATCCATAGCCGCTTCATGCACTGCATTTTCTAAAGTTAAGCTCATCGAAAAAGGAAAAGCAGACCCAATAACACCAGAAAATTTTTCTGCTGAACTCCCAATCAAATAGGCTTTACGAATTTTATAAAAAAACTCTTTAAGAATATTAATTCCACCTTTCTTTGCCTGCCCTCCAACAATCCAAAAAATATCACTAAAAGCAGAAAGCGCAGGAGCTGATGCATCTGCATTGGTAGCTTTGCTATCATTGATAAACAAAACTGACCCAATTTTACGCACCTGCTGCATACGATGCGCCAACCCCTTAAAACTTGCTAAGTGCTTTTCTATGTGTGGATCAGTAATTTTTAAAGCCTGTAATGTTGCCAATACCATAAGAGTATTTTGTGCGTTATGACTACCACGCAATGTGCTTATATGAGCAAGATCTGCAAGCATATGAGACTTTCCACAACGAGCAGAAAAAAGTTTTGTCCCCTCTGCATAAAAACCATTTTCAATAGAATTATTCTTAGAAATTGCCTCAACTTTGCGCCCCTCATCAACTAATTTTTGATACAAATCATGACAAGCTGCATCATCAATTGAAATAAAGGCATGAAATGCTTTAGACACCAGATACTTTTTGACTTGCACATAATGAGCAAAGCTACCATGGCGATCAATATGATCCGGCGTTAAGTTCAACAAAATACCAACTGTCGGTTGAAGAGATGGTGTAAGATCAATCTGAAACGATGAACATTCAATTACATAGATACATTTTTTAATAAATGGCTTTAACATTAATATTGGAGTTCCAATATTTCCTCCCATCTGCACATCATACCCCATTTCCTTTAATAAATGGGTAAGCAAAGCCGTTGTTGTCGACTTCCCATTTGTGCCCGTAATAGCAACAAATGGAACATCTTTATCACCAAGACCAGAATGCTGTAAAAAATGATTACGCGCACGAACAAATAATTCAATATCACCGATAATTTCTATATTTGCTTGATGCGCTTTATCAACGACCCAATGAGGCCTAGGATAAGTTAAAGAGACTCCAGGCGTTAAAATCAATGCAACAAATTTGGACCAGTCCTCACACCGAAGATCTTTGATTGGAATATTGACCTCACTAGCCGCTTTCACACCTGAAAGATTATCGTCCCACGCGACCACTTCTGCACCGCCACTCATCAACGCCTGTGCCGCCGCTATTCCTGACCGTCCTAACCCAAACAGAGCAACTTTTTGACCTTTATAACATTCAATAGAAATCACAATCTCACCGCAACTTAAGTGTTGAAAGACCAATCAAAGCTAAAACGATTGAAATGATCCAAAAGCGTATTACGATTTGACTTTCTGTCCAGCCTTTTTTCTCAAAATGATGATGAACCGGCGCCATAAGGAAAACACGCTTTTTTGTTAATTTGAAGTAACCAACCTGAATAACAACCGAGAATGCTTCCAAAACAAAAATCCCACCAATAAGAACCAAAACAATTTCATGTTTGGTTGCTACAGCGACAACACCCAACAATCCTCCAAGCGCTAATGAGCCAGTATCTCCCATAAAAATCGCAGCAGGGGGTGCATTAAACCATAAAAATCCAAGACCAGCACCAACAACAGCTCCTAATAAAACAGCCAATTCACCTGTCCCCGAGACATAATGGATTTGTAGATAATCAGCGAAATTTATATTACCAGAAAGATAAGCAATCAGAGCAAAAGAAAGAGCAGCAACCATGACAGGAACAATAGCGAGCCCATCAAGACCATCAGTTACATTAACTGCATTACCAGTCGCTACCATAACAAAAGCAGAAAAAGGAATAAAAAACCAGCTTAAATTGATAAAATAATCTTTCACAAAAGGCAAAGCTAAATCAGGTGAGCCAATTTGCAAAATGAAAAAAGCAGCAATCATTGCAATCAAAAACTCTAAACTTAGCCGTGCTTTACCAGAAAACCCCTTCTCCGTTTGTTTTGTTACCTTAAGATAATCGTCATAAAAACCAATTGCTCCAAAAAAAAGCATAACCAACAATGATATCCAAAAATAAACATTTGATAAATTACACCACAAAAGTGCCGATACCACAACGCCAGTTAAAATCATTAATCCACCCATAGTGGGTGTCCCAGCTTTTTTAAAATGTGTTTGAGGACCATCAGCCCGAATCGGCTGCCCTTTCCCCTGCCGCAATTTAAGGGCAGCAATGATGCTAGGACCAAACAAAAACACAATAAGTCCCGATGTAAGTATAGCCGCCACAGTACGAAAAGTAATGTAACGAAAAACATTGACGCCTGGAAGCCAATCACTAAGCAAAGAAAAAAACAGCATCATAACGTAAAAAAACCTATTAAAATTATAGAGAAATCATTTTATAGCTATCCAAAAGTGCAATCACAATATCTGATGAATGAACACTACGGGATGACTTAATCATAATCAGATCTCCATCTGAAATTTCTGAAAAAATAAGCGGCAAAATCTTTTCAATATTTTCAGCATAATGAACCTGAACATAAGCAGACAGATCAGGAGTTAAAAACTTCATTGCCTCACCAAACAAAAAGACTAAATCAGCACCAGAAGCACATATGGGTTCGACTAAATCACGATGAAGTTTTTCACTATAAGTTCCCAATTCAAGCATATCTCCCAAAACAGCAATTCTCCGTCCCTTTTTTCCTATAGGTCCCGTAGCAAGGAGATTAAGAGCAGCCCGCATAGAGGCAGGATTTGCATTATAACTTTCATCAATTAAATGAAACACTCCACCATTTGGTAAAAACAACCGGTGACAAATACCACGACCTTTTTGGAGAGAAAAACAGCCCAAAGCGAAAGCAATATGCTCTAAATTAGCACCAACAGCATCACAAACGGCAAGAACTCCTAGACTATTATATACGATATGTTGACCAGGAGCACCGATTTTAACCATCATATCATGACCAGAAGCAATGCGTACAACCACATGAGAAGAATCAGTCAAAAGACGAAGTTCTTTAACTTGATAATCAGCATGGTGAACTTCACCAAAACTAAAAATCTTCTTCACACCACATTGTTTTGCTTTATGAACTAAATAAGAAAAGAAATCATCATCTGCATTTAAAATGGCAATGCCCTCTCCATCTAACCCTTCAAAAATCTCAGCTTTTGCATCTGCAATTTCCTCAAGATTGTTAAAAAATCCCATATGTCCAGCAGCAATCCGCGTAATCAAAACCACATGTGGACGAACTAACTTAACGAGAGGACGAATTTCATCTTTATGATTCATGCCAATTTCGAAAATGCCATAATCACTATCTACAGGCATCCGCGCTAAAGTTAGCGGAACCCCCCAACAATTGTTAAAAGATGCGGGATTAGCGTGAACTTTTCCAACAGTTTCAAGTGCTTGTTTTAGAATTTCTTTTGTCGTTGTTTTCCCAGCAGAACCTGTTATGGCAATAACCTTAGCCTTTGAACGCTTACGTGCTGCTTGAGCAAGTTTTTTTAATGCTTGCAAAACGTCAGGAACAACAATTAATGGAAGAGCTAATTTTTCTATTTCAGACAAATGATCTTGTGCAATTACAACAGCTCCAGCACCTTGTGCATAAGCTTGTGCAGCAAAATCATGACCATCAAAACGATCTCCTTTTATACAAAAAAAAACATCGCCTTTTACAAGTGTCCGACTGTCAATAGAAATCCCAGAAAATGTCTCTGGCAAGCATCCAATTGCAAAACCATTCATTGCAGTCAGAAGTGTCTGTTTATCCCATAGCGCGGTCATTAATATCTTTCCTTTAAAGCAGAAAGCACGTGCAAATGATCCGAAAAGGGATAGGTTTTTTGCCCTATAATCTGACCATCTTCATGACCTTTTCCAGCTATAATCAATGTATCTCCAGCTTCAAGAAGCCCCACTGCATAAGAAATTGCTTCACCCCGATCTGCTATTTCTATTGCTTCTGGTGCTGCTTGTAAAATCTCTTTTCTAATTTGTTCCGGCATTTCAGTGCGAGGATTATCATCAGTCACAATAACAATATCAGCTTTATTAGCTGCAATTTTTCCCATTAAAGGTCTTTTTGCTTTATCACGATCACCACCACAACCAAAAACAAGAATGAGACGTTTCTGCGTAAAAGGGCGAACAGAAAGCAATACTTGCTCCAAAGCTTCTGGTTTATGCGCATAATCTACATAAACAGGGGCATTGTTTTCTGTTTTTCCCACCAATTCCAATCTGCCAGGTGCTCCTCGCAAATTTTCAAGAAAACGAAAAACTTCATCAGAGGACACACCCGTTGCAATCGCCAACCCTGCGGCCATAAGTGCATTGGCTACTTGAAAATCTCCAGCTAAAGGCAAATTAAATGTGTAAATATTGTCTCCCATACGGCATTCAACGCACTGTTTTGCACGTTGATGCTCAACGCGATTAATTGTGATAAACTGCCCTTTACGTCCAATTGTTAACACACGGCGATGCGCGCGTTCAACATAATCAATAACTTTTTGTGAATAAACATCATCTGCAAAAATTAAAGCAGGAGAATTTTGCGGCAAAAGCGTATCAAACAATCTCATTTTAGCACGCAAATAATCCTCCACGCACGTATGATAATCCATATGATCATGACCTAAATTCGTAAAAGCAGCTGCCGCTAAATGAATCCCATCAAGCCGGCTCTGATCAAGTCCGTGCGAAGAAGCTTCAAGAGCAGCATGCGTAACCCCCTCTTTCGTAACTTCACATAATAAACGCTGCAGAATTACTGGATCTGGTGTCGTGAGAGATCCATAATCATTCCGTTTTTGAGAAACAACACCTATCGTCCCTATGCTAGCTGCACAAAGCCCAGCATATTTCCAAATTTGCTGGACAAAAGATACAACCGATGTCTTACCACTTGTACCTGTTACAGCTACGACAGTTTTAGGTTGGAGACCATAAAAACGTGCAGCTGCTACCGCTAAACTATGACGAACATCTAAAACACGCAAAACCGGAACAGATAAATTCTCAAAGGTGAAATTATAATCTGTCACAATCGCTTTCGCACCACGCTTTATCGCATCATTTATGTATTGTCTGCCATCACCCTTATTTCCTTGAATAGCCACAAAAACATAGCCCGGCAATATTTGTCGAGAATCTGCACTTATTCCTGTAATTTCAATGTGTCCAAGACAATCCTCTTTAATATATTCCGGAAACAATGCTCCAAGTAACATGACCAAACACCTATCTCTATGTTAATTTCTCACCATTGTTTTTAACAGTCTCATATCACTATTCAAATTTAAAATTGGCTCGTATTCTTTCTTAAAATCTGGTTTAATTCCCAAAAGGCTAGCTGAGCGGCGAACAATATTAGCAAGCATCGGTCCTGCATTCATTGCTGCTGTTGCCGATTTTTTTCCATCTTCAGACTGAGGTTCATCAATAATTGTTAAGATAACATAAGAAGGATCATCAATCGGAAAAGCAGCAAGAAAACTATTTAAATTTTTTGTTTTAGAATATTTTCCATTTTCAACTTTTTCAGCTGTCCCTGTCTTACCACCAACGCGATACCCCTCCACTTTTGCATTACGCCCAGAACCTATACTGCTATTTAATTTATAAAGGTAGCGCATATCTTGACTCGTTTTAGGATGTAAAACCGACTTTGCATGTTGAAAAGCTTGTGCTTTTGTGCGCTTTAAAAAAGTGGGGGAAATTAACCAACCACCATTCATTAAAGCAGCAGCAGCTACTGCTGTTTGTAAAGGCGTTGTTGCCATACCATGCCCAAACGAAATTGTCATAGAATGAATATCACGCCAATGACGCGGTTCAACAGGATGAGCAACTTCAGGTAATTCGGTTACTACACGATCAAGTAGACCTAACCGTTTTAAAAAATTACGATGTTCATCAACCCCTATCGCCAATGCTTCTTTAGCAGAACCAATGTTAGAAGAATAAATAAAAACTTCCCATAATGTTAGAGGACGACTTTTTCCATGAAAATCACGAATAAAATAATGTCCACTTGCTTGAATAGGCTGTGAAGCATCGATGACACTGTTTAAATGAAAAAGATTTGAATCAAGTGCCATCGCCGTCGTAAAGCTTTTAATGATAGATCCCATTTCAAAAACTCCAGCAGTCATCCGATTTAAGCGATCACTTTTCAAAGCATCAACAGGATTTGTAGGACTAAAATCAGGTATAGATGCCATAGCTAAAACTTCACCAGTGTGAATATTTAAAATGATTGCTCCAGCAGCAATTGCTTTATAACGCTTCATCGCTTGGATCAATTCATCATGTACAATTGTCTGAATACGTATATCAAGTGAAAGCTGAACTGGCTTTAATGATGATTCCGTTGCAAGACCAGCAGCACGCAAAACACTCAAACCAGTATCATCAATATATTTTTCCATACCCGCTATGCCATGATTGTCAACATTAACCATGCCAAGAACATGCGATGCTACAGATCCACTTGGATAAAAACGACGAATTTCAGTATAAAAACCAATACCCGGAATACCAAGCGCCATAATTTGTGATTTTTGCGTTGGCGTTAATCCACGTTGTATCCAAGAAAAGCTAGATTTTCTTTTTAAGCGCTTATAAGTCTCCTGCCAATTAAGATTGGGCAAAACTGTTGAGAGCAATTCAATTGTTTCATCCACATCAATGATACGTCGTGGTTCAGCAAAAAGTGAATAAGTCTTAATGTCCGTTGCCAATAAACGCCCATTGCGATCAATAATATCAGGTCGAGCAGCTAACTGAAAAACTGCTGGTCCTTTCGCTTCTTCAATCTGTCCACCTTTAAGCCCATATGAGATAAGACACGCCCCCATAATGCCATATAAAATGAAAAAACATAACAAAGACAAAAGCAAACGCAAACGAATAGAATACAAGCGATCAACAGAAAGATTATGAATATTTAGCTTATTATTTAAGCGATTTTTTTTCCGCGAAAATAGAAAAGATAGCTTTATCACTGCACGCCCTTTTGAATAACATCATCCATACGTGCAGCACGATTATTTGCCAAAAAATTTTTACTCTTTTCCAAAGTATTTTGTTTAATAATTTCCTCAATTTCATCATGCACACGTATCGGAATATCTTTAAATTCAACAATTTGGCGAGGTTGAATTATCTCTAAACCAAGCTCTTTTTTATAACGCTTTGCAAGCTTTTGCATCCGTGAAGGCTCTATCATTACAGCCCATTCAGCATGAAGCAAGTGAACCATATTTTTTTCTACTAAAATTTTATGTTCAAGACGACGAATTTCGCTCATACGTTTTTGGACATCATATTTCACCTTATAAGTAAGACCTGCCATACAAATCATAACCATTACTAAAATCATATCCAAAGTGCGAAAAACTGTCATTTTTTGCTACCTTCAAAACAAGCAATCTCACTCAAGCCAAATAATTTCATGTCTGCAGCGAGATTATCTGCCTTGGTGCGCACACCGATACGCAACCTTGCAGAACGTGCACGAGGATTTTGTGCTAACTCTTCTTTGCTTGCAGTTATTCCACCCTTAAACAAAGGAAAAAATGTCGCTGGAGATGCCTCTACTTCAGGAAGATAGCGTGATCTTCCTTGTACTCCTGAGCGAGCAGAAAAAAATCTTTTGACCATGCGATCTTCAAGAGAATGAAAACTCACCACGCCTAAACGACCTCCTGCTTTCAAAACACGTTCAGCAGCAAATAAGCCGCGCGCAAGTTCACCAATTTCATCATTAACATATATGCGAAGAGCCTGAAACACACGTGTTGCGGGATGAATACGATCTTTCGAGCTACGACCTACTAATGCTTCAATGACATTAGCAAGATCACCTGTACGTAAAAAAGGACGAACAGAACGGCGCTTTTCAATCATCCGTGCAATTCGACCTGCATAACGCTCTTCTCCTAATATTTTAAATATCTGAGCTAACTCATTGACTTTTAAATGATTGACAACATCGCTTGCTGTAAAACCTGTCTGAGCCATTCTCATATCCAACGGACCATCTTTTTGAAAAGAAAACCCCCTTTCAGCCTCATCGATCTGCATTGAAGATACACCTATATCTAAAATAACCGCATCCACCTTCTCTTCAACTACGCGATCCAACTTTGAAAATTCCATTTGCACCAAACGAAGCCGCGGAAAAAATTCATCAACAAGTGGTTGTCCCTCACGAATAGCTAGAGGATCACGATCAAGAGCAATAACATCTGCACCTGCATTTAAAAAAGCACGCGTATAACCACCAGCACCAAAGGTGCCATCAATTATTTTTATCCCAGCCAATGGTGCAAGCCCAGCTAAAACTGACTGTAACAACACTGGAATATGACGTTCAGCTCTGTTACCCTGTTTTATCAAAATAATCCGTCTTGGTTTACGCTTATTCAAATCATAACTATTAATAACAAATAGTGCCATGATAACCAAAACTTTAGCTCTCGTATCCCTCTCATAATGAAAGAAAACAGAACTAAAGTTAGTTCAACGAAGATATTAACGCGTTATGTTTAAAAAAATGTTATGATAAAAAAAGCACACTCTTCTTTTCAAGTGCACAGATAAAAAACCAAATTTTCATAGCAAAATATGTACAGTATCAATTATGTACAATATAATTACATAAATATCAGTCGGCCTGTAAGCCGGGTTCTGTATGGTAAAGCTCACACTTTACATGGCAACCATTCATCTAGGACGGATGTTACCATCCGCCTCGTGCAACCTACCCGAATGACTTACCTGGAAACTGGCTGCAAGTTAAGCCTTGCGCGTCATTCCTATTCGGTCTTGCTCCCGGTGGGGTTTACCTTGCCACACTCATTACTGAATGCGCGGTGGGCTCTTACCCCACCCTTTCACCCTTACCTACCAAAAATAGGCGGTTTGCTTTCTGTGGCACTTTCCCTAGGGTCACCCCCGCCGGGTGTTACCCGGCACCGTTTTTCCATGGAGCCCGGACTTTCCTCACTTACCATCTTTAAGCATTGAGCAAGCGCGGCTGCCCAGCCGACTGACACATCATTTATAAAACATTTTTAATTAAGTGAAAATAGTTCAACAAAAACATTTTATAAATCTTTATAAAAAACTTACCATCTTCAAAAGACATTATTACTTTAATGAAGCGAGATAAGTTTTCACTTTTGTGCAATATTTTGCTGAGACGGAATTCATTTTTTTTGCAGCGTGACCTGCATTATATTTAAGAATTGTGCCACACGTACTGCCACCACTTAACTTATATGCCCGTGCTAAATAGCGCATACCATATTCAAGATTAGTCGCAGGGTCGTAAAGATCCTTCACAGAACCACTAAAACCTAATGCTCGTGCAGTAGATGGCTTAATTTGCATCAGACCTATTTCACCAGCAGCACCCCTTATATATGCTTTATAGCTACTTTCAACACTTACAACAGCATGTGCTAAATTAACGGGAACATTATACTTAATCGCAAGTTTATTAATAAGAGATTCATAAGGACGAGCAGGCGTCTTAGAAACAACACTCGTTAAGCGCTCATCTGAACCTTCTGGAGCATTTAGCGCAACACGAGCCACACTTATGTTAATCATAAAAGATACAGCACATGCTGTGCTTAAAAGGATTTTTAAAAATTGCATTCTCTTTCTCTTTAATAAAACATTCTTAAATCACAGCTATAAAAACTTTGTGGGTGTATTATATGTAAAAAGAAAGCTAAAAAGTGTTGCTAAAATGAAAATATCAAGATAAATTTCTATATAAAAAGAAAAATAATCAATTTATTAAGTATATAATTATTTTACAAAATATTGAAAAAGTAAAAAAATTATAATACGAACTTGAAAACACTAAATTAAAATCATGTAATATATCAGTTACTGATATCTGCTATACTAATAACTTTTAGCGAACGAAAATTTTTCTGAAAAATCTCTATCATTTTTCACGCGTAACTATTGAACACCCAATATGCTAACCCTCTAATCATGAAAAGAAGATATAAATTAGGATGCCTTTATCAAAATGCTGCTCAATATCATTAATACTTAGAAAAAAAACGCTCTCAATACTTCATGGAGAGGCAAACTCGTTACAAAAACTATGGAACTACACAAACCCTATTTGCCAAAACCAACCATTTTGTAGAGAACAAAATACATACGCGCACCAATGCAGCACTTCTTAAATAGAAACAAACACCATACTCGTTGAAAAGCAGCACTTAAATAATCTAGCTTTTCACCCACATCTATATAATAGCCCTCCTACAAACTTTTTTCACTGCAGAGAACATAATAAAAAATTTGTGTCAACAAAAAACGTATAATTTCCCCAATTTTATAAAAAGCTAAAAATAATCATTACCAACTGAAGCACGAGAAGCGGCTTTTGATATAGCCATGGCAACAGATTTACCAAACTCTCGCGCACGTTCATCGCTCCAACCATTCATAGTAGCAATAGCAATCGCCTTTTGACGCACAAGCTCAATTGCCTTTTCTTTTTGCTGAGAATTCATCTTAGAAATGCTCTCTATAATACCTGGAGAGGATACTAACAATCTTTCTAAAATTATACCTTCTGTTAAATCCGCCTCCGCATGATGGGACACCTTGGTTTGATTAGAAGAAAATCGCTTGGCAAACACAAACTCAAAAACCGTTCTACTCTGAAAAGTAAAGAAAATAGCTCCTAAAATCAATAAAAAAAACAGGGCTAAAGTTATACGCCGCCAGAAAAATTCCATAATTTCACTCACAAACGTCGCAATATACTAGGCAAGCTCCTTATTCACAATCCTCAGACCCTCAATCACTACAGAATCCCTCCCATTACAAAAAACATTAGAGTATAACACTTATCACAAGTAATCTTCAGTGACTTTTCACCATGCGACATAACGTCACATACCTACTACTTCTCATCACATTATAATACTTGAATATTGATCCCTAAAAGGCCCGGCTGAGGTTTCCCCCAGTCAGGCCAGACAATCTAAGGGATCCACGCGGGGGGAGGGGAGGAGGTCCCCTGATCGTCTTCTCACATCCGCTAAAATAGCCGATGTAATCATGCTATGAAGTAAAATATTCTAAACAACAAGAATTTCTTGTCATCTTTTATACAAAAAATACAAAAAAGTTGCAAATTGCTTTAAAAATGACTAAATTTAGGCAGAACACAATAAAAATTGATCCAATTTGAAGCAATTTCGCTTTAGAGTATACTCAAAAATATCTTTTTATCATCTTCATTTTTATTATAATTTTGCTAAAAAAATTCATCGCTATAAAATTTTAGAAAACATATACGGTTTTTATCGCTTTAATCTCTGTGAAAAAACAACCATATGAATACAATAATTATTCAACAACAATCATAATTAAACTTTAAATGTGGCTATAAAAATATTTTAGACTCCTTAAGATCACAGAAAAAACTAAAGATATTGCGCATTAATATGAACGTAAACTATTTTCACGCACTAAAAAAAGAAACTAATATTTTAGAAAATATTATTATAAAAAATCCAGTATTGTTTTATTGTATATCATTTACCAATAAACGCCAATCTACGAGCAACTAAAGCTTAATAAGCCCTCACATTTTGCATGGGAATAAGACCAACCGCTTATTCTTGAATGAGCTCTGCATTTTTAAATCACTACCCTATGTATAAATCTGAAAATCCAAGAATACCCATGAACATAATCAGAAAGTAAAAATTTAAACTCATGGCAGAAAAAAATCCACGACCAATAATATCATGAGAACGCAAAAACACGTACAACCTCATTAAATGCCATCTGAGAACTATCAAAAAGTTTAATTAAAACCCAACAAAAAATTTCTAGATAAAAAGTTGTTTTTCTAAAAAACAAACCCAAAGAATCACTCTTAATAGCAACTTAAACTGCATACATATAAAAAGTATAAAAACCTGAAAATCATTTCAATACAAAGCCTCTAACTGCATCAACAGCCCAGCATCATTTCAAATATTATCGCCAACTATTTTAAGCAAAGCCCTCTCCCCAATGTGATCTGTTACTGTGATAACTTATTACGCTATTGTACAAAATACCTTTCTCGCTTGTAACACTATTTTAAAATACCCACTAAAGATGTTAAATACACGCTAACTTAAATTACCATCTGGAAAAACTTAAAGTAACAGTCACCACATTAAATCTTCACTTAAACAATCACGAAAAGCTTTAAATAGTCCCCTTTCCTGATAAGACTCACCCTTCTCACATCTTGTACAATAAACGCAAACATAACGATACACACCGCACAACGCGCTAAAGGTGAAAATAAAACCCAAAACTGTTAAATCTTTATGATACAAAAACGTACAATATGCAAACAGCTATTCCCATTGCTCTCAGCTGCAGCACGACCATTTCGCCCAAACTAACTACTTTTTCATAAATATTTTTAGCCACTCATATAAATATCAGCGGACATTAATAGAAAGTCAACACATGCATATCTACGTCCATTCTAGAAATATTATGTTGTGATAATAGGAAATAGGTAATACAGAACGCGGCATCTACTCTGCTATAATAACCAGAGCGATCGCACAAATTTCATATAAAATTTACTACTCTCTATTATAACTTTATAGGTAAAAACTATCCACATAATGTGCCATCAGTATATTTAAACAGATCATCACTTCATGAAGAATATAATCAGAATTCTACACTCTCTTTTTATATAAGATGCAATTAACCAAAAGCCTAGCTTTATAACACAACACACTCTCTCTCCTTCAAAAATAAAGCTAACAGCATGCCATCAAATTTTTTTTAATTTCAACTTCAAGCAAAACAAAAAATGTTATCGTGTAAGCGGTTTATAATTTACACGCTTAAGGCTAAGAGCATCTGCACCAAAACGGCGAATCTTATCAGCTTCATATTCAGCAAAATTACCTTCAAACCACTCAACATGACCATTACCTTCAAAAGCCAAAATATGAGTTGCTAATCGATCAAGAAACATACGATCGTGCGATATAATAACCGCGCAACCAGCAAAATTTTCCAATGCATCTTCCAGCGCACCCAACGTTTCAGTATCAAGATCATTTGTCGGCTCATCAAGAAGAAGAACATTACCCCCCTCTTTTAAAAGTTTAGCCAAATGTACGCGATTGCGCTGCCCTCCTGAAAGATTTGCCACTTTTTGCTGCTGATCTGCACCTTTAAAGTTAAACGCGCTACAGTAAGCACGACTATTCATCTCATATTTACCTAACTTAATAATGTCATTTCCACCAGAAATTTCCTCCCAAACGGTTTTTTCACCTGCCAATAAATCGCGACTCTGATCAACGTAACTCATCTGAGCAGTTTCCCCAATACGTATTTGACCTGAATCTGGCTGCTCCTGCCCTGTCAGCATTTTAAATAAAGTAGATTTTCCCATCCCATTGGCACCAATGACTCCAACAATCCCACCGGCAGGAAGTTTAAAAGAAAGAGCATCAATTAACACACGTTCGCCATATGCTTTAGATAAGTTATCAACTTCAATGACAACCTGCCCCAGCCTTTCGCCAATAGGAATAATAATTTGTGCCTCTCCAGGACGACGCTCATGCGCAGCCCGAACCAATTCATCATAAGCTTTAATACGGGCTTTTGACTTTGCCTGCCGCCCTTTTGGACTGGATGCTATCCATTCTTGCTCGCGTGACAGTGCACGCTGACGAGCAGCCTCTTCACGGCCTTCCTGAGCTATCCGTTTTGCTTTAGCTTTCAAATAAGCAGAATAATTCCCCTCATAAGGAATACCTTTACCACGATCTAATTCTAAAATCCAACCCGTGACATTATCAAGAAAATAACGATCATGTGTAATCAAAAGCACCGCGCCTGGATATTCACGCAAATGTCTTTCAAGCCAAGCTGTAGTTTCAGCATCCAAGTGGTTTGTTGGTTCATCCAAAAGCAATAAATCAGGTTTGGACAAAAGTAACTTACAAAGTGCAACGCGCCTCTTTTCACCTCCTGAAAGTTTTTCCACATCTGCATTTGCTGGCGGACAATCAAGAGCAGCCATAGCCATTTTTACTTGATTTTCTAAGTCCCAGAGGTTTTGACTATCGATGATATCCTGAAGCCGCACCCCTTCATCAGCCGTCTCTTCGCTATAATTCATCATCAATTCGTTATAACGATCCAAAATTGCCTGCTTATCCCCAACACCTTCCATCACATTACCATACACATCCTTGCTTGTATCAAGAACGGGCTCTTGTGGCAAATAACCACAACGCGCCCCTTCAGAAAGCCATGCTTCTCCTGTATACTCTTTATCTAATCCAGCCATAATACGTAAAATGGTTGATTTACCCGCACCATTTGGCCCTAAAATACCTATCTTTGCATCCGGATAAAAAGACAGATGAATATCTTCCAAAATTTTTTTATTTCCATAAGTTTTATTGAGTCCAGCCATGTGGTAAATAAATTGACGTGCCATAAACTTCTCTTTATTTTTATTGTGCGGTATATTAAAAGTTATTAAATGTTAAAATTTCAAAAAACACTTTCGCTGTCTTAAACTTCACGGTCAGCAAAGGAGCATTCATGTTGCATCAGGAGCTATAGTTCTATATTGATACATTTTTCCCATTCTCACAAGCCCCACTACGATTTTGAATGCATAAAAATATCCCTTCTCAGAGCAAAAAAAAAATCTTCTTAGCTGTACCTGAAACCTGCTATCAGACGTCGTTTTGCTTTTCTATACCAGATATAACATTATGCTTTTATCGTATTCATCCAACCTATCAATGCAATATAACGCCACAAATAAAGCCAGTTCTCTATGCCCCTTCTTTTTTTGCTTTATGGGCATTACATTACGCTGTAAAAAATCCTCACCTCTTTTCATCGCTTTTGTGCCACGAAGAACAATGGTATTCACCACTTGCCTTAATGTGGCTAAAATTGCGTTTAAAAAATGACCGCCGTCTTATGGGATCTGACGTACCCAGCCCTATGATCATGAAATCTTTACACAAGCATGTCGCTAATAGCAATTACAGTGCACTTTCCATTGACACATGGTTGCAATTAGTGAAAAACTATAAGATGAATTGTAAAGATTTGTCTCCCAATCTCTTTTGGCTTAATAATTACAAAAATAACATCAATATCCACCAAATCATTTCTAAACTAGCAAGATAAAATACAGTCTTCACAGTCTACTACAAAAAAGGAGACCTCTAGGAATATATTTATGGAAAAGAAAGTCTTAATCGTCATTGATATTCAAAATGATTTTTTGCCAGGTGGAGCACTTGCAGTACCACAGGGTGACATCATTTTACCTGCAGTAAATAATCTTATCGACCATTTTGATCATGTTATTTTAACCCAAGATTGGCATCCCCAAAATCATTGCAGCTTCGCTTCTTCTCATCCTGGGAAAGCACCCTACGACACCGTTAATCTTGACTATGGGCTCCAAACACTTTGGCCCGATCATTGCATACAAGGAACAAAAGGAGCAGAATTTCATACATCCCTCAGAGCTGATAAAGCACAACTCATCCTTCGAAAAGGCTACAATAAAAAAATTGATAGCTATTCTGCCTTTTTTGAAAATGATCAAAAAACCCCCACAGGTCTACACGTTTATCTTAAAGAACATGGTTTTACGAAACTAGCTATGTGTGGCTTAGCAACAGATTTTTGTGTCGGTTTTTCTGCACTCCATGCTGTAGAATGCGGCTTTAAAGTCAGCGTTTCATTAAATGCTTGTGCCGGTATTGATCTAAATGGATCACTTAACACAATACTTAAAACCATGAACGAAACAGGCATAGAACTCTTGATGGCTTCTTAAAAGACCTCTGTTTTTCTTAATAATTACAATGATATCAAAAACTTACAGCTTACCTAGATACAACCTGTTTTTTTAAAGAATTATGCTTAAAACGAATAGAAGAGTAAAGTGACATTCCAATAATGAGTACACCAATGAATCCCGTTAATGTTTCAGGAACTGGTATAATGGTTCGCATATACATAATCACTGCAAGTATTAATATTGCATAAAAAGCACCATGCTCCAGATAACGATAATGTAACAATATCCCTGATTCGACTAACATAATAGTCATAGAGCGAACATAAAATGCACCTATACTAAGACCAATTGCAATAATAAAAAGGTTATGTGAAAAAGCAAAAGCCCCAATAACACCATCAAAAGAAAAACTAGCATCCAGAACTTCTAGATAAAGAAATGAGCCTGCTCCTCCCTTGGCAACCGTAGATAAAGTAATTCTTGGAGCATCTAAGAATGAACCAACAGCCTCAACTGCAATGAACGTCAAAAGTCCATAAAGCGCCGCTAATAAAAAAATCATCCTATCTTCTGCTACAATTTGTCCTGAAAAAAATAACATCAAGATAAAAACAATTGTAATATCAATCTTAACAAATGCACCAAGCCTTTGAGCTAACCTCTCCACAAAAGTTAACCAATGCACCTCCTTTTCAGGATCAAAGAAATATTTTAAACCAACCATCATGAGGAAAGTTCCCCCAAAAGCAGAAATACCTACATGGGCACTCGTTAAAATTGCAGCATATTGATGTGGTTCCCATATTGCTAATTTTACTGCTGCAATAGGATTAATCCAAGCAGCAACAGCAACAATCAATAATGGAAAAATAATCCGCATCCCAAACACTGCTATTAAAATGCCCCATACCAAAAAACGACGGCGCCATAGCTGATTCATTTTTTCAAGAATGCGAGCATTAATAATAGAATTATCAAAAGATAAAGAAATTTCTAAAATACCTAAAAGACAGCAAATGAAAAAATATTTAAAAAAACCTGTAGCACTTCTTGTTTCAAACCACCCAACTGCTCCCCCCAAAAAAACGCCAACAATTGTGAAAAAAAAAGCCCACCTAAAATAGCCTAATAAGGCCATGATCATTCCTCAAAATTTTTCTTTAATTTTAATTTCGCAAATTTAATGTATCATTCACACAAAAAGAGAATGCATACAGCGCTTTATATGAAATCTCCCCCCTAAAAAACAAGAGAAGAATCAGATAAGTGTGTCTTTTAATTTAGAAAGGATAAAGTTCATTAAATTTTTTAAATTAAAAATCACAATAAGTTGAAAATTAAGTTGAAAATTACCCTCTATCCGCTAAATTTAGAGAATAAAAAGAAATAAATGTTATAAATATTGATTACAAATATTGACATTGCATAATGAGATATTAATACGTAGTGTGCATTTACCTGCTGAATCTTATACCTTGTGTATTATACCATGATGATTTACTGAGGGAGATAATTCGTGGCACGTCCTGAAACTGAAGCAAAAACTATATTTGGAAAACGTTTACGTTATGTACGCCTAGCTTTAGGAGATCCATCACGTGAAGCGTTAGCTAAAAGTTTTAGTATGACAAAAAATTCTATCGCTTTTTATGAGCGTGGAGAAAGAGAACCAAATCTTAGTGTCTTGCAAACATATCGTACGTTATACGGAGTCAATATTAACTGGCTTCTAACAGGACAAGGAAAAATGTTTGACAACGAATATACGCAAGGCGACTTTGATTGGAACTATTTTATTAAAAAAATTGAAGGACTTGAAGAAATTCTTGTCAATAGTAATCGTAATGAAGAATTAGACAAAGAAAAAGTCGAAAATTCTTATAACAAGTTGCAGCAGTATTTGCTAGCACAAGGATCGCTCGATGGACCTAATTCAAAAACATCAACTTCTTTGATGGATATGAAAGCAAAGATGGCTAACTCTTATACTCTTAGCCTGTTCATCGATTTACTCATTCGAAGCATATCACAAAAGGAGGCTGTCGCGAATCAATAATTATAATTAAAAGGAAGAACTCGAACTTTATTGGAATAAAAAGAAGTATTTAAATTTTTTCATATTGCAAAAGTTCGAGCGCTGTGTAAAGTTTTTTGTAATAAAATTGATATTTTTCCTAGTGAAAATAAAAAGGAATTTTTTTAACAAAGAAGTTACTTTTTTATGGTCTATTGGAAAAAATGTTTTTTATTACAGAATGTAATTTTTGTGAAATTTATTGTGAAATAAAAAAATCTGTTGACTACTTATTATTTAGACATACTTAATATTCATGGTTAAGTGATTCGTATGTTCATACCGTGAATTTGGAGACTGTTTTATGAGGTAAGAGGCATGTATTTTGAAGTGTTTCAAGGAGTTCACAATCAATGGTACTGGCGTTTAATCTCAGGAGATGAACAAAAAGTTGCTTTTTCTGGTAAGGGATATCCAACAAAGCATGATACTCTTGTAAATATTGAACAAATTAAAAAAATCACGCATAGAGCCCCTATTAAAGAATTACAATCTTAATATTTTTCTATTAAGATAAAATTTACTTTACAGGATGTTTGCAGTGTGATGTGTTTGCGTTACTTTGGAGAGAATGCTTCTTTTGCAATAGGGAAGGAAGTGTTTTTTCACAAAATTGCAGCACACTGCAAACGGTCGTAAAGGAGTTTTTTTGCAAAATCTTTTTGTTCAAGAATTGGATTGCTTTAATTTATCAATAAGCAGTTGGTTAATTTTTTATGAATAAACTGCTCTCCCCTTAAAAAAGCACATAACATTGCTTAGTTTTCAGAAATCTATCCTGTTATTTTGGAAATCTAGATTCCAAACCTAAGACTAGACCTATTTCAAATTATATAAACAGCCTCTTTATCCACACATCTTAAGCTGCAAATTGACTGATAAATTTGTGCAATTCTCTGTGAATTAGGCAAATAAATTTTATCGCCCTAAAGCATTAAACTAGCTCTATCCTATAAAATAAGCATCACTTTCTTTTATTAAGCTCAAGTTTGTAGTTATAATTAAATAGAAGATAAATCAAAAAAAACATATAAGAAATCACAATAAACCGACGATTGTCCCTTATGGATGACTTTCGATACATAACAAAAATTTATAACCCAGTACGCCTTGCAATCCCAATAAAATATGTCATTCTACTTGGCTATGTTGTAAGTTATAAAAAAGCCGTAAATCGTAAAATAAAAAACGAAGAATAAAACCCCTGAAACCAATAGCGCCGATGATTCATATATACAAGAATACCAATTTTACATGGCAACGTGGGCCCGGAGGGACTCGAACCCCCAACCAAGCGGTTATGAGCCGCTGGCTCTAACCAATTGAGCTACAGGCCCCACAGCTTGTTCTTTCTCTAAACTAAAATATTCAATGACACAATAGCTTGTTTAAATTATAAGCTACCTTTTTTTCTTTTTTATCATTTTTTTCTAGAATCTTAACTTCTTTACAGGAACTTTAGAAAATGAGAACATAATAAATCAATCAAAGTAAGGAGCAGATATGAAAAAAGTAATTTTTCAGGCGTTAAATAGCTACCGAATAAAAATAGCTATGACGGTATTCGCGTTATTAATCACTTCATTCAGTGCACACGCAGAAGAAGAAATAATTAAAAATCCATCTATTACTGTTGCTGCAACCGGTGAAAGTCACGCCGCACCAGACATAGCAATTATCAACCTAGCCATTGTTACCCAAAACAAAACTGCTCAAAAAGCACTAGCAGCCAATAACAAATCTATGAACAGTGTTATAAAAGCTTTTAAAAGCAGTGGCATTCAAGCAAATGATTTGCAAACATCAGGCTTGTCCATTTATCAATCTAGTTCAAATAAACATGATGAAAAAAAAGATAACGAAACCCTTTACCAAGTTTCGAACTCTCTAACAGTCCGCATTCGCGATCTTCCAAACGCTGGAAAGATATTTGATCAAGCAATGGCACTCGGTGTTAACTCAGTTAGTGGCATCACTTTTATTAATAGTAATACAAAGCCATTTTATCAAGAAGCACGGAAAAAAGCCATTACTGAAGCCATTGAAAAAGCGGAAACTATAGCACAAGCGGCTGATTTAAAATTAGGGAAAATTCTAAAAATCACGGAAAGCAATAATTATACTCACCCCACACCACGTTTAATGGGCATGGCAACAAATACAAGCTTTGAAGATACGGACTTTTCAGGTGGTGAATTAAATTATAACGTTAATGTTACTGTGACATTTGCTGTTGAATAAATTGCATAGAACATATCATGCATATCATTGGTCTTTATTTAAAATACCGGTGATATGCTGAGTATAATCTCTTTCAGATGATAATTCGTCATCGTAAATTTTTATTTGTTTACGCGCAGAAAACTGAGTCTGATGCACCGTCTTATAACTTCCTGACACCAATGGATGCCACCATTGCAGATCTTTTCCTTCATCAATAAGTCTATAAGCGCAATTCTCTGGAAGCCAACGAGCCGTTTTAACTATTGCAACATTCAACGATATACAATCTGGAACTATTGATTTCCGATTAGTATACTCCCGACACCGACAAGTTTCACTATCTAAAAGATGGCAAGCAACGCTAGTTGTGTAAATATCACCGGTATCCTCATCTTCCACTTTGTGCAAACAACAATGCCCACAGCCGTCGCAAAGACTCTCCCACTCAGAAGTGGAAATTTCTTCCAATTTTTTCGTTTTCCAAAAAGGAACCTCTTCACTCATAAAATCGACCGTATATTTTTTAAATAAGAAAATCTACAAAAAATTATATATAAAATTCAAATCCTATCATTTTTATATCTTACTTATTTTAAAATTATTTAATCCAGTACACTACTTCTCAAAGCATGCTATATAAAAGCAACTTTTTCAAAATCCAATTTAACTGAAAATAAAATATATCTTCTCTCAATCACATGATTAAAAAACAACTAACTACATTATCCATCATAAGCAAATATAAACTAAGTCTGTAATTACAACCTCAAATATCGAGAAGCTTAAGAAACAAAACACTGTAAACGAGGTTTTTCATCTCCCCACATATTCAACACAAGACACTTCTGTAGATAATTAGAAACAAGAAAAAACCTTACCACTCCACTAAAAATTGATGGTTTTTAAAGTACTCTTAGTTATCATCTTTGCCAACAAACACGCTGATGCGCACAAAATAATGCTTTAGATATCGTTTATCTTTTTTTTAAAATTAGTAAATATTCCCCTATTGTACCCTATAAACCATAGTGCAAACATCAAAGAAAAAAGAGCCTTTCTCAATTTTCTATTTCCTTAAAAAACACTAGAAAACTCTATGATATATCTTTTGTTCATATCCACCACTCTAGGACGCACTTTTAAAAAGTGCGATCACATTATTATTATATTGTCTAAGAATCGAGGAAACTACGCAATTTTCGTGAGCGACTTGGATGTTTCAATTTACGGAGAGCCTTCGCTTCAATTTGGCGAATACGCTCCCGCGTAACAGAAAATTGTTGACCAACTTCTTCTAACGTATGATCAGTATTCATTCCTATACCAAAACGCATCCGCAAAACACGTTCTTCACGTGGTGTTAACGAAGCAAGTACACGAGTTGTTGTATCACGCAAATTTGCCTGAATAGCTGCGTCAATTGGCAATAATGCATTCCTATCCTCAATAAAATCACCCAAATGTGAATCATCTTCATCACCAACAGGTGTTTCTAATGAAATCGGTTCCTTTGCAATTTTAAGCACTTTGCGCACTTTTTCTAGTGGCATAGAAAGTTTGCTGGATAATTCTTCTGATGTAGGCTCACGCCCAATTTCATGTAAAATTTGGCGCGACGTACGAACAATTTTGTTAATTGTTTCAATCATATGAACAGGAATACGAATGGTGCGTGCCTGATCAGCAATTGAGCGTGTAATTGCTTGACGAATCCACCACGTGGCATAAGTTGAAAACTTATATCCACGCCGATATTCAAACTTATCCACAGCCTTCATCAAACCAATATTACCCTCTTGTATCAAATCAAGGAACTGTAAACCACGATTGGTATATTTTTTTGCAATTGAAATCACGAGACGCAAATTGGCTTCCACCATTTCTTTTTTAGCAATAGTTGATTCGCGCTCACCTTTTTGTACCTGCGTAACAATCCGACGAAACTCACCAATTGAAATTGCAGTTTCTTGTGCAAGATTTTGTATTTCGCTGCGCAGCCTTTGAATTTCCTTAGCTTCACACGTTGAAAATTCTTTCCAACCACGCCCTGACAAAGTCGCAATATAATTAACCCAATCCGCATCCAATTCACGGCCTTGGTATTCTTTTAAAAAACCTTCATGACTAACGCCATAATTATTGGCAAGCCTCTTCAGCTTACCTTCATTATGAATCAACCTCTTATTGATATCATAAAGCTGCTCAACCAAAGCTTCAATACGATTTTGGTTCAAAGAAAGAGATTTTACTGCTTGAACCAATTCTCCCTTTAATTGAATATATTTCTTCTTCTGAGAAGGTGAAAGTCCCCCCTCTTTATGCTCTGCCAAACTGCTCTCAACCTGCTGATCTTGTAATTTTCGCAATTTTACATAAGTGTCAGCAATAAAATCTAATGTCTTCATAACCTGAGGACATAGCTCATTTTCCATTGCAGCAAGCGATAAATTGGCTTCATCATCTTCATCTTCATCTTCATCAAGACCTAGATCTCCCACAAAGTCCTCCATATCATGGACTCCAGAAGATGACTTTTCCTCTTTTAGTTTTTCAATTTCACTTCGCTCAAGAACAGGAGCTTGTTTAGCTTCTGGACCAGCATAAGTCATTTCAAGATCAATAATTTCACGAAGAAGAATACGCTGCTCTTTTAGTTCTTCACGCCATATGATGAGGGCTTGAAAAGTTAAAGGACTCTCACAAAGCCCCGCAATCATTGTTTCACGCCCTGCTTCAATACGCTTAGCAATAGCGATTTTACCTTCCCGTGAAAGCAGCTCAACAGCTCCCATTTCACGCAAATACATGCGCACTGGATCATCTGTAGAATCTGCTACTTCACGCTTAGATGTTGTTGCAACTGCGTAGTTAGTAGCCTCTACTAAATCACCACCTTCTATAGCAGCTTCTTCTTCATAATGCTCAGACTCGACTTCATCCTCATCGTCCACAACATTAATGCCCATCTCAGAAAACATCGCCAAGATATCTTCAATTTGTTCCGACGTGACCTCTTCAGAAGGAAGAACTGCATTCAATTCATCCATCGTCACGTAACCATTTTTTTTGGCGAGTTTTACCATTTTCTTGATGGCATCATCAGAAAAATCAAGAAGAGGACGATCTAGACTCGCTTGGCTCGTTACTTCCGTATTGTATTTCTGTTTAATTTTTGTTGCCATACCGTTCACTCCACTTGATCACTTACCCAGCTTCTATGTGACCAGTTTTTTTGCATTCTTACTTAGCATATCAAAAATTTCTCGCAATATATTATCCTTAAAGGAAAGCTTTATTGAAAGAAATACAAAGAGTACATATGTACACGCTCTTCTTACACAAAAACACGGAAAAACTCCAGAAGCTTCCCCAATACCTCTCAGCCTTTTTGAGAAAATCTCTGCACAATATAATAAGAACCAATTTCCCGCTTTTCCTAAAATTCAACTGTCACTTCTACAAAAATGACACGCTACATAACATTCCTCATACCTAGCTTAGGTGACTGATTCGCTCCCAAAAAGCGAATCATTTTATTCCGTCTTGCTTATTCCCATCTATTTTTTCATTAAACCAACTTCCAAACCCTTCAATCAAAGCTTCTGTTGCTTGCATTTGCTCTAGCTCAACTTTTATTTCACGAAGCAAATCAAAAACCTCACTCTTAGGATTCTCCACGAGTTGCTCTTCAACATCTTGCAATCTCTTATGTAGGTGGTATTCTTGAAGATGCAAGTAGACAGCTTGTTTTAATACAGTACGGATATCTTCTATAGGCCCCTCAGCAAAAATGATATTCATACCAACATTTTTTACGAGATTTTTCATACGCTCTAAAAGAGCTTTTTGCCCCCTTTTTTCCAAGAGTGCAACCATTTTTTCTTGATTATGAAGCTGCTGATTCCCGAGAATTTCCAGCATCGATTGATGAAAGCTAATTAATTGCGCATTGTGTAGCTCTAATTCACTAAGAACTTCAAAATTTTCATACCATAATTCAGGATAATGCGCTAAGATGAGCAAAATAACCGCTTCACGTAAAGGAATGAAATGTGATGAGTTGCGAACTATATTGGAACTTTCCAAAGCAGAAAAAGATTGATTTTTAAATATCTTATTTTTTTGGTTTTGGTCATACCGCCCTGCACCTTTCTTTTTTGGAAAAGATGGACGAAAAAAATCAAAAAGTCGTTTTTTTACATCCTGCAAATAATAACGGCGAATATCTTCATCCTTAATCGTAAAAATTTGCTGTTTCAGTTGTTTTTCCAATGCTGCTCGTGCTTCTGGAGTTTCAAAATTCCTCCCAGAGGTAGAACGCCACCACAAAAGCTCAATGAGCGAAATTGACTTTTGCAAAAAACTATTAAAAAGTTCTGCACCACCAGAGCAAATAACTTCATCAGGATCTTTGCCTTGTGGCAACAAAACAAAACGTACAGACACTCCCGCCTTTAAAAAAGGCAGTACACGATCCGCAGCACGAAAAGCCGCTTTTAAACCAGCATCATCCCCATCAAAGCATAAAATTGGTTCAGCTCCCATCTGCCATAAAAGCCGAATTTGCGCTTCTGTTAAAGCTGTACCCAAAGGCGCCACTACCCCTTCAAAACCAGCTTTAGTCAACGCGATCACATCCATATAACCTTCAACAACGAGCAATGAACGGACTTTGTTATCACCATCACCAACTAAGCAGCTATTTTTACGTGCAGCTGCTGCATTGTAAAGAATGTTTCCTTTATGAAATAGTATGGTTTCAGGGCTATTAAGGTATTTTGCTGGTGTATTCTTATCTAACGCACGCCCTCCAAAAGCCACTACGCGCCCTCGTAAATCTTCAATAGGAAATATAATACGATTTCTAAATCGGTCATAAGAAACCGCACTTCCTTCACTCAATTTAAGAAGCCCACAATCTTCCATTTGTTTTATTGAGATACCGCGTGCACTTAAAGCTTCTTTCAAAGCTGTACGCCTAATTGGAGCAAAGCCAATCCGAAAGCGTTCTGCAAGTTTTGGCGTTATACCACGCTCACTAAGATAACGACGTGCCTGCTCACCTCCCTTATCTTTTAAGCTATATTGAAAAAAATCCGTGGCTGTTTTCATAACATCATAAAGGTTAGTTTTTTCCATTTGACGTTTATGACTTTGTGAATCAAAGACAGGCAATTTCACTCCAGCCAAATCAGCCAAACGCTCTACACTTTCTGAAAAACGCAACCCATCAAGTTCGCAAAGGAAAGTAAAAATATCACCACTCACACCACAGCCAAAACAATAATAACGGCCTTTATGATCATCACAATGAAAACTTGGCGTTTTTTCGCCATGAAATGGACAACAACACCAGAAATCTCCCCGTGAAGGCTTGCTTTTTTGGGAATCAAATGTCACCCTTTTGCCAATAACCATTGAAATTGGTAATCTGGTACGAATCTCATCAAGGAAATCAGACGGAAAACGCATTATCTCTCACAGAGTTGTAAAATTCTTTTTTGCATGTTTAACGGCTTTAGAGCATAATTCCAATGCTTCATTTTAAATGATTTAAAAATTTTAAAAGATCAACTGCACATTATATATTAAACTATATAATTTAAAAATGGAGATAAAAATTTAAAAATGGAGATAGCGAAAGTGACTGAATTTCTTGTGCAATATCCGTGGTTAGAATCTATTTGTTGGCTCATTATTCTTACTTTCGCAATATTTTTAGTCAATGTATTAGTACGAAATATGCTCATTCATGGAACAAAGCGGCTTTCTTTGTTTCTCCCCGAAGATACAACCACTGATATTGAGCAAATCATTCGTTACATAGCAAATATTGTCGCAGCTTTTATTCTCTCAATCGGTTCTCATTTTATTTCTGCATTGCCTGAAACATTCAGCATCATTATCCGCAATGTTTCTAACTCCTTCATTATTTTTGTCGTTGCTTTAGCAATTTCTGCTTTTCTCAATGTCGTTAATACACTTTACCAACAACGACCAGCAGCACGACTGAGACCAATAAAAGGTTATATTCAAATCGCTAAAGTTGCTCTTTTTGCTATCGCTGCAGTCTTAATGGTAGCTACATTGCTTGATCGCTCACCTATTATTCTTTTCTCCGGTCTTGGTGCAATGGCAGCAGTTCTCATGTTGATTTTTCAAGATACGCTGCTTTCTCTTGTTGCGGGTATTCAAATTTCATCCACCGATATGGTTCGTGTAGGCGACTGGATTGAAATCCCTGATCTCAATGCAGATGGTGATGTCATTGAAATTGCACTTCATACCGTCAAAGTTCAAAATTTTGATAAAACAATCACCACAGTCCCTATTCGTAAGCTTGTAACCAATTCTTTTAAAAATTGGCGTGGAATGCAAGAATCAGGTGGAAGACGTATCAAACGATCCTTATTTATCGATCAGTTAAGTATTCGTTTTCATACAGAAGAAGAGCAAAAATATCTCTCCCGATTTAATTTGTTAGAAAATTACTTTGCGCAAAAAATACCGCAAATTAATGAATGGAACGCTCAATTAGACAGAAACCATAACATATTAGCTAATAAGCGCCGTCTAACCAATATTGGAACCTTTCGCGCTTATATTTTAGCTTATCTAGGACAGCATCTATACATTAAACAGAACGCAACTCTCTTAGTGAGACAATTACCTCCTACACCAAATGGCTTACCTTTAGAAATTTATTGCTTTACTAACACGATAGTCTGGTCGGATTATGAACGAATTCAATCTGATATTTTTGACCACCTTTATTCCATTCTTCCCAGTTTTGGTCTAAAAGTTTTTCAAAATCCAAGCGGCTATGATATTATGCATGCATTTGAAAAGAGGTGAAATGATAAACCATCATGTTAACAATTTTTAGATAAACCCATATCCATAACAATAGAGAGAAAAAAGTATCATGAATGGTTCATTGGTACTCCTTCATCTTGCAGGGGCTATTTCCTTACTTCTTTGGGCTACACGCATGGTGCGTACAGGAGTTGAACGCGCCTATGGAGATAGGCTAAAACTTAAAATGCGCTACATTATGTCCAATCCGTTTTTTGCTGTAAATTTTGGATTTTTTACAGCAATGATCTTACAAAGCTCTACAGCAGTAACACTCCTTGTTGGTTCTTTTGTTGATTCTGGTTTTGTCTCTAGTTTGGCAGGACTTATGGCTGTTCGTGGAGGAGAATTAGGGTCGGCATTAGTTACAAAAATTCTCTCCTATAACCTCACTATTGTTGTGCCACTATGTCTTTTAATTGGCACTTTTATTTTCATGGCAACTGAAAAACGTAATTGGCGTCAAATAGGACGCATCGTCATCGGTATTGGCCTTTTGGTTTTGTCTTTACAAATGACAAGCGCTGCCACAGAACCTTTACGTGATAGTGTAATTTTGCCTAGCATCATTGGCTATCTTTCAACTGATCCTATTTCCTCTTTTTTGTTAGCAGCGATATTGACCTATCTCTTGCATTCATCCATCGCTGGAATTATTTTACTGGTCAATTTTGCTAATTATGACCTTATCCATGCTCAATTATGTGTCATAATGGTTCTTGGCGTTAATTTTGGCTCATCTTTCATAGCGCCACTTTTAACACGTAACGCCTCTCCGAACACACGCATTGTCCCATTAGGCAATTTACTCATGCGCGGTGCTGGTTCAATTTTTATCCTTATCTTATTCCTCTCCTTTAAGCCGTCAATTACATGGCTTGGTAATGATGCTCCTACTCAAGTCATTAATGCCCATATCATCTTTAATGTTTTCACTCTCTTTGCTGGAATACCATTATCAAAATGGGTTTTAAAACTGACAACGAAAATCATTCATGTCAGTATAAAAAAAACACAAACTCATAAAATTATTAATTTATCTGATCAAACAGCTCTTGATGATAGTGTTATTGAATGTCCAACTTTAGCACTTTCTAACGTTATGCGTGAAGTCATTCATATTTGTGATCTTGTGGACATCATGCTAGAAAAAATCATGGAACTTTATGAAAAACCTGATCCTGACATCATATGTGAGCTCAATCAACTGAACACCATTTTGGACAAAAAGCATACCGCAATCAAACTTTATCTTGCACGACTAGCGAGGCAAAAATTATCCGATGAAGAAGCTTTTCAAACACAAGAGCTTTTAGGCGCTTGTATAAAATTAGATCAAGCAGGAAATATTATCATTCATAATATGCTTACGCTGGTTAAAAAGAAACAACAAAAAAGCTTACAATTCAGCAAAGACGGATGGAATGATCTACTTCGTTTTCACGCCATTGTTTTAGCCAATGCGCATATCGCATTTAATGTTCTTGTCTCGCGTGACACACACACTGCGCATTTATTGGTACAAAAAAAAGATCAGCTTCGAAATTTAGAAAAAGAGATGAGTCTGAAGCATTTTAAACGTCTTCGTGAAGGTGATCTCAAAAACGCTGAGTCCTCTAGTCTGCATCTTGACACCGTACGCGATCTGAAACAGATTAACTCCCTTCTAACCTCAATGATTTATCCAATCTTAGAAGCACAGGGATTACTTAAAAGCTCCCGCCTACGTAATCCTTCTGAACAGCAGACAGCAAAGTCATAACTTTAAAATAAAAAATGATGTCATGAGAGATACAAATATTTTTCGAATTATAATTGCATTTGTATTAATGTTTTCACAAATTTAGTCTTCACAACATTCTATAAAGAGTTAAGCAAAAACATTTTTTTACGAAAAAAGTATTAACTTAATTACTTCTTATTATCATAAGTAAAACTATAAATATATAATTTATTATTTAATTAACTTTACACTAAAATTATAATATATTTTCATTATTTTAAAATAGTAAAATAAAAATTGTAATATTTTTTAATAACAATAATATCTTCTTAAATAAAAAAATAAAAAATCTTGACCTTTATAAAGATTACCCTAGTTGGGAGTAGCAAATCAGGTTCAGATAAAGGAAAAGATAATGGAAGATGTAAACATTGGTTGGATTACAGCTATTATTCTTGGTGGTCTAGTAGGTTGGGGTGCAAAATATTTTACGAAAAACCAAACAAAAGTATTTTTAAATATCGTCTTAGGAATTATTGGAGCAGCATTTGCTAATTTTCTTTCTGGCTTTTTCAGCATTCATTTTGCTGGCTGGCTTAGCTATCCCGTTTTAGGTCTGATTGGCTCCTGCATTTTTATATATATAGGACACCTCTTCGTTTATTAAAAATACCCTCCTCGTATTTTGGAACGTTTGAAATATTTCTGTTATGATTTTAAGCATTGTAAACATTACCAATAGAAAATAGTGATATGCGCTACCCCGAGCTTTTTAATTACCATATTGAGCAAAATGATCTTTAACAATTTTTGCGCTGTATTTGCACAGCATTGGTTTGTTTTTTAATTTTCTCTCAAAGAGTATCTTTTTTAATATAGAATTTTACTACAATGCACCCTACTGATAACCAGAATTGATAAAAATAGAGTTATCCTTCTACGAGCAGGAAATGCAAATATAGCTCTTTAAAAGAGAATATTCCGCTTCTATTTTGTATTTTTCCATTTAGAATCTTGCTGCATTTATATTTTTGTACTAAAATAAGAATGTCTATTTTTATCATCCCACAGAGTACATGCAATACGGTTTAGATATGGAACGAGATGACACCTGATCTTAAAGATTCTATCTTGCCACCTCTTAAATGGTTATCAGATCAAGATCTTCCAATTCCAGCTGATGTCAATGATTGGTTAATGGAAGAGGGATCCATGACCCGTCGATTTGAAACTCACTGCACTTGTATACGTGTCGAACCACAACGTGAAGGTTTTATTACGCAAGATAAACTGAAGGAAGAAGCTGAACATCTGCCAAAAACTTCACGTTACTGGCTACGTGAGGTTATACTGATGGGAGACAATCAACCTTGGCTTATCGGACGCACTGTGATCCCGCAAGAAACTCTTTTTTATCACAATCAAGCCCTAATGCATTTGGGCACTACACCACTAGGGCGATATTTATTCAGTAGTGATAAACTAACCCGTGATTATATTCATATCGGCCGACAAAATACACTGTGGGCACGCCGTTCTCGTCTACGACTAGCCGGCCAACCATTATTACTAACTGAATTATTTTTAGCAGCTTCACCGTTGTACAAAATAACCCCTGCATCAATGGAAAACACAAATTAAAGAGCATAATGAATAACAGAGAATAAATGCTTTATTTATTGTTCAGCAAAAAAATTACAAGTTTGCTTACCTTAGACTATTATTGTTGTTCCATAAATATTGCTTATTAACATTCCCCCTCCACACTCTATACACTTCATAAGCTTCTAATATTGAAGATTTATTGCAATTTTTCATACAGATTATGACGCACCTTAGAGAAATTCATTTTTTCTGTTGAACCACAACAATAACCTTACTGCTTACCAACGCTTATCACATACCATACCACGCTGCTCTTTAACCTTTGCTTGTATCAAAACTTTATAAAAAAATTGTTCAATTTCCCCTCTTAATAAACAGAGAGAAAGAAAGTCACAGATGACTGCCATTTCCTTTTGTTTTGTCTTCACCAATGCCACGCTACTCAATTTCCTATGGGAATAAATACATGCCAACTCTTCACATTATTCAAGCACTTTTTATCAGATAAAATGTATGAAAATGCAATCACAGGTAAAATGAGATCACATTATCATTTAAAGAAATTAGCTGAAAGCATAATATTATGGTCGTGTATAATGCATAAATTGGAGTTAAACGTTATATAGAACCTTTTTTGAAAAAAATGTCTTAACCGATGATATAATTTATATCGATGACTAAATACGTTATCGAATAAAAGCAATTACTGATTTTTTAAGTGTAAAGAAAAGAGATTTAGGGGGATACGATTTAGGGGGATACATAGAATCTGAAAAAATTTATCACATAACGGATATTGTTGTTTTTTTATAATGCTAAAACTTATGAAAACGCTACTATTTACGGTAATCCTTTCCATTTTATCATGTAAAAGTGGGTAGCTAGGAGTGAATGATCATAAAATACAGTTTCTTTTGCCCGCTTTATTTTTGCTGTTCAGTTAAATGATAACCAATTATATTGTAATAAGAACCAAAACTGTTAACGGTTCTGTAGAATTTTTTTATAGTCTTCCATAGCTTGACGTAATGTTTTGTAATCATTTATTCTTTTATTGAATAACTCTTCTTCACTTAAAGTAACAATGTTCATACCTTTAAGAGAAAAGGCTTTTGATTTATCTTCATTAAATTTTATGAATCTTTTGTCTATTGAAGAGCCAATTTCTTTAAAATGATTAATATCGTCTTAAAAAATATTAAAACAAGACTTTACCTCTTAGTAGAATATACTTATACTTCCTTCTTCAAGGGAAACATTGCAATAAACAATATACAACATCTGTTATAGTTGTGTTTTCTGTGTAACATTGATCATTGTACCTTTCAGATGATAAGATAATAAATTGTAAGCGCACGCACTATGACACAAACGATCCTATCTCCCAATCCTTGGAGTGCAAGCAGGCCTACAGCTCTTTTAGTGTTAGCTGATGGAACAGTTATTCAGGGCAAAGGAGCGGGTGCGACAGGTATTGCTGAAGCAGAAGTATGTTTTAACACAGCCATGACAGGCTACGAAGAGATTCTTACAGATCCATCATATAAACAACAAATCATTAACTTCACTTTTCCTCACATCGGAAATGTAGGTACAAATAATGAAGATATTGAAGATCTCATCCCCCTTAATTGCCATGGAGCAGTCGGTGCTATTTTTAAAGCAGACATTACTCATCCCTCCAATTACCGTGCAAATAAAAATCTTAATCAATGGCTTAAAGCACGTAAAATCATTGCGCTTTGTGGCATTGACACACGAGCATTGACAGTCCTTATTCGTGAAAAAGGAGCACCAAATGGCGTCATCATTCATGACCCAGATGGAAATTTTGATATCAATGCTCTAAAAAAACGCGCACAAAAATGGACAGGTCTCATTAATCTTGATCTTGCAAAAGAAGCAGCGTCAAAACAATCGAGAGAGTGGAACGAAAAGCCATGGATTTGGGATAAAGGCTATAGCACAAATGACGTGCACAACTTTCATATTGTCGCGATTGACTATGGTATTAAGCGCAATATTCTCCGCCTCATGGCTGCACAAAGTGCACGCATAACCATTGTGCCAGCAGATACAACTGCAGAGGAAATTTTTACAATGAAGCCTGATGGCATTTTCCTTTCCAATGGACCAGGAGATCCAGCGGCTACAGCTAATTATGCTGTTCCAACCATCCAAGCACTCATTGAGAGTAATATACCAATTTTTGGCATATGTCTTGGACACCAGCTTCTTGCTCTTTCTGTTGGAGCCAAAACCATCAAAATGCATCAAGGACACCATGGTGCCAATCATCCTGTTAAAGACTTTATCACTGGAAAAGTTGAAATTGTATCAATGAATCATGGTTTTACAGTAGACACTGCATCTTTACCAAAGCATGTTGAAGAAACACATATTTCCCTCTTTGATGGCTCGAATTGCGGTATTCGGATTATCGGAAAGCCAATTTTCTCTGTTCAACACCATCCTGAAGCTTCTCCTGGACCACAAGATAGTCACTATCTCTTTCAACGTTTTTTCAATCTCATTCTAGATTATAAAAAAACAACTTAATCAAAAAATTTTTGTGTTTGTTTTTTCAAAAACTCAACCTTTTTGCGCATAAACACACGTTTTGCATAGAAGCTGTTGCTTTTCGTAGCAAAACCACTTATCTTGATTATAGAGTCACGAGCTTCATTTTACTTTTGAATTATCTTAGATAAGATATTCTCCCTTAAAATTATAAAAGAGTAGTGCACTTGTAAGCTCAAAATTACCGTCGTAATAACAAGCACACAGAGACTTTCTACAAAAGAGCACAAAAGATAAAACACCACATCTTTGTTTGTAAATTATTCAAAAAAGCATATAAAAAATAGGATCAAATATTTTAATTAAATGAAACAACGAACACCATAGTTCCCTGCAATTTCTCTTGAGTATTTGCGCTGAAAGCTATCACGCATAAGTGCATAAAAATACTCAAGAGGCATTGTACACGCAAAAATAAAATTAATGAATGAAAAACCAGTCGCAAAATTAAACGGGATATGAAGAATCAACTGACTACAACAAACCACCAATAAGCAAACTTAAAAAACTAATCTAAGTACAATTCTCAACATGCTAAAATTGTACGTGCATATCTTATCATTAGATACATCAGCAAGATAAGCCATACAAATTATAGAACTCGCTATCACTTATCCCTATAAAGATGCTAAACAAACAGAAAAAATAGCTCTGTGCTATAACACATATGAAATTATCAACAACAAAACGAATAATCAGAGAGAAGCAAAATAGAGTAATGACCGTAACGAATAAAAAAATCGCCAATGACAAGACAAAATTGCATCACTGAATAAGTCACAAGTAATTTTCCTTTTTCTACAAAGAGATACCTTAATATCCTTTCCCATTAACTAAGTAAAATATTTAGGTAAATTATGAAGAATAATTATAATAAATTTTATTTAAGTTATAATATATAATAATATATACTATTTTATTTACTTCTAAATGATAAATAATATTATAATAATACTAAATATTATTTTTCATATAACTGTAATAAAATTTACTTTTCATATTATGTAAATAATATTGCGCCATTTATCTATTTTAATTCATTAATTTTCTTTAAAGATCAATTTTTTCTTACCCTTAAATCTCACTCCCTAACATTTGCTCATGAGGGATAACGCAAAACTCACTGAGCACCACTATTATTTATATTTATGAAGGGATAAACCAGCTCTGTCATGTATTGCCTCACCCCGAATACTCCACTCTTATTTTTGCATTTAAATAGTTCAGCAACCGTATAATGAATTTATTCTAAAAATACTTTGTAATACTGATAATCAACTGCTTCATTGTTTTGCTATTAAACAATCTTTGCTAACTAAAAATGGAAATGTTTAAAGTAACAAAATATTCCAATGGATCTTATGCAATATTCAAAATGACGATTTATACTTTTAAAAATCTATTGATTAACTGAATAAATCATAAGCAAGATCTTAAAAAGAAGATATGGGGATTATCAGCATTCAAAAGCACTATGACCAATTTTATTATGCACATTTAATGCTCCGTACAATATAATATCATCACTTTCAAGAAACCCTGTTAAATTCTGGGCATAATGTATTCTGACATAAAATTTTCAAAACATATCGTTTTAAAACTATTCCCTCAGCTATCCACAAATATACTGTATAATCAAAGGATGCATCACCAAAAAAAGTTTAAAAAGATAAACACAATAAAAGCAACACGCACATTATATTTACCATCATACATTAAGAGACTTGTTCCCAATCAAAGAATTTTCACTTGCCACCAATAACAAGCTTATTTTACTCATCACATTGAATTTCCACTTTATAAAAAAAACATGGAAAAAGGCATTTTATAGCTTACTTTCTTGTCTATTAACTTATAAAATTATATTTAGCTTCAGAATTTAAATACTCTGCCTGCTACAGTAGCAGGCACAGATGTTTGCTATAGGAAAAAACATGCCAAAACGCACAGATATAAAATCTATTCTTATCATTGGAGCAGGACCTATTGTTATTGGTCAGGCATGTGAATTTGACTATTCTGGCACACAAGCTTGTAAGGCATTAAAAGAAGAAGGCTACCGCATTATTCTAGTTAATTCAAATCCCGCCACCATTATGACGGATCCAGATTTAGCTGACGCAACTTATATTGAACCCATCACTCCTGAAATAGTGGCTAAAATTATCGCTCATGAACGCCCAGATGCTCTTTTACCAACTATGGGAGGACAAACGGCACTTAATACCGCTTTATCATTAAAACGTATGGGCATTTTAGATCGCTACAATATTGAAATGATAGGCGCAAATGCCGATGCTATTGATAAAGCTGAAGATCGCGCTTTGTTTCGAAAGGCAATGGCAAAAATCGGTTTGGAAACACCGCGCTCTATGTTAGCCAATGCGACTGAACTCAAAGAAGAAGATCGGCAACTATATGCAAAAAAACGCAATGAACTTAAAGCTAAGTTTTCTGGCGATGCTCTTGATCAAGCGCTAAAAAAACTTGAGAATGATTGGCATCTCACACAAACTGATCGCAAACAACGTTATATAGCACATGCTACTGCAAAAGCTGTTCAAGCCCTTGAGATTATCGGTCTTCCAGCCATTATCCGTCCTTCATTTACACTTGGTGGCACAGGCGGTGGAATTGCTTACAATCGCTCTGAATTTTATGAAATTATTGAGCGTGGTCTTGAAGCTTCGCCAACAACAGAAGTTTTGATTGAAGAAAGTGTCCTAGGATGGAAAGAATATGAAATGGAAGTTGTTCGTGATAAAAATGACAACTGTATCATTATCTGTTCCATTGAAAACATTGATCCTATGGGTATCCATACTGGCGACTCCATCACCGTAGCTCCTGCCCTCACCTTAACTGATAAAGAATATCAACGTATGCGTAACGCTTCAATAGCAGTACTGCGTGAAATTGGCGTTGAAACTGGAGGATCCAATGTACAATTTGCTGTTAATCCTGAAAATGGTCGCTTAATTGTTATTGAAATGAATCCACGCGTTTCCCGCTCTTCAGCCCTTGCCTCAAAAGCAACAGGTTTTCCAATTGCCAAAATAGCAGCTAAATTAGCAGTTGGCTACACACTTGATGAGTTAAGAAATGATATTACAGGCGGTGTAACACCAGCATCATTTGAGCCCTCTATAGACTATGTTGTTACGAAAATTCCTCGTTTTGCCTTCGAAAAATTTCCTGGTTCATCACCTGTCTTAACAACTGCGATGAAATCTGTAGGAGAAGTAATGGCCATTGGTCGCACTTTTCAAGAATCACTGCAAAAAGCGCTTCGTGGACTTGAAACAGGTCTTACCGGTCTTGATGAAATTATGATTCCTGAACACGCTGAAGGTGATGAAAAAAATTCTATACGCTCCGCCATTGCAATACCAAGCCCTGATCGTCTGCGCTACATAGCCCAAGCAATGCGGATGGGCTTACCATTGAATGAAATTCATCAAGTAAGCAAAATTGATCCATGGTTTTTAGAACAAATAGCCTCCATCATTGAAATGGAACAACGCATCCGCACACATGGATTGCCCCAAGACGCAGAAACTCTGCGCATGTTGAAAGCTATGGGATTTTCGGATGCGCGATTAGCCACTCTTACGCAACAAGAACCCGATGATATTGCGGCTTTACGCAAATCCCTCAATGTTAGGAATGTTTTCAAACGCATTGATACTTGTGCAGCTGAATTTTCTTCGCCCACAGCATATATGTATTCAACCTATGAAACACCCTTTGCAGGTGCAGAACACTCAGAAGCACAAGTTTCTGAACGCAAAAAAATTGCTATTTTGGGTGGAGGACCAAACCGCATTGGACAAGGAATTGAGTTTGATTATTGCTGCTGTCATGCTGCTTTTGCACTACGTGATGCAGGCTTTGAAGCCATCATGATTAATTGTAATCCCGAAACAGTCTCAACAGACTATGATACATCTGACCGTCTTTATTTTGAATCTTTAACAACAGAAGATGTCCTCGCTATTTTAGAAACAGAACGAGAAAAAGGTGAGTTGATTGGAGTCATTGTTCAATTTGGAGGACAAACACCATTAAAATTGGCAAGTGCACTAGAAAAACACAATATCCCCATCTTAGGAACATCGCCTGACGCTATTGATTTAGCAGAAGACAGAGATCGATTTCAAAAATTGTTATTCAAACTTAATTTAACACAACCCAAAAATGGTGTTGCTCATTCAATAGAACAAGCACGCCTCATCGCACATGAATTAGGTTTTCCATTGGTTGTACGCCCTTCTTATGTTCTAGGAGGACGTGCTATGCAAATTATCCGCGATGAACGCAACTTGCAAAATTATTTGCTTGAAATCGTTCCTGAGTTAGTATCGGAAGATATTAAAGCTCGTTACCCCAATGACAAAACTAGCCAGATCAATACATTGCTTGGTAAAAATCCACTTTTATTTGATACCTATCTAACAGAAGCAATTGAAGTTGACGTTGATTGTCTATGTGATGGAAAAGAAACGCTAGTTGTTGGCATTATGGAGCATATTGAAGAAGCAGGAATCCACTCTGGAGATTCAGCGTGTTCCCTACCAGTACATACGCTTTCACATAAATTAGTCACTGAATTAGAGCGTCAAACTAAAGCGTTAGCGCAGGCACTTCATATTCGCGGCTTTATGAATGTGCAATATGCCATTAAAGATGACACGATTTATGTTCTAGAAATAAATCCTCGTGCTTCGAGAACTGTTCCATTTGTTGCCAAAACAATTGGTCGCCCTATTGCTAAAATGGCTGCACGTATTATGGCAGGAGAAACCCTCCAAAGTGCCCTTCAGGCTTATGGTGGACTGCCATCTCAGAAACAAAAACAACGTATTGCTGTAAAAGAAGCTGTTTTTCCTTTTGCTCGTTTTCCAGGTGTTGACACACTCCTTGGACCAGAAATGCGTTCAACTGGTGAGGTAATGGGACTTGATTGTGAATTTGCGCTTGCTTTTGCTAAAGCACAGCTTGGAGCTGGTGTTGAGCTTCCACAAGAAGGGACTTTGTTTGTTTCTGTCAGAGATGAAGACAAAAAACGCGTTCTTACCCCCGTTAAACGTTTAACGGAGATAGGTTTTTCTGTTTTAGCGACAACAGGAACACAAAAATTTCTCTCCGAGCACAATATTAAAGCAGAAAAAATCAACAAAGTGCTAGAAGGTCATCCTCATATTGAAGATGCAATCCGCAATCGACAAATTCAACTAATTTTTAATACAACGAATACCGCCAGTGCTATTTCAGATTCTAAATCATTGCGTCACGCAGCACTTATGCACAAAGTCCCCTATTATACAACAACAGCTGGTGCTGAAGCTGTAGTACAAGCCATAGAAGCACTTAAAAAAAACAACCTTGAAGTACATTCACTGCAAAGCTATTTGATTTAAAGTTTTAGTATTACTACATTTTGTATTTATATTTTTTTTGCAAAAAATATAAATTAAGGCTTGCTTTTTATCTAAAAAATCTTTATTTAGATTCCGTCGAACTTTCGGTTATGTAACTTTCTTCCCTGTGCAATACGCGGCTTAGAGCGTATGCTTTTGACGAGACTTTCTCCACCTAATTTCGATCAAGGTTTTTGCTGATTTTTTTCAGCACGCGTTAATTATATATTTCCAAGGAGTTTCCAATGTCTACAGGAACAGTTAAGTGGTTTAACACAACAAAAGGTTTCGGATTCATTCAGCCTAGTGACGGAAGCGCAGATGTGTTTGTACACATTTCCGCCGTTGAGCGTTCTGGCTTAAGTGATCTTAAAGAAGGACAAAAGGTTTCTTATGATGTTCTTCAAGATCGTCGCTCAGGGAAATTTGCCGCTGGTAACCTTGCAGCTCTTTAATATTTAAAATTTTCTAAATATAAAAAATCCTTATCCTTATTGATAAGGATTTTTTCTCTACAATTATAGAGCTTATCTTCATAAAATATTGCATTTTATGTATCAGATAATATCAAAAATTTCATAAGAACTGCTACAATCTCCTTGTTCTTTTTTTAATTTTCATCATCACCAAAAACCGCTTTCCTATGAAATTTCAAAAAAATAACGATATAAAATTTCTTAAAAGCTTTTTCGCAATTTTTTATTGCATACAACGTAATCTTTTATAGAATATTTTTGAATCATCAATTGTTTACTTATCTTATATCGTGTGAGGAATTAAATTATGGCTCTTATCGCCGATAAGCTTTCTTATATCAAACCTTCTGCAACAATCGCTATTTCTCAAAAAGCGCGTGATTTGAAAGCGTTAGGTCAAGATGTTATTGCTTTAAGCGCTGGAGAACCTGATTTTGACACACCAGATAATATTAAAAACGCTGCCATTGAAGCTATTCGACGTGGAGAGACAAAATACACGCCGATATCTGGGATTCCAGAATTACGCCAAGCAATTTCTGCAAAATTTAAAAGAGAAAATAATCTTACTTATAAACCAGAGCAAATTATTGTTGGTACTGGAGGTAAACAGATCCTCTTTAATGCCCTGATGGCCACTCTAAATAAAGGAGATGAAGTTATTATTCCATCTCCTTATTGGGTAAGTTATCCAGAAATGGTGGCCATTAACGGTGGAACATCCATCTTTGTAGAGACGAAAGCTGAATTCTTTTATAAGCTTCAACCACAAGATCTAGAATCGGCTATCACCAACAAAACTAAGTGGTTTATTTTTAATTCTCCTTCAAATCCATCAGGTGCTGCTTATACATACGATGAATTAAAGAAGTTAACAGATGTTTTAGTGAAATATCCTCATGTACATATTCTTACCGACGATATATATGAACATTTAACATATGGGGATTTTACTTTTGTTACTCCCGCTCAAGTAGAACCAGAACTTTACAACCGCACACTTACAATGAACGGTGTTTCTAAGGCTTATGCCATGACTGGTTGGCGAATTGGCTATGCAGGTGGTCCACAACAATTAATTAAAGCCATGGATATCATTCAAGGACAACAAACATCCGGTACAAGTTCTATTTCTCAGTGGGCAGCCGTCGAGGCTCTCAATGGATCACAAGATTTTATCGCTCAGAATAAAAGTATCTTCCAAACACGTCGGGATCTCGTCGTTTCCATGTTAAATCAAGCTCTTGGCATTAACTGCCCAACACCAGAAGGTGCCTTTTACGTTTACCCCTCTTGTGCAGAACTTATTGGAAAAAAGACCCCTAAAGGTAAAGTTATCATGAATGATGAAGATTTTGTACTCGCTCTTTTAGAAGCAGAATCCGTCGCTGTTGTTCATGGATCTGCTTTTGGACTTGGACCAGCGTTTCGCATTTCTTACGCAACATCAGAAAAATTACTTGAAGAAGCTTGCTCCCGTATCCAACGTTTTTGTAATAATTTACTCTAAAATTCTTAAAGATTGCAAATTATTAAGATCTATTATTTAGTACAAATATTTTTTCCATATTTCCGACAAGTTAAGTTGTTGCATTAATAAATGGATTTTGTAAAAAAATTTGTGTTAATGAAATTATACACCAGCATATATCATAACAGAAATCAAAAGTTTTTAGATACTCAACTCACGCTGATGGTACACAAATCATTTCTAAGATGACACAACGCAAAATAAATAGACTTCTATTTTTTTCATGCTTAAAGAATGCCATTATTTATCTCAAATTTATAATAAAATTTAAAAATTTCTATAATCATATTGAATTCTTATCATAAAAAAACATTGCCACATACTTGTAAGGCTTAAAATATCTTAATTAAATTTTGCAATGCTGAAAATCTGGCACTTACACTATATATCCCATCATATTTTATCTTTTACAGTTTTTTACTCATAAAACCCCTGCTCAGATTCTTAGTTTCACCTAACATTTGTAAAAAAATTATTAGACGTCTATAAAACTTTTTCTTACAATCTTTAAGACATATCAATTTTTATTTTAGACATAAATAAAAAAAGCCGGACAAATTAATGCCCGGCAAATTTTGAAAATCCCAGAGATAAAATCAATCCGACAGATTTTCATAAGGGAACACTCAAGAAAATGCAATGGGAGGCAACATGATCAAGAGATGACGCTTTATGTCATTTTATACCCAAAAGAACAATAACAACTTACGCGCACCTGCTATGCAATAAACACATAGCTTAAACATACCATCCATCAAAAAGACCATGTACGAGCTTTCAGAAAAATATAATCTCGAAAAGCATTTAACTTTGCAAAATTTTTTAAAGTATCGTGATAACAAAAGAAGGTATCAAAAGAAGGAATATCAATCATATTGGGAAAAAGACGCATAACGCGCTCATCATTATTTACGATGTAATCAGGAAGCACAGCAATGCCAAGACCATGTACAAGCGCATTCTTAATTGAAATAATATTGTTGATTTGTAATACTGGAACACGCAAAGATCCATCGTTTTTTCCAGCCTTTTCTAACCAATTTAAACCAGATAAATAAGCTGGCACAGGTTGGCCAAATGAAATAATACGATGCGCATCTAACTCCGACAATTTTTCTGGTTTACCATAATTTGTAATATAATTCTTTGAAGCATAAACATGCATATGAACTGTAAATAATTTTTTTTGTATAAGATCGGGTTGTTTAGGTTGACGCAAACTAATTGCACAATCTGCATGGTGCATTGCCAAATCAAGTTCTTCATCATCAAATAAAAGTTGAATGCGCATATCAGGATAAAGGTTAAGAAATTCAGGCATATGCTTTACAAGCCATCCAGCTCCCATTCCGAAGGTTGATGTAACACGCAAACGTCCCGCTGGCTTTTCACAGCTTTCACTTAATTGCAAACACGCACTTTCAAGCTTCATCAAAACATCATGCGCTGTGCGATAAAGAATTTCACCTTGCTCTGTTAGAATTAAACCACGTGCATGACGTTGAAACAGAGACACACCAACATCCTGTTCTAAAGCTGAAACCTGTCGTGAAATTGCTGATTGAGATAAATGAAGCCTTTGAGCTGCATGTGTAAAAGAACCAGCCTCTGCTGCAACATGAAAAATTCTTAGCTTATCCCAATCCAATGGTGACATCACAATTTTTCCTTTAATATTTTACTTTATGGATGTCGACTTTTGGACATCTATACCTGTAAATCTAAAAACCGTTCTGCCTCCAATGCTGCCATACATCCCCTTCCTGCCGCTGTTACAGCTTGACGAAATGTATCATCTGCAACATCTCCTGCAGCAAAAACACCAGCAATACTCGTTGCTGTTGAATCTGGTGCTGTCCATAAGTAACCACCAGCTTTCTGTTTTAGTTGTCCTTCAAACAAAGAGACAGCAGGATTATGTCCAATAGCAATAAATACCCCATCTGCCTCGACTTGAATTTTCTGACCCGTTATCACATTTTTAAGACATGCACCCGTTACACAAGCTCCTGTTGAAGCCTGCGCTGGTATACCAACAATTTCTTCCACTACATGATTCCAAATAACACGTACATTATTGCAAGCAAGTAACCTATCTTGCAAAATTTTTTCTGCCCGAAAATGATCTCGCCGATGAATTACACTGACAGTTTTAGCTAAATTTGATAAATAGAGAGCTTCTTCAACAGCTGTATTTCCACCTCCGACAACAAGAACGTCCTTGCCACGATAAAAAAAACCATCACACGTAGCACAAGCAGAAACACCAACACCCATAAATGTTTGTTCGCTTTCCAAGCCAAGCCAGCGCGCTTGCGCTCCTGTTGCAATAATCAACGTATCACAAAAATACTGTGTTCCCGAATCTCCATATAAAACAAAAGGGCGCTTTGATAAATCGGCTTTTATAATAATATCATAGACCATTTTTGTGCCCACATATTCGGCCTGTTTTGCCATTTGTTCCATCAACCATGGTCCTTGGATTGGCTCAGAAAAACCTGGATAGTTTTCAACATCAGTTGTAATCGTTAACTGTCCCCCCTGTTGCAATCCAGTGACCAAAACAGGTTTTAGCATTGCTCTAGCCGCATAAATCGCCGCTGTATAGCCTGCAGGTCCCGATCCAATGATAAGCAGACGAATATGCGATTGTTCCATGGCATCCCTTTCATTTTTGATCCTTGGACTACTTTATAAACTATAATAAAATGTTGCCTTTAAAAAAACATTTTTCAACAACTTAAATTATAGTGTATATGTGCTTTCTTCACTTTATTACTAAAGGTTGATTACTAACTTACCAGAGAACTCCTACCTAATGTATCAATTAGGCTTTATCTTGTAATATAAAAACGTAGATTCTAATGAATATGAAATTGTGATAAAAAAAGATAGGGAATAATCATTTTTCAATTTATTATCAATGTCTGTGCGCGTTTTGCGTTAATCATGGGAATGACAATGCTCCTGCCAGCATTTGTGGATTTGCATGATGGTAACCATGATTGGAAGATCTTCCTCTATTCTTGCGCCATGACTACTATGTTAGCAACGCTGATTCTTTTGGCAACCAGAGGTGCCACTTGCTGTTTTTCAGCAAGGCTTGGTTTTATGCTCACTGTTTGTCTTTGGTTAACGGGAAGTATCGTGGGTGCTTTTCCTCTTTATCTTTCTTCTCTTCCAATTTCTTTAGCAGGAGCGGTTTTTGAATCCGTTTCTGGCATTACGACCACAGGTTCTACAGTCGTTACTGGCCTTGATAATTTATCACGAAGTATTTTACTATGGCGTTCTATCATGTGCTGGATTGGAGGCATTGGCTTTGTTGGCTTTGCTTTATTGCTTTTACCTTCACTGCGCGTTGGAGGTGTCCAGCTTTTTCATATGGAATCATCAGATAAATCTGAAAAAATACTCCCCCGCATAAATCAAATCGCTAATGGAATTATTATAGCATATGTCGGATTAACACTTGCTTGCATGCTCTCCTACTTTGCTTCTGGTATGACTTTATTTGATGCTGTTAACCATGCAATGAGCACAATCGCAACAGCTGGATTTTCAACCCATGATGCCTCCTTTGGCTATTTTGTTGATAAACCAGCTATCTTGATTGTTGCTACAATCTTTATGTTACTCTCTTCTTTACCCTTTGTGCTTTACGTTAAATTAGTGCTTCCTGGCCGTTCAAAACGCTTCATTGATCCGCAAGTAATTGTTTTTTTTAATATTGTTTTAATTTTCAGCTTTGCACTAGCTGCATGGATGCGATTTCATGATCACCGCGCCTTCTACCAGATTTTTCTTGATGTAATTTTTCACCTTTCTTCTATCATCAGCACCACTGGCTATAGTGCTGAAGACTATCAGCTTTGGGGACCTTTTGCACTTGGAGTTTTTTTCATTGTTTCTTTTACAGGTGGATGTGCTGGTTCTACCTCCGGCGGCATGAAAATCAATCGCCTAATTATTCTTTGGCGCATTACGCAAACAAATATAGCAAAACTTCTTTCTCCCAATGTCATTGTAAAAACGCACTATGATCATTCAAATATATCAAATGATGCTGCTAAAGCAGTATTATTTTTTGTATGCCTTTACATGTTTTGTCTTATTATCGGTACAGCACTTTTACTTACAACCAGTCTCGATTTCACTTCTGCCTTTACAGGTGTCTTAACTGCTCTTTCAAATATTGGTCCAGGCTTTGGAGATATTATTGGTCCTGTTGGCAATTTTTCTACAATTAATGACAATGCTTTATGGATTTTAAGCTTTTTGATGTTGGCTGGACGCCTTGAAATTATAACCATATTTGTGCTTTTTATCCCCGCTTTTTGGCGTGAACAGTTTTAATGCTTGGGCATTTTTTCTTTATAATAGCAAAGAATTTACAGAATAAATAACATGCGTTATAGGATTCGATTAATTAAAAAATTTCTAAGAACATTCAATGTCAATGATATAAAACTAATGCACAAGTTAGCTTCTCTGATATTTTTATCTTGAGTGCATTAATCGTTTAAAATAAATACGTTACATTAAAATTGTCAGTTATCATTCAATGGCTCTTACATAAGCATAATCTCACAAAATTTTGCTTTGTTTAAGCTACTCCCTTTAAAAATTTTTCTGTAAGAATTTCAACCTTAAGAAAAACTGTGAATTTGTAAAGCTGGATAACTTGCAGCACAAATAATTTTTATATTGCAGTGCACACGAATATTGAACTTTTTACTGAAAAATACACTATTGTTTCAAACACTAGATTAAGTTAAATGGCTTAAAAAATCTATTTTTTAAAAAATTTTCCTATATTTTCTAAAAAAACACTCTTGAAACAAAATAAAATGTATGAATTATTATTTAAAGCAACATTCTTAAAGTATAAAATACATAAAATAATGTTTATATTGTTTTATTATTTTTTAAAAGATTTAATTTGCAAAAATTAAAATAGTTTATTTCATTTGCTTCTCAAGAGAAGCTTTGAATATGTTTAAAATTTTTTTCTGCAAACATCGTTTCATAAACATTTCCAATTGCTGCTGCCTCTTTTTCTAAAGGAAAGTGAGCACGAACATGGAATAAAGCTCTTTCTCCAGCCACTAATGTTTTTTCTAAATCAGCAAGATAAGGTTCAATCGCTGTTGTTAAAGCCTGTAAATCCCCTGCTTTGACAACCGTCCCTGTTCCTTCTACCACTAATTCTTTATACACTCCTACATCACTGGTCACCACAGCAGTCTGAGAAGCCATTGCCTCTAATGGTGTTAAACCAAAACCTTCTATACGAGAAGGTGCTACATAAAGCGATAAACGACGGTACCATAGAGGTGCATCCAATATCTCACCAAGAAAAATAATGCGATCGCTTAAATCAAACTCAGCAATCTTTTGGTGTAATTTTTTTTCAAAATGATAGTGCTGCATCATAGTACGACCAGCAATAATTGCTGTCCAATCAGGATAACGTGGCAATAATGCTATCATTGCATCCACAAACAAATCTACACCTTTTGAATAACGCAAACGCCCAAAACACCCCACTGCATATTTCCCCAGAAATCCAGATGAAGAAAAATGATCATCAATAGTTTTTGGCGGTGAAAAACGCTCAACATCTACCCCATGCATAATAACTTGATAAGGCACCTCTAAGTAGGCTCCTGTACGCAAACTCGTCGCAATAACTTTATCCATACGACGAATCAACCATTTGGTAAAAGGCTTATGGTGACGTTGAGATGCCGATGTAAAGATGAGCTTCAGCTTCATTCGCAAAATATCGCGTAAAAAGACCCCACAAAGCATCTCGATATTACGCCGTGCATGCCAAATACGAAATGGTTTATCTGTGGGGCTTTTCCAAAGCCCCAAAAGATCTTTAAAAGTGAGAGCAGGCAAATTCTTTGGCAACCCCACTCCCAAAGTGGATATACGTATACCTTGCCTTCGCTGCAATGGAATAAGCTGAATAATCGTAGATGTCACTCCTGACAAACGTTTTTTAAAGTGAGGAGCTATGACATCTGTTTCTTGCAAAAGTACACGCATAAAATTAAAGATAATAAAACTTTTTAGTGGCTAATCTTCTCTTGTATATCCTTCTCATTAGATATACTGCACTTGAATAATTTCATAATTATGCGCGCCACCTGGTGCATTCACTTCAATGACATCACCTTCTTGCTTACCAATAAGCGCACGTGCAATAGGTGAAGAAATAGAAATTTTACCAGTTTTTACGTCAGCCTCTTGATCACCTACAATCTGATAAATCTTTTTTTCTTCAGTATCCTCATCCAAAAGCTTTATAGTTGCCCCAAATTTAATTTTGTCACCTGAAAGCCGCGAAACATTAATAACCTCTGCACGCGCAATATAATCTTCAAGCTCATTTATACGTCCTTCATTATGGCTTTGCGCCTCTTTTGCAGCTTGATATTCAGCATTTTCTGACAAATCACCATGCGCACGCGCTTCAGAAATTGCTTCAATAATCCGCGGACGTTCTTGTTGTTGGCGCCAACGTAACTCTTCTTTAAGACTTTCAAAACCAGCTGTAGTCATCGGAACTTTTTCCATAATCCGTCCCTTTCTATTACACGGAAGGTTCAATAAAAATACAAAAAACGGCTTCCAAAATTACTTTTGGAATCCGAAAAACTAATCCCTTATTATATAGTATAGTATTATATAGTACAGCGTTCTTGTTTTCCATATAAAAATAAAAAAGAACATAAAGCACTCCACTAACTGCATTTAAACCACTTAAAAGAGTTAAAAATCTCCACTCAAATCTCTATAATAAGAAATATATAAAAGAAGTAATTGTATTATTCTCTGTTTTATCATAGTTTAGAGGGGGGTTTTTATAAAGATAGAAGGACGAAAAATCTTTAAAAGAGTCCTCTGGAAAAAAAATGAAAAAATCGATAATTTTTTTTGTGTTTGGCTCTCTCTTTCTGACCACAAAAGTAGTTAAATCTGCAGATGCTTTTGTTACAAAGAATCTTAATTTTAGGGCGGGGCCAAGCACGCAATCTGCACTTCATGGTTTAATTCCTGCAGGACAATCTGTATTTGTTCAAGCTTGTAGAGGGAATTGGTGCCACATCAGATATAAGAATCAAACAGGCTGGGTCTCATCTCGTTATCTCTCATTTAAAGATGGAAATGATCTTTATCGCACATACACAATGCTTTCAGTCATAAATCACACCCATTATCCGTAGCAGAGTATATAATGGATATTATAATAAATGCTTCGTAAACATCATCATGATGCAAATAAAATTAAGAACAACCACAATTGTTGTAAAAACACTGATATTATAAAAACACTGAAAAAACTTCCTCAAAAATTAACTAAAGATCCCACAAAATACCAAACGAACTGAAACAAAATTGCTACGTAATACTTTTTCGTTATTTTAAATAAGTAACAAAAGTTGGTATTTTCTTCAAAATCATGAGCATTTTACATTAAAGGATGCAACGATGAAAAATGGCATCACAGCAACAGTTGAAGCACTTTCTGCGCTTATTGCCTCAGGAAATCCTCTTTTTAAAAATGGCGTGTTGTGGACACCCCATCGCCCTATTCGTCCCGAGAAATCTGAAGGCGGCGTTTTTTTTCAACTTGAAACATCCTTTGAACCTGCAGGGGATCAACCACAAGCCATTAAAACTTTGGTTGAAGGAATTGAAAAAAATGAGCGTACTCAAGTGCTTTTAGGAGTTACTGGCTCAGGAAAAACCTATACAATGGCCAAAATCATTGAAAAAACACAACGTCCAGCTTTGATCTTAGCACCAAATAAAACTCTGGCTGCACAGCTTTACGGAGAATTTAAAAGCTTTTTCCCCCATAATGCCGTTGAATATTTTGTTTCTTATTATGATTACTATCAACCAGAAGCCTATATTGCACGTTCTGACACTTATATTGAAAAAGAATCCTCTATTAATGAACAAATCGACCGTATGCGCCATGCTGCAACACGCGCTGTTCTTGAACGTGATGATGTCATCATCGTTTCATCTGTATCCTGTATCTATGGAATTGGTTCGGTAGAAACTTATACAACCATGACTTTACAAATAAAAAAAGGGGATAAACTTGATCAACGCAAACTACTTGCTGATTTGGTTTCTCAACAATACCGTCGACAAGATATCAATTTCATCCGTGGTTCCTTTCGTGTCCGAGGAGATACAATTGAAATTTTTCCTGCTCATCTTGAAGATCGTGCTTGGCGTATTTCACTATTTGGTGATGAAGTCGAAACAATTACTGAATTTGATGCTCTAACAGGACAAAAAACTGGCGATCTTCAATCTATTAAAATTTATGCCAATTCACATTATGTAACACCACGCCCAACATTAAATCAGGCAATAAAATCAATTAAAATAGAACTAACTCAACGTCTCGATGAATTAAAAGCAGCTGGACGTCTTTTAGAAGCACAACGTTTAGAACAGCGTACAATTTTTGATCTAGAAATGTTAGAAACAACTGGATCATGTATTGGAATTGAGAATTATTCACGCTATTTAACAGGAAGAAATCCTGGTGAACCACCGCCAACCCTGTTCGAATATATTCCAAGCAACGCTCTAGTTTTTATCGACGAAAGCCATGTAACAATTCCCCAAATTGGTGGCATGTATCGGGGTGATTTTCGACGAAAAGCCACCTTAGCAGAATATGGATTTCGCCTGCCTTCTTGTATGGACAATCGTCCTTTACGCTTTGAAGAATGGGATGCTATGCGCCCGCAAACTGTTGCTGTCTCTGCAACGCCAGGGCGCTGGGAAATAGAACAATCTCACGGCATTTTTGCTGAACAAATTATTCGCCCAACAGGACTTATTGACCCACCAACAGAAGTTCGTCCAGCCAGCATGCAAGTCGATGATGTTGTAAACGAAATTCGTAAAACAACTCAAAAAGGCTACCGTACATTGGTGACTGTTCTAACAAAACGTATGGCTGAAGATTTAACTGAATATCTTTACGAACAAGATATTCGCGTACGTTATATGCATTCTGATATTGATACATTAGAGCGTATTGAAATTCTTCGTGATCTGCGGCTTGGCACCTTTGATGTCTTAATTGGTATCAACCTGCTTCGAGAAGGTTTAGATATTCCAGAATGCGGTTTTGTCGCTATTCTAGATGCTGACAAAGAGGGTTTTTTGCGCTCCGAAACTTCGCTTGTGCAAACAATAGGGCGTGCTGCGCGCAACGTAGATAGTCACGTTATTCTTTATGCAGACACAATCACTGGCTCCATGAAGCGAGCTTTACAAGAAACACAAAGACGTCGACAAAAACAAATAGCCTACAACGAAAAGCACAATATTACACCAACGAGTATCAAAAAAAATATCAGCAATATTCTCAATTCAGAATACAAAAATGACCACATTCACACAAATATTCCAGATTTCATTACGCAAAACAGTATGGTTGGCAATAATTTGACATCCCATATTCAACATCTTGAGAAACTAATGCATGAAGCAGCAGCCGATCTTAACTTTGAAGAAGCAGCAAGACTTCGTGATGAAATCAAACAACTGAAGAAAGTAGAATTAACAATCATTGACAATCCTTTACCTTACCACAGTGAATAATTTCTATACATCCTATGATACAATCGTCCTCTTCATTAAACCAGAACCTGAGATCACATAAGTTCAGCTATGGCTATAAGTACTTTGAAGAATTAATAGACAGAAAAAAATTTCGCAAAAATACTATTAAACTATCTAATAACAAAACAAAGAAAAAAATTTCCAATAAATGATCTTAAACTTTCAAGCTACTCAAAATAAACCTTAAATTCTCTAAAATTTTAGATTGGACAATTAATAATGTGCAAATATTATTATTCAGTGTAAAATTTTACTACAAAAACTAAAAAGTAAGTGTTTATAAATACAATATTTATAAATTAATCTAAATAAATTGCACTTTTTTGCATGAAATATCTAATTTTATTTTATGATTTTATAATTTAGCTAAACTAAATGGCTCTTTATTCGTTTTGCCTAAATAAAGTCCAAAATTGTTCAGGCTATATTCAGTTTGACGTATGTAAGATGCAAATAACGAATTATAAAAGGAGTGTCGCTATGAAAAAACTTACTAAGCTAGCGGTGTTATCAGCGGTATCAACTGCAACCGTTGTAGCTCCACTAAGTGCAACTTTTGCAGATGTAAAATCAATCTTTGATGAACGAATGACAAGCACAACGATAACTGGTCCTTCTTATCCTGCTTTTAATCATAATCATCCAGCGCAAGTACAAACCCATATTAGGCGTGAACGTCATCAAGTACATCGTGAGCAAAAAACGCATCGTTACACTCACACGGAAAACCATAAACATGTAGTACACAACCACCATTATATAAATCGTAATGATTCTGGAGATACTTTAGCTGCGGGTATTTTCGGTCTTGCTGCAGGTGCACTTATCGGTAATGTTTTAACAAAATCAAAATCGCCACAGGTTATCTATCAAGTTGCACCAGAACCACAACGCCAAGTGGTATATCAAACTGTTCCACAAGCTCAGGTGATTTATAAAACAGTACCAACAGAGACATATCAGACTGTCCAACAACCATTGGCATCTAATTGGCTTCAATATTGCAAAAATAAATATCGTTCATTTAACGAAAAAACAGGAACCTTTAAAGGCTATGATGGCAAGGAACACATTTGTTATGCCCCCATTAACTTCTGATATACCTTACTAAAAGCATTTTAGAAATTTTAAGCAACAAAAAAACCGCCTTAAGGCGGTTTTTTTGCGTTTGTTCATTTGTCAATCTCTTGAAGAAAAGGATTCCTCTGGCGCTCATAACCTATCCAACTTCCTAAACCATGACCACAAATAAAACGCACATCATCGCCTAAAGGCAAAATCTTATCCCTAATGGATTTTATCAATTCTTCGTAAGAACAAAAAGGAAAATCCGTACGTCCAATAGAACCACGAAAAAGTACATCTCCTAATAAAGCAAAACGTTCCTTTTTATTGAAATAAATAACATGACCAGGAGAATGCCCTGGTGTGTGGAAAACATTAAATACGTGTCCAGCAAAATTAACGCTATCGCCATCCTCCAACCATTGGTCAGGAACACAAATACGTGTTCCAGTCATACCGTAACTTTTAGCACTTTCGTTCATCATGTCCATTACAGGCTTATCGTCGCAATGCGAACCAATAATTTTAACATCAAGTGCTTCTTTAGCTTGCATTGCCGCTCCCACATGATCAATATGACCATGTGTTATCCAAATAGCCTCAACGGTAACGCCTACCTTTTGAATTCCTTCTTGAATACGAAGCCAATCTCCACCTGGATCAACTAAAACACCCGTTTTGTGATCATTATCAAAAAGCAGAGTGCAATTTTGTTGGAAAGGTGTAACTGGGATAATATATGCACTGAGATTTCCCATAATATCCTTTTCAAAAATTAAATATTTCTAATTTTATAAATACACTGCTCAGTTCTTTGATAAAATAACCCGCTCGATAGTTTTATACAACTTATGTAAAATTAAATTTTGTGTAAACTGAATTTTTATCATAGTTTTGAAGAATGACCAGTTAAGTTTTGCACGACAACGCATCTCATCTACTTGTTATTGATGATGACACTCGTATTCACCGGTCTTTTATTTCAATTTCTTTTTAAAAATGGATTTCGTGTTTCCATCTCTGCCAATGCCGATGAAGTAAGAAAGAAACTTGCCAGCTTAAACTTTGATCTTCGAATAGTTGATGTAATGATGCCTAGCGAAAATGATATCGATTTTACTCACTCACTACATCAAACAAAAGATGTTCCCATTCTCATGCTCACAGCTTTATCAGAAACAGAGAAATCGGATCCATGGATTAGAAGCAGGCGCAGATGACTATTTAGTCAAGCAGTTTGTTTGATCCTCGTGAGCGTTTACTGCAGCAACGCCATTTTACGACGTAGCTTTTCGCAAAACCAACCCAAAATCGAACAAATTATTATTGATGATACAGTGGGCAATTCTGATCTTATCGAAATTTGTCTCCATCTTTGTCACAGCATCTTGTGCATCTTTGCTATGCCTAACCAAGCTTATGCTGCCAATACTGATATTTTTTAAAGCTGGATGGTAGGAACAGTTCTTGTTTTATTGCTGATAGCAATTTACTTTTTGCGCAATCAAATCAAACCAATCCAACAATTAGCAAAAGTCGTAGAAAGTTTTGGGTTTAGTCATCCCTTACCAGAAAGATTTCAGCCTCAAGAAACTGATGAAATCCGTCGTGCTGGCATCACGTTTTTGCGTATGCGTGAATGTATTGAACGCCAAATTGAATAACGCACCATGATGCTATCAGGCGTAAATCATGATTTAAGAACCACTCTCATGCACTTCAAACTGTAGCTAGCACTCGTCAATACTAACAACTTTGACACAACTTCACTTGAACAACTTGAACAAGATGTCAGTGATATGCAAAATATGCTAGAGGATTACCTTACTTTTGTACGCAAGCAAAAACAGTAAAAATGTTAAAACCTTTGACTTAAATGCTCTTATGCAAACATTTTCCGCTGATGCCCATCTTCACAAACGTCAATTTTTCTACACCATTAAAAGTTCTACAGAAATACAAAAACACCCTCATGCTTTCACGCGCTTGGTCAGCAATCTCGTATCAAATGCATTTTGTTAAGCAAACACTGTTAAACTAACAGCTATTCACAACGAAAATCTTTTATAATGACTATTGATAATGATGGATCTAACATTCATGAAAACATGCGTACGGAAGTCTTTAAACCATTCTTCAAACTTGATAAAGCACGAGATCAAGATGTCTGTGGAACGGATCTTGGCCTTTCTATTGCTCAAGATATAGCGCGCAACCATGGAGGCAATATCAATTAGATAACAGCCCACTAGGGAGATTTCGTGCTATTATCGACATCCCCTTATGATAAATATTTTGCAAATTGATCATAGAAAAGTAACTGTTAAACAAACATGCCTAAGGAACTCAAGCATTTCCCACAGTTTCAAATAAAGTGTATTGTAATGCCTTGCAAGCGCTTTCACCAGCCCAAGCAACCATTTGAAACGCAGTATAATGGCTTTCACAAACTCTAAGCGCATGTACCAACAATGTTTCAACCTGTATATGAGATGGATGCAAACCTCCAGCCAAAAGAAGACCCTGCCGATAAATAACTGAATTGTCCCCTTGCCAATAATCAAAATGCCCCAGCAATAATTTTTCATTAATTGCGAGCAATAAACGATGCATTTCAGCTGTTCGAGCATTGTCGGTAAAAAGATCAAACGCACAAGCTAAATGAAGGGCTTCCTGTTCTTCCATCCATGAAAATGCAACGCGATAATTTGTCCGTGCCCCTTCTACACAAACATTAATTTCATCTTTAACATTCCGCTCAAAAGACCAATCGTACTTATGGGCAATCTGCTCGATAAAATCAACAGGATGCTCTTCTCTTTCTGTGGCGCAAAATGCAAGCCTCATCATTAGTCCTCAACAATCAATAATATGAACAACGTTACAACAAAACTCAAAACACTGAAACTCTAACAATTTGCTACAATTACAGCCTTTACGCCACACAAATACACACTAAAACACAAAGCAATACACAATACCGAAAGATACTCTCCTTCAATAATAAGCCTGATAATTAAAACGAATCATCAAGTTTTTCAGTGTATTGATACAATTTCATAGCGCCAGTCCCCTGATTCAAAAAAATGCTTTTTTTATAAAAAACAAACCCAAAATAAATGAGCGATCTTCTCTAACAGACTCAAGATTAAGCATTTTTTTAATTTATGCACTACATCGAAAAATTGGGGATATTTTTTCTGAATCTATAATTTTTTTACAAAAACCAATTTATTCTTCTTGCGTTTGTTCTTTTTCTAAATCATCAAAACGCCTTTTCAAATCAGCATTATCAGCATGGACTTTCAGCACCATCTCCCTAAAAGCTTCAAATTCTTCGCGTGAAACAAGGTTAAGTTTATTTGCTATCTTTTCAGCTTGTAAACGAAAAGCCATTCCAGCTTCATGTTTTATACCTTGTGCAGCATCAGCTGCATCTGTTGCTAATTTTGCTAATTCATCAAAAATACGGTTTGATCGACTACGCATGTAATTTTCCTTTAGTTTTCATTCTTAACACGTGCATTATAACGCATTTTCACAACATTTAGATATCGCATTTGTTCCCTCACACTTAATAGACTGTACATCAGTTATATAGACTTCTGTTTATGCCTTTTATAATTTTTTATCACTATAATTTTTACGCCTACACCTGTAAACAATGAAAGCCTTATCAAATCCCTCCATAACTTGCCTCTTTCTTGGCTCTTGACCACTGCACATTCATCTGTCATTCCTGAGTATCATATAACCTTATAAATATTAGAGTACTTAACTCATGAATGATTTTTTTTGTCCTGCCATTGCTTTTCCTGATTATCTGGATCCTGTAATTATTCATTTAGGTCCCATATCTCTACATTGGTACGGACTTGGTTACGTTATTGGCGTTCTTTTTGCTTGGTGGTATGCGCAAAAATTATTAGAAAGACCATCCTTATGGTATGCAAACCAACCTCCTATGGATAAAGAAAAGATAGAAAACTTTGTTATCTGGTCTATTATCAGCATCATCGTTGGTGGTCGCTTAGGCCAAGTACTCGTATGGGATCCAGCTTATTACTTTAGTCATCCAAGTTCCATCATCGCTATATGGAATGGAGGAATGTCTTTTCATGGAGGGCTCATTGGTATTGGCATTGCAATGATTTTATTTGCCCGTAAGAATAACATTAAAATGCGAGCAATGTTTGATATAATCGCTGCAGGTGCCCCTATTGGTATTGGTATTGTACGAATATGCAACTTCATTAATCAAGAATTATGGGGCAATGTGACCAGTGTCCCTTGGGCCGTTTGTTTTCCTCAAGATCCTCAGTATTTACCGCGTCATCCAAGCCAACTTTACGAAGCATTCATGGAAGGATTTCTTCTTTTTATCATCCTGTTCATTCTTATTTTTGTTTTCAAAGCACTAAAACGCTCCGGAGCTATAGCAGGAACATTTGTTATGAGCTATGCAATAGCGCGTATTATTTCAGAACTTTACCGTGTTCCTCAAGAAGACCCAGAATGGTTTTCTATCCTTTTTCATTCCACTGGATTTACCTATGGCATGGCTTTATCTCTGCCTATGTTTTTTTTCGGTGTTTATCTTATTTTTAAAGCCTTCAAGCACCAATCCTAATAATTTAAAGAATAATGGCCACACTCAAAGAGAAAATTAAAAAAATTATCGCGCTCAATGGGTCAATCACTGTCAGTCAATATATGACATTGGCTCTCACAGATCCTCAATTTGGCTATTATCAAACACAAACACCCTTTGGGCGCACCGGTGATTTCATCACTGCCCCTGAAATAAGCCAATTATTTGGAGAGATGATTGGCATTTGGACTCTCGCAAGCTGGAAAGCCCATAACTGTCCTCGCCCTTTCATTTTAGCTGAAATAGGCCCAGGACGCGGAACTCTTATGGATGATATTTTACGTACCATTCAAAAATTATGTACCACAGCATTTAATGCTGCTGAAATTTTTCTTATTGAAATAAGCCAAAACCTTGCAAAAGAACAAAAAAGTCGTCTTTCATCTTATCAAAAACAGATCCATAACGTTGAAAATTTTGACCAGATCCCCTCAGGACATTTATTCTTAATTGCCAATGAATTCTTCGATGCACTCCCAATCAACCAATATATTAAACTTGATGGAGAATGGAAAGAACGCTGCATTACCGTTAATCAAAACGGAAACTTCACATTTATTGCTAAACAGCGTAAACTCCCTTTCCTTTATTTACAATCTTACGATTGGAACATCCCTGATGGAACAATTTTTGAACATGCGCCCTTACGACATCAATTGATGCACAAAATCAGTAACCGGTTAATACAAATGAAAGGTTCTGCTTTACTTATTGACTATGGAGCTTCTGATTTTGCATTTGGTGATACATTGCAAGCTGTTTCAAAACACAAATTTCGTGATATCTTTGATGCTCCAGGTGAACATGATCTAACATCACATGTAAATTTTTTCCCTTTAAAAATGATAGCCATTGAACAAGGCTGTTTTGCTGAAATTTTAGAACAAAGAGACTTTCTTTTAAAAATGGGTCTGTTGGAAAGAGCTAAACAGCTTGGAATCAACAAAAACGCTACACTGCAAAACAAAATCCGCCAAGATATCGAACGATTAGCTGGTTCAGATCAAATGGGTAAACTGTTTAAAGTTTTACACATAAGCGATAAAAATATACCCTTACCTCCTAAATTTTAACTGCCCACAATAACATACATTGACAAATGCAAATATCTCACACACCATTACCACTTAACAAAAATCCTGTAAGGAACTTTTATGCAACCTGTTCTTAAGCCCATATTGGCAAAAAATCTTTCTGATTTACACACACATGGGATACAGCATGGCTTTTTTACACGTCAAGGTGGTGTCTCACAGGGTATTTATCAGAGCCTTAATACAGGCAAAAGCTCAAATGATAACCCTGAACATGTTGCACAAAACCGCACTTTAATCGCCAATTACTTTGGTATTGAAATGCAAAATTTAGTCACTATCAATCAAATACATTCTTGTAAAGTCGTTGTTGTTCATGAAGCCTTCAATGGTGAACCTCCTAAAGCTGACGCTCTTGTTACAACCACAAAAAATTTAGCAATTGGCATTCTTACGGCAGATTGCGGCCCTGTTCTCTTTTCTGACCCGCAAGCAGGTGTTATCGCTGCTGCGCATGCTGGCTGGAGAGGAAATTTAAACGGAATTGTGGAAAAAACAATTTCTGTTATGGAAGAACAAGGTGCCAAACGACAGTCAATAACAGCAGTTCTTGGACCTTGTATTGGTCCATGCCATTATGAAGTAACAAGCGAATTTTATAACCAATTTCTTGATTGCCACAGTGAATTTCAAAAGTATTTTTTAAAAACAGATAAAGTAAATTGCTTTAAATTTAACCTATGGGCATTCATTATAGATCAACTCACGCAAGCAAGAGTCAATGCTTCTTGCTTAGAGCTTTGCACTTACAAAGATGAACAGCGCTTTTTTTCCTATCGCCGTGCAGTGCACCGTAAAGAACCAGATTACGGACGACAAATTTCTGCTATTATTCTAAAAGAATAAACTTAGTTATACAATGCTGTCTTTTACAAAATCAGTTATTAGTTCATATGATAGGATAGCTTTTCCTATTCTTTTTTTTAACATTTAATTAGAATAACTTATAGAAAAGCACTCTGTTTAAACACGCCCCCATCATTACCCTAAACATAAATATTGTTAATGCTGAAACCGTTTTTTATAAAGCGATTGCAAAAAACTTTAATCAGTATGTATTTCTTTTCTCCACAGTTAAAAACTTTTCTAAAAAATAAAACATGCGCCTCGTTAATAATGATGAGTAAAATTGTAATGTTCTTGTGATTGTTTTCTTGCAATCTGATAACAAAAAGTTAAAAACTGAATCACACTCGGTCATGATTATTCAGAGGTTCTACTATGAAACTTTTTTGCGGAAACTCTAACCCACGCCTTGCGGAAAAAGTTGCAGCTTATTTAAATATTCCCTTAGGCAAGGCAACGGTGAAGCGCTTTGCAGATCAAGAAATTTTTGTAGAATTGCAAGAAAATGTCCGAGGACAGGATGTGTTTGTTTTGCAATCTACATCCTATCCTGCAAATGACCACCTGATGGAATTACTCATCATGATTGATGCTCTTCGCCGTTCTTCAGCACGTCGTATTACAGCTGTTATTCCCTATTTTGGTTACGCTCGCCAAGATCGAAAGCCTGGACCACGTACCCCAATTTCCGCAAAACTTGTTGCTAATCTGATTACTGAAGCAGGAGCCAATCGCGTTTTGACATTGGATCTTCATGCAGGACAAATCCAAGGCTTTTTTGATATCCCAACAGACAATCTTTATGCTGTTCCTGTCATTTCTCGTGATGTGAAAATACATTACTCTCTTGAAAATGTTATTGTTGTTTCACCTGATGTGGGAGGTGTGGTGCGTGCACGTTCCTTAGCTAAACGCTTAAACAGTTTGCTTGCTATTGTTGATAAACGTCGCGAACGCCCAGGAGAATCAGAAGTTATGAATATCATTGGAGATGTCTCTGGAAAAGATTGCCTTTTGCTCGATGATATTGTTGATTCTGGAGGAACTTTATGCAACGCAGCAAGTGCTTTGCTCAAACACGGTGCAAATAGCGTCACAGCTTATATTACGCACGGTGTTCTTTCCGGAAATGCTATCGAACGCATTACAAACTCAGAAATGAAAGAATTGGTCATCACTGATTCAATTATGCCAACATCAGCAATTGAGAGTGCACGCAATATCCGTGTTCTGCCAGTTGCCGATTTACTTGGAGAAGCAATTGCAAGAACAGCAGCAGAACAATCTGTCTCAAGTTTATTCAACTAAATTGGAGCTTTTGGATCTCCTGGTGCTGTTTCTACACCAATGTCAGGAAAAGCTATAATGCGTTGACCGCCAAGATGCATACGGATCACAATAAGTCCACGTTCTTCGAAATGAGTTAAAAGCCAGCGTACACGACTTAAAGAATGAGTTCCATAAAGACGTGCTAAAAATGCATCTGATGGGCAAGGTTTTCCAGTAAGCGCTGCTTGTGCCACATTCAAAAAAACACCTTGGATATCATCTTCTAAACTTTCTGATATGTATAAAATGCGTTTCCAACTTTCACTTTCAGCAGTTTCTTCATCAATATCAGCTTGAGCAATAGCCAATTTACGCCGAAATTGCGAAAGATTAAGAGAAACTCCTGAAATTCCATGAATACGGCAACGAACCAAAAAATCTTGATACAATACCGCTGTTGAACGATAAGCAGCATCGGGATCATCCATAATTTCACAAATAACACGCTCGACTTGTATATTGTGATCAACAGCAGAAAATTCAGGAAAAAGGCTTAGCTTTTCTTCCAACAATTCTTGTTTTTTGTGCACGGCCTCTTCTAACATTTCATGAATAGATTGTTTTTTCACAGGCTCCTGTGAATATTTAGATGAAATTAAAATTTCCTCTGGCGAAACCGTAAAAACCAATTCCTTTACGTCATCTCTTTCTGTTGGAAGTGGCATGAGTTTTGGACTAGAAGAGCGCGCTAATGTTTCAACAGGTCCAATGATGATGGGTAATGATCGTCGTGATAAAGCGGGACCTAAAGCTATAAAATGACCACGCTCAAGATCTCTAAACATTTCTGCTTGGCGGCGCTCCATTCCCAAAAGATCTGCAGCACGAACCATATCTATATCTAAGAAAGTTCGTCCTATTAAAAAATTTGAAGCTTCTGCAGCAACGTTCTTTGCAAGCTTAGCCAAACGCTGTGTAGCAATGACACCGGCAAGACCACGTTTGCGCCCTCGACACATAAGATTGCTCATCGCACCAAGTGAAATTTTACGCGCTTCATCAGAAACTTCTCCCGCCGCTGCTGGCGCAAATAATTGTGCTTCATCAACCACAACAAGCATAGGATACCAATAATCGCGCTCCACATCAAACAATGCACCAAGAAAAGTACCAACAGCACGCATCTGTTGTTCATTATCTAAACCTTCAAGATTAAACACAACAGAAACCCGATGTTGGCGAATTCGATAAGCAATACGCGCCAATTCTTGTTCGCTACGCTCAGCCTCAACAACAACATGGCCAAATTTATCTGCCAAAGTTACAAAATCACCCTCTGGATCAACGACACAATGCTGTACCCATGGAGCACTTTGTTCAAGCAGACGTCGAAGGAGATGGGATTTTCCTGAACCAGAATTGCCTTGCACTAAAAGACGTGTCGCCAATAATTCTTCAAGATCAACAAGTGCTGGAACCGATTTGTGTAAAGCACGAGATTCCGACACCTCACCCAAGGCAATCTCAACCTTCATGAATGTCTCCAGTATTCGATTGTAAATATACAAATCCGTATTGATTGATTCCCCATATGTATGAAACTTGTAACATTTCTTCTTCTTTAACGGTAGAAATCGTGAATATTTCCCACAACTCTTGAAACTTCAAAAGGTTTGAACTATAGAGTAATCTTCTGCGTAGACACCCTTGGAGGCAACGCAGAATGGAGCAATCGCTAATTAATAAAGCGCATATCTTCATTTTCATGTAAAAACTGTTGTTAGTTTTTGATGAATCTCCAATCATGTAAAAGGACTTAAATTATGAGCAAAAGCTACACTCTTAAGGCCGAAGTACGCGAGCGGGTTGGTAAGGGGTCCTCCCGTGAACTACGCCGCAACGGTCTCATTCCAGCTGTCATTTATGGTGACAAACAACCGCCTTTAGCAATTGCAGTTCCCTATAAAGAAATTTTCTATAAAATTCACGCTGGCGGCTTTCGTACAACCACCGCTACGATTATCATCGGTGAGAAAAAAATTCAGGTTCTAGCAAAAGATTATCAACTAGATCCAGTTCGTGACTTTCCCATACATGTGGACTTTTTACGTATTTCAGCAGAATCCGTCGTGGATGTAAATATTCCTGTGCACTTCCTCAATGAAGATACCGCTCCTGGTATTAAACGTGGAGGTGTCTTAAATATTGTTCGCCATGAAATTGAATGTACTGCCCCAGCAAATGCGATTCCTCACGCAATTGAAATTGATCTTTCTGGTTACTCTATTGGTGACTCTATCCATATTTCAGCGGTGCAACTGCCAAAAGGTGTTACACCAGTGATTCAAGATAGAGACTTCACCATTGCAACCATTGCAGCTCCCGCTGACTTGGATATCCGTGATGAAAGTTCAGAACAAGAAAATGGCGATGGCGGTGCAAAATCTTAATAAACTCTAGCTGGCGGGAAAAATTCCCGCCTTCTCTTAAAAATTTTTGAACCCATATATTTCACTAAGGGCGCACATGTGGCTTATTGCTGGTCTAGGCAATCCTGGTTCATCTTACCAAAATAACCGTCACAATATTGGTTTCATGGCAGTTGATGCTATTTACCAGTTTTATTCTTTTTCTCCATGGTCAAAAAAGTTTCAATCCGAAATCTCCAATGGACTTATAAATGGCGAAAAAACCCTTCTTATAAAACCTCAAACTTTCATGAATTTATCTGGCCAAGCTATTGGTGAAATTTTGAGATTTTATAAATTAGAGTCAAAAAATTTGATTGTCATCTATGATGAACTGGATCTACAGCCTGGAAAAGTACGCATAAAAATCGGTGGAGGCAGTAATGGGCATAATGGTATAAAGTCCATCGATTCTCATTGCAGCACTGATTACTACCGTCTACGACTTGGGATCGGACACCCTGGTTCTAAAGATCTTGTCAGTCAATATGTTTTAGGAAATTTTGCGAAATCTGACCAAGAATGGCTACTGCCTCTATTAGACACGATTGCAAAAAATATTGCTCTTCTCATAAACGGCAACAACAGTTTGTTTTTGAATGAAATCTCACGAATAATGAAAAATAAAGATCTCTAATAAGAAATAACCTTTTAACTCATAAAACAAAGTTAATATCACTTGCTGCAGTTTCTATACATATAAAAAATTATTGAGCAGCAAGTAAAATTTATTAAATAAAACTATTTAAATTTCTGTATCTTATGAAACTAAAATAAATCGTTTTGATTGATAGTCGACAATAATGGATCACGAACATTTTGCTGTTGACTTGAAACTTTAGATATATTTTCTTGGCTCCGCAACACAACCACACGCGCACCAATGGGAACACGATCATAAAGATCAATTACATCTTGATTAAGCAAACGAATACACCCACTTGAAACTGCATGACCAATTGACCACGCTTCATGTGAACCATGGATGCGGAAAAGTGTATCCTGCCCATTTTTATAAAGATAAAGAGCCCGTGCCCCTAGTGGATTATCAGGTCCTGGTGGCATTCCCTTTCCTAAATGACCGTAACGTTCTGGTTCTCGAATCATCATTGCCTGAGTTGGAACCCAGCTAGGCCAATGACGTTTACGCCGTATAATCCCCTCACCTTCAAATTCTAACCCTTCTTTACCAACACCAATACCATAACGTAGAGCTTTCCCATTTTCACCAATGAGGTAGAGAAAACGTTTCTGAGTATCAACAACCAGTGTACCAGATGGATAAGGTGTATAATAAATGACTTCTTGACGCCAAAACTTTGGCTCAATTGTAGAAAGATCAACAGCAGGTAACGAATAAGGTTCATTTATTACAGGCCCATACAAAGCCTGCATTTCCGCTGGAACGTGCCAAGTTTGCTGAGAAGAAATAAGCGACATATCTAATTGTTGGCGCGTAGCACATGCAGCCAAAGCCAAAGGCGTTGCTATCAAAAAGGCACGACGAGACAGTACTCTCATATTTACTCCGATTAATTCATCATGCGAATCCATGTATTAAAAGAAATTTAATACACTGTTAATATTTAATTTTAAATTCTATCATGATTTAAGATAGGAAATACTTAAAATATGACGATAAAAAGTTAACTATTTCTTAGCATAGCTTTTTTGTTCTCTTACAGCAACTAGAAGCTATGACTTTTTCTGAAATATGTTATAGAAATGCTAAAAACATTATCTTGACCATAAAACAAACAGAAAAGAAGGCAGCTCATGGGTTTTAAATGCGGTATTGTCGGATTACCAAATGTCGGTAAATCAACCCTTTTTAATGCATTAACAAAAACAGCCACAGCACAAGCTGCTAATTATCCTTTTTGTACAATTGAACCAAATACTGGTGAAGTTGCTGTTCCAGATTTGCGTATGGAAAAAATTGCATCAATTGCTGGTTCAAAAGAAATCATTCCTACGCGCATTAATTTTGTTGATATTGCGGGACTTGTACGTGGAGCTTCAAAAGGTGAAGGTTTAGGCAATAAATTTTTAGCTAATATTCGCGAAGTTGATGCTATTATCCATGTTCTACGCTGTTTTGAAAATGAAGATATTACCCACGTAGAAGGACGCGTTGATCCTGTTTCTGACGCCACAACTGTTGAAACAGAACTTATGCTTGCAGATCTTGAAAGTCTTGAGCGAAGAATCATACAAATCCGTAAACGTGCGACAGGAAAAGATAAAGAAGCTCTGGCAATTCTTCCCGTAATGGAAGCAGCATTGAATTTGCTGCAAAAGGGAAGCCCTGTCCGATTATTGCTCAAAAATATTTCCTCTGATGAACGCTGCATCCTTGATGATTTGAATCTTTTAACCTCTAAACCTGTACTCTATGTTTGCAATGTAAGCGAAAATGATGCTGCTCACGGAAATAGCTTTACTCAAACAGTTGAGAAAATGGCAAGAGAGCAAAATGCTCAAAGCATTATCATTTCTGCTGCCATTGAAGCTGAAATTACCCAGCTAAGCGATGAAGAAGCCACTGAATATCTTAGTGCTTTAGAACTCTCTGAGCCAAGTCTAAATCGACTTATTCGCGCAGGCTACCATTTGTTGGACTTAATTACTTATTTCACGTGCGGACCTAAGGAAACACGAGCATGGACAATTGTGCGTGGAACCAAGGCTCCACAAGCAGCTGGTGTCATCCATTCAGATTTTGAACGCGGCTTCATCCGCGCTCAAACCATAAGCTACGAAGATTATATTACTCTAGGTGGAGAAAGTGGAGCAAAAGAAGCGGGGAAAGCTCGCGATGAAGGAAAAGAATATATTGTGCAAGATGGTGATATCATGTTATTTAAACACAATACCTGAAACCATTCTGTTAAAATGTTTTACACTTCTAAAAAACAAAAACAGCGCCATCATACGCTGTGTGATAGCGACTGTTCTTACCTATAAAACAAAGCAAAGAAAAAATTAAAGGTTCCAACGTCCTTTATATTTGAATGCTGGAGCATTCTTTAGAGAATCTTTTGTCGCATTAGTAATAAGTTTCCATTTACCATAATCATTAGACATCTGGATTGTTTCTGGAGCAACAACGACATAATGTTCCCCTATACCAAGAAAACCACCAACAGCAACAACAATCCCTGCGATATTATTTTCACGTAAAATAATATCTTTCACTTCACCAATTTTTTCGTTTTCCATATTGTATACATCTGCACCAATAAGACTTGAAGCAACGAAATCAGTCGCTAAAGGAGTAACATAACGTGTAGACATAGCTGAATTAATCTGTACAATACCCGTTGAAGCAATTATTTCAGGTTCAGAAGAAGCTGTAAAAGACTGAGCGTAAGCACTAGAAGCCATTACAACTAACATAGTAGTAAATGCAATTTTATTCATTTTATAAACATCTCCGTTTTGACTTTACAAAACTTCAATGCGTCATAACCGGATTTGTTCCCTGTGCTTTTTTTCGAACCAAGAACTTTCTCTGTCTCTCTCAGTTCTTCTATTTATCCTCCAACTCTTCCTCTAGAGTATACAAAGAGCTAGCCTATTATAGACATAAGTTCAAAAAATAACTGAACATAAAAAGACATGGAGACTGTTTTTTTACAAATTTCCCCGCATAGCTCAGCTATCCATATCAAAAAAAAACTTCCATACAAAAACGATATTTGCAATGAAATAAAGGCTAAATCAATAACCATTAGTAATTTTTATGCTCTCTAATCATCTTCTGATATCCTATTTTGACAGCCGTTATAACGTAGAGCTTATCAGGCAATATCAGAAATAAAAAGAAGAAATGAAAAATATATTGCACGCATACATGCCATCAATGCAAAATCTGAAAAAATAAGCGCATTATCAATGTTTTCTTGCATGAACAAAAAGGGATGGGAAATAGTCTATTATAACAATCAGCTCATTTTAAAAATTTTCCTTTCCTCTTCGAACCATCGCTCACATATTGCTTATGGAAAACCTTAACCCGCACTTGAATTACGACCAAATTCCTTCAAATTGTGAAAACCAACATATCTTCTAATCTATAATAATTTATTGATAAAGACCTTCATTCCATGTTGTAATTGCACTTTATTGTAAACATCAGCTATAGACTTCTTCACAACCCATTCAACTTTTTATTCTCTAATGCTCAGAGAATTGTCCAATCTAATTAGTATCAAAAATTTTTACGTACTGCCAAATTCTTACATGTTGGGAAGCAGAAAAATTTTCTTCTGAAATTTTAAAGAAATGGATAGCCAAGCACAAAAACTGTATGGTCTCAAAATCATATTTCTGAAGTAGTCCATATGGCTCCTTTACAAATCACAAAGAAAAAAACATAATACATAGTGTATGACACTTCACATTGCTCTTTTTCAACCTGATATTGCTGGTAATACTGGAACAATTTTGCGCCTTAGCGCCTGTTTTGGTTTACATGTGCACATTATTGAGCCTGCAGGCTTTAACCTGTCGGATCGCAACCTTAAGCGAGCCGGTATGGATTATCTCGAATATGTCTCACTAGAACGACACATTGACTGGCAACATTTTATGAGCACCATGAAACATTTTAATCGTCGCCTTTTGCTTTTAAGTACAAAAGCAGACATATACTATACAGATATGCGCTATCAAAAAGACGATATTTTACTTTTTGGTCGTGAATCAGCAGGAGTTCCAGACTACGTCTTTAAAGACGTTGATTATACATTGAAAATTCCCATGCAGCCACATGCACGCTCTCTCAATATTGCAATGAGTGTAGCCATAACGACAGGGGAAGCACTGCGCCAAATTGGTTACAATAATAAAAAAATATAAAAATCTTCAATCTATTGGCACAGATACCACTACATTACACATGATAAACAATTTTTAAAAGAAAGAAGCCAAGCTTATAAAATGCTACAATACCATTAAAGCTTCATATCATTTCTACTACCAACAATCCTAACATAGCACCATAAAAAGCCAAATATAATTGATATATAATAAATAAAATCGGAAAGTTATTAACAAAATATAATGTTATAAATTAATTTTTTTTAATAATTCATTTCGATCTATTACAAATCCACTTTCAATCCACATCATTTCTAATTCTTTGAGCTTTTGTCCTATAAACACGCCTTGCTCCAAACCTTTTTTTATCAAATCCTTGCCACTAACAGGAAAAGTTGGAATCTGCCATTTTTGAGCAAGCTGATAGAGCTTTATATAATGTTCTGCTTTTTGCAAAGCCTTGCTTTTCTCTTGAGTATCATCATACGCAGCAACTATAGATAAGGACAATTGATCCAAAACCGGTTGTCGACCATGCAAATAAATCAATTTTTGCACAAAAGTATCTGAACTGCTTTGGCTAATCTTTTCCAACTCTGCCCATTCCTTCAACCGCGTTGTTTCTTTATTAGATAAACGCAAGCGATGCATCATTTCATCAAGACGTATGGAATCTGGGGGAAGAATACTTTTTAGCCGCAACAACGGATCTATTTTCCAACCAAGAGCCTGTTCTACTTTAACAAGTGAATGGATCGCATCAATGCCCCATTTTTCTGTTTCTGGAAAAATAAGTGTCAAAATTCCGCTTTGACGCATCCATAAAAGAGCACGTGTTGGATCAGAGGCAGCGAACAGTTTTCTCATTTCTCCCCAAATCCGTTCACATGAAAGTTTTTGCAAACCGTATTTTTGACGAACACATGCTTTTAATCCTTCTACATCTGGTCGTCCCGCTCCATACCAAGCAAAAAATCGAAAAAAACGCAAAATACGCAAATAATCTTCACAAATACGATTTTCTGCAATACCTATAAACCGCACTGTGCGACTGGCAATATCGTTTAAGCCTCCCACAAAATCATAAAGCTGACCAGCAGAATCACAATAAAGTGCATTAATAGTAAAATCCCGCCGTTCAGCATCTTTTTTCCAATCACAACCAAACACCACTTTTGCATGGCGACCATCCGTTTCAACATCAGAGCGAAGCGTTGTAACTTCATAAGCGCATGACTTGGAAATCACCGTTACTGTACCAAACGCAACACCTGTAGGAATTGCTTTAAACCCGGCTTCTTCTGCACGCTCTACTACCTGTTGTGGCAAACAAGTTGTAGCAATATCAATATCACTAATAGGCTGCCCTAGCAGCTGATTACGCACCGCTCCACCTACAATACGTGCCTCTCCACCATCTAAAGACAAAACGTGGAGCAATGTTTGGATGCAACTATCCTGTAACCAATCAACATGTTTAAAATTTTGTATTACGCTCACCCTTTACCCCTTTACACAAACAACAACCATTTGTTTGTAAACTGTTATTTATTCTCTTATAAGAAAATTTTTCATTACATCGCTTAATAAAACACATGTTACGCATTAAAAAGTGGATTTTCTATCTGCACATAAATGCAAAAAAATATTATACTTCTTTTCTTGTCATTTTCTGCTACAAATTATGGGACGTTCATTATCATGCAAAAATTATCAATGTTGCGATAAATGCCCTAAGGAAAAAATATGAGTCAAAGCGATACATTATCCAATTCTATTGAGACGGCCAATATCAGTAATGAAGATCAAATAACTATTGATGATATTGATACAGCGTACAAACAATTGGATACTCTACAACAAGAAATTGACAAAGTTATTTTTGGCCAAAATCATGTAATCGAATATGCTTTAACAGCTATTTTAGCTGGTGGGCATGCCCTTCTCGTTGGCGTTCCAGGGCTAGCAAAAACGCGTCTTGTTGAAACATTAGGAATCGTATTGGGAATTAGTGAAAAACGCATCCAATTTACACCTGATTTAATGCCATCGGACATTATCGGCTCTGAAATTATGGATTTAGACGAAAATGGTAAGCGTTCTTTCCGTTACATTCAAGGCCCTATTTTCACCCAACTGCTTATGGCTGATGAAATTAATCGTGCCTCTCCACGTACGCAATCAGCTCTTTTACAGGCTATGCAAGAATATCATGTAACCGTTGCAGGCACTCATTATGAATTGCCAAAACCTTTTCATGTACTTGCAACTCAAAATCCTCTTGAACAAGAAGGAACTTATCCACTTCCTGAAGCGCAACTAGATCGTTTTTTAATGCAAATCGATATTGACTATCCTGACTTGACAACAGAACGACGTATCATTTTAGAAACAACAACTGCAAAAAAACAAAGCGCAAAATCGGTTTTATCGACAAAAGAACTGCAAAAAATTCAAAAAATCGTCCGCAAAATGCCTATCTCAGAAAGTGTTGTTGAAGCCATTTTAAAGCTAGTTCGTTCAGCACGCCCTCATAAAGATAACATCCTTGCCAATACTTACGTTGCTTGGGGTCCTGGTCCTCGGGCATCGCAAGCGCTTTCACTTTGTGCTCGTGCGCGCGCTCTCTATCATGGACGTTTATCTCCCTCTCTTGATGATGTTGAAAAATTAGCTCAACCCGTATTACAACACCGTATGGCGCTTAATTTTTCTGCACGTGCTGAAGATATAACCATAAAATATATTATCGAAAATCTTGTGAAAGATGTCCTCTAATGGCCATTGGCAAAAAAGTTTTGAAAAAGTCTCCACTGTCACTCGCCGCAAAGCTGCATAAAGATGCGGCAAAAATGCCATACTTTCTTTTAAAAGCACGCTTGATCGCCAATACACTGATAAAAGGAGGACATGGCCGACATAAACGCGGTAACGGAGAGAATTTTTGGCAATTTCGACCTTATGTTGAAGGTGAATCCATTACACACATTGACTGGCGCCGCTCAGCGCGTGATGAGCATACTTATCTACGTGAACATGAATGGGAAATGACACAGACGGTTTGGATTTGGCCTGATCAAAGCACTTCCATGCATTATTGCTCACGCTTTTCTAAAAATTCTAAGAACGATCATGCCATCATTCTTTCTCTTGCATTAGCAATACTTCTTGCGCGAAGCGGCGAACATATTGCGATTCCCAATTTAATGCCACCTACAATAGCATCTAATGTAGTGGAACGCATGGCGCTTGCTTTTACAAATTATCAAGCAAATAATCCATTTCCAGATTTTTCAGTCATTACGCGTTTTTCACATGTCATCATAATAAGTGATTTTCTTGATTTTCCCGAAAAAATCATTCAAGATTTTAAAACTTTATCTGCAAAACAGATCACTGCTCATTTAATTGAGGTTGCAGATCCTGCAGAAGAAAACTTTCCCTACACAGGTCATACAGAATTTCTTGACCCTGAAACAAAAGAAAAACGTATTTTGAAAAAAGCAGAAAATTTGCGTGAACAATATCACAAATCATACCACGCAAGACGACAAGAATTGAAAAATTTTTGCGCACGCCAAGGATGGACCTATCAAGTAAGTACAACCGATCAGTCCTTAACAGAAGTTATTTTACAACTTGTAAATAAAATAAACGACTCTTCATTTTCTACAAGGAGGTCACTTTGAGTTTTGGTGCCCCCCTACTTTTATTAGGACTTTTATCCCTACCAATTATTTGGTGGCTTTTAAGGATAATGCCTCCTGCTCCGCGCAAAGAGCTTTTCCCCCCTTTGCGTTTTTTGCCTAAGACAGCAAATCAGCAAGAAGCTGCAAACCATGCACCTTGGTGGTTATTGTTATTACGCTTAACCATGGCAACACTGGTTATTATCGCTTTAGCACAGCCTACTTGGAATCCAAAACCTATTACTCTCTCAGGATCTCAACCTCTTGCGCTCATCATCGATAATGGTTGGGCATCTGCAAAAGAATGGAAAAAACGTATTGCTGTTGCCGAAACCATCCTTGCACAAGCAGAAAAGCACAAAAAAAATATTTATTTTCTCGCCACAGCTGAAAACGATATTTTTAATATTGATCCCTTACCTGCAAAAACTGTAAAACAACATTTAATGCATTTGCAACCCAAACCATGGCCTGTTAACCGTGTGCGGATACTAAAAAAATTTATTGAAAAAACCAAAAGCCAACCTCTTGATCTTGTATATTTGAGCGATGGATTATACACAAACGAAGATGATCAGGCTTTTACCCTCATCGAACAATTAAAACCAAAAACATTTTTGTGGTATTCAACTGATATTTCCGATTTAATTGGCATAACAGCCATAGATAACTATGGGGAAAATATCAAAGCGCACATCATTCGTGCAACCACACACGGTAAAGCTGTCGTCAGTTTAAATCTTTATGATTTAAACAATCAATTCCTTGGAAATTTTACGAAAAATTTTCTTGAAGGAGAAGAGACAGCTGTTATTCCCTTTAATTTACCACTTGAATTACGCAATGATATCGCATCAATTAAAATCGAAAACCATGCTTATGCTGCTGCAACCTTCTTAGTTGATAGCCGTAATCGCATAAACCGCGTTGCTCTTTTATCACCAAGCATAAATGAAATGGCTCAGCCCCTGCTTTCGCCATTTTATTACATTATAAAGGCGTTGCAAGATCATACACAGCTTATAACAGCGGGAGGAAGAGAGCTTTCAGTTGATATTGATCATTTGCTTCAACAAAACCCTTCTGTTTTTATTATGGGTGACGTTGCCAATATGTCAAAAGAAGCAGAACAAAAGTTATCTGATTTCGTAAATAAAGGGGGCACACTCATCCGCTTTGCAGGAGAAAACTTGAGTGCCACAGAACATCATGATAATCTACTTCCAGTACCACTACGCCCTGGTAAACGTCTGCTTGGGAGTGTTATGTCTTGGGCAAAACCGCAAAAACTTGCACCCTTCGCAAAAAATAGCATCTTCTTTGGCTTTCAATTCCCAGAAGACGTTACAGTATCGCGCCAAATCTTAGCAGAACCCAGTTCAGATCTTTTTGAAAAAACATGGCTCAGTCTTGCTGATGGAACACCTCTTATTACAGCAGCCGGTCGTGGCAAAGGAACACTCATCCTTATTCATATTATGCCCGACATCACATGGTCCAATCTCCCTCTTTCTGGTTTTTTTGCACAAATGTTACAAAAGTTAATCACACTCAGTAATTATGAAAACAAAAATCCAACACAGATGAATACAACAATGCGTCCTTGGAAAACATTAACCGGTGATGGTCGGCTGCAAACACCTCCTTCTCATGTTATTCCTCTCGTTATTGATGCGCAAAATCCTCCCTTGCCTTCTTATCATACCCCACCTGGGCTTTACGGATCAAAAAACAATCTTCATGCGCTTAATCTCTTAAATCACTCGTCGCGCTTGATAAAACAATCGCCATTGCCGACCTCCTTAAGTGCGACCCCTCTATCTTACGATATAAAGGAGAAACATCTCATTGGGTCACTTTTAGGATTAGCCATCTTACTATTCGCCCTTGATAATTTTTTAGCTTTATGGATGGGAGGTACTTTTTTTCTCCATCAACGAAGCAATATGCTTTTCTTGCTTCCCCTCACAACAGGTCTTATCGCCTTATTTTTATATGTACCAGTCATTCATGCACAAACTATAAAAAATGACGATGAAGCCATAGTACAAGCAGCTGGTGCAACGCATCTTGGTTATGTCATAACTAATAATCATGAAATCGATACAACAAGTAAAAGTGGGCTGGAAGCATTGAGCCAATTCATCGCGGAACGTACAATGCTCTCACCAGGCTCTGTGGTAGCACTTGATCTCGATAAAGATGAACTTTCTTTCTATCCTCTCATTTATTGGCCCATTGATGCTAATAGTCCCTTACCAACACAAAAAAGCCTTGAAAAAATCAATAATTTTATGAAACATGGAGGAACAGTTTTATTTGACACGCGCGATCAAATAAGCACTGATCTTAGTCTTGAAGGAGATGCCACCCCAGAGACACAAAGATTGCGAACAATATTAAAGGGATTAAATATTCCAACCATTGAACCAGCATCCGCTGATCATGTTGTTGCACGTTCCTTTTATATTATGCCAGATTTCCCTGGTCTCTACCGTGGTTCTCCTTTGTGGGCTGAATCATCATCAATGAATAAAAAAAATAAAAATGCCCTCACTACCGGTGATAATGTGAGCTCTCTATTTATCACTGCTAACAATTTTGCTGGAGCTTGGGCGTTAGATGAAAATGGCATGTGGAAATATCCACTTATTTCCAATGATTCTACGCAACGCCTGTGGGCATTTCGTGCAGGATTAAATATTGTTATCTATGTGCTTACAGGGAACTATAAAGCAGACCAAGTGCATGTTCCTGCATTATTGGAGCGCTTTAATAGAGAAAGAAGGCAATGATATCATTTTTAACTTTTCAGCCTTTCTTACCTATCACTTGGATTCTCTTATTAGGAGGGATATCTACTCTTTTTGTCATTATTGGTCTGATTTTGCAGCGTAAAGGATCTTTATTGCGCCTTTTGGCATTGACCTCGCTTATCCTTGCTTTACTTAATCCAATGATCATAAAAGAGCAACGCGAACCACTTAAAAGTACTGTTGGTGTTGTGATCGATCGCAGTCAAAGCCAAACATTTGGCACACGTACAAACGATAGTGAAGAAGCACTTGTGCAATTAAAAGATGTATTGGCTCGCTATCCGCAATTTGAACCACGCTTTATTGATGCTGGAAGACTTGAAAATAATCAATATGCGTCTACAACGAATTTGTTTCATGCCTTAACGCAAGCTATATCCGATGTAGTACCATCTCGCTACGCAGGAACAATTTTGATCACCGACGGACAAGTACATGACATTCCGCCGTTATCAGAACTTTACCATAAAGCACCTATCAATGCCCTCATAACGGGAAAACAAAACGAATTTGATCGTCAAATTAAATTCATTGCTCCTCCTCGTTTTGCCCTAATCAATAGACCACAAACGCTCTCTATTTTAGTAGAAGATAAAGGCCAATCCAAAAAATCTTTGCCAACGCAAGCAAACATTATTGTAAGTGTTAATGGTCAAGAAGTTGGCCATTACTCAGTCATCCCAGGAACCATTTTTCAAACTGAGATTACTCTTCCCCATGCTGAAAAAAATATCATTCAAGTGACAACCGATACGCACAAAGGTGAATTAAGCTTTGAGAATAACCGCGCTATAACTGTTATTGAAGGTATTAGAGAAAATTTGCGCGTTCTCCTCATTTCAGGAGCACCTTACAATGGTGAACGTACATGGCGAGATCTTTTAAAAGGTGATTCTAATATTGATCTTGTTCATTTTACTATTCTGCGTCCTCCCAGTAAAGCAGATAACACGCCATTGAGCCAATTGTCCCTTGTCGTATTTCCTACAACAAAATTATTTGTTGAAGATATTGATAATTTTGATCTCATTATCCTTGATGGTTATCAACATTCTACGGCTTTTCCATTAATTTATTATGATTATATTGCTCAATATGTGCAAAATGGTGGCGCATTACTAATGGTAACGGGACCTGAATTTACCCAAGAATATTCGCTTGCTAAAACGCCTTTGATAAGTATTCTGCCCGCATTACCAAATGGTGTTATTATTCAAAAACCTTTTCGCCCTACAATCACACGAGAGGGTGAACGTCATCCCGTTACACGGGATCTTGCAACACCCACGTATCCAGCGTCTCAATGGGGAAAATGGCTACGACAAATTGCAATCCAAAATGCAGACAAAATGACCGCTCTCATGAAGGGAGCTGATGAGCAACCACTTTTGCTTCTTTCTCATGTTGGCAAGGGGCGTGTAGGCATGTTGCTCTCTGACGAAAGTTGGCTTTGGGCACGAGGTTTCGAAGGTGGAGGACCTTATGCAGCTCTTTATCGTAGAATTTTTCACTGGCTTATGAAAGAACCAGAACTTGAAGAAGAAAAATTGAGCACCACAAGTGATCATCTCCATTTAACAATTCGTCGCCAAACGCTTAAAGATCAACCAGAGCCGGCTGAAGTAACCTTTCCTTCTGGAAAAAAAGAAACTATCACCCTTATTAAAGAAAAAGAAGGTGTATTTACAACAACAATTAATACCGATGAAACAGGGATTTTTACCATCACAAATGGTAATCTAACAGTACTCTCTTCTATGGGAGTACTCGATAATCCCGAATTATCTGACTTAATTTCAACGGAAGAAAAGTTAGCCCCCATCGGTAAACACACTGGCGGACACATTATGCGTTTACATGACAAAGGAAAAGAAGATATTAATCTTCCCCCTATCAAATTGCTTCAATTGAAAACAGAACAAATCTCTCCGCTTGACCACTCAATTGTTCTAAAAGACGCAACTGAAACCCGTTTAATCAATGTATCTTATTTTTCCGCCTTTTCTGGTTTTTTTGCACTGATCACCTGTTTTTTACTGTTGAGCAGTATGTGGCACCGCGAAAGCTATTCAAAATCTTAAAAAATTCCTTCACTTCATGCAAACGTTGCCTGCCATTATCATGTTTTTAAATATACACCAAGAATGTAAATAATAACCTACTATTCAGCCTTTAGGAATCCTAAAAACAAAATATAAACTTTACCAAAACTTTCCGACATTATTTACAAACCGCTTATCATTATACAACTTTCTCTTGTTTTCCTAATATACAAATCTTCCTATACTCTTTTTTATTGCTTAAATTGTTTTCAGCGCTATGCTATTGTTTATGTTTTATCTTGCCCATATATCGGATGTACATCTTTCACCTTTGCCACAACCTTCCCTGTTGGAACTTTTTGGGAAGCGCCTTACGGGTTATCTTAATTGGCAAAAAAAGCGTAAAGGGCAAATGGAAACAAATGTCTTAGAAATTTTAATAAATATCTTAAATGAGAAAAATCCTGACCATATTGTGATCTCTGGTGATCTAGTCAATCTTGCTTTAGATAAAGAATTTAAACAAGCACATACTTGGTTGCTTAACCAAGGTGATCCTCGAAACATTTCTTTAACATTTGGAAACCATGATGCCTACGTTCGTGGAACCTTCCGAAAGGCATGTGCACTCTTTCAACCTTGGATTAAAGGTGATTTGCCTCAAAAAAATGATCTTCCCTTCCCTTATATGCGTATTCGCGATAATATCGCCATTATAGGTGCTTCTTCTGCTATTGCTACACCTCCTTTTCAGGCTTCTGGATATTTTGGTAGAAAGCAAGCAAAAATTTTATCGCAACTTTTAAATGAAGCTGCAGAACGTAACCTTTTTCGTGTCGTAATGATACATCATCCCCCCTTTTATCATGCAACTTATTGGCATAAAAAATTATGGGGTATAGGACGTTTTCTAGAAGTTATAAAAAATAACGGATGCGAACTCATTCTTCACGGACATACCCATCTGCCCACACTAAACATCATCGAAGGAAAAATGGGAAGAGTTCCTATTATCGGAGTTTCTTCCGCATCGCAAGCTTTCGGTGACAAAAAACCACCAGCTGGTTTCAACTTATTTGCCATTGAACGCTCTCATCATCAATGGCACTGCCAATTGCAACGTTATAATATTATCAATCAAAAAAATGACATGATATGTACCGAAAAAATTGATCTTTAGCGTTGAGTCAAAAAATAATTAGTAAAAAATCTTTATATCAAAGGAATAACTGTTGTACTAGGAGGTAATTTAGCTTCATCTTCAGGTTCTACATGAATAGAAACATGCACATTGTCAAACTCTTTTTCAAGTACATTCTCAATTTTATTACAAATCTGATGTGCTTCTCCTACCTGCATTGTGGCTGGCACAACCAGATGAAACTCTATAAAAGTGACTCTACCTGCAACACGCGTACGCAAATCATGCACTTCGAGCGCGCCATGTGCATTTGTGGAAATAAGATCACGAATCCGCATAGTTTCGCTTAATTCAACTCCAACATCCATTAATCCTTGAACAGCATTGTTAATAACTTTTCCTCCTTGAAAAAGAATATTAACAGCAACAATTACTGCCAAAATCGGATCCAAAATAGCCCATCCTCCTATAAAAGCAGCAATTAAACCAACCAAAATGCCAAATGAAGTAAAAAAATCTGTTATGAAATGTATTCCATCAGCTTTAAGAGCTGGTGAGCGGTGGATTTTCCCCTGCCTAATAAGAATCCAACCCCATGCGTAATTTATAATACTTGCAGCAAGATGAATAACGAGCCATATTCCAGGTTTTTGCAATAACTCAACAGTCGAGAGAGCTAACCATGCTTCTCTTAAAATCATAACTGCTGCAACGATAATCAACACTCCCTCAAGAATAGCAGAAAAATACTCCGCTTTATGATGTCCAAAAGGGTGATCTTGATCTGCTGGCTTCATACTCACTTTAATAGCTAACCATGTTGCCAATGCTGCAAGCATATTGACAATTGATTCCAAGGCATCAGAATAAAGTGCAACCGAACCAGTGAGATAATATGCCCAATATTTCAAAGCAAAAACAATACAAGCGACAAAAATAGAATAGAGGGTTAAGCTTTGTATATTGACTTTTACATTCATAACCACAAACTCTGCTTTAAAACTGAATAGTTATAGCATTTTTAATTATACACTTTATGATGTTCTGACACGTCGCTCATATTTCCTCAAGAGCACAAAAGCTTCAGAATACAATAAAACGACTTCTCACGCCCCTATTGTTATTTTCAAAATGCCTTTACCATAACGCAACAGATATCAATAATGTGGATATTATTAAAAAAAACAATCAGTTCCCAAGAAAAATTATCTATTATTTTCTCATATTGTCATGAAAATGCATCACACTGACGCATCATTTATCAATCTTTTAGATAAAAATTACACCAATCAACATTGCAAAAAGGCTGCTCCACATTCCGTTGCAACCTTGCTCCTTTTACTTATAAAAATATTGAGATCGTTAAAAACCTTAAAAAATATTTTTAGAAACAACAAAAAGGATAACCACCCTAAAAAAAGAATCTGGGCATTGGGGGACCCAGATTCTTTTCCCTTACCAAGTAAAGGCACACAGGACTTAGGAAATAGCGGGGACCTAAGACCCCATGCCCGATACGAATACAATGTACCGCACCCGGTATTTGTAAACTATACCTATGATTGTATTTTGTCAATACAAATTCTATCATAGGTTTAAAATAATGAATTTTTTTCTTCCCTTTATTCAGAACCAAAATAAATATTCTCCATCTAGAAATTTGAAAAAATAATACTAAAAGTTTCTCTATGAATTTTAAACAACAACAATCCGCAAAACCAGTAAGTAGCTCACATCTTGAAAGACTATTACGACATTCACAAAAGAATCTGTTAGGAGGAAACATTCATTTATTACCGAAGGCAAAATGATATTATCAGCGTTATTGCGTTTGAAAGAATTTTTTGCTCTGCTTATTATTTACAGCGGTAAAATGCCTTCCCAAACTTAGACCTATTTTAGAAGAAACAAAGTCTACATATCTCATTTATCGCGTTCCATAAAATTATGAATAATATTACATGCAGGCTTCCATGTTCACCGTGATATATTGGGTATTGATAAACGCAAAACGCTTCTATCATTAAAATTTTTTACAAAGTTTTCCAGAAAAAGCTTTAATTCTGGTTTCATATGGTATCTTTAATCATGATGATATGAGAGTAATTTTCGCAAAGCCACCGCTACCTTTTGTCAGTAAAGCATTATCATTGACAAAACCTCATGCAATCCGTTTTTATTGCAAATAAATTATAGTTTTTGCCAATGCCTCTCTTAAAGATATCCCTATATACAAAACGCTAACGTAAACAACATTATAAAAGCTTTAAATGACGTAGATTTTCATCTTTATGCGCTTTTTCCTTCTAGTTCACGCTCCTCAAACAAGCAAAAGTAAAAAAAAACAGATAACACTTATTTTTGACAGAAGATGACGGATTTCCAGCCCATGCTTTGCAACAATCAGAAAATTTGTACATCCCTATGACTTAAGCTTACGGCTTTGATGACCTCAATATCACCACAGTATCAGATCTCACGCTAACACATTTTGCCGATTCTAATAAGCTTTGTAAAAAGCAATAACACCCAAAATTATAAAAATATCTCACGAGCATGTATATTTTATTTGCAAGAAACGTTTGTTTTAAATTCAGAAGGAGCAGCAATTTTTGTTTCTAAATTACATAAAACGCGTTGCAACATCATTTCAGCACCAGCAGCACGTTTTGAATGTGTAACAAATCCCCCCCCAAGGACACGTGCATCATTACTATTTTCATCATAAAAAACACACGCCTGCCCTGGAGCCACACCACTTTCACATTCCAACAAGTCAACAGAAAAAATTCCCTCTTTATAATGTAGACGAGCCAGATGTGGAGGACGCGTTGAACGAACCTTTACAGCTACCTCAATACCATCGGAAGGAAAATTGTCTAACCGCTCATCTCCAAGCCAATTTACGTCACGCAAAAAAAGCTTACGTGTTTCCAGCATTTCACGTGGACCAACAATAACGCGCGCATTTTCCACATCGAGATAAACGACATAAAGCGCTTCCCCCGTTGCGACACCAATACCACGTCGTTGACCAACAGTATAATTGACAATTCCCGAATGTTTGCCCAAAATTTTTCCATCAATATGCACAATAACTCCAGGGTTTGCCGCTTCTGGTCGTAACTTTGTGATAACATCAGAATATTTTCCTTGCGGAACAAAACAAATATCCTGACTGTCATGTTTATTGGCAACAACAAGACCCATTTCTGCCGCTATTTCACGAACACGCGCTTTGGGAAGGCTTCCAAGTGGAAAACGCAAATAATCAATCTGTTCTTGTGTCGTTGCAAAAAGAAAATAACTTTGATCACGCTCAGAATCGATAGGGCGAAAAAGTGCTCGATGCGTACCATGAGAACGACTGCGAATATAATGACCTGTTGCTAAAGCATCCGCACCAAGTTCGCGCGCAGTCGCTAATAAATCAGCAAATTTGACAGTCTGATTGCACGCCACACACGGTACAGGTGTCTCTCCATGTGCATAACTTTCTGCAAAAGGATCAATTACAGCTTCACGAAACCGCCTTTCATAATCAAGAACATAGTGAGGAATTTCTAACATCTCCGACACACGACGAGCATCTTCAATGTCTTGACCAGCGCAACACGCACCTACACGATGTGTTGCAGCACCATGATCATAAAGCTGCAGTGTAATCCCAACCACATTATAACCTTCTTTTTTTAAGAGACCTGCAACAACCGACGAATCAACCCCACCAGACATTGCAACAACTATACGGGAATTTTCAGGACGCCCCGGCAAATCAAGACTATTTAAAGACATACATTTATTCTCTACTTAAAATGTGTAATATTAGGGAATACTTTATGGACACTCTTTATCGTTTTTTTATATTATTTTTTTATTCTTTCCACAACCAATAGTCTCACTTTTAAAAAAGCAGCTAAAGCAAAAAAAACACAAATTAAAATACAAAAAATGTTTTTTGCCCTTTTATAAAAAATCCTATAAAAACATTATGATAGACTATTCTATCATTATCCCATATCTTTTAGATGACAATTCATTTCATTTATTTTTTCTTTTAATATGTAAAATGCTTAGCTTTTTTTTAAAGGTTCCTGTTTTATCAATAAGTCAAATCCTTGACCAAAGACAGAAGAATACAATGACTGATTTGACAAAAACACAAACGAAATATGTTATTGGGCCAGATGGAAGTCCACTTACAATCGCCGATCTGCCGCCAAAAACAACAAGGCGTTGGGTGATTCGTCGCAAAGCCGAAGTTGTTGCAGCTATCAGAGGTGGATTGTTAAGTCTTGATGAGGCGTGTCAACGCTATAGCTTAACTGTAGAAGAATTTCTTTCATGGCAAAGTTTAATCGATGAACACGGCTTAGCTGGATTACGGACGACTAAGATCCAAGATTATAGACACTAACTGCTATTAATAATAATTGGATCACAGCTAAAATGACTACTTAAAACAGCCAGATTTCATAGAGATCTGGCTGTTTTTTGCCTTTGCACATAAATCTTCAAGAGTCTATTTTTCAATGACTGCTTTTATCATCCAGTCATTGAATTGGATTGAATTAAAGTACTGTTATCATCTACCGCTGTTGTACCTTCCCGCACATCAAGAAGCTGTGCGCGTTGCAATTCTGTATCAATTTCATATAGAGCAATTTCAGCATTTGTTTTCCTAAGCTGCAAATCACGAATCGAATTTATAAGATTATCACGCCTTTGCCGCGCTGCACGTGCAAAAGCTGAATAAGCAAAATGATGAATATCACTATTTCCAGATTTACGTTCTTCACTCGTAATTTGGGCTTCTAGCTCTAACACCATTCGCTCAAACTCCGTGATCATCATCTCAAGCTGTGCAATTTCACGACGCTTCTCGCGTGCTTGAAACATCTTCAATCGCACCATACTTTCCCGCGACTTCATACTCATTACTCCTTGATTACACTAACCCCAAATTCGCATTCGCACTATTACGCACGTTCTTAAATTGTTATCTGTCTGAAGAAAACAGACCATTATTTTAATATAATTAAGCTTTTTTAGCCTTCCCTAAAACATCTGCGAACACAACCAGCTTTAAAGGGCAATAACTGTGTTTTACTCTTCATTTCCATTATAATAAAATGAAGACATTTAAAGCCCGGTAAATAAATACTATAATTATAAAAAGGAATTTGAAATAGTCTATTATAATTTTAAAAAAATAATAGAAACAGCATGGATGTCTCTCTATGTGCAAAGCAACTTATTTCGTCAATAACTTTAAATATACGATTTCCAAAAAATAATTTTATTAACCCCTTTTAAAAATAAAAATGTTTTGTTAACCACTATCATACATAGTGGGAAATTATCGTAGATTGGGGAATTCAGTGGTGATTGTTACGCGTACTGCTGAAATGTTCATGGACTCTTTGTAATAATAAGTGTCTGTTTTTATGAATCATTTTTTATAAACAGTGGTTTTACCAACTGTTGTAAAACAAAGCAGCTCCGCTTGATTCCAAAGGAGCGAAATGAGGGATCTAAGATGCGCGTATTATTAATTGAAGATGATAAAGCAACCACTCAAAGCATTGAGTTAATGCTAAAATCAGAAAATTTTAATGTTTATATCACAGATTTAGGTGAAGAAGGAGTCGATTTAGGTAAGCTTTATGACTATGATATCATTTTGCTTGATCTGAATTTACCTGATATGTCAGGTTATGATGTCTTGCGGACACTAAGATTAGCAAAAATAAAAACCCCTGTTCTTATTCTTTCTGGCATGGGAGCCATTGAAGACAAAGTGCGTGGTTTTGGCTTTGGTGCTGATGATTACATGACAAAGCCTTTTCACAAAGAGGAGTTAATTGCCCGTATTCATGCAGTTGTGCGTCGCTCTAAAGGTCATGCACAATCAGTCATTATCACTGGCGATCTCGTCGTTAATCTTGATGCAAAAACAGTTGAAGTTGCAGGAAACCCCGTCCATTTGACTGGTAAAGAGTATCAGATGCTAGAGCTTTTATCTCTACGCAAAGGTACCACACTAACCAAAGAGATGTTTCTCAATCATCTCTATGGTGGAATGGACGAGCCAGAACTTAAAATTATCGATGTCTTTATCTGTAAATTGCGAAAAAAACTGGAAGCAGTGTCTTCTGGTACAAACTACATTGATACAGTTTGGGGACGTGGTTATGTGTTGCGTGACCCAGTTGAAGAAAATGTACGCAAAACAGCTTAAAACAATAAAATATATATTGAAAAATCTCGGAAAGCGGGGCCGAGATTTTTTACATAAGATTTTCTAGAAAAAATGCTTGTAAACCAAGTGGCTTAAAAAGTCACTCCATACCAATAGGACTCAAGTTCCCTCTTCTCAAACACAACTTAAACCATTTTATTTTTCTCAAAGTTTCTTCTCACTCGTCAAAACAATAAAACTGTCACTTTCATCTATGTTTAGCTTCATGGCTGTCATCTCAGAAAGTAACAGAGTGTAATAAAACTGGATCATATGAGCATCAATGAATTCTTCTTGAATTTTTCCACTATATAATTCAATAAAATGAGAAGGAATACGTAAAATTTTACCGCAAATCTTAAATTGAAAAGTACGTTTACTTTCACTTTGTAAAATTGTAACTATTATTTCACCACCACGCGAAACTGTTGCATTTGCAATCAATAACAAATTAAGCAAAAGCTTAACTTCATCTTTTGGTAAGAGGAGTGCGGGAGCTTGCCATTTTAAAACTGCTTTTTCTTCCTTCATATATTGCTGAGCAACCTGCTCAGCAGAGCGCGTATCTATTTGAGATCCAACAGCCCCTGAAAAACCAAAAGCCAATCGCGCAAATTGCAAACGTGCAGAGGCATTTGCAACAGACCAACGCACCAATTGCAAAGCATCTTCCTCAGCTCCTCCTTCATCGTAGAGCTCCATCGCATTTTGAATAGCACCAATGGGTGAAATCAAATCATGGCAAATTCGACTACAAAGCAGAGCAGCAAGATCGATAGACTTCAAAGAAACAGCTAACGTCATAACTATTGATAACTCCCAGATTTTTTAAATAATAGTGTTTTAAAGCAAAACTCTTAACATCTCATGCACACATGCATGCAAATTTAACAAGCAAGATAAACTTTTAAAAAATAAATTCAGTAATTTAAATAAGCTTTCATCTTATTTTTTATTTGAATTGAATGAAAATCCTAATATTATCTCTTTGTTTGTAACTAATAAAATGGAAAAATCTCATGGCTCTTTCTTTCTTGTTACGCTTGTATAAAGGTAGCATATCCTTCATATTCCTTTTATTCGTAACAATAAATACTGCACACACACAACCCCAACCAATAGAACAACACGAACCACATTATTCTTTGCAAGAAATTATTGATTCTGGTCATATTTTTTTTGGAAAAACTGCAGGTAGTATCGCAGCAGCAATTGAAAATATCTTTTCGCAATATGGTTATCCCAATGCCTATATTTTAGGCGAAGAAGCTTCTGGTGCTTTTTTTGCTGGATTAACCTATGGCGAAGGGCAACTTTTTACAAAGCTTTACGGTAAACATAAAGTTTTTTGGCAGGGACCTTCTGTGGGATGGGATTTTGGTGGTCAAGGTTCCCGCTTAATGATATTAGTTTATGATCTCAATAATATAAATAATTTGTGGGGACGCTATGGCGGTATTTCAGGTTCGGCCTATCTAATTGCAGGTGTTGGCTTTCACGTTCTAAAACGGAAAAATGTTTTGTTAATTCCAATACGCACAGGAGTTGGTGCACGTCTCGGCATCAATGTAGGATATTTGAAATTAACGCCTAAACCGACGTGGAATCCATTTTAAACGGATTATCATTGAAAAGGGGAGCTATGTTTATTCAATCGTTGCTTTTTTTTATTCTTGGTGTTGCCTGTGTTGCTTGGTTATTAGTGCTTTTTGCTCCTCTTATTTGGCAAAGAGCTATTCACTTCGCGTATAAATCTGTTTCTGCACAAACTCCATCATCAGTCACAGAAATGCAAGCAAATTATGATTTCCTCTGCGCCCAACATGCTGTAGAGTTAGTACGCAATGAACAAAAATACAACACTTTACAAAAAAAATATGACCAACAAAAAATACAACTTAGCCAAACAGTAGAACAGCTTTATCGATTATGTTTTCCCACACAATGTACTTCTTATCTCCCTCATAAAGAATCTATTGCAATAGAGAATGAACAAAATACTCTTGCAGCAGATAATTTTATAATGGAAATCAAAATAATGCGTAAAAAAATTATACACTATCTGCAACATTTAGAAAAAATTCAAAAAAGCGAATTTGATTCTGCTATTAATCCTAAAATTATAGATGAACTGCGCGAAGAAACAAAAGAATTAGCTGCAACATTAGCAGCTCAAATAGCTTTGCAAGAGGGACAATCTTCACCCATCAATACATTGACGCAAAATTCTAAAAACAAAAATGATCTAGCATCCCGCATTCACAAAAAAATAGCTCTCGCCTCCAAAACATCCCTTACATAGATTATCAATTTTGAATAATGCAAAATAAATATCTCAATCAATTAACAAATTGCATCTTCCACAACACAACATCCTCATTGTCACATTAAAAAATACATTAAAATAGACTCTCCACAAAAACCTACTTTATTAATTTGGGGATATCTTTTTATAGTTCCGGTTTTAGCTTAAAAAAATTTTCTAAGATGTAACCTAAATAAAGCCCGCTCTTAAAGAATTTTTTCTAAGATAAAGTCATTTTCTTAAACATGATAAAAATCTCTTATTCGCTGAATAATCGTATCCTGATCATTTTGCATCAAATAAGGATGCATGGGTAAACTTAAAACAGAATCTCCCAAAGATTCAGAAACAGAAAGAGAACCTTTCACATAAGGAAAGTGCTTATAAGCTAACTGTTGATGTAATGGAGTTTTATAGTAAATCATCGTCGGAATAGAATTTTTCTGCAAATAGTCCTTTAATTTATCGCGATTTTCTACTTTAATAGTATACTGCGCATAAGCACAACGCTTCTCCTGCTCTACTTCTGGAACAGTGACAATATCTCTTAAATTATCGGAATAATATTGAGCAATTGCCACACGCTTTTCCATTTCATCTTCAAATATAACGAGCTTTTCTAGCAAAATTGCAGCTTGAATTGTATCTAAACGTGAATTCAAACCAATACGCACATTGTCATATTGTGTTTCACCTTTACCATGGAACAAAATAGAGCGTAAAAGTGCGGCCAAATCATCATCATTGGTCATCATCGCACCTCCGTCACCATAACACCCCAATGGTTTTGCAGGATAAAAGCTAGTTGCAGCTACATCACCAAAAGCGCCACACATAACATTACCACTTTTACCACCCATCGATTGAGCACTATCCTCAATAACAAGAAGATTCTCCTTCGCAGCTATTGCAGCAATTTGAGTATAATTGGCAGGAAGCCCAAACAAATCAACAGCAATGATTGCTTTTGGTTTCAGACGTCCTTCTTTTTTAACCATTTCGATCGCTTCACAGAGCTTCTCAACATCAATATTGAATGTATCAGGCATTACATCAATAAAAACAGGTTCAGCTCCTACCAAAGCGATAACTTCAGCAGTTGCAGAAAACGTAAAGCTAGGACAAAAAACTGCATCACCTAAACCAATATTCTTAGCCATAAGCGGCATCTTCAAAGCATCAGTTCCATTAGCACACGCAATCACATGTTTTACACCAAGATAATCTGCTAATTTTTCTTCAAATTCTATTACTTTTGGCCCTAAAATATACTTTCCACTGTTGACCACATGTGCAATTGCAGCATTAATTTTATCTTCAATGCGCGCACGCTGCATCCCAAGGTCTATAAATTGCATGTTAACTCCCCTTAAATAATGCCAAAGCACTGCTTATCTTTCTATCTATGATAATTAGATACTAGCAGCAGCTAAAATCCGTAAAACAGCGATAGCCTCATCGCCATTTGTACGGGGCAATTGACGTGTTTTAATACAATGAAGAAAGTGCTGTAGTTCACAGGTAAGCGGCAAATCTTCACAAATATCAATATAATCTAGCTTATCAGTGTTAAAAGCCCACCCTTCATTCTCCTTCCAAATAGAAAAATGATGAAATGCCAATTTACGACTCCACGGCTCCATATCATCAAAAATGAGCATAGCCTTTGTACCAACAACTGTTAAACGTCTTTCACGATAAGGACTAAAGCGCGAAGCAAAAAGATGGCCCCGTATACCATTTGGAAAAGTCATATGAATATGAGCAAAATCAGAAAGACGATCAATAACAGCTGCCCCCTTTCCCTGAATTTCAGAAGGTTCACATCCCGTTAAAGTCAAAATCATTGAAAGATCATGAGGAGCAAGATCCCATAAAGCATCGCTTTGTGTATGAAATTTTCCAAATCCTAATCGATGAGAATAAATATAACGCACATCTCCAAGTTTTCCCTCTGCCACTAATTCACACATTTTTTCAAAAGCAGGATGAAAACGCAAAATATGGCTTACCATAAAAATTCGCCCATATTCACCAGCAATCTTAACTTGCTGCTCAGCATCTGCTATATTTAAAGCAATTGGTTTTTCAACCAAAACATCTTTACCATTTTTAACAGCACGCAGCACATTTTCTGTATGGAATTGTGGAGGTAACGCTAACACTAGCGCATCAATATTTTCATGAGTAAAGAGATTATCAGGTGCAACAGCTTCAACACCATAAATTTTAGAAAAATTTTTAGCCCGATCAATATCAGCATCAGAAACTGCTACTAAAGCTCTAAGCCCCTGAAGTGTCCGTATATGATTTCTACCCCAATCTCCGCACCCTAAAACCGCTACACGTGGCAACATTTTTATGCCTTACCCCTCACTTATATAAAAATATACTTCCCAATATATACTCCATATCGAGGATAAAATAGAATGACAAGAGAAAAGCTCAAAAACGGTGCTTGACATACCGCTATTCTACCTCTTATATCCGCAGAAGATAAAACAATTTGTAATGATATTTGTTTGTTATGGCGGAGTAGCTCAGTAGGTTAGAGCAGAGGAATCATAATCCTTGTGTCGGGGGTTCAAATCCCTCCTCCGCTACCATTTTCTTTTTCATAGCAATTTTTAGAAAACTTTATGCTTTTTATCTAAAGTTATTTTGATTTCTCGCGGATTTTTATAAAATTTGTGTTCATTTATTTTTTCAAAATACCTTAAAGGAGCTTTAAAAAATTATTTTAATCCGTATGATACTTTTTCAATAATTTTTTATAAAACCTACTCTCTTCTGATTCTGAAATAAAAACATACGCAAGTATTTTTGTTACATATGTACATATACAGATGTACAAATACTGCTATCCTATTAATCATTACCTGTTTTTTAGTACTTTTATCATTTTTACAAAAACAAATTAAGTTTAAAACAAATAATACTTAACATAAATAAAAATCTTGTAATATTATCCATCAATGTTTTTAAATATTTTATTAAATAGATTCATAAATTACTTAAATATAAAAATATCATTGATATTTATCATGCAATAATATTAACATGATAAATACAAAAACCTTTTCATTGAACATAACATCAATTTATAAAGCAATATAATAAAATTTTAAAACTGACGTCAATATTTTATCAGAAAACAATAATTGGAATAAACGAAGCTGTTTCAAGATGATATCTACCGATACCTTTATTTAACTACAAATCATTATACTTAAGAACAGAAAAAAGCTTTTTGCTTAAAAAGCAATACAAAACAAGTATTAAAAATAAACATAAAAATAGCTCGAGATAATAATATTATTAATATTTCTATACTAAATCTCAACAACAATTCCATTATAAAAAAAATCAATAGAAAGTCATAAACTAAAGATTGCGTAATAATATCTAAAAATTAAGTATCATAGGCATCCATCACGCAATAAATAAGTAAAGAATTACTCTAATACAAAATAATGGCGCCTAATAGGCGCCCAAAATTAATAAGTCTCTGCTTTATAGAGATGTCAAGCACCACAGCAATTTTCATATGATACTTAAAAGAAAAAAGTAAAAAGCAAATGCTTGCACTTTTCCGCATGCGCATGGTTCTCTTTACTTATTCAAAATTCTAAAAAAATCATCACACTCTTTCTTCTCTGCAAGCAATAGAATCAATACTGGCTTCAAAAAACATCTTTGTGTAATCATTTTTCGCACGTAAATGGCGTAAATCACTATTGCTGAGCTCTTCAAGGATAATCCCTCGATGCATAATGCCAACACGCTCACATATATGAGCAATAACGGGAAGATCATGAGATACCATCAAATAAGTTAATTGATGCTTTTCCCGTAGTGACTTTAATAAATTCAAAATTTCGGCCTGCACCGATACATCCAATGCAGATGTTGGTTCATCCAGTAATAAAACTTCCGGTTCAATAATTAAAGCCCGTGCCAAAGCAATACGCTGACGCTGCCCTCCAGATAACTCATGTGGATAACGGTAAAGAAATGAAGAATCTAAACCTACAGAACTTAAAACATTTTGTATCCGCTCTTTTCGATTATCCATATTATGGATTTTTAGAGATTCAGAAAGAACAGTATAAACCATTTTTCTTGGATGAAGCGAAGCATAGGGATCTTGAAAAACAATTTGAATACAACGTAAAAGAGCTTTGCTTCTTTTCTGTGATATTTTGTCTCCATGAAAGATGAAATCCCCACTATAATGAGGAATAAGCCCTACCAATGCATTCAAAATTGTTGACTTTCCACATCCAGATTCACCAATTAAACCATAAGCTTCGCCAAGCTTAATATGGAAATTAACATTTTTAACAACTGTTATTGCTTTGTGCCCATGCTCAAAGGTTACAGATAAATTAGAAACATCAATAATATTTTCACAAGTGGTCATGGCAAACTCCCTCAATACCATTAACAATGATCGGACCATCTAGCCAAGCAGGATCTCGCTCAGGAACCGCCAAAACATCCACTGTTCTATCAAGCCGCGGCAAACTATCTAATAAAGCCCGAGTATATGGGTGACGCGCATGCGACAAATCACATGCAGGTAATTCTTCTACTATGCGACCAGCATACATCACCAAAACACGATCACAAAAATCAGCAATCATATTTAAATCATGACTAATAAAAATAAGCCCCATTCCAGATTTTGTCACAAGTTCATCTAATACAGATAAAACTTGAGACCTTACAGTGACATCAAGTGCAGAAGTTGGCTCATCAGCAATAATCAAATCAGGTTTAGGGATCAACATCATAGCAATCATAACCCTTTGTCCCATTCCACCTGATATTTCATGAGGAAACAACCGCATAACATGCTCAGGATTACGAATATGAACAGATTCTAACATAGAAATTGATTTTTCCCACGCATCCATCTTTGAAACACGATAATGGATACGGTAAGCTTCCATGATCTGATCTCCAATTCTCACTAATGGATTAAGCGAATATTTAGGATCTTGTAAAATCATCGAAATACGTTTTCCACGGATAGTCCGCATTTTCGGTTCACTTGCTGCTAGCAAGTCAACATCATCAAAACGCATTTTGTCAGCTTTAATGATTGCTGATTTTGAGTTTAATTTTAATATTGCACGTCCAGTCGTTGATTTTCCAGACCCAGATTCGCCAACAATTCCAATTTTTTCTTTTCCAACTGAAAAACTAACACCACGCACAACTTCTAAAACACTACGCGTTGTCGGAAAAGAAATACGTAAATTCTCTATTTCTAATAAATTTTTAGCCATTACGTGGATCCAATATATCACGAAGTCCGTCACCTAAAAGATTGAAAGCAAGGCTTGCAAGCAATATTGCACAACCTGGCATCGCCGCTAGCCACCAACTTGTCATCATAAATTCACGACCTGTTGAAAGCATTGCTCCCCATTCAGGACTTGGCAGTTGGGCACCTAATCCCAAGAAACCAAGCCCTGCAGCCGTCAAAATAATTCCAGACATATCTAACGCTAGTCGTACAATCACTGAAGGAATACACATAGGTGCAATATGAAATAAAATAATTCGCCAAGTAGATGCACCTTGCAAACGAACTGCTGAAACATAATCAGATGAACGTATAGTTAAAGTTTCAGCACGTGCTAAACGTGCTATTGGTGGCCACGCTGCAATTGAAATTGCAATAGCTGCATTTTCAATACCTGGTCCCAAAGCCGCTGAAAAAGCAAGTGCTAAAATCAAGCTTGGAAAAGCAAGAAAAACATCGACAATACGCATAAGAATAGTATCAACCACTCCCCCCATATAGCCAGATACAGTTCCAACGATTAACCCTACAGGCCCTACAATAATTGTGGTGAGAAAAACAATATAAAGAGTAATACGCGTACCAAAAATGATTCGACTAAAAATATCACGCCCCAATTCATCCGTTCCTAAATAATGCTGCATAGATGGCGGTTGTAATCGATGCAATAGATCATTATGAAAAGGATCATAAGAAGTAATCCAAGGAGCAAAAATTGCACACAAGATAATAATAAGGATGATAACCAAACCAAATACAGCCGAAAGATTATGAGAAAATCTGATTGCTGAATGATAAATTTTTTGTACATTTGCTTGAATTATTGATCTTGGAATAGGCTCATTTAACCAATACCTCAAAGAAAATGATGGTTGCAATGTATGATGATTAACTGTTGTCATAAACGTGTCCTCGGATCAAATATGCGGTAAAGAAAATCAGAAAATAAATTAATAGCAATAAAGATAAATCCTATAATCAAGGTGCATCCTACAACCGCATTCATGTCTCCTGCCAAAAGAGCATTCGTCAAATAACGACCAAAACCAGGCCAAGCAAAAACTGTCTCTGTTAAAACAGCTCCTTCTAATAAAGAAGCATAAGAAAGCGCAACGACAGTGATAATCTGAACAGCAGCGTTACGAAAAGCATGACACCAAACCGTTCGCATCCAAGATAATCCTTTAACACGCGCAGTAATAATATATTCCTGATTAAGCTGTTCAATCATAAATCCACGAGTCATACGCGTAATGTAAGCCATAGAACCGAAAGCTAAAATTAAAGCAGGCATAATAATGTGGCTTAAAACGTTGCGAAAAGCCTCCCACTGCCCCTGCCAAGCAGTATCCCAAAGCAAAAATCCAGTTCTGGGTTCAAAAGAATATTCATAAATAAAATCAATCCGCCCTGGACCTCCAATCCAACCAAGCTTAGCATAAAATATCAATAACGCCATCAATCCAAGCCAAAAAGCTGGTGTTGAATAACGAAGGAGCGTAAAAATACGAACAAAATGATCGATGAATGAATTACGATACATTGCTGCAAAAACACCAAGCGGAATACCTAAACTCGTGCCAACAATAGTAGCAATTGTTGCAAGCTCTAATGTTGCAGGAAATACGCGCATAATATCTTCCATGACAGGACGCCCCGAAGTTAACGCATCCCCCAAATTAAAGGAAAATATATCGCGAAGATAATTCCAATATTGAACTATCAAGGGCTTATCAAGACCCAACTTATAAAACATTGCATCATAAGCTTCTTGGCTAATATTATCACCAAGAATAGCAAGAACAGGATCTAAAGGAAGAAGGTGACCAATAAAAAAAGTAATGGTCACTAAACCAAGCAGCGTAAAAAACACCGAAATCAACAACTTTAATACCTTTAAAAAAAAGGCCCATAAATACAAACTTTTCTGCCTTGGTGATATTGCTACACTAGCTTCTGAAAATGATAAAGTCATCTTAATAAGATCCTATACACCGATAACAAGTGAATGCGACGTTTTTCTCCGCCACACAGCTAAATAAACTACAATAAAGCTTTATACACAATTTTACTCATACTATTGCGCATACTTTTCAGCATCATTGTAGTAAATCCTAAAACTATTCCAAATCCAATTTTTTACTGCGGATCCCATGCCAACGATATAATATGGCTGAAATAAATAAATCATGGGACCGTGTTCGAACATATAATACTGTAAAGCATGATATTGCTTAATCCGCTTATTTTGATCTTTCTCAAACAATGCATCCATTACCATTTTATTGGCATTTGCATCGTAATAGCCAGCGCGCCAAGCAAGATACATGCTATGCTTTTTTGTAAATGTCGGATCAGGATTAAAAATACTACTTAATGAAACAGGGTGCCCATCAGGATCAGAGCTCCCCCACCTCATAATCGCAGTATCATAACTTCCACCACGCACACGATTCAATAATTGAGTATGTGCCATTTTTTCAATTGTAAGCTCAATACCAATTTTGCGCGCATTTTCTTGGATAGATTGCGCAACAGGTAATGCATAAGAAAGGCTACTCACTAAAAGATTAGCTTTAAAACCATCAGGATAACCCGCTTCGCTTATTAACTGCTTTGCTTTTTCTAAATCTAGCCTGAACGGCAATCCTTCCTTTTCATTCAAAGCTCCTGGAATACCTAATGGCATGTAACTTGCTCGTGGAATTGCAATGCCTTTTAAAATAGTTTTTCCAAGATTTTCGTAATCAATCAAATAACGAAATGCTAATCTTACTTTTTTGTTAGAAAAAATTACATTTTTATTGTTCAGCGATAAATAGACAGATTGCGGTCGTAAAACACGGCTAATTTTAATAGAACCTTTTTGCCTTTCAATGCTTAAAATATCCTCTGAAGAAAGATCACGCGCAATATCTACATCACCTTTTTCCAAAAGCAATCTCTGACTCGTTGATTCAGCTACATGCTGCAGTATGATCTTCTGTATTTTAGGAGCGTCGCCCCAATAATGTTGGGCTGCTTGTAATACGACTTTGTCTCCTGGGTTCCAACGTACTAATTTATAAGGACCAACACAGGCTGAATGGGTCGCTAAATATTTATTACCCATATCACCATCAACACTATTTGCCTCAATTGTCTTCCGATCAAGTAAAGCAGAAGCATAGGATTGCCCAATCACTGTCAATATAAGATGAATAGGATAAGGTTTATCCAATTTTAGTTGCAGAGTTTTATCATCCAAAGCTTGAATATTGGTTTCTATATTATCTTTTGTAAATCCATAATTTATCAAAGACTGAGCAAAACTAAATCCTAATTTAACAATACGTTGCATTGACCATGCAAGATCCTGCGCTGTTGCCACTCTTCCATCATCAAACTTTAAATCATCACGAAGATGAAAAATAATTCTTTTCCCACCATCTAAAACATCCCAAGATTGAGCCATTGCAGGACGAATTTTTGCAGCATTAGACTGATCATATTGCACTAATGCGCTGCACATATTCAACAATAACTCGCTCGTTACAATCTCAAGGGATTGTGCTGGATCAAAACTGCTAATTGAATCAATATTCCAAGCTATCACCAACGTATCTTTCGGTAGTGTACTTAATGCTGGTGATATGAATCCATTTAAAAAACTCATCACTCCCAATAAAACACAAAGCTTCTTTAACGTCTTTCCCTTGTTCATTTTTTTCATTTTGTTTCCCTACTTTGCATTTTATTTTTGGAGATATTTTGTACACAAATTACTTCTAGTTTCTGTACTTCTAATTTCTCCATTGCATCGCCCCCCTACAATACAATCATAAATTTCCTGCTTAACTTCCGAAAAACATATTCTCAAGCTCTAAATCTACAAATTGAGATAGCCTCCCTGCCGCTTTTCAAATATGATTTTTATGATTACGAATGAAAACTCCCCCATCATAAACTGTACCTAACCCCACTGTATAGTAAATTCCCTGCAATTTCATATCCTAGACGGCTTAAAAATCACTTTTATGCAGGGAACAGGGATATTATTTATGTCATAACCACATTTTTCTTCGTACTAACAGAGCCTAATATGCACCTATTTTTCAATTGCGCTATAAAAAATATGCGGCGCATTGTTCCAAACCCATTTTTTAACAACAGGTGACATAGCGACAACACTATATTTTTGAAAAATGAACGCATACGGTCCTGTTTGCATAAGCTTGCGCTGTAAATCAGCATATATTTCCGCTCGCTTTTGGGAATTTTTTTCAAATAATGCATCGTTAACTTCCTGATTCATATTTTTATCAAAATACCCCTTCTGCCAGCTGGGATAGCCTGTATTCCTAGCATCAAATCGATTATCAGGGTTGTAAATAAGACGTAAAGCCATTGTATGAGGATCCGCAGAATCATTATTCCAACCAACAAAAACGGTATCAAAAGAACGTGCATAAATTTTCGAAAATAATTGTGCGCCTCCTAAGCGTTCAATTTTCAAATTCACACCAACCTTTGCAGCATTATCTTGAATAGATTGCATAATCGGCAGATTAAGAGAAGACGCTCCGACCAAAACACTTGTCTCAAATCCATTCGGATAACCTGCTTCGGTTAAAAGTTGCTTAGCTTTTTGAAAATCGACTTTAAAAGGCTGTCCTTCCTTTTCATTCAAAGCCCCCAAAGTACCGAGAGGAAGAAAACTTGCCCGCGGAACAGCAATTCCCTTGAGAGTTGTCTTTGCAAGACCTTCATAATCAATAAGGTAGCGCATCGCTAAACGCACTTTTTCATTGGCAAAAATAGGATTCGTCATATTGAAACCCCAATACATCATGGACGGTGCCAACACTCTCTCAACCTTAATATCCGTTGTTTTTTGGAGATCTGCTAAATCTTCAGATGTCAAGTTACGTGCAACATCAATATCATGTTTTTGTAACAATAGACGTTGTGTTCCTGACTCAGCAACATGACGAATTAAAATCTGTTTAATCTTAGGCGCTTCTCCCCAATAATTGGAACTAGCACGCAATAAAACGGCTTCTCCAGGACGCCAACTCGCCAACTGATAAGGACCAACACAAGCAACATGGTTAGCCAAATACCGACTTCCCATATCGCCGTCTTTTTCATTCTCTGTAAGCGTTTTACGATCAAGCAAAACAGTAGTATATCGAGCAGCAACATTATTAAGAATAAGCTCTTCTGGGTAAGGTTTATCAAATTTCATTACCACAGTTTTCTCATCTGGTGCTTGAAGAGCAGAATCGACTGTTTCAGAAGTAATACCATAATCACTAAATGTCGCAGCATTGGCCATACTTAATTTAACAACCCGCTTCATGCTCCAAAGAAGATCATAAGCGTTTGCAGGACGACCATCATTAAACTTTAAACCATCGCGCAAATGAAAAGTAATCGTCGTACTGTGATCATCACCTGAAACATCCCAGCTCTTCGCCAAAGACGGAACCACCTTAGCTGCATTATCTCGAGAAGAACTAACCAAACTATCACAAGTATTGCCAATAATTTCAGCTGGAATAACTTCATTGATTTGCGCAGGATCAAATGTAACAATAGAATCAATATTCCAAGCCATCACAAGTGTATCAACAGGAGTTTTTGCGGATACTTGCTGCAAAGACACACCCATAACAACAAGAGCAGAAATAAAAGAACTACTACCCCTCAATATCTTTCTCTTCAAACTCATAAATTTTTCCCTTTGTAATATTTTAATCAATTCATTATTTTCAAATGACACAATAAATTTACGACAATAAAAACTGAATAAAAACAATCTAACGATCTACACATATTTATTCCATTTTTAGTCTATTTATTTATGCCTTAATAAAACCATAAGAATACGCATCCCCCCTTAATACTGCTAACTTGTATCCACAACATAACACATAACACCCCTTATTCACTGGAACAAGCAGATTATCCTTAAACTAATCGTTGAAGTTGTAAACCATGAATAAAATTGTTACATGAAGATTTATGAGTTATCATTCTACTCTCTATAAATTGTTTAAAAATAGTTCTGCCCCCAAATATTCAATTTTAAAGCGCAAACATTATCCTTCGCATTGTTGTAATTGAACTAAACTTAGTAAAATATAAAAAGTATCCTTGTTTAAACGCCAGCTTCTATAAAAACCATTTAACCTCTTAAAAGCTAAACGTAAAAAACCCTTTTTACTTACAATACCAAGCAATTTGACTGGAATAAAATTGCGACAAAAAATACCAATCTTTTCAAACAAACGTCATCTTTTTAAGAAGACACTATTTTCAAAAAATCATGCCCAACAAGAAAGCGCATAACCTAACACACTTTTTCACTGATAAAAACAAAACCCATCATTCTTGCCCCCTCATAAAAACATAACCGAATATAAATTTTTCTTAATCTCGATTTTTATCACCGCTAGTGCATTCAAAGAACTCACACACCACACTGAACCCCTTGACATCAGTAATAAATGCTAAAGACTCAACTAAACATTACAGCAGATAGAAAACCTTTCCGACTTCAACTTTATTCTTAAAAAGCTGAAACCAACACATAAAAAAACGCTTTTAAAAGAAAAAGCTATCAGATAATAAAATGTCACACAAGTATTCTAAATGATTTAACATCAATTTTTCATTATCACCATTTTGCTTTATACTTCACTCACAAACACTTGATAACGGAACATTTAATCAAAATAACCAATGACTATACATTCAGTAAAAAACATTTTTCTTTCAATTTTAAAAAAGAGAACAACGCATACATGGATAAATTGAAAAGAATATCGAAAATTTAACGACAAAAACACCCTTCAAGATGATCATTAACAATCCCTATTGCCTGCATGAAAGCATAACAAGTTGTAGGACCAACAAATGTCCAGCCACGTTTTTTTAAATCTGTCGCAAGACGAACAGAAGCGGGTGTAATAGGATTATCACGCAATATTTGAAAATTTACTTTTTCATAACGCTCAAATTGCGGCGGCTGAAAAGACCAAAAATAATCAGACAAACTACCCCATTCTTCAACGATTTCCCGTGCTTTTATGGCATTATTAATCACCGATCGGATCTTTCCCTGATGGCGAATAATATCTTTATCAAGCATCAATGTTTTGACCTTTTTCTCATCATAACAAGCAATCTTTTTGAAATCAAAAGTGTCAAATGCTTGGCGAAAATGAGGGATTTTTTTTAAGATTATCAACCAAGAAAGCCCTGCTTGAAAACCTTCAAGACAGATTTTCTCAAATAAACGGCAATCATCAAAAACAGGCTTTCCCCATTCATTATCATGATAAGCACAATAAAGCGGATCAGTTCCTGCCCACGAACAACGAACTTTCCCATCCGCTCCCATAAGAAGCCCTTCATTAAGTGCTATCTTTACCGTATCAGAAGAGCGTTCCTTGGTCATCTTGCTTTGATTTTACCCGTTTAGATTTTATAGATTGGTTGGAAGCATTATTTTGTGCTGAAACACTGATTTCACCATCAAAAAAACGCAAATTTATTGACCCTATTTCAGGAAATTGCACCAACCGTTTAATAGGCTTATCATTTTTCCCCAAAGCTAAAACAAAGCCACGCTCTAAAATACTTTGGTATGAAGTACTTTTTAAAAGTCTAAATGCTAACTTTACCTGAGCACGCTGTTTTTCAACAGTGTGCACAAAAGTACGACGGAGACGCACAGTGTATTCTTTGATCCTTTGCTTAACTTTTTCAGTATTTAATAACCGTGGTGAAAGACGCGTACTAAGTGCATGAAAATAAGAACGTTTTTTATCAAAATTTACACGAAAAGCACGCTGTAATCGGCTTGAAACTTCATCAAAAACACGCCGAGAAAAGGCAAAAAGTTGATCTGCAGTTGGAAGACCTCGTGCAACTGCACGAAACCTTTGTTGATGAAAATCAAAATAACGCACTATTCCTTTGCGTAAACGTGCACCAAGCGATGCCACCTCCACTTCAAGATCAAGTTTAACAGGAACAGCCTTCTCTGCTGCTCCTGTGGGAGTTGGAGCGCGCCAATCAGCGACATAATCAATCAAGGTCCAATCTGTTTCATGCCCAACAGCAGAAATAACCGGAAGGACAGAGGCATAAACAGCACGAACAACGGCTTCATCATTAAACCCCCATAAATCTTCTAAGCTTCCTCCTCCTCGTGCAACAATAATAAGATCAGGCTTTGGAACAATACCTCCTACAGGCAATTTATTAAAACCTTCAACAGCAGCAGCCACTTCTCTCCCACTGGTATCTCCTTGAACCCGTACAGGCCAAACCAAAATATGTAATGGAAAGCGATCTGATATACGATGAATAATATCGCGAATGACAGCACCTGTTGGTGATGTCACAACGCCTATAATTCTGGGCATATAAGGCAAAGGTTTCTTCTTGGCTTCGTCAAATAAACCTTCATCCGCAAGCTTCTTTTTGCGGTTTTCTAAGAGTGTCATTAAAGCACCAATCCCCGTTGGCTCAAGCGCTTCAATGATAATTTGATATTTTGACGACCCCAAATAAGTTGTAAGCTTGCCAACGGCTACCACTTCCATCCCTTCTTCTGGAGGAAACTTGAGTTTTTCCATAACACCGCGCCAAATGACAGCTTCCAACCGCGCCTTATCATCTTTTAAGGCAAAGTAAGCATGACCTGAAGCATGGGTACCGCGATAACCTGATATTTCTCCACGCACCCGCACATAACCAAACTTTTCTTCAACGACACGTTTTAAAGCCCCTGCTATTTCAGAAACACTAAATTCCACTACATTTGTAGCCACTGGTTTTTCAGTAAACAAATTCGTCATTTTTTTTCAATCTAGGGATAACAAAATATTCAATCTTAATATCGACACAAACACATATACACCAAAATGAACAGTATCTCCGTAAAATAGGATGTTTTAAAATCACATTCTATACACAACATACTTACTTGCTATGAAAAAAAGCCATCGATACATTAAGAACTCTTACCTCTCATGCAAAATGTTAAAATATTATAGATACCTCTTTGAAAACTCTTTTCAAAAAATCTAGAAAATTCATAAAAGAAAATATTAGAAAATACCACAAAAATGACATACCAGTATCACAAAGCATTAAACTTGAAAAAGAAGAGAAGAAAACTCCCCTGTTCTTTTTATAAAAGTAACAATGATACATTCTACAGCTGAAGTACAATAAAACAATATGTTTGAAAGTATACGAAAGTGAACAAAAAGAAAAATACGTCCAATTCTTTGCATTCATTTTTTAGAAGCACATTAGGGCATGTCGCTATAAAATTACTCACCCTTTCATTCCTCGTTGGCATTGTGATGAACTTTTTTGAGTGGACTCCTCGTAGTCTCATACGAAAAATAATAAAATTTTTATGGGAAACAGGATTTGCAACTTTTTTCACAAACTTATTCCACATAACCGTAACGGGAGCAGTTATTGTCGTGCCTATTTTTCTTCTTTTACGCATTTTTTGCAAAAAACGCAAAAAATAAATTTCTTAAGTATTTTCTATATTTTACGCTAATCTTTTCGAAAAATAAAACGGCATAAAAAACCCGTAACTATAGCTACAAGCACTGCAACAATACCATATAACAAGCTGTATTTATGAGCTCCGTAAAAGATTGAATACGCGATATGTGCTTTAACTATCTCAAGAGTCGTTTCCGCTCTATCAATGAATTGCCCATCACGAAAAAGGTAAGCACGAACCTGATAATGGCCAACAGGAATGTTTGCTGGTAGCCGAAAATGCGCTGTAAAAAGTGAACCAGAACCAAAACGAACGCCACCGACCTCCTCACTATAAAGTTTTTTAGCTTTTTGCAATTTTATAAGTTCGTTGCGAAAATTTTTTATTTTTTCTTGATCCTGTTCATCTGTTTGCAACGGAAAATAAGATAATCCTAACCTTAAACGTCTGTAATTTTCAGCACTAGTAATATCATCAATTTCACGCGTTGTAACCATTGAATAAAAAAGAGGAACATTTTCAAAAACGAGAGAATCGGCATTAACCCAAACCCCAGCATTACGCTTCTTTTCTCGCATAACCATTGATCGAGTTTGTCCCTCTAAGCTAACAACGATATCGTAGCATTTTTGTCGAGAATAAAGTGGATCAGTATTTTCTAAAACTCCAGCAATATAAAGATCACGACCATCAAAATATGTATCAACCGTAATTGTATTCGTTGTTACAATAATTTGAAGAGTCTCATAGTTCACCGATGCAGTTTCCTTGCTAACATATGCCAACGTAGAAAAAGGAACCAGACAAAACAAGTTGGAAATTATGCATAAAGGAAATAATTTACCCATTTTTATCCCATAAGAATGGCCAAAGAAAAAAGGTTATCGGGACGTACAAATAATTGAAAAGCCAAATGCATACATATAATTAACACTAAAAATGCGAGCGCCACGCGCAATTGCTCCGCCTTTAATTTTCGTCCAGCTCGTATTCCATATTGCACGCCAATACTTCCCCCAAGCATCAACAAAAAAGCCAAAACAATATCAACGGACTGATTACTCACACTTTGCAAAACTGTAGTAAAAGAGGATACAAACGTAATCTGAAAAAGTGAAGTTCCAATCACTACACTAGTTGGAACTCGCAAAAAGTAAACCAGCGCTGGCACCGTAAAAAACCCCCCACCAATTCCCATAATGGAAGATAATAACCCGACAATTAAACCAATTCCTAAAACTGGAATGATGCTTACATATATCATTGATGTCCGAAAACGCATTTTTAACGGCAATTTATGGATCCAATTATGCTTACCAGCAAGACGAATATGGACTTTTTGTCCTTTGCGCCGTCGCATCATATCGCACCAACTTTCAATAATCATCAAACTTCCGACAGTCCCAAGAAGAACCACATAAAGAAGCGAAATGATTAAATCTAATTGCCCCACTCCCTTTAAAATAGAAAAGATCTGAGTTCCAATGAAAGCACCAATCCCCCCTCCAATTGTTAAAAGAGTACCAAGTTTGATATCAAGAGTGCGCCTTCTAAAATGTGTAATCGCCCCTGTCACAGATGATGCAATCATTTGATTAGCTCCTGTTCCAACAGCAATAGCAGGAGGAATATTATAAAAAATCAAAAAAGGCGTAATTAAAAAACCACCACCAATCCCAAAAAGACCAGAAAAAAAGCCAGCGACCACCCCCATGCCAATCAAGACCAGCATATTGAGCGACATTTCAGCAATTGGTAAATAAATACTCACAGACACAACCTTCAACGCAATTTGAGGCTTGTTTTGGATAATTTTAAAGCTCTTTTTCTATAATTTCTTTGCGCTTAACAAACAGCTTCAGATACTATACACAGCCCTAAAAAATTATGAAACTACGTACACCATCACATCTCTTTATTCAACTACCACATCATAAAATTAAGAAAAATGAGATTCTCTTAAAAAACTGTAGAAGCATAACGTTATCGCTGCCATAAATGCAATCGTTAAAAAACGAGTAAATCGGTTTTTAACAAAATAGCGTAAAAAAAATGGAACCCTTAAGAATAAGGCTTTAAAAGAAGGAGAAGATTGCTCACCTTCAATGCAATCATCAGATGTTTGCGCATCAGAATAATTCTCTTTCATTGCAGAATGTACAAGCTCCTTATCCTCTTTTACAGCAAGCTTTGCAGCATCTTTTAATAAAGCACTTTTTTTACTTTGTTGCGATACACTTAAAGCATCTATTTTGATTGGTTTTTTATTGTTTTTTTCTGAAAAGTTCGCTCCTTTTTGAAACGAATAATCTACTTGGCTCTCCTCGCATGTCATATGAGCAAGATGATGTACAATAGAAGCTGGCGATTTTACATGAGAAACAGGCTGTGCTGTTGCAGTTTTTTGCGAACTTATTTTTTTACTCTGCAAACTCTGAACAAGAGTTTTAATCTGCTCTAAATGCTCAAAAAGCGCTTTTTCTTTCTGGCGGCGTATGTAATACTCAGCCAAAATTGCCCGACTAATATCATCTAAATAAGATTTTAAATCATCTTTTACTAAACTCTGTGATGCTACGCGGCAAGGAGAATGCTTCTCCTGCATTTGTGTGTGAATATAGCGTAATTTTTTAGCAATATCCGACATTGTCATTTCAGTAGGTGAAGCCTCTCTCTTCTTTTGCTCAACAGCAAAAGAAGAAGGTTTGTCGTGCATAGTCTGCTTTGTAATATGACTTTTTTTATTCACAGATGCTGCCCCTCATTTACCTTACTTCAAAGAATCGCATAAATGAATAGAGAATATGCTCTATTTTAGTAAACAGAGCTTTAAAATTACAAAAAAAACATTAAAAAGAGTAAAATAGCTAACTTGTTGATTTCCAATATTTAGATGAACAAATCATTCTTCTGTTTTGTTTCTTACCATTTCTCTATAGCGTTGAACACGTAAAATATCTGTTTGTTATAAATTGAGCATATGGAACTAAAAAAAGATATCCTTATTTTTATTATATTCCATTCTCATCCTTTTCTTATTTCAAGCTTCTTTTGTTCAATTGCTCTATAAATTATACTAAATACACTCAGATTTTAAAATAAATATGACCATTGTTTCTCTTACTTTTATTCAAATAAAAATTTATTAAGAGCAAAAGAAAACAAGTATAGATTGAGGACGACAATACAATTTGTAGAGTACTAGCAGACATAAGAAAACTTACATAACTAAAAAAACAATTGTAAGAAAGACTCATGTCTAAACGATTTGGTTTCTTTTTAAGATTATTATAAACTCATGGTCATATAAACAAAGAGGATCATTATGAAGGTAATTGTCGCTGTCAAACGTGTTGTTGACTATAATATTAAGGTACGCGTCAAACCTGATAACACAGGCGTTGATCTATCTCATGTAAAAATGTCTATGAACCCTTTTGACGAAATCGCCGTGGAAGAAGCAGTCCGCCAGAAAGAAGCCGGCAAAATTTCAGAAGTTGTTCTTGTTTCAATTGGTTCAGAAGCAGCACAAGAAATATTGCGAACAGGACTTGCAATGGGTGCTGACCGAGCGATCCTTGTCACAACTGAAGAAACTCTTGAACCATTAGCAATTGCGAAAATTCTGAAAACCATCATTCATGAAGAAAAACCAGATATGGTCTTTTTAGGCAAACAAGCTATTGATGATGATAGCAACCAAACTGGACAAATGTTAGCCGCCCTTCTTGGTTGGGGACAAGCAACCTTTGCCTCACATCTGGATATAGAAAATGGATATGCTACAGTTGTCCGAGAAGTAGATAACGGCACACAAACTATTCGTCTCCCCCTTCCCATAGTTATGACCGCTGATCTGCGATTAAATGAACCACGTTATATTTCTCTTCCTAATATTATGAAAGCAAAAAAGAAATCCATTGAAAAAAAGACACTTGCTGACTTTGACGTAGATACGCGAGCACGCTTAACAATCCTTAGCGTTGAAGAGCCACAATCTCGTCAATCCGGCATAAAAGTCGCTAATGTAACAGAGCTTGTCAGTGCGCTAAAGCAAACAAATCGCATTTAACATTTTATAACAAATAGGTCAAAAATAACGACGCATAAAAAGGTATTAGTCTATGGCAATTCTTTTATTAGCAGAACATAATATAGAAGAAACTGCAAAAGCGCTTACCGCTGCTCAAGCGATCAGCGATCATATTGATATTTTGGTTTGTGAAGCAAATACACAAACACTCGCCGAGAAGAGTGCCAAACTTTCTGGTGTGCGACAAGTTCTGGTTGCTGAAGCTGATCATTTAGCACATCAACCAGCTGAACCTGTGGCAAACACGATAGTCAAGCTAGCTAATGATTATGATGTCATCATAGCTGCCTCTACCAGTATTGGCAAAAATATCATGCCGCGCGTGGCTGCTCTTCTTGATGTTATGCAAATTTCAGATATTATCGCCATTGTTGCACCTGATACTTTCAAGCGACCAATTTATGCAGGAAATGCCATTGAAACTGTACGAACCAGTGATCGTCAAAAAGTTATAACAGTTCGTACTGCCTGTTTTAATCAAAACCCTTCTCAAAATAATAATGCTCCTATTAAAATAATAACGCCTGCTCCTAATCCAAACCTGTCTTCTTTCATTCAAGAAAACACCAATAAAAGTGATCGCCCCGACATTACCTCAGCGCGTGTTATTGTATCTGGTGGACGCGGTCTTGGTTCACAAGAGAAATTTATGGCGCTTCTTTTACCCCTTGCAAATAAGCTAGAAGCAGCCTTAGGTGCTAGCCGAGCAGCGGTTGATGCAGGCTATGCTCCCAATGATTGGCAAATTGGACAAACTGGTAAAATCGTTGCTCCTGAACTTTATATCGCTGTTGGCATTTCTGGTGCCATCCAGCATTTAGCTGGTATCATGGACGCACAAGTCATTGTCGCCATTAATAAAGATGAAGAAGCTCCCATTATGCAAATTGCTGATTATGCTCTTGTAGGTGATCTTCACCAAATCATTCCTGAATTGGAGAAAGCTTTATAAGCTATGAATGTGTCTCAGCATCATCAACGCGAAAGTATGGAATTTGATATTGTCATTGTAGGTGCTGGACCTGCAGGACTTTCCGCGGCAATCCGCTTAAAACAGATTAATCCTGAACTTTCTGTTACAATCATTGAAAAAGGCTCTGAAGTCGGTGCTCATATTCTCTCTGGTGCAGTTGTTGATCCTATTGGTATTAATACCCTCTTGCCAGAATGGAAAAATGAACACAATCATCCCTTCAAAACACCTGTCACTAGTGACCAATTTTTTTTTCTAAAGCCAAAACATGCCACAATATTTCCCAATATTTTTCGCCCAAAAATTTTATCAAATGATGGTTGCTATGTAGTTTCACTCGGCGATGTTTGCCGCTGGCTCAGTAAAAAAGCCGAAGCACTCGGCGTTGAGATTTATCCTGGCTTTGCTGTATCGCACACCATCCAAAACGATAACGGAGCTATCATTGGTGTTCTAACAGGTGATATGGGGCTTAACAAAGATGGAACCCCTGGAGAAAATTATATGCCAGGGATGGCTTTACTGGCCAAATATACTTTGATTGCCGAAGGGGCACGTGGCTCAATTGCAAAACAAATAATACAAAAATTTGACCTCAGTAAAGGCCGTGAACCGCAAAAATTTGGACTTGGCATCAAAGAACTATGGGAAATTGATCCTACAAAACATAAGCTAGGTTTAGTTCAACATTTTACTGGCTGGCCGCTAGATAATGATACTGGGGGTGGGGGATTCCTCTATCATCAAGAAAATAATTTAATTTCTGTTGGTCTTGTTATACACCTAGATTATAAAAACCCTTACCTCTCTCCTTTTGAAGAATTTCAACGTTTTAAAACGCATCCCAAATTATATGAGATCTTCAAAGGCGCAAAACGTATTGCCTATGGCGCCCGTGTCATCAATGAGGGTGGCTGGCAGTCTGTACCAAAACTCACCTTTCCTGGTGGGGCACTCATTGGCTGTGCAGCTGGATTTGTCAATGTTCCTCGCATAAAAGGATCACACAATGCTATCTTATCTGGCATATTAGCAGCTGATAAAATCGCTTCAGCTCTTGCTCAAGGTCGCGCCCATGATGAAGTAAAAGAAATAGAAACGCATTGGCGAAAAGGCCCTATTGGTAAAGATCTTTATAAAGCACGCAATGCCAAACCACTCTGGACAAAATATGGCACAAAATACGGAATTAAGCTTGCCGGCTTTGATATGTGGTGGCAACAGCTGTTTGGATTCTCTTTATTTAGGACACTTTCCCACGGAAAAGCAGATTATGCATGTCTTGAACCAGCAAAAAAATTCCATCCCATTGTTTATCCAAAGCCTGATGGTATTGTAACCTTTGATTGTCTTTCCAGTGTTGCGCTTTCAAATACACACCATGAAGAAAATCAACCTTGTCATTTAAAAATAGCTTCACTTGAAAAACAAAAGAACTCTGAATATGCTATATATGGAGGGCCTTCTGCACGCTATTGTCCCGCGGCTGTTTATGAATGGCTCGAATATAATGATCACGAAGCTTATGTTATCAATGCTTCAAACTGCATACATTGCAAAACATGCGATATCAAAGACCCTAATCAAAATATCAATTGGACCTGTCCGCAAGGCAATGAAGGTCCCATTTATCCAAATATGTAGTAATTGTTCATTTCTCTAAAGCTTGAGCTCACAAAAACTCAATGAACACTATTCTCTTCCCTTAGACCAAAATCCCCCAAACCACCAATACATGCAACTTTTTGTGCAAAGCAAAATGCACTTTTTACATCGCACCAGCAATAAAATCTTTAAACCATCGTGTAAATTTTTCCATAAAAAAGACCACTATATTCTATCTCTCAATGACGAAATAATAATCACAATACTGGCTATTGTAATACGCTATAGAAAAATCATAAAATCAATCTATTTGTTGTTGAACGTACCCAGCGGGAAATTTTGCAGTTTCGATGTCTATGTAAATATAAACGAATATATTAATATTTTTCAGCATTCATTGAAGTAAAAAAATATTAGCAAAACAATCCTAATTTTTACATGAAGCACCCATTTTGTGCAAAGTATTCTCAAGAGCTGTTATCAAAGCAGCATTTCCTCCTTGGCGAGAAAAACAATTTGATAAAAGTTCATTTGTTCCCCCTTTTGTTGAAAACTCTTTTTCAAGCAGTGCAAAATCGAGAGATGCAGTATGATCAATTGCTATAATTTTGCGCATTTCATCAGTAAGATTGCCAAACATCATAGCAAGAAACTCTACCGACTGCTGTTCTTTTAACCCTTTTGCAACAAACCACTGATGTGCTGTTCCTATAAAATTAAAATAAACTCCCATTAACGAACCAGCAGTCATGAAAAGGTTAAACTGATCTTCCGCTTCCAACACCATTGTACCACCCAAAGCATCAAATACAGTGTGTAAAAATGGATGATCAGGATAAATTGGCGTTAAATTTTTGCATTCTGAAACAAAAGGAAGTGGAACAGCACGATAAACTTTATGATCAATCCACTCTTCAACTTCTGCTGCTTTTGCCATAGCAAGAACGGAAACAACAAGCTGTTCTGAACGAAACCGCAGAGGACGCAAAACCTCTTCTGCAATTTGATTGGGCAGACACAGAAAAACACAATCACTCGCATCCAGTAACGCTTGATTATTTTCAGCAATCGTAACCTTATCATACTTGCATGAAAGGCGCTCTGCTATTTGTACATTGCGTGGCGAAATGATAATTGAAAGAACATCAAAAGCGCTCGCCATTAAGCCATCCACCATTGCAGCACTAATTGTACCTGTTCCTAAAAAACCAATTTTCATTTCTATTCCTCACTCTTATAATCTCAATAGAGTCAAACCAATACTTTATCGATTTTAATTAACATAAATACTAATTGAAAAAGCAACGCATAATATAGCAAGAGTAACCAATCCAAAGTAGATTCTAGGCTTATCAAAAAGAACTGCAAAAGCAGAAAACCAACCAACAATAGCAGCCGCTAATGCAAATAAAAATCCTGGCTTATTCATGAACACAATATGCACTGCCATTAGCCCACCAATAATCAATGCTCCCAAAACAATCAATAAACCAGTTGCAAATTTTTCATAATCGTCCATATTTTACTCCTTATAACACTCAAGTGTTATTCGCTTTTTACTTACGCACATATAATAAAAAACTTCTCACTTAGAAAATAATATAGGGCTCCTTATCTATCAGACGTGAAAAACGCTGGAATATGATGCGGAAAACGCCAAGGTAATATTGCAATCAAATCAAAGCGTATGGATAAAAGGAAATGATCTTTTTGTCGTGCTAACCAAATATCAGTCGCTGCTTTGATGCGCTTCTCATTTACCCGAGAAACAGCAATCATTGCTTCAGCTAATGTTGGGCGTGCTTTTACTTCAACAATTAAAACAAGATTTCCACGCCGTGCAATTAAATCAATTTCACCACATTTTGTTTTAAAACGAATTTCAGCAATGTGAAAACCTTTGAAACGCAACCACCAAGCTGCCCACTTTTCTGCACGAACACCTTTATAAAAAGACTCTTGCCTGCGTTCTTTTTGCATAATTTTATGCACCTTTTAAAAAAATCAACCGCTGAAAAAGTTCTTGCTTTTTGAAGCCTGTTTTTTTTGCAGCCATCGCTGCAGCTTTTGCCGCAGAATGCACACTTGCCAATTCTAATAACATTCCATCAATTTCTTTATCGCTTATCGCTTCCAAAGAGGAAAGAACTGCCCCAACAAGCACAACAATTTCCCCACGAACTCGTGACTGCTTCCCATAATTTTCGAGCAAATTTCCTAAATTAGAAACATCCACTGTTTCAAATTTTTTTGTTAATTCACGACATATTGCAGCAGGCCGATCCACCGAAAAAACAGAGACCATATCCTGCAAAGTTTCAACAAGACGATGAGGTGATTCATAAAAAATCAAAGTTGCAGGGATAGCTTTTAATTGCTCCAACCGCTTTTGGCGCTGTACCTTGCGCGCACTCAAAAAACCTGCAAAGAAAAAGCTATCCGTAGGAAGTCCCGTCGCCACTAAAGCGGCTAAAAGAGCTGAGGCACCAGGAATCGGAACGATTTTGTAACCCGCTTCACGTGCCTGCTCTACTAATTTAAAACCGGGATCAGAAATAAGCGGTGTCCCAGCATCTGAAACAAGTGCAACAGCTTTATTTTCTGCCAAAGCCGCTAATAATCTCGATCCTGCTTTTTGCGCATTGTGTTCATGATAAAGAAATGTTTTTTTCTCAATACCATAGCGTTCTAACAAGACACGCGTCACACGCGTATCCTCACACGCCAAGATATCAACCCCTGAGAGCACTTGCAAAGCACGAATCGTTATATCTGCAAGATTTCCAATAGGCGTTGCCACTAAATAAAGCGCTGATTCTATGACGGGTGCAGAATAAGCATGAGCGCCTATAAAATATGCTTTCTTACTCATACCCTTCTTTCATAATCAACATCCTCTTGCCATTAGACCTTACCAATATCTTGATCCCTGATCATCATCGACCATTTCTGCCAAAATTTTTTTACTGCTGCTAAAAGATCAGAGGCGCGAACAATCGGTTTTGCCGCGACAAGATGGCTTGCTCCTGCTTCTAACACTTGTTTTGGCGTTACAACCCATTTTTGATCATCATTATTGCTTCCAACAAGACGAATTCTCGGTGTGACTAACACCATATCAACACCAATCATCTTCCGCATAGCTTCCATTTCAAAACCGAAACAATAATTCTACCCATTCCCACATTTTTAGCTTGCTCAGCTCTTTTCAAGACTAAATTTTCTGAATTATCTTTATAATCTGCATTTTTGAAATCAGCTTCATCCATCAACATCAAAACTGTCACCCCAAGCAAACATAAATCGCTCTCTCGAGTATCAAAACCAGCTACCTGCATGCTTTAGGGTAAGTATGAATCTCAGCATCAAAACACCTAATTTTCAATACTTTCTACAGCCTTTTCAATGATATAATCATTATCTAGCAATTTCATACCGAAAAAAACCCTTTCCGCACTTGAACAAAATCTTTAATCAATTTCCATGCCACCAGCAAAAGCTAATTGATAACCTATTTTATAAAACAGATATTATTACTCAATTGTATGATCAATTTTTCCGCTTGTTTGACATCTGAAACATCTAATCCAATGATAAGATGCTCATTTCCTGAAATTCTCATAAAACAATCCTTTATATTTTTTGATGATTGTATCTTAGTAAAAGCTTTTAGAAAAACACAATTAAAAAAAATTGTGTTTTACCTGATCAATTATTGTACGATAAAGCTTGGCATGCTCTTCATTGGGTTTAGCAGCAAAGATTGGCACGCCATCATCTGAAGAAGACCGCAATGCAGCATCAAGCGGCACTTCTGCCAAGAAAGGGATACCTCGGCGTTCAGCTTCTGCACGTGCACCACCATAACCAAAAATATCATAGCGTTTTCGTGTATCAGGAGCAATAAAATAACTCATATTTTCAATGAGGCCTAAAATAGGAACATCAACCTTCATAAACATTTCTATCGCTTTACGAGCATCAACCAAAGCAAGATCCTGTGGAGTAGAAATAACCAGCGCACCCGTTAATTGCACTTGTTGCGCAAGCGTTAATTGCGCGTCTCCCGTACCTGGTGGCATATCAACCACCAATACATCAAGAGGCTCCCATAAAACGTCTCTTAACAATTGCGTTACAGCCGCCATCACCATGGGACCACGCCAGACTACAGGCTTTTCTTCCTCAATCAAAAATCCCATCGACATTAATTTAAGGCCGAACTTTTCAAGCGGTTGAAGTTTTTTTTCACCTACAAGCTGCGATTTTTGATTAACAAGCCCCGTCAAACGCGGCAAAGATGGACCATAAATATCTGCATCCATCACTCCCGTTTTGAAGCCAAAATCTTGTAAAGCTAAAGCAATATTTATCGCCATGGTAGATTTGCCAACCCCGCCCTTCCCAGAAGCAACCGCAATTACATGCCGCACACCTTCTATCGCCGTTTTAGCAGGCAATGAGTTTGCTCTATGTTTTTGTGCAGACAAAATCGCGTCTTTACGCACAGACAAAGATGACTTCAATTTTTTTTCTGCCGTAAGTGTAACAACAACAGATTCAACCCCATCCATAGCGCTTACCATTTTTTCAGCAGCATGACGCAACGATTCAAATTCTTGCACACGCCCATCAGGAACAGTAATGGAAAAGAAAACCTTACCATTGATAATCAATATTTCTGAAAGAAGCCCCAACGATACAATATCGCTTTCAAAATCCAGTCCCTTAATTTTCCGTAACTCTTTGCGAATAACCTCGCTTGTGATAAGATTCACACTCTTTCCTCTTTAATAAATATATAAATGCCAGAAAACACAGAAACAAAGACAAAAATACCTAAATTAATGACCTAAAAATTTTCACTTTATGAGAATTTTAAAGTGTATAAGTATTTTACGTCTTATCTCTTTCAAAAAACTAAACCAACCTCATATAAAAAACTTAAAGCATGAAATTCAGCAAAATATACTTTACTGTACAATCACTTTATAAAGCGTCTTTAAAAACTAAAATCGAGCAAATTGCTTATATTAAAAAAGAATAGTGCATAATGATACTTTTTATAGTGATACAATAACAAATCACTTTGCTTTCTTTATAGCCTATTTTAAATGCATGTGTATATGGACAAAATAATTGTAAATTGAAGCATGATAACCAATAATCACTTTTTTAAGTTTGGAAATATCTTTCACAAAATAAATATCTAGAGAGATTTTTTGCATTTTTTCAAGAGGTAGAAAAATAATCTAAGATTGACTTTTTTAATGTTTTTCCTTATGGATTGGCGATTATTTGATATAAAAGTAAGATTGTTCGTCTAGCGCATAACTGCTCATAGAAATAAGAAGGGCCGCACACCGCGGTATTAAAATAAATGAAACGCACTTACAACCCCTCTAAACTTGTACGTAAACGCCGTCATGGATTTCGTGCACGTATGGCAACAGCTGGTGGACGCAAAGTTATCGCAGCAAGACGTGCTCGTGGACGCAAACGGTTATCTGCTTGACCATTTTTAATTTTCACGACAGGTTTAATATTACTTACCGTCTCCTTGTTGTGAGGTTTTTATTATGGATCTCAAATGCTTGTATTTTTGCAGGCATTTATTAAAGCTACGAGACGTTTTTTATGAAGAAAAAACATCCCTGCCGCATTCGCAAGAGAGCGGATTTCTTGGCTGTACGTACAGGAGAAAAACGACGCGGTCCTTTATTTTTGCTTGAAGTTAAACCCCGTGAACAAACAGCAAAAATGAAGCATCCCCTTGTTGCGCGTGTAGGTTTTACTGTCACGCGTAAAAACGGTAATGCTGTTAAACGCAATCGTATAAAAAGACGTTTGCGTGAAGCAGTTAGAGTTGGTTTAACAGATGAGATAGAGGCAGGAACAGACTATGTTATTGTCGCACATCGAGATGTGCTTCATGCGCCATTTACATCTTTGATCAATGAATTAAGTCGACGAGTACGGATAAAACCGAAAATACAACATCAGCAACGGCAACAGGATAGTAAGAATGGAATATAACCGCAATTTCTTTATCGCCATTGGATTGTCTTTTGTAGTGCTCACCTCGTGGCATTTTCTTTATGTTGCTCCCAAACAAGCCGAACTGCAACAACAGCAAATGAATGCACAGCAGCTGTCAAAACAACAATCTCCACTTGCTACCGCAGATTCTTCTGACGATGCACAAATACATGGGGCAATACCTGTAATAAATTCTAAAATGACTTCTGAGGCTCGGAATATTCAATTAGCAAAAACAAATCGTGTTCCAATAAATACGAATGAACTTTCGGGCTCTATTAATCTTGTAGGCGCACAGTTTGATGATCTTTTGCTCAAAAAATATCGCCTAACAGTAGATAAAGATTCACCAGAAATCGCTCTACTCAATCCCAAGGGATTTACCACAACTTATCTTGCTGAATTTGGCTTTACAAGTTCATCTTTACCTGCAAAAGCATTGCCACAATCTGATACCCAATGGCAAATAGAAGGCAATAATACAACTCTAACCCCTTCAACACCCGTTACTTTAATCTACGATAACGGACAAGGACAAATTTTCCGCCGAACCCTTTCGATTGATGATCATTACATGTTTACCGTTGAGGATTCTATCAGCAATGAAAGTAATGAACCAATCTACCTTTCCTCTTATGCTCGAGTTGCACGTGCTGCTCCACCAGAAAACTCAAAGGCAGCCTATGTACTCCATGAAGGCATGATAGGAGTTGCAGGTGATGCACTCAAAACGGAAAAGTACACAAATATGGCAGATCTTAGTCCCAATCCTGATAATGGCCAAAAGAGTATGACTTTTGCTAAAGTTACAGGAGGTTGGATTGGCATTACCGATAAATATTGGGCTGTTGCGGTTATTCCTAAGCAAGATAAAGAATACACAAGTCGCTTTATCTATTTTGATCGCCTAAGCACTCACTATCAATCTGATTTGCTTGAAGCCCCTTTAACTGTTGCTCCCCATGAAACAAAGACCATTACAAACCATCTTTTTGCTGGTGCAAAACAAGTTGAGATCATTAATGATTATCAAAATAAGCTGAATATTAAAAAATTCGCTCTCTTAATTGACTGGGGTTGGTTTGATTTCATCACTAAACCAATGTTTTCTATTATTGATATTCTTTATAAGCAAACAGGCAATTTTGGTGTAGCCATTCTTCTAGTCACAGTACTCTTGAAAATACTTCTATTCCCGCTTGCAAATAAATCCTACAAATCTATGGCACGCATGAAGCTTTTACAGCCAATGTTACAGGAGATCAAAGAAAAATATCCAGATGATAAAGTCAAGCAACAACAAGCAATTGTAGAGTTGTATAAAAGCAAAAATATCAATCCCCTTGCAGGCTGTTGGCCCATGTTGATTCAATTTCCAATATTCTTTGCTCTTTATAAAGTTTTGTATATCACCATTGAAATGCGGCATGCCCCTTTCTTCGGTTGGATCCAAGATTTAGCAGCTCCTGATCCAACTTCTCTTTTTAATCTGTTTGGTCTCTTGCCTTATACAACTCCAACATTTCTTATGCTTGGCGCATGGCCTCTCATCATGGGAATAACAATGTTTTTACAAATGCGTATGAACCCTGCTCCCCAAGATCAAACGCAAGCTATGATTTTCACGTGGATGCCAGTCATTTTTACCTTTATGCTCGCCTCCTTCCCTGTTGGTCTTGTCATTTATTGGGCATGGAACAATGTATTGTCGATGATTCAGCAAGGTATCATGATGAAACGTCAAGGCGTTAAAATTGAGCTTTTAGATAATCTAAAAGCTATGTGGCGAAAATCACCAAAAAAAGAAATTCATGAATGACAAAATATTCTTCTCTTTCTGGAATTTTTTCTCGCAATTGGATTTTCATTCGTGGAGTGCCTGCAATACGCTTTCTTCCTCCTGAGGGACCACCGGAGATCGCGTTTGCAGGACGCTCTAACGTTGGGAAATCATCCTTGATAAATGCACTCGTTCAGCAAAAAAATTTAGCACGCACCTCAAATACACCAGGACGCACTCAAGAGCTTAACTACTTTGTACCTGATGGTTTTAGCAGTCAATCTGAAGACCTTCCTCCTATAGCACTTGTAGATATGCCAGGCTATGGTTTTGCTGAAGCTCCACAAAATCTTGTTGAGGCGTGGACTCGCCTAATTTTTAGCTACTTACGGGGGCGCACAACACTAAAACGTGTCTATGTCTTGATTGATTCACGTCATGGAATCAAAAAAAATGATGCAGATGTTCTAACTCTTCTTGATAAAGCAGCTGTCTCTTACCAGATTGTGTTGACAAAAAGCGATAAAGTCAAATCAGACGCGCTCAAAAAGTTAATAATGATTACACAGGCAACGCTCCTTAAGCACCCAGCAGCTTATCCTGAACTTCTCGTAACATCTTCAGAAAAAGTATTAGGTCTAGAAGAATTACGCGCTGCGATTTTGCAAGCAATCATATAATAAGGTATAACCCTGTCATAATAAAGTATATCCCTGTTATTAATTATTAAATATGATTGTTTACAGAGGCTAATGATCTTGTACTTCCAGTAAAGCACCTTTATAAGTCATCTTGTTACTCTTTACAGAATTCATCAACTTTATTTAATAGTATAAATTATGCTGACGCTTTTTCACTCACCTCTATCTTCTGCCTCTCGCTTCATACGCCTCGTTCTTGGAGAATATGCTATAAATACGCAACTGATTGAAGAACACGAATGGGCAAGAAGACATGAGTTTCTCGCACTTAATCCAGCTGGACATGTCCCTGTCCTTCTAGCTGAACGTGAAATTCCCTTATCAGGAGCCACCGTTATTTTCGAATATTTAGATGAAACACGTGGTAGTTTACGACAAGAAAATAAATTTTTTCCTGAAAACCCTTTAGATCGTGCTGAGGTGCGCCGTCTCAACGATTGGTTCTTAAATAAATTTGAAAATGAGGCTACACGCCATATTGTACGAGAAAGAATCTATAAACGTGAAATGCCATCAACCATTGGAGGTGGAGCCCCAAATTCGCAAATTTTACGCAATGCACGCGCCAATATTCGACCACATATGAACTACCTTAATTGGCTTTGCGCATCTCGTGATTGGTTAGTCGGATTGGAATTGTCTTATGCAGATTTAGCAGCAGCTGCGGCTGTTTCTGTGCTGGATTTTTTAGGAGAAATTGATTGGGAGCATTCTCCTGCAGCCAAAGATTGGTATATGCGAATTAAATCGCGTCCTTCCTTTCGCCCTCTTTTAACAGATCGCATTCGAGGAATTGCGGCTAGTCCTCATTATGCGGATCTTGATTTTTGAGTATCCCTCCTCTTGGAGACAAAAGTAAAAGCAATATTCACAGTAAACAATAAATCTTTAATCGCTTCTATTACAAGGAATCTTACGGATTTACGCATCATAACATGTGATCCTCACATCGTCCACAAAATGCGCATTTTAAATTTATTGCTCTGTCTTCGCATGGATCTCTTCTATCAGATAACGCGTATATTTTTCACGACAAGCTCTTATAAACCAACTATTAGTCCAATAATCAAAAGAAAAAAATTTTTTTCTTATTAAAAGAACAATTGGAAAAAAAAAGAGAATTTACCTATACTCAAAGAATAAAAGATCATAAGGAGATAAATATGCGTCTTACAGTTGTTGGTGGAAATGGAAAAATGGGACGAGAACTCATTACTGCTATCCAGCATAGAAAAGACGTGGAACTTTCTGCTGTGCTTGTGCGTGAAAGATCGTCTTTTGTAGGAAAAGACGCCAGCACATTAATTGGCTCAGATATTCTCAACATTCGCATCACTGATGATCCCGAAAGTGCCTTTTCTAACACGGAAGGGATTTTGGATTTTTCTCGGCCACAAGCCAGTGTTCTCTATGCCGACTATGCAGCTCAAAAAGGCTTAGTTCATATTATAGGAACAACAGGATTTAATAAAACAGAAGAAGCGCAAATTACAGATTCAGCGAAGCATACTACTATTGTAAAATCTGGAAATATGAGCCTTGGAATTAATCTTTTAGCAAGCCTCGTAAAAAAAGCAGCTCAAATATTAGGATCTGATGATTTTGATATTGAGATTTACGAGATGCATCACTCTAGCAAAATTGACGCTCCTTCTGGAACAGCTCTTCTTCTTGGCAATGCAGCAGCTAAAGGTCGCAATGTTATGCTTAAGGACGTTAGCCTTAGCGAACCCAATAACTATACAGGAAAACGTGAAAAAGGCACTATCGGTTTTTCTTGTTCAAGAGGTGGAACCGTCATTGGTGATCATAGTGTCATCTTTGCTGGCTTAAACGAGCGCATTGTTCTTTCACACTTAGCACAAGAACGCTCTATTTTTGCCAATGGTGCGTTAAAAGCAGCTTTATGGGCAAGAAATCAGAAAAAAGGTCTTTATTCAATGCTCGATGTTTTGGGACTAAATGACGAATAGTCAAGAATTAACGCAGGAAATTCGTAATGAGACGCACACTTGTTTTAATCCGTCACGGACAAAGTGAATGGAATGTTAAAAATCTTTTTACCGGCTGGAAAGATCCAGATCTAACAGAAAGAGGTCATGAAGAAGCGATAACAGCGGGAAATAATCTTAAAAAATTTGGTTTAAAATTTGACATCGTTTATACATCTGCCTTACAGCGCGCGCAAAAAACAGCTCAGCACATTTTAGAACAAATGGAACAACCAGATTTGCAATTAATAAAAACCTCCGCATTAAATGAGCGTGATTATGGTGATCTATCTGGTCTAAATAAAGATGAAGTGCGCCAACAATGGGGGAAAGAACAAGTAGAAATATGGCGCCGTTCTTATACTATTGCACCACCTAACGGAGAAAGCTTACGCGATACCGGTGCACGTGTTTGGCCCTATTATCTTTACCATATCCAACCTCATATTTTGCGTTCTCAAACTGTTTTGGTTGCAGCTCACGGCAATTCTCTCCGCGCTCTTATTATGGCACTTGAAGGTTTAGATGGTAAAGAAATTGTATCTAAAGAATTAACAACTGGCATTCCTATTATTTACACATTCAATTCTGACTCAACAATTTCATCAAAAACAATCATATCACTTTAAATCTTTTAAATTATAACAGACACAAATTATTTTTTAATGATTTCAGCTAAAAAATGAATTTACAATTTTATTGACAGAGCTTCTTCGTAAGCTTAGATGAATTTCATAGCCCAAATGGCGGAATTGGTAGACGCGCAGGTTTCAGGTACCTGTGCCGTAAGGCGTGGAGGTTCGAGTCCTCTTTTGGGCACCATTTAAAAAATCAATTATAATCAATAAATTAGTTGATTATTCTATTTTTAATCCACCAAATAATTCATCCTTTATCGCTTGGTTAAAAATACTCATAACAACTCTAAATAGAACATTAGAAGTTTACTGTTATACCTTTTAAAAAACGATTTTTAATGTACAAAAAACTTCAACGTCAATAGTTCGAATCTTAATAGTAACTCTAAAATCAAATACTAAATTTGCAAATCTTTTTTGCCACATAGATAATTATCAAAAAATACCTCTTTTAGCTATAAATAGATCCTAAGAACCTTCAAAATGCCTCACCCAAAAAGAACTTTGAGAATTTTTAAGGTCATTACCTTGAATATTTTCATAATTTTTTTCAGCCTTACAAAAAATACAAAGCAAATAGAATATAGCCAGCTTTTATGTTCATTTAGAAAATTTTAACAGCCAACTTGTTTTCTTGAGCACTTTACCACAACATGCACGCCAATCTTTAAAACTGCGTTCCTTCTTTACTAAAATAAGACGCGAAGTGTGAACAAACTTATTTATAGTAGAAGATCCCAGCCAAACAATTTTTTCAAAGGTTCAGAATTCATACCGAATTCGAGAATTATCTGTATCACATTTTGGCGCATACTGTAGATAGTGCTATTCATTTTTTAAGCTACTTATTTACTATGATAATTTTTTTGCCATAAAGAAGAGAAGATACGCCATAATATGGCGAAGCTCAGTGCAATCATTGTCAACACAAACCAACAACTGGCTTGAATACCAATTATCGTTGCAGCAATGCCTGCAAGTAAAGAGAAACACGTTTTTGCGATAGAAACCGAAGAGTTTCGTAAAACTGTGTAGTGAGAAACATGCCTTTTGCACAGCGTTTGGTTGGTTTTCATGCAAAAAAAGAAATATCGAAAATATTATCCACCAAAGCTGTATATTGTTTGTTCTGAAAGAGGTTTTGTGTACGCTGCAGCTTTATATAAGTCCATTTTATTACTAACCAGTATCTTTTTCTATTCTTACTTTCGGTAATAGTTTTTTGCTACCCTTGGACACAGCTTCTACGATTGCTGCACATCCATAAAACTCAGAAGCAGCCTCTGGTGTAATGAGTACTTTGCAATTGGATAGTACTGCTCTAACTGCATTCCTTATCGGAAAAATTTCCGATCATGTCTCACGTTATACAGCCATCATCACAAATCTTATCTGCATAAGTGGATTTATAATATATTGATCTGGATACAAGTTTGGAACTGTAAATAATGTAAATTAATTACATGAAAGAGGAGCAATTGTAAGTAAAATAAATAATATCGCTGTAACTAACTCTATGAAAATGATGGATATCAAAATAAATTCCAATTTAAACTTGACTATGCTTTAACACATATTCAAAATATAACACATAGCGATATTGAATGGGTCAAAATTAGCTATCGTAACAGCCCTTCCAAATCCATAAAAGGCCTTGGATTAACTGGCATCTCTCTGGCATCTCTAAAGATGATTATATGCAACATCACTATTCATTCCAGATACAGATATGCGTCCTTAGAGTGATAATCCCATAACCAGAATGCAATTATTTCAAGAGGAATAACTAAATTAATTATGAATAAAAAAGTATTAGTACTAGCCGGTGATGGTATCGGGCCTGAAATATGTAGAGAAGCTATAAAACTTTTTGAAATTTTTAACTTACCAATACAATTAGACTATAGTGCCATTGGCTGGGAATGTTGGTGCCAAGATGCAAATCCAGTGCCTACTGAAACTTGGCAAAAAATAACAGAAGCTGATGCAATCTTATTAGGTGCTATAACCAGTAAAGATAAACCGGAGGCTTTAAAAGCTCTCCCCTTCGCCTATAAAAATCAAAATGTAGCCTATGTTTCTCCTCTCATCCAATTGCGACAAAAGCTAGACCTATTTGCAAATATTTACCCTATTTTTTCGATTGTTGGCGAAGGACATCCCTTTCGTTGTTGTATTATACGAGAAAATAGTGAAGGTCTTTATGCTGGTTTAGATTTTAAAGGTATAAAAAAAAGCGAAGTTTCTAAGCGATTACAACATCCCAATATTGACAAATCTGGAAGAGATGAGGTAGCGTGGACAGCTCGCATCCAAACACGTTTTGGTTTAGAGCGTTTGTTTAAATTAGCTTTTGAATATGCCTCCACACATCATTTTAAACGCGTAACTTTCGCGGATAAGCTGAATGTGATGCAAGAAAGTAGCCATTTTGCTGGAACAATTTTCTTTGAGGTTGCTGCACAATTTCCTAACATTCATGCCGACATCCACAATGTCGATGCTCTAGCACTTTGTCTTATCCGAAAGCCACATGAATTTGGTGTTATTGTTGCCGAAAATATGTTTGGTGATGTTCTGTCAAATGTTGGTGCAGCAGTTATGGGCGGTTTATGGTTAGCGCCGAGCGCTAATATCGGCGGGAAAAGTGCTTATTTTAAACCTGTTCATGGAAGTGCACCCCATATAGCAGGACAAGATAAAGCAAATCCAACTGCTATGTTTTATACTGTTGCCATGCTTCTTGATTATTTGGGTTTTGAAAAAGAAGCAGGACAAATTCACAAGGCTATTAAACAAGTTATGAAAGAGGCACAAATTTTAACTTATGATTTAGGTGGCAACGCCTCAACCACAAAAATGGCTCATGCCATTATCGAAGCCATAAAAAAACCCAAAGAATATTTGAGCGCCAGTGTTATTACCATTGGTGATGAATTATTATCGGGCCAGTATTTAAATACAAACCAACAAATGATTAGCCAATGGCTTAAAAAATTTGGTTATGTGACTCGATCTCAAAGCACTTGTGGTGATAATCTCATGCATATTAACCACACTATTCTTGCTTCTTGCCGACAAGATGACCTTATTGTGGTCTGTGGTGGTTTAGGTCCAACGCCTGATGATAAAACACGGGAAGCTGTCTCAAAAACGGTTGGACAAGCGTTAATTTATAATGAAACAGCTTGGTTAACAATCCAAGATCAATTACAAAAATTAGGCTTGCCTTTAGATGACTGCAATAAATTGCAGGCTTTTTTTCCAGAAAACGCACAAATATTAGATAATCCATGGGGCACTGCTCCAGGCTTTTATTTATCATTTGAGCAAGCGAAAATTCTTGTTTTACCTGGGCCGCCATCACAAGCGCAACTCATGTTAGAAAATTATTTGCGCCAATTTGCCTATCTACAAGAGCAGAAAAAAACCTATCATTGGGTCTTAATTGGAATAAGCGAGGGTGAAATAGGCCGCAAAGTGCAAAAAATGAATTTAGCAGAAGAACATAATGTGCATTTTTTATGGAAAAGCCCTTATGTCTTTGTGGAAATAGAGACAGCACACGATGCCTCCCTATCAACAGAAGCTCTAGCAAAGTTCGAACAAGAATTTTCTGGCTATATTGTCAGTCGAGATAAAAAAACCGCTTTAGATATTTTAACTGCACACTATAATGTCATTTGGGAAACAAAAGATAATGCCTTGCAATCTTGTTTGCCAACAACGATCCCTGATAAGCGCAACTTACCGCGCTGCAATGTCTCTGTACAAATAGAGCCAGCATTCCAAACACTCATAACTTCAACAGAAGTGATGGGAAAAATGACTATTTCTGTACATCATTCTAAAACCAAGCAACACCATTTGACCGTTCCCTATAATCAATTATTGCTGAAACAGGTTGTTCCACATTATGCGGCTTGGTGTTTCTTAGAGTCGCTTAAAGAAGGATAATTCATCTGTCGAATATCTGCTTATCACGAGCAAAATTATAAACAACTGTCTCTTCTACAGATTTATGTAATGCTTTGCTTGTAAGAATATTCCTCAATTCGTACAATCTTTATGTCCCTGACTATCAATCATATGAATTAGGATAAAATTCGTATTATCAGAGCAAAAGATCCAACCTTAATTGGTTTATAGGATTTACAAGTTACTGATAGCCTTATAGATACACTAAAAGCATTACAATCGCCCCAAGCTTTTCATAAAAATTAGAAAGCCTCAATGCCAATGTAACTTGTGTTACCTTTCTAAACATGCAGATGCCGAGTAGTCTCATATTTCAATCAAATTTATTGATGATCATACTGTTCGCGTTACATACCAACACCAGAAATGATAACATCTCTCACGTTTATAACCTCATCCCAATAAACATGGCAAATGACAAACCGCTTCTCCCAACAAACAGTAAAAGCTGCTGAAAGATTTTGCCAATGAAAGGAGATGCTTTAAAAATTCTTCGACATATACGACAGCAATCCATTTGAAGATTATAAAGACAACAAAAACTGTATTTGCTATCGTTCCAAGTTCAACATCTCACCCGATAAATAACAATACTAAGCATAGACTGATGCAAATAGGTCAATTGCTAACCCTTTTATTTTTCATAACTAAAAGCTCTGTACTTTATTTCCCAAGTACAGCGTTTTCAGGAAAGAGATTATAGAGAAGAAAAATAGAGAAAAACGGGATGTTTTTATAAAGAGGACACCAATTGCAAACAGCAAAAAATCCACAAATGTTTCGATTTTGATCTATGCCATCAAGAAACGTAGGAAAGTTTTTTAAGATCAATGGCGGAGAGGAAGAGATTCGAACTCTCGAGAGCCTTTTGAGCCCTACTCCCTTAGCAGGGGAGCGCCTTCGACCACTCGGCCACCTCTCCAAGAGCGGTGCATAAACGGTATCGACAAAAAGTTCAAGATATTTTCTACTTTTTTCAAAAATATCTAAGATTTTTATTTTTTATTAACCAAATCAAATAAAATTTATTAATGAACTCTGAATATAACAATGAATAGGCAAAAAAAGTGATTTTTTCGCAACACTTCACCGGATACTACATGAATACCATAAAAAAAAGCAATTTCGTATTTGTATATCCTAAAAAGATTAGTATAGCCAAGATCATCAATATTGCATATTTCATTTTGTCTTGAGTGAATTAAGCAAATATCAAGATTACGTTACCCTTACCGGAGAGATCCATTATGAATATTAAATCCCTTTTTTTTAGCACTACAGCAATTTTTGCCACGATTTCTGGAGCACAAGCAGCTTCAGAAGTTGCAAAAAAATTAGAACCTGTGAAATATGTTCGCGTTTGTGATGCATATGGAAAAGGATATTTTTATATCCCTGGGACAGAAACTTGCATACGCTTATCAGGCAGTATCCGTGCTGATCTTATAGGTGGAGATAACGTTGATGCAACAACAAATGCAGAATTAAACGAAGGTAGAAAAAGCTACGGTGCATCATCACGACTCACACTTGTTTTTCAAACTGCCACTGAAACAGAGTTAGGAACACTTCGTTCATATGCAAAGGTTTACTCACAGTGGAGCAACGGTAGAGACAAGGATGGTGCAAAACTCTCAGCTGCTTACCTCGAACTTGGTGGTTTTCGCGTAGGTCTTGATGATACAATTTTCAACAATTGGACTGGTGGCTATGGTAATGTTATAAATGATGACAGCATAGCGCCCGCTGGTGTTACAAGAACCAATTTTATTTCTTACACCTTTAATGGCGACAGCGGTTTTTCTGCTATTATCGGAGCTGAATTAGGAAATGCTTCAGGTACTACAAACAAAAGCTTTTACATTAATAACGATGGTGCAATTTCTCCCACTTTCATCGATGATCTGCCCGAATTGAGTAAACAAACAAAAGACTATACTCCTAATTTTGTTGTTGGTATGAAATTTATGCAAAAATGGGGTGGCTTTTCAACAGTTGCTGCTTATGATTCTTACTATGCAAAATGGGCTGGTAAGCTGCGTGTAGATTTCAATATCAATGAGAATTTAAATCTATGGGCAATGGGTGGCTATAAAGACAACATTGACTACTATGAAGTAAACACAAAAGATGGCGCCGCTATATTTACAAAAGACGGTAGTTTTATACTATCACGACAAAATGCCACAATCTATGCAAACTGGGGAGGAAAATGGGCTGCATGGGCTGGCGCAACTTATAAAATTACCCCAACAGCAGATTTGAATGCTCAAATTTCTTACAGTGCTGTAAAAACCTTTGCAACTTCCGTAAATATTTCATACACGCTGGTTCCAGGTCTCGTGATTACACCTGAATTAACTTATGTTTCTTGGAACGATGATCGTACTCTAAAGAGCATTGACGGCAATACAACATTTATACATGCTCTAAATGGGAAAAGTGCTTTACAAGGTATGATTCGTATCCAACACTCATTCTAATTCTTAAACGACGTTTTTAAGAACTGGCAACCTATGTTGCCAGTTCTTAATTTTTAGAACCATCTGCAACTATTTAAATTAAACTGAGTCAAATCAATTTGACGGAAAATATTTATCTACCAAAGCATAGATAATTGCCGCTGTTTCAACATCCAAAATTCCATCATAATTTTTTTGGCGAAAATGAAGCTGAAACGCTCGGATCAAATTCTTATACCCAATTTCGGTACATGCAATCGAAATATCATATCCATAACATTTCAACTTAGCCAAGACATCCTCTTTGGATGGAAAACTCTTACAGAACTGCTCCTGATAATGATCCTTTAGTTCATCATCATACCATGCTCCTATGCCTGCCGTATAAAGTTCTTTCCATGGGAAAGCAGCCCCTGGATCACTCTTTCGTCCAATGGCAATATCACTGTGCCCAACAACATCGGTTGGCATAATATCTGGATACCGTTGAAGAATATTCAACGCAAGTTCCTTAACTGCATCAATTTGCGTCGGATTATAAGGAGGAAATATAAAGCTCTCATTTTCATAAGGAACTAAATTAACTGCTTCATCCTGCAATTCATATCCATCTTTATTAACTGGATATAAAATGTGCACACCCTTCAAAGACGCTTCATCAGTATGCGCCTTTTCTGATGAATCAGAGTGACTCATCGCTAAATTAACTATTTCAATCCCAATAGATGTATCGTTTAGATTACTGCGTCCAGCCCATGCACTCACACCCGCATGCCATGCACGCTCGTTTTCATCAACTAGATTGAAGATACGCATATCTTTAAATCCTGACTCAATATACGTCTGCTCTGATGGATCAGGAACAAGATAGTGGGCGCTAACATTTTCTCCTGTAAGAGCCATAACAGAGGCTTTAAAATCAAGCGCAGTATAATGCATTACAAGAAAACGAACACGACGATTAAAGCTCTTGATAGAGCGATAACTATTGTAATCAATCTGATACATCGAAATTCTTCCTTTTTGTTTAGTTTACAAAAACCATCGCGCATCCCAATAGACAGCAGGACAGCACGCAAAATTAGTGTTGAAACGACTTTTAAAAATTTTTACAATAAAATTCCAACATCCAGATACCAAAAACAACGCTTACAATTGGCTCATAAAAAACATCAAAGCTTTTCTCCAACAATTCATACGCATTTTCAAAGTCTCTACACACAACCAGCAAAGCGATTCTGAGAATATGCTCAAATAAACAGCTTCAATATCTGCCCAAATAAATGCCTAAAAATTGCCCATCCGAAAAACAAATAAAAGTATAGAAAAACCGCTGACTCAATATTTCTTCGCATCTTGCACGTAAAACAATTCTTTCTCTTATAAGTTTGAACAACACCATACGCCAAACACTCCTGCACACGAGATACGATATCTAACTATCGTACAATAGTGTAAAAGCGTTAGAAAACATCTTTATGAAATTTTTGTAGCAATTTATTGGCAGAGAAATTAATAACGCATATTTACGATTAACTCTTCACAGGTATATTTTTCAACAAAATTTACAAGTTTTTTCTGTACCTGTCATAAATAATCAAAATGCCTTTTTGTTTTTTCATTAAGAGGTTTTTCCGATCCTCTCTCCTAAAAATATATCTCTCATCTCTAAAGAAACAGATGCCTACTTTTGTTCTGAACTAAATAAATCTTTAAGAATACTCGTGGTTTCATTGCTCAATAGAGATCCCCTTCACAATTCATATATGCATATGATTTTTACTCGAAATTGTATAAATATTTGTTGCAAAAAAGGTAATGTAAAACTCTAACCTCAGTAATATCCTAAAAAACCTGAACGACAGCACTCGCATTTTTTGTGAAATTTTAGAGTCAAATATTTTCTAGTTATTAAACACCGTTCAACCATGCTATGATGCCAAAAAAAGATGCATGCAAATATAAACTATCTAGAAAGACATTAAAAACAACTGCTGCGTCTAACCTATAATACCAGCAATCGTTTTTTGAGTGTTTCTACATTTTCATCACGTATCATTTACTATTTTTGTTTGTTTTGACCATTTTTGGAACATAATTATCAAAAGTGCATTTTATCTCCAGCATCATTTAAGGAGATAAAGACATGGAAATCCGTATTCCAGAAGGTGAGCGTGATACTCATTTATTTAAAGCAACATCAATAGAAACAGAATATCCCTTTCTTCACACACCCATTTCATGGTCAGCCGTTTTTGCTGGACTGGTGACAGCATTTGCTACTTCAATCTGCTTATCTTTTCTGGTTGTAGCTTTAGGATTAGGGCAAATTGACCTTTATTCTTCGTCTCCTTTTGAGGGCGTCTTTCTATCCATTGGTATTGGTTCCCTGATTATTATGCTTCTCAGCTTAGCAAGCGGAGGTTTTATTGCTGGACGTTTTGCAGATATGTCAGGCACACTTCATGGTTTTTTAACTTGGGCTTTATTAACACTTATCATAGCTATCCAAACGATTTTTTTCGCTTCGAGCGCAGCAAATTTAGGCGCTAAAGCTATTTTAAATAGCGGTTCTGCGATACAGCAAACTGTGGCCAATTTAGACACAGATAGCTTTCCTCTGCTTTCAAAGTTAGGTAGCGAAAACTTTTTAAATGGGAAAGACGGTAATGGAGTTGATTTTGATAAATTGCGCAGCCAATTGCGCGAATTCCTCAATAAAAGTGATATCCCCGCTCTCAACCCTGACCGTTTAAAGCAAGTCTATAAGGCCGCTATCAAAGATATCGGCTCTGCTATAATGGCTTTTAAGGATGATCCTTCTCATTATCGCACACATCTTAAAAACTTGAGCACACGTCTTTCAGACCATATACAAGATATCACAAAAAACATTGACCGCGACGATATTGTCAACGCTCTTATAAACAATGGCATGACCCGCGCTGAAGCAGAAAAAACAACCGATCAAGCGCTTGATGTTTATCAAACAGCAAAAACAAAAACCGAGCAGACAATAAAGGCTCTTGAACAGCAGATAGATACATTATCCAAGAAATTAGACACACTTGCAAAGGATGCTCGTGACACTGCCGATCAAGCTGCTAAAACTGCATCTCACATTGGATGGTGGAGTTTCTTTGGAAGTCTGATAGGTGCCATTGTTGCCAGTCTTTTTGGTTACTATGGCTACAAAAGTCGTAAAATCCCTTTACATATTTAAAAAAATCTTTGCTTCACAAAATATGAAATTCATAGAAAAGCTGCACAATTGGTGCAGCTTTTTATTTTCCCAAATACTTAATTTTCTAAGCTTAGCTTATTTTTAATAGGATAAGAAGTGATATATTTTTCCTTATTCTGCTTCATATTATGCCGCTTAATAATGGCGTCTTGAATAAAAACCAGAATTTTTGGTTTTATATTAATTTTCATGTTGAGTTCTGTTGCAAAGCAGATATCAGTGAAGATCTGGTCACTATGATTGTATTTAGGAGATGAAGTGTGTTTTTATGGAACCAACAGCGTCTTTTTTCCCCATAACTAATAGCAAAATAGACGATAATGAGAGAGGGTTGTGCTGAGGAGCGTGTTTGAAGATCAAAAAGTTTGTGCTTAAGATTTTTATTTACAAGCTATAGATGCGCGTTTGATGGGGTTATATTTTTTAGGAAGAAGATTAAGGAGCATATTTTGAGCACAATCTGCGATGATTATGTTCCTATTTATTCAGTTACGAATGGGCATTTTTGCCCTAACAATTTTTCATGTTTTTATGCTGTTTTTTAAAGATGTTAAGAGCGCGCCAAAATTTTTCAGAAAAGCTTCCATGAAGTTTCATAATATAGCGCACTTTTTTCCTCTAAGTTTTCCACGGACTTTAAATGAGCAACCCGTTGTTCTTAAAAGATATGATCTACCTGTCTATTGTATTTTCGAGCTTAGATTTTTTTTGATAGTATTTTATAACACTGATTGATACTGGTTGCGGGGGCAGGATTTGAACCTGCGGCCTTCAGGTTATGAGCCTGACGAGCTACCGGGCTGCTCCACCCCGCGCCATTAAGACCAGATTAAGATTATTTTTACGTTCAATTGTGATTTCACCTTTAGTGATTTCACCTTTAATTTTATTTTTGCTTAGAAAGGTTTTTATGCACTTAGCAGACCCGGCAGCGACCTACTCTCCCGTGCCTTAAGACACAGTACCATTGGCGCTGGAACGTTTCACGGCCGAGTTCGGGATGGGATCGGGTGCGTTCGCTCCGCTATAACCACCAAGTCAGCAAAGCGCATAGAAACGATGAGAAGCTCTCTTATATCTGCATTAGTAAATGTATATAGGTAATGGGAACGATCAAGCCTATCGAACTATTAGTATCAGTAAGCTTCATGTGTTACCACACTTCCACACCTGACCTATCAACGTGGTAGTCTACCACGGTTC
>NZ_CP200032.1:632500-727500 GCF_053795755.1 Bartonella sp. B17 | reverse complement strand
CCACGCGTTACTCACCCGTTTGCCGCTCGCTCTAAAAGAGCGCGCTCGACTTGCATGTGTTAAGCCTGCCGCCAGCGTTCGTTCTGAGCCAGGATCAAACTCTCATATTTGAAAATTTGATTTGGCTTTATCTTGGTCTTTCGCTTTATAACAAAGCGACCAATTAATGGTCACGCTTGAATCGACGAGAACATATTTACACACCAATCTAACATGACATTAGATCCGGTATTAACATCTTCTCTTGAAAAAACGTGCCGCCATATTCTTTCACGAAATTTCAAAGCAAAACTTCAAAATCTCTGCAGACTATGCCGCCCACGTTTCTCTTTCTTCTTTCTTCTCTTGTCAAAGAACAAACAGTCAAAAAACCGTTTCATAAAACAAAACCACACATAAACGCCAAAGCGCAAAAGTCAAAGACACTCTCAGCCCAAAATAGCCGTAAAATATATGGTAAATCTTTCATTGTAAACAAGAGCAAAAAACCCCCGCCGCAAGCAGAAACCACTCTCGTTACAACGCTATATAGAACCCTTTTTGGCAAAGAGTCAACACAACTTTCTAATAAAAATTAAAATAAATAACTTTTTCATATTTTACCTAAAAAGAGGGAATATAAAAATACGTACTTATAATCACCATTGCACAAATATTTCGCACACTTTATGCTTCTGATGAAGTAAAAAGGAAGGTGCCAATGCCATCTAAATTTACACGCAACCAAATACTAGTTTTAAACACTTTAAAAAATGCACAAGGACCTTTAAGCGCTTATGCGATTCTTGATCGCTTACGCGAAGAAGGATTTCGTGCCCCTCCACAAGTTTATCGTGCATTAGAAAGACTTGTAAAATTAAGATATATTCATCGCCTTGAAAGTGTAAATGCTTTTATGGCCTGTGTACATCCTGAAAATTGTCAAAATGAATTTATAACTTTTACAATTTGTGATAAATGTGGTAGAGTTAGCGAAATGCAGAATCAAGCTATTGCATATAGTGTTAAGCGAATGGTTCAAGCTGCTGATTTTCAAGCGCAGAGAAGCACCGTAGAAATACGAGGAATTTGCAAAGAGTGTACAATAAAGTAACATCTTCACGGGTGTATTAGTTATTATATCCCGCGGTTATTTTTTCTTGAAATGTTCTTATCACCTCTGCTACAGGTGCTATTAATTTTAGTGTAGTGATGAGTTTATTTTACTCATTTGTCCATTAATTGAAAGTATAATCATGTTCACATCTGAAACAATCGTTTCAACAAAGAAATACTTTAAACAAATAGAACGAAAAAAAATAATCAAAGCTCTTCTTCTTACTATTACCCTTTGCGCATTATGGTTTAGCTACAAGTGGTTGACACAGTGGCGATATATGCTTGTAACCGACGACGCTTATGTGCAAGGAGACATCGCGGCTATTGCTCCTAAATTACCCGGATATATTGAAAAAATTTCTGTTCAAGCAAACCAAACCGTTAAAAAAGGTGATATTCTATTTCGTTTAGAAAGTGGCGATTATCAAATTGCATTGGATCAAACAAAAGCACAACTCGATACACAGCAAAAAACCCTTATACGGATTAATGCGCAAATTACAGCAGCTCATAGTGCTTTAGATGATGCTAAAGCACAAAAAGCTGCTGCTTCAGCAATAGCAACAAATGCACAACTTACCTTGCAACGTACCACAGAACTTAAAGCTGATCGTTATGTCTCTCAATCCAATGTGGACAGTGCTAAATCAGCTTATGAACAAGCCAAAGCCAATGTCACTCGTGCAGATGCGCAAATAGCCGCAGCACATGCAAATATTCAAGTGTTAGAAGCACAACTAAATGAAATGAAAAGTCAAACAAAAAATCTTGAACTCATGCGCGATAAAGCAGAGCGTGATCTTGATTCAACAATCCTACGAGCTCCATTTGATGGAATTATCGGAAATTTAACAGCAAAGACAGGCGATTTTGTTGTTAATGGACAGCACCTTGCTGCATTGGTTCCTATCAACGCGCTCTATATTGAAGCAAATTATAAAGAAACACAATTGCAGAATATTCGTGCTGGACAAACGGCTTATATCACTGTTGATGCCTTTAAAAAAGATCTTATTACGGGAACAGTTCTTTCTATTGCACCCGCAACAGGAGCTGTTTTTTCTCTCTTACCTCCACAAAATGCCACCGGCAACTTCACAAAAATTGTCCAACGCATTCCAGTACGCATCTCTATTCCAGAAGAAGTATTAAAAACTGGTCATATCCGAGCGGGAATGAGCGTTTCAGTAGAAATTGATACACGGACAAAGGCGCAAGATAAAAACCTTTTATAAAAAAGCAAATGATCTTATTATGACATCTTCCATGCTAGAGCCCACACATCCTCAAGAGCGCATAGAAATCCACAAAGTCTTAGTTTTTATTGCTATGGCCTTTGGTATGTTTATGGCTATATTGGATATCCAAATTGTTTCCTCCTCTTTAGCTGAAATTCAGGCTGGTCTTTCAGCAAGTTCTGAAGAAATTTCATGGGTTCAAACCTCCTACCTTATTGCTGAAGTCATCATGTTGCCCCTTTCTGGCTTCTTGGGAAGATTGCTTTCAACACGCGTTTTCTTTAGCATATCAGCTATCGGATTTACAATTACCTCTATTCTTTGCGCAACAGCAACATCTATTGGAGAGATGATTGTGTACCGCGCACTACAAGGTTTTATTGGTGGGGGTATTATTCCTAGCGTTTTTGTCGCCTCCTATATACTTTTTCCTCCTTCCAAGCGTCCAATTGTTATCCCTATCGTTGGATTAGTAGCAACGTTAGCGCCCACTATTGGTCCAACAGTAGGAGGCTACATCTGCCATATCTTATCATGGCACTGGCTTTTCCTCATCAATGTTCCTTGCGGGATTGTTATCTCAATTTTTGCTTGGAAATTAATTGACTTTGATAAAGCGGATCACTCTTTAATATCTAAATTTGACTGGTTAGGCCTCATTTCTATGGCTGTTTTTCTAGGAACTTTGGAATATGTTCTAGAAGAGGGAGCGCGTAATGACTGGCTAAATGACGATCTGATTCTAAAATTATTCATTGTCATGATTTTGTCTGCAATCTTATTCTTCTGGCGTACTTTTACTGCAAAAGAACCCATTGTGGATCTCTCGGCTTTTTCCAATTTTAATTTCTCAACCGCAGCTATTTTTTCTTTTACGCTCGGAATAGGTCTTTATGGACTCACATACCTTTATCCTGTCTATTTGAGCCAAGTCCGCCATTATGATGCCCTCATGATCGGAGAAACATTGTTCCTTTCAGGATTGGTCATGCTATTAACCGCACCCCTTGCTGGATTTCTTTCAGCACGAATCGATCCACGTTTGATGATGGCAATAGGACTTTTTGGCTTTGCATTAGGAACTTGGATAGCTAGCTCTATCACAGATAATTGGGGTTTTAAAGAACTCTTTTGGGCTCAAGTTTTCCGTGGTGCTTCTGCTATGTTATGTATAGTCCCTATTAATAATATTGCCCTCGGATCACTCCCACCAGAACGAATGAAAAACGCCTCTGGACTTTTTAATCTCACACGTAACCTTGGTGGTGCCGTGGGACTTGCTATCATCAATACTCTTTTAATGAAACGCACAGACTTGCATTATGCAAGAATAGCCGAAACTCTCCGACCAGGAAATAGTCAAGCAACTGAAATGCTTTCAAACCTTACTATGTACTTTAAAACTGCAACTTTTGATCCGCATACTCTTGCTCTTTTCCAACTTTTTAATATAGCACGCATACAATCAATGGTTATGGCTTTTAGCGACCTTTTCCTTATAATAGCAACCATTTTTAGCATCTTGACATTCATGACCATTTTTCTAAGAAAAGGATCACCATCCACCAATACTCCAAAGCATTAAGCTTATGAAAGTCGAGAAAAGTATTCTCTCTAGTCAATCGCTTTTCTATATTACTTGTAACTTTATCTCCTGTAAATTATAGCATTATGATACAACATTTGGTGCTGAATTATTATTCCTGATCAAAGCTCAATAAAATGCGAGATAGTTGCGTTCTTGCAAAGATCATCCTCAAATGAATAATTGTAAAGTTTTATACTATAACAAACAAAGCTTTCACTTTATCTAAAATACTTTAAAGTTCCTATACCGTATAGATCAAGTAGCCATTTCTATTAGATTTATTTTGTTTCCTTATCGCATAACAAAAAAATTATTGGAACAATGCTTACATTTTTATCACAATGTCCTTTGTGAGAGCATTCTTATCTTCAAAAAAATTATCCTTAAACGCGTAAATTTGTTGTTTTATTCAACTCAAAAGAAGCTGATATATAATTTTGATCCTACTACAACAAGCCTCTCTCCCACAACTTATTGTTATTACAATACAAACAAAAGTCGTACAAAAATTCTTAAACTGTTTTTTCTAAATATAACTATAAAATTGATCAATGTATTATCATCCAACGCTCACCCCGTTTTCCTATCATGGCTGGCTTCAAAACTGCTAAGCACACTACTAGTCCTTCGCATTGTCAGTTGTCAGTAGACATATCTACACTTGTTTAAACTATTAAAAGCCAATATTTTTCCTCATTTAATGCACCAGAAGATGCTATGTAAGAGACATGCTTAAGTGTACCCTTCACTATTAATAAATAATCATTTTCAATTCACAAAATCTGAAAATACAAACTTACTGAGATGCTTTAATCGTTGTAAATACATCCATAATCACAAAAGAAGCTAATCTCTTTATGCGCCGTAATTTAAAAATATGCCATTTAAAAGCAGATTTTAACACAATTTTAGCTATTCTTCGCCTTACATCTTGGCTTCTAATTAAGAAATTTTTTTCAACACCAATTAACTAGAAAACTCTGTAAAATATCAAAAAAAGATAACGTCAATGGCTCTGCTAAAAGCACCTTAAAGCAATGTAAGATACTGAATATACTCAATAAATTAACTAAAAATATCAAAGATATAAAAATGTAAATGAAAGAAAAATTGCGCTGTGCAATAAAACTATCCTAAGACTTTGCATCTTATCAAAAGACCTTTCCACGAATAAAAATGGACAGTTTTCCCAATGCCACCACTGCTGGAAAATAAAATCTTTAAGCCACTTTATGATGCTGAAAACGACTCAAATCTTCCCTTTCGCCACTAGGAACTAAAGTGCCATGACACGTGGAAAGATATTCTGGTATTAATTCCAACGCTTGAAAACGATGTTTCTCATAAGGACCAGGCATTGCCAAATTTTTTGTTAAACTACTTGAAAAACCAAAACGCTGATAAAATTTACAATCACCCACAAGTAAAATAGCGCCATAACCAAGTTTTTTTGCTCTTTCAATTGCATACTGCATAAGAACCGATCCTATCCCTATACCAGAATATTCCGCTGAAACAGCCAAAGGTCCCAAAAGCAAAGCATGCTGTGTACCATTTTTCCCTTTCTTAAACCGAACATGCCAAAGACGTACACTACCCACAAGCTCTCCAAGCGCATTTTTGACAACAAAGGATAGCCCACATGCAGCCAACCGACCACGACGTAAAGCTTCTGACGATTTACGCTTACGCCCTTTTCCCAGAACTAAATCAAGCAAGCATTCCCGATACGGCTTATCAGCTTCTTGCTCGCATGTAAGTGTAAAAAACGCACCATCTTTTGTTTGAAAATTAATCATATTCATCTTTATCACACGCCCCACTATACCTTTATCATCATAAAGAAAGACTCAAATCACATAGGATTGCAAAGGCTTAAAACCATTAAATGCAACAGACGCGTAAGTCGCTGTGTAAGCACCAGTTCCATGTATCAATAACTCATCTCCTACCGTAAGAGATAAAGGCAAAAGATAAGGTGTTTTTTCATAGAGAACATCTGCAGAATCACATGTCGGACCGGCTAAAATACAAGGCTCCATTGCCTTATCGTCATGAGATGTTTCAATAGGATAACGAATTGCTTCATCCATAGTCTCAGTAAGACCATTAAATTTACCAACATCAAGGTAAACCCATCGGACATTATCGTTATCAGCTTTCTTAGATATAAGAACAACTTCTGTGCGAATAACACCAGCGTTACCAACCATTCCACGCCCTGGCTCAATGATTGTCTCAGGAATACGATTACCAAAATATTTTTTTAATGAATCAAAAACAGCCGTACCATAGGCTTGTGCTGTAGGAACATCTTTCAAATAACGCGTTGGGAAACCGCCTCCCATATTAACCAATTTTAGCGAAATTCCTTCTTGTTCCAAACGTTTGAAAACCGTCGCCGCATCTGACAAAGCACGATCCCATGCGCTAAGATCTGTTTGCTGAGAGCCTACATGAAAAGAAACACCATGCGCTTGTAAACCCAATTGATGAGCCCGACGTAACACATCAACTGCCATATCAGGAACACAACCGAATTTACGTGATAATGGCCACTCTGCACCTTTTCCATCAGTGAGAACCCGACAAAAAACACGAGATCCTGGGGCAGCACGAGCTACTTTTTCCACTTCCTCAATACAATCAACCGCATAAAGCGAAATGCCAAATGCATATGCACACGCAATATCACGCTCTTTTTTTATTGTATTTCCAAAAGAAATACGTTCAGGCGTTGCCCCTGCTTTTAAAGCCATTTCAATTTCTGCAACAGAAGCTGCATCAAAAGAGGATCCTAAAGAAGCGAGCAAACTCAAAATCTCAGGCGCAGGATTTGCTTTTATCGCATAAAAAATACGAGATTGCGGAAGAGATTTTTCAAAATTTAAATAATTTTCACGAACAACATCAAGATCAACAATTAAGCATGGACCTTCAGAGCGATGTGTTGCAAGAAAATCGCGAATACGTTGCGTTGCCATATGCCAATTCTCCCAAGGGAATTAATTCCCCAAGCTCTACATCAAAACATCGTAGAGCCACCAATATCCAAAGGACAAAACACACAATACTTCACTCTTCCCTTGATTATTTAAATAAATAATCAGATAAAAACCAGCATTGCATGCAGCGAAAAACATCGCGAAAACCGCGTTGTTCCTAACTTTATCTGCCTTTTTGATTGGAATGAGAAAACCACTTCCGCACTGAAGGCAATGAGGTGTGCCTCTATAGTTATCCCAGCATTTATATAGCTGGAAGACACCAGAAAGGCCCGCACCGTCGTTGCTTCAAGATGTCCTCACTCTTCCGATTGGCCGTAAGAATGACTGGAGCGGTTAGTTCCAGGTACCGTACCAGTTAACCTCACCATTTGAGAACTGGCGGACACCCACAGGCACGTGCGACTTTGGGCAATGCTACTTATAAGGCTAATCTTTATTCATTTCAATCACTTTTTTAATTTTAAATATTTTTTAATTTTAAAGCACAAAATGACGTAAAAAAAGCGATGATTTCTTCAAGCCGCTAAACCACCTTAACCAGCGTCTTTTGTACACTAAATCAAGGGGTTAAACACAAAAAAAGCTGGATATCGGTTCAGCCAAAACACTTTTCTACTAACGCTTAAAATACCCCTCTCCTGAAAGAGAAAGAAACAAAAGCTTTATTTTAAACGTTTTACATCCTTATTACTCTTGGTGAGAATGATGCGTAGAACGCAATTTTAATAATTGGAATTGTCTATGACGTTCTCGAAAACGCTCCCTATCCATGTCGCTTCGCATATTATAACAAGAATCGCACGAAACACCTTCTTCATAATGAGGCGACAATTTGCTTTCAGCATTAAGAGGGCTACGGCACGCATGACATAATTGACGTCCACATTCCTCAAGACCATGCCCAACAGAAACACGCTCATCAAAAACAAAACACTCACCCTGCCACAAACTCTCTTCTTTTGAAATGGTTTCCAAATATTTGAGAATTCCACCTTTTAAATGATAGACTTGTTCATAACCAAGCCCACGCACATAGGCCGTTGACTTTTCGCACCGAATGCCACCTGTACAGAACATGGCAATCTTCTTTTTCTTTTTTAAATCAGCTTCATGCTTTGCAACCCATTCAGGAAATTCACGAAACGTTTTAATCTTTGGATCTATCGCGCCTTGAAAGCTCCCAATTGCATATTCATAATCATTACGCGTATCAATTAAAATTGTCTCCTCATCTTGAATAAGAGCATTCCAATCTTCTGGCTCCACATAGGTTCCAACAACCTTTAAGGGGTCAACCCCCTCAACTCCCATGGTAACAATTTCTTTTTTCAACCGCACTTTTAAACGATGAAAAGGCATTTTTGATGCCCACGAATATTTAATCTCTGGCGTTTGAAATGCTGGCTCGGTTGTAATAAAATTTACCAATGCCTCAATCGCATCACAAGAACCAGCAACGGTACCGTTAATTCCTTCTTTTGCTAAAAGCAGAGTACCTTTAATACCCTTTGCTTGACATAAATCCTGCAAAGGTTTCTGTAATTGACGATAATGCTTCAAATCTGCAAAGCAATAGACAGCAGCAACTCTAAAATTCTTTTCCATGATCTTGCCATAACCTGCGTTTCATTCAATTTCAAGACCTATTCATCTACTTCTTTGCATATTGTGCTTAATCGAATTATATTGACAATATTATATCCAAGAGAAAAGCACGCTACGCACCCTAAATAATTTCCTTTTATTTATCACTTTTCTAGGAACAAACCATCATATTTGTTCACAAATGATCTAAAAAATGCCTTGTTGTGCTTCCCCAATAAAGAAGAATTGAAGAGCGTTTAAGGTTACGTTGTAGGCATTAAAGACACTTAAATATCATTAAAATAATAATATCTAAACTCCAAAATTAATTGTTGAATAAGACATAATTTTTAAAAATATTCACCATGAATAAACTGGACATACAGCAGAAAAACACATCATGAATCATAAAGTATCCAACAACGAATTAATTTAATTAAACCTTCTTTGACAAAGCTATTATTAATTCACTGCTTTAACAATATTAAAAAAGCTACGCATATCTTAAATTTTCTCTTCTAAAGAACCTATTTCACCCATTATGCAAATCTTAGCGTCCATCTATTCTCTTTGACTAATATATAGTAGCGCAGCAAAAGGCTGTACCTCCTTAATCCAATAAAATTGCTAATCATAGTTTGGTTTAAATAATTCTCCACACCCATTAACTTCAATTATCCAGTCTATTCTGCATCAGCAATTTTGAGGACAGCTCTAAAACAGCATATTCCATCTAGCATGAAACTTGAGCATGAGCCACACATGAACATCCCATACAAACACGAACAACTTGTTTTTATCCAACAAAAGCACGCTCTACAACATAAGTAGCTGGTGCATTATTTGCACCCTCAACAAGACCAAAAGCTTCACACATTCTTGCACAATCCTTTAACATAGCCATCGATCCACAAATCATAACTCGATCTTCATCAGGATTAATTTTGGATAAACCAGTTGTTTCAAAAAAGGCACCACTCTCCATAACAGTAGTAATGCGCCCCATATGCTCAGATGGTTCACGAGTTGTCATGGGGTAAAATTTCAGTTGCTGTGCGCACGCACCAATCAGCGGATCTTGTTTTAAAGAAGCAACAAGATCCTTTGCATAAGTAAGTTCATCTAGCTTACGAGTTGTTTGAATGAGCACTACTTCTGAAAATTTTTCATAAGTTTCAGGATCACGGATCAAACTTGCAAAAGGAGCAACACCTGTTCCCGTTGAAAGAAGATAAAGACGCTTTCCAGGAATAACAGCATCAAGAACCAGTGTCCCTGTAGATTTTTTTCGCATTAGAACAGTATCACCAATTTTAATTTTTTGGAGATGCTCAGTTAGTGGCCCTCCTGGAACTTTGATGGAAAAAAATTCAAGTTGCTCATCCCAAAATGGGCTTGCAATCGAATAAGCACGATAAATCGGTTTTTCTGCATTTGGCAAGCCAATCATAACAAATTCACCTGAACGAAAACGAAAGCTTTCTGGACGATTTAGGCGAAATTTAAACAAATGATCTGTATAATGATGAATCTCTTGAACAGTGAGAGCAAACACATTCTCAGGAATCGGAAAATTTGATGCAACGCCGCTGGTGCTTGGCTGAGTTTTTGTGGCAGACGTACTCATACAACTCTTCCCTATATCTCTTATTGAACATTAAATCTCATATCGTAAAGATGATATAATAGTCATGTGACCATCTGCCAACATTTCTCTTAAAACATCAACGTCTTAATTAACACTTTTTATCAAAATTAACCAAAATAGAAAACCTGAAATAAAAGCGTATCATGCAAAATAAGAGAAATAAATTTTTTATTACACGAGAATATAATTATTCTCAATAGACACCATTTGACATTCTATTTTAAAAGCGCGTAATCATGCATATAAGAACCAGATCGCGTCATTATTAAAAGAGAAAAAGAAAACACAATATAGGCATTTTAAAAAACAATAATATGAACCATTGAAGCAATGGGCAATAATGCTCATACGAATACACCCTAATTGGTTGGATCCATAAAAATGCAACAACAATTTGAAAATATTTGTATTTATCAGGATAAAAAGTAATATTTTAGAGTAAATCTTCAATAACAAAATGACTTAAACTATATAACACAATTAAGGCAAACAAATAAAGACGAAAGCGTTTATTGATTATATGCACAAATTGAGCATTCTATATCAAAAGATTGCCTTTGTGGTGCATAATTGAGTATAAGCTGTTAACAATTTTGAAAACCAAAAGCAATATTCATACCCTTTCCACATATGATTATGCAACAACTAGAGAGAATTTCATATTTCATAGACCAGATAAAATTAAAATGAATAAATCCGTTGATGATAAAACAAGTGCACCATTCCACTATACAGCTATAGCAACCATTGATGTTGGTGCTCTTATCGCTAATTATACAACTTTAGCACAACATGTTGCTCCAGCAGAATGCTCAGCCATTGTAAAAGCGAATGCTTATGGACTTGGTGCTAATAAAATTGTCCCTGCACTTTATCAAGCTGGTTGCCGCACCTTTTTTGTTGCACAAATTGTGGAAGCGCTCCAATTAAAAACCATTTTACCATCAGATGTCACGCTTGCTCTTCTTAACGGAATTCCACACAATTTAGAAGAATTTGTCGCACAATCTGGTATTGTCCCCGTTCTTAATTCTTGGAGTGCAATCCAAAGCTGGCAAACACTTTGTCAAAACAAAAGAAAAAAATTTCCCGCAATCGTTCAAATTGATACCGATATGAACCGTTTAGGACTGGATAAAAAAGAATTAGAACAATTGATAAAACAGCCTACTCTTTTCGAAAAAGCAGAAGTAAAATATATTATCAGTCATCTCGCTAATGGAGGAAATGATACACATTCATCCAATTATACCCAGTTAGCAACCTTCAAAGCAGCACTCGCAAAACTTCCTACCTGTAAGGCCTCATTTGCCAATTCTGGAGGTATTTTTCTTGGTTCAGATTTCTATTTTGATCTTGTTCGTCCAGGTATTGCACTTTATGGAATCCATCCCCACACTAAATATACAACAATACTTAAGCCTGTTTTAAAGCTTGAAGCCCAAATTATTCAAAGCCGCAACATTGATGCAGGAGCACCTGTCGGTTATGGAGGCACGTTTATCACCAACAGGCCAAGCACCCTCATAACAATTTCTATCGGCTATGCAGATGGCTGGCTGCGCACACTTTCCAATAAAGGTGCTGTTTATTATAATGGACACAGACTACCTATCGTCGGAGACATTTCTATGGATTCCATTATCGTTGACGCTACAGATCTTAAAGGTAAAAAGCCTCAAAGAGGTGACTGGGTAGAACTTATTGGAACACATCAAACTATTGAACAAGTATCCGCAGATGCTAACACCATCCCTTATGAAATTTTAACTTCCCTAGGCTCTCGCTATAAACGTATTTACATTTAAAATCATTAAAAAATGAAGCAATAAAATTACCGTTTTTTTTAAAAATGGTTTTATAAATTCTTTTAAAAAAACATCTTACAATAGCCAACTGTAACGATTGTCCAGAACATCCTTGAACCAACTTCTGTTTAACAATATTGTCTCTAAAAATACTTCAACAAAACAGAGATAAGAGAAATTATCAATCTCTTTTTAAGGGTGTGACCAGCTCAACAAAAAGCAATAAAATAATATCACGCAATCCATATAAGTGACGACGAAAAACTCCACACAAAATGTGTGAACCTTTTCGTCATCAACATGCATAAATAAATTTAATATGTATTCCCCAATGGTGGGCAAGAACAAATAAGCATTTTATCTCCCGCAACATTATCAATACGGGAAACAGGAGGCCAGTATTTATATGCTGGATCAAGAGAGTTGTTAGGGAAAGCAGCTTCTTGTCGTGAATAAGGCCGCACCCAAGCATCATCCACAGTATCTATTAATGTATGTGGAGCATTTACTAACGGATTATCGTCTTTTGGCCAAACCCCCTCACCAACTTTTTGCGCTTCTTCAGCAATCAAGAGCAAAGCATCACAGAGACGATCAATCTCTGCCTTTGGCTCTGATTCCGTTGGCTCAATCATCAAAGTTCCAGGAACTGGAAATGACATCGTGGGCGCATGAAATCCATAGTCAATTAAGCGTTTTGCAATATCATCAACACTGATCCCATATTGGTCTTTCAACACACGTGTATCTACAATACATTCATGAGCAACACGCCCATGCTTGCCTCTGTAAAGAATAGAATAAGCCTGTGAAAGACGCGCAGCAACATAATTAGCATTCAAAATTGCTATTTGTGTCGCATATTTCAAACCATCAGCCCCCATCATCCGAATATACATCCACGTAATAACGAGAATAGATGCACTTCCGTAAGGAGCAGCCGAAACTGCATGAGTCGTCCCCTCTTGTTCATGACCTGGTAAAAATGACTTTAGATGCTCTGCCACCCCTATCGGACCGACACCTGGTCCACCTCCTCCATGAGGAATTGCAAATGTTTTATGAAGATTCATATGACAAACATCAGCCCCAATATCTGCTGGGCGCGCAAGCCCAACAAGTGCATTAAGATTAGCACCATCAAAGTAAACTTGTCCCCCATTTTCATGAATAATAGAGCAAATCTCTTTAATGCTTTCCTCATAAACACCATGGGTTGAAGGATAGGTAATCATTAAAGCCGCTAAACGATCCTTATGCGATTGCGCTTTCATCTTGAGATCATCAATATCAACATCACCATCGCTCAAACATTTTACCACAACAACTTCCATTCCCGCCATGTGAGCTGATGCTGGATTCGTTCCATGTGCTGATGCAGGAACAAGACAAACTGTGCGTTGATGCTCTCCGCGTGATTGATAATATCGGTTTATTGCCAAAAGCCCAGCATACTCCCCTTGAGCACCAGAATTTGGCTGAAAAGATACTTGTGCAAACCCTGTAATTTCGCACAACCACGCACCTAATTGGTTGATCATTTCCTTATAACCTGCTGTATCCTCTTGAGAAGCAAAGGGATGCATATGAGCAACTGTATGCCAACTTAAAGGCATCAATTCAGCTGCCGCATTAAGCTTCATCGTACAAGAACCAAGCGGAATCATTGCTCGATCCAATGCTAAATCTTTGTCCGATAAACGACGCAAAAAGCGCATCATCTCTGTTTCTGAATGAACCGCATGAAAAAATGGCTGCGAAAGAAAAGTTCCATCACGTTCTCTCCCAAAAAGTCGTGGAGAAGTCTGATCAACTAATTGTGCACCAAAAAGCTCTGCTAGCGCACAAACGTCCTCTTGCGTTGACAATTCATCAAAGTTGATCACAATTGTATCATCATTGAGAATACGAACAAGACGTCCTCCCATTTTTGCTTGAGCGGCAATCTCTTTAGCTCTTCCCTTCACAAAAATGCTTACGCAATCAAAAAAATATTCTCCTTCACAACAAATGCCAGCCGCCTCTAAACTAGCAACAAAACGGCACGTTAAGCGATGAATTCTCTGAGCAATTGCTTGCAAACCTTGTGGCCCGTGCCAAACAGCATAAGCGGTTGCCATATTTGCTAAAAGAGCCTGTGCTGTGCAAATATTCGATGTTGCTTTATCGCGTCGAATATGTTGTTCACGTGTTTGCAACGCTAAACGAAAACCAATACGTCCCCGTGTGTCCACAGATTGACCAACAATACGTCCTGGAATTAAGCGCGTTAAAGCATCACTGACCGCAAGATAACCTGCATGAGGTCCACCAAAACCCATTGGAACCCCATAACGTTGCATAGAGCCAACAACAATATCGGCACCCCATTTAGCTGGCGCTTCCATTAAGGTTAGCGCCAAAGGATCTGCCACAACAATTACCAGCGCTCCTTTTGCCTTTGCTTGCCTAATGATATCAGTATAATCGTTAAAGGAACCTTTTGTATCTGGCCAAGACAAAACAATTGCAGCCGTCTCAGAACAAATTTCACTCTTTTCGCTAATTTTAATGCCTTGTGTTTCTGCACGTGTTTGCGCAACACTCAGAGTTTGAGGATGCAAAAGACTTTGAATGGAAATTTTTGTTTTTTTCCCACGCGCAAAGCGTACAGCCACCGCATTAGCCTCCGCTAAAGCCGTTGCTTCATCAAGAAGTGAAGCAGCTGCAACAGGCAAACCAGTTAATTCACTAACCAAAGTTTGAAAATAAAACAAAAGTTCTAAACGGCCTTGGCTAATTTCTGCTTGATAGGGTGTATAAGCAGTATACCAAGCTGGATTTTCAAAAAGATTGCGCAAAATAACAGGGGGAACAAATGTTCCGTGATACCCCTGCCCAATAAAACTTTTATGCACATGGTTTTTTCCCATGATTTGAGACAATTCTTCCAAAGCCTGTCCTTCACTAGCAGCCTTTGGCAAATTAAGTGAGCGCCCCAAATAGATAGACTGAGGAACAGCTTGAGCGATTAATGTATCAACACAATCAAGCGCTAAAACATCAAGCATTTTTTGTACTTCATCAGGACGAATCCCAATATGCCGCGAAGAAAAAGAACATTCCTGCATAGCACTTATCCAATCAGTGTTTTATAAGCGGCTTCATCCAACAACCCTTCAAGTTGTGTTTCATCCTGTAATTTCATTTTCCATAACCAACCTTCTTTTTCAGCTTTCTGATTTACCAATTCAGGACTATTTGCCAATGCCTCATTAATTTCAACTACTTCCCCATCAAGAGGTGCATAAACATCTGAAGCAGCCTTGACCGACTCCACAACAGCAGCAGCATCTCCCTTAGCAAGCTGCGTTCCACTTTGTGGCAAATCAACAAAAACTAAATCACCTAACTGCTCTTGAGCATAATGCGTAATACCAACAGTAGCCACTTGCCCTTCAACGCTGAGCCATTCATGATCTTCTGTAAAGTAAATTTTAGACATAAAAATTATCCTTTAAAGTAACGTTGTTCAACAAAAGGGAGTAAATGAACAGACAGCGCAATCTTTTTACCGCGCAACTCAGTAAAGACTTCCATTCCAATATTTTTCCAAGCAACAGGAACATAACCCATCGCAACAGGACCATCAAAAGATGGACCAAAACCACCCGATGTCACCACCCCAATCTGATTTCCTTCATCATCAAAAAGCAATGCTCCAGCACGAATGGGTTGGCGCGTTTGTGGTTTTAGACCAACACGACAACGAGAAGGTCCATTTTGAAGAGCTTCAAGAAAAGCCTTTGCTCCATAAAATTGTGCTTTTTCTCGAACAGCTTTTGGAACAGCCCATGTCAGAGCAGCATCAATAGGTGTAGTGTCAGACGTAATATCATTACCATGCAAACACAGCCCTGCTTCTAACCGAAGACTATCGCGCGCCGCAAGACCAATCCACTCAACGCGAGAATCACTTAGTAATTTTTTAGCCAATTCGCGTGCTTGATCTTCTGGAAGAGCAATTTCAAAGCCATCTTCTCCTGTATAACCAGAACGCGTCACAAACCAATCTTGTTGTGGTTCAAATCCTTGCATAAATAACAATTGATTACCAGCTAAACCTGCATCAGCTATAACCGCTGCGGCTTCTGGTCCTTGAAGAGCAAGTAAGACTCTTTCAAGAGCAGTTACTTGACATTCAAAACCAACAGCACGTTTTTTAAGCTCAGCAAGATCAGCCTGCGCATTACCAGCATTGACGACTAGCATAAAACGAGATTCTGCCAAACGAGTAAGGATAAGATCATCTAGAATACCAGCCAGCTCATTGAGCAAATAACTATACCGTGATTGGCCAATCTTTAAAGCTGACGCATCAAGAGGAAGTGCATATGATAAAAATTCAATTGCTTGCGCCCCTTCAATGCTAATTAATTTCATATGAGAAATATCAAAAAGACCCGCATGGGTACGCGTATGAAGATGTTCTTTCAAAACCCCAAGAGGATAAGTCAAAGGCATGTTCCAACCAGCAAAAGCACCAAACTTAGCTCCAGCTTTTTCATGCAATTCATAGAGAGGAAGTGTTTTTAAAGATGATGTTCCAAATTCTTGTAATGTGCCCATAATATCTCCAAAGCGTGCTAACGCTCACACTATGTAGTCGTTCCTGCACCCCTCTGTCACAAACCTGAGAGACTCGCGAAAAGAGCTTTCGCTTAACACCTTCGGCGCGGATCATCCCGACTTTCCAGATCTGCCTTTCTCCTTTTACGGTCCCTAAAGCCTGAGAGATTATGGGCTGTTTTCCCCTTCGGCGGCAAGTACGAAAGCTCGCAATCTGCACTCTCCCGCAAAAGAATAAAAGAAGCAATAATGCTCTTTTCGACATGCTTTGGTCTATAAACTATCTTTTTCACCCTGTCATCTGCAAAATGAATAAAATGTCCTAATTTTTTAACTTGCACAGGCTATTTTAAAGGACTTATAATGCCAATATCTTAAACATTATAAATTGCAAGTGGTCTCGCACTTTGAGTGAACAAGGAGATGAAAGATTGCAGGGATTACAGATAAAAACACCACTTGAAAACTATGCAAAGTTTCGCCAACAAAAAGGATTAAAAAGGGACATTCTCTCCTACATTATCTAGCTTGGAGTCGTAAATTTTGCTGTCTTTTAACAATAAATATTGGTTCAAAGTATTTATCGCTCATGATCTTAACGCGAAAGAGGGCGGTTTTTTATCACTAAAAACTGCAACTGTTTACGCACTCAACCTCATCGGAACATAAGGTTAAAAACACTGATGAAAGCTGGTAACGTCCTTTATAATGATGAAAATGATTTACCAAAACAAATTGCTCTTTTCCCTTTAGAAGGGGCACTTTTACTACCAGGAGGAGTTCTATCACTCAATATCTTTGAACCAGAAGCTCTCGAAATGGTTGAAGATGTGATGTTATCGAATCGCCTGTTAGGTATTGTTCAGCCACTTCCATCAAGAACAGACTGCCTGTCTACAGAACTTTACAAAACAGGTTGCATAGGGCGCATTACAAATTACAATGAAACTGGAAACGGGCGGCTTTTCATAATATTACAGGGGATTTGCCGCTTTACCTTAGAACAAGAGTTGGCTAACACAAAGTCCTATAGAACCGCCTCTATTAAATCAAATACAAAAGATTTACAAGAATCAAAAATCTCAGAAGAGATTAATCGAGAAAATTTATTAAACATTGTTGAGAAATATCTCACAATACATGAAATAGAATATAACTGGAGCAGTATCCTACAAACACCCACGACAATATTGGTTAACGCTTTTTCAACTCTCATCCCTTTTACACCAGCAGAAAAGCAAGCTCTGCTAGAAGCGCCCGATATTGGAAGCCGCGCCCAAACTCTTCTCGCTTTAACCGAACGCTCGCTCATGAAACAAGCAGGGACACATTATCATCTAAATTAATAAACTTCAAAATATGAAAAAAATAACCACTGATCCCAAAATGTTAGAGTTACTCGTCTGTCCAATTACAAAGGGAACGCTCTCTTTGGATCACAAAACGCAGGAGCTAATTTCACTCAAAGCAAAACTTGCCTACCCTATTCGTAACGGCATTCCCATTATGCTTGCCTCAGAAGCGCGCTCTTTGCAGCAAAATGAAAAGCAGCACATAAAAAAATAAGGCATCTGCACTAAATTTCTCTCATTGCAAAAAACTCTTACCAATTATTTCTTTATCAACAGATCTCTTTGTATTGACTGAACTTTTTCAGTATTTTCTTATTTTAAACAATAGGAAAAGTTCAAGTAAATTCCTTTTTTCGACAAAACTGACGTCATCGAAAAATACACAATCCCATTACTTATCTAAAATGAAAATCTCAATTGTAGTTTTTAACATGAGGAAGAGATTTTTGGAAATGAGAACAATAAAGTAAAAAGTAGGAAATGAAATATAAAAATTTTACCAGCGCAATGAGAGGAACAATCATTACAAAATTTAAATTTCTCAAGGGAGATAATTGACAGAAGATAAGCGATTGACTAGACTAAAGCATTGTTAAGAAGATGTTCGCATGGCTTGACATAAAGTATCCAAACTTTCTCAGCTTTCAATGAACCAAAAAGACGGTGCATTTAAATGAGCCGATCAGTAGTGTTTACGAATTATTGTTGGCGTGTGTAAACAATGAACCTATGAAAACCGACAATACAATTTAGGATTCCTTGGCAAACTCGCCCTCTCCTGAGTGTAGCCTAAGGAGAAAAGTGGAGAGGAACAGGAGTGCTAAAAATGAGTTTTAAAATTGCAATCGTCGGCGCTACTGGAAATGTTGGTCGTGAAATGCTAACGATTTTGGAAGAACGAAACTTCCCTGCTCATGAAATAATCCCTTTAGCATCGCGGCGTTCATTAGGGCAGACTGTTCCTTATGGCGACAAAACTTTAAAAGTAAAAGCACTTGATACATACGACTTTTCCGACACAGATATATGCCTCATGTCAGCGGGAGGAAGTATTTCCCAAACATATGCCCCTAAAATCGCTGCTACAGGTTGTATCGTGATCGACAACTCATCCACCTGGCGTTACGACGCTAATATCCCGTTGATCGTTCCCGAAGTTAATGCTGAAGCTATTAGTGAGTTTTCCAAGCGCAATATCATAGCAAACCCTAATTGCTCAACAATTCAGCTTGTTTTAGCTTTAAAACCTCTCCATGATGCAGCAACAATTAAACGCGTTGTGGTGTCCACTTATCAATCAGTTTCTGGAGCTGGTAAGCAAGGAATGGATGAATTATTTGAGCAATCACGAGCAGTCTTCGTTGCCGATCCAATCACATCAAAAAAATTCACCAAACGCATTGCTTTTAACGTCATCCCTCATATCGATGTTTTCATGGAAGATGGCTATACCAAAGAAGAATGGAAAATGGTGGTTGAAACGAAAAAAATTCTTGATCCTAAAATCAAATTAACAGCAACAGCTGTCCGTGTCCCTGTCTTTATCGGTCATGCTGAAGCCGTTAATGTTGAACTCGAAAAACCACTAAGTGCCAATGAAGCGCAAAATCTTCTGCGCGATGCACCTGGTTGTCAACTTATTGATAAACATGAAGATGGCGGATATATAACTCCCTATGAATGCACAGGAGAAGATGATACCTTTATTAGCCGCGTTCGCGAAGATATCACCGTTGAAAATGGTCTAGCTTTCTGGATTGCTGCCGACAATTTAAGAAAAGGAGCGGCATTAAATACAGTTCAAATTGCTGAATTGCTTGTCTCTCGTAATCTGATAAATCCTAAATCAATAACTTAAAAGAAAAAGCGCAGCATGAAACAAAAAAATGTTTTATGCTGCTATGTTTCTTTTCCGCAATCTCAACGATAGTAAATTTTCTTTATCTTTCATCTGTATGGAACAGGATATGTCACAACACGATAACGCGTTTCGTTCCGTTCAAAATTTTTATAATTAACGTCATCGGGAAATAAAGGATTATAAGCGGCCACGTGTTCTACAGATATATTCTGCACCTGTGTTGAAGGATCCAAAATCGTCCGCTCATCCCTTTTTATGCCTGTGTGATTGACGGGCACATCTGTTATGTAGCGACTTTGTACCCATTGTCCTATTTTTTGAGGTTTCATAATAGCTTTGGGACTAGGGATAACATGTTTAATACTATTCTTTTCTCGTGTTTTCATCATTGAATCTGATTTCACACGCGTAGATGTAAAAGAAATCGTAGGAACATCGTTGGTATTTAAATAACGCGCAGATGCCCAACCAACTATTCCATTATATTGAAATGAGCACCAAGTTTTATCGGGTAAGCAGCCGTTAACTTGCACTTTCGCTCCAGCTGGAATTATTGCTATAGTTTTGTAAGTTGGAGCAGGGTTCGTATGCAAAATTGCATGCCCCGCTGCTATACGGGCAGCTCTTGCAGCATTTGCATAAGATACCGACACTCCAAACCATAATCCTACCAAAGATAATATAACCGTCGTGGTTGATAACAAATTCTTATTTAGCACTATCTCTTATTCCTCTTCATAATATGAGGACAAAATATTTATATTTGCTTTTGCAAAATTTACTTGATTTCAATAATGGTGATCAATCGCTTCCTTAAGATACACCACATTTTGAAAAAACTCTTTTATTTTGTCCTTTACCGCTCGATACACGTGGATTTATTGTCTAAACTGTAGTGTGCAACTCATGAATTGCCAGCTTGCAATAATACAATCTGATCGCTTTCTTATTCAGATAACCATACTTTAAAGAAGTTTTAAAATTACCATTGGTTCCCCACAAATTATCGCAACATAAAAATTCATCACCTGAATTTGAAATAAGAGCTTCCTGTTAATCCCTGTTGTTCTCTTCAAAATGCTTACAATATAAAAGGCTACAATATTATTTTTGAATAAAAGTAATTGCATATTATATTAAGCTTTTATACTTTCTGATCTCCCTAGAATAATGAGAAGTATATTGAGTTTTCCCTCAAAAATCTTTTGCAAAAGAAAGACAAATGTACATGATATCAAAAAAATTATTTCAGAATACCACTATCAGATTACTCTTTTCTCTTTTTGCAATTTTCTTGTCTACAGCCTTTTCAATGGCAGTAGATAAATCAAACATCAAGCTTGGTGTTATGGAAGGAGAGGAAGCTGACATTTGGAAAGTTGCTATTGAGCAAGCCAAAAAAGAGAATCTAAACATTGAACTGATCTATTTTTCTGATTACGCTTTACTCAACGATGCTGTTTATGCAGGAAATATTGATGCAAATGCTTTTCAGCATGCACCTTATCTTAACAATCAAATTGAAAATCATGGCTATAAACTTTCAATTGCGGGATACACATTTATTACGCCCATGGGTATCTATTCGCACAAAATTAAAGATATAAAAGAGCTGAGCAATGGAGCAAAAATTGGCATCCCTAATGATCCATCAAATGGCGCAAGAGCCTTACTTCTTCTCAATTCTTTAGAGCTTGTTAAATTAAAAGATCCCCAAAATATTCTCGCATCCCCACTGGATATCATTGAAAATCCAAAAAATTTTAAAATCCGTGAATTAGATGCCGGTATTTTGGGGCGTGCAATTGATGATTTTGATATCGTGATTGTAAATACGAATTGGGCTTTGACGACCGGATTAGATTTGCAAAAAGATGCCATTGCATGGGAAAAAATAGAAAATAATCCTTATAACAATGTTATCGTGGTGCGTAGCGCTGATAAAGACAAGCCATGGGTTCAAAAATTGGTTTCCTCCTACAATAGTGAAGCTGTCCGTGCAAAAATTAAAGAAATTTTTGGCATAGCTGCCCAAACATCTTGGTAAAAATATAAATGGACAATCCCGCTCTTATTTCCTTAAAAAACATCAGCTGCCGTTTTAGAAAAACAGCTAAAAATTTAGCAATAAATCATTTGTCTCTCGATATCCATGCAGGTGAAATTCTTGGTATTATCGGACGCAGTGGAGCAGGTAAATCTACGCTTATGCGCTGCTTAAATGGATTAAAACGCATTGATGAAGGATCTCTTTTTTTTGAAGGTGTTAATATTTCAAATCTCTCTGAGCAAGAATGGGTACCTTATCGTCAACGCATTGGCATGATTTTTCAACATTTCAATCTTTTATCATCGCAAAAAGTAATTGATAACATTGAATTACCATTAAAATTAGCAGGCATAAACAAAAAACAACGTCGTGAACGTGCCTTTGAACTTATTGAATTAGTAGGACTATGTGGTAAAGAATATTCTTATCCCGCAGAACTTTCAGGAGGGCAAAAACAGCGCGTAGGAATTGCACGCTCTTTAGCAGTTAATCCCAAAATATTGTTATCAGATGAAGCAACATCTGCTCTTGATCCTGAGACAACACAATCTATTTTAAAGCTTCTTGCCGATATTAATAAGCGTCTCAATCTTACTATTGTACTCATTACCCATGAAATGGAAGTTGTGCGCACCATTGCGCATCGTGTTGTTGTTCTCAATCAAGGATGCATTGTGGAAGAAGGATGTGTGAAAGATATTTTTACATCACCACAAGAAGAGACAACCATTGCCATGCTTAAGCTTGTTACACCACAACTTCCTGAAAAATTTGTAAAAAAACTTAAACCAACAGGGCAAGAAGCTGTCATTGAAATTAATATTGCAGGTGAAATTGCTCAACAACCTTTTCTCAGTCTTCTTGAAGATGAAATCGGTTTAAGAGCGCGTATTTTGCATGGTGGTATTGATACAATCCAAGGTGAAACCATTGGCCGTCTATTCCTTGGTCTTCCTGGGCAAGATAAAGAAATTTTAAAAAAAGCTATCAATTGGTTGACAGAAAAAGGTCAATATTGCGAGGTTTTAGGCTATGTTTAATATCCTCTCTCATGAACTAACCCGTGCTATTTTTGATACATTATTAATGACAATAAGCGCTTCTTTGATAGCACTTATTGTAGGACTTCCGCTCGGACTTCTGCTCTATACAACCGCACGCGGAGGGCTTTTTGCATCACGCCTTATAAACCGTCCTTTAAGCCTTATTGTTGATAGTATTCGCGCAATCCCTTTTATTATTCTTGCATTTTACCTTTTACCTATCACCCGTATAGTTGTAGGGAGCGGCGTAGGAATGCCTTCTGCAATTTTTGTCCTCACCATTTCAGCCATTCCTTTTTATGCACGAATGGCAGAACTTTCTTTTAGAACAGTCGAAAATGACTTAATTGAAGCCGTTCGTTCCATGGGAGCTAATCATCTTCAACTTGTTAGATATGTTCTTATCCCTGAAGCACTCCCGCACTTAATTACAGGATTTACAGTCATGATCATCTCTCTTATCGGAGCCACTTCACTTGCAGGGTACCTAGGAGGAGGCGGTTTAGGAGATATGGCAATTCGCTATGGTTACCAACGTTATAATACCTTTATTATGACAATAGTTATCATCCTTTTAATTATTTTGAATGTTATTATCCAATGGTCTTCCGATAAAATTGTACAAAAACTTAATAAAGCAAAGCACTAAAATAATTTTTACGTTTAATTTTTTTTCTCAATCATAGCTATAATAAGCCATTGAGCAGTTAGAGCTGGCTTTTTTAACTGCTCAATTTCTATCGTGGCTTCATAATGAAAAATAACCCGACCGGAAGGGCGAATCTCAGCATCACTCAAAACAAAACGAGCGCGTACCCGCGCTCCCGTCTTTACAGGGTTCATAAACCGCACTTTATCAAAACCATAATTGATCTCCATTGTTGTATCTTCCAGCTTAGGAAGTGCTTCATAAGCCAGAGTAGACAAAAGAGATAATGTCAAAAAACCATGAGCGATAGTGCCACCAAAGGGCGTTTCTTTTGCTCTTTCTTCATCCACATGAATCCACTGATGATCATCTGTTGCGCATGCAAATTGATTAACCATATCTTGTGTGACAAGACGCCACTGCGATAAGCCAACTTCTTTCCCTATAAAGTTTGCTATATCGTGCACTGCTATTTTTCGCTGCATAACGCCATTCCTGTTTTATTTGATAAAAGATCTCACGCCCTCTTGCTTTTATAAAACCCATTGATTAGAGCATCAAGAGTAAACGCGTCTTAATAATAGGCAAATATCTTTTTTGGCAAAGTAGTTTTCAAATGGGAAAAAACAATAACAAATAGGATCAAGACAATGGCAAGCAATGTGAGCCTGACGGGTTTGGCGCGTGATTTAAAGCAGCGTGCAGAACATCATCATCCTATCCGAATTGGACTGGTTGGCTGTGGTGAAATGGGAACAGATTTACTATCAAGCGTTGCACATATGGATGGTATAACCGTTGCAGCCGTCGCTACCCGAACACCATCACGTATTTTTGACGCAGCAACACTAGCCTATGGCGAAACTGGTCATGTGCGTGAAGTTGAAAATACCAATGCCTTAACAAAAACCATTGAAGAAGGCTTGATTGCAGCCACAGATGACATTGATCTTATTTTGCGTAACGAACAAATTGATATTATTGTTGATGCAACAGGATACCCAGAAGCTGGTGCAGAAATTGGCTTCAAAGCACTTGAGAACAATAAACATCTTGTTATGATGAATGTTGAAGCAGATGTTACGATTGGCGCTTATTTAAAACATGAAGCGGAAAAGCGAGGTCTCGTTTATACACTTGGCGCCGGTGATGAACCCTCTTCCTGCATGGAACTCATTGAATTTGTTTCAGCTCTTGGACACAAGATTGTTGCAGCCGGTAAAGGTAAAAATAACCCACTTATCTTTGATGCCACACCTGATCTTTACGAAGAAGAAGCATTACAACGTAATATGAATGTGCGCATGTTGGTTGAGTTTATTGATGGCTCTAAAACAATGGTTGAAATGGCAGCTATTGCCAATGCAACCGGACTTCTTCCCGATTGCCCTGGAATGCATGGACCACAAGCAGCACTCCAAGATTTAAGCAAAGTGCTTATCCCCAAAAAGGACGGTGGTATCTTGAACAAATATGGTGTTGTAGAATATTCAATAGGTCAAGGAGTTTCTCCTGGTGTTTTTGTAATTGCAGAAATAGCACATCCACGTCTACGCGAACGTATGGAAGATTTAAAAATTGGTCATGGACCTTACTTCACCTTTCATCGTCCCTATCATTTAACAGCAATGGAAGTTCCTCTAACCTGTGCACGCATTATGCTTTATGGCAAAAAAGATATGGTACCGCTTAATCATCCAGTAGTGGAGGTCTGTGCTGTTGCTAAAAAAGATTTACATCCTGGTGATAAATTAGACTTTATCGGTCTTTACAGTTATCGTGCTTGGATCATGAACATTGCAGAAGCACGTGCCCACCAAGCCATTCCGTGCGGTCTTTTGGAAAAAGCGACAGTTACAGCTGAAATTAAAAAGAATGAGCTTATCACAGTGCATAACACCACCATTCGAGAAAACCAGTGGATTGCACGACTTCGGGCTAAACAAGATCTTTTATTAAATCCCTCTCCCCCCGCTAACGCCTAAAAAACTCTATTGCCTTTTTATTGCAAAAGATTCGTAGGCTTGTAAACGAAGACTCTGACCCAACCTTCTTGAAAAAGAAGAACATAAACTGGAGAATTGTAAACTTTCTCCAATATATATACATGAAAAAAGTATTCCATATTGTTTTCAATAATGTAATTGAGTAATCTTCCTTCCTCTCCCAATGTAGTACAAACCACACCAGATAGATATTGTTTTTCAAAAATAATGAAATAATTAACGAAGCTTATTAACGCGATAGATAGGCTATTAATGAATTAAAGTAGTAATGCCAAAAGAGCTACCAAAATGTTAGGGAGATCTCCCACCAATAAAGTTGTTAGCAATGAGACAACCCCTACACCTCCCCAAACTCCTGCATATTGTTTAAATAAAGATACTTTCTCAACTTTACCAAAAGCCAATCCGTCTTGTTCTCCAGTATCTCGGATAACAGCCATGTCCATATCTCTTGCCCTCATAACTGCATTTTTTTCTGATAGAGCAAGAACTGTTTCTTCTTGAAATTGAGCTCTCACAACATTCGCATTACTCTCTACAATATGTGAAAAACAAAGAATTAATGTTATAAAAACACACGAACATATACAATTTTTAAATAATTTAAACATAACTCATTTTGCTCCATCTTTTTCGTTACTGAAAAAGCTAAATAATATTCATAATATATAAATAACAAAATTTACATTTAACTATTTATTTTAATTTAAAATAATACAATTAGATATAATACGTTCTATAATTATTAACATTACGTATATAATACATTATGCATTACATGGCAAGACACAAAAAAGACATAATTAAACTTTTTTATTAAATATAATCAAAAAATATTTTTCTGAAATGCTAACTTAAATAAGCTCGTATAAAGATCAGCTCCCATAAAACTCAATATTGTAAAGAAATTGCGCATAATTGCTAAGGTAACATTATTAAAATTTACAGGATCAAAATAAACTCTATCGCTAATCTACAGTGCATTATTGTCACTAAAACTTTTAAGAAGATTCATTTTTGCATCAGAAAAAACAAAACATTCATAAAACGACTTTTAGACATAAATCAAAGAAAAATATTTTGGTTCTTTGTTAATAAAATCAAAAATAGAGTAAATACTTATGATAATATAGCACATATTGTAATAAATTAAGCTAATATACTATACAATCTTTTATAATCATTTCCTTCATTTTAACTCTTTTTGCTCTTCTTATAAGCGAACAAACACATCTCAAATAGTAAAATTTGCCCGCTTCTAAACAGACTGCATCACCCCTTATAAAATCGACCAATCGACCTATCATTCTAAGCATCATGACAACTTAAAAATAGATCCTGATCTCTCTTAATTCCCCCTATCATCCATCATCTTAATGACTGTATATTGTAGATAAGCGTACGATTGCTCTCCAGCGCATCAATATTAACCAAACCTCCTCAAATTATTCCCCCCATTACACCAACTTTCTACCATTAAATAAAAAAACTGTAACCACACTATTTAAAGGCCAAAACAACCAAATGCAAAAAATAACCCAATAAAGATTTTTACTATTTTGATACATTTTACAGACATTTCAAAAAGATGATCCTAGAATCTAGATTAGAAATCAAAGACCTTATAGTCATACTTTTCGCATCAATAGCCGTATCTTGCCTTTTATCTCCATAACAGCAATGGGAAGATTTTGCAGTTCTACCTTAACTTGGAATTTGAATAATTTGATGACACGGAGTATTCGATAGTCTTTTGAAATTAGCTTTTTAAAAACAACAGCACTAATCAGAAAATTTCACAAAATATACTTAATCTTTGAAGAAAAAAATCTTGATATTCTACTGAAATTTTATATAAATTTTTCAGTGATGTTTCACTTTAACAAAACTCTAAATTTTGTTACATATATATTTGATACAAAAACGTCCTTATTTGTATTTTTCTTACATATAGATTAGGGTCGAGAAGAACAATTTCACCATCTTTGAAGATCCTATAGCTATTAATTTTTCTTTTTGGCAATAAATTATGATATCCGACTCCGATACGCCTTTCCTTGCTCTTTTGCCCTTAGGTGCACACGAATATCACGGGAATCATCTTCCATTTGAAACTGACTGGATTATCGCTGAAGCTTTTGCAAAAAAACTCACTTTACAAGCAAAAAAGCAATTTGATATCGCGCTCTTGCCAGTTGAAAAGATTGGTTATTCAGTAGAACACATGGATGTTACTGGCACACAAACGCTCACCTTTTCTGATGCTGTAGAACGATGGATAAACATTGGTGAAAACTGCTATCGCAAAGGTATCAAACGTTTTCTTCTTCTCAATGCCCACGGAGGCAATTCTCCTTTAATGAGTATTGTTATTACCGAATTACGAAGACGTTTTTCAATGCTTGCGGTAGCAACAAGCTGGAGTCGTTTTGGCTTACCACAAGGATTAATGAATCCATCTCAATCCCATCTTGATATCCATGGAGGATTTATCGAAACCTCTTTAATGCTTTATTTAGCGCCAGAAAAAGTGCGTCTAGAAAAGGCAGAAAATTTTCATAATAAGCAAGCCGATATGATTGCCAATTATCAGTATTTACGCGCCTATGGTCCTCATGCCTTTGGGTGGAAAATGCGTGATCTTAACCCGCAAGGAGTGGCAGGTAATGCAAGTAAAGCAACATCACAAGCAGGAAAAGCAATTTTTTCTCATGTTCTTTGTGGGCTTCGTGGTTTACTTGATGATATCAGTCGATTTAAAATAAATACCTTGTGATAAAAGGCACAACCATGGAAAAAACACAAAATACATCCAATAAACTTCCCGTTACAGTTCTCACAGGCTACCTTGGATCGGGAAAAACCACTCTTCTCAATCGCATTCTTAGCGAAAACCATGGCAAACGTTATGCAGTTATTGTCAATGAATTTGGTGAAATTGGCATCGATAATGACCTTATCGTTGAATCGGACGAAGAAATTTATGAAATGAATAATGGTTGTGTTTGCTGCACCGTGCGTGGTGATCTTATTCGCGTTTTAGAAAGCCTGATGCAACGTTCTCACCGATTTGATGCCATCATCATAGAAACTACAGGACTTGCTGACCCTGCTCCCGTTGCACAAACTTTTTTTATGGATGATACCGTACATGAAAAAACTGCACTCGACAGTGTCATAGCAGTTGTTGATGCAAAGCATTTTCCGCTCCAACTTAAAAAAAGCCGTGAAGCTGAAGAACAAATTGCCTTCTCTGATATCATTTTATTAAATAAAATTGATCTTGTCAGTGCAGAAGAACGCGCAAACGCTGAATCGCTCATTCTTGCAATTAATCCTTGTGCCACACTTTATGCAACAGAACGCGCCAATATCCCTCTTGATAAACTCCTCAATCGCGGTTCCTTTGATCTACAACGCATCTTAGATAATGATCCTCATTTTTTAAACCACCAACATTCAAACCATGTATGCGATGCCAATTGCAATCATGATCATGAACATCACCATACATCTACCATTCATGACATTACGATAACTTCTTTAAGTTTTAAAACAGGTGCCTTAAAACCAGAAAAGTTTTTCCCATGGATTCAACAGATTACGCAGCAACAAGGTCCTGATATTTTGCGTTTAAAGGGTATTATTGCATTTCAAGGAGATAATGATCGTTATGTCATTCAAGGCATACACATGATCCTTGAGGGACAACATCAGCGTCCATGGCGTAAAAATGAAAAACGTGAAAGTCGACTTGTTCTTATTGGCCGCACCCTCGATGCCAAAAAACTGAAAACTGGTTTTGAAAATTGCGCATAAGTGAGTGAAAATGCCAAGTATTATCAATTATGATCTCCAAAGCTATTGTCTTTCCTGCGGTTTTATAGACGATAAACCAGCTTTCGTTTCGGTGGAAGGTTTTATTGTTTTTTTAAGCTCAGTCCCACAAACCATTGAAGTTCATCAAGGCATAATTTCAAGTGATTTCTCTCATGATAACACAGCTATCATCACAGGTGGAGAAGATGGAAAGGCTTGCCAAACAACAGCCGATGGTTGTACCAAAGTTTTAGGGAGGCAAGAACGAAAATGGATAAGCAATGTTGCTTTTGGACCACAAAAAGCTTTTGCCTTTGCTTCTTCTCGTCTAACAACGGCAAATGTCTGTAAAGGATCACAAGAGCTTATTCATGAACGTAGCGTGGAAAGTCTTGCTTTCGCACCAAAAGGTTTACGACTTGCTGTTGCCCATTACAATGGTATTACCCTCCATTGGTTATCAACGCAAGCAGCACCAACTACATTGGTATGGAAAGGAGCACATTTTGGTGTCACTTTCTCACCAGACAACCGTTATGTAATTTCTACTATGCAAGAAAATGCCCTACATGGCTGGCATCTCGCAAATAATCAACATTTACACATGGGCGGCTATCCAAGCAAAGTTAAAAGCTGGTCTTGGAGCCCAAAAGGAAGATGGCTAGCAACATCAGGTGCATCAGCAGCTATTGTCTGGCCTTTTCATACAAAAGATGGACCTATAGGAAAAACACCGTTGGAACTTGGTACACGAGCAAATGCACTTGTCAGCACAGTCTCATGCCACCCAAATGAAGAAATTGTCGCAATAGGCTTTAATGATGGAATGATTTCATGCGCACGTTTTCATGATGGAAAAGAAATCCAACTAAAAAATTGTGGGAAAAGTGCTATTTCCGCACTAAGCTGGGATAAAACAGGCCATAATCTCGCCTTTGGGAGCGAAAGTGGTGAATGCGGCATTATAAACATTACTACTTAAGAAAATACTAAAAACAACCGTCACTGCAGTTTAAAAGAAGTAGAAAAAACTTCCCAATATGACTTAATATGAAAATCCGATCTCTCGTTATGCTTAAAAGACTAAACGCACTAAACTCTAATAATACCTAAAAAACAGCAAGCCGCTTTACCTTCAAAATTGCCAAGAAAAACGGCTTGCTCTCAACACTCGTAATATCAATATGCTCCTCCATAATCACAAAAAATGAAGCTTACACTTTCGCTTCTTAAATCACTCTAGCAATACTTGAAAACCATCTAAAAACACTTGAAAAGACATTCCTAAAAAAAATCTTAAGATCACTTCCTATTCTTGCAACCCTACTACTATTAGTCCTGTAACCCACTGCTTTTTCAAACTTTACGTCGATAAATTCTTTATTTTTTTCAGCACTTTCATCTACACTAAAGACAGCTCTATGCACTGCCATCATATTTTCTTCTGCTAACATAACAGTGGGAATAACATATTGAGGCTGCTTCATTTCAAAATTTGCATTAGCATCCGTAACTTGCAAAAAAGAACAAAGAGACACTACAAAAATATATAGAGATATATTCTTTTTAAACATTTTACTCATAACATCACCTCAAACTTCTTTCTCCCCTCTTCAAAATACGAGCAAAGCTCAAAAAGCATCCAATAAACACCTTAAAAATATGAAAATGCACTTATTGGACACCATAAAATAATAACACATTTTGTGTCTAATGTAAATGAAAACCATAGTGAAATATGTAAAGAAGAGACAATCATAGATTATAAAATGTGCAAAAAACGCATAAAAATGATTTAAAACTGATAATACAAATGAGTAAAAAAGCTCTTTTAAGCTTATGCTCTCAAAGCATACCACTGTAAATATGTTGGAAAATAATCGTAAATAAACAGCAAATTCAGCTTCTAAAAAATTAAAAACACCCAGCTGAAAATCATCTCCAAAAAGCGACCTGCTTTTTCTCAAAACTCCAGTAAAGCAGCTTGCCATCACATTAATGATAACAAGCTATTCGTTCCTAACAATTTATAAATCGTTTTTTAAAAAAGCTACTTCAATAATATGCAAAATATACACCTTAGCATTTAAAACCATCCCCCAAACAAAATTCAAAAAACCGTTAAGTTTACTTTTTGTTCAACTCATCAATCCCGAATTTTTCTTTCTCAAGTTTTCCAGCTATGAGTTTTTCTTTTTGTCATCATTTTCATTCTGAACACCGATGATCGCTACCCGCCATTTTCTTAACATTTTTTTGCGCTGCTTCAGCAACAGGAATAACACGCTAATGTTTACCCCTCCAAAAACTTGCATTGGCATCTACAACTTACAAAAAAACATAAATAGTTACTGCTAAAATCCATAAAGAAAATTTTTTTAACATTTTGATTACAATCCTCTCTCCTTTCTTAAACAAAGAGAAACGTATCTCTTACTCATCTAAAAAATATAGCTAAAACTGATAATTTAAACCAACAGAAAAAATAGCTCCAGAAAAACCAGCCTTGGTAAGTTTATATTGGTAAGCAAAATCGCTATTAAGTGTAATATTTTGAGATAATTGAGCATTTAAACCTAATCCAGCTTCCAAAGAAGAACCAAAAGAACCTAACAGAAAAGCATCTTTGAAATGCACAGATCCTGTTTTACTAAAATCATGAGCAAAATGAAATTTGCTATAAAAAGAAACAACAGGTGCTTTTTCGATCACAGCAATTGTCTTGGTTAAACGCCCACCAACACGCACCATCCATTGATCAAGTTTTCCCATATCAATATCAAAGTGATCAATATCATGCGCCTCTTTAAATCGGAGATATTGATAAATAATCTGAACCTGCGGATCAAAAGCAAAACCTTTACATTTTGTCATAAATACTTCACCAACGGTCAATGAACTACTCAGAACCCTGCTCTTTAACGTCGCTGTCTTGCCTCGCGCAAGAGTGAAAACATCACCTTGAGATAAACCATAAGATAAAATGCCATCTACATAAAAGCCTGTATCATGCAGCATGCTACCATACGCTGTAACTGTCCATTTATCAAATGTGCTTTCTTGACTTTGAGCAACATCCTGAGGTTGCATAGACAATTTTCCATAAGTCCCTATGATACCAAAGGCTGTAGTACTGTATTTATTCTCGCTTTTTTGTAGCAAAATTCCTGCCTCTACAGCGTTATAGTCAATATCGCCGGCATAACCATATTCAAGTGCAGACAAATTTGAATCATAATGGTAATTTCCACTATAACCACGAAGGGAAAAAGCGGGATTTTCATCCGTTTTCAAGGATAGACTGAAAATAGTCCGCAGAATCTCCAACTGCTTGCTTTGATTGCTGATATCTATCAAACCAACTTGAAATAAGCTGTTTGGCAAGAGCAGATAAGTCGGAACTTGCGGGACAACAACTCTCACATGTTGTGGAAAATGCGAAATAGGTTTCGAAGTAGATACAACTGAAGGTTTCACAGGCACAGCAACAGGAAGATTGGGCTCAGGCATGGCAGGAGCAGCAGATGTAACAGAAGGATCCTCAGGTATAGGATTAGAGACAGCAGGAAATTCATCAGGCTCATCAGGTTTAGAAGAAACAGGAGGTGTAAGAGAAGTGACCTCAGGTTCATGTTCATCAGGAATACGAGGAAGATCTGAAGATTCTGGATTTTTTTCAATCTGAGGATCAATAGAACTAACCTCGGACGTAATAATATGATGATCACTTTCAGTAACAGTATTAAAAGTATTATTAGTAGAAGCGTGATCATGATTCTCTGGATCAGAATTAGGAATAGAATTTAAATCAGGAGTGGGAAGAGAAGTAGGATAAACAACCTTACTTTCAAGACGAAAATCCCAAAACGGTGCAGAACCTTGAATCAATCTTTGATCAGCATATAAATCAGTATTTGCTGGTCCTAAAGTAGAATTTGGACCATAAGCAACAAGACGATACTGATAAGGTGAATCGCCAAGCGAAACATAACCACCACCTAATTGAAAAGAATCTTCTTCCGCTTTTCCAGAAACCTGAATAAGTGAAATCCCTTTACTACTGCCTTGACCTGTAACGGCTCCCTTACTATGTCCTAGAACGCCTTGCACATACACTGTTGTTTGCCCTGAAACATCACCATGGATTAAAAGCCGATCAGTATTTTGATTTACAAGGTCTCCCCCTTCATTCAAATATGTATTGAGATAAAGACGTGCATCACCTTGCGCAGTATAAACAACACCGCTTCCTTTCCCGATATAAAGTATTTGATAATGATAAAGTTCGTTGGATCTTGGTGCTTCAAAATAAATAGAGCTATTAGTAATATGTAGCGATGAAAGATCCATAACACTCAAATCTTCAAGTGTTTCATTTTTGTGTTTCGATAAAACCCATTTGGAATAATTCATTAATTTAATTTCCGCAGTAGAATTATCATAAACACGAGCTTTTCCTTTCAGTATAGAAGCGTCAGCTTCAATCTTTATGGAAGAATTATCCTTAACTACCAGTAATAAGTCTCCAGAAACTTTCGTGTCTTTTGAAAGCTTAAGAGAAGTCTCAAAGTTTTTATTATAAATAGCAGTACCGTTTGGAACTGTAATGGTCGTCCCTTCCAGATTGACCTTGCCCTTTCCAGGCATGACTATTTGTCCCGAATCTTTAAATGTAGCATCCCAAAAAAAAGCCATACCGTAAAATGGATTACCCTTCACGACAATAGTGGAATCCTTTATGGTAGCATGATTATCAATTCCCTCTAATAAAAGACCATGGGCATTATCAACATCAATCTTACCGTTTTTCATCTCAAGACTGCCACTACCTTGAAGCATATGTAGGGCTGCACTTTTATTACCATTGCCCATATTTGTCGTTCGACTGCTCTTTTCGGTAATGGAAATGTTATTTAAAATGGCTTTCCCCTCTCCCCCTGTTTGAACTCCGGTACCATTTGTAAAATCAATTGATCCTCCTGTCATCTTAAGGTTTGCACCACTCTGACTCAAAAGGCTTATCGCACCATCACCTGTTTTAATTTTTGTATTGGTTAAAGCGACAGATGATTGTTTACTGACTACACCAACACCTATTTTAGCTGCATCAATCGACACGATTTTCATCTCAAGTTTACCATGATGAACATTCGCACCTACGAAGACATCTTTTAAAACTGAATTATCTAAAGTAACTGCTCCTCCCTCTGATACCTTTACACCACACATCCAAGGACTCTTTTCCGAGTCGCGGTCTGCACCATTAGCAGAGCTAACAGTTATATTATCTGCTTTAATCGCTGTATTTTTCCCAGATGCCTCGATAGCTATTTTAAGGTCTTTCCCATTTTGCTGATAAGTTTTCTTAGAAATGCTGTGCGTTTTACCATCATTACACCGATAAGATGAACCATCTTCTTTACATTCAAATGAAGTCTCTTTAGAAGGCTGCGCACTAGTATCAGCATCATGCACAAAGAAAAGAATAAATGTTGTGAAAGTACACAAAGGTAGATGATTTTTAGACATTCTAATCATTGCTTTTACAAACTTTCTTCCCCTGCTCATTAAAAACAAAAACACGCATTCTGCTAAGTCTCTTTAGCTGCGTGCGTCTCATATAACACATTTTGTGTTCTATTAATACATTTTGTGTTTTATGTAAAGATAGAATCAAAGAAATACGAAAAAAGTCGCAATTTTAATTTATAATTTTTATGAAGAACTGATAATAAGTATCTGAAAAATAATAATAAAATGTATTCCCATAAAAGCCGCCATCCCAAAACAGCTTTGGTGAATTCATAAATCATAAAATGCAATGCAAATGCTAAATTGAGATATAAAAATCCAATTCAGTTTTATTTTAAGAAAAAATCATAGAAGCTAAACTAAAGAATACTTTTTAATTAAATAAGATCTTATTTTCAAAATTGTTAGCAAAGTAAAACTGATAAAAGAAAAAGCCCCAAGCTATACTTGCGACTTTTAAGAAAATTAATGACCAAATTAAAACTGGTAGCGCAAGCCCCCAGAAAAAGTAGCTCCAGAAAAACCAGCCTTGGTAAGCTTGTGCTGATACATCAAATCACCGTTCAGTGTAAGCTTGGGCAACAATTGAGCATGAAACCCTAACCCTGCTTCTAAAGAAGAACCAAAAGCTCCCAATTGGAAAGCATCTTTAAAGTGAACAGTTTTATTTTCTCCAAAACCATGAGCAAAGTGCAACTTACCATAGAATGATAAAACACGTGCATCTTCCTTGGCAGAAAGTGTTTTTGTTAAGCGCCCACCAACACGCGTCACCCACTGCTCAAGATTACCCAACTTAATAGCAAAATTGTCAATATCATGCGCATGATTAAACTGGAGATGCTGATAAACAACCTGAACTTGCGGATCGAAAACAAGACCGCTCGATCCTACCATCAGTGCTTTACCCGCTATTACCGAAACATTGAGAGGATGACCTTTCAACGTTGCAGTTTTGCCTCGTGCACGAGTGAAAACATCGCCTTGAAATAAACCATAAGAGACAAGACCATTGACATAAGCTCCTCCATCATGCTGCATGCTACCATATGCTGTAAGCATCCACTTCTCAAAGGCACTTTTTTTACTTTGTTCAACATCAACAGGTTGCAGAGAAAGTTTGCCATAAGTTCCTATAACGCCAAAAGACGTCGTGCCATATGCACTCTCAATGGCTTTAAACAAAACACCTGCCTCGACAGCATTATAATCAAGATCGCCTCCGTAACCATATTTAAACACAGGCAGATCTGAAGTATAATGGTAGTTACCACCATATCCACGGACAAAAAAGGCTGAAATTCTATCACATTTCAACACCCCCCCAAAAGCAGTTTGCATAATTTCTAAACGCTTACTGAGATTACTGATATCCACCAAGCCAGAATGAAACAAAGCATTTGGCAAAAGCAAGTAAGTCGGAACTTGCGGAACAACCACTTTTACCCCAAGGTCAGAATCAGGCTTTTCAGCTTCAGGCTTAAATTCAGGTTGATCAGGCTTAGGTTGATCAGGCTTAGGCTTCACATATGCACTTTTGAGATAAAAATTCCAAAATTTTCCCTCACCTTTAACCAATCTTTTAGAAAAATCTCCTTTTAAATTAGATTCTTCACCATATTGAGCATGAAGCCTATACGCATAAGGTGAACCTTCCAACGCAACATAACCACCATCTAGCTCAAAAGAATCTTCTTTTGCCATTCCAGAAACCTGAATAAGCGAAATTCCCCCACTATCTTTATTATTTTTTGCATATTTCTCTGAATTTTCTGAAACCGCACGTACATGAACCGTAGTTTTTCCCTCAACACTACCATGGATTAAAACACGATCCGTCTGTCGGTTATCATGCGAATCATCAGAAGCCAAATATGTGTTAAGGTAAATCTGAGCCTTATCATCTGTTTTATAAACTACACCCTTTCCTGTTCCAATACGGAGTGTTTGATAAAAATGATCTTGAGTAGATTTTGGTTTTTCAAAATCAATAGAACTATCCCAAACGACTAGTGATGAAATAGATGATAAACCATTATGAGAATCTTTCCGTAGCTTCTCTTGTAAAATCCACTTTGACTGATAAGCCAAATAGAGTTCAACAATAGAACTATCTACAATACGAGTACCTCCCTTAAGAACAGATTTATCAGCTAAAATTTTTATAAAAGCACCATGTTCGGCTTTTAATAGTGAATTTTTTGAAGCCATAGTGCTCTGAGATAACTCAACAACGCCATGAGAATAGTCCCCACCATAAATAGCTGCATCATCAACTACCAATGTTGTGTGCCCCATCTGAACAATATTAGTTTTAGGAGAAACTACCCCTTTTAGTTTTTGTTCACTATCTTGCTCTGTTATTAGTTTATCTTTTTGAAAATATATACCATAAGATCCGTCACCTTTCACTGTAACGTTAGATTTTTTAATATGGACTTTAGATCCAAACCTACTATCTAACTTTAATGAATTCGTATCTCCATCTACACTCCTCAACGCGTCCTCATGCAATGTAATGTCGGGATTTTTTAGCAACATGCCATGAAGATTCATCACATTAATATTTCCCTCCCGAAAATCAATAGAACCATCATGCACAAAAAAAGCTGCATGATTTTTAGGATTTTTTTCTTCGCCCTTTCCAGTAATAGTAACATTATCGAAACTCACGCTTGCATATCGCATCACATAAGCTGCATAACTATTCAGAAAATCAATTGATTCACCTTTCATTTGAACTCTTGAACTACCAAAACTATAAATGCTCGCCTGTCCATTTTTTGTCTCAGCTTTTACATTATTTAAGGTAACAACCGTTGGCTCTCCTATTGCCTGAACAGCAATGCCACTTTCTTTAATAACACCTCCATTTACCTCTATTTTTCCATCACTCACATGAAGAGCAACTTCTGTATTTTTTACGGTAAGATTTGTCAAAGCAACTTCTCCACCCTTTGATACAGATACACCACGTTTATAAGATTTACCTTGAATTTTACTGCTAACAGTTACCTCTTTCCCAGTCACTTTTGTCTTTTTCGCTTGTTTCCCATTTTCTGCTCCTCCTTTTACCTCTATAGCAATAGCAGGAGGATCTTTAGCAGGAAAACTTTGAGTCCCCTCAATAAGCTGCTCCATAATCATAAAAGAATAATTATCGATGCTGTCTTCTTTGCAACTATCACATATGTAACGTAATTTATCCTTAGATTTCTGAACCACCCCATTATTAGGATTATAATAGTCGATTAAAATATAGCCATAATCCGTAATCCCCTCACCAGAGAAATTAGGAGGATTATGACCATACTCAGAAGAGCCATTATTGAAATGAGGATAATAATAATGACCATATTCATTGGCAGAAAATTCCCCAAGAACCTCAAAAGAATGATTGACATTAGGTACAGAAGTACCACTGCGTATAGGAGTAACAGTAATCACATAAGAACCATTCCCTCTTTTATCAGCATCACTGTTCCCTGTATTAGCGCAAACCGCCACCCCATTTTGAAACAAAGAAAAAATAGCTGTTGTGAAAGCACATAAATTTATATGATTTTTTAACACTTTAGTCATAACTCCATCAACTCCCCCCTTCCCCTCTAGTTGAAACTAAAAATATTTGTGAAAACATCTTTCAACACAAAAACAAAAAGGTGCGTCTCATGCTCATTTGACTAATGTCATGAATTATCTAAACAAATTCAGCAGAAAATCTGCCGCCAACAACAACTCCTAATAAGTTAATAGTTATTAATTACAATTAATAATTGTATAATACATTACGTGCTATATGTAAAGAAAAAATAAAACCATAACGTGTAACGGAAGCCACAACACGTCCTTAGAACCCTGAAAGAGCTAATAAGCGAAAAGTTGTAAAATAAAATAACTAAAATAAAGAGAAGAACTGGTTTTTTAAAATCTTCGCTTTCGTTAGTATCAAATTATTATAAACTGACACAGTGGGGGGATTTTCATATTGTACGCTGATACTACTGCACTCTCCAATTTGAGAAAAAGCAACAAACGCTTATAAAAATCCTCTCGAATAAAACTGATGAATGCATCGCATCATTACTATCCAAAAAATTTAAACCAATCCGCTTTAGCGTAAAGAAAAATGATACGGCTATCAGATGCTTTATTCAGTAATCAAAAAGAAAAATATCGTAGATCTTTTCATCAATATTAAAAGAGTGAAGATCCTTTGATGAAAGAATACAGATTATCCTACATAAAAAGGCAACACACTGTGCTGCCTTTTTATTTATATCAAAGGTTATATTATGTAGAACTTATTTAAAACTGGTAGCGCAAGCCCCCAGAAAAAGTAGCTCCAGAAAAACCAGCCTTGGTAAGCTTGTGCTGATACATCAAATCACCGTTCAGTGTAAGCTTGGGCAACAATTGAGCATGAAACCCTAACCCTGCTTCTAAAGAAGAACCAAAAGCTCCCAATTGGAAAGCATCTTTAAAGTGAACAGTTTGATTGTCTCCAAAACCATGAGCAAAGTGCAACTTACCATAGAATGATAAAACGCGTGCATCTTCCTTGGCAGAAAGTGTTTTTGTTAAGCGCCCACCAACACGCGTCACCCACTGCTCAAGATTACCCAACTTAATAGCAAAATTGTCAATATCATGCGCATGATTAAACTGGAGATGCTGATAAACAACCTGAACTTGCGGATCGAAAACAAGACCGCTCGATCCTACCATCAGTGCTTTACCCGCTATTACCGAAACACTGAGAGGATGACCTTTCAACGTTGCAGTTTTGCCTCGTGCACGAGTGAAAACATCGCCTTGAAATAAACCATAAGAGACAAGACCATTGACATAAGCTCCTCCATCATGCTGCATGCTACCATATGCTGTAAGCATCCACTTCTCAAAGGCACTTTTTTTACTTTGTTCAACATCAACAGGTTGCAGAGAAAGTTTGCCATAAGTTCCTATAACGCCAAAAGACGTCGTGCCATATGCACTCTCAATGGCTTTAAACAAAACACCTGCCTCGACAGCATTATAATCAAAATCGCCTCCGTAACCATATTTAAACACAGGCAGATCTGAGCTATAATGGTAGTTACCACCATATCCACGGACAAAAAAGGCTGAACCCTCATCACTTTTCGATGGTTCTTCAAAAGAAATTCGCATAGCTTCTAAACGCTTACTGAGATTACTGATATCCACCAAGCCAGAATGAAACAAAGCATTTGGCAAAAGCAAGTAAGTCGGAACCTGCGGAACAACCACTTTTACCCCAAGGTCAGAATCAGGCTTTTCAGCTTCAGGCTTAAATTCAGGTTGATCAGGCTTAGGCTTCACATATGCACTTTTGAGATAAAAATTCCAAAATTTTCCCTCACCTTCAACCAATCTTTTAGAAAAACTATTTTCTGCTAAATCAGATTCTTCACCATACTGAGCATAAAGCCTATACGCATAAGGTAAACCATTTAACGTTACATAATCATTAGCTAGCTTAAAAGAATTGCCTTCCGCCTCTCCAGAGACCTGAATAAGCGAAATCCCCCCACTATCCTCATCAATTTTTTCATATTTCTCTGAATTTTCTGAAACCGCACGTACATGAACTGTAGTTGTTCCTTCAACACTACCATGAATTAAAACACGATCCGTTTGTCGGTTATCATGCGAACCATCAGAAGCCAAATATGTATTAAGAGAAATCCGCGCACCTTCTTCTGCTTTATAAACTACGCTCCTTCCTGTCCCAATACGAAGTATTTGATAAAAGTGATCTTGAGCAGACTTTGGTTTTTCAAAATAAATAGAACTGTTGCTAAGATCTACGGATGAAATATTAGATTCATGCGAATTATCACGTTGATTTTGTGGTAAAATCCATGTCGAACCACCACTAAAATAAAGCCTAGCAACAGAATCTTTATCAACAAAAGTGCGTCCTTTAAGAATAGAACTTTGAGAAAAAATTTGCACAGAAGAACCCTTCTCAGCTTTTAGCAAGAAATCTTTTGAATTAATAGCACTTTGTAATAAGGTAACAAGACCATAAGTAGTATTAGCGCTATAAACAGCTGCCGCTGAGCCCTTAACCGAAAGCGTTGTATCGCGCAAATCAACAGCTTCTACTTTAACTTTTTCCTCTAAGGTTTCTTCACCACTTGGTCTTTTAAAATTTTTATCGCTTCCTTTAAAATAAATACCATGAGACGAATCTCCATCCACTGTAAAAAAAGAATTTTTAATATAAATCGCAGTCGCAGTTCCTCCCTCTCTAGAAACCAAAATTGCATTAGGATCACTGATTGTATCTTCTAACACTATGCCATGGAAATCCGTAGCATTAATATTTCCATCCTTAAACTCAACATTTCCCCCTTTATCCATGAGAAAAACCGCATAGTCACCTCGATTTTTTTCTCCGCCCCTTCCAGTAATAGTAACATTCTCAAAAGACACTTTCCCATTCTCCGCTGAATAAACGCCATTATTATCCATAAAATCAAAAGACTGGCCATTCATCCAAACTTCTGAATCATAAGAACTAGAAATACTAGCCTTCTCACCCACACCGCTCGTATTCATTTTTACATTATATAAAGCAACACTCCCTTTATTTATTGCTTTAATAGCAGCATTACGTCCCTCAATATCCCCATGATTTACCTTAATCTTTCCATTACTATTTGCATAAAAAACAATCCTTGCATTTTTGACAGTAAGATTTGTTAAATCAACTTCTCCGTCTTGGAATGCATATACAGCATACGCAAAAGGCGCTTCCGAAACTTCACTGATAATTTTTACCTTGTTTCCACTAACTCTTGCTTTTTTTACTTCCCCCCCTATACTCTTTCCCCTTACCCAAATAGCAGAATGATCAGAAAGAACTTTATCAACATCATCAGAAGTAATCTTAAAAAAATACTCGTCAATTCTGCTTTTCTCTCCACAGTTATTGCATTCATATTTGTGTAGCTGATCTTTCCGAAACATCTCATTAGAGGTAGCATTATAATAGTTATAATAGTAGTAGGTAGCAACCAAACCGCGATCAATGTCTTGATAAGCGTTATTACGTTTAGGATTATGTTGGTATCTAGCACAAATACCGCGATTAGAATCACAGTGAATATCAACACGATTACCATTTTTATCATTAGTCATTTCAACGAAAGAACTGCCGAAATAGCTTTTGGAACTATCTTCTTCTCCATGAGAATTATCCCTATCATCGAAACGAACATCTCCATCGATAGGACGACCATCAAGAAAACTGTTAAAATTCGGTAAAAAAACATTGAGCTTATCAGAAGAAGAAACCGTGATCACATAAGAACCCTTCCCTCTTTTATCAGCATCACTGTTCTCTATATTGGCACAAACCGCCACCCCATTTTGAAACAAAGAAAAAATAGCTGTTGTGAAAGCACATAAATTTATATGATTTTTAAACACTTTAGTCATAACTCCATCAACTCCCCCTTCCCCTCTGGTTGAAACTAAAAATATTTGTGAAAACATCTTTCAACACAAAAACAAAAAGGTGCGTCTCATGCTCATTTGACTAATGTCATGAATTATCTAAACAAACTCAGCAGAAAATCTGCCGCCAACAATAACTCCTAATAAGTTAATAGTTATTAATTACAATTAATAATTGTATAATACATTACGTGCTATATGTAAAGAAAAAATAAAACCATAACGTGTAACGGAAGCCACAACACGTCCTTAGAACCCTGAAAGAGCTAATAAGCGAAAAGTTGTAAATAAAATAACTAAAATAAAGAGAAGAACTGGCTTTTAAAAATCTTCGCTTTCGTTAGTATCAAATTATTATAAACTGACACAGTGGATGGGATATTTCATATTGTACGCTGATACTGCACTCTCCAATTTGAGAAAAAGCAACAAACGCTTATAAAAATCCTCTCGAATAAAACTGATGAATGCATCGCATCATTACTATCCAAAAAATTTAAACCAATCCGCTTTAGCGTAAAGAAAAATGATACGGCTATCAGATACTTTATTCTGTAATCAAAAAGAAAAATATCGTAGATCTTTTCATCAATATTAAAAGAGTGAAGATCCTTTGATGAAAGAATACAGATTATCCTACATAAAAAGGCAACACACTGTGCTGCCTTTTTATTTATATCAAAGGTTATATTATGTAGAACTTATTTAAAACTGGTAGCGCAAGCCCCCAGAAAAAGTAGCTCCAGAAAAACCAGCCTTGGTAAGCTTGTGCTGATACATCAAATCACCGTTCAGTGTAAGCTTGGGCAACAATTGAGCATGAAACCCTAACCCTGCTTCTAAAGAAGAACCAAAAGCTCCCAATTGGAAAGCATCTTTAAAGTGAACAGTTTGATTGTCTCCAAAACCATGAGCAAAGTGCAACTTACCATAGAATGATAAAACGCGTGCATCTTCCTTGGCAGAAAGTGTTTTTGTTAAGCGCCCACCAACACGCGTCACCCACTGCTCAAGATTACCCAACTTAATAGCAAAATTGTCAATATCATGCGCATGATTAAACTGGAGATGCTGATAAACAACCTGAACTTGCGGATCGAAAACAAGACCGCTCGATCCTACCATCAGTGCTTTACCCGCTATTACCGAAACACTGAGAGGATGACCTTTCAACGTTGCAGTTTTGCCTCGTGCACGAGTGAAAACATCGCCTTGAAATAAACCATAAGAGACAAGACCATTGACATAAGCTCCTCCATCATGCTGCATGCTACCATATGCTGTAAGCATCCACTTCTCAAAGGCACTTTTTTTACTTTGTTCAACATCAACAGGTTGCAGAGAAAGTTTGCCATAAGTTCCTATAACACCAAAAGACGTCGTGCCATATGCACTCTCAATGGCTTTAAACAAAACACCAGCCTCGACAGCATTATAATCAAGATCGCCTCCGTAACCATATTTAAACACAGGCAGATCTGAAGTATAATGGTAGTTACCACCATATCCACGAACAAAAAAGGCTGAACCCTCACCACTTTTCGATGGTTCTTCAAAAGAAATTCGCATAGCTTCTAAACGCTTACTGAGATTACTGATATCCACCAAGCCAGAATGAAACAAAGCATTTGGCAAAAGCAAGTAAGTCGGAACTTGCGGAACAACCACTTTTACCCCAAAGTCAGAATCAGGCTTTTCAGCTTCAGGCTTAAATTCAGGTTGATCAGGCTTAGGTTGATCAGGCTTAGGTTGATCAGGCTTAGGCTTCACATATGCATTATTCTTGAGGTAAAAATTCCAAAATTTTCCCTTACCTTCAACTAATCTTTTAGAAAAACTATTTTCTGCTAAATCAGATTCTTCACCATACTGAGCATAAAGCCTATACGCATAAGGTAAACCATTTAACGTTACATAATCATTAGCTAGCTTAAAAGAATTGCCTTCCGCCTCTCCAGAGACCTGAATAAGCGAAATCCCCCCACTATCCTTATCAATTTTTTCATATTTCTCTGAACTTTCTGAAACCGCACGTACATGAACTGTGGTTGTTCCTTCAACATTACCATGGATTAAAACACGATCCGTTTGTCGATTATCATGCGAACCATCAGAAGCCAAATATGTATTAAGAAAAATACTTGCATTTGCATCTATATCTTCACTTGGACTCTCATCCACACGATAAACAACACCCCCCCCTTGTCCAACACGAAGTGTTTGATAATGATAAGTAGAAGCAGAACGTGGTTGTTCAAATTCAATAGAACTATCAATCAAGCTAATTGATGAAATAGATGAAGTATTTGCAAGAGCAGACTCAGACAAATTGTCCTCTTGCTTTTGCTGTAAAATCCACTTTGATTTTCCATTCAAATTAAGACTTGCAACAGCACTGCTATCTACATAAGTATTTCCTTTAAGAGTAGATGACCTGTCTGCGAAAATTTGCAGAACAGCACCTTTCTTAGCTTTTAATAAATTTTTTGAATTTATGGTGCTATTCACCAAATCAACAGCACCATGAGAAAAATCCCCACTATAAATAGCTGTATCTTCAACTACCAATGCTGTTTTATTCATATTAACAATGCTAGCTCTGGGGAGATTCATTTCTTCCGGTTTTTCTTCATTATCTTGCTCTGTCGCTAATTTGCCGTTCTGAAAAGATATGCCATAAGATCCATCGCCATGCACTACAACATGAGATTCTTTAATCAAAATCTTAGCCCCAAACCCACCATATGGCGATTCACTATTATTTAAAAATTCACTAATATTACCCTCATTATAATTATCATCGCTAAACCAATCATGATCTTTAAGAAGAGCTGCATTGCGTATATTATTTGCATCATGTATAGTTGTGTTATTTAGCAACATGCCATGAAGGTTAATAGCCTTAATACTTCCATTCTTAAAACCAACAAAGCCATTTTCTTTCACAAGAATAACTGCATGTTTTTTGGGATTGTTTTCTTTGCCCCTTCCAGTAATATTAGTACCAGAGAAAAACATTCTTCCGTTTTGTATCGAAGAAACTCCATTACTATCCGTGAAATCGACTGCTCCACCCTTCATGTTAACTTCTGCACCATAAGAACTAGAAAGACTGGCCTCTTCCTCACCTTCATCGCTCGTATTTATGTTTACATCATATAAATCAATAAACGTCGATTTCCCTGTTGCTTTAACAGCAGCGCGGCTCTCTCCAATATCCCCTTTATTTACCTGAATTCTCCCACCATTAGAGTAAAGAGCAGTATTTGCATTTTTAACGGTAAGATTAGTCAAAGCAATCTCTCCGCCCTGTAATGCAGATATAGCATACTTATAAGTTTTTTCCGGAATTTGACTCACAACAGTTACATCTTTTCCTGTAACTCGTGTTTTCGTTTCTTTTACAGCCCCACTGTTTTCAGCTCCCTTTACCGTAATAGCAACATGATTAGAACCAATTCCATCAGCATTAGCTTTAGTAATCATCAGAGTCAGATTATCAATTTTGATGTTATCTCCGCAATTAGTGCATGAATAATATGATCCAAAATATGGTTGAGGTTTTTCCTCTATTTCATTAGAAACACTATCATAATTTGTTTCGACATAGCCATAACCAGAATACTCGCTAGGGGCATTAGGATCTGTGCCAGCGCTAAAACCATTAATGGAATTAGGCACGCTAGGCGAACTAGAATAGACGCCAATAGGAAAACTAGAAGAATACCCGTCAATGTTATTATAATAACCATTGGAGCTATAGAATTTATCAAAAGGATAAGAAGAACCACCATCCCCACTGTAGCTATAGCTACCACCCCCATTTTCCCCAGCATTTGCATAAACCACTACTTTATTTTGGAATAAGGAAAGAATAGCCGTTGTTAAAACACATAAACGTACATGATTTTTAAACACTTTAATCATAACTCCATAAAAATTTCCCTTCCCCTCTCTGGTTAAAAACAAAAGCACTCGTAAACATCTCCCAATACAAAATAAAAAAGACGCACCTAATGCTTGACTAATGTCATGAATTATTCAAACAAGCTCGGCGAGAAACTTAGCTCGCAATACCACAACTTTTAATAAATGAAGAATCATTCAGAACAACCATCGAGGGTATAATACATTGTGCATTATGTGTAAAGAAAAAATAAAACCATAACGTGTAACGGAAGCCACAACACGTCCTTAGAACCCTGAAAGAGCTAATAAGCGAAAAGTTGTAAATAAAATAACTAAAATAAAGAGAAGAACTGGCTTTTAAAAATCTTCGCTTTCGTTAGTATCAAATTATTATAAACTGACACAGTGGATGGGATATTTCATATTGTACGCTGATACTGCACTCTCCAATTTGAGAAAAAGCAACAAACGCTTATAAAAATCCTCTCGAATAAAACTGATGAATGCATCGCATCATTACTATCCAAAAAATTTAAACCAATCCGCTTTAGCGTAAAGAAAAATGATACGGCTATCAGATACTTTATTCTGTAATCAAAAAGAAAAATATCGTAGATCTTTTCATCAATATTAAAAGAGTGAAGATCCTTTGATGAAAGAATACAGATTATCCTACATAAAAAGGCAACACACTGTGCTGCCTTTTTATTTATATCAAAGGTTATATTATGTAGAACTTATTTAAAACTGGTAGCGCAAGCCCCCAGAAAAAGTAGCTCCAGAAAAACCAGCCTTGGTAAGCTTGTGCTGATACATCAAATCACCGTTCAGTGTAAGCTTGGGCAACAATTGAGCATGAAACCCTAACCCTGCTTCTAAAGAAGAACCAAAAGCTCCCAATTGGAAAGCATCTTTAAAGTGAACAGTTTGATTGTCTCCAAAACCATGAGCAAAGTGCAACTTACCATAGAATGATAAAACGCGTGCATCTTCCTTGGCAGAAAGTGTTTTTGTTAAGCGCCCACCAACACGCGTCACCCACTGCTCAAGATTACCCAACTTAATAGCAAAATTGTCAATATCATGCGCATGATTAAACTGGAGATGCTGATAAACAACCTGAACTTGCGGATCGAAAACAAGACCGCTCGATCCTACCATCAGTGCTTTACCCGCTATTACCGAAACACTGAGAGGATGACCTTTCAACGTTGCAGTTTTGCCTCGTGCACGAGTGAAAACATCGCCTTGAAATAAACCATAAGAGACAAGACCATTGACATAAGCTCCTCCATCATGCTGCATGCTACCATATGCTGTAAGCATCCACTTCTCAAAGGCACTTTTTTTACTTTGTTCAACATCAACAGGTTGCAGAGAAAGTTTGCCATAGGTTCCTATAACGCCAAAAGACGTCGTGCCATATGCACTCTCAATGGCTTTAAACAAAACACCTGCCTCGACAGCATTATAATCAAGATCGCCTCCGTAACCATATTTAAACACAGGCAGATCTGAGCTATAATGGTAGTTACCACCATATCCACGAACAAAAAAGGCTGAACCCTCACCACTTTTCGATGGTTCTTCAAAAGAAATTCGCATAGCTTCTAAACGCTTACTGAGATTACTGATATCCACCAAGCCAGAATGAAACAAAGCATTTGGCAAAAGCAAGTAAGTCGGAACCTGCGGAACAACCACTTTTACCCCAAGGTCAGAATCAGGCTTTTCAGCTTCAGGCTTAAATTCAGGTTGATCAGGCTTAGGCTTCACATATGCACTTTTGAGATAAAAATTCCAAAATTTTCCCTCACCTTCAACCAATCTTTGAGCAAAATTCCCTTCTAAATCAGATCCTAAACCATAGTAAGCATGAAGCCTATACGCATAAGGTGAACCTTCCAACGCAACATAACCACCATCTAGCTCAAAAGAATTTTCTTTTGCCATTCCAGAAACCTGAATAAGCGAAATTCCCCCACTATCTTTATTATTTTTTGCATATTTCTCTGAATTTTCTGAAACCGCACGTACATGAACCGTAGTTTTTCCCTCAACACTACCATGGATTAAAACACGATCCGTCTGTCGGTTATCATGCGAACCATCAGAAGCCAAATATGTGTTAAGGTAAATCTGAGCCTTATCATCTGTTTTATAAACTACACCCTTTCCTGTTCCAATACGGAGTGTTTGATAAAAATGATCTTGAGTAGATTTTGGTTTTTCAAAATCAATAGCAGAGCCATTTATAAGACTTACGAATGATATGGATGAATCATCAATAGAATTAGGCTTGCTTCGCAAAATCCACTTCGAATCTTCATCTAAATAAAATTTGACAACAGAATCGTCATTGGCATGAACACTTCCCTTAAGAGAAGAGTTTTCAGCTAAAATTTCTATCAAACTCCCTCCCTCAGCTTTTAACAATAAATTTTCTGAAACCACAGTGCTCTGGGATAAATTAACAATACCATAAGCCGCATTAATACTACGAATAGCTATATCATCAACCAAAAACGTCGTATTCCATAAAGTGACCGAATCCAAACTACGTAAAGAGTGTTCCTTTTCCAAAATTTTTGCATTTTCGCGCCTGTCCCACTGTTTCTCTCCCCGAAAATATATGCCGTAAGATCCGTCACCATGCACTTTAAAAGAAGAATTTCGAATATTAATTCGGCTCATAGCATCGTCACCCAATAAGTCCTCACGCGATGGAACCGAATTAGGATCATTCTGTGTATTTTCTAACATTATGCCATGCATATTATTAGCATTAACAATCACCTTATTCGCATCAATAATACCACCTTTATCCAAGAAAAAAATCGCATAATTGTTTAGATTTTTTTCTTGACTCTCTCCAGTAATAGTCACATCACTAAGAGCTATCTTCCCGTCCCGCACTGAATAAAACCCATAGCTATCCATGAAGTTAATTGTTCCACTATTCACGATAACTTCTGAATTATAAGCACTAGAAATATTGACCTTCTCATTCTTCCCGCTTGTATTAATTTTTACATTATACAAAGCAACAAGCCCTTTATTTATTGCTTTAATAGCAGCATTACTTTCCTCAACATTCACATGATTTACTTTAATCTTTCCATTATTATTTGCATAAAAAGCAATCTTTGCATTTTTGACAGTAAGATTTGTTAAATCAACCTCTCCGTCCTGTGTTGCAGATACAGCATACGTATAAGGTGTTTCCGAAACTTCACTAGCAATCTTCACATTGTTTCCCGTAATTTTTGCTTTTGTTACTTCCCCCTGTGTGCCCTCGCCTCCCTTTACCGTAATAGCAACATGACTAAAACCAGTTTTACCAACATTCTCTTTAGTAATCATAAGAGTTTCATTGTCAATTTTGGTATTATCTCCACAATTATTGCATAAATAATTTGACTTCCAATATGGCTCAAGTTCATCGTCAGCACTGTCTTTGACAGACATAACAATCTTCATGCCATCGCCATACACAACTGTGGAACCCTGATCTTTATTCTCAACAGTAATGTGATAAGGTAAGGTAATATGATTATTTTCACGTGATAAAGTTGCACGATTATAAGGAGAAGAATCAACATGATCCGCTGGATTGTGCATAATGCGGACACAAAGGTTGTCATTACTAGTACAGTGAACTGCACCTCCACCAGAATAAAGATTATTATTAGGAATAGAAACACCCCCATTAAAGGGAACCCCATCGGGAATCCCATCATACCATGTTAAGGAATCAGCAGAAGGAATTGCGGAATCATCATAACCATCACCCCCGATGACAGTATATCCAGGGGCATAAGAAATATTAGAAAAAGTATTATTTCTCCTAAAACTTGGACTATTGTTAAAGCTGCCATAAGGAGTTTCATACAAAGCATCCCCCTTCTCAGAGGCATAATGCCCAAGGATAGCATTTTCATCTTCACTGCTATAATAACCTTCACCTCCATCAGAAAAATAATCCCTACCCGAACTCTCAGAGAAATCATAGCGGGAATAAGAATTTTCCCCGTCATCATATTGATATCCCTCTGCACCTGAAACAACCCCTACTCCACTTTGTAAAAAAAAAAGAACAACTGTTGTGAAAGTACATAAATGTACACGTTTCTTAAATACTTTAGTCATAGCCTCATCAAAACTTTTCTTCCCCTCTGATTAAAAATAAACACTCTTAAAAACATTGATAAAATAAAAAGAAATACTTACCGTTCATCTGACTGTTGCAATGATTTACCCAAATAAGCTCACAAAGAAATTTATTAGCAACAAAAAACTACCTATAAAAGAATATAAATCATTAACAACTAATAGGTGTATAGACCATTATATACATTGTGTAAAGCGAAAATAAAAACATAATGTATTATAAAAGTTGTAACTTTCTTTGTAGATTTTTCAAAAATTGACAAAATAGCCGCGCGCTTTTGCACGCAAAAGACCAATAGAGCAATAAAATTTATTCTAAAAAGCCCATTCTTAATCAGAACTACTATAAAGCAAGATATCGTACAATATGTGTACGAACCCTGAGCTCTTCACCATTAAAAATATTCTAGAATAAAACTGATCATTTTAGTGCATTATTATCATTCAAAATTTTAAGAAAAGCTACTTTAGCGTAAAGGCCAATAAATACAGCTACCAAGTGCTTTTACTCGAAAATCAAAAAAGACGAAGATCTTTGATAAAATAATACAAATTGTCATAAACAAAAAAGGCAGCACAATGTGCTGCCTTTTGCTTGTTATATCAAAGTTTACATTACATTTATTTAAAACTGGTAGCGCAATCCACCAGAGAAGCTGGCTCCAGAGAAGCCAACTTTGTTGAGCCGATGTTGATAAACAACATCGCCATGAAGCGCAAAATTAGTGAAAAGTTTGACATTAAATCCTAATCCGGCTTCTAAAGAAGAACCAAAAGCTCCCAATTGGAAAGCATCTTTAAAGTGAACAGTTTGTTTCTTACCAAAATCGTGTACCAGATGAAGCTTACCGTAGAAAGAAACAGCTCGGGCATCCTCAGATCCAACAGTGCTCTTTATCAAACGTCCACCGACACGAACAACCCATTGATCAAGATTCTTCATCTTAATGTCAACATTGTCAACATCACGTACCTCTTTAAATTGAAGATATTGGTAAACAACCTGAACCTGCGGATCTAAAACAAGACCTTCATATCCTGTCGTAAATGACTGACCTCCAATTAATGAAACGCTTAAAGGGTTACTTTCCAACGTTGCCGTCTTACCCCGTGCAAGGGTGAGAACATCACCTTTAAACAAACCATAGGATAAAAGACCATCTACATAAAAGCCCAAGTCATGATGCATAGTACCATATGCTGTAACCGACCATTTATCAAATGTACTTTTTTCACTTTGTTCAACTTTAAGAGGTTGCAGAGAAAGCTTTCCATAAGAGCCCATAATCCCTAAAGATATATCACTTTGCGAACTCTCAATTTTCTTCAACAAAACACCTGCCTCGACAGCATTATAATCAAGCTCGCTTCCATAACCATATTCCAACGCAGACAGATTTGAAGCATAACTATAACTACTACCATAGCCACGCAAGAACAAAGCAGGATTTTCATGAGTTTCCAACAAACTACTATCGGAAATAGCTCGCAGAGATTCTAACTGTTTGCTTTGATTGCTGATATCCATTAACCCAGCATGAAATAAGCTATTTGGTAAAAGCAAATAAGTTGGAACTTGTGGAACAACAGCTATCACAGGACGTTGTTTAGAAGGAACAATGCCCGCAGAAGGTATACGACCTGAAGATGCACCACTGGAAGATACTTTACTGGAAGATACTCTACCGGAAGACGCACTACTGGAAGACGCACTACTGGAAGACGCACTACTGGAAGACGCACTACTGGAAGACGCACTACTGGAAGACGCACCACTAGGAGATGTGCTATCTGTTCCATTAACATACTGATTCTCTAAGCGAAAATCCCAAAATTCTTTTCCATCTTCAACCAATGTTTTATCAAAATACACGACATCTTCACGAGCATCATCCGGACCATAAGAACGAAGAGTATATTTGTAAGGTAAGCCCTTTATCGTAACATAACCACCATCCGGCAACCGGAAAGAATCTTTCTCTGCTTTTCCATAAACCTGAATAATTGAAACACTATAAGGAAGCTCGTCCTCAAGGCCTCTATTTTTCTTAGCAGGATAATGACCCACATTCACATCCGTTTTTCCAGAAACATCACCATGGATTAAAATCCGGTCACCAACTTGCTTATCATTCGAGTAATTTTCAGGATCCAGATCAACATTTATATCAAGCCAACTATCCTTAGAAGCACTGTAAACAACACCATTTCCTTTCCCAATTCGGAGTGTGCGATATGGATTCTCTGTCCCTACAAAAGAAAAAAATCTAATACCAGCCGCATCTCCAAGAGTTACAGCTGAAATACATGTATCTAAGCAATCCACTCTTTCAGCATCTTGGCGTCCTGTACTGTTACCGCCATCTAAAAACCATTGCGATCCTTTAAGCAAAGCAATTTTGGCACGGGAACTGTTATCAACGCGAACTGCACCTTTAATTACAACAGAATCATTAGCTACAATCGACAGATTAGAATTATTCTCAGATTTTAATAAGAAATCACCGGAAAGAACTGATTTCGTTTCTAAAAAAACAGTACCTTCAGAATTATAACCATAAACAGCCACACCATCGAAAACTCTGAATTTAGTATTTCGCAACGAAACTATCACTGACTTATCAGTAAGATTTTGATCTTTTGGAGATGTAATACTTTTTTCAACTGCACGTCGTACGCGTGAGACCCCATTACTTAGTGTGCGTGAGACCTCATTATTTAGTACAGGTGAGCTCCCATTACTTACCTGTGAAATTTCATTACTATTGATATTTTGATCAGCTGATACAGATACTTCTCCACGAAGCTCTTGTATCGCATTCCCAGTTTGTGCATTAGTATTTTCCTTGACAGCATTTACAAGCTTAACACGCGATTCCCTCGGTTTTGCCTCAGATCCATCAAAATATATACCATAAAATTTGTCTTTGTTTTTGTCGTTGTTACTGTGTACTGTGATAATTGAAGAAGTGATATTAGCTTTACTACTAGCCTTAGCGCTCCCATTAACATCTTTAAACCGCAGACCATGATTGCCTTCAACCAAAACACTCCCACGTTCAAAATCAATAGAGCTACCACTTCTTAATAAAAAAGCTTCTCTCCCCAAAGTCGTTTTAGAATCCGTATCCTCACTGTTGCGTCTTCCTACAATACGAACTTTTGTTAATTTAACATCCCCTCCCAATTCCGACAGAACCCCTACTCCTTTTTCAAATTCAATCTGTCCAGAATCCATTACCACTGCACCACCGTTAGCACTTAAACCAGCAGTAGCCAAAGAACCTTGTACATTAATTTTTGTATTATTCAACTTAACAGACGATTTAGGACCAACCATAGCACCAACATAAAGGGCATCGATTTTCCCATCTGTCATATTGACTGATCCACCAGCTTGAGCCTCAAGTCCAATCGGAAAAGACTTAATGCTTGTTTTGTTTCCTTTAACAATAACTTCTGCATTTTCTTTTGCAAGCACAGCACTCACAAAATTATCTGGTTTAATGTTAGTCAAATTAACATTATTTTCTTTCGAACTAACATTATTTTCCTTCGAAAAACCTACCCCAGTGATAGTCACATCCTCTACATTAATAATTGTCTTGTGACCTAATACCTGACTTTTCCCGTTATCTGATCTTTGTTGACCTATTTTAGCAACAGTTTCCTGATTTCCTCCCTTTGCATATACAGCATGCATATTGCTATCAGTCATGTTTAAAGTACGTCCCTTTATTTCATTTGACGTACCATTTTGGCACCAGAAATAAGATTGAGAACTTGTTCCTTTTGCATCATTTTCATTAACAGAACATGCAAAAACAGCAGAGGACTTACTAGGACGTGAAGCAGATCCAACGACAGGCATAGAGGATACAGACGCCGCAGAAAATACAGACGCTGCAGATTCAACTGTAGACTTAGGGGATACCGACACAGCAGATTTAACGGTAGGCTCAGCAGATACAGACGTCGTAGATAGAACACGTGCAACAGGTTTTGTAGTTTCCTTAGAGACAGCAACATCCGTAGCAGCAGGGACAACAGGCAAAGAAGAAGTAGATGGAGTAACTTCAGATCTCCCAACTTTAGCAGACGTAACTTTAACAGGTATATTAGACACAACTTTAATAGATGTATTAGACGCAGCTCTAGCAAGCCCAGCTGTAGCAGCTCTAGCAGGCTTAGCTGTAGTAGGTTTAGCAGACGTAGCTGTAGCAGGTTTAGCAGACGCAGCTGTAGTAGTAGGCTTAGCAGACGTAGATGAAGGCACACTAGATGGAGGAGCAACCACTACATCTTCAGTAGCATCTCCTTCAGAACGACCAAGTGCTGCATTTAATAGAACACGTCCTACAGGACGAGAATCCTGAACAGTACTTTCTTCAGAAGCAGTATCTGCAGCATCAACATAACTTACTACTTGGTACCCATTATCTTCTAAACCTAATCTACCATCAGAAGGATTAAGAAGATATACAGACATATCTTCTTCTGTGACATACTCTGCACCATAATTAATTCCCCCACCATATCTACTCTCTGTTTTACCTTCTAAACGGAAATCCCACATCTTTGATTTGCTTACAGATTCATCATTTAAATATCGCACTCCCGAAGTGACAGTCGGACCATAAGCACGAAGAACATACTGATAAGGCGAACCTTTTAGCGTGACATAACCACCCTGCAACTCAAAAGAATCTTTTTTTGCGTCTCCATAAACCTGAATAACTGAAACACTGTAAAGTGCATCCTTATTTTCCTCTGCGCTATCTAAATTTGAGTTTCCTTTTCTGTTAACAGAGTTATTCACATATAATTTAGTTTTTCCAGAAACATCACCATGAATCAAAACCCTATCAGACATTTGATCGCTACTCGACACACCAGCAATAATCCCCGCACTCAAGTAAAGTGCAGCTTCATTACCAGCAGTGTAAACTGTACCATTTCCTTTTCCGATGAGAAGCGTTTGATAACCGTCTTCCTTATTTTTGGGAGGAAAAAATTTAACAGAACTATTTGAAAAATTTATAGATGAAATACATGAATCTACACAATTTTCATTCGAAAATTTCCAATTTTTATGTTTACTCTTCACTAAAGACCAATTCGTATTTTCACCTAAAAAAAGCTTTGCATCACCACTTTTATCAATGCGAGCTCCTCCCATAAGCGTAGCACCACTAGAAAAAATCGATAGCTCGGAAGAAGGTCCAGCTCCTAACAATAGAGAACTAGCAATCCTTGATTTTCCTTTTACCACGATGTGACCATTTAATCCTTCACCATAAATACCTATCCCATCCGAAACTGTAAGATTAACATTATCGAAGAAAACCACACGCGCCCCTGTCTTAATTGTTGCATCAACCGTGTCTTTTTGCTTAGATTTTACTGCTTTCGTTTTATTTGTAAAAAATACACCATAGGAATCTTTACCAGACGAAGTAATATTTGTGTGGCTCATACTAGCGCTAATTTTCCAAGAACCCATACGCATATTGTTTGCATTAACACGGTTAATAACGCTGACAACATCACCAAAAACATCAAGATCAGAGTTATCACTGCCTTGAACTTTCTTAGCATCATTCCTCTTGTCAGCACCATTCTTGTCCTCTTGGTTAATCCTTTTAAAGGCAGTCGTGACATATCCGGAATAAACATCTTCTCCACTAACAGAATCAACAATAAAGGGACTACCACTGACACTCAAAATAACGGCATTATTACTATCAAAACTCCCTTTATCTATAGAAAGAAAGCTATCATATAGCCTGAAGCCGTAGTTTACTTCGTTATTAGAATTTGATACTCGAGTAGAATCAGTAGATTTTGCTTTTCCCTCCTCGTTAACACTAATTTTAACACTTTTCAGTTTAACAGCTCCCCCTTCTGATATAACTGCTGCCCCACTTTCTTTAACGACAATCGACCCAGATTGCATGTTTACTACAGATCCAACACTCAAAACACCTGTTTTATATACATCAATGTTCACACCACTCAAATCAATGGAAGCTCCCGAAGTGGACACAGCACCTATATGAGACTTACTGATTTTTCCATTCTTCATGCTAGTCTGCGTACCCTTTTGTGCATCAAGCCCAACAATAAAAGATTGGATATTTGATTCTTCCAAATCAACCTTGGCATTAGCTGTTGCAAATACAGCACTCCCCAAACCTTGTGACCCACTCCCCAAACCTTGTGACCCTTGATTTAAAAGACCATTACTACGTTCCTCAGTAGAATTTATCCCCCGGATAGACGTTCTCCGAATCTTAACCGCCGTCTTACCAACTGCATCGACATCACCTTTTGCAAGCCTCCCAGCCTCACCGTTTGCTAAGCCGGATGCGCCCCTACTCTTACCCACAACCTGCACAGCATCATCACCATACCTCGTCACAACAATAGCACCTCCTGTCATTGTGTGACTTTTACCATCTTTACAAGAAATAGGACCTTGATTCACTGCATAACTTTTAAAGATACAATCTTCGCTTTTAACTTTCTTTGCGTTTTCTAAAGGCCAAAGCAGCATAGAACCTTCTGCCGCAGCATCATTTACCGCATAAACATCCACACCTTGTAAAAAGAAGAAAACACTTGTTGTAATAGCACACAAATGCGCATGATTTCTAAATACGTTAATCATTTGTCCAACTTTCTAAATAAATAAACCTTGATATTTTTTGTAAGAGCACTAGTAAGCACGAAGTAAGACACACATATACGATTTACAATACATTTTGCAACATATATTAAACAATTTTATAACATAATGTTTTTTATTAATTTGTTGCGTTACTCATAAAAATGTCTAAATTAAACTTTCTAAGGGGGAAACCTTTGTAACATTTTTGAGATAAAAGGATGAAATGACGATGACAAAATATCTAAAATGGTCTGCTTTCGTCTTAGCTGCTATGATAAGCTTCGCAACAACTTCATGGGCAACAGTCAATGCTAAGACAACGGTAACTATTAATCACGCTTCAGGTACGACTCCTGTTCCAACCTCTCCTAAAAAGGTTGTCGTATTTGACCTTGCATCGCTTGATAATATGAATCATCTTGGAATCAAAGCCGTTGCTGGTGTTCCTGAAGGAAAAAAACCTATATATTTGCAAGAATTTGATAATGCGCAATATGAAAAAATCGGTACCGTTTTTGAACCAGATTATGAAAAAATTGCTGCCCTTCAACCAGATCTTATTATTATCTCTTCACGGACTCAAACAAAATATAAAGATTTGTCTAAAATTGCGCCAACCATTGATCTAACAGTAAGCAATAAAAATTCTCTTAAAGATATTGAACGTAATGTGTTAATTCTTGGAAAAATTTTTGGCAAAGAAAAAGAAGCTGAAAAAGAGATTACAACACTCAATGAAAATTTAGCTGCAGTCCGTAAAAGTACTCAAGGAAAAGGTACAGGACTTATATTAATGACTTCTGGTGGGAAAATCAGTGCTCTTGGTCCTCAGTCTCGTTTTGATATTCTCCATTCAGAATTTGGAATTGCTCCTGCAACCGATAAATTAACTGTACAAAAACATGGACAACTTATTTCTCCTGAATTTATTCTCGAAACGAACCCTGACTGGTTGTTAGTGATTGATCGAGATGCAGCAATCGGAAGAGAAGGACAATCAGCAGAACAGCTGCTCGACAATGAGCTTGTTCAACGCACGACAGCTGGAAAACAAAATCAAATTGTTTATTTAGATTCTTGGAGCTGGTACCGTGCTAGCGGTGGACTAACAGGGCTTAACGAAGCAGCTAAACAAATCAAAGAAGCCTTTATAAAAGGTAAATAATCACGTACAAATAGCTTGCTTATCATGGAAATAAAATTTAAGAGTAGAGGTTTTCAATAAATAACCTCTACTTTTTTGTTAGGAAATACCTAAACATGAAAAATTACTGGATAGCCATAACGATTCTCGTTCTATTGTCTATCCTTAGCATTTTTGTTGGTTATTCTGATGTTACACCCTCTGATCTGTTCTCAGGTGATCCACATGCATGGCTTATTTTTTGGCAAACACGTCTTCCCCGTACAATTTCAGTACTTTTGGTAGGCGCAGCACTTGCACTCTCGGGCATGATTATGCAATTGCTTGCACGCAATCGCTTTGTTGAACCATCAACCGCCGGAACTGTTGAATCTGCATCTCTCGGCATCCTTTTTGTTATGATTTTTCTTCCTGACATACCTGTTTTAGGGAAAATGATTGTCGCTACAATTTTTGCTATGAGTGGTGCGTTGCTTTTTATGTTTATATTGCGCCAAATTCCTCTAAAATCTGTCCTCATGGTTCCACTCACAGGCATTATGCTGGGCTATGTTATTGGTTCTTTAACCAACGCTATTGCCGATCATGAGATGCTACTTCCCTCTCTTCAAGCCTATTTATTTGGCAGTTTTGCAATGATTCTCGATGGAAAATATGAACTTTTATGGCTATCTTTGCCCTTATGCATTCTGGCTTATTTCACCGCTGATCGCTTTACAGTCGCAGGTCTGGGAGAAGATTTTACCAACAATCTTGGACTTAATTATCGTACCGTTATATTTTTTGGTCTTTTTATTGTGTCCTCTATCACCGCCGTCACAGTTTCCACAATTGGCCGAATTCCTTTCGTCGGACTCATCATTCCCAATATTGTGTCAAATTTCATGGGCGATAACATGCGTCATACAGCTCCTTGGGTAGCAATCAGCGGAGCAGGACTGGTATTAATCTGCGACCTTTTAGGACGAATCATCCATCATTCCCTGGAAATTCCTATTAGCACTATAATGGGAATCATCGGTAGCTTTATCTTTATTATACTTCTTTTACGTTGGAGAAATCGTCTTGGGTAAAAAGAAAGCAACAATACTTGTGTTGACAACTCTTACCATAATGGCGTGCATCGTAATCAGCCTTTATATGACATGGAATATCAATACTTATACGTGGCCATTCCGTTTCACAAAACTTGCATCTCTTCTTCTCATTGCTTATGCAATTACAGTATCTACCGTTTTGTTCCAAACAATCGTCAATAATCGTCTTCTTACCCCCTCTATTATGGGTTTTGATCAGCTTTATATTTTAATTAAAACCATCACGATTTATTTTCTCGGCTCTCTTTCTGTACCTTTTTTAAATGAAGAAGGACAATTGGTCATTGAGGCTCTCATTCTCATTCTCTTTTCAATAGGTCTTTTCCGCTGGTTATTTTCAGGCAACCTAAAAGGGCTTCATTTGACACTATTGATCGGTGTTATTTTAGGCGGTTTTTTTTTCAGCTTACGCATGTTTATGCAGTTACAACTAAACCCAGACCAAATGATGAATTTAACTGACATCATGTTTGCAAATTTTAACAAATTCAATAGATCATTAATAGGTCTTTCTACAATCATTGTTTTAATTGTAAGCATCATTGGCTGGCGCTTACGCCATATGCTTGATATTCTTGCTCTGGGACGCGAAACCGCTCTCAATCTTGGAATTGATTATCATAAAAGTGCGACAGCTATCCTCATTCTTGTTTCTATCCTTGTATCCATTTCTACAGCACTTGTCGGACCTGTCACTTTTTTTGGACTATTAGTTGCTAACCTTTCTTATGAACTTTCACCTCAAGCAAAACATAGTGTTGTTGTGCCAATTGCAATATTATTGGCCATTATTTGTTTGGTAGGTGGACAATTTATACTAGAGCAAATTTTTCATATGGCAGGACGTTTGAGCTTTATTGTTGAATTTTGTGGAGGAGCCTTTTTCTTAATTTTACTTATGAAGGGAAAATTAAAATGATTGAAATCAATCATCTTTCCAAAGCATATGGAGCTAGATTGGTCATCGATGATTTATGCCTTCGTCTCCCCAAAGGGGGAATTATCTCCCTCATTGGCCCAAATGGGTCTGGAAAATCAACTCTTTTGATGACAATAAGACGTCTTCTTCCCTGCCATAAAGGCACGATCAGTGTTGACGGCTTAAATATTTATAAAACACCACACGATGTTTTGGCTCAAAAGCTTTCACTCCTGCGTCAAGACAATCCTTTGTCCGTTCGTTTAACCGTGCATGATTTAGTCAGTTTTGGGCGCTACCCTTATTCCAAAGGTCGATATAACAACGAAGATAAACAATTTATTGAGAGCGCACTCCGATATTTCGGCTTACAAGAATTAAAAAACTGCTTTTTGGATGAACTTTCTGGAGGACAGCGCCAACGAGCCTTTATAGCAATGGTCATCTGTCAAGATACCGATTATCTTCTGTTAGACGAACCATTAAATAATCTTGATATGAAGCATTCCGTTTCCATGATGAAACAATTACGCCGCACAGCTAATGAACTCAAAAAAACCATTCTCATCGTTATGCATGATATTAATTTTGCATCCTCATATTCAGATATAATCGTTGCACTTAAAAATGGTAAAGCAGCTTATTGTGGAACACCAAAAGAAATTATGCAGCCAGAAATTCTTAAAGACATTTATGATGTAGATATTCAGATTGAAACAATCAATGGCATACCAATCGCTCTTTACTATCAATGAGTTCTCTTATCACCAATAATCACAAAGATTCTTTTTGAACTTGCGCACACTATAAAATCTGCTAAAAATGGCGACACCACTTTGTTGGGGAATAGTTTAATGGTAGAACAGCGGACTCTGACTCCGTTAATCTTGGTTCGAATCCAGGTTCCCCAGCCAGTTTTAAACAAAACCGATGTTTATGTAAAAATTTAAAAATCTTAAGGTTTTAGGCTCATCTGTTTTGCTATACGATTCGTCCTAAATTTCTCTGTAAATTGTTTATTCCTTCATCGCTAACCATCCTGCAAGTTCTCTGAAACTAAGATGATATTATATTGTTTTCGATTAAACTCAAAGATGCGTTCATTTGTGATTTGAAAATGTAATTTTTACATAATTAGCATATATCATTACGCACAGCGCAAATTTTGGCATGGATAATAACTTAACAACAAGCTTTAATAAAATAAACCATCAAAACTTCTTTTGGTAAATTTCCTATCATCTCTTTCATAAATAAGCATTGGATTATCCATAATATCCAATTTCAAATTAGCTAAAAAAAATTAGGAAAAATACTGATTCTAAAGATACAAAATTTCATTGATTATATTTTATAAATATACAATAAAAAGTATTATATGTCAATTTTACAACTAAAAGTTTTCAAAAATTAGACATACCATGATTTTACCAAAATAAAAAATTCCTCTTTTACGACAAAAAAATATCTCTTTTTCCAAAAAAATCGCCTGTTTTTAAAACAAAAAATAGCATAATTTTATGTGAGAATACCAAGCATTTTGTTTTCCGTAGGCATTGTAGATGTAAGCCGTCAAAATACACTGTTAAACGATACACGAGCAGCAGTATCTGAAACCCAAAATAGCCCAGCATCAGCATCAAAAGATAATGCAAAACAAGGTATCTTCTTCTCTGCCTACGGCAACAAAGCGACACTATCCTCCCGTCGCACTCCACAACAATACGGATACGATGCCGATATTCATTATACTGCATTGCAAACAGGTGTCGTACTAACCGCACTGGAAAACAAAAATATCTCCGCAAATTTTGGTCTTTTGGGTACATATGGAAAACTAGCTTTCACTCCAAAAGACATGGAAGGTGCTGAAGAAAGTAAGCTCGATAAATGGTCCCTCGCCGCATATAGCAGCATTCAACATGAGAGCGGCATCTATGTGAATGCACTCTTTTCCTATGGAGCTTTGGAGGGAAATATTACCACAGCCCTTATTGGAAAAACTGCAAACATCAGCGAAACAAAAACATTAAGCGCATCTGCTACCGTAGGTAAAAAATTAGCAACCGACAAGAAAGGATTGGTCTTTGAACCACAAGCACAGCTTGTTTATCAAAACCTCATGTTCGATACCATTCAAGATGTCGATGGATTTAAAGTCGATCTTGGCAATCCACATCAATGGTTGGTACGTGTTGGTGGACAATTAACACAAACAGTACTCTCCTCCGAAAAAGACCATACTGTCTCTTTCTATGGTAAGCTGAATGTTCTTAAAGCCTTTGGTAATGATAAAACAGTGAAGATTGGTGATACTTTCTACCTTGATTCCATGGGTTCTTCTATTGAAGGGGGGGTTGGTGCTTATGCACAATTGTCGCGCAATATCACCCTTCATGGAGACATCAGCTACCAGCACAAAATCCAAAATGCTGGATTATCTGGGTTTAATTTCTCCAACAAAATACATTATAGATTTTAAATATTGTGTTTAAAATATAAAAAACGATACAAATTTTTTGTTTTTATATTTACAAAAAAATACACAATGATATAAATCCGTCCTCGATACTTGTACCATCAAGAAGATGGAATAAGCACTAAGGACATATAAACATTAAGGGCATGCTTATGCGTAGGAAGAATTTTTTATTGAGTACAATTGCTGGAACATTAATTTTATCTCATTTCAATTTGGCTTATGCAAATACTGCCCTTATTGAACATCCTCTCGTTGAAGTTGAAGAAGGAAATAAGGTTTTAACTAACGTTCATATTCGTGGTAGAACGACTGCTGTAAATGTCGTCGGGCCACAATCAGAGCTAACGATTACAAAAGGAAAAGCAAGCTCTGAGCTTGTTGCACTTTCTGCATCAAAAGGTGGGCGCATTAACCTTAAAGAAGTTAATGTGAGGGCATTAATGAGAGGTTTGCAAGTCGCAAATGCCAGCATTAACGCCAAAGATTCAATTGTAAATGTAAAAAGTGGCCATGCAGCTTATGGAATCATCTTTCACAAAGGAGAAAAAGAAACTGTTAATAATGTAGAGCTCATAAATACGAAATTGTTTGTTCAAGATGGTATGGGCATAGGATCAACTGTAGATGGTAACGTAAAACTTAAAAATTCAGAGATTCGTGCTGATTTATTATTTCAAGATATGAACAGACCTATACCTGGACTTTCTGTTCCTCCTTCTTCATACACCCTCACCTTAACCGCTGATCATTCAATTTTAGAAGGTAAAGTAAAAACAACAGAGAGCGGCACAACGATTTTAAATTTAAAGAATGGCAGTAAGTGGTTCTTAAAAACTAGTGAAAACGAGTTAGAAACTACAGGTAGCTTATTTTCCTATACATTACTCAATATCGATGAAAGAGCGCATTCAAGAGTTTCAATATTAAATTTAGATAACAGTTCCATTATATTTAAGAAACCTATTGAGGGACGTTACAAAACACTCACTGTAGGGAAAAGGGAAACAGCCGTTGAAGATCCTAACCCACAGGGAAACACAATATCTGATTCTGATGCAAAAACAGTTTATGATGCAATAGGCGATGCAAGGATTTACTTCAATCTAAAATGGAGTGATGGCGCTCCAAAAGAAGAGCAAGAAACCAATCGATTTCTTGTCCATGGGAATGTATCAGGATCTACAACAATTTATCTCAACAACCCTCTAAAAGATGAAGATGTAAAGATAAGTGATGCTGTTCCCTTGAATACGCGCGGCCTCTCACTTATTCAAGTCTCTGGAAAAGCTAGTGAAAATTCCTTTAAATTAGCAAATGGCTACACCACAATGGGTGGTCTCCCCTATCAATACAAACTGAATGCTTATGGAACAACATCAAGCCGTGGAAAAGCTAATGTTGCACAAAGCCTTTTAGGGGAAAATGAAAATTTCTGGGATTTCCGCTTGCAAAATGCTTATCTTGATCCTGAAGCAAAAATTAAAGCTGTTGTACCACAAGTGGCGAGTTATTTAGTGATGCCAAACGTTTTGTTTTCGGCGGGCATTGTAGATGTAAGCCGTCAAAATACACTGTTAAACGATACACGAGCAGCAGTATCTGAAACCCAAAATAGCCCAGCATCAGCATCAAAAGATAATGCAAAACAAGGTATCTTCTTCTCTGCCTACGGCAACAAAGCGACACTATCCTCCCGTCGCACTCCACAACAATACGGATACGATGCCGATATTCATTATACTGCATTGCAAACAGGTGTCGTACTAACCGCACTGGAAAACAAAAATATCTCCGCAAATTTTGGTCTTTTGGGTACATATGGAAAACTAGCTTTCACTCCAAAAGACATGGAAGGTGCTGAAGAAAGTAAGCTCGATAAATGGTCCCTCGCCGCATATAGCAGCATTCAACATGAGAGCGGCATCTATGTGAATGCACTCTTTTCCTATGGAGCTTTGGAGGGAAATATTACCACAGCCCTTATTGGAAAAACTGCAAACATCAGCGAAACAAAAACATTAAGCGCATCTGCTACCGTAGGTAAAAAATTAGCAACCGACAAGAAAGGATTGGTCTTTGAACCACAAGCACAGCTTGTTTATCAAAACCTCATGTTCGATACCATTCAAGATGTCGATGGATTTAAAGTCGATCTTGGCAATCCACATCAATGGTTGGTACGTGTTGGTGGACAATTAACACAAACAGTACTCTCCTCCGAAAAAGACCATACTGTCTCTTTCTATGGTAAGCTGAATGTTCTTAAAGCCTTTGGTAATGATAAAACAGTGAAGATTGGTGATACTTTCTACCTTGATTCCATGGGTTCTTCTATTGAAGGGGGGGTTGGTGCTTATGCACAATTGTCGCGCAATATCACCCTTCATGGAGACATCAGCTACCAGCACAAAATCCAAAATGCTGGATTATCTGGGTTTAATTTCTCCGGTAAAATATGTTATAGATTTTAAAATTTCATAAATTTTACCTTTTTAAATATAGATCTTCCTAGATATCATCTTGTTTTGTTTTTTATGAAAAAATATCATCTTGTTTTGTTTTTTATGAAAAATATATAATAGATTAAAGCTTTATATATTTTCGTAAAGAGAGGGGATGATATTTAGGAATGTGTTTACATGAAAAAGAGATTTTTATTATGTACAGTATCGGGGGTTTTTGTTTGCTCCCATTCTAGCATATCTTATGCTTTTTATAGTAATATTGTGCCGCCTCCTGTAGCTACATCTAAAATTAAAAATTTTGGGCTTGCAACTTATCCGTCTTCAACAACTCAACCTGCACTAAATGTAAGCTACACATCTGAAACACACATTCCTGAAAGAGATAAAGAGACGGAACCTAAAAAAAGACGAAAAGATCTTAAAAATCCTGAGGAAAGAATGCCTAAAGAATCTGTAATGGGAGGTGTGAACTATGATTCTTCGCAATCTTCATTTTCTAAAAACAATGTTGCAGATCCTTTAACGATAAGATCTTTTTCTGCTTATCCTCCTACACCGCCCACAATTGAAAAAGCTAACTCTGCAAAGCCTAAACCTTCCATAGAATCTAGAAACATACAATCAATTAAAGTGAATGAAAAGAACGTTCAAGCTGTGCATGACGTACAGCTTCACGACAAGTATTCTCCCGTAAATGTAGAAGGGAAAGAAGCAGTACTGACAATAATGGGAGGATCGGTTACCTCAGATTTTGTTGGATTGAATGCTTCAAATGGAGGAAACATTGATGCTACAAACATTACTGTAACAGCGGTAGGAACTGGTTTGCTACTCACTGACGGCACCATTACCCTTAGGGATTCAACTGTAAATGTGACAGGTAATCACGAAGCTTATGGTGTCTTTTTTAAGCATCACACTACCGATACATCCAGAGAGCAACATGCAGCTAGAGCTAAAGAGGGAGATAACATTGCTCTCATAAAGAATAATATCAACGAAATAACATTGGAAAATACAAAACTTACTGTCGAAAATGGTATTGGTATTGGCACTGTACAAGCAAAGGGCACAGCTAGCCTTCAAGATTCAACAATCTCTGCTGATGTTTTATTACAAACTGGACAAAGAAACAGAGATCGAGCAAATGAAAAAAATGATGAGAGAGTGCCTATTCTTTTATTAACTGCAAAAAATTCCCACCTAGAAGGTCGAGCACAAACATTAGGAAAGGGCAAAGCAGTTCTTAATCTGGATGATAATACAAAATGGGTCTTAAAACCTAGCAAAAATCCAACACATTATAGTGATGATCAATCTGATTACTCATCCCTTGGCATTGATGCACAATCATACTCTAACCTTTCTCTGCTTAACATTAAAAATAGCTCTATCGTATTTGAAAAGCCACAGAGTGATCATTACCAAGTCTTGTATATCGGATCTCATCCACAGCAAGAAAACGGATTTTCAAATGCTCCGGCAGTCTATGGTGCAGAGGGCAATGCTGAGCTTTATTTAAACTCTAAATGGAGCAACAACACTCCAGTGAATAAACAGAAAACTGATCGCGTGTTGATCAATGGTGGTGTACTAGGAACAACCAAAGTCTACATTAATCTCCTTGGAAAGGAAGAAAAATTAACAAATAGCGATTCTGATTGGAAAGAAAATGTAACCTCTGCCCCTTCTTCAACACAAGGGATTTCACTCATTCAGGTTTCTGGAGAAGCGAATAAGAATTCGTTCAAACTAGCGAGCAACTACATGACAATGAAAGGCTCGCCTTATAAATATGTGCTCACAGCCTATGAACCAGGAAAGTCTCATGCCAGCCAAAACATGCTTGGTGGAGGAAATAATAGTTTCTGGGACTACCGTTTACAGAATGAGTATGTTGACAGTAACAGAAAAGTCAGAGCAGTTTTACCACAAGTAGCAAACTACCTAGTTATGCCAAATACTCTATTTTCTGCTGGATATACTGATGCAAACAATCAGAGTATCATGGTAGACAACATGCGCATAGCAGTGCTTGATTCAGAAAAAAATGAAAAAAAACAAGGGATTTTCTTATCTGCTTATAATGATAGAGTTACCTTATCTTCAAACCAAGGTCCACTACAATACGGCTATGACGCTGATGTAAACTATTACGCTTTACAAGCTGGTGTTACATTAGCTGCACTGGAAAGTGGCGACATAACCACAGATTTTGGTCTTTTGGGAACATATGGAAAAGTCTCTTTCACTCCAAAGGGTATGGAAGGCTCTGAACAAACGACCCTTGATAAATGGCTGATTACGGGCTATGGTGGTATTCAGCATGACAGTGGTATTTATGTAAACACATTCGTTTCCTATGGAGCTGTAAAAGGAGAAATTACCGCACCTCTTATTAGGAAAACCACACAGCTTGATGATACCAAAATATTTAGTGCATCTTCTACCATTGGTCAGAAATTAGCGACAGGCATGAAAGAATTGGTATTTGAGCCGCAAGCACAGATCATTTATCAAAATCTGCTGTTTAAAACCATATCAGATGCTGAAGGCTTTGAAGTGGATATGAAAAATCCTCATCAGTGGTTGGTTCGTATTGGTGGACGTTTAATGAAAACCATAACCAATCTGAGTGAAGGCAATGCCTTTTCTTTCTACGGTAAACTAAATGTTCTCAAAGCTTTTGGTGATGAAAGTGCAATAAAGATTGGCGATACTTTCCATCTTGATTCGATGGGTTCTTCTATTGAAGGTGGAGTTGGTATTAATGCGCGCTTCGCGCAAAATATTGCACTTCATGGTGGCGTTAGCTATCGGCATAAACTCCAGAAAGCTGGTGGATCTGGAACCAACTTTTTTGGTGGGATAAGCTATAGTTTTTAAAACAAAACTAATCTATAAATTCTCTCAAAGGCAGCACTTTTTGCTGCCTTTTGCTTTGATAAAAGCTATCTTTTAATCAAAATTCTAATAAGCTACGTGCTATAATCAGAAAAATAATTCCTAGAAAGTTGAATGGCAAAAAAATGTCGCCCTATCTCTAATTGAGCGAAACAATACAATTGAGATGTGCATAATTTATTCAAATGCAACGAAAGGAGCTTTTGCATCACTGGCTCTGCAAATACAGAAAAAATCTTACTTACAAAATTAACACCGCATTATTAACGAAGAATCTATTCAAAATACAAAAAATGATGAGAAACAATTTGTTTTGATATTTACAATAAAAACACAATGAATTAAAAGCCCCTTAGCTTTTTGTTTAAAGAGGGGGGTAAGTATTTAGGGAATAGATTTATATGAAAAAAAACTTGTTATTATATACAGTTTCTGGAATTCTACTTTACTCATCCTCTAGTTTATCTCACGCTCATAATAATACGATTGAGAATGATACGGTTAAATTAAGCAAAAATTCTTCATTCAAAAGCCAAGCTTCTGAAAAAGCTCCCTATGGTATTCATTATTACTTATATGGCCCTGGAAAATATAAAGAATATGTTAAATTTAAAGAGAAAAAAGCTCTCAAGCTTGCAAAAGATAAACAAATGCAAGCAAAGCTTGCAAAAATGTCTAAAGAAGAGGAAAAACTAAAAAAACTTACAGAATCTCAAAAATCTGATAAACCTAGCGCTGCAACGCTTGAGTCTACAGTTCTAGCGCACGCTTCTTCAACGGGATCTGGAAACACCAAAACGTCAACCCAAGATTCACCTATGGAACGTTTAGACGAAAAATCTGAAACAGAATCTAAGATTTTAGTCTACAATGAAGGGACTAAAGTTTTTTATGACGTTAAACTTCAAGATTCGTTTGTTCCCGTAGATGTATGGGGAGCAGGTACAATAGTAAATATAATAAGAGGATCGATCACTTCAGATGTCATTGGATTGAACGCTTCAAATGGAGGAAACATTGATGCTACAAACATTACTGTAACAGCAGTAGAAACTGGTTTGTTACTCACTGACAGCACTATCACCCTTAGGGATTCAACTGTAAATGTTACAGGTGATCACGAGGCTTATGGTGTCTTATTCCAGAGTAACCTCTCTGCTCTCGAAGAAGAATCTACACAAAGTATTGAAGATGGGGATAATCATACCCTTCATCAAAATGTTATAAATAAAGTAACATTGGAAAATACAAAACTCACTGTTGAAAATGGTATTGGCGTTAACGCAATATTCACAGGTGGTGTAGCTAGCCTTCAAGATTCAACAATCTCTGCTGATGTTTTATTACAAACTGGACAAAGAAACAGAGATCGAGCAAATGAAAAAAATGATGAGAGAGTGCCTATTCTTTTATTAACTGCAAAAAATTCCCACCTAGAAGGTCGAGCACAAACATTAGGAAAGGGCAAAGCAGTTCTTAATCTGGATGATAATACAAAATGGGTCTTAAAACCTAGCAAAAATCCAACACATTATAGTGATGATCAATCTGATTACTCATCCCTTGGCATTGATGCACAATCATACTCTAACCTTTCTCTGCTTAACATTAAAAATAGCTCTATCGTATTTGAAAAGCCACAGAGTGATCATTACCAAGTCTTGTATATCGGATCTCATCCACAGCAAGAAAACGGATTTTCAAATGCTCCGGCAGTCTATGGTGCAGAGGGCAATGCTGAGCTTTATTTAAACTCTAAATGGAGCAACAACACTCCAGTGAATAAACAGAAAACTGATCGCGTGTTGATCAATGGTGGTGTACTAGGAACAACCAAAGTCTACATTAATCTCCTTGGAAAGGAAGAAAAATTAACAAATAGCGATTCTGATTGGAAAGAAAATGTAACCTCTGCCCCTTCTTCAACACAAGGGATTTCACTCATTCAGGTTTCTGGAGAAGCGAATAAGAATTCGTTCAAACTAGCGAGCAACTACATGACAATGAAAGGCTCGCCTTATAAATATGTGCTCACAGCCTATGAACCAGGAAAGTCTCATGCCAGCCAAAACATGCTTGGTGGAGGAAATAATAGTTTCTGGGACTACCGTTTACAGAATGAGTATGTTGACAGTAACAGAAAAGTCAGAGCAGTTTTACCACAAGTAGCAAACTACCTAGTTATGCCAAATACTCTATTTTCTGCTGGATATACTGATGCAAACAATCAGAGTATCATGGTAGACAACATGCGCATAGCAGTGCTTGATTCAGAAAAAAATGAAAAAAAACAAGGGATTTTCTTATCTGCTTATAATGATAGAGTTACCTTATCTTCAAACCAAGGTCCACTACAATACGGCTATGACGCTGATGTAAACTATTACGCTTTACAAGCTGGTGTTACATTAGCTGCACTGGAAAGTGGCGACATAACCACAGATTTTGGTCTTTTGGGAACATATGGAAAAGTCTCTTTCACTCCAAAGGGTATGGAAGGCTCTGAACAAACGACCCTTGATAAATGGCTGATTACGGGCTATGGTGGTATTCAGCATGACAGTGGTATTTATGTAAACACATTCGTTTCCTATGGAGCTGTAAAAGGAGAAATTACCGCACCTCTTATTAGGAAAACCACACAGCTTGATGATACCAAAATATTTAGTGCATCTTCTACCATTGGTCAGAAATTAGCGACAGGCATGAAAGAATTGGTATTTGAGCCGCAAGCACAGATCATTTATCAAAATCTGCTGTTTAAAACCATATCAGATGCTGAAGGCTTTGAAGTGGATATGAAAAATCCTCATCAGTGGTTGGTTCGTATTGGTGGACGTTTAATGAAAACCATAACCAATCTGAGTGAAGGCAATGCCTTTTCTTTCTACGGTAAACTAAATGTTCTCAAAGCTTTTGGTGATGAAAGTGCAATAAAGATTGGCGATACTTTCCATCTTGATTCGATGGGTTCTTCTATTGAAGGTGGAGTTGGTATTAATGCGCGCTTCGCGCAAAATATTGCACTTCATGGTGGCGTTAGCTATCGGCATAAACTCCAGAAAGCTGGTGGATCTGGAACCAACTTTTTTGGTGGGATAAGCTATAGTTTTTAAAACAAAACTAATCTATAAATTCTCTCAAAGGCAGCACTTTTTGCTGCCTTTTGCTTTGATAAAAGCTATCTTTTAATCAAAATTCTAATAAGCTACGTGCTATAATCAGAAAAATAATTCCTAGAAAGTTGAATGGCAAAAAAATGTCGCCCTATCTCTAATTGAGCGAAACAATACAATTGAGATGTGCATAATTTATTCAAATGCAACGAAAGGAGCTTTTGCATCACTGGCTCTGCAAATACAGAAAAAATCTTACTTACAAAATTAACACCGCATTATTAACATTGCATTGCACATCGAATAATATCAATACCATTCTCCGTACCTACACAAGCAAATTTTCTCTTTGAATGACCAAATCAGTAAAATAGTTTCCCATAAAACATAACGGCGTTTTATAGGAAATATACCATACAAAAACACCCTCCTCCGAAGAAAACAGAAATTCCTATTATCAAGAAAAAACTGCCTCCATCAATAAATAAAAGCACAAGATACCCTCATCCCCTCTTGTAAAAAACAATTTAAGTAAGAGGCATTTTTTGCAATAAATAACTAAGACTGCACCTATAAGTGGTATCAGATATTCTTAAAGTGCCTTAAAATCACTAAACAAATACATCTCCATCAGAATTATTTAATCACTAAGAACAGAAGATACTGATGGAATACGAGATCCATCTGTTTCTTTTGTGCGCACAGCGACTTGCAATGCTTGCGAAAGATCATTAACCGCATCCAAGTGCGTTTGCAAAAACTCACTATTACGGTGTACCTTTTTCTGTAAATCCGCTAATAAACTTTCTATTTCATTTTCAATATCTTGATTCATGTAGCGTTTTACATCATTTATAGATTTATTAAGATCACGCAAGCCGCGTATTTTGCATAAATTTATTTCTTCATAATCTGGAACACCATGGCTCTCTAACATAGAGCTTTCATAATCTATCACTTGTGACAATCCTTTGACCGCAGCGACAAATTTTGTCATCGCCCAATCACGACAAATATGATCGTTATCAGGAATTTTCTCTTTTGACGCAATCATCTTTATTTCCCCTTCAACAATATTACTTCTTAATCTGCAATGAAAATGATCAAGAGCTTCTCTTTCGATGTTAACACATAAATCGAATTCACTTTGCGAAGAACCACATCGACACCAGCACAACAATCCTTAAAAAGCTTGAATTTGTTTCACTTTCAATCCATTTCATCAAAACATTTCTTTATTTGTTTAAAAACCAATCTTGGTACAATACCAATTCCACAAAAAGCTAAAGCTTTTCAAACTCGTACGCTGCTTATGTCATATTTTTGACAAAAACTTGCAATATAGAAGATCTGAATTTTTTAAAATGCGTTGACATTTTTGCCCTCCATGGCGTTTAGTTTCGTATGCATTTAAGTGCTATGTCTTACCGTGCTTTTGACGGTAAGACATATATAAATTTAGAGCTCCTCTTCTCTAAGATTTGTTTGTTCTTACGCACTATGTTTGCATACATACAGTATTCTGTACAAAACACAATTTGTCAATAAAGAACATTTTAAATGAATTAGCTGTAGATTTCTTTTTTAACTTAACCATTCGCTTCTCTTTACAATCAGGTGATTAAAAGAGAGGCTTTTTTGTCATTTTAAATGTTCATGAGAAACATCAAATTCCACAATTTTTTCATGCAACAAACAACAAACCTAATACATTAGCATTCTTATCATTTTGTTTACAATGTAATCTTCTGATACAAAAGCCTATTATCATATATTTTTACATTTTCCGTATTTCTGTGTAAGCAATTCACGCACTTCGTCTGCTATTTTTGTTCCGCGACTTGCACAACTCATTTTAATGGAGCGATGTAAACTTTCTGGCACATCAATCGTAAGACGCTTCATACGTTCATCCCCGTTAGCTTGACGGCTCTCCACCCATGCATCAACTGTTGCAGGAATTGATTTATTAGTCGGCTTTGTACCAATCTTAATTTTTTTGCTCATCAAACGAATTCCTTTATCTCAGCAGCGACCGCTTCAATCTCTGCTGCAGCTGATCCTTGCTGATCAATTTCATAAACCGCCTTTCCCTGCGCTGCAGCTTCTGCAAAAACCACGCGCTGTGCAACGCTAGAAGAGAAAACCTGTACTGGATAAACTGAAAGAGCTTCACCTACGTCACGCCCTATCGCAGTATTTACTATTTTACGATTAATAACAAAAACAGATTTCAGATTTTCTTTATACACGCGCGCTTCATCAATAAGATTTACAATCCCATCAGCCGCCCAAATATCATAAGGACTGGGTTGGACTGGAATAAGCACCAAATCTGAAGCCATAATGGCGCTGCGTGCAAGATCCGTTACACGTGGAGGACCATCAATAAAAATATGATCGTAGCCCTCACCGATCTGCGCAATCTCCTTATGAACTGTTGCGCGCGGCAGACCGACAACAGAAAACAAAGGAGCATCTTCACGGGCTGCAGCCCAATCTAATGCACTGCCTTGTGGATCTGTATCAATAAACAACACACGTGCCCCAGCACGTGCAAAACTGGCAGCAAGATTTATACTTAACGTGGTTTTCCCCACACCACCCTTTTGATTCAATAACCCAATTATCATTAATTCCGCCTTTCAGCTTTATCGTTTTTACGGTTATACAGAAAATAACAAAGCATACAAGCATCTTACAAATCAAAAGCTATCACTTCTCTGACTCCAAGATAAAAGCCACAACATGTCTCATAATACAATCTTGATTAAACAACATTAAAGTACACTCACTTAAAGCTTAGCAAAGTGAAAGATAAGCGACAATAAGAGAAAGAAGTGCATTTACTTTCAATACAACAACCCTTACCAAGTTGATGCATTTAAGCCTACAATCTTGTATCCTTTTAAAAGTCCTTTTGGTAAAAATTAAAAAAATCCCTTAAAGCATCGCGAAATCTCTTTCAGCATCTTCATAAAACGAAATCAATCCCTTCGTAAAAACATCCCCCAAAATACGACTTTACAAACATATCAAACGAATGATACCGCTCATACTCAGATAAAAAAGATATTAAGTAAAAAAGATCACCATAGGCTCAAAAATTAACATAGCTTGCACTATGCATTTCGTTTTTTTTAACCAAGTTATTTTTCTCAACAGGTAAAACATTTTTGTTAAGATATTGTTAGACATCTCACCTTCATAATGTTCTTATTTTAAAAGCACTATAAAGATGTGCTTATTAGGAAACAATAAGAATGAATTTGCAACAAATTGAACCTGATATTTTTATTAGCGCCCAAATTGGCGTCGAAAATATCGAACCACTGGCAAAAGCAGGCTTTAAAACAATTATCTGCAACCGCCCTGATCAAGAAGATCCTCATCAACCTGATTTTTCTCTTATTAAAGCAGCAGCACAAAAATATGGAATAACTGCTTATCACATTCCTATTGTCGCTTCTCACTATAAAAAATCAGACATTGAAGCTATGAAAGAAATTTTAACAACAGCCTCTCTACCCCTTCTCGCCTATTGCCACTACGGTGGACGCTCAATGCATCTTTATCGTTTAGCACGCCTTTATTAACCACTTGTTTTAACAAATCAGAAAGAAATAAGCGATAAATCTCAAAACTGAAATAAAAATCATAGGATTATAAATAAGGGAAAGAAATGACTAAGTCAGATCTTCAAAAATTCAATTCTCCTTCTCACAAACGTAAACTCCACATACTCCACGATATTCTAGAATATCTTTTTGTTATCACGGTTAGTTTAAGCGCTATTGTTGCGGCTCTTATATCTTTTTCAGATCATATTAAAGCATATTTTTAAAAGTAAGCCGCCTGTCCAACTGCGATAATGGCTGCACTATTGCCAAAATTTCTCTTGCAGCTTTTTCATCGCGTTTCATTTGTGCAATCAGAGATTCAAGCCCATCAAATTTTTCTTGCCCTCGCAAAAACTGTAAAAAAGAAACAGTGCAATTTTCTCCATAAAGACTACCATTAAAATCAAACAAATACGTTTCCAGAAGCGGCGCTCCATCTTCAATAACCGTTGGACGACATCCAAAACTTGCAACACCATCATGCAAAACACCGTTGGCACGCCGTAATCGCACCGCGTAAACACCATGCGCCAAACTTGTTTGAGAAGGTAAAATTTGATTTGCAGTAGGAAAACCCAAACGACGACCAAGCTGTTCACCTTGTACAACATCTGAACACACGCGGTAATGATACCCTAACAAATGCGCGGCTTTTTCCACCTGACCTTGTGAAAGAAGCTGACGAATAAAACTAGAAGAAATCATCTTCTGTTGTGTCTCTTGTGGGCTAGAAAGACACGGAACTTGAACAACTTCAAATCCACATTCTTCCCCCCTTTGATAAAGAAGATGAGAATTTCCGCTTTTTTGATAACCAAATTGAAAATTTTCCCCCGTCACCACAACCGAAACATCAAAGGCTTGCTTTAAAACCACATTGATAAATTCATCCGCTGAAAGAGCAGCTAAATTTGCATCAAAAAGCTGCTCAACCACACCATTAAATCCAAGAATTTTAAAAATTTCAGCCTTTTGAACAGCCTCTGTTAAACGATCAACAGGCATTGACTGTTGAAAAAAACTTCTCGGATGGGGTTCAAATGTTAAAACAAGAGCTGGTTTATTTTTTATATGCGCTAAATCGAGCGCCTTTTTGAGCACCGCTTGATGCCCATAATGAACACCATCAAAATTTCCAAGTGCCAAAACTCCCCCCCGCCAAGCTAAAGGAAGCTTATCAATACTCTGAAGACGCAAAAAATCAGACATTACTGCAGTGCCCACATTATTGCTTGTGGATGATAGCCATAGTTTTCAAGAAATGAGCATAAAGCTTCTTTATCCACCAAACCGTTTTTCACATAATCATGACGGTTAACACCACTCATGATATAAAGCACATCAAGACTAAAATCTATTGCGCCTTTAACATCGGTTAAAAGACCATCTCCAATAGCAAGAATCCGACTTTTTTCCACTGTCCCGCGGATTTGTTGAAGCATTTCAAAAGCACAATCATAAATAGGCGTATGGGGTTTGCCAGCGATACGCACCTCACCTCCTAATTTCTGGTAAAGCCGTGCAAGTGCACCAGCGCACCAAAATTCCTGATCTCCATAATGTACAGCAATATCAGGATTGGCGCAAATAAATGGCAAATTTCGTGCCAACATACGATGGAACATCATTTCATAAGCTTGTGGTGTTTCATCAAGATCTTCAAGAAAACCACTACAAACAACTACAGATGCTTCCCATTCCTCAACCAATTCACAATCCAGTCCTTCAAACAAAACCAAATCATGCTGCGAACCAATAAAAAAAACTTTACGCGGAGCGACACGAATAAGATTGCGTGTTACATCACCAGAAGTGATAATTGCATCATAATAATCACTGCAAATGTTCATGCTTTCTAACTGAGCAATCACATCGTCTTTTGGTCGAGGTGAATTGGTTAAAAAAATAACATTTTTTCCCATCTCTCGAATCTTGAGCAACGCTTTCAACGCTGGTTCAAATACATGTACACCATTATGCACTACCCCCCAAACATCACAAAAAACAGCATCATAATTCGCTATAATACTACTAATATGAGCGAGCTCATTCATGTTACACCTGCTTATATATTCACCATTTCAAAATGTGTTTTAACTCAGAATTACTTACCGAAAGATAGTTTTCCTGTCATCTGCTTTCTCAATATTGCTTCTTTTTTTACCATTCACTTTAACGCATACAAATTTTATCATTTATGATGAAATCTACAGCAAAGTCCCTATTTTTGTAGCTAGTTTTACTAAAGCCACAAAGCTTTAGTGAGAGTCTTCTTCTTTACAAGCAGATAGCAATTTAAGCATAACAACTACAGTGCATTAATTCCTGATGAAGAACTTTTCCCCATCATCTCTCATCAAGAGATAAAATGAAATCGCTGACAGAATAATACTCTCAATAAGAATACACCCCTTGAAATTTCCTCACTATTTTATAACACATCTAAAAAAATACCACATATTAGAAAGCAAAAATATATGAACTTCTTATACGGAATAAACATATGAACTATTGGAAGAATATTTTATTATTTACGGAGAAACCCATAATGTAGCAAAATAAAAGGAGATAATGCTTTAGCTGTACGCTTGTTGACAGAAATATAAACACCATCGTAAAACATTTTGAAGGTGTGTATGATATTGACATACTGATCAAATTTTTATGATCTAAAATGGTTTTTATTTATCTCTTTACCACCTCTCCTTATATAACGAGCTCGATGTATTTTTATGACCCTAATTAAAAAATTTGCAACCGTTGCCTCTGGAACTTTGATGAGCCGCATTTTTGGCTTTGTACGTGAAGTGTTGATGGCAGCATCCCTTGGTACGGGTCCTGTTTCCGATGCGTTTAACGCTGCTTTTCGCTTTCCCAATACATTTCGCCGCTTTTTTGCTGAAGGCGCCTTTAATGCAGCTTTTATTCCTCTTTTTTCAAAAAAAATTACCGAAGATGGCAAAGAAACTGCATGCCAATTCGCAGAAGAGGTATTTGGCGTTCTCTTTTCAATGCTATTACTTTTAACCATTGCCATGGAATTGAGTATGCCTTTTTTGGTGCGAACCATTATCGCTCCAGGTTTTGCAGAAGATGCAACGAAATTTAATGCCACAATTCATTTTACTGCAATCATGTTTCCTTACCTAACATGCATGTCTTTAGCAGCCATGATGGGAGGAATGCTCAATGCTCTGCGACGTTATTTTGTCGCAGCCATTGCCCCTCTCTTTTTAAATATTATTTTGATTGGCGTACTTGCCTATGCATGGATATACCAACTTGATGCTTGGCATATTGGATTAAATCTTTCTTGGGGTGTCATGGCAGCAGGATTACTCCAACTCTCTTTGATTGCTATCGCTTTGCGTCAAAACGGAATGAAGATTTCCTTCCGCTTTCCCCATTTTAGCTCTAATGTGCGAAAACTTTTAACTTTGGCGTTCCCTGCTGCAATCACAGGGGGAATTACACAAATCAATTTGTTGATCAACACCAATATTGCTTCAAGCCAATCGGGGGCTGTCTCTTCTTTAGTATATGCCGATCGTCTCTATCAATTACCACTAGGTGTGATAGCAATTGCAGTGGCAACGGTTCTTTTGCCAGAATTAACAAGGGCATTACGCAGCAAACAGCACAAAGAAACCCATGATTTGCAAAATCGTTCTATTGAATTGACCTTATTGTTAACTTTACCTGCATCTGTTGCCTTTTTAATGCTTTCCACCCCCATTGTCAGCCTGCTTTTTGAGCGCGGACAATTTACAAGCCAATCAACATATCATGTTGCACAGTTACTTGAGCTTTATGGAATAGGACTTCCAGCTTTTGTTTTGATTAAGGTTTTTATTCCTAATTTTTTTGCCCGTGAAGATACAAAAACACCCATGATTTTTACAGGCATTTGTGTTTTCATCAATATCAGCCTCGCTTTAACATTATTCCCCATTTTATCAGCGCAGGGTATTGTTATTGCGGAAATTACCTCTGGGTGGGTCAATATATTATTGCTTTGCGGCATTCTCATCAAACGAGGTCATTGGAAACACGATGCACAACTGATAAAACGAATTGCGCGACTGATTATTGCTACTCTTTTAAACGTGATTATTTTACATTATACAATCAGTGTTCTTGGCTTTTTATCTTTCGCTCTGTCCTCACAAGCATCGCTTTTTTTGCGAGCTAGCACCTTGGCAGGAATAATGATAGGGATACTCTCAGTATATTTTATCGCCTATTTTTTTCTTAACTCTCGTTCCTTCTTCTTTACCTTAAAAAAATTTAAACAACGCTTATGATATTTTATCTTAGCGTTTAAAGGCGCTTTACCATTAACACATTCAATGAATGACTGCATGAAGAGAGAATTATCCTATGAAAACTTTCACACCTCTTGTTTTTTCTGGCGTACAACCGAGTGGTAATCTGCATCTTGGCAATTATCTTGGAGCCATCAAACAGTGGGTTGAACTGCAAACATCTTATGATTGTTTGTATTGTGTTGTTGATATGCACGCACTCACGGTTAACCCAGACCCTCACGCTTTAAGAGCATCAACCAGAACAGTTACAGCAGCCTTCTTAGCTGCGGGCATTGATCCCCAAAAACAAATCATCTTTAACCAATCACAAGTATTTCAACATGCTGAATTTGCGTGGATTTTAAATTGTATTGCCCGTATTGGCTGGCTTAAACGCATGACGCAATTTAAAGATAAAGCAGGAAAAGATCGCGAAAAAGCATCACTTGGGCTTTTTGCTTATCCAAGCCTTATGGCTGCCGATATTTTAGTCTATCGTGCCACCCATGTGCCAGTAGGCGAAGATCAAAAACAGCATGTTGAATTGACGCGTGATATTGCGCAAAAATTCAACAACGATTATGCTCACCGCATTGCAGAATTAAATTTTGGTATTTCTATGCAAATAGACGGAGAAAAAAAACAGGGATTTCTTCCAATGCCAGAAGCTCTTATCGGCAAAACAGCCATGCGCGTTATGTCCTTGCGCGATGGTACAAAAAAGATGTCAAAATCAGATCCATCAGATTTTTCACGTATTAATTTAACCGATGATGCCGATCTTATTGCAAAAAAAATACGCAAAGCAAAAACCGATTCAACCCCTCTTCCCGACACACCCACTGACCTAAAAGAGCGGCCAGAAGTTGATAATTTGCTTGGGATTTATGCTGCCTTTGCAGAAACCAGTAAAGAAAAGATCCTTTTGGAATTTGCCGGAAAACAATTCTCATTTTTTAAAACAGCCTTAGCTGATTTGGCCGTTCATAAGCTTGCACCAATAACACAGGAATTGCGCCGGCTTCATCAAGAAAGCGACTATATTGACTCTGTCTTGCGTGATGGTGCTGAGCGTGCCAGTGCACTGGCAGAAAAAAATATGAAAAAAATCCGCGAAATTGTTGGATTTTTGCATAATACGTGAAACAATAAAACTCAAACTATAAAGGGTAAAAAGAAATCGCTCATAAAAAGTAGAGAAAATCTATGGTTTCTAAGAAAAAAAATGCAAAAACAAATCTTAAGCGAAAGATTTTAGTCATCATCGATGAAACACCAGAATGTCGACGTGCCGTTGCCTTTGCCGCACAGCACGCTAAAAATACCAACAGAACATTGGTATTTCTTTCTGTCATTGATAGTTCAGAATTTCAACATTTTTTAGGCGTAAACGACATTATGCGAACCGAATTAACACAAAATGCCTATAAAGTGTTGGAGCAAGTCGCTCATGAAATCCAAACCCCTAAAGCTCTTGAAATAGAGATGATTGTACGTGAAGGCAAAAAAATTGATGAAATTTTCAAACTAATCGACCAAGATAAAAAAATCTCTCTTATTGTTTTAGCTGCAAGCGGACATACAGAGGGACCAGGACCACTGGTTCAGTTAATTGGCTATCGGGGATCAGCCTTTTCAATCCCCGTTACCGTTATCCCGAACAATCTTGCAGATGAAGATATTGAATCGGTCGCCTAAAATACGATATTTAGGTCTTAGACTTAATTATCTTTCCGGTCCTTAATAGCAAAGGAGAACGTATGTTTATTCAAACTGAAGCCACGCCTAATCCTGAAACACTTAAATTTTTACCAGGGCGTGTGGTTCTTTCTGAGGGCGTATTAGAATTTCGTTCACAAGAAGAAACAGCTCAAAGCTCGCCTTTAGCTGCGAAGTTGTTTAACATTCCCAATGTCAGCGGTGTTTTTTTAGGCTATGATTTCATTACCGTAACGAAAAAAGATGGTGAGTGGCAGCATCTTAAACCAGCCATTTTGGGCACAATCATGGAACATTTCCTGTCTGGTGACCCAGTGATTACCACCGATGCAACAACAAAAGCACAAGCTCACGCGCTTGGAAAAGAATTTTATGATGAAAAAGACTTCGAAACTGTCTTAATAATTAAAGAGCTCCTTGATACACGTGTTCGTCCAGCTGTCGCCAATGATGGTGGAGATATTACTTTCCGTGGATTTGAAAATGGTATTGTTTACCTTAATATGAGAGGAGCTTGTGCTGGGTGCCCCTCTTCAACCGCAACACTTAAACATGGCATTGAAAATCTTTTACGACATTTTATTCCAGAAGTTTTAGGCGTTGAAGCCATGCCGCAATAAACAGGAATCCGTGTGGATGACTGACTCCCTTCAACCGCAGTGCTTAAATATGATTTTGTACGGCATTTTATATCCTAGAAGTTTTAGACGTTGCAGCCATGTAAAAATAAACAAAAGTGCAACCTGATAAAATGCCAATAAATGCAAATCTGACCAAGCATTAAAAAGGCACTTTATGAAACAACTACATGAGTAAGGCTAAAAAGCTACTTTACTACAATGATATCGCGACAAAGTTCTATTAACTTTCTTAAAAAAATTAAAAGGAGATTTTTGATAAAATAAGTTTTAACTTCACAAATTTACTTTGCAAAATAGGAAGCATGTACCAAGTTGTGAACAATTAAACTTTTTTAACAAATTCCGACTTTAAGCCGATTTGACCAATCCCAGAAATCTTGCAATCAATATTATGATCACCATCCACCAAGCGGATATTTTTTACCTTAGTACCACTTTTTAAAATGGATGCAGCGCCTTTTACTTTAAGATCCTTTATCACAATAACGCTATCCCCATTTGTCAAGATATTACCATTTGCGTCATAAACAACATCAATAAAAGAAGGACTTTCAGCTTTTTGTGGCCACTCATATGCACATTCAGGACACACAAAGTTATCACCTTCTTCATAAGTATAAAGACTACCACAATGAGGGCATTTTGGATATTGGCTCATATATTTCCCCTGTTATCCAAGAAAAACGATCATGTGAGCGGTCATAAAACAAGAAGTGTTTTTTGTCCATGGCTAAAGCAAAATACTCACCCAAGTACAACCAAAGTATAATATTCTAAAGAAAAAAGTTTTGTAGAAAATTACTTAAATTCGCAAAAGAGAACAACATAAGAAGAAAAAGCAAAAAAGTTCGCCATCATTTGACGGATTTTTTTAATACTATTAACGAGAATTGTTTTCACTTGTATAATTTTTAAAAAAATAAGACATCACAAACAAAAAAACCATAATAATTGTCGTATAAAAAAGAGACATTTTTTTGCGTGAGAGAACATGTCCAAAGCGACATTTTATACGGCATGATGCAAATTCTACAAAAAGAAAAAACTTTATAAAAAAAAAACGGGTCAATTGACCCGTTTCCTTTAACTGTTATACTAAAGGGCTTAGAAATCCATTCCACCCATTCCACCCATTCCACCACCAGGCATTGGAGGCATTGGAGCGTCTTTCTTTGGAACTTCAGCGACCATAGCTTCTGTTGTGATAAGAAGGCTAGCAATTGAAGCCGCATTCTGAAGAGCAGAACGCACAACCTTCACTGGATCAACAATTCCCAAAGCAATCAAATCACCAAATTGACCTGTTGCAGTGTTGTAACCAAATGTGTCTGAATTATTTTCAAGCACTTTTCCAACAATAATAGCAGCTTCTTCACCTGCATTAGTTGCAATCTGACGTGCTGGTGCCTGTAGAGCACGACGTACAATATTGATACCAGCTTCTTGATCAGGATTGCTTCCTTTAACAGTTAACGCATTTGCAGCACGTAACAAGGCCGTTCCACCACCAGCAACGATACCTTCTTCTACAGCAGCACGTGTTGCATTCAAGGCGTCATCAACACGATCTTTCTTTTCCTTCACTTCAACTTCTGTTGCACCACCAACGCGGATAACGGCAACACCACCAGCGAGTTTAGCAAGTCTTTCTTGCAATTTTTCACGGTCATAGTCAGAAGTTGTTTCTTCGATTTGAGCCTTGATCTGGTTTACGCGAGCATCAATTTCAGCTTTGCGTCCAGCACCATCAATAATCGTTGTATTTTCTTTAGAAATATTCACTTTCTTTGCACGACCAAGCATATCCAAAGTGACATTTTCCAATTTGATACCAACATCTTCAGAAATAACCTGACCTGATGTTAAGATTGCAATATCTTCAAGCATTGCCTTACGGCGATCACCAAATCCTGGAGCTTTCACAGCAGCAATTTTCAAACCACCACGCAACTTGTTAACAACCAACGTTGCCAAAGCTTCACCTTCCACATCTTCAGCGATAATAAGAAGTGGCTTGCCAGATTGAACAACAGCTTCAAGCACTGGGAGAAGAGATTGCAAATTAGATAATTTCTTTTCGTGAATAAGAATGTAAGGATCATCGAGGTCAGCGACCATTTTTTCAGCATTCGTGACGAAGTAAGGAGAAAGATATCCACGGTCGAATTGCATCCCTTCAACGACTTCCAATTCAGTTTCAGCCGTTTTTGCTTCTTCTACGGTAATGACGCCTTCATTGCCAACTTTATCCATAGCACTAGCAATCATTTGACCAATTTCTTCTGCACCATTAGCAGAAATGGTTCCCACTTGTGCAATTTCTTCTGAAGTTTGAATCTTTTTAGCTTTTTTGAAAAGATTTTTTACCACTTCATCAACAGCAGCATCAATCCCACGTTTAAGATCCATTGGGTTCATACCAGCAGCAACGGCTTTTACACCCTCTTGCACGATAGCTTGTCCTAGAACAGTTGCAGTTGTTGTACCATCACCAGCAATATCATTGGTTTTGGAAGCAACTTCGCGCAACATTTGCGCACCCATATTTTCGAACTTATCCTCTAGTTCAATTTCTTTTGCAACCGACACACCATCTTTTGTGATGCGAGGCGCACCAAATGATTTATCAATCACCACATTGCGACCTTTAGGGCCGAGCGTTACTTTAACAGCGTTAGCAAGGATATCAACACCGCGCACCAAACGCTCACGCGCTTCACGGCCAAATTTGACTTCTTTAGCAGCCATCTAATTTCTCCTTGGAGTTGTATCAAAATAGTACAAAATACAAAAAATTAAGAAACTGGATTAGCCCAGAATTCCCATAATATCAGATTCTTTCATGATTAAGAGGTCTTCACCATTAATCTTCACTTCAGTTCCAGACCACTTGCCAAACAGGATACGATCTCCTGCTTTAACTTCCAAAGGTACACGATTTCCATTATCATCTAGAGCGCCATTACCAATAGCAATAACTTCACCTTCTTGAGGTTTTTCCTTCGCTGTATCAGGAATGATAATCCCACCAGCGGTTTTATTTTCAGATTCAACCCGGCGGACAACGACACGGTCGTGAAGTGGGCGGAATTGTATATTAGCCATGTTCAAAATCCTTAAAACTTAACATAATTGAATTAATCTTAAGTCTCCGTTAGCACTCTTAGAGTTTGAGTGCTAACAATAATTGGAATATAAAATCACCACTTTACGATGTCAAGGATTTGCTACAAATATTTATCTTATATTTATCTTAAACAACTGCGAACTCTTGCTTCCCTTTTCTATTTTACGTTATTTACTGCTTTAGAACCAATGAACAAAAAAGGATTTTATCATGGTTGAAACACGTCAGGAAACTGATAGCTTTGGAACGATTTCGGTTCGTCAGGATCGTTACTGGGGGGCACAAACTGAACGCTCTCTTCATAATTTTAATATTGGTATAGAAAAACAGCCTCTTACCGTAATTCATGCCTTAGGCCTCATCAAAAAAGCTGCAGCCCTTGTGAATATGGAAAAAGGAAAGCTCCCGCAAAACATAGGCAAAGCGATTATTTCTGCCGCTGATGAAGTGCTTTCAGGCGCGCTGGATAAGCATTTTCCACTTTCTGTCTGGCAAACAGGTTCTGGCACACAAAGCAATATGAACGTGAATGAAGTCATCGCTAACTATGCTAGCGTGCTTTTGGGAGGAAAACTGGGCAGTAAAGCTCCCGTTCACCCAAATGATCACGTCAATATGAGCCAATCATCAAATGATTCTTTTCCCACAGCACTTCACATTGCAACCACACTACAAACACGCCAACACTTATTTCCTATCCTTGATGCCCTTATTACTACTTTAGAAAAAAAAGAAGAAGAATTTGCCGATATCATCAAAATTGGGCGTACGCATACCCAAGATGCAACACCGCTCACTTTGGGACAAGAATTTTCAGGCTATCGAGCTGCATTACAAGGTAACCGCCAACGCATTGAAACAGCTCTCAGCGACGTCCAGATGCTTGCTCAAGGCGGCACAGCCGTTGGAACAGGGCTTAATGCTCCAAAAGGTTTTGACGTTGCATTTGCTGAAAGCATCAGCACACTGACAGGAGTAAATTTTAAAACCGCCAACAATAAATTTGAAGCACTTGCGCACCATGGAGCACTTGCCCATTTTCATGGGAGTTTGAATGCACTAGCAGCTGACATTTTTAAAATTGCCAATGACATTCGGTTTTTGGGATCAGGCCCACGCTCAGGTTTGGGTGAATTAAGCCTCCCAGAAAATGAACCAGGATCTTCCATCATGCCTGGGAAAGTCAATCCAACACAATGTGAAGCAATGACGATGGTGGCATGCCAAGTCTTCGGCAATCATACCAGTGTAACCTTTGCTGCAAGTCAAGGACATTTCGAACTTAATGTTTACAAACCTGTGATTGGTTATAATGTTTTGCAATCGATTACACTTCTTGGAGACTGCATGCGTTCTTTTGATATGCATTGCATTCAAGGATTACGCGCCAATCGTGTTCATATTCACTCTCTCATGGAACGCTCTCTCATGTTAATAACAGCTCTTGCGCCGGAAATTGGCTATGAAAAAGCTGCTAAAATTGCCAAAGCGGCGCATAAAAATGATACAACTTTGCGCGCTGAAGCTATCAAAGCTGGCGTTTCTGGAGAAGATTATGATCGGCTAGTTGATCCCAAAAAAATGATTCACCCACAATAACAACTTGAGACAAATTGTTCACGTGATAACATCGGGTCGTTCGCGACCCAGATGACGTTTTATATTTAACAATTCAAGTGCAGCTCGCTGCAAAGGTTGAAGGACTGTTTGCGGATCTTGTGTGAATTTGCGTGCATCCCCTTCATATTGCTCAAAATAAAGTCGCAAAGTAGATCCTGCCGTTCCTGTTCCAGAGAGGCGTACAACCAATCGTGTTTCATTTTCAAACAAAACGCGCACACCCTGCCTTTTGCTCACACTTTGATCGATTGGATCACAATAAATAAAATCATCTGCTTGTTTAACTATTAATCCCGCAATTTTTGTCCCCGCCTTTGGTAAATGCGCACGCAATTGCTCCAAGATTGCATATGCTTTATCCGTCTCGACTTCTTCATAATCATAACGTGAAGTGTAAAAACGCCCATAAGTACACCAATGCTGTTGGACAATTTGCGCTACAGTTTTTCCCGTTACAGCTAAAAGATTTAGCCAAAATAGTACAGCCCACAGGCCATCTTTTTCGCGGATATGGTTAGACCCCGTTCCAAAACTTTCTTCACCACAAAAAGTTATTTTCCCAGCATCCAAAAGCGACCCAAAAAATTTCCACCCTGTCGGCGTTTCAAAACAATTTAATCCCTGTTCTTCAGCAACCAAATCCACGGCACGTCCTGTTGGCATGGAGCGCGCAATCCCCGTAATACCCTGCCTATAACCTTTAATGAAATGCGCGTGTGCAACCATGATGGCCAAAGAATCCGAAGGAGTGACAAATTGTCTACGACCGATAATGAGGTTACGATCCCCATCACCATCAGATGCCGCCCCAAGATCAGGTCCTGTACCAGACATCAATAAATCGTAAAGATCTTTAGCATGCACCAAATTTGGATCTGGATGCCCCCCTCCAAAATCCAACAAAGGCGTACCATTAACAACTGTTCCTGCAGGAAATCTCAAGCATTTTTCAAAAATTTCTCGCGCATAAGGTCCTGTTACCGCATGCATTGCATCAAATCGTAAAGTTAATCCCTTTGTAACAGCCTTGGCAATGCAATCAAAATCAAAAATTTCCTGCATTAAAGCAACATAATCAGCTACAGGGTCAATAATATCGATCCGCATAGACCTTAAGAAAGTTGTGCCTTCTGTTTCTAAATCAACATCTGGAGCATCTATGATTTTATAAGAAAAAAGACATCGCGATGCCTCAAAAATGGCTTCACATAAGGAATCGGGTGCAGGCCCACCATTGGAAATATTATACTTTATACCACAATCCCCATTCATACCACCTGGGTTATGACTTGCTGAGAGAATAATCCCACCATATGCATGATATTTGCGAATAAGATGCGAAACAGCAGGTGTCGATAAAATGCCCCCTCTTCCAATTTTAACGCAAGCAACACCATGAGCTGCAGCCATTTTTAATACAATCTGAATAAGCGTCTGATTAAAATAGCGCCCATCCCCGCCAAGAATAAAAAGTTTTCCCCCAACTGGCCCAACGCTATTAAAAATAGACTGAATAAAATTTTCAACATAATGAGGCTGTTGAAAAACCGATATTTTCTTGCGCAACCCAGACGTCCCCGGTTTTTGATCCTCAAAAGCCCTGGTTAAAACTGTAGTTATAGTCATGAAAGCGCCTTCATATTTTTGTTCGATTTTAAGATGAACATCCACCAAAGTCGACCATTAATTTTACTTGACGCAAAGGGGAAATATTTGCAAACTTATTGCAATATGATTGTTTAAAATGTGCTCTACAACACGCCTTTAAACAAAAGATAGCTTTAAGATATAATTCTCATGAAAAGCACAGGAGCATAATGATGATGAGAAAAACAGTTCCTAATGTAACCTTTCATACACGTGTGCGTGATGAATCAATTGATGGTAGTACCCCTTATCGTTGGCAAGATGTTAACAGTGATGCGTACTTTAAGGGAAAACGGGTCGTTCTTTTTTCTCTTCCTGGAGCTTTTACTCCTACTTGCTCAACTTTTCAGCTTCCTAATTTTGAAAAACTCTATGATGAATTCAAAAAAGCCGGCATTGATGAAATTTATTGCCTTTCCGTCAATGACGCTTTTGTCATGAACGCTTGGGGAAAAGAGCAAGGCATTAAAAAAGTGAAATTAATTCCCGATGGCTCAGGCGAATTCACACGCAAAATGGGAATGCTCGTTGCTAAAGACAATATTGGGTTTGGAATGCGCTCATGGCGCTATGCTGCTGTTGTGAACGATGGTGTCATTGAACAATGGTTCGAAGAAAAAGGTTTTTCAGATAATTGCACAACAGATCCTTATGAAGTTTCTTCACCAGAAAATGTTTTAAAAGCGCTGCAAAGCTAATTCTAAACTAAAATTGTTAACTTAAAAACGGCACAAGCCTTATTTGCCAAGATGGGTTTGTGCCAATTTATATCTTTTGCGTTTTATTTATTTAGAGCTTGCGACTCTAAACAAATAATTTTGGTATTTGAAGAGCTCAAACTTTTACAGTTTTTGTGTTGCTAAAATATCTTGCACTGTCTTGACCAATTGATTCTCATCAACTGTTACTTGCGCCGGCCTGCTTTCGCGCCAGATTTGATTGTCCTTAATTTCGTGAGATAAACGCGCCCCTTCAACCAAATCTTTAATTTGTATTTTGTTATTCTGGCGTTCTTGTGATCCTTGAATTACCACACAAGGTGCATGACGCCGATCTGCATATTTCATTTGCGCTTTAATCCCCGATGCTCCCAAATAAAGTTCAGCACGAATTCCCGCATTACGCAGCTGCATCACCATTTTCTGATACCGTGCCACAGCCTCTGGCTCTTTATCCATCATCAAAACGACAACCGGACCTGTCGTTTCTTTGACAGACAACTTTCCAAGATTTTGCAAAGCCGATATCAAGCGCGATATGCCTATTGAAAAACCTGTTGCTGGAAAATTTTCACTACGAAAGCGTGCAACCAACCCATCATAGCGCCCCCCACCACCAACAGAGCCAAAGACAACTTTTTGTCCATCATCATTAAAAACATCAAAAAGCAATGCAGCCTCAAAAACAGGTCCTGTATAATAATCCAATCCTCGCACCACAGATGGATCAATTTTGATACGATTTTGATAGCCATTTTCTTTAAAAATGGCTTGCATTTCTTCAAGCTCACAGATCCCTTCAAACCCTAGACGATGATCACCAACCACATTTTTAAAGATATCAATTGCTTCATCAACAGCTTTCGCTTCAACAGCAATTAGAGCCAAAATACGATCGATATCTTGCTCCTTAAGCCCTGCGCCTTTGGTAAAATCACCACTTTCATCTAAACGCCCCTGCCCCAAAAGCAAACGTACCCCTTCAAGACCAAATTTATCAAGTTTATCAATGGCTCTTAAAACCGTTAAACGTTTTTCAGCTTGCTCACTTTCCCTCAAACCAATTTGTTCCAAAACTGCATCAAGAATTTTTCGGTTATTAAGGCGAATAACATAATCATTATGCTGGATTCCTAATTTTTCCAAACTATCAGCTGCCATCATGCAAATTTCTGCATCAGCTGCCACTGTTGGTGTTCCAACAATATCCGCATCAAACTGCATAAATTGCCGAAACCGCCCAGGTCCGGGTTTTTCATTGCGAAAAACAAAACCAAGACGGTAACTGCGATAAGGCTTTGGTAAAGTTTCAAAATTTTCTGCAAAATAACGAGCAAGAGGAGCAGTAAGATCATAGCGTAAAGACATCCATTGCTCATCATCATCTTGAAGGGAAAAAACACCCGCATTCGGACGATCTGAATCAGGTAAAAATTTTCCAAGAACATCCGTATATTCAAAAATTGGCGTTTCCAGCGCTTCAAAACCATAAAGCTCATAAACTTCACGAATTTGGGCAATCATTGTTTCAGTTGCGTATAACTGTGAACTAATACGATCAACAAAACCACGAGGTAGACGGGCTTTGGTTTTTTCTTGTTTTGATGACATGTTTTTCTCTAACAACAATACGTATCCATGGAGTGTGACTATCGTGTCTATCTGATAGAAAAGCACACTGCAATGACTTTATAAATTTAGAATTATGCAACTGCACAGCTTTTCCTCTACAAAAACGATGCTTCACCTTTAGAGTCACTATACATAAATCTTTTTAAGACATAAAAGATAGCCATTTGTCTTGAAAAAACTGAAATAGCGTTCTTAAAATCAGTACGATCTCTTTATAAAAGATTTCCATTTTATGATCTCCATCAACCCCGACAAGATATGAGCATAATTCTAGACCACTTAAAGCTGCATTTTTAACTCGTGTTTTTTCATTTACACCCTAATACAGCATCCATAACCGCTCCTACTGGAGTATTATTACAAAATTATCCATATTAAATTAAAAGTTGAACAAAATATTCTACAACTTAAAATAATTTTTCTTTAAAGTTTTTTAATAGAATTGAAAACGTATTTCTAAATTTTATGACATTACGTGCGCTTGACGTAAAAATAATTATGAACCCTTTTATTTATTTTTTAAATTTTGCGTATTTCATTACAAAATGAAATTTTACAAGAATAAAACAACTTTTCAATATAATGATTAATGTCTATTTTTGTTTGTTTTGACCATTTTTGGAACATAATTATCAAAAGTGCATTTTATCTCCAGCATCATTTAAGGAGATAAAGACATGGAAATCCGTATTCCAGAAGGTGAGCGTGATACTCATTTATTTAAAGCAACATCAATAGAAACAGAATATCCCTTTCTTCACACACCCATTTCATGGTCAGCCGTTTTTGCTGGACTGGTGACAGCATTTGCTACTTCAATCTGCTTATCTTTTCTGGTTGTAGCTTTAGGATTAGGGCAAATTGACCTTTATTCTTCGTCTCCTTTTGAGGGCGTCTTTCTATCCATTGGTATTGGTTCCCTGATTATTATGCTTCTCAGCTTAGCAAGCGGAGGTTTTATTGCTGGACGTTTTGCAGATATGTCAGGCACACTTCATGGTTTTTTAACTTGGGCTTTATTAACACTTATCATAGCTATCCAAACGATTTTTTTCGCTTCGAGCGCAGCAAATTTAGGCGCTAAAGCTATTTTAAATAGCGGTTCTGCGATACAGCAAACTGTGGCCAATTTAGACACAGATAGCTTTCCTCTGCTTTCAAAGTTAGGTAGCGAAAACTTTTTAAATGGGAAAGACGGTAATGGAGTTGATTTTGATAAATTGCGCAGCCAATTGCGCGAATTCCTCAATAAAAGTGATATCCCCGCTCTCAACCCTGACCGTTTAAAGCAAGTCTATAAGGCCGCTATCAAAGATATCGGCTCTGCTATAATGGCTTTTAAGGATGATCCTTCTCATTATCGCACACATCTTAAAAACTTGAGCACACGTCTTTCAGACCATATACAAGATATCACAAAAAACATTGACCGCGACGATATTGTCAACGCTCTTATAAACAATGGCATGACCCGCGCTGAAGCAGAAAAAACAACCGATCAAGCGCTTGATGTTTATCAAACAGCAAAAACAAAAACCGAGCAGACAATAAAGGCTCTTGAACAGCAGATAGATACATTATCCAAGAAATTAGACACACTTGCAAAGGATGCTCGTGACACTGCCGATCAAGCTGCTAAAACTGCATCTCACATTGGATGGTGGAGTTTCTTTGGAAGTCTGATAGGTGCCATTGTTGCCAGTCTTTTTGGTTACTATGGCTACAAAAGTCGTAAAATCCCTTTACATATTTAAAAAAATCTTTGCTTCACAAAATATGAAATTCATAGAAAAGCTGCACAATTGGTGCAGCTTTTTATTTTCCCAAATACTTAATTTTCTAAGCTTAGCTTATTTTTAATAGGATAAGAAGTGATATATTTTTCCTTATTCTGCTTCATATTATGCCGCTTAATAATGGCGTCTTGAATAAAAACCAGAATTTTTGGTTTTATATTAATTTTCATGTTGAGTTCTGTTGCAAAGCAGATATCAGTGAAGATCTGGTCACTATGATTGTATTTAGGAGATGAAGTGTGTTTTTATGGAACCAACAGCGTCTTTTTTCCCCATAACTAATAGCAAAATAGACGATAATGAGAGAGGGTTGTGCTGAGGAGCGTGTTTGAAGATCAAAAAGTTTGTGCTTAAGATTTTTATTTACAAGCTATAGATGCGCGTTTGATGGGGTTATATTTTTTAGGAAGAAGATTAAGGAGCATATTTTGAGCACAATCTGCGATGATTATGTTCCTATTTATTCAGTTACGAATGGGCATTTTTGCCCTAACAATTTTTCATGTTTTTATGCTGTTTTTTAAAGATGTTAAGAGCGCGCCAAAATTTTTCAGAAAAGCTTCCATGAAGTTTCATAATATAGCGCACTTTTTTCCTCTAAGTTTTCCACGGACTTTAAATGAGCAACCCGTTGTTCTTAAAAGATATGATCTACCTGTCTATTGTATTTTCGAGCTTAGATTTTTTTTGATAGTATTTTATAACACTGATTGATACTGGTTGCGGGGGCAGGATTTGAACCTGCGGCCTTCAGGTTATGAGCCTGACGAGCTACCGGGCTGCTCCACCCCGCGCCATTAAGACCAGATTAAGATTATTTTTACGTTCAATTGTGATTTCACCTTTAGTGATTTCACCTTTAATTTTATTTTTGCTTAGAAAGGTTTTTATGCACTTAGCAGACCCGGCAGCGACCTACTCTCCCGTGCCTTAAGACACAGTACCATTGGCGCTGGAACGTTTCACGGCCGAGTTCGGGATGGGATCGGGTGCGTTCGCTCCGCTATAACCACCAAGTCAGCAAAGCGCATAGAAACGATGAGAAGCTCTCTTATATCTGCATTAGTAAATGTATATAGGTAATGGGAACGATCAAGCCTATCGAACTATTAGTATCAGTAAGCTTCATGTGTTACCACACTTCCACACCTGACCTATCAACGTGGTAGTCTACCACGGTTCTCAGGGAATACTTGTTTTCAGGTGAGTTTCCCGCTTAGATGCCTTCAGCGGTTATCTCGTCCGTATATAGCTACCCTGCTATGCGGCTGGCGCCACAACAGGTCCACCAGAGATACGTCCATCCCGGTCCTCTCGTACTAGGGACAGGTCCTGTCAATATTCCTACACCCACGGCAGATAGGGACCGAACTGTCTCACGACGTTCTGAACCCAACTCACGTACCGCTTTAAATGGCGAACAGCCATACCCTTGGGACCTGCTCCAGCCCCAGGATGCGATGAGTCGACATCGAGGTGCCAAACAACCCCGTCGATATGGACTCTTGGGGGTCATCAGCCTGTTATCCCCGGCGTACCTTTTATTCGTTGAGCGATGGCCCTTCCACACGGAACCACCGGATCACTATGACCGTCTTTCGACTCTGCTCGACTTGTCAGTCTCACAGTCAGGCAGGCTTATGCCATTGCACTCAACAAACGATTTCCGACCGTTCTGAGCCTACCATCGCGCGCCTCCGTTACTCTTTAGGAGGCGACCGCCCCAGTCAAACTACCCACCATACACGGTCCCGAATCCGGCTTACGGACTGCGGTTAGACATCCATATCGGTAAGGGTGGTATTTCAAGGATGACTCCACACAGGCTGACGCCCATGCTTCATAGTCTACCACCTATCCTACACATACAGACACAAATGCCAGTGTAAAGTTATAGTAAAGGTGCACGGGGTCTTTCCGTCTAACCGCAGGAACCCCGCATCTTCACGGGGAGTTCAATTTCACTGAGTCTACGTTGGAGACAGCGGGGAAGTCGTTACGCCATTCGTGCAGGTCGGAACTTACCCGACAAGGAATTTCGCTACCTTAGGACCGTTATAGTTACGGCCGCCGTTTACTGGGGCTTCAATTCAATGCTTGCACATCTCCTCTTAACCTTCCAGCACCGGGCAGGCGTCAGACCCTATACGTCGTCTTGCGACTTCGCAGAGCCCTGTGTTTTTGGTAAACAGTCGCTACCCCCTGGTCTGTGCCACCCTTTAACGGTTGCCCGCTAAAGGGTCACGCTTCTTCCGAAGTTACGCGTGCAATTTGCCGAGTTCCTTCAACGTAGTTCTCTCAAGCGCCTTAGTATTCTCTACCAGTCCACCTGTGTCGGTTTCGGGTACGGTCTATATGTGGGAGCTATTTCCTGGAACTGCTTCACTGCAAGATCAATCCAATAAGACCTTACAATATACGCAATCCGTCACTACCCACAGGTCCACGAATATTAACGTGGTTCCCATCGACTACGCCTTTCGGCCTCGCCTTAGGGGCCGACTCACCCTGCTCAGATTAACTTTAAGCAGGAACCCTTGGACTTTCGGCGAGGGAGTCTCTCACTCCCTTTATCGTTACTCATGTCAGCATTCTCACTTCCGATACCTCCAGGAGCTCTCACGAGTCTCCCTTCACAGGCTTACGGAACGCTCCGCTACCACTTACTCATAAGAGTAAATCCACAGCTTCGGTGTATGGCTTTAGCCCCGTTACATTTTCGGCGCAGGGACCCTTATTTAGACCAGTGAGCTGTTACGCTTTCTTTAAATGGTGGCTGCTTCTAAGCCAACATCCTGGTTGTTTTGGGATCCTCACATCCTTTCCCACTTAGCCATAACTTGGGGACCTTAGATGGTGGTCAGGGTTGTTTCCCTCTTCACGACGGACGTTAGCACCCGCCGTGTGTCTGCCAGT
>NZ_CP200032.1:0-627500 GCF_053795755.1 Bartonella sp. B17 | reverse complement strand
GAACAAATTGCAAACGCCTTAGCCATGTTAAATCATTCCGATACGCTCAAAGAGAGAAGTCTTTTACGCATTGGAATCGTCACACAACCTGGAGAAGAAGATCATATTGTGCGCGCAAGTATCTATAAAGGTAAACATCACGTTCTTACAATTGCCCTCAATGATGATAACCAATTCGTTGAAAGTGCAGAACCAGAAATATCACACGCACTTAAAACCGCTTTTCAAAGTGGTATCCCTCAGATCAATACAGAACAATTACCAACAGCTTATGATGCCATCTACAGCGCAATACTCAGTCATAACATGTCAAAATCCCTCTCTCAACATATCATTCGTCTGCTTGCAACCAATATTGATATGAAAAGCCGGATATCACCAACAGATCAACTTGAAATATTTTATGCCGTACCACAGGAAAATGAGATAAACAAAAACAACAAAGAAGCAAAAAATGGAAAAAAGAATCTAAAAGCAAAAAAATTGACAGCAGATGTAGATCCTGAAATTCGCTACATTAGCGCAACATTCGGCAATGCAACTTATAAATATTACCGTTATCAATCAAAAGACGGAAGTGTGGATTACTATAACTCAGAAGGCAAAAATTCAAGACCCTTTTTAACCCGAAAACCTCTTCCAAATGGCATTTTTGGCTCCCCCTTTGGACCGCGTAAACACCCCATTTTAGGATATGTTCGAATGCATACGGGCGTTGATTGGGTTGCTCCGAAAGGTTCCCCCATCGTTGCTATTGGAGATGGAGTTGTAACAAGAATAGGCGTAATAGGTGGCTATGGAAACCATACAGAAATTCGACATGCCAATGGATATATTAGCACTTACTCACACCAAAGCCGTTATGCTGAAGGCATCAAATTAGGCGTCAAGGTGCGACAAGGGCAAATTATTGGATATGTTGGATCAACAGGAATGGCAACAGGTCCTCATCTTCATTTTGAAATTATTGTCAATGGCACAAAAGTTGATCCAATGCGTATCCGCCTCCCCGATAGAAAATCTTTAACAAATCAAGATTTGCAAGCATTTTTAAAAGAAAAAAACAATATCGATTCTTTGATAAACAGCCAATCACTCTCAGAAGATGCTTCTTAAGCAGCTTCTCAAAATGTATGACAACAGAATCCCCTTTCAATTTTGGCATGATAAAATCTGAAAGAGCAAAGAGCTAAAAAACAAATCCCATGATCCTCTTATTTTAATCAAAGCAGCCATTTTAATAGAATAAAATTTGCATTTCATTGGAAGCAGAAATCTCACCCTCTACGCAAGGTTTCTTTGATAAAACAAATAATACGTGATTTTAACCGTCCACGCTCAGCTTTGGCAAAGGAATCATAACTTTTGTCCCCCCCAAAGTAGAAATTTCAAAAAGTGGTTTTTTACCAAACTGCATACAAAGCTGTTCGATAACCAAACGACCAAGACCTGTTTTTTTCTTTGCACTCTGCGTGCCCATACCAACACCATCATCTTCCACGATCAACATCATTTGACCATCTTCTTGGGGACCAAATGAAATATGAATATTCCCAGAACGCTGATCAGGAAAGGCATGCTTTAAAGAATTTGTGAGCAATTCACCAAGAATAATTCCAAGCGTTGTCGCATCTCTTGAAGACAATCGATAATCTTTAAAGGAAGTATGAATGGTTATGTTTTCGCGCAATTCAAAAGGCACGGCCAATTCGACATCATGTACCACTGAACTTAGAAACTCTGCCAATGAAGTTGTTTCCATATCATCACTTAAACGTAAACGACGATGCGCCGCAGATATCGTCTGGATACGATCACGTGCAGCACCAAGAACGGAGCGAACTTCTTCATTTGTGCTACGATTTAATTGCAAACCAAGCAGAGAAGACACCGTACCAAGAGAATTACCGATGCGATGACTTGCATCCTGCAACAGCATTTCAACACGTTGACGTTCTTTTTCGGCATGATTGCGTGCTTTTTCCAATTCTTGTGTACGCTCCTTCACGCGCGCTTCAAGAGCAGCATTTTCACTATGTAACAGCAGTTGATACATTTTCAAGGAACGCACATCACGATGAAAGCGATTAATGACAAAATAAGCTGAAATAAAAGTACTCACCACAGAAATAATCGCTGCTACTGTTAAAGCAGCGCGCATCATTGTTATGTCTTCACGCTGTTTTTGCCGTACAATATCATCCCCATGAATAAAACTTGTCATCAATTGTGCTAAGCGTGCAACTTGAATTTTATGGATTTCAGGAAGAGCGAATTTTAAAGATTGATCAGAGCCTCCATCAAGAGCAAGCATATGGGCATTCATAAAATCCTTTCGCGCTTCAACCTCTTTTTTAAAAGCAGTAAACCATTCATACCATTGCGGATGCGCATAAACAATGAGCGCAGCATATTCGAGAATATCATCAAGATTGCGTGCTGCATTTTCAAAGTGTGCTTTATCTTCTGGATTTCTTGTTCTTGCATAGTTACGATCAGCGACAGCCATATCAATTAAACCAATGAGCACCAAATCAGCCTGCTCTCGCAATTCTGAACTTGTATTCAACCGTGCAACTTCTCTATTAACAGCATTTGAAAGCAGCATAATAAAAGCTGATGCCAAAAAAGCCATAACAAGAGATACAATAATTGCCGCCCAACGCCAGCGTGAAATCGTTGAAGCAGAAGTAGATATTTTAGGCAGCAAATTCGTCTCTGTTGTCATATAATTTCCATCAGCGAACCTAAAAATCGTCATTTTTTAGCATAAAGGAGGATTGCCTTGTGGAGATCGCACAGCACCAAAAGCCCGATTAATCACTTTATATAAGCTGCCCTTATTTTCCCAAGGATGCACGCCAAACACTTTAAATTCCCTCAAAATATCAACTTTTCCTTACTTTTATATAGCTATAAAGGGAATCAAAAAAACAAGCCTATAAACCATAATTATTATGCTTTTTTAGCCATTAAATGAACATAATGTACTTCCAGCTGAGTAAACATCGGGACCATAATCAGATTCACCATCCACCTTGAGAAGATCTTGCAAACGATTACGCGCTCTGCTCACACGGCTTTTGATTGTTCCAACAGCACAACCACAAATAGCTGCAGCATCTTCATAAGAAAAACCAGATGCGCCAATGAGAATAATGGCTTCTCTTTGATCATCGGACAACGTATTTAAGGCTTTTTTAAAATCTTGCAAATCGAGCGACCCATATTGAGCAGGATGAATCGCCACATTTTTGGTAAATACACCATCACTATCTTGAACTTCTCTTCCTTTTTTGCGCAATTGACTGTAAAATTCATTTCTCAAAATGGTAAAAAGCCAAGCTTTAAGATTAGTTCCCATTTCAAAGCTATCTTGTTTAGCCCATGCTTTCATAATAGTATCTTGAACTAAGTCTTCGGCTTTATCATGTTTACCGCTCAAAGAAACAGCAAAAGCTCGCAGTGTAGGTAAAATCAAGAGGAGCTCCCGTTTAAAATCTTGCACGCCCGTTCCCATGAAAGATCAAACCTTTTCTGCAGTGTTTAAGCTTAATTTTTCTACCTGATCAAGCCTGTCCAAAAGCTCTAATAGACGCACAGGGAGTGCTTCTTCCTGAATTTCTATGTAAAATTGACGTAACTTTCGAGCTATTTCACTATTGACCCCGAGAATGTCCTCTCCAAAAGCAAAGCAATTGGCGAGATTTTTTTCATCACGGTCGTTCATTTTTCATCCCCCTAATCCATATAATAATAGTAACAATGAAAAGAGGTTTTTGCACCTCATAGTTGTAAATATAATCTTATGTAAAAAGTTCCATACGAGAGGGGGAACTTTTTTACCTGCTGAAGATTTCCACTTAAGCAAAGTGCTTCAAAGGTCAAAGGAGTTAAAAATCATGTCATTATCAACGCGTATCGCACCACATCTTCCCTATCTTCGGCGTTTTGCTCGATCTGTCACAGGAAGCCAAACGTCTGGTGATGCCTATGTATCTGCGATGTTAGAAGCACTTATTGCTGATATTTCCATTTTTCCAAAGGCTTCCAGCAATCGCATCGGTACCTATTGGCTTTTTTGCCATCTTTTTGATCAGACCACGCCCAATATTCCCGACCCACTACCACAATTTGGTTTTGAGCAAAAAGCCAGTGCAAAATTATCATATCTCACACCACGAGCACGTCAGGCATTTCTTTTGATTGCAGTTGAAGGATTTAACGAACAAGAAGCGAGCGAAATCATGGATCTTGATGTGAAAGAGTTTCGCAAACTCCTCAACCAAGCATCAACGGACATTTCTCAACAAATTGCCACACAGATTATGATTATTGAAGACGAGCCTCTCATTGCTATGGATATTGAGCAAATGGTAGAAAGCCTTGGCCATCAAGTTGTTGGGATTGCACGTACCCGCGACGAAGCCGTAATGATACATCATCAAAAAAAACCACGCATGATTTTAGCTGATATTCAATTGGCTGATAACAGTTCCGGTATTGACGCAGTCAATGACATTTTAGAAGGAGATAATATCCCCGTTATCTTTATCACTGCTTTTCCTGAAAGATTATTGACTGGAGAGCGTCCAGAACCAACTTTTTTAGTAACCAAGCCTTTCAATCCTGATATGGTCAAAGCGCTCATTTCACAGGCTTTGTTTTTTCAAAAAAACACTTCCAAAGCCGCTTAATACAAGGTAACATTTTCATTATGCTTGTTACCTCTGTTCCCAAGCCTCCAATAGAAAAATCACACCTTAGCGCTTTAATGCAAGCCATTCGTGGTGCGGATATTTGTGTTTTGTATCAGACAACAAATCTGGTCTACGCATGGGCTGAAAACTTGCCGAAACATTTATATAACAAATGGCGCGTTGGATGCCGTGACATTGATTTTTTTTCACTCGATCTTGCTGACAATATGGAAACAATCAAATTGCAAGTTTTAGCCACTGGTAAAATGCAAACCATTGAAGCACGATTTGAAGATATGGCAAAACAAGCTATTTGGTATAAATTTTCTATCGATTGTCACCGCAACGATCAGGGAGAAATTATCGGCATTATCACCACCGGTGTTGATATTTCAGGATTACGCCGACGTGAACAGGTTCTGAAAATATTACTCCGAGAAGTCAGTCATCGCTCTAAAAATCTTTTAGCCATCATCCAAAGTATTGCTAGCCAAACCGCACGCTACACTGAATCGCTTCAGGTTTTTTTGCGCAAATTTCAAGGACGTATCCATTCTCTCTCTCATTCTCAAGATCTAATCACCGATTCCGATTGGCGTGGCGCTCAATTTCGTGAATTGATTCGTTCACAGACCTTAGATTATTTGATCAAAGAAACAGAACGCTTTTCTATTGAAGGCGTAGATCCTTATCTTTTTCCAAATGCAGCTTTGCATATTGGTCTAGCCTTTCATGAATTGATTGTTAACTCTCTCTCTTTTGGCGCTTTATCTCAAGAGAGGGGGCGCGTATATGTGCACTGCGAAATCAATAAAAAAATGGATGAAAAAACACAACTCCTCATTACTTGGAATGAAATTTTTGAATCTGGAAGCCTTGTTTCTGCTGATAAAAAAGCTTGTTTCGGCAGTGCTGTGTTAGAAAAGATCGTTCCTGCTGCTGTTGATGGTTCAGCTTCTTTAAAATTAACAGAGGAAGGTATCGTTTATTATCTTTATGTTCCTGATACTTACTTTGATACTTTATCCTAAAAAGCCGTTCAAATCTTGCAAAATAAAAAAGCAAAACGCTTGAATTTCCACAGCATATCTTTAGCAGATGCTTTTATTCCTAGTGTAACCAACTTCACTAAAACCAACAAAACGAGAATCCATCCATTTGGGAACAAAAGATCTTTGAAAACATTTAAAAGTTAAGAAAGCTAATCCTTGCGCTGATAAATTGCGTTACCGCACTCAGCCTTTAACTTGAGAAATATTTTATGAGTTCCCTCATTTTTGTCCTATTACTGGTTTCTTGTACAGATGATTTTACAAGCTGTTATTCTAATGAGACAATGGTCAAAACCTATCCGACCGCCCAAGCATGTGATCAAGCCTTGGAGCCATCTGTTCAAAGATTTGCGTCGTATGGAGAACAAGTTTTTGCCCAATGCACCAGCATGAATGCCAACTTACCTCAAGAAGAAGCTAATCTCACTTGGACTGTAACCAATAGAGGCAATTTCCTAATTAAAAATCACAACATAGATAATAGTTTAAGCACAGATCACACAGCAGAGGATCTTCCTTCCGCATACCCTCTTTTGCATAAGGTGCGCATAGAATAGTATAAGATATGCATAGACGACTTGCACAAAAATTATTAAAAGCATAAATCAGTTACACTCTAAAAAATTAATGGAAGAGTGCAACATGACAGACAATAAACAAATTTATATTTCAAGCAATGACTATGCAGAGCAATGTGCTCTACCTCAAGATCAACCTTTAGATCCTGCAGTAGAATGTATCAGAAAAAAGCTCATGCGCTTAATGATTATTTCTATTTCAATAACGCTCATTCTTATTCTCGCCGTACTGTTTGGCGTTATCTACAAGATCATGACACCCGCATCGGCTCCAAAGCAAGAAGACTCTTTCTTTTCTCAGAGCAAAACCCTCAAAACTACCCACCACACTCTCTCTTTACCAAAAGGAGCACACATCCTGTCGCAAAGTCTTTCAGAACACAATATCGCGCTGAAAATCTTAACACCAGAAGGGCAAACACAATTTATGATTTATAATTATTACACTGGTGCACTTATTGCGATTCTTTCAATTGAAACAGCTAATTCTTCCATTTAAAACAAGTTCTATTGATTAAAGAAGCACCCTTAAGCTCACTTAAACACTGTTCTTACGTTTAAACATTTCCTTCTGCTGAAGATGTTTCTACTCGAGATGCAGCCACGCGCCGACGACGTGGTTTTCTTGGAACCTCTGCGCTTAACAAAGGAATGGAGGAGATTTTCTCTGCTACCTCATCTTCATTTTCAGCATTCTCTGGTGTTCCTTGCGCAAGCTCAAGGAATGGCTCTTCCTGATTTTTTGCAACGCGTCGACGTGAAGCACGGCGTAGTTTTTTAACAGATTCGGTACTCTCTTGTGCAACAGGTGGCTCTTGCCCATCGTATAGAGCATTGTTGTCCAAGACTTCATCGCCCTCATAGCCATTTTTTTCCTTACCTTGTAAGCCATTGCTACTTTTTTTCTGCTGCTCAGAACTATCACAGCTGATACCGTCTTTTTTTGCGCCTTCACTATTTATTTCGTCAAACTCTTGCTCACTGCTATCCTCACGACGCGCAAGTTGAGGCATTTGCGCAGTCGCTGCCAGAATGATACGCAAATAATGTTCAGCGTGTTGCAAATAATTTTCAGACATCACGCGATCACCACTTCCTTGTGCATCTCGTGCAAGACTTAAATATTTATCAGCAATTTGCTGTGCATTTCCACGAATCTTAACATCTGGACCGCTACTTTCATAATTGCGAGATAACGGGTTAGGACCGCGACGGCTATTGTTATTCCCATTATTGTTATTATTACGACCGCGCGCCCGTCTATTTTGTTGTGGCCTCATCTTCATCCCTTTTGGAGTCTGTGTTTTAATTGATTCTTTTGCATTGCATTATTTTTCAATAACGCCGATCATGTTTAAAATACGGTCATCAGGCTATCCGCGCTTTATTATACTAAAATGATACCTACTGATATTTGATAAAAGCACATATTTTTTGAGAATCACAAAAACAGTAGGGAAAACCCAAGCCCAAACTTCCCTATTTCTCTTTTAATCAGCAGAAACGTAGTGATGTTCACATAAAATGCCAAGTGTTTTTTTTAAAATAGACTAAATTTTACTAAAAAAACCACCATTTTGTGGAAAACAGCAAGAAACGAAAACACGCACACAATACTTCAACAAACGAACAACCGCCTCGGCAAAACCAACCGCGTCATCAAAACTTAAATGATTCTTTTAGAAAAACTTAAGTGATTCTCTCATTAAAACCACAACTCCTAAAAAACACCAACACTCTCCGTTCATTCGCATATCCAGCTCATGAACGCCTTTTTCCCCACAAATTACCTATTAAACGAATATATACTCATTATGCTGACACATATACATATGCTTATTATGTAAACATAACCTCTTTTCTGTGCTAAAGCAACCCCACTTTGAGCAGACACTTAAGCTACTACGTAATAAGATTACCTATTTTACAGGTAAGTTAACAGATTACATTGTTCAAGTGCTTTTACTATTAAAAATCCATCATTTTCGTTAGAATCAGTAAGCGCTGCTGCACGTTAAATTTTATCAGCTTCCTCAAAAACGCTTTATATCAAAAAAAACAGAGCGTTTTTTAGCTCTTTTTGTCATATTTTCCCGATGAGGAAAACCCTGTAAAAACGCGCACAGCATTTTCACATTGAATCATCACATAATCTTAAAACAAAAAAAATCTTCTTTTCTTGGCTTATTTTACAATAATCAACCGAAAAATTTAAAGGATTTGTTATATCTCTTTATTGTTGAGGGAGAAAATTTTCCTTTTTTTCTCAATCGAAATAAAAATTCGCTGCACACGTTGTTGAAGATTTTTGTAAAAATATGTATCCTTGAAACGCTTTCTATAACAAGGCATAGAACTTCTTGATTAAATGAGGGCGAAAGGTCAATGACGGCGCTGTAAGGTTCATGTTTTTTTACCATAGGCTTGTTTAGCCACAATGGATATAGACATATTTTAACACTGCAAATTATTTATTTTCTACCAGTTTTATAATTGATTCTCAAAGCTCAATCTCGCAAAAGTAGATTTTATTCAAACTTTAGCAACCTACATTTCGCCAAACTCATCCTCAACGCGTATCATATAAAAAGGCATCTTGTTCTTGCTTTTGTTATAGCGTTCTAGAACATTATCGGTATATTCAATGTGCTTTTGAGCAAAGAAACACAAGGTATTTTTTAACACAAAAACATTTATGATAAATATTTTACTTAAAATTTGTGTAGAATGTGAAATTATTGCAAACAACACAATCAATAAAAACCTTTATATGTTTTTACCGAGATATAAGTACGCCAACGGTTCTTTTTTCTGAACCTCTTCTTTTTAAATACCCAAGGCGCTTAATCCCTCTTTTTAGCATCCTGCAAAAAATGACCAAATTAAATTATTGCGCTTGTAGTTTTTTATCAAAAACAATACAAAAATTTTATATACGAGATAATTTTTTAAAGCTTTAATGCCAACAGAAAATTTGAAAATTTTTGTGCTTAAAACAAAGAATCAAAGGCATAAATTTTTACGTACATTTTTTACCTTTCTCCCAATTATCTTCACAAAGATAACATTGAACGCTTTTGCCTTAATCTTTTGCAATGGCTCTGCGACACTGTTAAAAAATGAAATAGGTAGGAAGAACTGTTCGTTAAGCGACAGTTATACTTTCCAAAAAATACGAAACTCCTCGATGTTTTTAGGCTCAACTTTAAGAATTTTGGAACAAGACTTCATATATCATTCGATGTGAGCAAAAACTTAAAAGTAATTACGTACTTTTCGCTCTTCATGATTTTTTTCATTAATAAAGCAGTCTCGTAAGAGAAAATAGCTTCCATCTCCTGGTCGCACCATTTTAATACATCTTTCCTTTGTGTGGTAAGAAAGATCATCCCACATATCACGGATTGCAAAATAGGCTTCACTTTCTAAATTAACGCAACGATAATAAACTTCTTTTTTCACATCGGGCAGAACTGAAGCAGAAATTTCTTTGCAATAAATGCGCAAATCAAATGTTGGAATAGCCAGAGCAACCAGCTCTTGTTGTGCAGAATAATCTGTTGTGAGAAAAAAATAATTAACAGCTTTTTTAACGGCAAAACCACATATAACAATAAAAAGAATAACAATATAAACACGAAAGGCTATACGATAAAATTTTCTGCGATATAGCTTCCTCATCGCATGGACTCTTCTTTCCATGAATATCATATCCTCTAATGTACTAAGGGGGTGAATTCTTTCATAACGGACAATGATGTAAACATAAACCCCGCACCATAAAGATGCATTAGAAACAATAGCCAAGTTTTTGCATCAAAAAGCACCCCGTAGGCTGCAAATAGAGTATTTTTTTCTTCAAGCTCTCTCAGGCCATTAATGTTTTTATCCCCTTTTTTGTGTTCACTTAATTATTTATTGGAAAATTTTTCGTTCCTTTTATAAAAAAATACAGAGGATTTACCATAAGATTTTGTTGATGTAAAATTGCCTGAAGATAATGTAATTAATTTCAATGCCCCAACCTTTCCTTTTTTCCTCTTTTGCGCTTTTACGTTTTTGCTGAAGAAACGAGTAAAAAATTGTTAAAATATTTTCTATCATAGACCCTATCGAAGATTTAAATTTTGCTTTTGAGCAAATTAGTCTATCGCCAAAATCCAGCAAATAATAACAGCCCTGTTTTCACAAAAGAGGCTGGTTTATTAATGGTTGTGGGGAATATCCATCCCGCACAATAAAGGAGCATACTCATCTGTCACTCTATCAAGAACAAAACAAAGCTGAAAGAGAGAAAATTGTATCATTAATTTTTTTACGATTTTGAAAAGTAGAAATAGCTAGAATAAAAGTTCTATTTTTTTAAAGAAACGTCCACAAAAAAAGCCACTCAAGATAGCGGCAATACACAGGACTAAAATAAAACTCCAACGAGAAAAAAGTCACCTTTCTTATTCTCTCATCCGATAAATAGACATCCCAATACCAGCAACAGTTGCCAAAATCATAATAAAGGCTAAAGCCCATTGTATAGGTCCATGTCCCGTTAAAATTCCTGTTAATCCAGAAAATGAACCAATAATTGGTGCTAAAACTTCCACTTCCCAAAAGGATTTTTGTGGCGATTCGACTTCTTGATAATTAGGAGAAACATAAGCGCCTTTTGTCCACAACCCCGCTTCAGCAGCCCGCCTGTATACGAGACCTTGTAAACGTTTTCCTCCTGCTTTTGTCCATTTTTGCAATTCAGCTGGCACAGCTTCATAATCACCTTCATTAAGCTTTTTTAAAAGCGTAGAATTGTGAAAAGCCTTTATCCCTACATTATAGCAAAAGGAGACAAGAGCGGCAAACTGCTCATCAGTTAAAAATTGATTAACTGCACATTCAACAGCTTTTTCAAATTGTTTCAAATCTTCTTGTAATAAGATTTCTGCTTGTTTTTCAGTAATTTGCATTCCTTCTTGCACGGAAGGTTTTCCCGTTTGCGCGGTATGTCCATAGCCGATTGTCCACACACCAACAGCATCTTTATAAGCATGTAAGCGAAGACCTTCCCATTGTTTAATAAGAGCAAGCCCCTCTTTTGAGATTTTTCGCATTTTTTTAAACTCCTCATGCAACTTATGGTGTAAAAAAAAATAGGATTGGAGAATGGAAAGGATCGAGACTGCTGCACCTTTAAAGCACTTTCACTTTCTGCGTTGCCATTTTTATTTTCTATTTCGTTTTCAATCTTTTTCGTGCTTTTTTGGGAATCTTGTTCATACTCAACATTCTCAAGATCTTAGAAGAACGTTTTCAATTGTTGTTCTAAAGTCTCTAGGCGTTGTGAAATCTGTGTGATATTTTTTGTCTGTTTTTTATCAAGACTGCTGATATCTTTATGTATTTTCTTTAATAATGCATTCAAGGGAACATGTCCCAATTTGTCATTGACATAAAGAGCTACACGAATGTGTTCATGATTATCAATGTCAGCGATAGAAAATGAAAAGAGTGCCATTTCATAACCTCCTATTTGTTTCATAGATAAGGGGCAAATTTTTAGGACTGGCGACTTTGCGCGCTTTTTGTATGTGCATCCCAAAGTCTTAAATTATTGAGCTGCAAAAAGATGACAATCGGCGCGAACAAGGCTTTAAATTGAATAACTTCCGAGCATTTTTTAGCTATATTTCAAGAGGAGTGAGTTTATCCGCATTGCGTAGATCTCTATAGGATCGGAGCTCTTTGTGTGTTTTCAGAACTCTCACTTTATCATTGTGCGTATTTGTACAATAAGAGCGAACATTGTGCACACATTTTTCCGTATCCATGTTTGACCAATAATGGCAAAGAGATTTTTCCATTTTCTCTAAAATAGGCACTAATAGGCTGTATGCCATTGCTCAAAACTACTCTTCAGACATTTTTTTATAACAACAAAAAGCGCAATAATCTCACGACCCCAATTTAAGAAAAGAAACAAAGAGCAACTTTCTTTATTTTTGCCAATCATCTCCTTAATAATTAGTCAGCACATAAAGGTTTCCCAGCAAAATTTCCTTGCATGCAAAAAGCCCTCCCCCCCTTTGATGACCTTATAAACGTTATTGAAAGCCACAGCTGTTGTTTTCCCCCACATATTCATCCCTTGGTTTTGGAGCTCAAAATCATAGTGCTAATAGATCAAAAAAGAGGCAAAAGAGACTGTGTTGATTAAACGAATGAACATTTTTCCTCACCCATCTCAGAACTCGTATATCAATCACCGTGTCCTTATCTGATAAAAACAGATTTTCTCATCGCACAAATATTCTCACTTGTTAACCTGTATAGGGGAGCTATTTTTCTCCCCAATTTATGAACTTATTGACAACGAGTATTTTTGAATGCCTCTGTTACGACTAATTACAAATATTTCTCATAGAATATGTCTTTTTTTTAAAAAATAAACACAAGTAAAGAGATTATAAAGGAAGGAAAAAATTTTATTTTTTGGCGCTTTAATTTTTTTTATTTTAAAACCAATTTTACCATAATCGACATGCAGTAATTTTGTTTTTGGATCCATATAAACAGCATCTGGATTTAAAAGCAGTACCTCTTGAGCAAGAACGCCTTGATAGCGCTGTGGATCTCCTTTATAATTAAATGTATAAAGCGGATAACCATTTTTTTTTCCTACTGGCACAATATTTTCTTTGACTCGAACATCAGAAAGTCCGAAAATTCCCCCTACCAACCCAAGCAATCGCTGTATATCGTTTAACGGATCATTTACAACTGATGGCTTTGTTATCGTTTGTCCTGATGTTGTTCCATAGTTTCCTGCAGCTTGCTTTCCCGTTTGCAATAACCGTTCCAGTTGGTTCCATTCCTTATTATCTTCTTCTGCCCACTTTTGGCGCTGAGCATCCAAGGCATTTTGGTTTGCACTATCTTGAGCCATTCCACCCTTTAAAGCATTACTTTGAGCAGCACTTTGTCCTTGAAAAAAAGCATTTGCAGCGTTAACCTGATCTCGCAAAGAATTATCAATCATCTGATTTGCGTTCATCATATTTTTTATATCTTGATTATACTGCTGTGCAGTAGCATTTGTTGCCAATGTACCAAGTTCATCGGCAAGAACCTTAGTATGTGCGCCAGACCCGTATCGCCCAGCTCCTGCTACAGATTGATTAATGGCGTCAGAGGTTTTATTGAGGGCATTTTGCAGTGCCATATCAAATTTGCTATTTCCCCCAATCAAATCTCCCTTTGCCATATTAGAGAGGTTTGTTGCACTTTGTGTTGGAGTATTCAGCAATCCCATCAGAGCTGGATTATTATATTGATCAGCAGCATTTTGTAATCCTGTAATCGCATTTTGTGTTATATTGCTTAAACCAGCGGTGCGTTCACCTTGATAAACGTTACCCCCAACGCCTTTATTAAAAAGATCGAGCGCTTGAGAACTGACGGTTTTAAAGATATCTTCTGCCCATATAGGTGGAGCATTTGTCTGTGTTGTTGTTTGAATTTGTGGTGTTACTTTTTTCCTCATGGGACTAGAACCTTTCTATAATGAATAAGATTACGAGAATATCCATGATGAGCGAGCATTTTAGCCCATCCAGACCTTCCAAGTGTCAACATTTCATCAGCGTTAATTGCACGTGCCCATTCTTCAATTTTCTCAATCAATTTGACCAATTTTACGCCTCCCTCTCCGGCAAGATCCAGAATAACAACACGTTTTTTTCCTGTGTGAGTCATTTCAATTTTTGTGATCACGAAAGCGCTAAATTTGGAGTTGTTTTTTAAGATGATCCATAATTGTGTTTGGCCTGTAGCGATTTCTTGAGCCATTGTAGCCAAGCACACATCATCTGGAAATCGTTTTGCATATTTTCTCATAGCGACATTAATATCACTTTGATAGCATGCTATTTTTTCCCATGGCCACTGATTAGTGAGGTGAACAGAATAAGAGTTTTTATTATCTTGTTGCTGTGTCATAATTTTATTTTTTAGCCTTTTTGCAGTTAACTTCATGATCAATAGCAAAACATAATTTAACTGCTTCATTCTTCGATATGCGGCATAGCTAAAAACGTAGCTATTTTTGGTTTGTGGGCATGACTAAACACGCTAACTCTTTTTCACTTAGGAGCATGACCAACGCATATTTTTTTCATTTATGGACGTGGCTGAGAGCGCATAATTCTTTTTCGTTTAAGATCATACACAACGCATAACTCTTTTTTATTTAGAGGCATGCTTAACGCATGCCAGCGGGCTTTAACTCCACATCAAATCCCGTAACATGAGACCAATTAACCCCCTCAGGAATTCGCAATTTAAAGCGATAAAACCGCGCTCTCACGCGATAATGAATTTGGCCGGTGTTATGAGAGGGTTGTTTTTCAGGAAGCCAAAAAATTTCCTCTTCGAGAGATTGACGCAAACGTATTCCAACCGACAAATAAAACTTTTTGCTATCAACTTGAGGCATAATATTTTTTACCCGCGTTATCATGCCATTTGTCTGCCCCATCTCCTGCGATGTCACAACACAAGCCATAGGTTTACCAGAAAATGAACCAAGTCTTCCCTGATTATCAAAAGCACCAAGAACAGGAGATTCATTGTTCCAAACTTTACTGTCGAGTGAAAAAGATAAATCATCAATGCTTTTTGAAATCTGATCAAGCCCTTCTAGCGTGATGCCTGATAGGAAAATAGGCAAAATCATTTTGATGTCCAAAATAGCCTTTGTCCATTTTTGCAGACTCCAATCATAAATGAGTAAGATGCGTTCTTGTTCTGTATCATCTCCCTCCACCATCCAATAAACGCGATTATAAACCCCATCTATAGCAGCAGACAAAGTGGAGATATTATTATGATTAATTTTTGTAATAACAGTTCGATCCACTTTTTCAAAACCAATAGGCAAAATTTGTCCATCATTGGTTATCTGATAAAATCCTCCATCATCGGCAAAGAAAGAAAAATTTCCTCGACAAACTATAGATTCAGCGTTTTTTACGCCACGTTTATCGTGTATTTTTTGAAAACTGAAAATCATCTTGGATCCAGGAATAAAAGATCCAGCATAGATTGCTGATCGCATAAAGATGATTGGGTTTGTTGTTTCGGTTGATCCTTGGACATATCCACCATCAGGGAAATCTTGATAATCGCAGCTTTTTTTTCCGACCGTCCAGCATTCGATATCATTTAGCCCTGACCAATGCACACGCCTTGGATACTTTGTTAATTTCATCAAACAGACAAAATCACCCCACACGCGAACGATTCCAGCTCGTGGAGGATTTCCGCCTAAATCTCTAAATCTTCTATCACGATTAGCAAGATTGATGACTTGTGGCTTATCATTAGCGTTAACAGCAATAACATAATCGCCAAACAAAGCGAAAGACCAAGGTGCATCGACATTGGCAAGATATTGTTTTTTTTCTCGACTAATATCCTGCCATTGCATTGTTGTATTGTTGAGTAGGTAGATTTTTTTTTCTGTTCCAGCAATAATGGACACACCAGACTTCGTTTTGACAGCAATAGCGCTTAAAATGAGATCAGGACAAGGTGTTGCTAAAGGCATAAAGCTTGGCATAGGAATATAAGACCCATCAGCTGGCAACACGTTGATAAGCTCATCCGTGAAGATACCACTGATGTCAGCAACATCTGGTCGATAATCCGCGATTGGGAAAAAAGCCATTTAAAACCCCATTGGAATAATTTTTGAAGAGCCTTTTTTGCGTGATGTTTCGATATGCAAAGCTTTAAGCTGCTCTTGAAAATCATTGAAAGAAACAGCAGCATATTCAGGATCTTTGAGGATATTTTTATAAAGCTCGTACTTTGCGCGTGCTTTAATGAGATCAAATGCATAAAGCATCCAAGGATCATCTTCAAGCATAATATTTTCTTCGCCAAAACGTGCAGATGCATAAGAAAATCGTACAGTATCACTCATTTTTGGCGTTGGGAAGAGACCTATTTTTTGATCCACGCAGGTATAAAAGAAAGGTGTTCCTTGCGGTGGATTTGTACCATATTTTTTTTTCAAGACCTTTGGAGTTTCATAAATTAATTGTGTTTGTGTTGTAGGATTTTTTCCTAAAAACATAGCCTCAATATCTTTTTCTGTCCTAATAAAGAGTCCTTCTTGTTGTCCATACCATATTTTTCCACTTTGTGTGTTAAATGTTGGTTTAATCTTATCATTGAAGAAAAAGTTTTCCCGTTTACACAAGCGTAAAGCGGTAAAGATTGAATCTTGAATTTGAATGGAATATTCAGCTGTTGTATCGTCAATTTCGTCTTGAATAAGCGCAACCATATGGGCAAAAATTTTAGACTGATCTTGTTGTGTAAGATCGACGGATGAAACGGTCATGAAGCACCATAATCCTTGATTTAAGTATGAGATATTTTGGGTATTGTGCTTTTTTCTTCCCCCAACAGAATTATTTGTTGGGGGATGAATTTAAAATTTTTCGAACAATTTTTAAGCAGGCTCTGCATAAGTTGAGATCACGATTGTCCCGAAATCTTGCGCATCTTCATCTGTATTTGGATTGTATGACTTATCTGGAATAGTAAAACGTGTTTTCTTCATGCCGATAATTGTTTTTGCAGCCACACCGAATTCGCGTTCATAATCAAAGAGCTCTTCCACCAATTTATAGCGTGTAGCTCCTCTATCTTTACCAAAAGCGATAACAGCACTTTGCGCTCCAAGCAGAACAGCACGACGCACATTTTTCACAGGCTCATCGTAACTCTGTTCGTCTCCCTCGTTTAACGTAGCAACGCCATGGGTGATATGCTCAGCTTCACGTAAGATGACTCCATTATACATGCCAAGCGACCCATCAAGGAGTGGATTTTTTGCGCTGTTTCCATTATAGACAGACTTCGTAATGTCAAGCCATTGTCCTGTTTCTGTATTCGAGCGCAATTGGGTGACCTGTGTTGGGTGAAGATAAAGGACATAAACATTTTTGCCATCAACACGCACTGGTCTAATTTTTGGATTTGCAAGCTTAGCGCGTTCAACTGCTATATCGATAAGTCTGAGGCTAAAGACATCATTTTCATCTAAATCTTCGTCTGCTGTTTTGCCATTGGGTCGTACCACGCGTTTACTACTTGGTGCGATTGGTTGATTAAATCCGTAACTGACTGGCAAAATAGGAATATCTCTTCCTTCATATTGAATAGTATCTGCTGTATATCCGCAAACTTGGATAAAGAACATCATGCTCAAACGATCTATATACCAATCAACCAAAGCATTTTTAGCTTCTGTGCGTAAATCATGTATGATACGTTGCTGATTGATTGTCCCTGTATTTTTGACACGCACTGCATGAGAAAGTTCATTAAGAACCAAGCGATCACTTAAAAAGTTTAGATTTTCTTCATTGTTTTCAAGCCGTTCTCCTTCGCTTACTCCATATCCGAACAGCTGCGTACGCAAATTAAAGCTTACTGAATCACCACTTGCTTTATTGGTTTCATCTTTTAACTGTATGATACTGTTTGAATCTCTTCCAATCAAAGAAGCAATTGGAATTGCTTTCGAAACTTCTTGATTCAAGAATTTAGACCACACGCACACAGCTTTTTGGTCATTTAGTCCGATATAATTTGTTGTCATTTTTCCCCCTTAAGATTATTAGCGTGAAGAAAATCGGAAAATTACCGATTTCTAACTATCCACATTTCTTATTTTCCAGATGGTGGATTATTTTTTGCGTATTTGTATGGATTTTCATTGATAGCATTTCCCTCTTTTCAGAGGTTTTGCTCTCATGCCTTCCTTTTTGAGAAATTTCCTCTTTGAACATTTTTCAGCTTTACAGATACACCTTCAATATTTCTTTGAAAGAGACCTCATTTACCTATTTCTTTTTTGAGAGGTTTTTTCTCACGCATTGTTTTATAGGTGTTCTCCTCGCATTAAACTGTTAAAAGCAGCTTTATTTTTTGGGTCACTGATCCAAGTACTAAATTCTGTCTCTGACATTTTGTCGAGCATATCCAAAGAAATGGGACCGTTTGGTGTCAACCCATTATAGGCAGCAAGTGTGCGTGCAGACTGATGCGTATCCTGCAAATTTTCAACCACATTGCTCTGATGATTTTTGTATCCAATACTTTGTGCAATAGAGTAGATCACTTCTGCAGGATTTTGATTTTTTCGTACACATTCCTGCAAGATCTGCTTTAATTCATTGCCAATGACAGTATCAATGACTTGTTGATCAGCCATTTCTGGATAAAGTGAAGAAAAAGCAGCCAATTGCTTAGCACGCATATCATAAATGAAATCTGCTGCTTTATCAAAGTCATGATATTTTTGTTTAACATCGACAACAGATTTTTGGTAAAAAGAGTGCAGCTGCTCAGCTTGTGAAGAAGCATTAGGTGGTTGTTTTGTATGCAGCAATCCTTGTTTGTGGAGAGTTTTTCCCAACCACTGCATATATCCCATGAAATCTTTTTTTGGATCTGGTGGAGTTTCTTCCTCTTGTGCCACTTTTGCATCTTGTTGCAACATACCTTCTTGGTATGCATTTTGTTGTTGCTCTATCGTGCCAACTTTTAACAAATTTGCATCAATTGTTTTCCCCTCTACTTGTTCTCCCATTTGATCATCTTTTTCCCCTTGTATTTGGGGAAGAAAATCCTGTTCCAATTGATTTTGTTCTTCCGGCGTTAAATATTCTTGATCCATTCAGTTGACCTTTTCTTTTCTCAGACAATAGGATATATTTTTATGTGAAGTAGCTTACAGTTTAGCGTTTGCCATTTGCAAAATGGTTTGCATTATTTGCTCTTCTCCAGCGCTTTGTTCTGCTCGAGCGTCTCCGCTTTGTGTGGAAGAGGTTGCAGAGTGCTCTTGTTGAAGTTGCTCCTGCTTTAATGCTTTTATGGAAATTTTGTGAATGAGCGATGCTGGCAAAGGTGAATAACGCAACAGATCGAGCATAATGTCTGATGTTATGAAACTTTGCATCAAAGGCAATAATTGCATAATAATAGCAAAAGTGCGTTCTTTTTCATTGAGGCTTGTTGGAGCATCATCAACGACGATATCATATTCCAAACTTGTAATCATTTCGCGCGTAAGTGGGATATATTGTGCATTTTCATCCCCTGCGATACGTACCAGCCTCCCATCGGAGAGATAGTTTTGAATGAGATAGAGAATAATTTTTCCCTGTCGTTGTCGATATCTTCGTAAACCATCAAAGAATGAAGCTAATAGATTGAGTGAAGATTGGCGTCGCTGTTCTTCAAGAATTCCTGGTTGGTTAACTGCACGTGTCCCAACAAATTCAGATGATAAGCCTGTGACTTGCGAAATAGCGCCTTTTGCTTCGTTAAAAAGTTGGAAAAATCCTTGCGGGAATTGTGCCATGGGTTTTGGCTGAATTCTCCCACTCGCAACAGCGCCATTTTTAAGCCAAGTAATACTATCTGCTCTTGCCCAACTTTCCACGGCTTGACGATCATCATCAAAAGCATCACGCTCTGCCATAATTCCGCCTTTTGATTGGCTATTGAGCAAATGCATAACCTGACTAAAATATTTATTAGCCCAGCGTTGTGGATCTTTTGTTGGTTTAACAATTCCGTAAAACTGGCGACTTAGTTTATCAAAATATCCAGTAATACATTCCCAACCTAATTGATTTGGTGGCACTAATGGCTTATCTGGTGCATCGAGTAATTTTCTTCCCAAAAAGGCTCGTTTGACAACTTTTTTAGTTAATCTTGTTGCTTGGATATAGGGAAAATCTTTGCTAATTTTTTGGAATTCTTTTTCAGAATAATTGATAAATTTTCCAGTTTGCGGATCGAGAACTTTATAAAGAACCTCGCGCTCAAACCATCGACACTCAGCCAATGTAACCATTTTTGGCTTTTGAGCGCTATCTGTTTCATAAAAATCTTGATCATAGCTTTTCGCATCACCATTGCTTATTTCGTGCAAAAAGATATTATGTTTCACCCAATCAGCATTAAGATCACTCCAATGAACATTTGGAAACATTTCTTGAGCAACTTCGAGAGGTTTTTCATCAATATACCATACGCGCTGAGCATCGATGAGATTAGGTTTGACAGCACTTGTATCCCAAACCATTTTCATTGGATCCAATCGTGCAATGACGGGTTTTCCCTGTGGATCTTCTTCAAAATCCAATCTAGTATCTGTCCACCCCATTCCACAAATAATAGTATCTTGGAAAGCATCAGAATCTTCGTATTCCCCATCGGCTTCATCACGAAACCATTCAGCAGCCCCCGTTAGGATCTGATTTGCAAAGGCTGCGCCTTCTTGTCGTGGAATAAATTGCACTTGTCGTTTATTATTGCGTTCTGTACCAATCACAGCATTGACCAAAGGCGCAATACGGTTAAAAGTCATCACTGGTCTGTTTTGTTCTCTAAGCACAGCGATATCTTGCTCATTCCATTGTCGTCCATTATAAAAGTCGTAGTCTTCTTGAGCATTTTTTCTCCATTGTTCAACATGGTCGATGTCGTTTTGATACCAGCTGACGAGTTTTTTAAAGAGAGCTTGATGTTCGATTGTTTCAAGCTGATTAAGAGAATCTGTAAAATTATTCATTAAAAAGCCATCCATGAAGTTTGAGAATGGTGAAGAGTCCGATAAGGATTTTTTTTGGGTTGAAGAGTTGGTTGTTCATAGGCGATGCAAAGAAGTCCAAAACTATCTGCTCCATGGCTTGCCCAATCATGTTCAGCGCCTAACCCAATATTTCGCTGTTCATCGCGTTTTTCGTGATACCATGCGAGAGCTTTTCGCCCTGCTTTTGTTGTTTCACGGTTAAACCATATTGCAGGAAACAATCGCCTTACGGCTTCGATGCGCATTTTAACAGCACCTATTCCTTGATTAGGAATAACTTTTGTTTGAAATCCGGCTTGTTGAAGAGCACTTTCAAAACTGACATTATAAACGCGATCTTTTGTCGCACCATCATGTGGCAAGACCATAAGTCCCTTGTCATATCCTTTTTGAATTATCCACCCTATATGCTCTGATAAAGGCTGTCCCTGTGCTTCATAATAATCAAGGACACGAATTTCTCTCCCGACGAATTGTGCTACCCACAAAGCGGTAGCATCAGCTTTTGCGCCTGTTCCACCAATATCCCAAAAAACCTTAATCTGCATCAAGGGATCACGTGGAACAGTGGTAATGCGCCCTTCCTGTTCTGCTTCAAGGAGTGCTTTTTGATAATAAGCTCCTTGAACAGATTGAAGATATCCGCCTTCCCAAATATGGTTATACTGTTCTGGTCTTTGTTCCAAATCTGCTTTTCGATCTCGATTGAGCTTTTTTGGAAATTGCGGATTATCGCGCCAATTGATTTCAACTCCTTTGATATTGGGATCCAAAATATTTCGAAAACGTTTTTCAACGGGAGCATTTTCTCGGCAAGGATTCCATGTCACCCATAACTCTGCGTTCCAATCTTTTCCTTCTTCGCGCAATGTTGGAATAAGGGTCTGCCAAGCAGCTTCGGTCACAGGTTCAGCCTCATCAACCCAACAAAGAAAGATGCGTCCCATTGACTTAATACTTGCGATATTGCGATCCAGACCAGCAAAAACGTAAACAATCCGTCCATCTTTTGACTTGATATATTTATCGCCAATTTCATAGTAATCTTGTAGGAAAGAATAAGATTCAATAGCACGTTTAATTTCTTCCAATGAACTTTCATTGAGCGAATTTTGAAATTGTCTTGCACAAAGAATAATTCCCCGTTCTCCTACCTTTCCATGCCGATATCCGACCACAGCAGTCATCAAAGCAAAGGACCGTGTTTTTCCAGATCCACGTCCTCCCCAAGCGGCACGCACATCAGCTTTTCCAGCAAAAATAGGGATTAATTTTGAAATAAGAGCGACTTGAGTAGTTGTCATTTTAAGATTTCATGATGAAGGGAAATAATTCCCTCTGGCTTTTTTAAAAGTAAATCCACAAAGGTCGTTTAAAGAAAATTTGCCAATACTAATTTGCGAGCATTCTTCTTGACCACGTGCTTTCTTGGTCTGTGTTCCTCCTGCCCCACTGCATAAAATATCTCACCGCATCTGACGCAAGATTTCTAAATTGGCTTATAAAGTTTGATATGATTGAGAATATTAATATGCACAAAAAACATATTGTAATTATCAAGCATTATAATCTTTCATCCACCGCTCACCGCATATCGCTTCCCCCCACATGATAATCCTTAAACACAGCACTTTTAAAAGACCCTATTCTCAAGCATCACATTCCCCAGATGTTGTATCTTTTGAGACCACTGGTACAATTTCGACACGTGAAATTGTTTTGACCTTTCCTTCAGCTTCTGTGGTCACTTGCAAAGGCAAAACCTTTGCAAGCAGCGAAAAAAAAGGCACAGGATTATTAAGGGCATGATATTGCAGATAAGACACTAGTCCATCTTCACCATATTGAGATCCAGCCTGCTTTGCAGCAGTAAGAAGAGCCTCATTAAAACGTTTTGTTGTTTTATTTGATGAACCTTTTGGCCGCCCTTTTTTGCGAAAAGGAAGACGCTGCTCATTTTTTACCATTCATGTTCCTTTAAATAAATAAGATCTGATCTTATCGCATAAAAATCAGCAACAAATTTGTATAATAATCAATAAGATAGCCTATATAATCTTTTCGTAATATTATATTATGATGCAGTTTTAAAAATAATAATTTAGAATATCTGTTTAGTAATCTACTTTAATGATGCAATCCTTGCGGCAATCTTTAATTGCTCATTTCTGCGAAAACTTTTCTTTGACACTCTTCAATAAATAGTCACCTTTTATAAAATGAGTGCACTCTACTATCCTTCTTGCTCAAGGGCTTGTAATAGTCTTTTTTCTCTTTAGCTTGTGCAATTATAGCCTGTTTTTATGTTTTATTTTCTGACAGTACTTTTTTCTACGATTACAGTTTTCATTCTCTAAAATGGTATGCAAATATTCACATCCGAATTCAAAATATCAAAACATAAAAAAACAAAACAGCAACAAAAGATTCACAAGAACGAAAACGATACCATAGCAATGAACTCATCAAAAATAATTTGTTAAACAGCTAAGAAGATCCTTCGCCAGCCCTTGCCAAAAACTACCATACACAGAGATCTAAAAAATCAGACTAGATAAAACGTAATCCTGCAAAATTCGTCAAAATCATCGCTTGCTTTTCCGAGAAAGCCGTTTTTTAGAAACATCGTTCATATAATTTTGCTAATTTAAGTCTGTTGACTCCAGAATTGATCACAACTTAAAACTGATTATAAGCTTTCAGCTGGCTGTCCTAGACAGTCAAAAAACCATTATCTTTGGATAGCAGCTCCACCACGGAAGTCATAAAAAACCTAAAAGACCAAACCTAGAACACTTCCCCAAAGGACAATTCTTCCTTCTGACTAAGCACTCTCACATAATTTTTTACGATTGAAGCTTCTATGAATGAAACATAGAATTCTGATTATGCGATAATGATACCCGTTTAGGTTTACGTTGTCAAGTTTTATATTTTTATTGTAACTTTTTGCACGTTATTTTTTCAAATTTGTTTTTAAGCATCTTTGACTACTTCTTGTGGCAAAAAGACTAGCTTATCACCTTCTTTTGCAATTGTAACCTCTGTTTCATCATGAATTTTTCCAAACAAGATATTTTCAGCGAGAGGGTCTTGAATTTCTCTTTGTATAATACGTTTGAGAGGGCGCGCACCATAGAGAGGATCATATCCTTTATCAGCAAGGAAACGTCGAACTTCAGGTTTGACATGTAGTGTTATTTTTCGTTCATTGAGCAAATTTTGCAATTGTTGTATCTGAATATCGACAATTTTTTCCATATCGTGACGTTGTAACCGCTGAAAGAGAATAATCTCATCAACACGATTTAGAAACTCAGGACGGAAAGCTGCTTTTACAACATTCATGACATCTTCTTTTGCCTGATCAATTGCTTGTCCATCGGGAAGCGCGGTTAAAAATTCAGCACCCAGATTCGATGTCATAATAAGTAAAGTGTTGCGGAAATCGACAGTTCTCCCTTGACTGTCTGTCAAGCGTCCTTCATCGAGCACCTGCAATAAGAGATTAAAGATATCAGGATGTGCTTTTTCAATTTCGTCGAAGAGAATGACTTGATATGGTCTTCTGCGAACGGCTTCAGTAAGCACGCCTCCTTCTTCATATCCAACATATCCTGGCGGCGCTCCAATCAAGCGAGCACCGGCGTGTTTTTCCATATATTCAGACATATCGATCCGCAGCATTGCATTAGGATCTTGGAAGAGGAAAGCTGCGAGAGCTTTCGTTAATTCTGTTTTTCCAACACCTGTTGATCCTAGAAACATGAAAGATCCGATTGGTCGATTTGGATCTTGCAGACCTGCGCGCGCGCGTCGAACAGCACGTGCAATAGCTTGAATAGCTTCGTCCTGTCCAATAACACGCTTGCCAATTTCATCTTCCATACGCAGTAGTGCTTCTCTCTCTGCTTCAAGCATACGATCAATGGGGATTCCGGTCCAGCGAGAAATAACCCGTGCCACATGTTCAGCTGTCACGGTTTCTTCGACGAGATTATTTTTTTGGTCATCATTTTCGGCAAGACTCAGTTGCTTTTCCAGTTCAGGAATAACACTATATGCCAATTCTCCAGCTTTTTGGAATTGTCCATTACGCTGTGCAATAGCGAGAGCATTTCGTGCTTCTTCAAGCTGTTTTTTCAAATCTGCGGCATGTCCTAATTTTTGTTTTTCAGCTTGCCAAGCGCTTGTCATTTCTGCCGACTGTTGTTCCAATGTCTTAAGTTCATTTTGCACACTTTTTAAGCGTTCTTTTGCGGTTGTATCCACTTCTGTTTTCAAGGCTTCTTGTTCGATTTTCAACTGCAAAATCCGCCGATCGATGGCATCGAGTTCTTCAGGTTTTGAATCAACCTGCATTCTCAGTCTTGCGGCAGCTTCGTCGATAAGATCAATAGCTTTATCGGGCAAGAATCGATCTGTAATATAGCGATTAGACAAGCGTGCAGCAGCAACCAAAGCACTATCTGCCAATCGCACTTTGTGGTGTTGTTCGTATTTTTCTTTAATTCCGCGTAAAATAGAGATTGTATCATCAAGCGTTGGTTCAGCAACAAAAACGGGTTGGAAACGCCGTGCTAGAGCGGCATCTTTTTCCACATATTTGCGGTATTCTTCCAGTGTCGTAGCGCCCACACAATGGAGTTCTCCACGAGCAAGAGCGGGTTTTAAGAGATTAGAAGCATCCATAGGACCATCGGATTTTCCTGCTCCTACCAAGTTATGCAACTCATCAATAAAGAGAATGATCTGTCCGTTTTCGGCTTGCACCTCAGCCAGTACCCCTTTTAAGCGTTCTTCAAATTCCCCACGATATTTTGCTCCAGCGATAAGAGATCCCATATCCAATGCATAAAGCTGTTTATCGCGTAATGTTTCAGGCACATCACCATTGACAATGCGCAGTGCTAAACCTTCAATAATTGCGGTTTTTCCTACTCCAGGCTCACCAATAAGAACGGGATTATTTTTGGTACGTCTTGAGAGCACCTGAACAGTCCGACGAATTTCTTCTTCTCGCCCAATAACAGGATCAAGTTTTCCTTCCCGTGCATCTTTTGTCAAATCACGAGCATATTTTTGCAAGGCATCATATTGGCTTTCGGCACGTGGGCTGGTTGCTGTTTTTCCCTTACGCAGAGCATTAATTGCCTGATTAAGCGCTTGCGGAGTTACGCCTGCTTTGGTTAAAATATCGGCTGTTTTAGCGGATTTTTCCATGATAAGCGCTTGCAGTGCACGCTCTACCGTTACAAATTGATCACCGGCTTTTTTTGCGAGCTCCTCTGCTACAGAGAAGGCTTTTGCCAAGGGCTGAGTTAGATAGAGTTGTCCATTTCCTCCTTGCACTTTTGGCAATGCCTCGAGAGCTTCTTTAAGCTCCTTTTTAATAAGAGAAAGATCACCACCTGCTTTTTGGATCAAAGAGGCAGCCAACCCCTGAGAATCCTCTAACAACACTTTAAGCAGATGTTCTGGCGTAAATTGTTGATGGTCAGAAGAAAGCGCGTTATTTTGTGCTGCTTGTAAAAAACCTTGAAGACGTTCACTATATTTTTCTAGGTTCATTTTCTTTCCTTTCATAACCACCACCGCACTTTAATTCCCCAAGAATCTTGCAAAAACTGATAAAGTTTCATTCAAGAACGCAATATGAAGAATAGCTAGAGCGCTAAAACGAATATGGGTTCTCATAAGAAGGAGTGCAAGAGGAAAAGACCACAAAGGAAGAGAAATTATGGCAAAAAAAAGCACCCCAAGAACAACTCACATGAAGAAGAAAAAAAGCAGCCCTATCATTCACAAAAATAGCAGCAACGTTCTATTTTTTGCACTAAACACACAGCTTCTCTTAGCTGTTTAATATAAAAATCTGTATAAAAGGAGAAAAATAGAATCAAATAAAAATAACCAATTGTTTTATAAGCGAATTGTAGAATTAAATGCCTTTATTGTCAAATGATGCTTTGACAATAAAGAAAAGAAAACTCAAAAAAGTCTTTGGAAGTTTTTTAAAACTGCTCTTTGAAAAAAATCGAATACAAAGAATAGAACCCATTTCACGAACGTTCTAAAAGAACAAAAAGCGAAAAAGAGAGGCATTTTTATTTTAGAGGTGGCTAAGTAATATCTTGTGCATTTTGTACGATGAATTTTTCAGCTTTTGTTTTGCATGTTAAATACAGTTATAGCAGTGACAAAGTAGCTTCGATTTTTTCCTATTGTTGATGTTTTGAACAAGTTTTAGCCATTTTTCCTAAAGCTCTGCTGCGAATTCCGCTATACCTTCAAGGGGATATTTGCGTATCATAACGGTAGCAATACAAGCATACATCCAAGCTTTTTCATAAGTCCCACAGGAATAGCTTGGGTTTAGCATCTTCTGTTTTTACCTTTACCATATGCGTAAACCTTTCACGGTTACCAGTTACTAGCCAATCTAATGAAACACCATATATCTTTTGATATTTAGAAAAAGTGGAAGCTGTGAACTCATTTATACTTAATTTCACAAGTTTCTATAGATCCAATAGATTAGATCAAGATGCTCAGCAATTGTTTGCGTTGCACATCAAACTTAAGAGCATGTTGCCCTTTACGAAAGCATTTTGCTAATTCTGTTTTTATTATTTTCAGGCTGTACCACAAAATGTTTTTTATTTATTTTTAGAATTGGCTAAAACATATTGGCTTCAAGCAACCAGCGCAGACTCTTTTGCTTCAAGCACTTTGTTTTCTCTTGTTTTTAAGCATTTTGCTTTTTTCTAGCCTCATCCCCAGATTTTTGTTTGTCTCTAAATCCCAAGCTTTCTACCGGCTTTATACACGTGAGTTTCCCTGTAAAACTTAAGCACTTGTTTTTTTTCTTCTCCTTAGCTTCAAACACATAAGCCTTCAAAATTTAAATGCTTCTTTATCGCTTCCTTTTATTCTTCCTCATCTGTTTTTTGCGATGGTGGTGGCAAAATATAAGCGCCTGAAAGCCATCGGTTAAGATCCAGCGCCCGACACCTTGTTGAACAAAAAGGATAAGCATTTTGTTGTGACATTTTACCACAAATTGGACAAGGATGCGAAGGACGTTTAGGAGATATCTCTGTTTGCTTTTCGTTTGGCTCTTTTGGTATTTGATGGCTCTTTGTCACTTGTCGCACAACCTTTTTTCTGGTATCTTTTCGTTTTATTCGCCCTGTTAAACTTTAGACTATCTTATTTTTATTTTTCTGTTACGCAATTTCTCTATTCCAATTAGAGAGAATGGGATAACGATAAGCCGTGAGAAGATCCATTGTTTCAGCCAATGGCAAACCAACTACATTAGAATAAGAGCCTGCAATATGAACAACAAAGGTGCTAGCTTTTCCTTGAATAGCATACCCCCCAGCCTTTCCTTCCCATTCTCCAGAAGCAAGATAAGCTTCTATCATGGCAGAGGTTAACCGTCTAAAACGGACACGGCTTTCGACCAATTTCACAGTTTTTTTTCCGCATTCATTCAGCACACAAATAGCACTATACACTTTGTGAGAACGCCCTGAGAGGTAGCGCAAACATTCATAAGCTTCGTCTTTTTGCTCTGGTTTTGGAAGAATGACACGTCCAACAGCAACAACAGTATCAGCGGCCAAAATCACAATTTTCTGCGTTAACAACTCTTCGTTTTGCGCTAATAATTCTTTTTTTCCGTTTTGTTTACACCATAGCAAAGTTTCTTGCGCTTTAAGAGCTTTTTCCTTTGCTAAGCGTTTTGCAAGATTTGCAGGGTGCTCTTTTATTTTTGGCGTTTCATCAATATTGGTTGCCAAAACATGATGGGGATCAAGACCGATTTGTGCCAAAAGCGCCAAACGACGTGGCGAAGCAGAAGCAAGCACCAATTGAATTTCTTCCAAATGTGTTTTTTTAAAGTAGGTTCCCCTTATGATTCCCATACCCAACCCCTTAAAAGTGATTTTAACCTTTTAACATGATAAGTTTCAGCATAGCTGTTTCCTTTTTGTGAACTGCTTCTCCGCTTACCTTTTTTGAGTTTACAGGATCATTTTTTCTTTCGTTTAGAAACAATTTTTTTGAGGAAAATGAAAGAATTTTTAAAAGACACCCCCGCTTTCATAAAAGCGAAAAGCTGCATCGTTTATTTATAACGATATGTGATACGCCCTTTTGTCAAATCATAAGGGGTCATCTCGACCATAATTTTATCCCCAGCCAATACGCGAATACGGTTTTTGCGCATTCTTCCTGCGGTATGGGCAATAATTTCATGATCGTTTTCCAATTTTACGCGAAACATCGCATTAGGAAGGAGCTCAGTCACAACACCAGAAAATTCTAAAACTTCTTCTTTGGACATAAATAATGAATTCCTTTCATTTAAACATTAATCTTGATATAATCCCGTGCTCTGATTTTATATCCTGTGGATTATTTTTTAGCGTTCATATCCTATTTTTCTAGTTTTGTGAATAAAAATTCAATAATAAAGAGAGGGTTTTTCTTTTATATTTGTTTTTAAAAGCTTTAGCTTATTTTACATTTAAGGATTTTATAGAACTCTGAAATAGATGAATAGAAAGAAAAGATAAGCATAATCAGTTTTCCTATTTTACGCTTTTTATCTTTTTTTCACCTTATTTTAGCTTCACTCTTGTTTTCCTCTCTTAAAACTTCATTTTTTCAACACTGCATTCTTTCTGCATTCATGAGTACACACATATTGACCTGTTACTATTCCTTTTTCAATATCTTATTTACGCTTTACCTTATTTACGTTTTAACGCTTATACATTTATACAGAAAATAAAAAAGAGCAAATCTTAACAAACATCCTGTATATGAGAATGCATGATAAAAATTGTCTTGAAGTGCTTTTGTAATCCTCTTTCTTTTTTAAAGCTTTGAGACATGAATTTTTGTTTTTAAGATTTTCATCGCTTTGCAAATTGCTGTGTTGCAACTATGGAAGTACGCAGAAAAGCATAGGTGCCTTATTTTCAAACTGTTATGCTATCCCTACGTTATGCGTACAATGTGTCTCTGTTTAGAGAATATTGATAGATCCCCTCATCCCTCAGAAGCATTATCGGTTCTCACTTAAAATATTATGAGGCACTAATAATGACACTATATTTACGCTCTTTAGCAACGAACAAAATCAAAATGCTACGGCTTATTTTCATTTCAAAAACAATTTTACTGAAATACAGAAAATATCATAAAAGTAAATACGCTAATAAGTTTTTAATTTATCGATCTCAAAGCATTAATGTAGAAAATATAAAATTATTCCTTTCTTATAAAAGATCATCTTTTATAGACAAAAGTACACATTCAAATCTCATATAAAGATGGAAAATATATAGGTTTTTTATTGTTTTAGAGAGAAGATATTTCTATATAAGGGAAGATATCCCTACCCTTTTAACGAAAGATTGTACTAATACTATGCCTATATTACGTTTATTGGCAAAGTATCTAGATCTAAAAATACTCAAATAAATAATGCGACTTTCAGTCGCAATAAAAGTGATATCTGATAGATATTATTTTTATGTCTTTGAGGTAAACAATAGCAAAGCCAGTTCTTTCTCACCTATTTTTTATTTTAGTCTCTCTTTTTTTGGTAAGAACCAATATTGTTCTTTGCGTATAAGTTTTACATTGCATACCTTCTCTTACATTATTCTCATACTATAGGTTTATTTTATTGTACTTTTTTCTGTATAAATGTATAAGCGTTAAAACGTAAATAAGGGAAAGCGTAATTAAGATATTGGAAAAGGAACAGTAAACAGATCAAATATGCGCGTATTCATAAATAAAAAAGCATAATGCTATAAAAAATAGGTCAATAGATGCGTGCACTCGCTTAATAAACAAACAGCAACTTACAATAAAAGTTGATTATAGAAGTCTCATTGTTAAATACCCAATTTTTTACCCTTATAACATGCGCACAGTCATCTTTCCACAATAGAGGACATTTATCATTTTTTTCTATTTTCTCACAGTATTTTTTAAAATTTTTTATAACAAAAGGCAAAACTATTAAAAGTTTTGCCTTTTGTTAGGTTTTACGGTCGCATTATATATAGATAAACTTACACAAACTCTTTGCTTAAATATCTTACTAAAAATTTACTTATAAAATTCTTTTAATTAAGAGGAAAACCAATTTGACAATAATTCATATTTTACCGGATCATCCTCACATTGGCCGCTTCCACATTCCAGTACAGTAGAAATAAGATTTGCTGCAATCAAAAATATAAATAAGAAACTTGCCGTTTTGCTTAGCATTGGGAAAGAAGACAACACTTCAAATTTATTCGATATTTCTGTTAAAATCATAACGAGGAGAACACCAAGAATACAAAGAACTGAGATAATAAAAGCCCAAGTGTAAAAATGGAATCCCCAAAATGTTGAACCATACCCAAGATCATCTGGTGTAATATGTAAAAATATTTGCCGAGCAGCCACAAGACTTGTTACCATGCAACCAAGAATAACCATAGCATAATGAGTATTTTTAATTCTGTAGCATATATTGAAGAGGAAACCACACCCTGCGAGCATCATACCAACCCGCTGAAGAAGGCAAAGCGGGCACGGCAGTTCAAACTTTACCAACTGATAATAAAAAGCCACTAACAGAACAAGAGATAAGCCGATAAGGCCTAAAGAATTCATAAAAACAGCAAAGTTATGATTTTTTTGTTCAATATTTTCTATGACCATTTTCTCAAAAACATAAATTTAAAACAGAAGTTGCATGGTGATTAAAGGTAAGAAGAATAACAACCAATAAAACAATCCAAAAAGCATAACTGAAATTTCTTTTGCCATATACAGCTGAAACTGCTGTTCCTAAAGCAATTAAAAATGGTACAAACATGGTTCAAAGCCTCTGCTGTATATTAATTGTTATCGCAATCTGAACCGTACCATATTAGACAATTTGTCAAAAAAGAGGCATTGGCTTTATTATCCACAATTTGCCCTTCATATTTTCTCATTTCTACGCATACATTTATATGTAAGATAAAAAATTGTATGAGCTAGGAAATGACATATTATTGAAGCTATTTCCGGCATGAGATGTACTTTTCATCAAGGAGCAAGCGTTTTTTCAGCTTATATGAAAAGTGCAATATCACTTAAACGACGCGCCGCTTTAAGCATCCCCTTGATATTTAAGCTTTTGTCTTCTTTTTTCAATAGGCACTTAATTTTTGCATCAATTTTCTTTTTGTATCAATTTTTTTATTAGACTTAGACATTGAATATTTTAGAAAAATTGCAACACATCTTAAACTGATGGCTCTTGCTTATTTAACATGCACAAAAAATCCCTAAAGCTTTACAAAGCATTACTCTCTGCCATATGATTTATCCTATAATAGAACATGTGTTATAAGAGATGAACGCACGTAGAGCAGATAAAATTGACAGTCTTTTTGTTGTCATGATCTTGGCACCTTTTTGCTCTCACATATAAAGAGCCATCACAGTTGACCCTATCCCAAATAGCAAGTTACCATATTCAAATTTGTCAGAAAAGCTGAAAGAATTTTTTACTACTCTAGATTATTGATAGCGCAATACCAATAATGCATAAGCTATAATTTTCAAATGTGGAAAATTTATTGGCATCCCATTTTTATATTGAACTTTATCATTTTCTAGGCATGAATATCCTTTTCCTGTAGCGATTTTTCCCTTTAAGATGAAAAATTTTTACTTCCACAAATCAGAATACAGTTTTTCAAGTGACGTAAAATGCTAACCTTCTCTGCAAACAGCCCACCAGACATAGTCCCTTCCCTTTTTTGAATTATCTGTTTCAATAATGAGTAACAAATATAGCTTATATAGCATCGTGCTTTGATCTACCATTTTAGCACTGCTTGATAGACAATTTTAAATCATAAATTCTTTGTTTCAGCGAATTATTTTACCGGTTTGCGTTCTGTTTTACTCTCACTTTTTTTCAAGATACTATATATGTATTTGACCAAAGAAACATAGTTGGCTTAATAAAATTAGCTCATTGTTTTTATAAAAGAGAAAATTTTATCCTTTATTGTTTGAAATCTCTATCTTAATCTCAAACTGGATAAAAAACTGTTGTTGTGTGTGAATTACCTTTGCAAAAAGATATAAAATTCTAAAAAATAATGGAAAGGAATCGCCTTAACCCCTTAAAAGGATACAAAATGACTCAACAAGCATGTGACGTAGCAATTTTAATGGGCAGCCAATCAGATTGGCAAACAATGCGCCATAGTGCAGATATTTTAACGTCTCTTGGAATTTCTCATATTTCTCAAATCATCTCGGCGCACCGTACCCCTGAGCGTCTTTACCATTTTGCGAAAGGTGCAAAAGCAGCAGGCTTTAAAATCTTGATTGCTGGAGCTGGTGGTGCAGCACATCTTCCTGGTATGTTGGCAGCTCTTACTCCACTTCCGGTTTTTGGTGTTCCAGTGCACACACAATCTTTATCTGGACAAGATTCTTTACTTTCGATTGTGCAAATGCCAGCGGGAATACCAGTTGGCACATTGGCGATTGGTAAATCTGGTGCTATTAACGCAGCACTTCTAGCCGCAGCAGTTATGGCAGTTTATGATAATAATTTAGCGCAACGTTTAGAAGAGTGGCGCCAACAACAAGCATCACGTGTAACACAAACCCCTATTGATTGAGATTTAAGATGACAGAGTCTTTACCTTCTAAGATTTTTTCTTCATCCAACAATTCATTACATTCATCTCATATGTTAGCTTCGGGAAGCCTGATCGGTATAATAGGAGGAGGGCAGTTAGCACGTATGTTATCGATGGCTGCTGCAGAACTTGGATTTCGAACGATTATTTTTTGTCCTGAAGAAGATTGTCCAGCCTCACAAACCGCCAACGACCATATTGTTGCATCTTATGATGATTACTCTGCATTAGATCGCTTTATTTTACTTTGTGATGTTATCACTTATGAATTTGAAAATCTTCCACTTCCTATAATTCAATATGTGGAGCAAGCAAAACCTGTTCATCCTTCATCTCAAGTATTGAAGATAACGCAAGATCGGTTACTTGAGAAGGAATTTTTGAACTCTCAGGGTATTCGTACAGCGTCATGGCACGCAGTTGATGATTGTTCTTCTCTCATGTCTGGTCTTTGTGCATTAGGCGGTCGTGGTCTTTTAAAAACGCGCCGTTTTGGCTACGATGGAAAAAATCAGGTAATGCTGGATCATCCTGATGAAAATGCCGTTTCACGAGTTTTTAAGGACTTTCAGGAACAGCCATCTATTTTGGAAGAAATAGTTCCCTTTATATCGGAAATTTCTGTTTTATCGGCACGCACGCTCCAAGGAGAGTTTATTTTTTATGATTGCCCTGAAAATCAGCATCAACAAGGCATCCTTCATAAGACATTTTTGCCCTCTCGTGTTCCACTTAATGTGCAAAAGGCAGCTCAAGAAATAAGTGTAAAAGTTATGGAATACTTGAATTATGTTGGTGTTCTTTGCATTGAGTTTTTTGTCTTAACGGATGGTACTCTTTTAGTGAATGAATTGGCACCTCGCGTGCATAATTCTGGTCATTGGACACAAAAGGCATGCGTGACTTCCCAATTTGAACAACATATCCGTGCTATTTGCGGGCTTCCTTTAGGCAGCACCTACCGCCATAGTGATTGCGAAATGATAAATCTTCTCGGCAATAATTTGAATGAATTCAAATATTTTCTAAGGCAAGATCGCACATCGGTGCATTTATATGGCAAGAGCTCTGCTCAACCAACCCGAAAGATGGGGCATGTCATCAAATTAACAGGTCCATCAAAAAAATCTGAATATTAGCCTACTCTCACACAAATATCTTTGAGCAAAATTTTTTAACGCAAAAAGAAAGAAAAAAACAAAAAATGTTTTGCGTTTATTTTGTAAGCAGCGCATTTTTTTTAAATTTTCTATAGGCATCTTAAGCTTTTCGTATGGCGCTCTCTTCAAGCGGTGTTTCTTTAATTTTTCGAGATAGCATCTTTTCTAAACAGTTGTAGGGATATTTTTGGCTCACTCAACCAGTTTTTTGGATAGCATTTTTTCGTAATTTTCTAGCAATATCCCTCAAAGTAGCTCTTCAGTGCACCTTTTAAAAAGACAAAATTTCTCCCTATGATAAATTCATAGCATGTCCTTTGATAGTTGTTTTATAGTTTTTCCTATATCAAACTCAGAATATTTACCGAGGTTTTTCTTCTTCAATCTTTTTGCTGCATTTTTCTGCTCTTTTGCCTCTGTTTTCATACCCTGTACTTATTCTTCCATACCTAGACAACCTCTTTAATATTTTTCCTACTCTTTCTAGTTTTACCCTCTTTAACATTCATGCTTACCACTTTAATTCTGTTTCTTTAACGTTGCATTTGTCCAGAAAACTATAAAGTCTTGTTCATCGGTTTTTTTAAATTCATTATTTACGCTTTAACTTATTTAAGTTTTAACACTTATACATATTTACGTTTTAGTACTTATAAAGAAAACATGAAAAACACAGATTTACATAAACACTATAAAAAAGTATAGAAAAACACGTTATAAAAGCTGTATGCAAACCCTATAACTCCCCAATTTTTAATGGATGTGATACATCAACTGTTGTTTTCGATACTTTTCTGTCTTCTTAATTTCATCTTATTTTTTATCCACTCTCTCCTTTTTCTCCTCAATCCTATAGAGAATTTGTAAAGAATAGTCGCTTGACAAAAGTAGGACTTTTTGTTAAGAAAACCGCAAGTTTTTTTCGCTATTTTATGTACTCATTATGTTAACCGTTATGAGGTTACGTGGGTGGGTTTTTTATTATTAATAGCGCATTTGTTTTTATAATTACTATGAATGGAGTATGGTGTTGTAATGCAATTATATTAATGTATTGCACATCGAGGTTGCGGTATTGCAATTTTGAGGGTGTGATTACAAATTGCATTGCATTATTGTGCGCCTCTAAGCGGTGAGTATAATGAAAATTAAAAATTCACTTAAAGCACTAAAAGGACGTCACCGTAACAACCGTTTGGTACGCCGTAAAGGTCGTGTTTATATTTTGAATAAGGTTAACCCACGCTTTAGAGCGCGTCAGGGTTAAGAGTTTTTGTGCCTGCTTTTGTAGGCATTGGATTGGTCTCATGGAGGTTCGTTTTCAAGTACGAAAATCTGTTTTTTGATGCTTGTTTTTGAAAGCATATCCTTATGAGACTTTTTTTGGAAGCTTTACAATTGCAGAGCTTTTTTATTTTTTGGCAAATTTTTCTAACTGTCTTTGCAGGAAGCTTTTTCTTACTTTCCTCTGGATATGGGCAAGATATTCCTGAATTTCCGTTTGAAGATGATCCTCCACAGTTGCTTTTACCCTTAGATGATCTGATACCAAGCTCTCCCCTTTCAACACCCGCTGCTCCAGATAGCAAAGCGAGCATTGAGGAAGATTTAGACGCAACACATCCCTTTCATACCGACAGAGCCAAGCAACGCAAAGAAGCGGAAATTTCACGTTTGCTCAAGGAATTGAAATTCTGTGCAAATGTCAATGAAGCAAGAAAAATAAGTCAGCAACTTCAACAATTATGGTCACAATCAGGTAGTGAGACCATTGATCTTTTGATGATGTGGGCTGAAAATGCAATCAATATCGACGATTATGGTCTTGCTCTTGATTATATTGATAATGTCCTTGCGCTTTTACCCACTTACGCTGAAGCGTGGATCAGACGTGCTTGGATACATATTCAACTTAGTGATTTTAAACTTGCTATGCTTGACATTAACCATGCGATAAACCTTGAACCACGCAGTTACGTAGCATTTTGGGAGCTTGGAATTATCATGGAAGCAACAGAACACCCACAACTTGCTATCAAAGCTTATGAAACAGCTCTTCATTATTATCCTCAAATGCAAAAGCTTCAAAAGCGTCTTGTGTTTTTATTAGATAAACAAACCTCGCAAGCTCTTTAAATGTAGAGCTTTGCACTTGGAGATTATTAATTTTTCTAAAGATTGCACTAAAACAATTTTGCGCCTAGAAAAAAATCTTAGAATATCTTATATTGAAATATGGTGTTCTACACTTCTCGACAGGAAATAATATATTCCTGAGACCTTATTGAATTCCAAGGGAGCTGTCCCTGAGGAGACTCGTGGGTCTTTTCATATGGCGCCCACCTACTTGTGTAGGTTCTTGGGATCAACATTTCCATCGGCTGCTGTGGATCACCACTTTTTATGCCAATATGTTTAATCATCATCTTTCTTTTTGTATAGAGATATTTTTATAAGATTTGCGGGAATTTTTGGCATTTTTGGGCAATTTACAAAATGATTGAGCAAACAATGATCCAAAGCACCCAGCCTCCTCAGTCTTCTTCTTCCATTCGGGTTCATTTACGCCAGATTGGCCTCTCTCGCCGTGACGCACTTTCCATACAAGATCGCACTCTTTATTCGCATTGTGCTTGTTCCCACGTGATCGATTATCTTGAAAAAAGTGGCAAAGATCTTTCTCGCATCATTTTGTCTGGTTATTTGCCCATAAAGTCGGAGATCGATCCTCAGCCTTTGTTTAATTTTATAGTGTCACGTGGTGGCAGTTTAGCATTGCCAGCAGTGCTTGATTCAACCACGATGGTTTTTCGTGAATTTGTAGAAAACACAGTTTTAGAAAAGATGCGCTTTGGCACAATAGGTCCCAACGCAGAGAGTCGTGTTGTTGTCCCAGATTTTATTATCGTCCCACTTTCAGCCTTTGATAGCCAATGTCATCGTCTTGGTTATGGAGGGGGATATTATGATCGCGCTATTGAATCTTTAACAAAACAAGGATATCAAGCTCATCTATTAGGCTTTGGCTTTTCGTGTCAGGAAGTTGAATTAATTCCTCATGAAAAGCATGACCTGATTGTGCAAGGAATTTTTACAGAAAAAGGTTTCTTAGAGCGCTAAAGTGTGATTAAAACACTTATGCGATTTTTATTTTTGGGTGACATTGTTGGAACAACAGGCTGTGATGCTGTTTTTCGAGAGCTTCCTCGACTAATTGAGAAATGGCAACTTGACTTTGTTGTAGTGAATGGTGAAAACGCATCTGGTGGTTTTGGCATCACGCAGGAGATTTATCACAACCTTTTATCTGTAGGAGCTGACGTTATCACAACGGGCAACCATGCTTTTAGATGCAAAGAAACATTGCAATATGCTTACGAGAGCGAGCGCTTTTTGCGTCCTGCCAATTTTCCCACAGGCACTCCAGGAAGAGGTTGTAGTATTTTTACAGCCAAGAATGGGGCACGTGTTCTTGTTGCAAATTTTTTGGGAACTGTTTTTATGCCATGCAAGGCGGATGATCCGTTTGAAGCAGCTGAAAAGATTTTGTCAGCTTGTTCTTTGTCTGAGCAGGTAGATGCGATTATTTTTGATTTTCATGCAGAAACGACAAGTGAGAAGCAATGTTTTGGACATTTTCTTGATGGTCGTGTCAGCGTTATTGTAGGAACACATACCCACACCCCCACAGCTGATGCGCAAATTTTAGAAGGTGGCAGTGCTTATTTGTCAGACGCTGGAATGTGCGGAGATTATAATTCTTCTCTTGGAATGGATAAAGAAGAGCCTTTATACCGTTTTCTTTATAAAAAGAAGCGAGATCGCTACGAGCCTGCACGTGGTCCAGCGACAATTTGTGGTTTAGCAGTTGAGATTTCAGACAAAACGGGTTTAGCTGAAAAAGTCTCGGCGGTGCGTATAGGTCCCCGTTTAAAGCCGGAAAGTCCAGATTTTTGGTAAGACCTTCTTGATAAGATCTTCAAAGATTGTATACCTTATGAAGCACAAACCTTAAAAGGGGCGTGCAAACTGAAAAACTGTTGAGTCACTTTTCTTCTCTTTCATGTCCCTGTTGAAAAGAAGCTCCTCTGCTTTAAAGACAAGCCTCCAAGGCCATTGTCCTTGAAGAGAAGAATCCCTTCCGTTGAAGAAATTATTCTCTTAAAGAGAAGCCTCTTAAGAAGTCATCCCCAAGAAGAGAAGAGCAAAGGATTTAAACTGCTATTCGTTGAATTGTCGCGCCACACCCAGCTAATTTTTTTTCCAACTGTTCGAATCCCCGATCAAGATGATAGACGCGATTAATGATAGTTTCTCCCTTAGCAGCCAAAGCAGCAATTACAAGAGAAACGGAAGCACGTAGATCTGTTGCCATAACTTGCGCACCTTGTAGATGCTTTGTTCCCTCAACTGTTGCAGTCTGCCCATTAAGCTGTATCTGCGCACCCAAACGTTTAAGTTCTTGAACATGCATGAATCGATTTTCAAAAATTGTTTCTGTAATTCGTGCTGTTCCTTGAGCGCGTATCATCAAAGCCATAAATTGCGCTTGGAGATCGGTTGGAAAATCAGGATAAGCACCTGTTTTAATATCTACGGGACTTATTTTTGTGTGCTGTTTATCTCGTTTAACGTGGATTCCTTGAGGTTTTATTTCGATATCAAGTCCTGTTTTTTGAAGAACCTCTAGCACTTTTGTAAGATGGTTATGATCTGCATTTTTAAGCAACACATCGCCCCCTGTCATGGCAACAGCCATTGCGTAAGTTCCCGCTTCGATTCGATCCGCGATAACAGATATTCTTGCACCATTGAGTTTTTCCACGCCTTCAATTTTAAGCGTTGATGTTCCTTGTCCGGTTATTTTTGCGCCCATTGCATTCAAAGTCTGAATAAGATTTATCACTTCTGGTTCACAAGCAGCATTTTCAAGCACAGTTTTTCCATTTGCAGTTGCTGCCGCCATAAGCATAACATGCGTTCCCCCAACGGTAACTTTAGGAAAGCGATATTGAGCTCCTTTTAATCCTTTAAGCGCTTTAGCATGTACATATCCATTTTCGATGGCAATGCGTGCTCCTAAAGCTTTGAGTCCCTCAAGAATAAAATCAACCGGTCTTGTTCCAATAGCACATCCACCTGGCAGTGAAACATAAGCTTCTTTGCACCGAGCAAGCAAAGGTCCAATGACCCAAAAGCTTGCACGCATTTTTTTGACCAACTCATATGGGGCGCATGTTGTTGCTATTTTTTGTGCAGAAAAATGGATTGTTCTTGCAGCGATGGTGTCTGAACATTCTCTTTGCCCTTCAACAGCATACCCAATACCATGATTATTAAGAATACGGATTAATAATTCTACATCAGCCAAATGCGGAACATTATCTAAAATAAGGGTATCCTCTGTAAGTAAAGCCGCAATCATAAGAGGCAATGCCGCATTTTTTGCTCCTGAAATGGGAATAGTTCCTTTAAGTTGTTTTCCACCAACAATTTGAATAGCATCCATAATAGTTCTACTTTCTCCCTTTAAGTTTTCCTTTCCAAAGGTTTTTAATCCTTGAAAAAGTTATTCTATAAGATGACTTTTAGAACGAGATATTGAGAAGTTTTGTTGCCAAAGTGGCAAAAAGAATTGGTCTTTTAGATTTCTTTTTGCATTCTTTTTCGACTTTGCTCTTTTCTGCGTTTTAAATTTTCGCGCAATTGTTTAGCAAGTCTTTCTTGTCGACGTTTTTCTTTTTCGTCTTGTTGATTAATTTTTTTTTCTTCGTTGTTTTGAGATATTTGTGTCATTGCGCAACCTTTTGAGCAGTATTGAACTTTTTTAAAAAGCTCATTGCTGTTGTGTAAGGACTTTATGTCATGACACAAGAATAGTTTTCTTGCAAGAATGCGCAAATGTTCTCTTGCCTATTTTACATCAATATGGCAAAACTCAGCGTAAAAATTGCAAGATGCTGCGGTAGCTCAGTGGCAGAGCACTCCCTTGGTAAGGGAGAGGTCGAGAGTTCAATCCTCTCTCGCAGCACCATTTTCTTGAGACTCCATTTCTTGAGGGATTTTTGCACATCTTTAAAGCCTGTGTTGGCTTTTTTAGTTTTTTTTAAACTCCAGTTTTGCTAATGCTTTCTGAAGTGATTCCTGTTCTTTTTTAAAATCTTCTGTTTGTCTTCCCCCAAGGCGAAAAGATAGATTTTTTTTCTGAATGTGTTTTCACTCTCCTTGCGGATTTTCTATTTGTGCTTGGGAGAGATGAAAGAGGTGTACGCTCCTCTAGAGATGTTTCAACTCCTCTTATTCCTCCCATTTCGGCATGCTTGATTTGATGCACCATATTTTCTAGAGCCTCATTAAAATGGTTAATTTCATTTTCAAGCTTACGAATATAGACTTCATCACGATAGGTGCGTTTAATCAAAGGCGGCATATCAGGCCAATAGAGCATCAAATCGAGCCACTCACGTTGGGCAATCCATAGTCCTCCCTGACACTGTGCTTTATGCTCCTGAGGAAAACCCTTTTGATAAAAATGAGGAATCAGAACTTCAGGTTTTTTGGTTTTAATTTCTAACAATCCATCTGTTCCAATAAAAGCATCGGGAGAAAACCCTTTTTTGCGATCATCGGCTAAAACGAACCCGACAGTTTCAGGCTGTGTATGAGTAAGGGTACCATAAAGCTGGCGCGCAACAGGTTCTAATTCTGTTCCGCGCCGCATAGCAAGCGTTGTGCCCTCTTCAACGGTTTTTCCAGTGATTCTTTCTCCGACAAGTTTCATCATAATGGATTGGTATTTTTGAGTTTTTTGTCCTTGTTTTTTTCTCGCCATAACCATTTCAAACAAAGAAGCAGTAATTAAACCATTGCGCACTTTGATCCATTCATCCGTTCCCTGAATACAATCGATAATGATTGGCATGCAATCCCCCTTTTTTTAAGAAGCGCTTCTCTTTGAAACGCTTTTTGGTTAATCAATTTTGATTTTTTTGCTTTTTCAAGCACGTTTTGCAGCATAGCGAAAAACGTGAGGCGTTTTTCGCTATTTCTTTAATTCATAGCGACTTCCTCCTCTTTCTTGGTTCAAAGTATTTTAATATCTTAATGGATTAAGTCTCATGAGCTCAATTCAAAGTTCCGCTTGCTAAATCAACAAACTTTGTAACTTCTCTGCTTATGCTCCTCCATAAAGCACTTCTCCATGAAAGGGGCTGATCAGGCTCTTTAACCTATAACCATAACCCCTTTCCTTAGAGAATCCTCCTCCCATAAGAGTCATTTCTTGTTAATTTCTGCGTGTCAGATTTCAATTTTGACCGCCTCATTTCCCTTTATCAAGCACAATATCGCTTTCTCTTATTTTTCTTCTTGCCTTAATGCCTTTCTATTGGGTAAAAAATGGAGAGAACCTCAATCATAATTGAACAATGAAGAAATCATCCCGAAAGTATTCTTGAGCCAAATTTTTTGCAGCGCATTGCGCAGCTTTTTGCGATATAAAAGGAATTGCATTTTGTCTTTGTGGCTCGAGTCTTATAGTACTTTGGGCTCTACCAGCATAATAGAGCGGAATTCCATGATAAATAGTTTTGAGATAACTTGGCATAGCTTTACCACCAATAATCTGTCAACACATCACATGGACGCAAACGGTGTTGTTTTTGGTAAGATCCATAGAGATTTTCTTCATACTCGCGCGCGACTTTTTCATCTAAATAAGCATGGTAGGCATCACTATTGAGAATGAATGGCTGTATTTGCATATCTTGTGCCTCAATATTATTATTCTGAATGTAGGCATCAGCTAGTTCTTCGCTTACATCATCGGCATGAAGCGTTACAAGATCAAGACGTAAAAGTCTTTGAACTGTTTCACGTTCTTCAACAAGTTCAAGAACTTCTTCAACTTGTTCGATAGGTCCTTCATATACATCACTACTTTCATCATCGCAGAGAATTATGATGACTTCATCCTCTTTAACAAATGGAATATTTTTCATGGTGTCCCCCTTTTGGATAGTTGATAAAGAGCAGCTTTATCTTGACATGACCAAATATAGCAGTAGTCTTATATCCTCTATGGAAGATATGTCAATTATTTTATCCTTAATAAAAGATATATTTTAAAGTCTAAATGACGTTGAAATGGCATATGTGAATGAAAAAACCTATCCACCTTTGTTCACCAATGTTCCTTGCATTGCCCTCTATTCGTTCTCATTCAACGCAATCACAAATAGACAGGAGAGCTAAAATGAATGACTTAAAATTAATAGAATATTGGTGCACTCTTGATCAAAAAACACAAAAAAATATTATTTTTATGCTTCGCTATTTGATCGCCGCAAGAGAATCAAAATCGCCTGCCTCTCCTCAGGAGAAAGCTTCGAAATAAGCTCTATAAACTCTCGATCTTCAAAGCTGATACTATCTCCATAAAGGATATAGTTCATGCTGACATTAACTTCGTGACAGATGCGAGCAAGGGATTCTATTGTTGGTTCTTTTCCTTCACTCAAAATAGAATGAAGGTACCCCGCACCCTTTCCTGCCGCGAGAGAGATAGATCTTTTTGACCGACCACTTTTTTCAAGTGCTGCGCGCAATCTTTGACGCCAACCATCGATATTCATACTCTCACCATATAGCGTGTCTTAAAAAAAAGACACGCCCTTTTTAAAAAATGAACTTGCTTTATCCTCGAAAAAGGATAAAATTAAGAAAAAAAGTTTTATTCTTTGAAGGGACAAAAACTTATTCTCGGACCACAAAAACATTTCATCACCCCAAAGGATGCAAAAAGGCGCCCCCGAAAACCTATGCGTCAAAATATGTATTATTGATCCTTTGTCCTTTACGCAATATCACACTGTAAGGTTACATGCATTTTGACACAAACAATTACCTATTAAACTTTATAAAAATACCTAAAAGCCTATCATCCAACAAGAATAAACCACAACCAAACTGTGACATGCGTCTAAAGCATAAAATTTTCACCAAACATCAATGAATACATAAAAGCATTGTCGCCACTTTATCATAAATAAAAACGTATAAATAAAGAAGAAAATGGATTGAAGCATGAAACATGTCAATCAACAAGAAACTCCTCACTATGAATCCTCTACGCTTCCCTATGTTTGTTGGTATCAAAATGATTTTTTAGGAAGTGTACGGGGAATGCGCGCACACGAAATTGGAATTTACACCGTTTTACTCAATGAAATGTACGCTCGCGGTCGTCCTTTAGAATTATCAACAGAGCGACTAGCACGTCTTTGTGGCAGTGATAAGCGAACCTTTGTGAATGTGTTAGACATGCTAATTGAAGAAGGAAAAATTTTAAATTTAGCAAATGGTCTATGGAATAAGCGCTGCGAAAATGTGTTTCATGAACGGGTAAAATTGCTAGAACAAAAATCATTTGCGGGTCGCTCTTCAGCGAAAAAACGAAAAAAAATCAATGAAGAAATTCAACAATTGCTAGATAAAAGAGCAAAAAACGATCAACCTAATTCAGAAGCTCAGAAGGAGAAAAAAGAGAAAACACCTTCCGGTGTTTTAGAAAAGGATGTTTTTTCTTCTTCATCAAGGGAGGAGAGAGAGTGGGGGAGCTCATTTAAGAGATGCTCTCCTCCCCTGATATCCACAGGATCAGACGAAACGGAAAACCTTTCCAACTCAACAGAGAGTGCACAGAACTTTTCCAGCGCCATTGAGGACGCAGAAAATCTCATCGGCTCCAGTGACCGTGTAGAAAATTTAACCAACACAGCTGGGCATACACAAGGCGTGGCTAATGCTCGCAAGAAGACTGAATCTCTCATAAACAAAGGACAGCGTTTGCCTGCCGATTGGACAGCAGATATCCATGCAGCAGTTTTGGAAGGTTTGAGCGAAGAGCAAGCTCGTTGGCAAGAAAAGAAATTTCGTGATTATTGGCATGCTAAAAGCGGCAAAGAAGCACTTAAGGTTGATTGGCAAGCCACGTGGCGCAACTGGTTTCGTCGTGAAATTGAGCGGTTAAAAGACAATCAGGAAAGACTGGCGGTTTTTTCCTCTCACAAAACTTTAGCATCGCAATCCAATAATGACGATGCTCTTTACCGCAGCCTCATCAACTACCACATGCTTTAACATGAGCACAATTTTCGAAATCAAACAGAAACTTTCATCTCAAGCCGCTTCGGTTATACAAATGCTTTTACCACAAGGGTACAAATGTGGCAATAACTGGATTGTAGGCAGTATACAAGGCGAAGCGGGTCAAAGTTTGTCAGTATGTTTGAGCGGCAATAAAGCTGGGCTTTGGTATGATTTTGCCGAAGGTAGCGGTGGCGATCTTTTAGATCTTTGGTGCTGTGTAAAAGGAATCAACCTCTCTCAAGCATTAGAGGAAGCGCGCAGCTACCTTAATCTGACACGTCCAAAACCATTTATGGCGCCTCAGCGTTCCTATCGGCGCCCATCGCTCCCTTCTGGGGGTATACCGCAAAACTTGGTAAAAACTTACCTAAATAAAGAGCGTTGCATCCCTCTTGAGATTTTGAAACGTTATCACATAGGAGAAAATGGTAGAAAAATTATTTTTCCCTTTTATAAACCTGATGGTACGCTTGCTTTGGTGAAGGAGAGGCTGGCGCAAGCAGATGCAAAAACAAAGCCGACAACATCGCAGTGTGAAGCGATTTTGTTCGGCTGGCAAGCACTTTTCCCAATGGATTCTACTTTTACCTTAACGAATCAAGGTACCTCCCCTGTGGATCAGGAAGCTATATCAACAGCACAGACTGCTTTTTCAGTGGATCAAAACATATCGCCTGTGGATCGGGAGCCTATATCAACAGCACAGACTGCTTTCTTAGCAAATCAGAATATATCCCCTGTGGATCAAAGCTTTGCACCAACCAATCGTACAATTGTCATCACCGAAGGAGAAATTGATGCACTTTCATTAGCCGCTTACGGCTATCCAGCAGTTTCAGTGCCATTTGGAGGAGGTACTGGAGGAAAACAAAATTGGATTGAAAATGAATTTGATCATTTAGAACCTTTTGAGACCATTTTTTTAGCCACGGATATGGACAAACCAGGAGAAGAAGCAGCCTATGAAATTGCCAATAGGCTTGGCCGTTATCGCTGCTATCGTGTCCGCTTACCCCGAAAAGATGCAAATGAATGTCTCACAGCAGGTGTTGATGCTGCAACCATAAAAGCAGCCTTTTTGTCAGCCCAAAGTTTTGCCCCAAAGGGATTAAGGCGTGCTTCAGACTATAAGAATCAAGTGATCGGATTATTTTGGCCAGAGCCAGAACAACATCAAGGTTACACAGTTCCCTACCCTAGGCTAAAAGATAAGCTTTATTTTCGTCCAGCAGAATTAACCCTTTGGAGTGGATCAAGTGGTGCGGGAAAGAGTCAGCTGTTGTCAGATTGTATCCCCCATTGGATCGCACAAAAAAGTCGCCTTTGCTTAGCCTCACTGGAAATGAAAGGCGAACAATCTCTGCGCCGTTTAACCAGACAAACAGGAGGTTTAAACCAACCCACAAGAGAAATGATTGAACAAATCCTACATTTTTTAGACGAAGGGCTTATTCTTTATGAACATGTTGGAAAATCAAGCGTTGATACATTGCTTGATGTGTTTGATTATTGCCGTGCGCGCTATGGTTGCGACCAATTTATTATCGATAGTCTCATGCGGCTAGGAATCGCTTCCGATGACTATACAGGACAAGAACAAGCCGTTTATAAAATGGTTAATTGGGCGGTTTTAAATGCAGTGCACATTCACCTTGTTTCCCATACACGCAAAAGCGGATTAGAAAGGGAAGTTCCTACCACCGAAGATATTAAAGGCGCTTCAGAAATTGGAGCCAATGCGTTTAACATTATCACCATCTGGCGCAATCGATCGTTAGAAGACAAAATTTATGCAACACCAAACACGGAAGAAAAGGTGAATTTAGCTAAACGCCCCAGCGTAATTATAAATATCGCAAAACAACGTTCAGGTGACTTTGAAGGAAAAATAGGTCTTTGGTTTGATAAGCAAACCTATCGTTATCGTTGTTCTTATGAATATTCTCCCTCTGCACGGCATTATCTTGAACAAGCAGAAAAACAAACCAACGCATCTTTTCAATAACCGATGCAACCATAAAGCATCAATCTCACTAAATGCAGCGTATATTTTAGAGCATACCCAAACTTTTTCTTAAACAGCTTAACACCAAAGGAAAAACTTCAAAACAAAATAACAATCTCTATCAATGCCTACTTGCACTGGCAGCAGCTAAAATTTCTTTTTTAAAAGCAGATACCAATGCATTCAATTTTTTAAGCACATTACCAAATGACGATTTTGAAGGAGATAACATGCCTCATCAAAACAAGAAAAAAAATAAAGATGCACAAAAAAGAAAAGCACCCACTCTTCCCTTTTCCAGCCACGCTAAAAAGAAACAGCGTATTGGTCATTTAAAAACACAAGAAGTTTCCATTAAAGCAAGCAATCCTTATTTTCAATCGTCCCATCCAGAGAGCACCAGCAACCCACGCACCGTCACTGCCATTGCTAATGCCCATAGCCGTCCCATTGCGCTTTTATACGCGAAAGGACATATCAACAAAGCGCAATATAAAGCGGCAGAGCGTTTTTATATTTACTGGCGTCAAAGTCAAGCTGACCTTCACATGAGCCTTGACTATACGCGTCAAAAAGTTGACAGTAATCAAACTTATAATCACCCCATTGAACGTCAAATAGAGGCAACGAATCACTTAAATACAATCAAAATTTTCCTTGGTGTTCTTGGCTATCAGCTTGTTGAGCAGGTTATTGGTTATGGCCAAGCGATAAAAGATTTAAGTACCTCAAAACGCAAACAAAACTCACTTGCTGACCATTTACGAGATTGTTTAAACCTGCTCGCATCGCATTGGGGATATACAAACAGTAAACACTCTTAAAAATCTTCCATGCGCAATAGAAGAAAAACGACGACAGACTAAGATCTAACACAATCAACAAAACATTAAACAGTATACAAGCATCATCAAAAAATTTAGATGATAGCCATCCCTCTGAGAAAAGAATTAACCAACTTCAGTGTAGCATCTTCACCAATTTCGCAAACACCTAATTCTCTTAAAATAACCCCTCTCTCGAAACCAATATTACTGGGGAAATATCTTTATTGAAAAAGCTTGCCTCTCTTGTAAACATCGACAATTTTTTTTAAGTATTTCTCCATTATTTTTTTTAGTTTTGGTTTTCTATTCATTTAGCAAGTATAGATAACTTCTTTCTTAATTATTTTCATGAATACTACTAACTTTTCAACTTTATAGTTTTCATTAAATCTCTGTTTTAGCAAATGATAAAAATATTTTACGACAGCATATTATCTCAAATAGGTTCAACATCATTAATATCTTTTTGGATAAAATTAAAAATACATTTAAATACATATATTCAAAAAAATAAAGAACGATAAACAAAAAATATTAACTTATATTTCTTATTTATACAGTTTTATTGCTTTTATCTCCCGATAATTCATAGGTTTTATAAATTTACCAATTATAAATTTTATAAAAAAATATACAATTAAGAAAAGACAAAACAGCAACACCAATATTTTTTATATATTGTAATTTTACAACAACTTATATTGTAAAATTCTCTTTATTCCTTATCATAGCTATATAATTTTTCTTATATTAACGATAAAATAAAAACATATACTTATAACTAAAGAAAAATAAAAAGAATAAATTTAATATACATATTTATGAAAGATAGAAATCATAATATTTTTTACTCATTTCAATTCTTAACATAAGATGTACTTTTTACTATAAGACTTATTTGAATTCTTATAAATTTTTATTGCTCATATTCATTATTATCATGCTTAAATAAGATACTTATAATTTCTATTTTAGTATAATTTTGCATATTTTTTAAAAAAATTCTTTTTTTCTTATAAAAAAATAAATTTATAAAGAATTCTCTAGAATAACTAAGGATTAGTTTGAAAAATTAAGGTTTAAACTTATAAAATTATAGATGAATTTGACTCTTTTTTATGACTGTTGCATTTTTACTATAGTTATTTAAATTGATTTTATATATGATACATTATGATATTTATTTATTGAAGTAAATATAGGAGAAAAATTATGAATATCAGATATATTTTTATGGCGGGGGCAATAACTGGCAGTTTAGCTTTGGCCTCTCAAGCATCTGATCATAAAATAATCCCAAAAGATTCTACATCTATTACTCATTTTACTGAAAATAAAAATAGTTTTACTATTGATGGTAAATATTTTACTACTCCTAAAAAAGAGTTGCGCTTTATTGAACACACAAAAGGTACAATTGAGACCACAAAACCTTTTAAGACTATCGCAACTACAGGAAGCACAACCAATGATAATACTTCAACGGGGAAAAAAATATTTAACGTTCTAATAGAAATCTTCTTTATTGTTATACATATTCTAAAACAATTCTTCTAAACTCAATAAATTTGAGCTTATAAATTCATGAAATATATTCTCCAAATATCCAAATGTCCAAATGTCCAACCATCTAAATATATTTTATGAATTAAAATCTTCTAAAAGGCCCTTTATTTTGTGGGCCTTTTACAAAACTCCACATACGTTGCACTTTATAAGAGTTTAGTTTTAACAAAAAGTTAATTAACAAGCCTCTGTCTTAATAATTTTATTTTTATTGGATCTTCGTTTTATGTTGCTTTTATTTCTGTTTAGCGATTATATTTTTTTGTCTTTGTTACGTCTTTAACCTTTACAATAATTTGCTTTTATAAAAAGGCTTAAGCAATGCAGTTTTCATTCAATAAAATCGTTTCTTTTTGGGGATCATTCGTTTTACTTGACGCTTATATTTATCTTACAATTATATTTTTTTTCTTTCTATTGCATATTTTCTCTAAGTAGTACTTTCTATAAAAATTTTAAGAAATAACCTTAAAAAATTGAAAAGATAAGTTTGGATCCAACACACATTATTTTTTCTTACTTAGTTAAATTTCAATTTAATTTGTTTTACTTTTTATATATTCTTTTATAACAACTTGAGGAGATTTTTCTTTTTTAAAAGATTCGTTAATATTATTTGTATATCGCGAATACTTATTATCACAGCATAACTTAATCCACATAACAAAAGAATACACAAAGAGTCGCCTTAAGCAAATAAACAAAAAGACAACCAATTTATTGAGAGTATGTTTTGGAATTAAAGCTACTTAATTGTTCAAAAAAAATGGTGCGGGTGGTCGGACTTGAACCGACACTCCTCTCGGAACCAGATTTTGAGTCTGGCGCGTCTACCAGTTCCACCACACCCGCATATCACTATAAAGAACAAACTTGTTCATTACTCTTTGGAACTATATGAAGAAGTACAGATTCGTCAATATAAGACTTCTCTTTAATTTAAAAAATTTGCATTATTTTATTCTGTTTGAATTTACTGAGCATCAATTTTTAAAAATCTTTGTCTATTTTTAAGCTTATGAAAAAACCTATGACATTAAACACATTAAAGCTCTGGACGGTTTCTTTAGCGAAACGGCGCACAGCATCACATTGGTTAGGGTTTATTGCTTTTATTGAGAGTTCTTTTTTCCCAATTCCAGCAGATATTTTGTATATTCCCATGGTTCTTGTTCGTCCGTATCGAGCTTATCACTACGCTTTCATTGCCACTTTATGTTCCACTTTAGGAGGCATTATTGGCTGGTGTATTGGACATTTTTCTTATGAAACTCTTGCCAAGCCTATTTTAGAATTTTATGGTAAATATGAGAGTTTTCAAGCACTGCGAAATGGAGCAACACTGAAATTTTTGGTTATTTTACTGATTATTTCTAGTTTTTTTCATTTTCCCCCTATTAAGATTGTTACGATTTTGGCTGGTGTTATGGGGGTACATCTTGGAATTTTTATTCTAACCTCTGCCTTTGCGCGAGGAGCTCGTTTTTATCTTCTTGCGTGGCTTATCCAACGTTTTGGTCGTCAAGTGATTCACTTTCTTTCTCGCCATTTTAAATGGATGATCTTGGCTGGCTGCATTACACTATTCTTAGTTTATGGGATTTTTACATTTTTTATAAACAAGCACTTTTCATTTTAAAAATAAGGAACATGCTCAATGACACATACTTTGTCTTTACAGCATATCTTACAACAGCACCTTTTTCTTAAACCAAACAGAAAAGAACAAGGCTTATGGGCTTTTTTTCTTATTTTTTGCCTATCCACCACGATAGGTGTCACACTCGGATTTGAATATATTGGAGGCTATCTTCCTTGCAATCTCTGTTTAATTGAGCGTTTTCCTTACTATATTTCTCTTCCATTTTTGCTTTTAGCAGGTCTTGGTGCATGGTTTTTCCGCATGTCTTTTGGAGTACAATTTTTATTTTCATGCGTTTTTGTCTTAATGACAGTTAGCTTGATCTTAGCGCTGTATCATATGGGTATCGAATATAATTTTTGGCCTGCTCCCCCCAGTTGTGGTTCAAACGCGACGGTTTTTACAACAGATGTTAACCAACTGCTTAATCAATTAAACAATATCCACCCTCCATCCTGCTCTGAGGCGCCATGGCGATTTCTTTTACTCTCATTTGCTGGATGGAATGCTGTTTTTAGCTTATTTTACATGATGATCAGCCTTTATGTTGCTTCCAAAGGCATCCTTTCAAGACGTCAAAAACTATAACAGAAAAGTTTAAAGTATAACTTCTAGGGTGTAACAGCAAAGCCCAAAGGAGAGCGCAATTTTGCGCTCTCCAATTTTAACATTTACCAACATTTTGCTTTATTTTGCCCCTTTTAATCAGTATGAAACGCATTTTTCAGCTGTGCCACACCAAAACCGCACTTATTTTAGAATGACAATGAAATATCAACAGGCTAAGAAGACCCGTCCATTTTATCATTTTTCCCCTCTGTACTTGTAGGCAATATTTTGATAGAAACCCACATTGAAAAGCTACAGAACAAGTGAGGGGCATGATAAATATGAATAATCTGCAATGCCCAACGATAAAAATATAACGCCTCCTTTTTTATCCCCATCATCCACACTTTTAGATAAAAACCAGCATGAAGAGCCAAATGAGCCCATGGAATATGACCATGATGCATGGCAAGAACGTGTGCGAGAAATGGACTTCCACAACACTCCCTACAAACGTCCGCCCCATATAAAACCACGCATTAAATCAGCACCACGCATTAGACAGGTTTTTTGGTGCGACTTTCCTTATGATGCAATATTGCCAGAATTTTGGAAAAAGCGCCCTGTTTTAGTGCTCTCTAAAAATGCAAAACTGTACGGCAATGTTACAGTCTTACCTTTTACGACAAAATCACAACCCAATAATCCAGCAGCTTTTGCACTTCAGTCTCCCATAGAAAACAAAAAAGCATGGATTATCTGTAATTACGTCACAACAGTCTCCGTCAGCCGTTTAAGTTGTTCACGCAATATCCCAAGATTGTCCCAGAAAGAATTTCATAAAATTGTCGCTCTTACGCTGCAATTTTTACCGCGTTTATAATATTGCTAAAAACTCACTTAATATTTGTCAACTAAGTTAAATAGTTTGACTTTTAAAAAAATAAATGTATATATAATGGTATCTACGGCATCAGTAATGGTGGCCGCTTCCCTGAAAAGGGAGACAGGAACGGAGGAGTAGGAAACTGCTCCTTTCGTCATTTAAGACCTCTTTTTTATGTCATTTTTTGTGTATCATTTAAGAGCTTTGCAGGGTGCTCTTTAGTGATTTTAGCGCATACTTTTTGCTGTGCTTATCTTAAAGTATCGAGGCATATTTTTAATACAAATTTCCTTATTTATGATGAAATCTACAGCAAATTCCTTGTTCGTTTACAATTATAAGTTGTATGCATAGAAATGTATACTTGTACTGTTTAGTTCGTCAAATTCTCATAATCCTTCATGAAAATCGTATTATAAGCGTATCTTCTTATATCCTTCCATAAGAACTGTTTTCCATAAGGAAAATCTTCCCCTTCTTCCTCGAGCATAATTTTAGGTACGATTTCGTTTAGCATGGTTGATCTTACACCGCTTGTCTATACTGTATGTACCTTTTTGCTGTCATTTTTCATTATCATCTCATTTACAGTGTTTGCGCATGCTTAAATTTTTCATACATAATCGTTTCGCTGACGGATAAATATTTTTTCTTGTTTTTATGGCTCATATAACTCCTTTTTTTATCACTCTTTTTTTCAATTTTTGAAATTTTAAATTAACTTTTTTAGATTGACTTTCAATTTTTTTCTCTTATATCTTAGAATTATTCTAAATTTTAAGAGAACAACGAATGTTAAAATCTCTCTTTTCATTTGTACAACAAAAAACGCTTGCCTTTGGTTCAACACAAAGGACAATGATTCGTGAGATGATAGTTCGTGCGCTGAAATCAAAAGAAAAACGTGCCTTTGTTTATCTAAAATATGCACAAGTTTTAGCGCCTTATTCTTCTAAGCAAGCCGCAATTTTTACAGAAATGGGACTTCAAGAGCTGAAAAATTATAAGCAGCTTTTTCGCCTTTCTCGTAATAATTTTGCAAATACTGCAACACCATTATGTGACCGCCCCTCTTTTGTGAAAAAAAAGCTCTTTCGTGCTCACGAAAAACCTGCTGCGGTAGCGACAAATCAAGAAACGCAAAACCTATCACAAACAGACAAACAGACGCTTTTAACATGGATACAGCCAGGTCTTGCAGGGTTAATGGATGGATCTGTCTCCACCCTTGCCCCCATTTTTGCTGCAGCTTTTGCAACAGGTGATACACACAAAACCTTTTTAATAGGGCTTTCAGCTTCAGTTGGCGCAGGTCTCTCAATGGGTTTTACCGAAGCTGTCCATGATGATGGCAAATTATCAGGTCGGGGTTCTCCGATCAAAAGAGGTATTGCCTGTGGCATTATGACAATGCTGGGGGGACTGGGGCACACGCTTCCTTATTTGATCAACTCTTTTTGCCTCGCGACGATTATCGCGTTTATCGCTGTATTTTTTGAGCTAGGAATCATTGTCTGGATTCAAAATAGATTCATGTCAACACCCTTTTGGCGGGCATCTTTACAAGTCATTATTGGCGGCGTTCTAGTTTTTGCCGTAGGAATCTTTATTGGCAGTATATGAGGTAAATACAGGATAAAACAGAGACTTAACCATACTAGAAAAACATTGGGGATTGCTTATATCCAAAAGTCTTTAGCAACTTGTTTTGTAGAATAATTTTTACTAAAGTGGCGCCTGTTTTTTCATTCAAAATGTCTTTAACTATGCCACATATGCAAACCAACACTCAATTAGATAATCAAGAGTCCCCTTCTCCTTCCCATTTTTCTCAACAAGTGGTTTTACACATCCAGCGTCTTAAACATGGGCAAAACTTAGAGCTCCCTCACTATGCCACAGCAGGTTCGGCTGGTCTTGATTTAAGGGCAGCGCTTTTAAAAGAAGAAACAATTGTTCTCGCCCCTGGACAACGGGCTCTTATTCCAACAGGTCTTATCTTTCATCTTTTACCTGGGTTTGAGGCACAAATACGTCCACGCTCTGGCTTAGCTTTAAAACACGGCATCACATGCCTAAACACTCCTGGCACAATTGACAGTGATTACCGTGGTGAAGTTAAAGTTCTTCTTATCAATTTGGGGCAAGAAGACTTTTCTATCCAGCGTGGGATGCGTATTGCACAAACGGTCATCGCACCAGTTGTGCAAGTTCAAGTTTGCGAAATTGAACCAAATCAAAAAAACAATGATCAAGTATCAAACAGCACAGCAGGACGTGGTACGGGTGGTTTTGGTTCAACAGGACAAAATTAAGCATAATGCACGAATGAGCTCTTGTATATTATAAGACAAGAAAAATGATCTACAATGGGGAATTTTTCATGCAAGCGATGTGGGGAGAATTTTCCCACAGCGACGTAGTCTGGCTAACGCAAACACGTTGCTATTGTCCATCATATTCGCTGTTGTATTTCTTGTTGCACCAGTCATGGCACCATCTGTCACATCAGCTTTTTCCCCTCGCCTTGTCTGCTTCTGCAGCAATATTTAAAATTGTCTGCTTCTGCAGCAATATTCAAAATTGATGAATGACGGGTTTTTAGATATTTACTCAACAAGCAAAACTGGCTTACAGTATAAAGTGATTGACCATGCAAGCTGCACCCCCTTTTATGAGTGCCGTTACTCATCATCCCTCATATCTATTGTTGTATCATTTATCGCACGTGCTTCTGTATCACTTGTTACGTCAGCTTGTGCTTCTTGTTCCTCGCTTTTTGCGGCAACATTAGCAGATTTCTGCAATCCCATAAGACCAACTTTAGTATATCCAGCCATTCTTATTTGATTGAGCAAATCCACAACAGTTCCATAATCAATTTCGCTATCGGCTTTGATTAAAATTTTTGTTTCTAGGTTCCGATTTGTTTTCTTCAACAAAGCTTCAGCGAACCCTGCTTTACTAACTGGAGTATCACCAATATAAAGAGAACTGTCTTTTTGTAAAGTAACATAGAAAGGCTCATCAGACCGTGCCGCAGAAGGAGCTTGAGTTATAGAAGGCAACTGAACGGGAATAGCCGATGTCGCTAAAGGCGCAGCCACCATAAAAACAATGAGCAACACCAAAACAACATCAATGAAAGGCGTCACATTAATTTCACTGTGCAACCCACTATTATCAGTATCCCAATCATCACCAAAGTTTGCTTTCATTATTTACAACTCTTCTGCTGTCTTTGCCTATCAAGTTCACGACTCAAGAGTCTCTCGATCGCGACAACGATATCGCCCAAATCATTGCGATAACTGCTTAAAGCACGCATAAGACCATTATACATCACAATGGCAGGAATAGCCACAAAAAGCCCAATAGCAGTTGCAAGCAAGGCTTCAGCAATTCCAGGAGCAACCACATCAAGCCGCGTTGTTTGAGATTTGGCAATTCCGATAAAAGCATTCATAATTCCCCACACGGTTGCAAAAAGACCAACAAAGGGAGCAATGGCGCCAATGGTTGCTAAAACAGCGCTTCCACGTGCAATGCGGTGCATAGCTGCTAACAAGCAGCGCGACAAAAGCAAATGCACACGCTCCTTCACACCCTGATTAAGATCGCGAGCAATCTCCCCGTACCGAACAGCTTTTTCATAAGAGACGGCTTCCTCACAGGAATCAACCTGCCCACTCTGCTTTCCACTGGATCCTTCATTTTTCATAAAATCGATCTGTTGTGTGGAAAGATATACTTCCCTTAAAACTTCTTTTAAAAAATCCACACCAACGCCTTTGCTCTCTTTCAAACTCGCATCCAGACGCACAAGGGTTTGTGTATTAAAAATCAATCGGAGTTCATGGCGCGCTCTCCGTTTTGCGACAAACACTTCAACGATTTTGACGAAAGCAATCGTCCAAGAAATCAAAGAGGCCAGCAACAAAGCAATAATAACAGCCTTTACAACCCAATCAGCTGCCATAAACATAGAAAAAGGGGAAAGATCATGCGCAGAAAGTGCAGTAGACATGCTGCTTGAGGATGCTGTTTCAGGTTCCATTTCCGTCCCATATTATTAAGGTCTTACATCTTTATTTGCAGCCAAAAGCCCTGCCACAGCCTCTGTAGCATCACTTTTCTGCAACATTAATCCCCTATAGCGTTATTGTTTGTTCAATTTAAGGAATAAAACTTGATAAATCAAGTATAGTTTTATCTCGAAATACATTTCAAGAATTTTTCAAATGATTTACTACGTAATGAATTTAAATCCCAATGAACTACATAAGCAAATCAATTTTACTGATAAGATCAAAGCGCAAAATTTATTTTATCAAAAAAACTTCTCAATTAAATATTAAATAAAAAGAAGGGAACTAAGCCAAGTGTTTGGCGTTACAAAGCCGTGAAAGTTTTTTACTCCAAAGCAAATGATCACAGTGAACACAAAAATAACGCTTAACAATAAAGAGAGGGAAATATTGTCATGGCAAGTAATAGTAAAGAAGAATCAGAAAAAAATATGCAAGCACAATTGAAAGAACTACGTAGTAAAGTTTCAGATCTAACCTCAACACTAGCCGATCTTGGAACACATAAATTAGACAAAGCTAAAAACAAAACTGAAGAACTATACAACTCAGCAAAAGAAAATGGCGAAAATATTGTATCGCACGCGCAAAACAGCATGAAAAACTTTGAAGACGCTCTTAGTCGATGCGTCCGTAAAAACCCGAACAAAAGCGTTTTATTTGCAGCAGGTTTTGGTTTTATTCTCGCTCAATTATTGCGTCACTAATTCCCATGTACAAGTTGGTTGCTCTTATTTCAAATCATCTTTTCGATAGAGAATTAAAAAGCACGATCAAGCAAGTGCGCCTTCAAGCAATTTGCTATGGGATTGTTGGAACTTCAATGCTCATATCCTTGATATTTTTATGTGTCATCGGTTTTATTGCTCTGTGTTTGGTTACCACTCCTCTTGCAGCAGCGAGCATAATGTTTTTCATTTGGCTTTTTATTGCAGCATTCGGAGTTATTGTTGGGCGGGTTATCAAAGCGCATCAGCGCTACTACCAACAAAAAAAGTTGGAGGAACAACGTCAAAAGCTTATTGCAGAAGCAACACTTTTCAGCATTGCAGCACTAAGCAAGCATGTGTCTTTTGCTAAATTGAGCATTCCAGTTCTTGGGCTTATGGCCTACTTTTTATGGAAAAAAGATAAAAAAAGCCATTTTTAAGAAAGGTATTTTATCATTTTTACCCCCCAAGGTGCTTTCTCTCTACTATGAGAGAAAGCACCTTTTTTAGCAAATATCCCGCTTGTCTCTCTGTTAAAGATGTGACCAATCCTTGAAAACAAAAATTAAAAGCTCCCACACATTGCTTGCATCATCAACCTATAGGCAATACGACAATGAGAATACCCTGCAAGAGTTATCGCCTGACCATATTTATCGCAGGGGTATTTTGACTGTTTCCCAATGAAGAGGATATCTTCAACCGTCAAACTCCATGAGAAAAAGAGCAAATCACTTTGATAAAAACATTCATCATGCTTTAATGAAAATTATACTTTTCAAGCGACATCATGATGCACAATAACCTCTGTCATCTCTGTCACGATAGCATCAAGCGCTTCCCGATCATCGCCTTCAGCCATAATGCGGATCATAGGCTCTGTTCCAGAGGGACGAATCACCAACCGCGCCTCTTTTCCCAAACGTTGCGTTACTTGATTAATCGCCGTCTTTACCGCATTTTTTTTCAGCACATTTTTATTTTTAGTCACAACATTTTTCAAAATCTGTGGCACAGGCTCAAACCGCTTACATAAATCACTCATCGAGCTTTGACTCTCTTTCATACAAGATAAAATCTGCAATGCAGCCACCAACCCATCACCGGTTGTTCCAAAATCACTCAGCACGATATGACCAGATACTTCCCCCCCAACATTATATCCTTTTTGGCGCATTGCATCGACAACATAGCGATCACCAACATCTGTCCGAACAAGCTCCAATCCTCTACTTGATAAAAAGCGTTCAAGTCCAAGATTTGACATAATTGTTGTAACAACGCCATTGCGCTTTAAGCGTCCCGTTTTATGCCAATATTCAGCAATTACAGCGATCAATTGATCTCCATCAACGGTTTGTGCTTTTTCATCAACAATGAGGAGACGATCTCCATCTCCATCAAGAGCAATTCCCACATCAGCACGCACTTCATGAACTTTTTGTTTTAAGGAAGTAAGATCGGTTGATCCACATCTTTTATTAATATTAAACCCATTTGGCTCATTATGAATAGTAAAAACCTCAGCTCCTAATTCCCATAGAGCACGCGGTGCGGCTTTATACGCAGCACCATTTGCACAATCAACAACAATGCGCAAAGAATCTAAGCCAACATCACGCGGCAAAGTTCGTTTGGCATATTCAATATAGCGATAAATATCGCCTTCAACTCGTTTTACATAGCCAATTTCTGCAGAACTTGCTAAAAATTTTGAAAGATCGGTATCAATTAATTCTTCAATTTTTGCTTCTACATCATCTGAAAGCTTAAAACCATCGTGACCAAAAAGCTTAATCCCATTATCATAATATGGATTATGAGAAGCAGAAATCATCACCCCAATATCAGCGCGCAGCGAACGACACAGCATGGAAACTGCAGGTGTTGGCACGGGGCCAAGTAAAAAAACTTCCATTCCAGCAGCAGTAAGCCCTGAGACTAAAGCATTTTCTAACATATAGCCAGATAAGCGGGTGTCCTTACCAATCACCACACGACGCGACTGACGTCGAGATTTAAAAAAAATCCCCACAGCCATCCCAACTTTCATAACAAAATCTGGTGTCATGGGAAAAGAATTGGCTTTACCTCGAATTCCATCTGTACCAAAATATTTTTGTGCCATCCTTGTTTCCTTTATATGCACGTTCTTTCGCTATCCTGCTATAATTAACTTTTGGTACAGTAAGATCCCCTTTTAAATGTGGGATCATTTATACTTTTTCATCCCTTAAGACATAATCAGAACAGCCACATAAACCCTATCCCCCCAATTTTTTATTTTATAAAGACCATGAAACACTTCAACAGAGATATTTCAGTATCTCATGCGACCAGTCAATGTTCTTCTTTGATATGTTTTTCGCAATTAAAGCGAGCTCGATTTGATAAAACAATGAGATATTCCACCAGACAAATCTCATATCCCATGTGCCTGAGCAATATCCTTTATTTAATATGCCCCACTCAACGCAATTACTTCCTTAGACACAACCAAAAATCAAGCTCATAGTTCCTGTTAACAACCGCTCTGTTAAAAAACAATTCCTTTTAAAAATAATTTTGTTCAAAATAATCCTGTTTAAAGATAATTTCTACCACAGACAGCCTCTTTTAAATACTTTTCCAAAGAAACGCACTGCCATTTTATATATTTATAAACATTGTTTTAAAGAAACAGGCAAACCTGCACCTTTTTTAGATTTTGTTTAAAGTTGTTCTAAAAACATAGCCATTTAAGTGTCGTCAGAAGACTCCTTTTTTCTTTTATGCTTAGCAGAACTTGGCTTTTTTCCAGCCTCACTGAACTTTATTCTCTTTAGACTTAACATCACTGGATTTATCATCACTAGATTTTGTTGTTTTTTGTTTAACTTCTAGCTCTTTTTTCCTATTTTTCGTCACCAACATCTGTTTCTTCTTCTGTTTTACTTGCAGAAGCGACTTTACTCACTCCAGTTTTAGGGACAGATGAAGTACGCAAAGGAGTATTCTCATCTTTTTGCATTCGTGAAGGAGGCTTTCCCGCGATAACTTCGTTAATTTCAGCGCCTGTTAAAGTTTCATATTCCAATAACCCTTGTGCAAGAGCAAACCATTCTTTCTTTTTTTCTTTCAGAATTTTTGTTGCATCTGTATAAGCATTGTCGATGAGCTTACGCACTTCGGAATCAATCATACGCGCTGTTTCTTCGGAGATATTTTGTGTCCGTGCAACAGAATGGCCTAAGAAAACCTCATCCTGATTGTCACCATAAGCAACATGACCAAGCAGATCAGAAAATCCCCATCGGGTAATCATTGCCCGTGCCAATTTTGTTGCTTGCTCGATATCAGAAGAAGCACCGGATGTGATATTTTCTTTTCCAAACTTCAACTCTTCAGCAACTCTTCCTCCCATCATAATGGCAAGACGAGCAATCATCCATCGATAACTCATAGAATAACGATCACCTTCGGGCAATTGCATTACCATACCCAAAGCTCTACCCCTTGGCACAATCGTTGCTTTGTGAACAGGGTCAGCAACAGGAACGTTAAGAGCCACAATAGCATGTCCTGCTTCATGATATGCGGTGAGCTCTTTTTCTTCTTGTGTCATGGCGGTTGATTTACGCTCAGCGCCCATCATAACCTTATCTTTAGCATCTTCAAATTCTTGCATCGTCACCACTCTTTTATTGCGGCTAGCAGCCATAAGAGCAGCTTCATTGACAAGATTCATCAGATCAGCACCGGAAAATCCTGGCGTTCCTCTTGCCAAAATTTTTAGATCAACATTAGGCGCTAAAGGCACGTTGCGTACATGAACTTTCAAAATTTGTTCGCGTCCCATAACATCAGGATTCGGCACAACGACTTGCCGATCAAAACGCCCTGGTCTCAATAAAGCAGGATCAAGCACATCAGGACGATTTGTTGCCGCAATAAGAATGATACTTTCATTGGGTTCAAACCCATCCATTTCAACAAGCAGCTGATTTAAAGTCTGCTCGCGTTCGTCATTTCCACCTCCCAGTCCTGCACCACGATGACGTCCAACAGCATCAATTTCATCGATAAAGATAATGCATGGCGCATTTTTCTTAGCCTGTTCGAACATATCCCGCACACGGCTAGCACCAACACCGACAAACATTTCAACAAAATCTGACCCTGAAATGGTAAAGAACGGCACATTAGCCTCACCGGCAATCGAGCGCGCAAGCAAGGTTTTCCCCGTTCCTGGAGGACCAACAAGCAAAACACCACGTGGAATACGTCCCCCTAGACGTTGAAATTTTTGTGGTTCACGCAAAAATTCAACAATTTCTTGCAAGTCTTGCTTTGCTTCTTCAACACCAGCAACATCCTGAAAGGTAACGCGTCCCTGAGCTTCATTGAGCAATTTTGCTTTGGATTTTCCAAATCCCATTGCACCGCGTGATCCACTTTGCATTTGTCGCATGAAAAAAATCCACACTCCAACGATGATCAAAACAGGCAACAAGGAAAATAAAAGATTAAGGAAGATACTATTCCCAGAATTTTCAGGAATAGCCTTAACATTAACGTTTTTACTTTCCAATTTTTGTATCAGACTTGGATCTCGTGGCGCATAAGTTGAAATGCTCCTGAAATCAGCGGTATGTCCTGTTAACTTTTGACCTTGAATAGTTACAGATTTAATTTCATTATTCTCGACTCTTTTCAAGAATTCAGAATAAGATATCTCTCCACCTCCAGAATGCTGGCCATCCCCATTAAAGAGAGAAAACGATATAATCAAAATTAATGCAATAACTCCCCAAATAAGGAGAGAGCGGTAATTGGAATTCATATTATATCCACTTAATCATGCTTAATCATATTTCTTAAATACTTTTCCTAACATATAACCTTGTTTGCCCCTTGCCAAGATATGAGAAGATGTTTATCATCTTTTCGAGTGATTTTTCTTCACCTTTTTATCTCTATATTAAAAAAAGATTCAACAACATTAACAAGAGCAGCGTCTTCGCGTGACAAAAGCCAATCAAAGGGTGCCATAATCCGCTTTACAATAATATTTTGAATGGCATTTTGTTTTTGTTGAGAAGCCTTTTGATCGGTGAGCTCTGGAATATCGACGCCTTTGTCATTTGAAATCATTAAAAGCGATTGCAAAGAAGGAAAATGAGGATGCTCAAAATCGAGCATGTTGTTTTTAAACAAAGATTTCAGATGTCCCAAATCAGCTGCTCCAACTTTTATAGCCTCAGTCCCACAGTTTGTAACCTGATAACGCCCGTCCCATAAAAAGGTTTTTTTAGCGCCAATAACGGCTTCTTTAATATTTCGGGATTCACGCCAAAGAGTGATTCCACTTTGACTATGTTCAATCACCGATCCAGCCAAAGTAAAACGCTGTTTTTGTGGAGCAGATAGGTACAATTTTTTATCAAGAGTGATTAATTTTTTAAAGGGAAGCAAATAAGAACCTCCCCCCATAAGCACCGCGAAAAGCCCAACGACAAAAGGAAAACTTGGGTGTTTGTGCAGGAATGGTGCGGGCTTACCAATAAAACAACGCCCATGTTCAACAGCAACATCTAAAGCCAAGATCAAATCGGCAATATTTTGCGCCTGCCTACGACGTTCAAGCGCAGCTTCATTAACTTTTTTGGCAATAACGGAAAGCTTTTTTTGATGAAGAGAATGACGCACACGCACGCGTTCAAAATGAAGATCCTCATTTGTTGGATCATCAATCCATGTTTGTCCTCGAACGCGTAAATAAGCACGCAATGTTTTACGTTTTACGCCAAGAAGTGGACGGATTAAGCGCACTTTTTGACGCAATAATGCTTCACGCGGAATACAGGATAAACCGCGCTCATACACTAAAACACAATCTTTTTCAGTAATATTTTTTGTAGCTTTTGTTACACAAATCCCCTCACGCGAAGCTTCAAAGAACTCTTGTTGTAAAATATCCGCACTCTTTTGAACACGTTGATGACGCATCTGATAGGTTTCTACCTGATCATTGAGTGTATGCCCTGTCATAATAAGTGTTGCACCCTGCTTTTGCGCTTCTTGAAACAAAAGATTATAACGAGCCGTGCGTGCTTTTTCAGCGATATGCGTCTTTGGTTTTTTACCTTCCCATCGCACAATGATATGCGGAATGTGATGCGCCTGACAAATTTTTGCAACATTTTCCGCTTCATGAGCAGATTCTCTACGCAACTGATGATCAACAGTGACAGCAATCATCTCTGGAGGAACAGTCATGGTTCTTAAATGATCTTTGACCAAAAACAGTAAAGCAAGCGAATCACTTCCTCCCGAAACCGCAAGAATCAGCTTTTGACACTGGATAAAGTCTGATGCTGTAAAGAGATCTTTTGCTAATTTAACAAGCACTGCGGACGATTTCACTCCTTTTAAAGATGTCTACAAAAAATACCTTCCAGCGTTTGAGAATTATTTTGTTTATGTTCAAAGAGAGCACAATTCTCTTTATTTTTCTCAAGAGCAGCCATACTGATTGCTAATTTTAGCAAAATCTCAGAATCGTAGAAATTTCTTTTGTCTGTGTACCATAATGTAAGATAAGTTTGCGCCGCTTCATAGTAACGCCCTTGTCTCAACAAGGCTTCTGCTAACCAAAACAAAGCATCAATACTCAAAGGATCTTCTTTGTAACGATTTTGAAAAGCACAAAAAACTTTTTCAGCTTGCAAATAATTGGCAGAAAGAATGAAATCATAACCTTTTTTATACAATTCTTTAGAGGAAAGCACAGACAAACCTTCATTTCGATTGTGTTCAACATAATTGCTCTTCTCATCATGCACCTTCTCTAAAAGATTATGCACTTGCCCCAAATGATCACTTTTTTCCTTAACACCGCGTTCATGATCATGGTGCTCTACACTGGCAATATGGCTTTGATTGTTATCTTTAGAAGAGCTTGTCCCTGCATTTTTCACGACTTGAAAACTTTTATCCCAATAAGACTTATTAAAGGGACAAACATAAAAAGCAAAATCCCTTTGACCAAAAAGTCGAGTAAATTGCTTTTTAATATCTTCTAAATCGTTATTCTCAAGCACCGTTTGTATTATGTGCAAAAGCTTATCTACATCATAGTCCTTCAGAAGAATCTTCAGATCTTCCCAACTTTTTTTTTTGACTTTGAGTTTCTCCCTGTATCGAGGAAGCTGCATCCTCAGTGGAAGGCGTTACATCCTGTGCTGGAGCAGCATTACCTTCAGTAGAAGGCGTTGCATCCTGTGCTGGGGCAGCACTGCCTTCAGTGGAAGGCGTTGCATCCTGTGCTGAAGCAGCATTACCTTCAGTGGAAGGCGTTGCATCCTGTGCTGGGGCAGCACTGCCTTCAGTAGAAGGCGTTGCATCCTGTGCTGGGGCAGCACTGCCTTCAGTAGAAGGCGTTGCATCCTGTGCTGGGGCAGCACTGCCTTCAGTAGAAGGCGTTGTATCCTGTGCTGGGGCAGCACTGCCTTCAGTAGAAGGCGTTGCATCCTGTGCTGGAGCAGCACTGCCTTCAGTAGAAGGCGTTGCATCCTGTGCTGGAGCAGCACTGCCTTCAGTAGAAGGCGTTGCATCCTGTGCTGGAGCAGCACTGCCTTCAGTGGAAGGTGTTGCATCTTGTGCAGGAAGTGTCATGTCATGCGTTGGAGCAGCCGTACCTTCAGTGAAAGGCACTGCATCTTGTGCAGGAAGTGTCATGTCATGCGTTGGAACAGCCGTACCTTCAGTGAAAGGCGCTGCATCTTGTGCAGGAAGTGTCATGTCATGCGTTGGAACAGCCGTACCTTCAGTGAAAGGCGCTGCATCTTGTGCAGGAAGTGTCATGTCATGCGTTGGAGCAGCCGTATCTTCAGTGAAAGGCGCTGCATCTTGTGCAGGAAGTGTCATGTCATGCGTTGGAGCAGCCGTATCTTCAGTAGAAGGCTCTGCATCCTGCGCTGGAGCAACAGTATCTTTAGCGGAAGGAGCCGCATCTTTATTTTTATTAGAAGAATCCTCTCCATAATTAGAAAATTGCGAAGGACTCCGCGAAGCACCTTGAGCAGACAAGGCAAAACACGCCATAAAACTTAATGCAAAAAAGAAGCTTTTAAAATTTTGTTTTCTAAGCACATACATGCCTTTCCCCTTTAAAAAATTCAATCTCATGACTTTAATATAATTTAATTTAATTAAACCATCGTCATTCATTTTTAACCACCATTCATATTATTAATTGGATTAAAAGTACGAAAATTTTGATTCCAATCAACCACAGTAACAGCACGACGGTTTTGGTTCCAGCAAGAAAGATCGTTACACACTGCAACAGGTCTTTCTTTCCCGTAAGAAATTGTCCTCATCCGCTGCCCAGATACACCAAGAGAAATCAAATAATCACGCACAGCAACAGCACGCCGCTGCCCAAGTGCCAAATTATATTCACGTGTACCGCGCTCATCAGCATGACCTTCAATTGTAATGGAATAGAAAGGATGGCGAAGCAACCATTCAGCTTGCCTCATCAAAATGCGTTGGGCATCAGGTTCAATAACAAAAGAATCGAGACTAAAGAAAACACGATCACCGACATTAATAGTAAACTCTTGCTTTTCGCTTGCTTGCGCCTGTTTTAAATCAGCACCACTCAAAGAGCCATTCATATAATCAGCAGAAGTGACCTGTTTTTTCGCACAACCAGCCAAAAACAGCGATAAAAATAAAAACACTGTTAATGGATGAAAGAAAATATTTTTTACAGAACGCATAAATCAGGTTCTCCTTGTTATAAACATTAAAATCGAAGGATTCATTATTTTTAGCTAGCTAATGATGATTAGCAATTTTTTATGAAGATAAAACTATATTTCTATTATATGTTTTGCTATTTTATCCTCTTATTTTTTCATCCACAGCTTTTCAGCATCGATATGAACAGCTTATTTACACATGATATGCAATCATCATATTACCCTTTTTGTTCATCATCTTGGCGTTTTTTTTGCAAAGCGTTCAATTTTGCAAAAACCTTATCAGCATCGAAATTCTTGTTAAGATCTTGCTCTTCTTCATCATTCTCAAAAACAGCATTTTCGGTAACAGATGCAGGAAGCAAGGATCTATCACCCTCAAGAGAGGCGGGGCGATCTTTTGCAACACGCTGAAGTTCAATATCCAAGTCAATTTGCGAACACAAGCCAAGTCCTACAGGATCCAGAGCAACCAAATTTACACTATTCCAATGAGTTCGATTACGAATTTGTTCAATGGTTGCTTTTGTTGTTCCAATCAAGCGTGCAATTTGCGCATCTTTGAGTTCAGGATGATTGGTCACCAGCCATAAGATACCATTTGGGCGATCTTGACGCCTAGAAAGAGGAATGTAACGAGCACCTTTACGTTTTTTTTCAGGGATACGAACCCTTGATTCCAAAATTTTTAAGCGTGCAGTTTTATCAGCCTCAACACGCGCGATTTCACTTCGTGTCAACTGTCCAGAACTAATTGGATCTAGACCTTTAATACCATAAGCAGCCTCACCATCTGCAATAGCTTTTACTTCCAATACGTGTAACTTACAAAATTCCGCGATTTGTTCAAAAGAAAGTGCGGTATTATCAACCAGCCAAACAGCTGTCGCTTTGGGCATCAAAAGTTGCGTTGCCATCTTTATAATATCCTCTTCTTCGCCTAAATTTAAGGCAGGTTTTTGCCCACTTTTGAAACTATGGGTATTTTTTCTTATATATCAAAGCTCTATTCATCTCACCCCCTTACAGTCAAAGCGAGATATGAAATAAACCACTTTTTCCATAAAATAACGCCCTGTTATAGCGTGATTTTTAATAGACGACAAGACACCTGTCCTGTGATGGCTCTTAAAGAGATGTGTCTTTACCTTTAATAGGATTTTTTTTATAAAGAGTTTATTCGGTTTATTCACCTATATGGCATATTTATTGGCATATTTTTTTCATCATAATAGATGTTTAACCACTTTAAAATAGGTGCTTAACCGACTAAAATTGAGGGAGAAATCCCAAAACGGAAAGGAAAGCCATGGCAGGCCATTCACAATTTAAAAATATTATGCACCGTAAAGGGCGCCAAGATGCAATACGCTCGAAAATATTTTCCAAACTAGCACGCGAAATTACAGTTGCAGCCAAACAAGGCGCTCCTGATCCAGCCATGAATCCGCGTTTAAGACTTGCTATCCAAAACGCGAAAGCGCAGTCAATGCCAAAAGACAATATTGAACGCGCAATTAAAAAAGCTTCAGGCAATGATGTGGAACATTACGATGAAGTGCGCTATGAAGGATATGGTCCAGGTGGTGTTGCAGTAATTGTCGAAGCCTTAACCGATAACCGAAACCGTACTGCTTCCAATGTGCGTGCTGCTTTCACTAAATCAGGTGGCGCACTAGGAGAAACGGGGTCGGTAAGCTTTATGTTTAACCGAATCGGTGAAATAATCTATAAACTCGAAGCAGGCACAGCTGATAGCATTATGGATGCAGCTATCGAGGCTGGCGCCGAAGATGTACAATCAGAAGAAACAGAACATCATATCATTTGCGCGTTTGAAGATATTGGTGAAGTCTCAAAATTGCTTGAGGAAAAACTTGGCGAAGCAGAATCAATCAAGACTGTGTGGAAAGCCAGCACACTTGCTCCAATAGATGAAGAAAAAGCAATGTCGGTTTTACGACTTATCTCGACATTAGAAGAAGATGACGATGTGCAAAATGTTTATGCCAATTTTGACGTCAGTGATGAAATTTTGGCAAAACTCTCCGCATGATCCTCATGCCATTCTTTTTGCGCACAAACATTAACCCGAAGTTTTTTTATCTTCTCTATGATTACTGTCTGCACAAGCATTATTGATCTTGAGCTTTCCTCAAATATAAAAAGCCCCGCTTTAAAGCGGGGGTCTTCTATTTTATAAAACGTTTTTAACAAAAACCATAGATGTAAATGGCTTAAAAATTCTTCCCTCTTAGAGAATTGTTTTTAAACACTTTCATTCATACCAATAGTGTATCCGCACTATGAAAGTCCAACAGTTATTTAGATAAGCCAGTACAACAGTAAACCAGCGCTCTTAAACCAAAACGACACATGCGTTAATCTCCTTTTTTCCTGCATTATTCACTTCAATTGAACAGCTCGCTTTTTTACCGTGTACTAAGCAACGGCGACCATGCTGGATCAGAGGCATCATTTGGTGTTGGCAATAAGCGTTCATTGCGTCCAGTAATATCAATCGTATAAATTTTGGGTCCTAAACCTGGATCTTGACGAAAAAACATCAACACGCGACCATTGGGCGCCCACGTTGGCCCTTCATTGTGAAAACCCGTGGTTAAAATCCGCTCTCCGGTTCCATCAGGACGCATAACGCCAATAGAAAATTGTCCCTCAGCCTGTTTTGTAAAAGCGATATAATCACCACGTGGAGACCAAATAGGCGTAGAATAGCTACTGTCATTGGAAGAAATACGCTGAATATTGCTACCATCCGCATCCATTGTGTAGAGTTGTGGCTTTCCACTGCGATCCGATGAAAAGACAATTTTTGTCCCATCTGGTGAATAAGAAGCTGACGTATCAATGGCTGAAGTTGTCGTGAGCCGCGTCATCGTACGTGTACGTAAATCCATGGTGTAAAGATTTGCACTGCCATTACTTTGCAATAAACTCATAATCACTTTTTGCCCATCAGGAGAAAAACGCGGAGCAATTGTCATATTGTTAAAGGTTCCTATTAATTCCCTTTGTCCAACTTCAATTTGTTGAAGATAAACATGCGGCGTTTGATTGTTCCCATAGGACATATAAGTGATTTCTTGCCGTTTAGGTGAAAAACGCGGTGTAAGCACTAATTCACGTCCATCAGAAACATAAATCAAATTGGCTCCATCTTGATCCATAATTGCTAAACGTTTGATACGCGCATTTTTTGGTCCAGTTTCATCTATGAAAACAATTCGCGTATCAAAATAACCACTTTCCCCTGTCATTTCACTATAAATTTCATCTGCAATCATATGTGCAACACGCCGCCAACGTTCTGTAGCTGTATAAAAGCGCCGTCCTTTGAGTTGTCGATGCCCCACAACATCCCATAAACGAAAATCAACTCTCAATCGTCCGTCGGCTTCTCTTATAACTTGCCCAGTAACCAAGCCTTGTGCATTAATTGCTTGCCAATCAGAAAAATGCGGTTGACTGTTGAAGTCGAGCATTTTTTCCAAAAAAGATGTTTTATTAATGGGAGAAAAAAGCCCAGACCGTTCAAGATCTGATGTGACAACGGCAGCAATCTTTACCCCCAGAGAATCATTAGAAGCAAAATCCGTAATTGCAATTGGAATAGGATTAAAATCAGCACTAGAAATGGTGCCTTTCAGTTGCGCATGAACAGATGAAAAGCTTAAAAGCCATAAACATGTGGTTACAACAAACCAAGAAAAAAATATGCGTCTTGTCATAGACATAACGGAATGTATCCTTTGCATTAAAGAAAAAATATATCTGTCTCTCATCGCGTTACTCTTGAAGCGGATCAACATTAAAATCAAAACCTTGTCCCCACAAATCATATTGATCGCGTGGGAGATCTGTATAAGGTTGGCACGCAAAAACGGCCGCATACACCTGCCTCATCATAATATCTTGCTGACTTTTTGCACCACTTAATGGATCAATGATTGGATTTCCTACTACCATTCCTTCATGATTTAAGTAAAATCGTAAACGCACAATTGGACGGTTTTTTAAATCTCCACCAAGAGCAACAAGTTTAAGTTTTTTCTGAATACACGCACCAGCGATATTGACCAATGTTTGTGCCATCTTTTCAGTGTTGCCAATATCCTTTCGTCCGCCAAAAGCTTCCGGTTTGCTGGAGCGTTTTGCACCACCTCCTTGTGTACGTGCATGATTGAGTAAACTTTTTTCTTCTATTTCCAAAATATCTTCAATGGTCTGTCCAGCTTTTTGTTGATTTTGTTTTTTTGCAGTTTGCGTATTTTTAGCTGCGAGCTGTTTGATGGATTTCGGTTTGAACTGTGGGTAAGGAAATTTTTCTGGCAGCACAATTTTTTCTGCTTGTTGGTGGGCTGAAGCTGCTTGTCCTTCAGATACTTCTTGCACCGATGAAATTGCTTTTTGCGGCGAGATTATTTTTTTATCTTTAAGCACTGGTGTTGGCACCTCAGACTGAACTTTTGGAAATGCCTCTGGTGTAGTCTCTTGAAAAATCTCTAATGGAGCCGCTGAGGATGGTTCTGGTGTAACCTCCTGCATCTCCTCTAATGGAGCCGCTGAGGATGATTCTGGTGCAATCTCCTGCATCTCCTCTGATGGAGCCGCTGAGGATGGTTCTGGTGCAATCTCCTGCATCTCCTCTAATGGAGCCGCTGAGGATGGTTCTGGTGCAATCTCCTGCATCTCCTCTAATGGAGCCGCTGAGGATGGTTCTGGTGCAATCTCCTGCATCTCCTCTAATGGAGCCGCTGAGGATGATTCTGGTGCAATCTCCTGCATCTCCTCTGATGGAGCCGCTGAGGATGGTTCTGGTGTAACCTCCTGCATCTCCTCTGATGGAGCCGCTGAGGATGGTTCTGGTGTAACCTCCTGCATCTCCTCTAATGGAGCCGCTGAGGATGGTTCTGGTGCAATCTCCTGCATCTCCTCTTGTGGAACTTCTGGCAACGTCTCTGTATTTGTTTCTAGCGCCCTTTCTTCTCCTGATGGTGCGGACGCTACCTCAACGTCGCGCGGTTTTTCTTTCAGCTTTAAAGGCGCAGAACTATCGACTTGTCCATCTCCAAAATGATATGCTTCTTCTTTTTTTTGTGGTTTTGTAGTTGGTTTTACTGCGGAGACCGCATGAACAGGCGCATTAAATACCCCCTGTTGAAAGGAAATTTCTTGTTCGAGAGGAGCAAGAGTGACCGAAATAGCTTCTAGCTGTTGCTGCTGTAAAGAGATAGGATTGGTGAGATGAACAGCTCCCAACCCGAGAAGTATAGCATGTACGGCAAGAGATAAAGCCAAGCTTTGTTTCATGCCATAATGAGAATAGTTATTCATCTCTATACCCTGCATTTTTTATTTTTAATCACCGTGCCAAACTCGCTAAAGCAACTTGTGAAAAACCAGCCTTTTGAATGTCGGCAAGCAGTTGTAGCACTTGTTGATATTCAACAGTTTTAGCAGCACGCACAAAGATTCGTTGGTTTTTTTGTGCAGGATCCGTCACGAGTTTAGCTTTAAGCTGTGCAATCAGATCTTCTGGTGTATCGTAATAATCCTGATTAATGGCTAAGCGCCCTTGCTCATCAAGAGAAACGGTAAGCGGAGGCTTATTCATTTGGATAGGCCCAGCTTGACTATGAGGCAAATTAAGAGGAACACCATTAACCAACAGTGGAGCAGAAACCATAAAAATAATCAACAAGACCAGTATCACATCCACAAAAGGTGTTACATTAATTTCGCTCATAAGTTGGTTACGCGAATGATGCCGCTTGCGCGTATTTTTCCGAGAAGAAGAAACAATAAAAGCTCCCATAGATGTTCTCCTTTATGATAGCGAATGAGATGTTTGTATTTCATCAATACGCCGTGACATAATTGTCGAAAATTCATCAGCAAAGCTTTCTATTTTTGCTATTATCTGAGCACTTTCATGAACCAATTTATTATAAGCAATAACTGCTGGAATCGCCGCAAATAAACCAATGGCTGTAGCCAAAAGTGCCTCTGCAATACCCGGCGCGACAATCGCTAGTGAGGTATTTTGAGAAGCTGAAATAGAAAGAAATGAACTCATAATACCAATAACTGTTCCAAAAAGCCCAATAAAAGGCGCAGCCGATCCAAGTGTTGCTAAAAAATTTAATTTTGATTCTATTTTTTCACTTTCACGCCCTAAAGCAAGATCCATGGCTTTATCAACCCGATTTTGGACACTGGTTGATGTATGGATCCCTTTTGCAAAAGACTTTTTCCACTCTCCCATTGCGGCCACAAAAACCGCTGACATACTACTGGTGCGCTGATTTTTATAAACTGCATAGAGATCTTCTAAAGAATTTCCTGACCAAAACGCACTTTCAAACTGTTTTATTTCACGCCAGATTTGCCGATAAGCAAACATTTTATTAAAAATAATTGTCCAGCTCCAGATAGAAGCCAACAACAATCCAACCATAACAGCTTTTACAATCCAATTAGCCTGCATAAACAAGCCTAAAATTCCAATCGTTTCTGGACTTGCCAGTTCCATATGCGGCATAGTTTTCATCCCTCTCAGTGAAAGATTATTTTTAAAAATTTAATAGAATAGATTGTTTATAGTTCTTAAATTACAAAAAACAAACCTCACTCTCTCTACAAATGAGCCCTCTCACCCCTCTCTTTTAAATTGATAACACTCTTTTAAGCAAGAATTCTTGAAAAAAGACTTTTGGGTAAACGTCGAGGTTTCCCCTCGTTATTAACGATAGCAATCTCAACTTTTACAGCAACCAGCATAGTATTATTATGCACAAGATGTTGATCCATAAAAAAACGTGCCCCTTGGACGCAATTTACACGTGTTTTAATTGTTAAAAGATTATCAATTCGCGCTGGTTGTAAAAAAGTGATTTCCATATGCCGCACCACAAAAAACAATTTTTCACCCTGAGAGCCTGATGCTAACATACTGTTATTAAAGCCTATATCCCGTAAAAATTCTGAACGGCCTCGTTCAAAAAATTCTAAATAGCGCGCATGATAAACCACACCTGAAAAATCTGTGTCAGCAACATAAACCCGTACCTGAAAATCATGAAAATCACTTATATGATCGCTCTCAGAAATTATTTTACTCATCCTCTCTGTCCTATAAATTAGCGCATTATCTTGTTTATCGAGCAATTGAGCGAGTTTCTATGTTAAAATTGTGAAAGTCAAAACACCAAATCATAAAGAAGCCCAAGCTTTTTTGTGAGAAACAACTTTCATCTCCTACTCTGTTCCATAGACCTTTTAGTCCTCTGCTGCGTCCCATAAAGTTGTTTGTATTGGTAAATTACCTTGTAGATCGGAAAATTGTGTGCGTTTTTGCGTAGACACCGTAGAGGATGGTGGACAAAGCCCCAAATGAGCAAAAGCCTTTTCTGTAAGAACTCGTCCACGGGCGGTTCGCTGAATAAAACCTTGTTGTAGAAGATAGGGTTCAATAATATCTTCAATAGCATCACGCGGTTCTGATAAAGCGGCAGCAATAGTTTCAATGCCAACTGGACCGCCTAAAAAAGTTTCTGCAATTAGCAGCAAGTAGCGACGGTCAAGCGGATCGAGCCCTAGATGATCAACTTCAAGGCGAGAAAGGGCTTCATCAGCAAGTATACAATCAATTTTTTTAGCACGTTTGACCAGAGCAAAATCACAAACACGACGTAAAAGCCGTCCTGCAATTCTTGGGGTACCCCGTGCACGGCGTGCGATTTCATGAGCACCATCATCACTGATTTGTACTGAAAAAAGGCGCGCATTACGCTGCACAATATATTCCAATTCTTCTATTGTGTAAAAGTTTAACCGAATTGGGATACCAAAACGATCCCGCAATGGCGTGGTCAAAAGTCCCAAACGCGTAGTTGCAGCAACCAGCGTAAATTTAGCTAAGTCAATTTTAACCGAACGCGCTGCCGGTCCTTCACCAATGATAAGATCAAGCTGATAATCTTCCATGGCTGGATACAAAATTTCTTCAACTGCTGGATTTAGACGATGAATTTCATCAATAAAAAGAACATCGCGTTCTTCTAAATTGGTTAAAAGTGCCGCCAAATCCCCAGATTTGGCAATAACGGGACCTGAAGTCGAACGAAAATTAACCCCTAGTTCTTTAGCCATAATCTGCGAAAGCGTTGTTTTTCCCAAACCAGGGGGACCTACAAATAAAACATGATCCAGCGCTTCTTGGCGTGCTTTTGCGGCTTCGATAAATATTTTCAAATTTGCACGCGCTGCTTCTTGACCAATAAAGTCATCAAGCACTTGTGGTCTTAAAGAGCGATCTGGATCGTTGGAAAGGGGAACGCTACTCAAAAGGCGTTGTTCTTCATCATCTTTATGCATTTTTACCTTGAATTAATTGGAAGAGAAAGCAATTTAAGGCTATCGCGAATAAGCAATGCAGAGGAAACCGTTTTTCCCTCTTCCAAAGCATTCATCACTAAGCCAAGAGCTTGGGCTGCTTGATCGCGCTCAAAGCCAAGATTGACCAAAGCCGAAAGTGCATCATCAATGGGTTGGTTGTTTTTCACTTCCAGATGAGGGGAAGAAATGGAATGAAGCGCATCACCATTAAAGGGTGGAGCTTTACTTTTGAGTTCTCTTACAATTCTTTCGCCAACTTTTTTGCCAACACCTGGAGCACGGCTAACCATAGCAACATCGCTTAATGCAATCGCTTGAGCCAATTCATTTGGTGATAAAACCCCTAAGATGGCTAAGGAGACTTTTGCTCCTACACCGGGCACATTTTGCAAAAGACAAAACCATTCTTGTTCTGTTTTCGCTGCAAAACCAAAAAGATGGATAGCCTCTTCACGAACATGCGTTTCAATAAATAAGCTTAAACTTTCTCCAAGAGCTGGTAGCGAACAACGCAGCCGATTTGAAATAAAAACAATATAACCAACACCATGAACATTAAGAATAATATGGTCATCAAAGACGTGTTCAAGGGTTCCTTTTAGTTTGCCGATCATGCTAAAATACCTGAACGAGACTGTAGGCTAGTACGGTGCGTAGAATGGCAAAGAGCAAGTGCGAGCGCATCAGCTGCATCACTGCTGTCAAATTCAGCACGTGGGAGAAGAATTTTTACCATCATGTGAATTTGTTCCTTATCTCCATGACCAACACCAATAACCGATTTTTTTACTTTATTGGGAGCATATTCAAAAACGGGAAGACTTGCTTGCGCTGGAACAAGAAGTGCAATAGCCCGTGCTTGACCAAGTTTTAAAGTTGCCGTAGCATCTTTGTTGACAAAGACATGTTCCACAGAAGCTTCATGAGGCATAAATTTATGCAAAATATCTGAAAGCCCATTATAGAGCTGGCACAGTCTAGAAGCAAGATCACACCGCACATTAGAAGTAATCGTGCCTGCTGCAACGAATTGAAGACGATTGCCAGAAAGATCGATCACACCCCACCCCGTCCGCCTAAGTCCAGGATCAATACCTATAATACGAATCGTTTCTGCCATGAAAATCAGTTTATGCTATTTTTTTATGTTTGAACAGATGCAGGCTTTAAGCTAACAAAACATATAACAGATATAGAAATAATAACATACAAGAAACTGAACAAAATATTCCTTCATTTAAGAGAGTCGTATGTCCACCAAGAATAGAGAAAAAAAGACAAAAAAACCGAGATTATCTCAAGAGCACCGAAAAGCAGTTTTAAGCAATTCGATTTGTTTATTGACTGGATTATTATCTTCTAAATTATAGGTAGATTCGCGTTCTTTATTGTAACTCATATATTGCATTCGTTTTTCTAGACGAAGCGAACGCGCAACAAAATAGCGGAAAATTTCTGGCAACTCTTGCCAATGCGCACTTTCTAATCTTAAAGTTGGTGTATGAAGTGATACTTTTGCGATCTCTTTTTGTATTTGTTCTGATGACATTTCTCCTTCACGCTCTGCACGAAAAAGAAGAAGTTGAGAGGCTATTTGCATAAGTCGTGTACTTAAATACATTGCTTCTTTGGCATAAATTGCAGAAACTTCTGCAGAAAGCGTGCGCGCAGCCAATTTTCCATCTGAGTCAATATAAGATGCTGTTTCTTCAATAAGGTTCATAGTTTCTTCATAAAGGCGATTGAAAGCACTTTCAAAAGCACCGTGCTCAGTCATGATAATGGGCTTATCTTCATCATAAGGATGTTCATGTGCACTCACGCTTTTACACTCCAATATCAGCCGACAATTATGACGTTTAACAAATAAAGGGAGAAAAAGTTTCTCATCCCACCGCATAAAATATCTTTACCCAAAATAAAACGTCTCTCTTTTAATCCAAGTACCTCTTTTAAGACTTCCGTGCAATATGCTTTTCACACTAAAGTTAACACGCAAAAATGACATCATAAATGCATCAGCTCCCTTGATGAAAACCGATAAAGATATCGGCATCTTTCATAATAATAAGCGACACCAAATTGCGCTGCAATACCACTTATAATCAATATACTATCTGAAAAAAACGTTCCCGTCATCACTGTTTTTAAAACTTGTCCAAACATAGCAAAGAGAGTGCCCGTTACAAACACTGGCAAACTGTGTCTACCTAAAATTGCTAAAGGATTTTGCGGTGAAAAGCAAAACCTCTTGTTTAAGCTAGGCAAGCAGACAATCAGAGAGGTTAATGCAAGAATATGAAACAAACGAGGCAAGCTTAAAAAGGTTTTATTAAAATTAAGCAACGGGGAAGACCAATGAAACCACTCCAAAACACCCCACCAGTTTAAGCGAACCCATAATAGCGCAAATAAAAGATATCCAGCTGAAACAACAATCAAAAAAGGCTGAAAAGCGATTTTTTTTTCTTGCTTAAAGTATAAAGTGCCCGTTAACCCTATGACAAAAAGAAATTGCCACGATAAAGGGTTCAAAAACCACTGCCCCTGTAGGGGGTAAGAAGATGGAGCAATCTCATAAAATCCGCAAACAAGATAAAGCATGAATGAGCCAAAAAGCAGCAACTTTGTCTGTTTTTGGCACAGATAAAGTATAAAAGGAGCAAAAATCATCAAAACAATATAAAGTGGAAGAATATTATTATAGCCTAATTGATGCCCAAAACTAAAAGTGCTTAAAAACGCCGTAAAAGGCTTTGTGAGAAATAAGTCAATATTATTCATGGATAAAAGCTTTTCTACGCGCCACACTAAAAAGCCTCCCCAAAAAAGGCTTAAAGTTGCAAAGGTAGTAAAAAGGTACGCTCCATAAAGCTGCAAAGCCCTTTTCCAAAGTTTACACACAATAAAAGTAAAAGATTCCCACTGTAAGTGAGCATTAAAGTTGAGTCCGAGAGAAATACCGGAAAGTAAAACAAAGACTTCTGTTGAATCAGAGAAACCAAAATTTTTATGTGTTATATGTTCATATAAGTTTCCAGGGATATGATTAATAAAAATTGTCAACAGAACTAGAGAACGAAAAACATCAATGCGTACATCACGACTGGAAAGGCGTGCGTCATGATCTATAACACCATAGGATCTCATTAATAAACCCCCAATCAGTCATAAAAAAGTAGCATAATTTAGTAAAAAGCGCTTAATAAGATTATCTTTATTTTTAAGAGTCAAGGGTTTTGTATGACAAAACAAAAGAATAAACAGACTGCGTCTTATCTTTTTCCTCAATTAATTTTGACATTGGATGTTCGACGCACTTTACATCTAACTTTTTTGCGCCAGATGATGCAATCGGGATCTTTTGCATGTGTTATTCTCTATGATTCTCATAGAGCTCAAGGTGATGAAGCTTTTTTACAAAAACGAGCACAAACTTACGTAGAAGATATTCAAAACAATGGTGCTGCGCTTCTTATTGCTGGAGATAGCCGGATTGCTGGACGGATAAAAGCCGATGGCTTGCATCTGGAAGGAGATCTTGACGCTCTTAAAATTGAAAACCAGAAAAAGGAACAAAAAATAAGAGGTTTTGGAAATTTACGCGATCGCCACTGCGCCATGGTTGCCGCCGAAACTGGTGCTGATTACCTGTTTTTTGGAAAATTAGGCGCTGACAAAAAACCGCACGCGCACCCTCGCAATATCCAGTTAGCACAATGGTGGGCAGAAATTATGGAAACCCCAGCAGTCCTTCAAGCGGGAAGCGATTTTGCTACCTTTGATGAAGTCTTAAAAACCGCATGCGAATTTATTGCCGTTGAGGAAGTCCTTTTTGCACACGATAACCCTTTAGACATACTTGATATGATGAAAGAAAAATGTCACAATTCTCCCCTGTTAATAAAGAGGGAGCATCCATGATAAAAAGAAGCATTAAGCTGCTTATCTGGACAGGGATTTGGCTCACAATAGCTGCTGCAAACTCTACTGTATTTGCTGAAGAAGCCTTAAATCTTGAACGCTCTTTGAATACCATTCAAGATGCTTCAAGCAATAGCAACAAGCGTTTTCGCCCCTTAAAAGCTGGGCAATATGACCAAGCTTATGACTATTACATCCAAGGTTATTATTTGAAAGCTTTCCGTGAAGCATTAAGACGTGCTGAACAAAATGACCCAACCGCACAAACCTTAGTTGCTCAGCTTTATATAGAAGGAAATGCTGTAACGACAGATGGAGCACGGGCAGCTTTGTGGTTTGGACGCGCAGCAAAACAAGGCGAACCACGCGCACAACTGCGTTATGGTCTTATGTTATTTGATGGACATTTTACTACGCAAAATCAAGAGCTTGGCGAAGAATTTATTCGCAAATCCGTAAAAGCTGGTGTAAAAGAAGCTTACTTTTATTACGGACAATTAATTCTTTATAAAGCCTCGCGCGAAAAGCAAGTTTTAGCAGGTGTCTCCTCACTAAGCCGCGACAATAAAGCGACAGAACAAGCATTAAAATGTTTTCTAAAAGGCGCAGCCCTTGGAGATTCTGAAGCCGCTTTTGCTGCTGCAAAAATTATCTCCTCGGGAACTTTGACAAAACCAAAGGATGACTACAATGCACGAAAGCTCTTGGAAGTTGCAGCCCAAAATAGACACCCCATGGCTCAAATCCTTTTAGCTGAGTGGCTTATAAAAGGTCGCGGAGGAGAGCCTGATTTTCAACGTGCATTCTCTTTGCTCCTTCCCAATGCCTTTAACATGATTGTCCCCGCACAAGTCATGCTTGCAAGGCTTTATCGGGATGGAATGGGAGTAGAGGGCAATATTATAACAGCAGCTGCATGGTATATGGTGGCAAAACAAACAAAAATACAAGCAACTGATCTAGAAATTATGCTCCAAGGTATGGATAATACACAATTAGAAAAAGCACGCAAAAAAGCAATAACGTTTCTGCCTGTTCTTTAAATGCGCGCCCAATAATTGATATGTCGAATGTGACGAACATAACCAATCTTTGCAGCATAGCGTTCTTTGCTTCAAATTTTTCCATCTTTACAAAAAATTTTTTAGAAAATTTTTAAAAAACTTGCGTATGGATTGTTTTTATGGTCTTGCAAAAAATAGAAAAGTTGGAATACACAAAAATTCTTTCATGCTTTTCCCTCTAAAAAGACGATAAAGAATCTCTCGATGAAAACAACAAGAGACTCTTTTTGCAAGCACAAAATTGGATGTAAATTATGAAAATTAATGGCAATGAAATTCGACCTGGGAATGTAATAGAGCACCAAGGTAGCTTGTGGGTAGCGGTTAAATGTAATGCTGTAAAACCAGGAAAAGGAGGCGCATTTAACCAAGTCGAAATGAAAAATGTGATCGACGGTACAAAACTCAATGAGCGGTTTCGCGCCGCTGAAACGGTTGAGAGAGTGCGTCTTGAACAAAAAGACTTTACTTTCCTTTATCAACAAGGTGAAGCTCTAGTCTTTATGGATTCACAATCCTATGAGCAACTGGAATTGCAAAAGGATTTTGTCGGTGAGCGCGCTGCTTTTCTGCAAGATGGAATGACAGTAACCGTTGAACTTTATCAAGAAAAACCAATCGGCATATCGCTTCCTGATCAGGTGACCGTGACAATTGCTGAAGCTGATCCGGCAATAAAAGGACAAACAGTCACATCCTCTTATAAGCCAGCAGTTCTTGAAAATGGTATTCGCATTCTTGTACCACCTTTTATTAATGCAGGTGAGCGCATCATTGTTGATACCAACGAATTGACTTATTTGCGTCGTGCAAATGATAAAGGATAAATAAAGGGATAAAATATGGCCCATTCTGCAATCATGAATGTCATGGTGCAAGCTGCAATGAAAGCGGGACGCTCGCTGGTGCGTGATTATGGTGAAGTTCAAAATCTACAGGTCTCTTTGAAGGGACCAGCAGATTATGTAAGCCAAGCAGATCGCAAAGCTGAGAAAATTATTTTCAATGAGCTAAGCAAAGCACGACCTAAATTTGGTTTTCTAATGGAAGAGTCTGAAGAAATTATTGGAGAAGATTCTCAGCATCGCTTCATTATAGACCCTTTGGATGGAACAACAAATTTTTTACACGGGATTCCTTTTTTTGCTGTTTCTATTGCCTTGGAAAGCCAAGGACAGATTGCTGCTGGCGTAATCTATAACCCCATCAGTGATGAGTTATTTACCGCTGAACGCGGTAACGGCGCCTTTTTTAATGACAGGCGTTGCCGCGTTTCTGCACGAAAGAAATTAGAAGACTGTGTCATTACAACGGGAACGCCTCATTTAAGCCGTCCCAATCACGGAACATATCTTATCGAATTGCGTAATATCATGGCGGGAGTAGCTGGTATTCGCTATTTTGGATCTGCTGCTCTTAATTTGGCTTATGTTGCCGCGGGACGCACAGATGGATTTTGGGAAGATAATCTTCAAATTTGGGATATGGCTGCAGGAATACTAATCGTGCGTGAAGCGGGTGGATTTGTCACCGATAAAGAAGGGGGAAGCGATATATTTAGCAAAAAAAATATTATTGCTGGAAATGAGCGCATTCGTACAAAATTAGAAGCAGCTATAAAAAAAGGCATCTGAGCTACAAAAAATTCCTAAAAAAGCAGCAATGTAAAAAATGCTGCTTTTATGTTCTTCAAATCAGCAGTAACCCAAGCAATGCTGATGTTTATGATGATAACTCATTCAAGTGAGAATTGCAGTTTAGCCAAATTTGCATAAACCCCATTTTGCGCAACAAGCTGTGTATGTGTTCCTTCTTCAACAAGGACACCTTTCTCCATGACAAAAATACGATCTGCTTTTAAAACCGTTGCTAAACGGTGCGCAATCACCAGTGTTGTTCGATTTTTCATCAACCCTTCTAAGGCGACTTGCACTAATTTTTCACTGTTTGCATCTAAAGCGGATGTTGCTTCATCAAGCAACAAGAGAGGAGCATTTTTTAAAACTGCTCGCGCAATACCAATGCGTTGTTTTTGCCCACCAGAAAGCATAATACCGCGTTCTCCCACTTTCGTGTCAAAGCCTTCTGGTAAAGCTTCAATAAATTCAAGCGCATTGGCTGTTTTCGCCGCTGCAATAATTTGCTCTTCGCTAATATTTTCTGTCCAAAAAGCAATATTATCGCGTAACGTGCCATCAAAAATGGTAATATCTTGCGGGACATAAGAAATTGAGCGGCGTAAATCTTGAAGAGAAAGACGATCGATCTCAGTTCCATCAAACTGAATTTTCCCGCTTGTTGGGTCATAAAAACGAAGAATTAAGGAAAAAATAGTGCTTTTCCCTGCCCCTGAAGCACCAACAAAAGCAATTGTTTCACCCGCTTTGACAGAAAAGGAAAGAGAGCGCAAAATCTTATCTTGTGGTCTGGAAGGATAGGAAAAATCAACTTTATCAAAAACAATTGTCCCTTGGACAGGATGTGTTAATGGAGAAGGCACTTCAGGAGCAACAATGGTGGGTTTTTCTTGCAACAATTCGGCAATCCGTTCAGCAGCACCTGCTGCTTGTATCAATTCTGCACCAAGTTCTGACAATTGAGCAAAGGTTGAAGCCCCAAAAACAGCATAGAGAACAAATTGACCTAATGTTCCACCAGACATGGTACCATTTAAAACATCATGAGAACCAATCCACAAAACAGCAACAACGCTGCTAAAAACCAAAAAAATCGCAAAGCCTGTAAAAAAAGAACGTAAAATCACCGAAGAACGAGCTGTTTGAAAGGCACGTTTAATCAACTCTGAAAAACGTGTTGAAATGCTTTTTTCAGCGGTAAAAGCTTGCACAATGCGCATCGCACTTATTTGCTCTGTTGCTAAAGCATTTGCGTCGGCTATCCGATCTTGTGCAGCACGAGTGCGTGCGCGAACCTTACGTCCAAAGATAACGAGTGGAATAGCAACAAAAGGGATAGCAAACAAAACAAGCAAAGATAATTTGGCATTGGTGATGACCATCATAACAATCGCTCCAATCACGACAATCAGATGGCGCAAAGCCGTAGAGGCAGTCGAACCAACGGCCAATTTTATTTGCGTGGTATCCGTTAAAAGCCGCGAAACAATTTCACCGGAATGAGACTTGTCAAAAAAGTCAGGAGAAAGTTTCGTGATATGCGCAAAAACATCGCGCCGTAAATCAGCAACAATGCGCTCCCCCAAGGTGATGACACAGTAATAACGGCAAGCTGAAGCAAGTGCGAGAAGCAAGGCTAACATAAACAAAATGCCAAAGTAAAAATTAATATTACCGCGACTTGAAGCAGAAAAACCATGATCAAGCATTTGACGAATAGCAATAGGCAAAGCCAATGTCACAAGAGCAGCAACAAACAAAGCCAAAAAAGCAAAGATAATCAACCAGCGATAGCGCACAATATAGGAACCAAAATTTGAAAGCAAAGAAAGCGAAGGTTTGGTATTGGAAGATTTTGCAGATTTGTTAGAATGATTGAATGGCTTCATAAAATTTTGCTCACTATAAAAATTTTGCTCACTATATCAGATCATTTATAACTCTTTAATGCAAATGATGCACCTTGAACACTTGTTTTTTTATGCGTGCTCAGCTATAAAGATGATACTTTAATCAACTTATCAAAAAGACGAAGAAAGCGCACTTAAAAAATAAAGCATGCGCCATTGCGTTATATGAAAGCAGAAGGTTTGCCACATGAAAGCGAATATTCATCCTGATTATCACATGATTACCGTTGTTATGACGGATGGTACAAAATACCAAACGCGCTCCACATGGGGAAAAGAAGGTGACACCCTGAATCTGGATATTGATCCAAAAACACATCCAGCATGGATAGGAGGATCTCAGACATTGGTGGATCGTGGTGGACGTGTTTCTAAGTTCCAAAACCGTTTTGGTAATCTCGGCATATAAAATTTTATTGCTCATTATAAAAGTCAAAAGACTAAAATAAGGGGGGATGAAATGCTAAAAGTGGTAGAATTTGGCTGACTGATACTTACTTTTATAGCATCAAATAATAAAAAATGAAGTACTATGGAACATTTGAAGCCCTTAAAGAAATAATTTGCAAAGCTGGACATAAGATTAAACCCTCTGAATCTATTAAATCCCCTAACCCATCTTGCACAACACAGCAGATAAGAACTTATTCCGGAGCAGTAGTTACCTGGTATGAAACAACAGGAAAGATTTTAGTTCAAGGTACTTCGGACGCGAAAAAAAGACTAGAAGAAGATTTGCGTCCAGCTCTGGAGGAAGTAACAACTCAGACTCCTGCAGCTGAACCTATAGAATCTTCTTATTCCGCATTTCCAGAAATTTCTGCATCTGAGTCTTCCAAAATAAAAAACAAAATTTTTATCGTTCACGGTCATGATCGTGATTCTCTTGAGGATCTTGAACTTCTTCTTCTCAAACTTAAACTTGAACCATATATCTTGCAAAATAACAGCAGCGATGGCTTGACTATTATTGAAGCTCTGGAAAGAGAGATTTGTACAACAGATGGCTCTGCAAAGTTTGGTATTGTACTGCTTACTCCCGATGATATGGGATACGCCCAATCTGCTGGTAAAGACAGTATTCAACCCCGCGCTCGACAAAATGTTGTTTTTGAAATGGGTATGTTGATTGCTGCGCTTACGCGCAAAAATGTTGCCATCCTAAAGAAACAACATCTTGAAGTTCCTTCAGATGCTCAAGGAATTATATATCTTGAATTCAAGGAGCATGTAAGAGAAACACTTACAAAGCTTGTTGATCGATTGCAAAAATCTGGATTTTCTATAGAAAAAGATGCAATTATTCGTGCATATCAGTAAAAACTAAAAGACGGCTTACTTTGGTAAAAAAATCTTAATCTGCATTTTTATTTGCCTAAAATGATTTCAGATGTAATCTAAAATCTTTGACATACACAAAAAAGGATACCATTTAAGAACGCGATACTATTTGATACAATTTTTCAAAAATAAAATGAATGTTATCAATCATTCTAGATTCACTAACAGAATCCCTTTTGTTTTATTCCAAAAGACTGTTTATTCCTTAAAGACTAAAGCTTTATTATTAAAAGGAGAAAAAATTGAATAATTTCTAGCTTTTATAACTTTTATCTTCCTATGAAAAAACAGTTTTTAAATGGGCAAATAAAAAAATATGATATCTTTAAAAAAACGATCACAATATTCTCATTTACACTTAAGAAAAAAAGTTTCCTTTCTAAAACCAACGCTTGTCCTTGCCCATATGCTCTACTCTTTTTACTATTTAGATTTTTGAAAGTGTAAAATAACATTTTCCAATAGGAAAAAATTGCAAATGGCCTTATATTCTCTTGCTACTGAATTTTTTGCTGATTTACTTCTTACATGCTTAACAAAATAATGAATCTTTATGGACACCAACCATCATGAAGCAGCACAGCAGTGCACTTATCTTACAGAAAACCTCTCTCCTTACTTTAAACTACCACTTCTAGCACCATCCAATAATATAAATATACCCGCTGGAGACTGCTATTTTAACACTAATAAAGCAATAAACTAATCCTCTTCTCATTGAACTGTCTCTCCTTATAGAACAGTGACATCCCCTGCACATAAACGCTCCATGAAACACATACGGCTATTCACCTATCTCCCCCTCTTTTGTTTGTAATTTTCTTTCACTTTTTTGAAATTCTGCTTCACGTTGTATTTGCCATTTAATAATCTTTGCTCATAGCCATGTGCAAAATAAAAAATGATGCCATATCAGAAAACCTGATATCACATCATTTTATAATTTATATTTAAAAATCAATAAATTATTTTGCCTAAAAGCAAAACTTATTGCTCTTTAAGCACAAGACTTTTCCTGCTCTTTTGTCCACTGTCCCAAAGCGGCAAGATGATTCATCCGTGCACGATGTGCAAAAGCCTTTTGTGCAGCAGGAATATTTTCATGCTTTCCTGCCCATACTTTTAATGCTGCCGCTTGCAACGCCCGACCATAAGAAAAGGTCAATTTCCAAGGAAATGTTCCTAAAGCATTCATCGCTGATAAATGAGCTGTTGCTTCCTCATCAGACTGTCCTCCAGAAAGAAAAGCAATTCCAGGAACAGCCGCAGGAACAGCTTCTTTCAAAACACGAATTGTCTTTTCAGCCACTTCTTCCACAGAAGCAACCCGTGCATCTTTTCCATCAATGATCATATTGGGTTTCAAAATCATACCTTCAAGATGGACACGCGCTTCAGATAACTCGTTAAACACAGTATTTAAAACCGTTTTTGTTACATCAAAACAGCGCGCGATCGAATGCTGGCGTGATTGTCCATCCATCAGCACTTCTGGCTCAACAATGGGAACAATTCCAGCTTCCTGACACAAAGCAGCATAACGCGCTAAAGCCTGCGCATTTTGTCTTATTGCCCCTCTTGTTGGCAAAGTTTGCTCATCAATGGCAATAACTGCACGCCATTTTGCAAAGCGCGCTCCTAAAGCATAATAATCTTTTAAACGCTCACGGAGGCCGTCTAATCCTTCTGTAATCATTTCCTGAGGAAACGCCGCCAACGGTTTAGCACCAGTATCAACTTTAATCCCTGGTAAAGCACCCGTATCACGAATAAGATCTGTCAACATTTGTCCCGATGATGCTTTTTGACGAAGTGTTTCATCAAATAAAATAACACCAGAAATAGCGCTTTCCATTGCCTCTTTTGCTGTAAAAAGCATTTCACGATAAGCGCGGCGGCTATCTTCACTTGATTCAACACCTATGCTTTCAAAGCGCTTTCCAATCGTAGCAGTACTTTCATCTGCTGCCAAAATTCCTTTACCTTTACTAACCAGAACAAGCGCAATGTCCTCAAGACGTTCATTCATAAAAAATTCCTCTTTTCTGTCTTAATTTCTAAACGTAAGCAATGCACCAACATGCTTGTATTATTCATACGAATACGACCCATCACTTAATGCTGCACGAGGGCGAGAATACTAGGAAATACTTTTCCTTCCATCCATTCCAAAAAAGCTCCCCCTGCAGTTGAAAGATAAGTAAAATTATTGGCAACACCAGCATGATTTAAAGCAAAGACCGTATCTCCCCCTCCAGCAATTGAAACCAATTTTCCTCCTTTGCTACGTTGTGCTGCATGACGTGCCACTGCGATCGTTCCCTGATCAAAAGGTGGCATCTCAAAAACACCAAGGGGGCCATTCCATACAAGGGTAGCAGCCTCATCAATCATGGCATTTACACGGGCAATGGAGCGCGAACCAATATCCAAAATCATCCCATTCTCAGGAATATCCCCGATATCATAGAGATTATGCAGCGCATCTTTTTCAAAATGAAATCCAACCACTGCATCCACTGGTAACAAAAGTGTACATCGGCACTCTCGTGCTTTTTCAATGATCTTTCTTACCGTCTCCATAAGCGCATGTTCACACAACGACCTGCCCACATGAATAGCTTGCGCAGCTAAAAAACTGTTGGCCATACCACCACCAATCACCAAGTTGTCAACCTTCTCAACCAAATGATTGAGCACAAAAAGCTTACTTGAAACCTTAGCACCCCCAACGATTGCGACCACAGGATGTGCTGGATTGCCAAGCCCCTTTTCCAACGCCTGCAATTCACACTGCAACGATCGTCCTGCATAAGAAGGCAGCAAATGTGTTATTCCCTCCACAGAAGCATGAGCGCGATGAGAGACTGAAAAAGCATCATTAACATACAGATCTCCATTTTGCGCTAAAGACTCCGCAAAGCAGCGATCATTCTTTTCTTCTCCAGAATGAAAACGAACATTTTCCAGCAGCAAAACAGCACCATTCTGCAACGCCTCAACTGCCGCATGTGCGGCTTCACCAATACAATCGGGTGCAAAAGCAACTGGTTGGTTAATTATTTTTTCTAAAACCTCAACGACAGGACGTAGTGAAAAATCCAGTTCCACCTGCCCTTTTGGGCGACCACAATGTGAAAGAAGAATAAGTTTAGCACCACGTTTTTGCAGCTCAATGATTGTCCCTTTATGCCGTTCAATACGCGTTTCATCACATACCTTTCCTTGTGACATCGGTACATTAAAATCTACCCGTACAAGAACACGTTTCCCAGCGACATCAACACCATCAAGTGTACGAAAACCCATCACTGCTCCTCTCCACTTTCTGTTGTTTTTAACAAACACATACGTGCAATATTCTCTTTATCTTAAATGAAGGAGATGCACTATATCCTGCGTTTCTCCAACTTTTATTTTCTTAAATTTTACTTGTTTAAGCCGCACTTTCTTTTTAGCGCATAAATAAACAGTTTTTACGCCTATTTTTTTCAAATAATACAACCTTGCTTTCTCATGAAAAAAGCCCTTAAAGAGCTTTTTTCTTAAATTGTTTTCGCAAAAGCCACAGCGGTATCCGCCATACGATTTGAAAAACCCCATTCATTATCGTACCAAACCAGAACACGACAAAGCTTGCCATCAATCACCTTCGTTTGATCATTGTGGAAAATAGCCGAATGCGGATTATGATTAAAATCACAACTCACAAGCTTTTCCTGCGTATAATCCAAAATGCCCTTGAGCGACCCTTGCGCCGCAGTCAAAATAGCCTCGTTAATTTCTTCCACAGTTGTGGAACACTTTGCTGTAAATGTTAAATCAACAACGGAAACATTAGGAGTTGGAACACGAATCGATACCCCATCAAGCAAGCCCTTCAACTCTGGTAAAACCAGCCCCACAGCTTTTGCCGCCCCTGTTGAGGTAGGGATCATAGAAAGAGCAGCCGCCCGCGCACGATAAAGATCACGGTGCATTGTATCCAACACAGGTTGATCCCCTGTATAAGAATGGATCGTTGTCATAAAACCCTTTTCAATTCCAACGACATTATGCAGCACTTGAGCGACAGGTGCCAAACAATTTGTTGTACAAGAAGCATTTGAAACAACCTGATGCTGTTTGCTCAAAGACTGATGATTAACTCCATAAACCACCGTGAGATCTGCTCCTTCTGAAGGTGCAGAAACAAGAACACGCTTTGCACCTGCACTTAAGTGCGCACTTGCTTTTTCACGTGCAGTAAAAATGCCTGTACATTCCAAGGCAATATCAATATCCAACGCTTTCCAAGGCAATTGCGCTGGATCCCGCTCTGCGGTCACCTTTATCAAGCCATAGCCAATATCAATCGCATCACCAACAACCTTAACAGTTCCAGGAAAACGCCCATGAACTGAATCATAACGCAACAAATGAGCATTTGTCTCTACCGATCCTAAATCATTAATTGCCACGACCTCAATATCTTGCCGACCACTTTCCATAAGTGCACGCAAAATATTGCGCCCAATACGGCCAAACCCATTAATTGCAACGCGAACAGTCATTTCACACTTCCCTTATTCATCTTCTCAAGCTTTTTTTCAACAATCTCTACCACATTTTCACAAGTGATACCAAAATGCTCATAAAGTGCCTCCATTGTTCCACTTGCACCAAATCCGTTCATCCCAATAAAAATGCCTTCATTACCAATAAAACGATCCCATCCTTGCCGAATAGCTGCTTCAATTGCAACTTTAATTGGTGCACCACCAATTAAAGCATGTTGATAGGAACAAGATTGTTGATCAAACAATTCAAAACAAGGCACAGAAACCACACGCGTTGGGATACCCTTTGCTTCTAATATAGTGTGCGCCTTTACCGCAATTTGCACTTCCGAACCGGAAGCAAACAGCGTTACTTGAGCATCATCACTGGCTGTTAATAGCTCATAAGCGCCCAACATACATAAGTTTTCTTCCTCATAATCTTGACGCAAAAATGGTAAATTTTGTCGGCTCAAAGCCAAAGTGGAAGGCGTTTTTCGCGCTTTCAAAGCCAACTGCCAGCATTCTGCTGTCTCCATGGCATCAGCAGGACGGAAAACGAAATGATTGGGAATCGCACGCAATGCAGCCAAATGCTCTACGGGCTGATGGGTAGGACCATCTTCCCCAAGACCGATTGAATCATGGGTCATGACGTAAATAACCCGCAATCCCATCAAAGAAGACAAACGCATCGCAGGACGCATATAGTCAGAAAAGCATAAAAAAGTTCCCCCGTAAGGAATAAAACCACCATGAAGTGCAAGACCATTCATCACTGCGCCCATAGCGTGTTCGCGAATTCCGTAATGCAAATAGTGCCCTGAAAAATCATCTGCAGAAATTGTTTTCATCTGTGTGCTTTTTGTATTATTTGATCCTGTTAAATCCGCAGAACCACCAATTGTTTCTACCACAACCTCATTAATGATTTCGAGAACCATTTCAGAAGCTTTACGCGTAGCAACACAAGGGCAATTTTCAACCAATTGCCTTTTATAAGCATCAATAGCACTATCAAATCCTCCAACTAGCTCACCCCGCATTACTCTTTCAAACTCCACTCGCTCTAATACGGGAAGATTAGCCAATTTTGTCTCCCATTCTTGACGCTTTTTAGCCGCAGTCAGCCCTGCTAAGCGCCAATTATCAAGAATATCAGCTGGAACAACAAAAGGCTCAAAATCCCACCCCAAAGCAATACGTGTAAAAGCAATTTCCTGTGCTCCCAAAGGTGCTCCATGCGCTTTACTGGTTCCCGCTTTATTTGGCGCACCAAACCCAATAACTGTCTTACAAGCAATCAACGTTGGTTTATCAGAAGCTCGTGCGATTTCAAGAGCACGCGCAATTGCTGCTTGATCATGCCCATTGACTTTAATTGTATCCCATCCACATGCTTTAAAACGTGCTACCTGATCTGTGCTGTCAACAAGAGAGATATTTCCATCAATGGAAATATTATTATCGTCCCACAACACGATCAGCTTATTTAATTTTAAATGTCCAGCAAGCGAAATGGCTTCTTGGGAAATCCCTTCCATGAGACATCCATCCCCGACCAGCACATAAGTATAATGGTCAATTAAATCACCAAAACGCGCATTGCTTAAGCGCTCAGCAAGAGCCATTCCCACAGCATTGGCTAATCCTTGCCCAAGAGGTCCAGTGGTTGTTTCGATTCCTACCGCATGTCCATATTCTGGATGACCAGCAACTTTCGATCCTATTTGGCGGAAATTTTTTAGATCTTCGAGAGAAATATCTTCATAACCTGAAAGATACAATAAGGCATAAAGCAGCATAGATCCATGCCCAGCTGATAGCACAAAGCGATCACGGTTTGGCCAATAGGGTTTTTTGGGATCATGAGAAAGAAATTTTGTATAAAGAACAGTTGCAATATCAGCTGCTCCCATTGGTAAACCAGGGTGACCAGAATTTGCTTTTTCGATCGCATCAATAGCAAGGAAACGGATAGCATTGGCCATCTGATTTTGTTGTTCGGTATTTGTCATGAAAAATAAACCACTTTGTTAATTTTACTGCTTTTCTCAAAAATGCCTTAAGGAGCACTGCTCAATCTGCCCAGATTCTCAACAGACAGCTCTCATTAATGACTCATATTTAAGTACCTTCACAGATCTTCTGTGCACATATCATTTATGCTAACAGTTTTAAAAAATCCAGCTTTTAATTAACATGTGTCCTCTGCTTCGCTTGCCAAAATATCCTACATACTTAAAAGTAAAATAAATGATTCGTTTTTGCGTAAAGGGCTGATATAAGGAAACAATCACTCAAAGGATATAATCATCATGAACCAAGAGAATACGGTTCTGCTACATGCCTTAGAGCAATTAGAAAAAGCACTCAGGACATTGGAGATAACCATTATAAATCGGAATACTGTTATTGACAAAAATAATGAATGGGAAGAAGAAATTCAACGAATGAACGCTGATCGTAGCCGTCTTGCCCAAGCACTTGATAAAGCAGAAGCGCATGTAGAACGACTAGAAACAGTTAACAAAGAAGTTTCCAAACGGCTTATTAAAGCAATGGAAACAATTCGTGTCGTAATTGATAGATGAGGGTTTAAACGCATGGAAACCGTTTCCGTTACCATTGATGGTAAAATTTATCGTATGGCTTGTGATAAAGGACAAGAACACCATCTCACAAGACTTGCAGCGCGATTGGATCAATATATCACACATCTGAAAAAAAATTTTGGAGAAATCGGTGATAATCGTTTGTCCATCATGGCTGGCATTATGATTATCGACGAAATGGAAGAAATAAAGCGGGAAAATAAAAAATTACAAGAAGACTATGACGCTCTTTTACGACAGCACAACGAAAGAGACCGTACCATGAATAAAATTATGAAAGATACAACCGAGCGGATTGAAAAACTTACCAATCAATTGCTTAAAGATAATCATGGTGACGCAGATTTTGAAGATAAGGAAATGACATAGAAATATATCCTCATCTTGAAAGTGCAACGATAGAATTATCAAAGACAAGTAAAATTTTGAGAAAATTGCACAAATTGCAACAGCAGCAAGTACGCTGAAATATTCTCAAAAAACAAAAATGTAGAGATTTACATTAAACGCTTTTTGTTCCATCTTGAGAAACAGAAGCAATCCGCAATAAATTCGTAGCACCTGGTGTTCCAAAGGGAATTCCCGCCGTCACAATAAACCGGTCTCCTCCACGACAAAAACCTTCTTGAAAAGCAATTGCTGCAGCACGATCAACCATATCTTCCAAACCGCGCGCATCTTCTGTAACTACACAATAAAGCCCCCAAACCAAAGCCAACCGCCGCGCAGTTTCCACAATTGGTGAAAGAACAATAATGGGTCTGTTTGGGCGCTCGCGCGATGCACGCACACCTGTTCTTCCTGAAGCGGTATAAGCAACAATGACGGCTAACTGAAGCGTTTCAGCAATTTGACGGGCAGCAAGAGAAATCGCATCTGTTCCTGTTGATTCTGGAACAGGATGTTGCGCACCAATTAAAGCTGCATAGGTTGGATCTTGTTCAATTTTCCGAGCAATCCGATCCATCATCAATACTGCTTCTTCAGGATAAAGCCCAGATGCCGATTCAGCCGACAACATCACCGCATCGCTCCCCGCATAAACGGCTGTCGCCACATCAGAAACTTCTGCCCGTGTTGGAACAGGCGATGTGATCATTGATTCAAGCATTTGCGTAGCCACCACGACAGGCTTTCCTGCTAAACGACATGCTTTTATAAGCTCCATCTGAATAGCAGGAACTCTCTCCAGTGGCACTTCCACACCGAGATCCCCTCGTGCAATCATAATACCATCACAAATATTAATAATCTCTTCTATATGCTCCAAAGCTTGAGGTTTTTCGATCTTAGCCATCAAAGCCACTTTGCTTTTCGTCAACTGACGCACCATCTCAATATCTTCTGGACGCTGGATAAAAGAAAGCGCTACCCAATCAACTGGCTGTTCTAAAACAGCCTGCAAATCTTCTTCATCCTTTGACGTCATTGAACCAAAAGGCAAAACTGTATCGGGGAAACTCACCCCTTTTCGATCAGAAATATAGGTGCCCGCAACCACACGGCACTGAACATGATGGCTATCACAAACTTCAGCACGCAGTTCCAACTTCCCATCATTAATCAACAAACGATCTCCTGATTTAACAGCTGAAAAAACCTCCCTGTGCGGGAAAAAAACACGCTGTGCATCACCAAGAACATCACGATCATCTAATGTAAAACTTTGTCCAACAACCAAGTCCTCTTGCCCCTTAGCAAAAGAGCCAACCCGCAATTTTGGCCCCTGTAGATCTACCAAAATACCAATTGGCCGACGAACAGTTTTTTCAACATCGCGTATTTTCTTTACCAAATCACACATTGTCTCACGATCAATATGACTCATATTAAGACGAAAAACATCTGCTCCCGCCATAAAAAGCTTTTCAATCATCGAAATGGAAAAAGAAGAAGGACCAAGAGTAGCAATAATTTTTACTTTACGTGCACATTTCACGGTGGAGAAACTCCTGAAAAAGTAGAAGAATGCAAAACCGAATCACTAAGCAAAGATTTATCGGTTAATTGCACCATCCAATTGGTTTGATTGCCTGTATCAATTTCTTTAAATCCAGCCTTTTGAAAACCTCTGGTAAAACAATCATGAACCCCTTGAATCATAAATTGGCTATCTTGCACACACATAGTCACAGAGCCCAACCAGCTGCCTTTTTTTTGCGCCCCTTCCGCATAAAAGTAGTAAAACCGCGAAGAAAGAGCGCCCTCAATTAAGGTTTTGCACGCCGCATCTGGAATGACCCACCATCCCTCACTTACCCATCCTGAAAATGTACGATAACCAAGGGCAACACCAACAGGCTGTTGCGTAGTATTACAAACCCGAAAGTCCGCTTTTGCAAAATCAACAGATAAGATGGAGAAAAAGACACTTAAAAGAAAAATTCTAAATCCTCTCTCCAACACCCATGCATGTTTTTTAGCAAACACAAAACCACCTTTATGACGTAACTACAAAGACAAAATATATATCTCTTTTTTTTTCTTTTCTTAAAGCTCTTTGCATGTGTGCAGATACATCTGCACATTTTTCTGCCTTTTATCGCCCTTTTTCAATGCGTATATTTTAAATTTTTATAAAAAACTTTTCATTGTTTGCAGTATAATTCTTAAAATAGTACAATAGAGATTACTAAATAGGAAATACGCAACAGCCTAATTATTGCTTCTTAAGGATAGAGATTAATGTAAAAAGAAGCAATAATAATGTACAAAGCACTCCCCGATAATACGTTACAGAATTTTTGGAGAGTAACAGAAAACTGAAATTTCAGTACCCTCATATTTTTATAAAAAAGACAAGAGAACTTTAATTTACATTCGTCAATTTCAGGAAAAAAACATAAAAATCTTAAAAAAATATTTCCAATTCTAGACGGAAAAGCATTATTCAACCGTTCGAATTTAAATGCGTAGGTGATTATATCATTCATAATCCCAATACATCTCGACGAATTCGAAAAACCACCTACAAATAACAATATCCAGATAACTTTAAAAAGCTCGCATATTCGTAAAGCCTAAAACATTCAAAGAGGGATTATTGAATACCTTCTCACATTCTGATCGCTCTAAACAAATTTACTTTTCAAAAGCACAAACAATCCTACTCAACGAATATAACAACTGAAAACAATAAATGTCTTAAAGATAAACCTAAAAAATTAGCGTTCTTAATTTATAATGAGATGCTATTTGCTTTGCATCAACGAATATAAAATATTCAATGAGGTCTTTTATCAAAAAATTTTAAAATATTATTAAATTTTCATTGCACTACTCTACAACACCACTCATCAGAGACGAATAATGAAATCAGAAAATAAAATTCAATATGCAAACAACAATTTTTTATAAAATTTCATCAATATCTAAAGCGTAACCGTAAAGATTACTCCATTCAGAAATATTGAAAAATCTTCTAAAACTAGTCCTTCATATTTGTTTTAGAAAATGAATCTATATTCTTTAAATGTTGATGAATTTGAACAGATATGGATTATCTAAAATGCACTATTGATGATTTAAACCAAGTAAAACAAAACGATCACTAAGATTTTACTTTTCTTTCGTTTAAGGCTTCCCGATGGCTATGCCATCCCCCCTAAGAAAAATATCTTGTATCGTTGCAGCTTTAATTATAGAAACCCATAAGGATTTTACTGTTGGTCTAAGAGTCAGTTTATAAAATTATACAGCTTGATTTATTTTCTGTTTTTCAAATATCCCAACACAAGTTTATCGTAAAAAACAGCTTTAAACATACAATCTGGAGAAAAATACAATGGACACAGTGACTGATCAAACACACGCCATATCCGCAAATCAACTACGTGCTTTTATCGAACGCATTGAACGATTAGAAGAAGAGAAAAAAACTATCTCAGATGATATTAAAGAAGTTTACATGGAACTTAAAGGATCTGGCTTTGACAGTAAAGCTGTTCGCAATATTGTACGGTTGCGTAAAAAAGAAGACCATGAGCGACTCGAGGAAGAAGCGATTATCCAGCTTTATAAAAATGCCCTCGGTATGAGTTAATGCGCACGCATTTCCTTTTCTATTTCTTCGCGTAAAAGCTCAAGCTCCAACCATTCTTCTTCTTTTTGCATGCAAGAATTTTTCTTCTCGTTCAGCGCTGTCGATAAACGCTCAAAATGATCTTTATCGCGACAATACAGCGCTGGATCAGAGAGTTCTCGTTCAATTTTTTTAATTTCATCCTGCAAAACTGCAATTTGTTCAGGCAATTTTTCTAATGCATAAACTTGTTTGTAAGACAATTTGCGCTGCGTCTTTCTTTCTGGAACAGAAATTTGTTTTGAGTGTTCCCGCGCACGAGAATTTGGCAGCTCTTTACGTTGTAAGAATGCGGTTTGCTTACCTTGCGCTATCATATCACTATAACCGCCAGCATACATAACCCAAAGACCATCGCCTTTGGGTGCCAACACATGCGTTACAGTCCGATCTAAAAAATCTCTGTCATGGCTCACCAACAACACTGTTCCCGCAAAATCGGCAATAAATTCCTGCAACAAATCCAATGTTTCCATATCCAAATCATTGGTTGGTTCATCTAGAACCAAAAAATTTGCCGACCGTGAAAGAAGCTTAGCAAGCATTAAACGTGCTCTTTCCCCACCTGACAATTCTTTAAGCGGTGTGCGTGCTTGTTCGGGCAAAAACAAAAAATCCTTCATATAAGAAACGACATGTCGCTCTTTTTCATTAATCAGGAGAGTATCACCTCTGCCACCTGTTAAATACTGTGCTACAGTTTCTTCTTCATCTAAAATACGCTGTTGATCAAGAAGTGCCATAGAAAGATTATGTCCATGCTTAATCGTTCCCCTATCAGCCAATTCCTGCCCAATGAGAACAGACAACAATGTTGTCTTTCCTATTCCATTGGGACCAACTAAACCAATTCTATCACCACGCTGAATGCGCAAAGATAAATCTTTCACAATAATTTGATCACCGTAAGATTTTGAAATGCGCTTAGCTTCAATTACCAATTGACCAGAATCGTGACTTTTGGAAGCCGTAAAAAGCGCACTTCCCAAAGGTTCTTTATAGGTTTTGTGCAACTGTCGCAATTCTTTTAATGCACCCAAACGCCGTACATTACGTTTACGCCGTGCTGTTACCCCATAACGCAGCCATTGTTCTTCACGTGTAATCTGCCGGCTTAATTTATGCCGTTGTAATGCTTCCTCTTCAAGCGCTTTATCCCTCCAACTCTCAAACTCAGAAAAACGTTTTTCCAATCTTTTTGCGATGCCCCGATCAAGCCATACTGTTGAGCACGTAACATTTTCTAAAAATCGTCGATCATGCGAAATCACCACAATCGCCGAGCGCAAAGAGCGCAAAACGCCTTCAAGCCATTCAATAGTTGGCAAATCAAGATGATTGGTTGGTTCATCTAAAAGGAGAATATCAGGTTTTACAGCAATCGCTCGTAATAGCGAAACGCGCCGCTTTTCACCACCAGAAAGCGTTACCAATTTTTCTGTTCCTGAAAAACCAAGATTTTTGAAAAGTATATTCACCCATTGCACATCGGACGCATGATCCAAACCTGCTTCCACATAAGTGCGAACGTCTTCATCTTCTGAAAAATCAGGATTTTGCGATACATAACGCACAGTAACCCGAGGGTGACGAAAAATTTCCCCCCCACTCGGTTCTATTATTCCAGCTGCAATTTTTAGCAGCGTTGATTTTCCACATCCATTGCGCCCCACCAACGCAATACGTGCCCCTTGCTCTACTGACAAGCAAACCTGATCAAGCAAAGGAGTCATTCCAAAGCTTAAAAAAATACCATCAAGCCGGAGTAGGGGCGTGGCTATCAACGTTTATGACACGGTGCCTGATACACGACACCCCCTCTGCCTTCGTAAGTACACAATTTTATTGCTTGAGTCTGAGGCGTTTGCGCGCAAGGTGCCTGATAGACCTGACCTCTACGACCACGATAAGTACACATTGATGGTTGTTGAACCACAGGTGGATGCTGAACTATAACGTGAGGCTGTTTTCTTTGATTTGCAGCAGCACCTGTTATCGTACCTGCAATTGCACCAACTGCTGCACCCGTAAGTGCTGCACTAGGAGTACTTCCACCAATTGCTGTTCCTGCCAAAGCGCCTAATGCAGCTCCCCCAGCGCCATAACCTGCAACTCTTTGTTCACTTACAGAACAAGCCACCAAATTTAAACCTATTGCTGAAACAGCTGTCATTTTCAAAATTGATTTTAACATGTAAAAACCTCTCCTTTAAAGACCAAAACATAAGGCATACCGCTCATGTTAGCACTTAACTATCACACCCTCCTCCCCCCTTTGCCTTACTCGAATAGACCTTAAGAGCTTTATGGAATAGGCACTGATGCTAACAATATAGCTTTTCCAGAACCTAAATGGCAAGAGAAGGTTCCACAAATACGGTTAGAAAGTGTTAAAGAAGACCCAAAAGATACATTTTTGTTATGAATTGGCCATTTCACACCTGATAAAGTTAATCCTTGCAAATCGGAAAAGCCAATAATACTAAAAAGGCAATCATCAGGTAAATCATACGTAAAAGACTTTGGTAAAACCGGCCATCCTTCCTCATTGCCACTGGTTAACAATGTGGAAATACCCTTTTCTGCCATCATAAGTGCTTGCGTCATATGAGAAAGGCTGTGGTCGCTCCTCTCACCTCCAAAAGCACCGCATAAAATAAGCTGCTTGGCACCATTTTTCAAAGCTTTTTCACATGCCAATGCACCGTCAGTCATATCTTTATCAGAAGGAAAAATTTCACGAGGAATATTATCATATTGGCATATTAAAGCCTCATCAGATGAATCAAAATCGCCCACCCATAACTCAGGAACAACATTGAGTGCTGCTGCATGACGCATTCCACCATCGACCGCAATGATTCGACTCTTATGAATTTGGCTGTGCAAACGATCGGTAATGCAAATGTCTCCATTTAACAATATTGTAAATGTTGTCATAACATATTATGCCTTTCGCAATGTTTTCTTTCATCATTTCATATCATTTTTATAGACAATAGCTATAATACAAGCCAAAAGGATATTTTCCCAAAAGCTTCTTAAATTATAAAATATGAAATAAATTTATCAAAAATCTTAAATCAGTAAACGAGGTACAAAATGGTCTGGGACACTAGATTTTTTCAACGAAAATTTCTTTTTCGCACCAGAATTTATAAAGCACCTCTCCTAAGCTTAACGCTTCTTCTTTCTGCCTGTTACACGCCCCTTCCCCCAAGTGATACACCTTCTTCTTTGAAATCTTCTCAAAAAGATAAATACGCCAACACCCATGTTTACGCAACATTGGGTGCTAAACAACATCCACGTATTTTGCAAATCCATGGTGGCGCATATCGTAATCCAAAGCTTGAGCAAATGTTAGAAAAAATTTTGAGTAGATTAGCTCTTGCTGCACAAAATGCTAACCAAACCTATTGTGTAACGATTTTAAACTCAGAAAATGTCAACGCCTTTGCTTTACCAGGCGGTTATATTTACGTAACGCGCGCAATGTTGGCATTGGCAAACGATTCTTCAGAAGTTGCAGCAGTTTTAGCCCATGAAATAGCACATATCATAGCAAATCACGGCATTTTGCGTCTGCAAAAAAAAGCAGAATTAAAGCAAGCAAATCACAAAAGCACAAATTGGCTCTTCCTCTCTGACATCAAACGCAAAAACACCACTAAAAATGAGCAACAACTAGCACAATTTTCACGCAAACAAGAATTGCAAGCCGATAGGATTGCTATAGAGATGCTTAATCGTGCTGGATATGATCCTTTTGCATCACCGCGCTTTTTGAAATCATTGGAAGCTTATAATGCTTTTCGCAATATCCAAGGAAACACGAATGCTTCAGTAGATTTTTTAGAAACACACCCAACAACCCCAGAACGAATTCGTCTCGCGATAAGAAAAGCTCATGAAATCAGTACCCCTAACACTGGAAACACAGATCGCGACAATTTCTTAAATAGCATTGACAATATGATTTTTGGCAGTAGTTTTCATGGCGGGTATGTGCGAGAAAACCAATTCATTCACCCACAATTGGGCGTAACTTTTTCTGTTCCAAGCGATTTTGCAATAACCAATTCGTCTAACGCTGTTTTAGCCAGTAACCTAGATAAAATTGCCATTCGTTTTGATGCGGTACCCCTTCCAACCAACATGTCTGCAAGTGATTATTTAAAAAGTGGATGGATTAAAGGACTAGACGAATCATCTATTCGCCCAGTTACGATACAAGGTCTGTCCGGAGCCCATGCCTATGCAACCAATCAATCATGGCAATTTGATGTAGTCGTCATTTTATTCAACGATCATATCTTTCGCTTCCTTACCGCGGCTCCCCAGCACTCTCAAAATTTTGACGCTGTTGCCAAAAGAACGGTTGAAAGCTTTCACCCTTTCTCATCATTAGAGATAAGCAAGCTGAAACCCTTGAAGATTCGTGTCGTGCGCGTTAAACAAGAGAAAAGTATTGCAAGCTTTGCTCATAAGATGCAAGGCACACAAAACAAAGAAAAACTGTTTCGCATTCTTAACGCGCTTCCATCAACTCAAACGACTTTACCGGCAGGTACACGCGTTAAAATCATCTCTGAGTAAACGCGCCCCTTTTATTTTTTGCATTTACATAACCTTCGCACGCACTAACTGTAACTGTGCTTTTTACTGATATGGCAACCTTTTATACCGGTGTGGATTACGCTTTGCACCTCTTTATTTGCAATGCCAATTCCAATTTTATTGCCAAAAAATTCCATAAGATACTATACATCATAAGCCTCTACGGGATTAGCGCTAAGCAAAGCAGAGCGCAGCTTTTGCAAAGCTCGTGCTTCAATTTGGCGCACTCGCTCTTTCGAAATGCCCAATTTTTCACCCAAAACTTCTAAAGTAGCACTTTCCTCATTTAAGCGACGAAAACGAATAATTTCAAGTTCCCGCTCATTGAGAATCTGTAGCGCATCATAAAGCCATTTTGTCCGCCGCTGACCATCAATAACTTGCTCAATTAAAGCATCTGGAAGCGGATTATCATCTACCAAAGCATCCATTTTGGCAACAGAACTTTCATTGCTGTCAGAGATAGAAACGCTCAATGAGTTATCAGCACCAGAAAAGCGAAAATCCATCGTCTCAACGTCGCGAACTGAAACGCCAAGCTTTTCAGCAATTGTGCGAAAAATATCTTGCTTTGTTAAGGCGCTATCATCTTGCACCAATTTAGCCCGTAACCGACGCAGATTAAAGAAAAGCGCTTTTTGTGAAGAGCTTGTTCCTCCTCGAACGATTGACCAATTTCTTAAAATATAATCCTGAATAGAAGCGCGTATCCACCATGTTGCATAAGTTGAAAAACGAACCTCTCGATCAGGCTCAAAACGCGCTGCCGCTTCCAGTAACCCGACATAACCTTCTTGTACCAAGTCACCTAATGGCATTTTAAAACGTTTAAAACGGTTAGCAATGGCAATAACCAAACGCATATGAGCTGCTGCAATTTGATGCATGGCTTCATCATCATGTTTATCTTTCCACCGCAGAGCCAAATCATACTCTTTTTGTCGTTCAAGATAAGGCGCTTGCATGGCAGAACGCATCATATTGCGTCCTAAACTTTTATCCACATCGCCATAATTTTTGCTGTTTTTATAAACAGCATCTAAAAGATTACTCATCAATAACCCCTTGCGATTAAAATTATCAAAATTAACCTAGCAACGACACCACTGTTCTTTCTAAAAAGAACGTAAAAGTTGTTTATTTTATAAACGCTACTTTAACGTGTATTTTTATAATCGCAATTGTTTTTTTGCTGTAATCGTAAAACTTACTACTTTAAGGTGTGAATTTACTGACGAGAAAGCCGCAATACGCCCGTTTCTTTCAGGAATGTATAAGAAAATTTTTTCCTCACATCATTGTGATATAAATGGCACAAAATAAGATAACCAAAAAGAATATCCGTCCTATTTGACAGCCAGCTTAACTGTTCTTTTAAGCAAATAACTTACTTTAATGCTTTTAAAATTTAATACTTTTAAGTTTAGAACACAATTAATGCGCGCAACATGTCCAAAAAATATTTAAATTCAATAAAAAGGAAAAAAACATGAAGTAAAAGTGGCAAAAAGAAATATCAAAAAGCAACAAGAACGATTGAAGCAAGCACAACAAACGTGCTAAAGGAGCAACGCAATTCACGCAATTTTTAAGAATAAGCTTTTTACTGGTACAGCATTGAGAAAGAAATGATCATGGACAGCAAGATTATTCAATACAATGATACTCTTCAGAATGATATTCTTATTGAAAAATATGGAAATGGCAGATTCGAAGGTTTTCGTTTTTATGCCGACAAAAGCAGTACTGATCAAGCAACTGATACTGATACGCAAAATTTAGCAAATGAAGAAAATCTGGTTATTGCCTTTGAAAAGCGTGCAGTACGTTTTTGCGCTTCCGCCAATGGGGATTTTACACTCAGTTCTGATGGAATTGTGCGCTGGACTGGTCAACCAGTAGGCAAACTGGTCGCAACAGAGGATTTTTTAAAACCAAAACTTATTCTTTTAGCAGATGCACAATTAACGGGAGAAGCTCACGAAAAAGTAGTAAAGCGATTAGAGCGTTTTATAACTTTTCATTTTGAAACAGCTTTAAAGCCACTGTTTGACTTGCACAATGCCGATAATTTAACGGATGTAACAAGAAATCTTGCCCTACAACTTACCAAATCTTTAGGAATTTTACCTCGCAGGGCAATCGCCGAAACTGTTAAAAATCTTGATCAAGAATCACGAGCTGTATTACGGCGACTAGGTGTCCGCTTTGGCGCTTTTCACATCTATATTGCAGGAATGCTTAAACCAGCTCCAATCCAAGCCGTTACGCTTTTGTGGAGCCTTCAAAATGAAGGTCATGACCAAACGGGTTTGAATGAAATTTTAACCGCTTTAGCTGCTGGACGAACTTCCCTAATTGTTGATCCAACTTATAATCGCCAATTTTATCAATTAGCTGGTTATCTAATTTTAGGACGACGTGCTGTACGAATTGATATTTTAGAACGCCTTGCAAACCTAATCCGCTCTGCGCTCAATTGGAAACAAGGAGATGAACCAAAGCCTAATGGTGCCTATGATGGAAAAAGTTTTTTTTCTACTCCAACTATGATGTCTATTCTTGGAGCTAATGCAACCGATATGGAAGAAATTCTCAAAGGACTTGGCTACCAATCCTATCCTTGTAGCAGTGCCGTTTTTGAACAAAATCTTCTTCAAAATAAAACCTCTGAGCACGCAAAAAATGTACAAGATGTTCCTGCAGCGGAATTTGTTGGCGATCAATGGCAAACAATGAATACGTCAAAAACTATTAAGGAAGAAAAAAGTGCTTTACCCGCAGCTGCTGAAAAACAATCCTGTGCCACAGATTGCCTCCCCGCTGCTGAACCTGTTGGCAATTTAGCAAAACAAAAACGCATTGCAGCAGAAGATAAAGTTATCTTATTATGGCGTTATAATTATCAATTTCACCACCATTCTCAAAAAAACCGTGATAAAGGTAAATCTGGACAGAGATGGCAAAACAAAAAGACTTTAAAAAAAGAAAATAGTGCAGATGAAAGTACCCTTAAAAAAGCGACATCGCAAGCTAAGCACTCTTATAACGCGAACAAACCTCATAGCAAATACTCAAATCATAAATCATCTCATAAAGAAAAACGCCCTAACCTCGATTCTCCTTTTGCAAAATTAATGGCGTTGCGCGATCAACTTACAAATGACAAAGATACACATATACTTCCTCATAAAGGTCACTAAAGTAAAAAATGGAGTTTAATTTTGGCCTATGTAGTAACCGACAATTGTATTCACTGCAAATACACTGATTGCGTTGATGTGTGCCCTGTTGACTGTTTTTATGAAGGTGAAAATATGCTTGTCATTCATCCCGATGAGTGTATCGACTGCGGTGTTTGCGAGCCAGAATGTCCAGCAGAAGCCATTAAGCCCGATACAGAACCAGGCTTAGAAAAATGGCAAGAACTTAACCTGCATTATGCAACAAAATGGCCTAATTTAACTGTTCGAAAAGACCCTCTTCCTCAAGCAAAAGAAATGGATGGTGTTCCGGATAAATTAGAAAAATATTTTTCAGAAAATCCCGGAAGTGGTGAATAATAATTGCGAAATCAAATAGCAAGTAACAATTGTACAACCCTAAGTTATACAGTGCTTCAAAAATGTAAACTCATCCTCTGTAAAATTAAAAAATTCCACGTGAAATGATTGATTTTTTTAATTGTTGGTGTTAATGTCAAATTAACATAATTATTTTTCTAAGTATTTTTTCTTTGCTTTTTAATTATAGAGCGGGGTGTTTCTTGTCACATTTAAAAGTACTCAACTTTTATGCTCGATAAATTAATGTAATATACTTGGTCAAAGATATTCAGCGTTCAGACTTTAAGTCTGTTTTTTGGCGCACTTATTAGTCATAAAGGGAGTAATTAAAATATGGCATCCCAACATAGCGATTCTTCCAATACTAAAGGATTCTCAACATCTGAATATATTGTCTATCCTACCCATGGAGTAGGGCAGATTATAGCAATTGAGGATCAGGAAGTTGCAGGACATAAATTAAAACTTTTTGTTATTCATTTTGCTAAAGACAAAATGGATGTCAAAGTGCCAATCGCAAAAGCTATTTCTATTGGAATGCGCAAATTATCCGCTGTTGATTCCGTTGAACGTGCATTAAAAATCTTACAAGGAAAAGCAAAGGTTAAGCGAACTATGTGGTCACGCCGCGCTCAAGAATATGATGCTAAAATTAATTCCGGTGATCTCATATGCATTGCTGAAGTTGTGCGTGATCTCTTTCGCTCAGATATACAACCTGAGCAATCTTATTCTGAACGTCAACTCTATACCGCTGCACTTGAACGGATGGCTCGTGAAATTGCTGTCATTAATAGTCTTTCTGAAACAGAAGCCATCAATCTTATAGAAATGCACCTTTCTAATAGAGCAAAGCGTGAATTTAAAACAGAACTAGAAGAATCTGATACCAGCAACAACACCGTTTACGCTGCATAACAGTAATAATAAAAAAATGAAACCAGCTTTATATTGGTTTTATTTTTACTTTTGCACATGGACATGGAAGAGCATTTTAATAGAAAATCAATAAAGTTTTCTGTACAGCAATATATTGATAAAATCGAACACACAACTTTATTTCTTAAGATCGTTAAACTTTGCTTTTTCTGCTAAACGCAAAGTTTAGAACGTTATTAAGAAAGATTATCCGATTATCAGACTTATTTCACAGATACCGATAAGATTAACCAAATCTTTATCAAAAAAACGCCCCAAAAGCTAAAAAAGCTATTAGGGTCGTCTGATAAAACAAGAAAAAAGCTGATAAGAAAACCTTACACACGACTAGAAAACTTTTCACATAAGCAAAAACACTCTTAAGAAAAGTGTCTTAAAAAGATTTCTTTGCATCCACTTAACCTATGAGACTTAAGATTACCACCCACTGACAAAGAACTAACTGCCACGGATTAGGAAGATCAAAATCTCAATCTTTAGCAGGCAAAACGGAACGTCCACGATACATTCCAGTTTTCAAATCAATGTGATGAGGACGACGCAACTCGCCAGAATTTTTATCTTCGACATAAGCCGGCGCCTTAAGGGCATCAGCCGAACGGCGCATACCACGCTTTGATGGAGAGGTTTTTCGTTTAGGTACAGCCATAAAGAGACACTCCAAATCCATTAAAAAGAACAGGCAGCATCACAAATGACACAACCCTTATTAATAACATTAGAAATTTTAACGATTATACACTGATTAAAGCCATTTGACTAGACTTTCATTTAATTTTTTATTTGGCTTTAACATCACTCTCGCATACAATGGTAACAGATACAAAATAAAAATCTTTTTTAGTAAACAGCAATTAAAGTCTAAGCAAAATTAATTAAAAATAAAGAATAGCAAGCCTTCATGCTCTAAACTTTAAAATTTCATTTGCCACAATACTTTTGCTAAAAAACAAGGGAAGCAAGAATGCACGAATTTACCACCCTTCTTGCAAAACATAGTCATAACATTGAAAAGGAACTTGACACGTTATTAAATAGCGAAGCCCAAAATGGCGAAATTTTCCGTCCTGAAACCTTAATCAAAGCCATGCGTCATGGCGTACTAAATGGTGGTAAGCGCTTTCGTCCTTTTCTTGTTATTCAAAGTGCTGCGCTTTTTGATATTCCTGTTGAATACTCCATCGACGTTGCAATAGCCTTAGAATGTGTCCATTGTTATTCACTAATCCATGATGATCTTCCCGCCATGGATAACGATACACTCCGACGCGGACAGCCCACCGTCCACATAGCATTTGATGAAGCGACAGCAATTTTGGCAGGCAGTGCCCTTCTTACTTTAGCTTTTGAAATCATCGCACATAGAACGCATGCGCTTTCCTTTGAAACCAGAACAAATCTGATCACATCTCTTGCACAATCGGCCGGGGTTGGTGGTATGGTAGGAGGGCAATTCCTTGATCTTGAAGCTGAAAAAAAAACACAAGATGGCAACAGCATCACCTCTCTGCAACGCATGAAAACAGCTGCTCTTATAAGCTTTGCTTGCAAAGCCGGAGCAATAATCGGCAATGCATCTGACACACAGATTCAAGCACTTACCGATTTTGGCACATATATTGGCCTTGCTTTTCAATTGACAGATGACTTACTCGATATCACTGCCAGTACCGAAGTTTTAGGAAAAACCGCTGGGAAAGATGAAGCGGCACAAAAAGCGACATTTGTTCGCCTTTATGGTGTGCAAGAAACACAAAAAAGACGAGATGAATTCATCGCTAAAGCAGAATCACTGCTAGAACCTTTTGGCGCTAAAGCAACACCACTTCAGCAAGCAGCCCATTTCATAGCAACACGCCAAAACTAATCGTTTATCTGCACTTAAAATATCAAGATATAAGCATTGCAGACTCAAGAAAAAGCTTTTCTTTGTTTCTGCCCTGTCTCGAATTTCATTTCTATTGTAAATTTTAACCTTGTCCAAAGCGTGTATGAATGTAATCACCAAGTATTACTTCAAATTCCTCAGCAATATGATTACCCCGCAAAGTTTTCACCTTCTTTCCATCAACAAAAACAGGGGCAGCTGGGCTTTCCCCTACCCCGGGCAAAGAGATTCCAATATCGGCATGTTTTGATTCTCCAGGTCCGTTTACAATGCATCCCATCACCGCAATCTTTAACCCCTCAACACCAGGATATTTTTCACGCCACACAGGCATATTTTTACATAAATCCGCTTCAATTTTCTGTGCCAATTGCTGAAAAACTGTCGAAGTTGTCCGACCACACCCAGGGCAAGCTGCAACAACAGGTAAAAATTGTCGAAACCCCATCACTTGTAAAAGCTCCTGACAAACTTTAACTTCCCGTGTCCGATCTCCGCCAGGCTCAGGCGTTAATGAAATGCGAATCGTATCCCCAATTCCTTGCTGTAACAAAACGCCCAAAGCAACTGAAGAAGCCACAACTCCTTTTGTACCCATTCCCGCTTCTGTTAAGCCCAAATGGAGCGCATGATCACAACGCTGTGCCAAAGAGCTGTAAACAGCAATAAGATCTTGTACATCACTCATTTTCGCGGAAAGAATAATTTTATCACGACCCAGCCCTATTTCTTCAGCCCAAAGAGCCGAATGAAGCGCGGATTGAACAACAGCTTCCCGTATGACTTCACCAACAGGCAAGGGATTTTCCTGCTGAGCATTTTCATCCATAAGCCCTGTCAACAACACATTATCGAGAGAGCCCCAATTCACACCAATTCGAATAGCTTTACGATACCGACAAGCAATCTCGACAATTTCTGCAAATTGACGATCCTTCTTTGCACCAAAACCAACATTTCCAGGATTAATTCGGTATTTTGCAAGCGCCTCAGCGCATGCCGGATGGTCTGATAACAGCTTATGACCAATATAATGAAAATCTCCCACCAATGGCACAAATATGCCCAACCGTTCCAACCGCTCCCGTATTTTAGGCACAGCAGCAGCAGCTTCATCCCGATCAACCGTTATCCGAACCAATTGCGAACCTGCCTTCCAAAGAGCAGCAACTTGCGCAACAGTCGCATCAACATCCGCAGTATCCGTATTGGTCATTGATTGAACAACAATCGGGCTAGAACCACCGACAACCACATCACCAACCGCAACAGCAACAGTTCGACGACGTTCAAGAGGTTTAGATAAATAACACACCGTGCTCATAAAATCCTTAAACCTGCAAAACCTGCACTATAAATCACCATCATTCTTATGATAACACTTATCAGAGTACAATTTTTAAAAAATAGATTAAAAAAAATTACCTCATTTAGCCAAAATTCTTTATCTCACCATCAACCGATAAGAAACGCAGCCACTGCAACTTTTTAATTTTCTATTCGTTATAGAAAACTCAAAGCACAATTCCAGCTACTGAAGTAAAATAGTATAAAACATGAAGGAATCAATAGATGTATCTATTTTCATCCCATTTACAAAACGTTACAACTAAAAAGCGCATTGCACAATTTAAGAATAAATTCCTACCTATGAACCGTTGGCATTCTCATAATAACAACCTTGACATGCGTGAAATATGGAAGAAAAAATGCTCCCATACGCTTTACTCCCTAAGCAAACAGGGTACAAAATTAAAGAAAAAAGTAACAGAAAACCCTAAAACAGCCTTTGCACTAGTTACAGGAATGGCTTTAGCTGGTTTTTTTCTGACACGTAAAGATTAAAAAGGCTATAATTAGATTATCCATGCCCGCTCTGATGCGAGCCATTTTATGTTTTAGAATGAACATTACAGAACATCATGGACTCCGCAGATCAAAAATAATAGGTCAAAATCCGCATCATGAAGAACCAAACGAAATCTTCTAAGACAAAAGCCCATTTACTGTAAAAAAAGGGAACAAAAATCAAACTCCAAAAAATCAAAACATTAACCTCCAGAGGCATTTTGTGAAGTATCTACATATGTAACCACAGACATCCCTGGAATAAGCTTCTCAATCTCCGCTTGTCCAGGATCTAAAGAAATCCGTACTGAAATGCGCTGCGCAATTTTTATAAAATTACCAATTGCAGTATCGGTCTTTAGCAATGAAAATTCCGAACCTGTAGCAGGTGCGAAACGATCCACCCGTCCTGTTAATTTTTTATTGTTCAATGCATCAACAGAAAAAACAACAGGTTGCCCCACACGCATCTGAGAAAGTTGCGTTTCTTTATAATTGGCAATAATCCAAATATCATCAGAAATAACCGATACCAATTGCGCGCCAGGCAAAACATATTGCCCAACTCGTGCACCAACCAATCCAACATGCCCCGTTTTGGGAGATACAACCTTCGTGTGTTTTAAATTAAGTTTAGCCAATTCAACGCCAACCTTTGCCCCATCGACCTCTGACTGTAAACTTTGCCGCTCAAGACCCAATTGTTTTTGCAATTGACGTTTTGTTTCAAGCGCCGCCAATAATTGCGAAAGAGAACGAGAAGCAGGACTTGAAACATCATCAACATTATGTTTTTTTTGTCCGGAAAGAACATTGGGAAATCTTTGCGAACGCGACAATTCGATTTCTATCATATTAATTTCCCCCTGTAAGATTTGATCTTGTAACAAAACACTTGCAATTTTTGCATTTTTTGAATCTAGAACAGCTTGTGCCTGTGCCAATTGTTGCTGAAAAAGAGCATCATCAAGTTCAAATAAAAGCATTCCTTGCTCAACTTTTTGATAATCCTTAACATAAACCCGTGAAACCACACCGGAAATCTGCGGGCTTACCAAGGTAACATCCCCCTTAATTGAAGCATTATCCGTCATTTGAATTGCACTAACAAAAGGAGGAAGCTTCCAAGCCCATAAAATCAACAAAATACCAACAGCACCTGATAAGAACGCAACAATTGTTCTCTTTGCCCTTAACGTTCTTATCATTTTTAACGCTCTTATCATTTTTTATCCCTTTTGATGAACATTATTTTGTTTTTCAAATGTTATCAAAGAACATGTTTTGAAAAGCACTTTTATAAGAAAAACAGCAAATACAACCGTTGCAATATAAAAATACAACCGAAACACATCGTTATAGGCAAAAATATTTGCTGTTAACTTCAACTTCTTAACCAATTCAGACATGCTTTGCCCATCCTCTAAAATATGAGGAACTAACATACCATGAGAAGATGAAAATAAAGTACTTATCTCACCTAAAACAAGAGGATCAGTAACAACAATATTTTGCGTTAAATGCTCAAAATGCATATGAGCTAAAAAAAGCTGCAAACTGCCAAAAAATGCTGAACTCATCAACCTTCCAGTCACCTGCGTTAACAAAAAAATCGCAATAAAGCTTAAAACATAACGAGGTCCTCGCTCACTGGACACTACAAATCCCTTAAAAAGAGCAGGAGGTAAAAAAAGCGCATAGCCAAAGCCAATGAGTCCTTGACTTAACATCATATCTGCTGGACGCGTTAATTGACTCACATAGCTATCTAAATAGGATCCAAATGCCAGACAACCAAAAGAAACAAGATAGAAATAGTCCTCACGACCAGCACGTAAAAAAAAGACACAAATTCCTCCTCCTAAAAGAGTGCCAAACGTAACCGCAAGGTACATAGGTGCCATCTCAGAATTAAAAAAACCAAAAAGACTAAAAAATTCCGATGATAAAGCTGAATTCTCCAATAAAAGGACGCGAAAGGCCAATAAAATAAGAACAGGCTGCACCATTTCTTTACTAAAAAGCCAACGAAAATCAATTAATGGTTTTTCTCTATTAAGCTCAAGAATAGCCGCCATCATCAAAAACAAAATAACAAGAACAAATCCCCAACCAATCCATGGAGCCTCATACCACCAATATAACGTACCAACCGACATAATAATTGCATTTAATCCAAGACCAAGTGCAATCAGACCGTAGCTCACCCAATCTAACGTCACAATGACCTTATTGCGTTTAACAGGAGTGAGTGGAAGAGAAAAAATGCACCCCAAACTAATGAGAACTAACCCCATTTCCATGGCTGAAAGGCTAAAAAATCCACCATTTTCCAACAAATTAGGTGAAATCAAATGTGATAAAGGCGCCGCCAAATTCGCATTCATATAATTTAAACTAAGACCAATGGTAAACTTCTTTTCTGGTGCGAAAGCTTCCATCATATAAAGAAGGGCAAGTGAAGCCAATGGTGCTGCCGCAATACCAGCAAAAAAACGAATAATCAAAGCGGAACGCAAGTCTGTCACAAATAATTGCAAAATACAAACCAGCACAAACCCAAGAATTGATAATTCAGCAAAAGCACGCAACCCAAAATGGTAGCGAATTTTAATCAACATAATTGCAACACTGACGTTTGGAGCCATATAAACAGCAACCAACCACATAGTTTCAACCATGGTCGCATGAAAATCGCCAGTAAGGTGAAGAATGTTAGATTGAACGATATTCGCCCCTAAACCACAAGACCACTGCAAAATAAAAGAAGCGAAAATATAGACGAAACACTTCGGTAAAGAGCCTGCAAAAACAGTACCCGGATGAGGGAAAGGCCCAGCATACTTAGCAGACATAGCTGATTTTTTCTTACCGCTCATGTCGCCTATCCTGCATCCTACTATGCCTCCATTAATGCACCATCAACATCTGTTAATTGACGAAAAAATTCTTCTACTTTGCGATTTCTTCCATCACCGGATTCTCCCTCCAACGTTGCACGAACTTGCAAAATTTTTTGTTCCAGGACATCAGAAGAAACATGCTCTACAGCAACAACTTTTTCTACCAAAAGAGAGCAACCCGAAGAGTTAATATCAGCAACACCACTAAAAACAGCAAACAGCTTTTCACCTGAAGAGCATAAGACGCGAACACTTCCCAACATAATGCTTGTCACCACAGGTGCATGATGAGCCATGACCGTTAAATGACCTGAATCTGAAGGAAGAACAACAGATCTCACCTGCTCTGATAAAACAATTTTCTCAGGTGATACAAGCTCAAATAAAAAATGCTCTACTCTATCATTTTCCACAGCAACCTCCACAAGGCTCAATACAAGAACCTCTTGTCATCCCTTCAATAAACACACATTACAAGTCTGTATTTTATGAAGAAGCCTCTGCAATGAGACGCTTTCCTTTTTCAATGGCTTCATCTATCGAACCAACCATATAAAAAGCTGCTTCTGGTAAATCATCATAATCGCCAGCGCAAAGACCTTTAAAGCCTTTAATTGTATCTTCCAAAGACACAAGCTTCCCCGGTGAACCAGTAAAAGCTTCCGCCACATGGAAAGGCTGAGAAAGAAAACGTTCAATTTTACGTGCCCGTCCTACCAGCAACTTATCATCTTCAGAAAGTTCATCCATTCCAAGAATAGCAATGATATCTTGCAAAGATCTATACCGCTGCAAAATAGTTTGAACCTTATTTGCGACAAAATAATGTTCTTCACCCACAATCAATGGATCTAACATGCGTGAGAAAGAATCGAGTGGATCAACCGCTGGATAAATACCTTTTTCAGCAATAGAGCGCGAAAGAACTGTTGTTGCATCCAAGTGTGCAAAAGATGTAGCAGGTGCTGGATCAGTCAAATCATCTGCTGGAACATAAATAGCTTGCACAGAGGTAATAGATCCCGTTTTCGTACTAGTAATACGTTCTTGTAAAGCACCCATATCTGTTGCCAAAGTTGGCTGATACCCCACAGCAGAAGGAATACGCCCTAAAAGAGCAGACACTTCAGCCCCTGCTTGTGTAAAGCGGAAAATATTATCCACAAAGAAAAGAACATCCTGCCCTTCATCACGGAAACTTTCTGCAATGGTCAATCCTGAAAGAGCAACACGTGCACGTGCCCCTGGTGGTTCATTCATCTGCCCATAAACAAGCGCACATTTTGATCCTTCCGTTGAACCGTTATTGTCTTTTGGATTCACATTCACACGGCTTTCGATCATTTCATAGTAAAGATCATTTCCTTCCCGTGTACGTTCTCCAACACCCGCAAACACAGAATATCCACCATGAGCTTTTGCAATATTGTTGATAAGCTCCATAATGAGAACGGTTTTACCAACACCAGCTCCCCCAAACAGCCCAACCTTACCACCTTTCGAATAAGGCGCTAACAAATCAACAACTTTAATACCAGTAACAAGAATTTCTGATGCCGTTGATTGTTCAACATATGCAGGAGCATCTTGATGAATGGAGCGCTTCTTTGTTGTAACGATTGGTCCAACATTATCAACGGGTTCTCCAATCACGTTCATGATACGACCAAGCGTTACTTCTCCAACGGGAACACTGATCTGTGTTCCTGTATCAAAAACTTTTTGACCACGCATAAGACCATCTGTCGTATCCATGGCGATCGTGCGCACAGTGTTTTCACCCAAATGCTGCGCAACTTCTAAAACCAATCGATTGCCTAAGTTCTCTGTTTCTAACGCATTAAGAATATTTGGCAACTCACCTTCAAATTGCACATCAACGACAGCACCAATAACCTGCTTAATCTTACCAACCGAACCTGTTGCATGCACAGAAGTTGAAGAATCTTTTACGCCAGCTTGAAATTCTGAGGCGTTTTTTTTCACGCTCGGACGCGCAGCTGCTTTTTTTTCTCCAGCTTTTGGCGCTTCTTTGCTTGATGTCACTGATTTTACCATCAATCCTTACCTTTTCAATTTAAAGCGCTTCAGCGCCAGCAATAATTTCGACCAATTCTGTAGTGATCTGTGCCTGACGCTGACGATTATAGGTCACCGTCAATTTATTAATCATTTCACCCGCATTGCGCGATGCGTTATCCATAGCACTCATTTTTGCACCCATTTCACCAGCAACATTTTCAAGCAAAGCTCGAAAAATTTGCACAGAAAGATTGCGCGGTACAAGTTCATCCAAAAGAGAGGCTGCATCAGGCTCATAATCATAAACCATCGATTTTAAATCTCTACTTTTGTCTGTTTTTTCAGCAATATCTGCTGCCACAACACCCTCTGGAGGAATTGTTGGAATCAAGCGAAAAGCCGTTGGACGCTGATTAATCACTGAAACAAATTCAGAATAAAACAGCGTACACACATCAAACGCACCCTCATTAAACAATTCAATAATACGCTGACTAATCATTGACGCCTCTGCAAAACCAACTCGTTTTACAGAACGCAAATCAATATGATCAATCATAATGGACTTGTAATTACGCAGTAAAATATCTGCACCTTTTTTCCCTACAGTTAAAATTTTAACTATTTTACCAGCAGACAGCAGTGCCTCAATTTGCTCTCGGGCGCGACGCGCAATTTGCACGTTAAAAGCACCACATAAACCACGTTCAGCAGTACATACCACTAAAAGATGTACATCATCTCGACCTGTCCCACGCATAAGAGGGGGAGCATCGATGGCATCCACATCAACAGCAACATTAGCTAAAATAGCAGCCATCCGCTGAGCATAAGGGCGTGCAGATTCAGCCGCCTCTTGTGCACGGTACAACCTTGCTGCCGCAACCATTTGCATAGCTTTGGTAATTTTCTGTGTTGCCTTAACCGAGGCGATACGGTCTCTCAGATCCTTTAGCGACGCCATTTAAGCATTCCATCAATTAATTCATCACGAAAACTTTTTCGCATAATTATTAAGGACAGTAATCAATTTCTCCTTAATATTATCTGTTAGCTGCTTTTGTTCAGCAATCGCCTGCAAAAGATCGCGGGAATCACTGCGCATAAGCGTCAAAAGCCCCTGCTCAAACCGACCAACATCAGAAACAGCTAATGCATCAAGATAACCATTCACACCAGCGAAGATAACAACAACTTGTTCTTCAACTTTAAGCGGTGAGAACTGCGGTTGTTTTAGGAGCTCCGTTAAACGCGCACCACGATTCAAAAGACGCTGCGTTGACGCATCCAAATCTGAACCAAATTGCGCAAAAGCTGCCATTTCCCGATATTGCGCCAATTCACCTTTAATTGAACCTGCAACTTGTTTCATCGCTTTAATTTGTGCAGCAGAACCAACACGTGACACAGAAAGACCAACATTCACAGCAGGACGAATTCCCTGATAAAATAAATTGGTTTCTAGAAAAATCTGCCCATCAGTAATCGAAATCACATTGGTCGGAATATAAGCAGAAACATCATTTGCCTGTGTTTCAATAACCGGCAAAGCCGTCAAAGACCCAGAACCGTTCTCAGCATTCAGCTTTGCAGCCCGCTCTAAAAGACGGGAATGAAGATAGAAAACATCCCCAGGATAAGCCTCACGACCGGGAGGACGGCGAAGCAAAAGAGACATTTGACGATAAGCAACCGCCTGTTTTGAAAGATCATCATAACCAATCAAAGCATGCTGACCATTATCACGGAAATATTCCCCCATCGCACACCCAGCAAGAGGCGCAATAAACTGCATAGGCGCTGGATCAGAAGCCGTAGCTGCAACGATAATCGAATATTCCAGAGCTCCACGCTCTTCCAAAACTTTCACAAATTGTGCAACTGTTGAACGTTTTTGACCAATAGCAACATAAATACAATAAACTTTATCTTGATCGCGCCCAGAATCTTTTTCATGGAAAGGTTTCTGATTCAAAAACGTATCGAGCAAAATTGCTGTTTTCCCTGTCTGACGGTCTCCAATCACCAACTCACGCTGCCCACGTCCAATGGGGATAAGCGCATCAACAGCCTTTAATCCCGTAGACATTGATTCGTGCACAGATTGACGTGGAATAATTCCTGGAGCCTTAACATCAACACGACGACGCTCTGCCGCTTTAATAGGACCTTTGCCATCTATAGGATTTCCAAGAGCATCAACAACACGCCCAAGCAACTCTGGTCCCACGGGAACATCCACAATAGCGCCTAGTCTTTTAACGCAATCACCTTCGCGAATATCACGATCCGAACCAAAAATCACAACACCGACATTATCGATTTCCAAATTCAATGCCATACCACGTACACCATTTGAAAAGGAAACCATCTCGCCAGCTTGGACGTTATCCAAACCATAAACACGAGCGATACCATCACCTACGGATAAAACCCAACCAATCTCTGAAACTTCAGCCTTTTGGTCAAAGTTCCTGATTTGCTCTTTTAGAATTTTTGAAATTTCAGACGGTCTAATGTCCATCAGCTGACCTCTTTTTTCAATGCAAGCTTAAGCGAAGATAATTTAGCCACAAGAGACGCATCAATCTGAAACGATCCTAAGCGAACAATTAGCCCACCAAGAATTGTTGGATCGATAGTGATACGTAGCAAAATTTTTTCTCCAACAACACCTTTCAAAGCCATACGCAAGTCCTCTTCTTGATGAGGACTGAGTGAGCGTGCAGAAACAATCTGTGCTGAAACTTCCCCTCGAGATAAAGCGACACGGCGCTGAAAAGCATGTAAAATACCAGACAAGGCACAAAGCCGACGGTTTACTGCTATCACGCGCAAAAAATTACGAATAACCTGGCCTGCGTCTTCATCAACAAACCCGATATTATCGCAAACAGAACACATCACTTTGATTTGTTCTTTTGCTGAAAAGAAAGGGCTTTTCACAAAGCGTTTCAAATCTTCATCTTGCTCCAATACAACCAAAAAAGATGCTATTGCCTTTTCAACATTTTCAACAGATTTTGTCTCTTCAACAAAATCAAAAAGTGCCTCTGCGTAGCGCTGATCTACTAATGGCAGCGGTATAAGAGAAAATGAATCCGACACGAAATACCGCCTCTTTCCCTAGAGCAACTCTCTGATAACTATCAGATGAAATGAATCAGACGTCCTAAATTTTAAGAACTCTCCGCTTAAAATTCTCCACTTAAAATCTAGAACAAAAAACTTTCTGGTTTCTAGCATAGACATAACCGACTCGCAACACCACAAATCGATGCTTTCTAAAAATTTTAAATAAAATATTCAAAATATTTTTAAAAATCATTTTTAGATATGAAATAGAATTACAATTTTTTTGCATCTCTATTTATATCTTCCAAAATTTTTAAAAAGCACGCCACCTTTAAAAGCAGTTTCCTTTTCAAAGTTTTTCTGAGAAAGTAAATCTCTCTGTTATTTATTCTCTGTTATTTATATTGCTTTATTTTTAAAGGAAGCTTTGCGGATCAATATCAATTTGCACCCGAACAGAACTTGGTATTTTGGGAGCACTTGCAAGGATTGCACGAATAAAGTCTTGCATATTAAAAGAGCGTTTTCCTTGCAACAAAAGTCGAAAACGATAACGTCCCCGCACAAGAGCTAGCTGTGCTTCCGCAGGCCCCATAAGTGAAACATTTTTTTCCCGTGGTGCAGCTTGACGCAGTGCACGCGCGTAATGTTCTGCAGCTTGACGCTTTTCTGAAGATACAATTAAAGAAGCAAGCCGCCCAAAAGGAGGTAAATGATAATTCCGCCGCATTGCAAGTTCATGCTCGTAAAAATCTTCACATTTCTGTGAAAGCAAAGCTTGTATTACCGAATGATCGGGTTGATAAGTTTGCAATAATCCTAAACTTTTCAATCCCATACGCCCTGCCCTGCCTGTAACCTGAGATAAGAGCTGAAAAGTGCGTTCAGCCGCACGTAAATCCCCATTAGAAAGACCAAGATCCGCATCAATTACCCCAACTAAAGAAAGCCGAGGAAAATGATGCCCCTTCGCGACGAGCTGAGTCCCAATAATAATGTCAACATCCCCCTTTGTGACTGCCTCTAACTCGCTTCGCAATTGACCAATTCCACCTTTCAGATCAGTGGACAAAATCAACAATCGCGCCTGTGGAAAAAGTGCCTGAGCTTCTTCAGCAATTCTTTCCACACCTGGTCCACAAGCCACGAGATGATCGAGAGTTCCACATTCAGAACATGCTTCTGGAAGCGGTTGATGATAACCACAGTGATGGCATTTAAGTTTTCCTTGTAAACGATGTTCAACCAACCAACTTGAACAATTCGTACAATGAAAACGATATCCACAAACTCGACACAAAGTTAAAGGCGCATAACCACGCCTATTGAGGAAAAGGAGTGCCTGTTCCTCCTTCTCAAGAGTTTGCATCAAAGCCCGTTCAAGAGCAAAAGAAATAAAGCGCCCCCTTGGCGCGCCTCCTTGACGCATATCAACCACTTGCAATTGCGGGAGCGCTGCCGCTTTAAAACGCGATGGCAAATTAACCTGTTTATAACGCCCCCACGAGACATTTGCCTGACTTTCGATCGACGGTGTAGCTGAGGATAAAATAACAGGAAAATGCTCAAAAGAGCCCCGTGCAACCGCCATATCACGTGCATGATAAAAAATGCGTTCTTCCTGTTTATAAGCACCGTCATGTTCCTCATCAACAACAATGAGTCCAAGTTCTTGAAAAGGTAAAAAAAGTGCTGAACGTGCTCCCGCAACAACCCGCACACGCCCCTCTGCAACTTGCCGCCATACACGTTCACGACGACGCGGTGCTAAATCTGAGTGCCACTCTGCTGCTGCTGCGCCAAAACGCGCATAAAAACGATCTAAAAACTGCTGTGTTAAAGCAATTTCTGGCAATAAAATTAAAACTTGCTTGCCGCATATCAGTGCCTGAGCAATCGCTTCAAAATAAACTTCCGTCTTTCCTGATCCCGTAACGCCCTCAAGCAGAAAAACTTGAAACTTGGAAGACAAAACACCTTCCCGCAACAAAGCCGCCGCTTCACTTTGCGCACCTTCTAACACGGGAAGACAAAAATTAGGATCAGGCATCGCCACAAGATCAGGTGATGGCACCATAACATTTTCAAAAACACCAAGCGATTTTAACCCATCAACAACAGAAACAGAAACACCTGCCGCATGCGCAAGACCAGAACGTGTCCAAACACTACCACCACGCACCAACTCTAAAACCCGTGATCGTGCTGGCGTTAAACGCCCCACATTCCCACCACAATAGCGCAACCCCATCATCTGTTCTTCTGGTTCTAAAGCAGCTAACACACACAAAACCAACCGTGCAACAGAACCAAAGGGAGCCATCGTATATTGACTAACAAAGCGCAAAAATGTGATCGTTTCTGCCTTTAACGGTGGACAATCAAAAACATGAAGAATTGAGCGTAATTTTTCACGCACCACAGGCTTACCCATTTGCGAAGATTTAGCTGTTTGCCCGCCAACTTCTACCACAAACCCACAAACCTCACGCCCCATCACTGGAACACGAACAAAAGAACCGACCTCCACCTCCATAGAAGATGGAACCACATAACTATAAGCATGAGAAACAGGAAGAGGCACCAAAACCGAAACAATTGTTTCCTCTACCATATTTGATTTCACTTTTTGTACCAATCTTTATATGAACCTTTTAGACAGATATTATTCTTTATACTTTGTCTTTCGAATATGATCCCCTTGCAAAAATTCTTTTTTGCGTGATTTATCATTTTCTCCATCAACAACATCCAATCAGTGATGATGATTTTTAATTCGTATTTAATACTGACACCATATAAATGCTAAAACCCCAAACAAACTTTTTTTTCACATTTTTGCTCTCTTTCCAAAGCTTAAATTTTTCCTTTTCCCCAATAAATCATCAACTTGCCATAAAGATATCCATTCCCACTCTTGCTTTTGTGATAAATGATGACGCATAACAGCAACAGAGCAAAGCAGCAGAAATTTTTGATTATAAAGAGCTGAAAAACCAAGGAAAGAAGTTAAGAATGAAGTTTTTTGTGGACAGTGCAAATGTTGAAGATATCATAGAATTGCAAAATTTGGATCTTGTTGATGGTGTTACTACAAATCCCTCTCTTATCTTAAAATCAGGACGCAATATCCTTGATGTCACAAAAGAAATTTGTAATCTGGTCAAGGGGCCTGTTTCCGCTGAAGTCACCGCAACTGGATTTGAAAACATTATGGAAGAAGCCACTGTTTTAGCAAAAATTGCCGACAATATTTGCATAAAACTTCCCTTAACATTTGATGGATTGAAAGCGTGTAAAGCGCTGACAAAACAAGGATTAAAAACAAATCTTACACTTTGTTTTTCTGCCAACCAAGCCTTATTGGCAGCCAAAGCAGGTGCAACATTTGTTTCGCCTTTTGTTGGTAGGATCGACGATTACGGCATAGATGGCTGTGAATTGCTTCATGAAATTCGCACAATTTACGATAATTATGGCTTTCAAACACAAATTTTAGCAGCCTCAATCCGCACCGTTAATCATGTTAAACAAGCCGCACTAAGCGGTGCAGATGTTGCGACTATCCCACCAGCAATCTTAAAAGCTCTCATCAAGCATCCCTTAACCGATAAAGGCTTACAAATATTCTTGGCAGATTGGCAAAAAACTGGACAAAATATCGCCTAATGCTTTGCAAGATCTCTTGAAAGCGATAAGAAAATCCGCTCAGCCAATTCTTTAGCTGCATACCTTTGTGCACTTTCTTCTGCCTGTAGCGTTGCATATTCTTGGCGAAGTCGTTCAAAAGACACATTTGCAGTTTCCATTCCTTGCGCAATGATTACATTTTTCATATTTTGCAGTGTATAGGAAACTTTGCTCATGACAGTTCCAAGAGAGAACCGTCCTTCCCTATATCGCTCAAACTCTATTGGCACAGATGCCCGTGTAAACACCGATATCTGCAATGCTAATCTATAAGCTGGAGCAGAAGGTGTGCTTCCATTTCCATAGAAAAGAAACAGTAAATGATTGCGCACCATTTGACTAAAGCGATCTGAAGGTTCTTCAATGATAATACTTGCAAGCTTTGCAGAAAGCTCCAAAGATTTTTTGCTTGAAACCCGACTAGGAGAAACAGAATCCACCGTTGTCGAAATCTGAGATGCTTCACGATAAAGCGGTTCAATTGTGCATCCACACAAAAACAGGAGCAAACCAGCAAACCCAGCAAAAATAAAATTTTTAAAGAACAACATTAACAATCCTCTGTGGAACAACAATCATCTTTTTTATCGGTTTTTGGACTAGATGTGCTTGGATAAAATCAAGAGCCAAAACAGCTTCTTTAATCATTGCTTCATTAGCTGTTGCTGGAACTGTTATCTCACCACGTTTTTTACCATTAACTTGTACTGGTAAAGTATAGCACGTCTCAACGGTTAATGCAGGATCATAAAGAGGCCAAAGGCGCTCAGAAATCAAAGTTTTGCCTCCTAAAGCAGTGTGGCATTCTTCTGCTAAGTGAGGCATGATCGGTGCAATCATCGCAAGAAAAAAATCCATTGCTTGGCGTAAAGATGCCTTCATTTCATCTTCAAGATTTGCCACATTATTTGACAATGGTGCTATCACATTTAAAAATTCATAAAGGCGTGCAATCGCCCGATTAAACGCGAATTTTTCTAAATCATCTTCCACAGCACGAAGTGTGCGATGCGCCATTTTTGAAAGTTCTAAAGCCTGCCCTTGATGTCCCGCACACGGGAGTACATCCTTTAAAACTGGAGCACTCAAAACCACACAGCGCCAAACACGCTGAACAAAGCGATGTGCGCCTTCAACACCAGATTCTGTCCAAATAACGTCACGATCAGGAGGAGAATCTGATAATACAAACCAGCGCACTGTATCAGCTCCATAGGACATGATAATATCATCAGGATCAACGACATTCTTTTTTGATTTTGACATTTTTTCAATCAGGCCAATCGTCACTTCGCTTTGATCAGCCAATTTATAAGCGTGACGTTTTCCATCTTTTTCAACAACAGCAATTTCTGCTGGTGAAACCCAACCCTTATCATCCCGATAGGTTTCATGAACAACCATTCCTTGAGTAAAAAGCCCTTTAAAAGGCTCATCCATATTCACATAACCTACAATTTTCATGGCACGCATAAAAAAACGTGCATAAAGAAGGTGCAAAATCGCGTGCTCAATCCCACCAATATATTGTTGCACGGGCAACCACTTAGTTGTTGCATCTTTGTCAACAGGCTCTTGTGCCCAAGGTGCAGTAAAGCGCGCATAATACCAAGAAGAATCAACAAATGTATCCATTGTATCCGTTTCCCGTTTGGCAGGCTGACCACAAGAAGGACACGTAACAGTTTTCCAACTTTCATGACGTGCAAGAGGATTGCCAAGCTGATCAAAGGTTACATCATCAGGCAGGACAACAGGCAAATCAGCGCGCGGCACAGGCACCACCCCACAAGCAGCGCAATGAATCATAGGGATCGGACATCCCCAATAACGTTGACGCGAAATTCCCCAATCGCGCAATCGAAACTGCACTGTTTTTTTCCCCTGAGGCTGACCATGAAGCACTTGCTCCTCAAGACGATTTGCTGCCGCTTCAAAAGCTTGTTGTGGCGTTAAACCATCTAAAAATCCTGAATTGATCATCACCCCATCACCAGTATAAGCCGTTTCAGCAATCATAAAATCCTTAACATCAATTCCTTTTGGTAAAACCACTGGTCGCACGGGAAGATCATATTTGCGTGCAAAATCTAAGTCTCTTTGATCATGTGCGGGACAACCAAAAACAGCGCCTGTCCCATAATCCATAAGCACAAAATTGGCTATATAAACGGGAATACGTATAGTTTGATCAAAGGGATGAACAGCCAAAAGCGATGTGCGAAACCCTTGTTTTTCAGCGGTTTCAAGTGCTTCAGTTGTCACTTCACCACATCGACAATTTTCGATAAAAGCGCTAAGAACTTTATCTTTTTGCGCTAAGATTTTCGCGATAGGATGATCAACAGACAGCGCTAAAAAAGAAGCTCCAAAGAGCGTATCAGGTCGCGTTGAGTAACAGACAACTTCGTTAAACGTCTCACAAACATCATTGTCCACCTCTGTCGTTTCTAAAGCCCAACGGATCAACAAGCCTTGTGACTTTCCAATCCAGTTTTTTTGCATAGTGAGGACTTTTTCTGGCCACTGATCAAGCTTTTCAAGCCCTGCCAATAAATCTTCACTAAAATCACTAATTTTAAAGAACCACTGCGTCAATTCACGCTGCTCAATCAATGCACCAGAGCGCCAACCCCGTCCATCAACAACCTGCTCATTTGCCAAAACAGTCTGATCAACAGGATCCCAATTAACTTTAGCCACTTTGCGCGTAATCAACCCCTTTTCATAAAAATCAAGGAAGAGCATTTGTTGACAGTGATAATAGTCCACATCACAAGTTGCAAATTCACGTGACCAATCCAGAGAAAGCCCCAACTGCTTTAATTGCCCGCGCATAACTGCAATGTTCTGGTAGGTCCAAGTTTTGGGATGCACTTTATTTTGCATAGCTGCATTTTCAGCTGGCATACCAAAAGCATCCCATCCCATGGGATGAAGCACATTAAACCCCTTTGCACGTTTATAGCGCGCAACAACATCTCCCATCGCATAATTACGCACATGCCCCATATGAATGCGACCCGAAGGATAGGGAAACATTTCTAAAACATAATATTTATCACGCTGATCCTCTTGATTTGTTTGAAAAACTTTCTTTTCATCCCAAATTGCTTGCCATTTTTTTTCTTGGGCACGTGGATTATAGCGTTCGACTGTCATTCCCATTATACTCTTTAATAAAATTGAACCAAAAACTTGTTTTATGCTTCACCATGGATTAAGCCAATCGTCAACATTTTCAGTAAATATTTTACAAACTTTTTACAAAGTTTTTACAAATCATTGCTCCATTCCTAAACAAAAACAGAAAGCATATGAATATATGAGCACACCTTACACCACCTCTGATATATCTTCCATTGAAGCGTGGCAAAATATTCAAAAAGACATTGCTAAAATATGTCAAGAAACGCATCGTTCCTTAGAAGAGGTTCAACTTTTAGCTGTTTCAAAAACTGTGTCTGCAAACAACATTATTCCTCTTTTGCAAGCAGGTCAGTCTCTTTTTGCGGAAAATCGTGTACAAGAAGCGGCTGAAAAATGGCCAAATTTGCGTAAACAATTTAATCCTATTGAACTTCATCTCATCGGCCCTTTACAATCCAACAAAACAGAACAAGCCGTCAAACTTTTTGATGTCATTCAAACGATTGATCGCGAAAAAATAGCTAAATATTTAGCTGAAGAAATGCAAAAACAAAAAAAATATCTTTCCTGCTATGTCCAAGTCAATATCGGATTAGAACCGCAAAAAAGTGGCATTGCACCACAAGAAGTGATCCCTTTTGTCGATCAGTGCAAAAATCAATATGGACTAAACATTATCGGTCTTATGGCAATCCCACCCGTAGAAGAAAACCCCGGTCCCTATTTTGCCCTTTTAGCAAAACTTGCAAAAAAAGCTGGTCTTCCAAAACTTTCTATGGGAATGTCCAGCGATTTTAAAATTGCTCTTCAATTTGGCTCTAATATTCTTCGCATTGGCTCAGCTCTGTTTGGAAAACGTCCTGCTTGATCCCATTTTTAATGAAAATACCGCATTTAAGACTCAAAAACAGCAGTAAAATTCTCCTTTGAATATAATCAGCGTAAAATTTAAAAATTGTCGCTCCAGCTTATATAATATATTCTAAATCTAAAAGTGAGGCTTTTAATTTAAAGAGAAGCCGAAAAGGGAGGGTTTTGTTCTAAAAAATAAAAATACAGCGGCTAATCTTTCCAAACAGTACACTTCACGGGAGGGAAATATGTCTGAAAAAATCTACCCAATACCAGCTGATATCAAAAAAAATGCTTTTATTAATGAAGATATCTATAAACAATGGTATCAAGAAAGCATCCATGATCCAGAAACTTTCTGGGCAAAACACGGACAACGCATCGAATGGTTTAAACCTTATACAAAAGCCAAAAACACCTCTTTTAACGGCAATGTCTCAATCCAATGGTATGAAGATGGCGTAACGAATGTTGCCTATAATTGTATTGACCGCCATTTAAAAAATCATGGTGATAATATCGCACTAATTTGGGAAGGAGATAATCCTTATCATGATAAAAAAATAACCTATAATGAACTTTATAAACATGTCTGTCGCTTTGCCAATCTCTTAAAAAGTCGGAGTGTAAAAAAAGGTGACAGAGTTACCATTTACCTACCAATGATTCCCGAAGCAATCTATGCCATCCTAGCCTGCGCCCGTATTGGTGCCATTCATTCAGTTATTTTTGCAGGCTTTTCTCCTGAAGCAATAGCAGGACGCATTGTCGATTGTGGATCCACCTTCATCATTACCGCCGATCAAGGTGTCCGTGGAGGAAAATTAATAAAATTAAAAGACAATATTGACCACGCTATTAATATTGCAGCGCGCCATCATGTGCATGTTAATCAAGTCATGGTTATCAAGCGCACCAGCGGAAAAATTGAGTGGGTAAAAGGGCGTGATTTTTGGTATCATGAAGAAATATCTCATACCAAAACAGACTGTCCACCAGAAAAGATGAACGCTGAAGATCCACTTTTCATTCTTTACACCTCTGGCTCAACAGGCACACCAAAAGGTGTTTTACACACAACAGCTGGCTATCTTGTTTACGCATCGATGACACATCAATATGTTTTTGATTATCATCTTGGTGAAATTTATTGGTGTACTGCCGATATTGGTTGGATTACTGGTCATTCTTATTCGATCTACGGCCCTTTATGCAACGGTGCCACAACTTTAATTTTTGAAGGTTCACCAAGCTTTCCCAGTCAAAGCAGATTCTGGGAAATTGTCGATAAGCACAAAGTCAATACACTCTACACCGCACCAACTGCTATTCGCATGCTTATGGGTGCGGGAAATTCATTTGTTGAACGCTCTAAAAGAACATCTCTCCGCCTGCTTGGCACCGTAGGTGAGCCTATTAATCCAGAAGCATGGGAATGGTTTTATCATACGGTTGGAGACAGTCGCTGTCCCATTCTTGATACATGGTGGCAAACAGAAACCGGAGGACATATGATTACCCCCCTACCTGGTGCAACACAACTCAAACCAGGATCAGCTACACGTCCTTTCTTCGGGATCCAGCCTCAAATAATCGATCCGCAAGGAAATGTTTTAGAAGATGGAGCAGAAGGTAATCTCTGCATCATTGACTCATGGCCTGGTCAAATGCGTACCCTCTATAATGACCATGAGCGCTTTGTACAAACTTACTTTTCCACCTATAAAGGAAAATATTTTACAGGCGATAGTTGTAAACGCGACAATGATGGCTATTATTGGATTACAGGACGTGTTGATGATATTCTCAATGTCTCTGGACACAGATTAGGAACAGCTGAAATTGAATCAGCGCTTGTTTCACATTTTGCGGTTTCAGAAGCAGCTGTTGTCGGTTATCCTCATCCTATTAAAGGACAAGGAATCTATAGCTTTGTCACCTTAATGAAAGGCAGCAATCCAAGTGAAAAATTACGCCAAAATCTTATTCAACATGTCAAAAAAGAAATAGGCTCCATTGCTATCTTAGATAAAATTCAATTTAGTCCTCAACTCCCCAAAACGCGATCAGGAAAAATTATGAGACGTATTTTGCGAAAAATTGCCGAAAATAAATTTGATAATCTAGGAGACATTTCAACCCTTGCTGAACCGCAAGTCGTTGACGATCTTATTGCCAATCGCCAAAATTAAAGAGAGCACGACTTAATACAACAGAGAAACATATCATCGGCTTTTGTACTAGAATCGCCATAGTATTCTTGCTAAAATCACCTATAAAGTAAAAAAGAAAAACTTAATAATTAAATGATACTTTGACTATCTTAAAAAAACAAGCAATGCTTCTAAATATAAGCGAGAGTAATTGAGTATAAACACTTATAAAAACCTAAAGTAATGATAGCAAAGTGCCCTACAATGATTCAATAGAGAAGCAGAAGTGGTAACTAAAAGTGATTCATTTTGAAAATGTCGGTCTGCGCTATGGAATGGGTCCTGAGGTTTTGCGTGATATTAGCTTTCATATTCCTCCTGGATCATTTCAGTTTTTAACTGGCGCCTCTGGAGCAGGGAAAACATCGTTGATGCGTCTCATGTTTTTGGCGCTCAAACCAACCCGTGGTCATATTGATTTATTTGGCACTGATACAGCATTGCTTAAACGACAAGAGCTTCCCGCACTACGGCAACGTATTGGGGTTGTCTTTCAAGATTTTCGCTTACTTGACCATATGACCACATATGAGAATGTCTCACTACCTTTGCGCATTAAAGGGCAAGAAGAAGCAACTTACCGCAGTGAAGTGGAAGACCTTTTATCTTGGGTAGGTCTTGGAAATCATATTCATGTTTTACCGCCTGTTCTTTCTGGTGGAGAAAAACAAAGAGTGGCTATTGCGCGTGCACTTATCGATCAACCTGAAATCCTGCTCGCCGATGAGCCAACGGGAAATGTTGACCCACCTCTAGCAAAACGTCTATTGCGTTTGTTTATTGAATTAAACCGTTTTGGAACTGCTGTTGTCATTGCCACCCATGATGTTGCGCTTATGGAACAAGTCGCAGCACGGCGTATGATTCTCCATAATGGATGGATGACAATTCATGAATAAGTCTTTCCCAATTTTTACAAGCAATAAAAAGTACACAACCCCTATTATTCCCAGAGATAATATTTCTGGACAAGCACTCGTTGCAGTAATTGCTATTATGACATTTTTATCAAGCCTAACATTAATTGGTGTTGATTTAATACAGCGTGCTACCGACAATTGGAGCAATCAAATTAGCTATGAAGCGACAATTCAAATACGTCCCGTGGAAAATGTTGATATAGAACAAGCCCTCCGCGAGGCGGTTAAATTAGTTACAACATTTCATGGTGTAAAAAATGCCAAAATTGTTGACAAAAAATCCACTGAAAAACTGCTCGAACCTTGGCTTGGAACGGGTTTAGATTTAAATGAATTACCACTTCCCCGACTGATTATCGTAACATTGAAAGAAGATGAAAAAATTAATTCTCACGAAATCAACCAAGCAATCAAAACACAAATCCCAGGAGGTCAGTTTGACGATCATTACGTTTGGATAAACCGTTTTGCAAAAATGACACATACGACTATTTTTATTGGCTTTTCAGTCTTAATACTGGTTCTATGTTCACTTATACTTACGATTATCTTTGCTACGCGCAATGCGTTAGCAGAAAATGATCACATTATCAATGTATTATACTTTCTTGGTACTGAAGCTCTTTTCATTGCTCGACAATTCGACCAGCATTTTTTAAAAACTGCACTACGCGGTGCCTTATATGGCGGTGCTGCCAGCATATTCTTATTTAGTGCCGTCATTTTTTGGACAAGCTATAATCTAGAGACAATCGAAGCCAGCCAAGTAACAGCTTTGTTTGGACATTTTTCCATAAGTTCTATACCTTATGGAAAAATCATTTGCTTGATTCTTTTTGTTTCTCTCCTTACTATGCTAACAAACCGGATAACCATTTTGATACAACTTAAAAAGATCGACCAGTGCGAAAGCGGTTTATTTTAATTTTATGAACGACAACTCACATAATCTAAAATTAGCGACACAGGATAATTTGACGTGTCAAAAACATACTCCATGCATAAGTCATTGTGGGCGTTTGTTCCGCTACTTTCCACCAACAACGCTTTCTCTTTTAGTGATAATGCTCTCCTTTTGCATTGGATTTGTTATTTTTTCTGAAAAAACTGATCGGCTTAAACCACAAGATCCTTTACCGAAGGCAGATGCAATTATCGTTTTAACAGGTGGAGAAAATCGAATAAAAACAGGGATTAATCTCTTGCAGCAGAAACTTGGTTCGCGTTTACTTATCAGTGGTGTAAATACAACAACCAGTCTCGATAACTTCATACGCCTCAACCATATTAATCCCAAGCTCTTTGCCTGTTGTATTGACATTGGAAATAAAGCGACCAACACAAAAGGAAATGCCGAAGAAAGTACAGCTTGGATCAAAAAACATAATTATAAAACAGTTTATATTGTCACCCATGATTATCACATGTGGCGTTCTTTGCGTGAACTTAAATATTTAATGCCTGATATCAATTTTATTGCCTATACCGTTAAAAATAACAGCGTTGAAAACTCAATACAACAAATCAATCAAATCCGAATTTTAGCATCCGAATATATCAAAACTATCGGAGTCTATATCAGAACTGCATTCTGATCTTTGCGCATCGGTTTTTTGTAAGTTTCTCAAGCCAACATAAAATGAACGATATTTATATACCACTTAAAGTTCACGGAATGTATTGGCTTTTACATGATAGTAATCGCTTAAACATTATAACATCAGCCTACATTGATATTGGTATTTCTCCTTTGGACTGCATTTTTGTACAAAAATTTAAAAACGCTTTTCAGAACAAAAATGCTGTTTCTTAATAAATTCTAATAATACACTTTTTATGACAACAGAAAAAATATCCTATTTTACCTGTGCCTGAGAACCTGTTAATTATTGTGTTGGCGTAGCTGCTTTTATGTGCGCTCAAATATTTAATGCTTTATGGTAACTTCATTACCTATGTTCTTTTAAAAAGCAGCATTAAAATTTGACCAACAGGTCAATTAAAATAGCCTCCCAATCAATTTCTCTTTATACGAAATACATCATTCAAGATTAACAGGATCACAGTCACCATAACAGCTTCCCTTTAGCTCTCTTTTGCAAAATTGATGACACTTAATTGCGTGAGAGAGCAATAACAGGATCCAGCCGTGAAGCTTGTCGCGCTGGCGAAAAGCCAAAACACAATCCAATAGCAGTTGAAAAGGTGAGAGCGATGATAATTGAATCAATCGTATACATAAAGGGGACAGGCGCCTTAAACAATATAAACAAACCGCCGATAGAAAATCCAAAAAGAACTCCCAAACTACCACCAATCACACAAACCAAAATCGCTTCAATTAAAAATTGCTGTAAAATATCACTTTGACGCGCACCAACTGCCATACGCACCCCAATTTCATTGATTCGCTCAGAAACAGTGACCAGCATAATATTCATAACACCAATACCGCCAACAACCAATGAAATCGCTGCAATTGAAGACACTAAAAGCGTTAAAATCTGTGCACTTTCTATGACACGCTCTCGGAATGATTCAGAGTTTTTAATGAAAAAATCTTTTTCACCATGCCGAGCAATTAAAAAACGCTGGATTTTAACCTCAGCTAAATGCGAGTCAACATTATCAGCAATCTTCAGAGTAATTGCACGAACATCTGTAGTCCCAATAAAACGCGTTTGCACTGTTGTATAGGGCAAATAAATCTGCAACGTATTTGACATGCTTGCACTATTATTTGGAGCCACAACACCAACAATACGCGCTGGCACTTTACCTATAAGCACTACTTTCCCAATAGGGCTCTCACGACTATGGGGAAACAGAACGGGAATCGCTTCTTTTTCTATTACTAAATCAACCGCCCGATCATGCACACTTTTGCGATCAAATAACTGCCCTTCAACGGCACTGAGCCCTTGTGCTTGAAAGAATTGCTCTCCTACTCCCGCAATCACAGCACCCACTTCAACTGTACCAAAACGGATCTTAGAGCTCGCCGAAATCTGCGGTGTTACACCAGAAACATAAGGCAATCCAGCAAGAGCTTCTGCGTCAGCTTCAACTAAACTGGTTATTTTATCTGCTTGTTGATCAGAAAAGCTTTTCCCCGGAAAAATTGTCAATGTATTAGAACCTAGACTCTTAAAATTTTCTAGAATTTTTTCTCGTGTACCATTTCCCAAAGCCACCATTGCAATAATCGCACCAATCCCGATAATCACTCCAAGCATTGTTAAAAAAGTCCGCATCCGATGAGCATTCATTGCCAACAAAGCCATAACAAACGCTTCACGAGAACGCTCAACAAAAGAACGAAAAAAATTAAATTTGTGCTGCTGGTTTAAATTTTTCTTTTGATAAAGGGGGAGACCATCTTTTCTTGTTTTTGCAGTCTTTAAGAGATTATCGGCAATAATTTCTCCGTCACTGATTTCAATAATACGCTCTGCTCTTTCCGCCACTTGCATATCATGGGTTACAATAATAATGGTGCGTCCTTCTTTATGAAGCTCTTCCAAAATACGCAACACTTCTTGGCCACTCTGTTTATCTAATGCACCCGTTGGCTCATCCGCAAGAATAACCTCAGCATCATTGATTAGTGCACGAGCAATAGACACACGTTGCTGCTGTCCACCTGAAAGCTGGTTTGGACGATAATTGACCCTATCTCCCATACCTAGACGTGTTAAAAGATCCCGAGCACGTTTTCTTCTTACTTGAGCGGCACAGCCTGCATAAATAGCTGGAATTTCAACATTGCCAAGAGCTGTCAATTCATTTAACAAATGATACCGTTGGAAAATAAATCCAAAATGATTGCGTCGCAAAGCTGATAGTTCATCAGGAACAAGAGTTGCTGTTTCTTTTCCTGAAATCCAATAGCGACCAGAATTTGGTCGATCAAGGCACCCTAAAATATTCATCAATGTGGATTTTCCTGAACCAGAAGCCCCCACAATGGCTACCATTTCACCGCGCTTAATAGTAAGATTGATATTTTTCAAAACAGGGACAAATTTTTCCCCTGCTGGAAATTTGCGCACGATATTTTCCAAAACGATCACAGCATCCGTTTGCTCTGTTTTCATGTTTTAGATCTCATCCTCATCGTGCATATTAGAAGAAGAATCCAGTGTTACCTCACCGCTCGAACCCGTAATAACCACATCTCCTTCATTTAATCCTGAAACAATTTCTGCCATCACCTTATTATTGAGCCCAACGGTTACCTGTTTTGCAACTACTTTTCCCTCAACGAGAAGAGAAACCCACGCTTTACGCTCCTTTGTCATATCACGTAAAGCATCACTTGGCACCACCAAAACATTTTGGGCACGACCTAATATAATATGAACTTGAGCGGTCATATAAGTACGCAGAAAATTATCCTTATTATCAACATGCGCAATTCCGCTATAATAGATAGCCGACGATGCTAAAGCACTAGAATTTCCAACCATACCAGGATTAATACTCACATCAGCACGAATCGATTCAGGTGCCGGTTCTATCTGTTCTAAAGTACCATCATAACGTCGTTGTGAATCACCCAAAACGGTAAAATACAAAGGTTGTCCAGCACGAACTTTCAGAATATCGACTTCTGAAATTTGCGCTTTAATTGTCATCTTTGATAAATCGCCCAAAATAACAATTGTTGGTGCTGATTGAACTGCATTTACATTTTGTCCTTCTTCGACAACTGTTGCTAAAACTGTTCCCGCTGAAGGAGCAGTCACCCGCGTATAACTTAGGTTAACCTTTGCACTGTCTACATCAATTTGTGCTTGAGCAATCTGTTCACGAAGCTGAGCAATTTGCGCTTCACGTATTTTTACTTGTGTTACAGCATCATCAAGATTAGCTCGTGAAATAGCACGCGCTTCAATCAATTGTTTTTGACGATATAAATTCTTTTGTGCAAGAGCGAGATAAGCTTCTTGTTCTGACAAACTTGCATAATAATGTACTAACGCTGCTTTTTTTCTTTTTAGATCATTTTCCTGATCTGTGGGATCAATCTCCGCCAAAAGATCCCCTTTTTTCACAACACTTCCAGGAAAAACATGCATTGATACAATACGCCCTGTTGCGCGCGCACCAACAGCGACCAACCGATAAGGGCGCACAATACCAGAAGCTAAAACACTTTCCTCTATATCACCACGCTTGACCACCGCTGTCATATAAGTTGGTGTAGAAGTTCCAAGAGAACGTAACCATAAAAAAATAATGACAAGGAAAACACTCCCTAAAAATAGAGAAAGTTTTTTGCGTTTCATAATGAAATTTTTGATTAAATCTTTTTTCATTGTCTTACCTTCGTACGCGAATGGGTAACACCATCAATGACTTCTGGACGTGACGCATCAACCACACCATCCCAACTACCACCCAACGCTTTCATCAGTGCAATATATTGAGTAACCAAAGAAATACGGCTATCTTTAAGCGCTATTTGCGAAGAATAATAAGAACGATCAGCATTTAATAATTCAAGGAAACTGGTATTCCCATTTTCGAAAAGATTCTTTGAAAGCTTTAATGATTGCAGATAAGCTGCATCGGCTACGACAAGCTTTTCTAAACGCTGGCGTTCTTTAATCAATCCCACGAGTGCATTTTCTACATCTTCTAATGCCTTCAGCACAGCAGCTCGATAAGCAATAAAGGCTTGATCACGCTGTGCACGCGCAACCGCTACAGAAGCCACAATCTGTCCACCATTAAAAAATGGGAAACGCAAACCGGATCCAAAAGACCACCCAATTGTTGAGTTTTTCCACAATTGATCAATTGTTCCTGCCGCAGTTGAAATATTACCGGTTAAAGTCAATGATGGATAGCGCTCTGCTTCACGCTGTCCAATACGAGCTGTCGCCTGCGCATATTGGCGCTCTGCCCGCCGTAAATCCGGACGTGTTAACAAAATATCAGCGGGAATTCCTGCTGGTATAGGCCAATCAGGTTGTGGAATCTTCATATTTTGAGCATCCTTTTGCAACATATCCTTCAAAGCCGTAGGCACACATCCTACTAAAACAGAAAGACGGTGAATGCTCATTGCCAAATTCGCTTCCATCTGTGATATATCTGCTTCTGTATTAGCCACTTGCGCTTGTGCATTTGAAACATCAAGCTGTGAAACATCACCAGCGCTCAACTTGGCACGCACCAATTTCAATGTTTTACGCTGCGATAAAGCAATTTGTCGCACAAGTAACAGTTTCTGTTGCCAACCACGTACTTGAACATAATTTGTCGCTACATCCCCCAGCAACGTTACCATTGTGGCACGCATATCCTCCTCAACAGCGTCAAGACCATAACGTGCTGCTTCAACCGCACGCTTATGTCCGCCAAAAATATCAAGCTCCCAGCTTGCATCAAAACCGCTATTATATTGATTTAAAGACGTACCAGATAATCTAGAACTGCGAGTTGCTGAAATTGAATTTGACAAACTTGGTGAAAAATACCCTATAGTTTGCCTTAAACTGGCTCGTGCTTCACGAATCCGCGCTTTGGCAATAGCAATATCATTATTTTCAGAAATTGCGTAATTTATTAATTCATTTAAGATGGGATCATTTAGGCGCTTCCACCATCCTACAAGTGCAACTGGATGAGAAAGGGTTTGCGCAGACTGTTGTCCCCAAACTTCTGGAACCTTAAAAGACGTTTTGTGGTAATTGGAACCAACTATACATCCTGGCAGCATAAAAAAACAGAAAGCACTATAAAATAATTTTTTAAAATCAATTCGTTTCAAACTTCTGATATGCATCCATTCTCCAACGTTTTCTCAGAATCAACTTATTGATGTTATTAGTCCTTATTTCAAATTTATCGTGAAAAATCAAATGTAGTTTGTATCGGAACGTGGTCTGAAGGCCGATCCCAACCCCGAGCGTCACGAAAAACCGCAAGATCAGTAACAAAAGGAGCTAGATCAGAAGAAGACCAGATATGATCAAGCCGTCGACCACGGTCAGCAAGCGCCCAATCACGTGCCCGATAGCTCCACCATGTGTAAAGTTTAGTGGGAACAGGAAAATGCATACGCATTAGATCAACCCACCCACCTTGAGAACATAAAGCTTGCAAACGTTCAGTTTCAACTGGTGTATGACTGACAACCTTCAGCAATTGCTTATGAGACCAAACATCATCTGCTAGAGGAGCAATATTGAGATCACCCACTAAAAGAGAAGATAAACCATCTCCTTGCTCAGCACGAATAGACGACATTTCTTCTAAAAAATCAAGTTTATTACGGAATTTTTCATTCACATCAACATCAGGTACATCACCTCCAGCGGGAACATAAAAATTGTGAATCCGTACATTCCTGTTACAAATTTTAACAATTACAGAAATGTAACGGCAACTTTGTTTTTTACAAAAGAAACGTTTTTCAACATTTTTAAACGGCAAACGTGAAACAATTGCCACACCGTTATAAGATTTTTGTCCATTCAATGCGATATGCTTGTAACCAGCCGCTTCAAAAGCTTCACGTGGGAATAAGTTATCTGGACATTTTGTTTCTTGTAAACACAAAATGTCTGCAGGAAATATATCTAAATACTGAAAAACCTGCGCAAGACGCAAGCGAATCGAGTTAACATTCCAAGTGGCAAGACGAAAAAACATCAATTTCAATTCTGATGATGCAACGCTGCATTATTTTTATAAGGGAGTTTAAACATCCCATCAACAAACCTAACGCCCGTTCGCACATTCATGATTTGAACAGTTGTTTCTAAATTTTGTTGATCAATAATCGTCCATTGACGCAAGGCATAGCTTTTAGAATCAAAAACCATCTTTATGCGCCCTATGCCAATAGTTTTATCACGCAAAACTATTGTTATCGCTCCTGGATCTTCACGAAATGCTAATAAACGTCCCGATGATAAATCAATTTTATCACCCAACAAAAGCTTCATCGGCGTTTGAGAAAGCTCTGAAAAATTCCACGTATTCAAAGCGCGATTATTAATGCCCACAAATTTTCCATCTGCAATAATTTGTAAGGGCAGTTTTTTGTATGCAAAACGAATCTTTCCTGGACGTTCTAAATAGAATTTTCCTTCATTGATTTTGTCCTTTGGACTAAACTGAATAAAATCACCTGTCATTGTTTTAATCGCAGCAAAGCGATTGGCAATATTTTGCGCCCGTAGCACTTGATTAGATGACTGCGAAAAAGCGGGAAAAGCTAAACATAAAAAGATAATGATTTTAGCAAATCCAAATGCACCTCTACAGGTTAAAAAAAATGTTTTCATAAAAATACTCCCGAGCAATGCCTATTTGCCTTAAATATAAGTGACAAATGATGAATAAATGTTCTTCTTTTAAAGTATATTTTTTGAAAAAACTATCAAAAGACTTCCATTTTTAAAGGATTCTCCCCCAGCAGGCACAAAAATTTCCCGTTTATCTATATGATTAGCTAAACCAATAATACCTTCTTTTTCCATACATTCAGTGAGCAGAGTAACACAGTTATAGGCAATCCTTAAGCAACATTGAATATAAGAAATTGAGACTTTGCAATTATAAAGAACAACAGAAATAGCTCGACTGTAAGGGTCTAAACTGCAAGAACATTAAGAAAAATACTAGCGACCACCGCTTTATCATTTCTCGTGTAATGGTTTCCAAATAATCAGGTTGCGCTTAAACTTTGATGCATCACAACCTGTTCAACTGTCATCACTCAACTTCATCATTAGCAACAAAAGGCACCAAAATTTCCCGTTTACCAGCATGATTAGCTGGACCAATAATGCCTTCTTCTTCCATACGCTCAATGAGCGAAGCAGCACGGTTATAACCAATCCCTAAACGGCGTTGAATATAAGAAGTTGAAGCTTTGCGATCACGAAGAACAACAGCAACAGCTTGACTGTAAGGATCATCGGCTGCAGGAGCATTAAAAGAAACATCAGCACCATGATCTGTTTCTTGCGTAATAGTTTCCAAATAATCAGGCAATGCTTGGGCTTTAAGATGTGCCACAACCTGCTCAACTTCATCATCAGCCACAAAAGGCCCATGAACACGCTGAATACGCCCTCCTCCCATCATGAATAGCATATCGCCTTGCCCCAATAATTGCTCAGCACCCTGTTCTCCAAGAATTGTTCGGCTATCAATTTTCGAACTTACAGAAAAAGAAATGCGTGTGGGGAAATTGGCTTTAATCGTCCCCGTAATCACATCCACCGAAGGACGTTGCGTAGCCATAATTACATGAATTCCAGCAGCACGTGCCATTTGTGCTAAACGTTGCACTGCACCTTCAATGTCTTTGCCGGCAACCATCATTAAATCTGCCATTTCATCAATAATGACAACGATATAGGGCATAGGACTTAAATCAAGTGTCTCCGTCTCATAAAGAGGCTCGCCAGTTTCATGATCAAATCCGACTTGAACTGTACGTGCTATTGTCTCACCTTGATTTTCTGCTTCCTTAAGACGTGCATTAAATCCATCAATATTGCGGACTCCAACTTTTGACATTTTGCTGTAGCGCTCTTCCATTTCGCGAACAGCCCATTTAAGTGCAATCACCGCTTTTTTAGGATCTGTTACCACCGGCGTTAACAAATGTGGTATCCCATCATAAACTGAAAGTTCAAGCATTTTAGGATCCACCATAATTAAACGACATTGCTCAGGTGTCATACGGTAAAGAAGCGATAAAATCATCGTATTAATAGCAACTGATTTTCCTGAACCTGTTGTACCTGCGACCAAAAGATGCGGCATTTTTGCTAAATCCGCAATCACCACTTCGCCACCTATTGTCTTGCCCAAAGCAAGCCCTAATTTTGCTTTGCTATCTACGAATTCCTGCGCTTGCAAAATTTCTCTTAAATAAACCATTTCACGTATTGCATTGGGCAATTCTATTCCAATCACATTGCGCCCAGGAACCACAGCAACACGCGCAGAAATTGCGCGCATTGAACGCGCAATATCATCTGCTAAACCAATGATACGAGAAGACTTAATACCAGCAGCTGGTTCAAATTCATACAAAGTTACCACTGGACCTGGGCGTGCATCAATAATTTTTCCCTTAACTCCAAAATCTGACAAAATACCCTCAAGTTCATGAGAATTTGCTTTTAAGGAAGTGGGAGAAAGTTTTATATCCTTTATCGTTGGTGTAGGAACTGAAAGATAATCCAAAACGGGAAGAAGAAAGCCACCTTTTGGAGAAGCTATTAAAGGCTTAACAACACAGCTTTTAGCCAGAGAACGAGCAGAAGAGCTAGATGTCATATTTTGAAAATCATCACATTTTATTTCTTCGTCAAAGAAAACTGGATCAATCCGATCAAATGACTTTTCTTGTTCCTTATTTTCCCAATTGAAGCGAAAAAAATGAAACAATCTTGCTTGTAAAAAATAAAAAAAGTGCAAAACTGCTCCAAAAGCTGTAGCAAAAAAACCGTGATGCACTTCATCTACAGAATCTTCTGCATTTTCTGGCATATCAAAGGTTGGATCTACAGTTTCAACCTTTGGAATGCTCTTTGCTTTTCTTTTCTTTGCCTCGCGCCTCCACACTACATCGCCAGCAAAAGCAGCTATAAAAGAACTAAAAAATGCAAAAACAACGCCCAAAAGCACATTCTGAAAAGAAGAGAGAGTAGAAGGAAAAATTAAATAGATAGCATTTAAAATTTTATCGCCCAAAACACCCCCCAATCCAATTGGCAATGGCCAACGCGTAAAAGAAGCAAGAGGTGTCATAAGAGCAAAAGAAACGAGAAAACAAATCGTCGACAATACCCATAAAAAAAGACGAAAAATTAAATTATGGATATCTTTTTGTGCCAACAAAAGAAACGACCAAAAGAGTGGTGGCAACAAAACAAAAAGACTTGCTAAACCAAAAAACTGCATAAACAAATCTGAAAAAATTGCACCTAGCCATCCCATAAGGTTTGTAATTTCATTCGTATTTGCATGTGTTAATGATGGATCTGCAGTATTCCAAGTTGCTAAAGCTAAAATACAAAAAATAATGAAACCCAAAAGCCCAAGCCCAATGAAGACACCAATCTGGCGCAAAAACATTCTTATAAGCCCTGACCTTTTATAACCTGGCTCTTCTAATAAATCGTAAGGTGAAGAACTCTGATGCATTCATCAATCCCAAATACAAAACCTTTAAGCTTAGTATTTCAACAAAGAGTTATAAAGTTATGGCTTAAAAATGTTAATACAGCTTTTTAACCATCATAACCATAATAATTTTCTTTAATATTGCGCAAAAAATGTTATTAAAAGAAAACATCGGTTTTGTTTAAGAAATAATAAGCTATGCGAAAGTGAAAACAAACATTGTGTATTCTGATCTTAATAAAAATACAAGACGTCTCAACCAAAATACAAAACAATGTGACCTCCTTATCGCGGGTGGTGCAGCAGTTGGTCTAACGCTTGCAATAGCACTCAAGCAAGCCGCACCTGACCTGAAAATTAATATCGTTGATGCAACCCCTCAAGAAGCTCCCACTTCAAATATTCGAACATTCGCCCTTGTAGCCGCCTGCGTTCGCATGTTTAAACAATTGCAATGTTGGGAATCTATAGAACCTCATGCACAGCCCATTCATTCAATGATCATCACTGATTCATATGCAAATGATCCTATCAAACCAACCTTTCTAACCTTTGAGGGAGATGTTACCCCCCACGAGCCTTTTGCTACTACAGTTGAACATAACAAACTCATCAGTGCTTTAAAAAAGCGTGTAAAAGATCTTAATATTACCTTCATCGAAAGCGTGCGGGTTGTTGATTTTCACCAAAAAGATCAACACACAATTGTCACTTTAAACAATGAAGAAGTCTGGCAAACAAAATTGCTGATTGCAGCTGATGGAGCACATTCTCAACTACGCAAAAAAGCAGGCCTAAAAAATTTTTCTCACACTTACAAACAAACAGCAATCCTATGTACAATTGAACATGAAAAACCCCATCATGGTCAAGCAATCCAACATTTTTTACCTGCTGGACCTTTCGCTCTTCTTCCCCTTAAAGGAAACCGCTCAGCTATTGTTTGGAATGAGCACCATCAAACTGCTCAATATTATCTCAAAGCTGATGCTCTTGTTTTTGAAACAGAAATCGAAAAACGTATTGGTCATCAACTTGGAAAACTTTCTTGGAATGGCGAACGTCAAGCTTTTCCTTTAACTCTTTCTTTAACACGCCAATGTATTAAACCTCGTTTTGCTCTCATCGGTGATGCATCTCACACAATCCACCCCATCGCAGGACAAGGACTCAATTTGGGACTACGCGATAGCGCTGCTCTGGCAGAAGTCATTATTGAAACAGCGCGATTGGGTCTTGATATTGGCTCCTCCATAACCCTCGAACACTATCAAAGCTGGAGACGTTTTGAAACTGTGCGTATGGCCTTAAGCAATGATTGGCTTAATCAACTTTTTTCTAATGATAATCTCTTTTTGCGAACATTTCGTGATATTGGCCTTGGAATTGTCAATCAAATGCCTAAAATGAAAAAATATTTCATTCAAGAAGCTTCAGGACTTACTCCTAATGCCCCTCGCCTTTTACGCGGACTTCCACTTTAAGCAAAAGCTCTCTCTTCTACACTGTTTAACCTATTAGCAAGATCATCTTTATACAGAAATTAACCCATTGAAAAAGCGATTATCAAATTTTATATTTTTCCGAAAATCTCTTCCCGACTGTTTTATAGTAATTCAAATTTTCTCACCTTTTTGTCTAATATAAGGCTTAAATTGTTTCTTTTAAATAAAAGACAAAATCTCGTCACCAAATTCAAAAAGAAAAACATCTCATTATTCAATTACTTGTTAATAATCGATAGATTCAAACACGACCTCTTACCACTTACCCTCTATACATTATTGGAAAGAAGTCTCAATACGCTTATTTTATCCATTTTTATGCTTAAAATTATACAGAAAAAATTGCTAAGTTTTTTGCTTTCTTTTCAGCAAGGCAAAAAACCATCCTTAGCTCCAGCATCATACATAACGTCTACAAATTTTCCGTCTGCACAATTCAAAAGATCATAAAAAAGTGCTAAGAGCTTGTGTTGTCAAAATTAACGTTGCGAGTACATGAGATAAATACAATGACTCTTTCCCCACTTAAATGAATACTTTATTTCATGGCTGAGCTAAACCATCCCCCATCGCATCTTTGCTCCGATTCGATATTTAGACAAATCAAATTATCAAAAAAACATACTACTTTTCCGTATCGTTATTGATTCTCCGTGCTTATAAGTGTTGCATATATATCACGTTACTTCTAATTCTTCAAGTGAATAGCCATTCTCCAACCACTCTTTAATCCACTTAGGTTTACGTCCACGCCCATTCCATAATTCCCATTGATTATTGGGGTTTCTATAATGACGCTCTTTGTTTACAAGATCAGCGATATCAATGCCATGCGCACTAGCAATTTCAAGAATTTTTTGTCGCGCATTTTGCTTTTCTTTAGCTTGTCTTCTTTTTAATTCTACATCGATCTGGGCACGCATTTCTTGTAGCTCATCAAGATTCATGCTTTTGAAATCATTCACCTTCTTACCTCCCTTTACAAAAAAAGAACTGTGTTTTGTCATATTTTAGACACAATTTGCAGACAGTTTCCGTCTGTTTTTTATCAAAATCAGAATTACGATGAATATACAGCTTTTACGGAGATGTGCTTTGAAACACAAAAAACAATCTATTTGTGCATCATTTGCCACAACTGTATCCTTTTTCAGTTCGATTGCTGAAATTGGTAGTAAGAGCATGCGCTCTTTATTGTATTTCTTTAATTCCCATATATCAGCAAGCAAAAGTGAATATAAATCGCAATCTTATAAACTATGGCAATACTTGTCAAAGAACAAGTCCTCTATGCGCGAGGATGTAGCAGTTCATTGTTTTAACAAGAAGTATTCTTGTATGCAGCGAATTTTTATTTTGTATCAGTTATATTCTCAAAAAGTAGAGTCAATTAAAGACTACAATATTGCACAATCCATTTCCTTCATCCAAGAAAGATGGTTTTTGTTTAGATGCAACTTCTTCTTTTGTAACTTTAATGACCATAGTATTTATCAGCGTAATGGGCTTGATTTTGTCTCGTATGTCCACGTAATTAAACGTATATTTACATATGTTACAAATGCTCTCAGAAGCAATAAAGTCTCCAATCGCAAAAAACAAATTTTTAAACTGAGTAATCTGCTTTCGCGAATTTATAAGAATAATGTCATGCAACGATATTCAGAAGATTGGCTAAAAATTGGTATTTACACCAATAAATTTCTTCATAATCGAGGGGTATATTGCTAATGGTTTCTCTGGATTTCATGGTGCTTGCTGCAGCATGCGCACCTGCTATTCACCCAACAACACTTTCAGCTGTTGTCATGCAAGAATCGCAAGGTAACATTTATGCGATAGGCATTAATGGTAATTACAAACTGCCACATCAACCATCCACATTTGAGGAGGCAATTGCGACAGCTGAACAACTTAAGCGTAGCGGATACAACTTTGATGTAGGTTTAGGACAGATTAATATCAGAAACCTTGAATGGCTTGGTATGTCTCTTTCTGATTTATTTGACCCATGCAAAAATCTCAAAGCTGTACAAACGGTTCTTGTCCATTGTTATGAACGCGCAATGTTGAAATACAGTTCTGGACAAGCTGCATTACAAGCTGCTTTAAGTTGTTACAACACAGGAAATTTTAAACGCGGTTTTATCAACAAATATGTGCAAAAGGTTGCTTCACGTGTCGGAGTAAAAGTTCCTGTACTTATGCCAATTGATAGCGACGAAGTGCAAGAATTTGTACAACATCAAACAAAAACGCAAGAACAAACGGTTAATGTTAAACCTTCTATTGTTCCGCAAGAGGAATTGGTGGATGCGTTTAAAAGCAAAGCAAGTAGTGTGCATGATGCTTTTACGGTGAAAGATCCATCTTCTTTTGCAAGGTAGTGAGTAATCATTTCTAAGTTTATGGATTAGAATTTTAGTTTTGATAAGGTGTGAAATGAAAACTAGATAAAAGAATATTAAAGCTCTAATTAGTAAGATTGGACGAAATCTATTCTAATTGAGGGCTAAATAATGAAAATGATAGAACAAAACAGCGTTGATATAGCATTTAATCAAAAAGCAGCACGTGAAATTACCGTTATAATGCGCTCAGAAAGAGAATGGTATTTTACGTTTGTTGCAGATGATCCAATAACAGGCAAACCAAACAAGTACGCACTTCTAACACAAAGGGGAAAATTAAGAACTTGGGTTGATCCAAAATATCTCTTTAAATTCCTTCATGAAAGAGGTGTTGTTTGTGGGCATTTCAATCTTAATCAGGGTAATTCAGGATAAACAATATGAAAAAATCAAATATTCTTCAAACAACAGTTAATAATAAAATCATTTCAACTGTCGCAATTATAACCGTATCTTTGATGTCTCATCCTGTATGTGCTCAAGCGCAACAGACGGGTTTGGGTAAAGCCAAAAGTGTTTTGGAAAAACTAAAGGGTGAATTGGATACAATTATTCCTATTGCTGCTGCTGTCATATTGTTGTGTCTAGCAATCAGTTATGCAGGGCGTTTCATTGAAAAGGATACGTTTTTACGTTGGTCGATAGGTGTTATTATCGCAGGGTCAGCAATAGAACTTGCTAATCTGTTGTTTAAACAAAATTGATGTAAATTATAAAGCAATATAACACAGAATATCTTTTACTTAAAATAAGATTAGTGCTTCATAACTGCGGACACATCAATGGTAATATCAACTTATAACGCAACAGAAGAATATTGTTTACAGCAACTTTAATCAGGATAAATAACATGAAACATTTGAAAACTTTTCAATCAGAAGTAAATAACAAGCTTATTACTACTGTTGCGGCTATAAATATGTTTTTTATACCCCATCCTACATATGCTCAACAAAGTTTGAAAAAAGCTGGTGATGCTCTAAAAACCCTGCAAACGGAATTGGATAAAATTATTCCTATTGCTGCTGCTGTCATATTATTGTGTCTGGCAATCAGTTATGCAGGACGTTTCATTGAAAAGGATACGTTTTTACGTTGGTCGATAGGTGTTATTATCGCAGGATCAGCAGTAGAGCTTGCTAATCTGTTGTTTAAACAAAATTGATGCCAATTGTGAATTATATAACACAAAATATTTTTACTTAAAATAAAATTAGCGCTCAACAACTACGAACATATCAATGGTAATGCTACTTATAAAGCAACAAAAGGATATCATCTATAGCAACTTTCATTAGGATCAATAACATGCAATATTTTAAAACTCTTCAATCAGAAGCAAATAACAAGCTCATAATCACTGTTGCGGCTATAAATATGTTTTTTATACCCCATCCTACATATGCTCAAAGTTTGAAAAAAGCTAGTGATGCTCTGGGCACCCTGCAAACGGAATTGATTCAAATCATTCCTATTGCTGCTGCTGTCATATTGTTGTGTCTGGCAATCAGTTATGCAGGACGTTTTATTGAAAAGGATACGTTTTTACGTTGGTCGATAGGTGTTATTATCGCAGGATCAGCAGTAGAACTTGCTAAACTATTGTTCGGGAAACCATGAAGTCGATTACAAAATGCATAGCATAGAGTATTCTCTTCATTCAAAAATGAAGCTCATACTCAGTGGCTATGGACACAACAATGATAACTTCATTTATATTGCAAGCGGAGAATGCTTATTATGGGAATTTCAACTATAATGCAAAATATGAAATGCTCAAATATTTTTAAAATAAAGGTTGGTAGCAAATTAGATATTGCCTTTATAACTGCAATCATATTTTTAATGGCTCCACCTGCTTATGCTCAAGCAACAGTCAATCATATGCATGTTCTAATGGATATGCGTCACGGATTAAGTATGCTTATTCCTATTGCTGCTGCAGTCATGCTTGCAGTTTTATTACTCATTTATGTGCTTCGTATTATTGCAGGAGCTACATTTGCACGATGGGCATTTAGTATCATCATCGCTGGTGCAGCATTTTATATTAGCAATATATTGTTCTATATTCATTAATGGGGTCGTTCATGAAATCACAAAAACATGAAGAATTTCCCTTATTTAAAGGAGCAACTCGCGTTCCAACGATTTGGGGTGTGCCCATGATGCCAGCCATATCTATGGCTATAGGAGTGGCGTCTGTTGCTATGACAATAAACATCTTTTTATGGCTCCTTGCACCACCATTATGGTTTGTTATGGCACAAATTACCAAACACGATGATAAAGCATTTCGTATCTGGTGGTTATGGGTAGACACTAAATTTCGTAATCGTAACAAGAACTTTTGGGGCGCATCGAGTTACAGTCCCTCTAATTATCGTAAAAGGAGATAAGCATGAAAGCTGTTGAAAGCAGCAAATTGCTCGTATCAGAAACACCCGTAAGCCTATTCATACCTTATTCACATCACGTTACAGATACGATCATCTCTACAAAAGATGCGGAATATTTATCCGTTTGGAAAATTGATGGACGTTCCCATCAAAGCGCTTCAGAAGAAGATATTTTCCAATGGATTAAAGAGCTTAATAATACTCTACGCGGTATTGCATCAGCTAACTTATCTTTGTGGACGCATATTGTGCGCCGCCGTGTTTACGAATATCCTGATTCAACATTTGATGAAATGTTTTGTTATCAGCTTGACGAAAGATATCGTCAAAGTTTTACTGGTTATAATCTCATGGTCAATGATTTATATTTGACCATCGTTTACAAACCAATAGTTGATAAAATTATATCGTTTTTTTCTCAACATGAACGTGAAACTCTTGATCAAAAAAAGCTGCGGCAAGAATCATGTATCAAGGCTCTTAATGACATTAACCGCACCTTAAGTCAGTCGTTAAAACGTTATGGTGCAGAGCTTCTTGGAACTTATGAAAAAAATGGTTATGCTTATTCCTCCGCTCTCGAATTCCTTGGAATGCTAGTTAATGGCGAATATCGCCCCATGCCGATCTGCCAAGACCGTTTTGCCGACTATATGTCTATTAATCGACCTTTTTTCTCAAAATGGGGAGCTGTAGGCGAGTTGCAGACATCCACTGGAATGCGTCGATTTGGAATGATGGAGATTAAAGAATATGACGCTACAACTAGACCCGGTCAGCTTAATGCTTTACTGGAAAGCGATTTTGAATTCGTGTTAACACAGAGTTTTTCTATACTTTCGCGACATGCTGCTAAGGATTACTTACAGCGACATCAACGTAATCTTATAGATGCTCGCGACGTGGCAACAAGCCAAATTGAACAAATTGATGAAGCACTTAATCAGCTTGTAAGTGGACATTTTGTTATGGGAGAGCACCATTGCACACTTACTATTTACGGTGATACAGTTCAAAAAGTTCGTGATTATATGGCAAAAGCAAGCGCAGCTATACTCGATTCTGCAATATTGCCAAAACCTGTAGATTTAGCTTTAGAAGCTGGTTATTGGGCACAGCTTCCCGCAAATTGGAAATGGCGCCCACGTCCTGCACCAATTACATCACTCAATTTTCTATCATTTTCATCTTTTCATAATTTTATGTCAGGAAAGCCGACAGGAAATCCATGGGGACCAGCGGTTACGATTTTAAAAACCGTAAGTAAAACGCCACTTTATTTTAATTTTCATGCCTCTCAACTTGAAGAGGATGCAACGGATAAGCGTTTACTTGGAAATACTGCACTTATCGGACAGTCTGGTTCTGGTAAAACGGTTTTACTTGGTTTTTTGTTAGCGCAAGCACAAAAATTTAAACCGACAACTGTTGTTTTCGACAAAGATCGTGGTATGGAAATTGTTATTCGGGCAATGGGTGGTCGATATCTCGCGTTTAAAACTGGCAAACCAAGTGGCTTTAATCCGTTCCAGCTCCCACCTACACAAGAGAATCTTATTTTTCTTAAACAATTTGTTAAAAAACTAGCAGAAGCAGGTGGTGAAGTTACACATCACGACGAAGAAGAAATTGATCAAGCCGTTAATGCCATTATGAATGACAACATCGATAGATCATTGCGTCGTTTATCTTTTTTAGTGCAATTTTTACCAAACCCACGTTTAAGTGATTATAATGCCCGTCCAACTGTTCACGCACGCTTGATAAAATGGTGCGAAGGGAATGATTACGGATGGCTATTTGATAATCCCACTGATGCACTCAATCTTTCAACGCACAGAATTTACGGATTTGATATCACTGAATTTTTGGATAATCCAGAAGCTCGTACTCCAGTGATGATGTATTTGCTTTATCGCACAGAAGGAATGATCACTGGACAACGATTTATGTATATTTTTGATGAGTTTTGGAAGCCTTTGCAAGATCCATATTTTGAGGATTTAGCAAAGAATAAACAAAAAACTATTCGTAAACAAAATGGTATTTTTGTTTTCGCTACCCAAGAGCCTAGCGATGCACTGGAAAGCAATATTGCAAAAACACTGATTCAGCAATGCGCGACTTACATTTTTCTAGCCAATCCAAAAGCAAACTATGAAGAATATACAAAAGGTTTCAAATTAACAGACGCTGAATTTGAATTGATCAAAGGACTTGGTGAGTTTAGTCGTCAATTTCTTATCAAACAAGGAGATCAATCAGCGCTCGCAGAATTAAATTTAGGCAAGTTCCATACAATAATTGATGGAGAGGTTGTCGAACAAGACTTTAATGACGAACTTTTGGTACTATCAGGGACACCCGATAATGCAGAATTGGTTGAAGCTATTATCGCCGAAGTAGGCGATGATCCGGCAATATGGTTGCCAGTTTTTTTACAACATATAAAAGTTGATAGGAGAACGACATGAAAAAGCTAATTATTTCAATGGTAATAGCAACAATTTTTGGAACACCAAGTTCAGCTTTCTCTTTGTTTGGAGCAGGAGTAGCAGATTTAGAGCGGTCAACTCCAAGTTCCAGTTGGTTTTTTCCAAGTAGACAAAATAAGAAAGCTAAAAAACCAGAGGTGCCAAAACAAGTCTCTTCACCACATACAGAGCTTATTGATTTAGTAAAAAAACAAGTTGAGTTGAAAAAGCAGGAACTTGCCAAAACAGAAGCGATGTATCAATCTATAACAGGAGATCGAGAATTTGGTACTACAAAAACGAATCGTGCCAGTTTTTTCCTTAAAAATCCGCAATCAATTTACGATGAAAATAAAAATTCTGATATATACGCATCACTAGCAGAAATTCTAAAAGAAGAAAAAATTTCTGATTCTGTGAGTACTGCACGCGAATCTATCAATGAACGCAGCAAATATGCAGCTGCCATAGATAAAGCTGTAAGTTTACACGCTTTCGACAATACAGAGAAGCGTTTTCAGCAAATCTTAAACCTGTTAGAAGAAATCAGTAAAACAAAAGATTTGAAAGACATTGCTGACTTGCAAGCGCGTCTTAAAGCTAGACTTGCCATGATTCAAAATGAAACTACAAAATTGCAGATGGTTGCGCATATGCGAAATGCGGAACGGGAATTGATCAGTCAGCAAAAGCTAAAACGTAACATGAAAATTCTCAGCAGTAGTAATACAGAAATGCCAACTATACGATCTATACGATAAAATTTTATGATCAACATTATAATATCGTTGGTTCTCTTTTCTCAAAGAAATAAAAAATCAACGTATAGTATTCCGTGCTACTTCAATAATCTGAAAAAATAGCACGGAAAACATAAGCCACCCTAAGTGATCTTGCTACTCTGTGACGAATTGTATGAATGCGAATATAATGCACAACATGTGCCTTTTGTCACAGGATAACAAAACAATGAAAATTCATTAAAGAGAAACGCCATGGATTTCGTAATGTTCACGCAACTTTTTGCTAAAGTTGATGGTATAATAAAAACTTACATCACAGACATTACAACAAGAGTGATCACTACAATTACCCCTATAGTATCAGTAAGTATCACCCTCGCTTTTATCATCTATGGATGGCTTATTATTCGTGGTGCAATAGATATGCCTCTCACCGGCTTTGTGAATCGTTTTCTAAGGGTCAGCATTATTACTTCAATTGCATTAACTGGAGGAATTTATCAGCAAGAACTTGCATATTTGATAAAGGACATACCTGACGAATTATCAAAAGCGCTGATAATACATCCATCAACAGACACGCAGTTAAATAGTTTAATTGACAGAGCTGCTACCGAAGGCTTCAAGCGAGCAGCTGAAGCTTTCGAAGAAACTGCTTTCTTGAGTTCTGATGGATTTCTTTATGGAATTTTGGGTACCCTTATTTTGCTTGCAACAAGCTTTTTAGTGGCAATTGGCGGTGCATTCATTTTGCTAGCAAAAATTGCACTTATACTTCTCATCGGATTTGGACCTTTCTTCATCATTGCTTTGCTCTGGCAACCAACTTATCGTCTTTTTGAACAATGGACAGCTCAATTATTCAGCTATATCATTCTCATTGTTCTTTTAGCTGCCGTGTTTGGTTTTATGATGGATATTTTTGCAAATTACATGGCAGATTTTAAGTTTGATGGTCAACAAAATGTGAGTTATACGCTCGGTGGCGCTCTTTCCTTGTCCATTCTTTCCATTGTGTTGTTGCTAAAATTGTCAAGCATCGCAAATGCTTTGGCAAAAGGCATTACATTTAAACACCTCTATGGCAGTGGAAGCTAGTGCAGGAAGAGGCAATACTTCCCGTACATAGAAGATCGTATGACAAAATAACCAAAATATCCCGTAGCGCGGGAAAAACATACCCACGTTATGGTAAAATTTAAAAGCGACAAATAAATAAAAAAAATTAAAACAATCATACACTATATTTTTAATCAAAATTGAAATAGTGATAAAAAAATGTTAGACAGAATCTAATGGTCGAAAAAGAGGAATATTAAAATGAGATCAATCATTTTTATGGTTTTGATTGTAAATCTTTTGTCGGCTTGCACATTGGCTCCAAAGCCAAAACAACCAAGCAATTGGAAGCGAGTACCTGTAAATAAAACAGTCCCGATAGAAATTCAGCGAGAAGCGATATGACAAAAAAGGAATTTAAACCAGTGAAAGCCGAACGACTCAACACTTATTATGAAGAAAGCAAAGGGTTGGAACGTGAGCTCATTAGTGAATTTATAAAATAGCACTTTTATAATTTTAGTCTTTCTGCACTGTATGAAAGCCATAAGGAGAAGAAGATGAAAAAACTTATTGTTACAACGGTAATAAGTGTCGTTTTAGGAATGCCAAATTTAGCTTTAGGAAATGACATCTATATTAGAAATGACGTCGGTAGTTTTGGAAATGGCTTGGATAGTATAGAGTTCGGAAAACTTGGTGGTGGTTATGGCGCTAGCTCACATTATCATCCGAGAGAACAGCGGTACTCTTCTCATAATTCTGATTCTAAACCTTCTTCTCCCAATCATTCTAATTCCAGATCTTCTTCTAATGGTATAACAATTAATAATATAACAGTGGAACAACTTGATGTATCAAAAAAACAGCTCAGACAATTGGAAAAAATGTATGCATCAATAATGGCAGCTTCTAGTGCAAATAAAGCAAAGAAAGGAGATAACAATAGCCTTTTTTTTAAAAATCCACAATCCATATATGATAAAAATAAACAAGCAGAAGTTGCTAACAGCATTTCAGATTTGTTTAAAGTAGTTGAAGAAAAAAATAATTTTCATAATGATTCTGCTAATGTTATGCGTGAATCTATTAATGAACGCAGTAAATATGCAGCGGAAATGGATCAAACCGTAAGTTTACAAGCTTTTAAAGAAACAGAAAATCGTTTTAAAAAAATTGAAGAGCTATTAAAACAAGTTGACAAAACAAGCAACCTTAAAGACGCTGCTGATTTGCAAGCGCGTATTATCGGCACATTAACGATGATCCAAAATGAAGCGACGAAACTGCAAATGATCTTGCATCAACGTAATGCTGAGAAAATACTTATCAACCAGCAAAAACTCACTCGTAATGCGAAAATTCTTAATAGTAAAAATATGAAAATGCCTGCTATACGGTATAAAAGATCTACGTAATGAAGTTTTTTATGATTAACATTGCGCTTATACTGTATACTTCATTTGCTTACAGAAATAAAAAGCCAGTGTACAATATCATATAATATTCAGTATTATCCCGACAATTCAGTGGGATAGCACGGAAAACATAAGTCACCCTAAGTGATCTTGCTACTCTGTGACGAATTGTATGAATGCGAATATAATGCACAACATGTGCCTTTTGTCACAGGATAACAAAACAATGAAAATTCATTAAAGAGAAACGCCATGGATTTCGTAATGTTCACGCAACTTTTTGCTAAAGTTGATGGTATAATAAAAACTTACATCACAGACATTACAACAAGAGTGATCACTACAATTACCCCTATAGTATCAGTAAGTATCACCCTCGCTTTTATCATCTATGGATGGCTTATTATTCGTGGTGCAATAGATATGCCTCTCACCGGCTTTGTGAATCGTTTTCTAAGGGTCAGCATTATTACTTCAATTGCATTAACTGGAGGAATTTATCAGCAAGAACTTGCATATTTGATAAAGGACATACCTGACGAATTATCAAAAGCGCTGATAATACATCCATCAACAGACACGCAGTTAAATAGTTTAATTGACAGAGCTGCTACCGAAGGCTTCAAGCGAGCAGCTGAAGCTTTCGAAGAAACTGCTTTCTTGAGTTCTGATGGATTTCTTTATGGAATTTTGGGTACCCTTATTTTGCTTGCAACAAGCTTTTTAGTGGCAATTGGCGGTGCATTCATTTTGCTAGCAAAAATTGCACTTATACTTCTCATCGGATTTGGACCTTTCTTCATCATTGCTTTGCTCTGGCAACCAACTTATCGTCTTTTTGAACAATGGACAGCTCAATTATTCAGCTATATCATTCTCATTGTTCTTTTAGCTGCCGTGTTTGGTTTTATGATGGATATTTTTGCAAATTACATGGCAGATTTTAAGTTTGATGGTCAACAAAATGTGAGTTATACGCTCGGTGGCGCTCTTTCCTTGTCCATTCTTTCCATTGTGTTGTTGCTAAAATTGTCAAGCATCGCAAATGCTTTGGCAAAAGGCATTACATTTAAACACCTCTATGGCAGTGGAAGCTAGTGCAGGAAGAGGCAATACTTCCCGTACATAGAAGATCGTATGACAAAATAACCAAAATATCCCGTAGCGCGGGAAAAACATACCCACGTTATGGTAAAATTTAAAAGCGACAAATAAATAAAAAAAATTAAAACAATCATACACTATATTTTTAATCAAAATTGAAATAGTGATAAAAAAATGTTAGACAGAATCTAATGGTCGAAAAAGAGGAATATTAAAATGAGATCAATCATTTTTATGGTTTTGATTGTAAATCTTTTGTCGGCTTGCACATTGGCTCCAAAGCCAAAACAACCAAGCAATTGGAAGCGAGTACCTGTAAATAAAACAGTCCCGATAGAAATTCAGCGAGAAGCGATATGACAAAAAAGGAATTTAAACCAGTGAAAGCCGAACGACTCAACACTTATTATGAAGAAAGCAAAGGGTTGGAACGTGAGCTCATTAGTGAATTTATAAAGTCGCGTAAGACAGCATGGCGGGTGGCTGGTGCCATTGGTATTTTGGGATTGCTTGGCATGATATGCGGAGTAATTGGTTTTTTCCAACCAGCTCCAACACCTTTGGTATTACGTGTTGATAATACAACAGGCGCAGTCGATGTTATCTCTGTTATGCGTGAACATGAAGACACTTATGGCGAAGTTGTGGACAGATATTGGCTTAATCAATACGTGCTAAACCGTGAAACATACGACTACAACACTGTTCAGCTCAACTATGATACGACAGCACTTTTAAGTGCACCAGAAGTCCAACAAGAATTTTATAAAATTTATGATGGTGAAAATGCGCGCGATAAAGTTCTTTCCAATAAAGCACGCATCACAGTTAAAGTCCGCTCAATTCAACAAAATGGACTTGGACATGCAACGGTACGTTTTACGACACAACAAGTCAGCAGCAATGGAACAGTTGACGGACCACAACACCACCAAATCGCAACGATTGGATATACCTATGTTGGTGCGCCAATGAAATCATCTGATCGATTGCTTAACCCCCTTGGTTTCCAAGTTACAAGTTATCGTACTGACTCGGAAATACTTTTAAATAATTGAGGAAGTGATTATTATGAAAAAACTTGCGTTTGTTGTTTTACTATCCTCGCTTTATACGATGCCCGTGCAAGCGCTTAAAATCCCATCAAATTCACAGTATGATCATCGCATTCGCTACGTGACTTATAATTTAGATGATGTAGTTCAGATTGAAACTGTTCTTGGTGTAGCAACCCACATCATTCTTGAAGAAGGTGAGCAATATATCACTCATGCTTTTGGTGATTCTGATGCATATGCTTTTGCCCATAAAGGAAGACATATCTTCATTAAACCAAAAGCAGAACTCGCCAATACAAACCTCATAGTTGTTACTGATAAGCGCAGCTACAAATTCCGGCTACAGTTTCGCAACGATCGTGCTGGATCAACCTATGAATTAGCTTTCCATTATCCCGATACAGGTGTCAAAAAATTAGATGAAGATAAACAGCGTGCTTCTATTGAACACGGTTTTCATAAAGGAGCCAAGGGATACAACCTTAGCTACACCATGAGCGGAAACCAAGATATTGCTCCGATAAACGTTTGGGACAACGGACGTATTACTTATTTTAAATTTTCCGCCAATATGGATATGCCATCAATTTACGTAGTGGATCCTGAGGGCAACGAAAGCTTAATACCACGTACTATCGTAGGCAATTCCAATGATATTATCGCTGTTCACAAAATCAATCCGAAATGGATTATACGACTTGGCAAAAGTGTTTTAGCAGTCTTCAATGAAGCTTATGATCCCCATGGTGTACCAAACACAACTGGAACCGTATCCTCGGTAGTTCATCGTATTAATAAAGGAGAAAAATGATGTTTGGCAGTAAGAAAGGGGATGAAATTAACATAGACACAAAATTAAACAACACTGAGCAAAGACATATTGAAGGAGCTTATGGCAGCTCCGAGCTAGATCTAGAACGTCGCCCTAAAATTCCTGGTGTGCGTGCATTACTATTCGTGGGAACTATCGTCATAATAGCAATACCAGTTATGCTGTCTTGGAAAGCTTTGAAAATGCGCAATACTGAAAGTGTTGAGGAAGAAAAACAACCACAAACAGTGCAGCAAGTTATACCAAGTTATACTCCCCGAATCGCTTCTCAAATCAAAGAAGAGCCAGAAGTCGCGGAAGAATTAAAAAAAACAACACAGACCGAAGAAGAAGAACAAGATATTCCAACATCTCTAGCTCAACTTCTGCAAACAACTATTCCATCACAATTAATTAGGGATTCTGAAATACTAGCTCGCCAGCGTATGTTGCACTCAGGTCTTAACAGCGGTGAAAGCTCTTCAGATCACTCAGTGACATCTAACGATAGAGATAGTGGCATGTTATCAGACAGGCTACAACCTATGCGATTAAGTAAATCACATGCAGCTCAATTGCATAACCGTGACCTATTGATCACGCAAGGAACGCAGATGGATTGCGTGCTAGAGACAAAGCTCATCACAACACAGCCAGGAATGACAACATGTTATTTAACACGTGATGTCTATTCTACAAGCGGCCGAGTTATTCTGTTAGATCGTGGTTCTAAAGTCATAGGTTTTTATCAAAGTGGTCTACAACAAGGACAAGCACGTGTTTTCATACAATGGTCTCGTGTTGAAACACCTTCTGGTGTTATTGTCCATCTTGACTCACCTGGAACTGGTCCTCTTGGAGAAGCGGGTCTTGGTGGTTGGATTGATAGCCATTTTTGGGAACGATTTAGCGGCGCAATCATGATTAGCATAATCGGTGATTTGGGAGATTGGGTAACAGGCCAAATAAGTAAATTTAGTCAAGAAAGAAAAGAAAAAGAAGGTAAAGGAAAAGAAACGCCGCAATCTCAGAGCGTGCAAAACGCTGAAACGATTATAACAGACGTCTTGCAAAGCACGATCAATATTGCACCAACACTTTATAAAAACCAAGGTGAGAGAATTAATATTCTTGTCGCCCGCGACTTGGATTTCAGTGATGTCTACAGCCTCGTTACACGTTAATCAAGTAAAGAAAGATCAAGCAGTTGCACAACTTCTGCAACCGCTTGAGCAGTTTTTAGAAGATCCAGAAATTACTGAATTGTCAATCTGCCGTCCCCATGAAATATGGACAAAAAATTTCAAGGGATGGCAGGTACATAGCGTACCAGAGCTAACGGATTCTTTTTTACAAACGCTTATCACAGCCATTATCGTTTATAATGGTATGGCTCCCAAAAGTATTAATTATGTGCTGCTTCCTGGAGGACAACGTGGTACGATTATACAAGAACCAGCTGTTCTCAATGGTACGATATCTTTTGTGATCCGTAAACATTCCTTGATCGTTAAGACACTAAAAGATCTCAACGACGAAGGTACATTTGATGATTTTACTGATGTGAGCTTCAATAAACCTTCAGAACAAGAAGTAAATAACCTGTTATTGCAGCATGATTTTACACGGCTGGAGCCATTTGAAGCTCAATTATTACAGCTCAAACGCGATGGAAAAATTATTGATTTCCTAGAAAAATGCATACTTTATAAACGTAATATCATCATCGCAGGTAAAACAGGATCAGGTAAAACAACATTTGCTCGTTCCTTGATTGAAAAAGTACCAGTAGAAGAACGTATTATTACGATTGAAGATGTTCATGAGATTTTTCTGCCAAATCATCCTAACCATGTACATATGATCTATGGTAATAGCACAGACCGTGTTTCAGCTGATGAATGTTTAGATGCGTGTATGCGCCAATCACCTGATCGTATCTTTCTTGCTGAGTTGCGTGGTAACGAGGCATGGGAATATCTCAACTCGCTAAACACTGGGCATCCTGGATCAATTACAACAACGCACGCTAATAGTGCTTTGCAAACATTTGAACGATGCGCCACATTGATCAAAAGATCAGAAATTGGTCGTCAACTCGATATACAAATGATAAAGCGCGTTCTTTATACTACTGTTGATGTAGTGTTATTTTTTAAAAATCGAAAGCTTTTTGAAGTTTTTTATGATCCGATTTTTGCGAAATCAAAACTGGTTTAAGTTGATATAGCTTCTCTAAAAATATTATAAAACCAATAAAAGCCGTGTGAATTGCCACGGCTTTTTTATTTAATTTGCACAAAATAATTCTCCTCTACTCTCCTTTCAACCTTTTTGATGTTCTTACCAAAAATCACAGAGTAAAAGCTAAATGATATGCTACTTTATTTGTCTAAATTATACGCAAAACTTCTATTACTTTTGCATTCCATTGTTTGCAAAAACTTCTTATGATTGTTTTTGCAACTGCGTATTCTATAATAATGAAGGTGAATAACTATTGCGGAATCAATATTCCTAATATAAAAAATAGCGCTCAAAGCACACATCAAAGAAAAACATTAAAAAACATCATCACTTAGCAATCATAAAGAATTACTTTACAGAAGAGACAATAGCTGATCTTTCAGAAATACTATGTTCCATTTTTAGCTAACTATCATCTTCTGATCTCTGATTAAATACTCTTCATGCAGAATCTACGATCATAGATAGCTCTATGCAGTCTACGATTTAACATAAACATAAATAAGATACATTCCAACTCGATGATTGATAGAATAGTATAGCGAATTATCCCATTGATTATATAATTAGCAAACGATTACCATTGAAACCCTTCCCTATACGCTACACTAAACCCCATTTGTTGCAACAAAACTGGTATCTAAGAGTATCTTAAGATCGATTGTCTTGCTTCACTAATACAAGATTATATTATCACAGTTTGAATTTTTTTACGCGACAATAGCTTTGTGTGGTCGCAAATCATGTCCCAACCAGCGGAGTAATTTAATTTTTTGCATAAATCCTACTTGGAAAATTATAATCTATACTATGCTTGCAAAAAATTATGAAAAATGAGCAAAATATCTTCGTTACATTGTCGGAAAGAATACAAACAGTAAATATTGATTAATTACGTCACTGATACTTGCTGTAAAGTTTATCTTTCATGTCGAAAATAAGATTATAAAACATTTTTTGTCGTCTGAATAAGGCTATAAAACTTTTAGGCAAGCAAAAAATTAAATGACTCAAAGGCAACAAAACAACTAAAGCAGCAACTCAACGCAAGGTAAAAATATCTATTCATAGATGAGAGAATATAAGATTAGTATCCATGAAATTCCCTCAAAATTAAACATATTTTCTATGACGGTTGTCCCCATCTAGAAACATCGCATTATTCACCTTCTTAACCTATCATTAAAAATATCTTTCTTAACCAACTACCAACAGCAATCAAAAAGAATATCTGGCCTTTTAATACGGTGATAGACACTTTTTAGTCTTCATAAAATATAAATCAACTCTCGTGCAACACAGTTCGAAGAGCATAAAAAGCATGCAACAAGAATATCTTATGGACTCTCACTTTATCCTCATTGAAGCGATAAAATTTTTAAAGGTGGCGTTCAATCATAAGTCTTTTAATTTCAGCAATTGCTTTAGCTGGATTTAAACCCTTTGGACAAGTTTGCGCACAATTCATAATGGTATGGCATCGATAAAGCCGAAAAGGATCCTCTAAATTATCAAGACGCTCACCGTGCATTTCATCACGTGAATCAGCAATCCAACGATAGGCCTGAAGCAAAACAGCGGGACCCAAGTAACGATTACCATTCCACCAATAACTCGGACATGATGTTTGACAGCATGCACATAAAATACACTCATAAAGACCATCGATTTTTTGGCGGTCAGAATAACTTTGCAACCATTCTTTTGCAGGCTCAGGCGAAACAGTCTGCAACCAAGGTTCAATTATACGATGCTGCGCATAAAAATGCTTTAAATCAGGAACTAAATCTTTAACAACTGGCATAGAAGGAAGAGGATAAACCTTAATTGGATGCTTCACATCATCCATACCCTTAGTACAAGCCAATGTATTGGTTCCATCAATATTCATTGCACAAGAACCACATATCCCTTCACGGCACGACCGACGAAATGTCAAAGTCGGATCAATATGATTCTTGATAAACAAAAGCCCATCAAGAATCATCGGACCACAAGCTGAACGATCCACATAATAAGTATCAAGATGAGGATTTTCCTCATCATCAGGCGACCAACGATAAACATGAAACTCCGTCAATCGAGTAGCACCTTCAGGCTTAGGCCAAACTTTTCCAGTTTTAACTTGAGAATTTTTGGGAAGCTTAATTTGTACCATAATTCATTCTCCCCTTAATAAACACGCTTTTTAGGCGCAATACGCTTTAAATTGATACCACCATCCGCTTCAGATGTTAACGGATCTACATGAACAGGCCGATAAGACAGCGTTACTTTACCATCTTTTGATAAATGCGAAAGCGTATGACAACGCCAATTTTTATCGTCACGCTCTGGATAATCTTCCCGCGCATGGGCTCCCCGGCTTTCCAAACGCGCTTGTGCAGAATAAACAGTTACAATGGCATTAGCCATCAAATTCTCAAGTTCTAATGTTTCAACCAAATCAGAATTCCATATTAGCGAACGATCTGTTACTTTAAGATCAGACAGTTCTTCCCAGATTTTAGTTATTCTCTGACACCCCTGTTGCAAAGAATCTGCTGTACGGAATACAGCAGCATCTTCCTGCATAGTGCGTTGCATTTTTTCACGCAATACAGCTGTAGGCGTTTTCCCTTTAGCAAAACGTAAACGATCAAAACGCGCCATAATCACATCAACAGCACTCTCATTAATAGGTGGAATATCTGCGTTACGATCAATCACTTCACCTGCACGAATTGCAGCTGCACGCCCAAAAACGACAAGATCAATTAGTGAATTTGAACCCAAACGATTAGCACCATGAACGGAAGCACACCCCGCCTCACCTACAGCCATTAACCCTGGTTGAATACGATCAGGTGAATCAGCTGTCGGATTTAAAACTTCCCCATAATAATTTGTAGGAATCCCTCCCATATTGTAATGAACCGTAGGAATGACAGGTATAGGTTCTTTTGTCACATCAACACCAGCAAAAATCCGTGCTGATTCAGAAATTCCAGGTAAACGTTCATGCAATATAGCAGGATCGATATGGTTGAGAACCAAATAAATATGATCCTTTCTCGACCCAACACCACGCCCTTCACGAATTTCAAGCGTTATACAGCGTGAAACCAAATCACGTGAAGCCAAATCTTTAAAGGAAGGAGCATAACGCTCCATAAAGCGTTCGCCTTCAGAATTAACTAGATAACCTCCTTCACCACGAGCGCCTTCTGTGATTAAGCACCCAGAACCATAAATGCCCGTAGGATGAAATTGAACAAATTCCATATCTTGAAGTGGCAGTCCAGCACGCGCAATCATTCCACCCCCATCACCTGTACATGTATGAGCTGATGTCGCGGAAAAATAAGCACGTCCATACCCACCCGTTGCAAGAACAACCATCTTGGCAGAAAAACGGTGAATTGTACCATCATCGAGATTCCATGCCACAACGCCCGTACACACCCCATCAGTCATGATCAAATCAATAGCAAAATATTCAATAAAAAATTGTGCATTATGCTTTAAGCTTTGTCCATAAAGGGTGTGCAAAATTGCATGGCCAGTACGATCTGCGGCAGCACAAGTGCGTTGGACTGGCGGTCCCTCTCCAAATTCTGTTGTATGTCCCCCAAAAGGACGTTGATAAATTTTACCTTCTTTTGTGCGCGAAAAAGGAACCCCATAATGTTCCAGCTCGTACACTGCAGCTGGTGCATTACGCACCAAATATTCCATTGCATCGGTATCTCCCAACCAATCAGAGCCTTTTACCGTATCGTACAAATGCCATTGCCAATTGTCAGGCCCCATGTTCGAAAGCGATGCTGCAATACCGCCCTGTGCTGCAACCGTGTGCGATCTCGTTGGAAAAACCTTTGTGATACATGCTGTTTTTAACCCTTGTTCAGCCATACCAAGTGTTGCACGCAAGCCCGCCCCCCCTGCACCAACAACAACAACATCAAATTTATGATCTACATAGTGATAGGAGGCATTACCTGCTTTAGCATTCAGAGATGATCCTGTGCCCACCATATTGTTTAACCCCCTAATGCAATTTTTAAAAGAGAAAAAATAATTATGCCGCCCAGAACAAAACAAAATAAAATATTAAACGCCAAAAATAATATTCGTACATCTTCACGTGGAATATAATCTTCAATAACAACCTGCATTCCAAGTTTCATATAATAAAGGACTGACACAGTCATCAATATCATCACAACAGCGATAGCAGGATGTGCAAGCCGTGCATGCGCAACGCTATAATCTTTTCCAACCAGTGAGAGAATAAAAACGATGAAAAATACTAAAAATGGCAAATTAAGAAAGCTTACCAGACGCTCTAGCCAAAAATGCTCTGTCCCTCTATGCGCACTTCCCAATCCACGCGCTTTTCCAAGTTCTGTTCGAAAATCTTTTTTCATACCTTTTTCTATCCCCCAACTTATGCAACACTATAGCCAATAATCCAAATTGTTAAAGTAATAGCAAGAGAAATAAAAACTGTCGCCCAAGCCGTTAACGTTGCTTTTTCTTTAACCAAAAGGCTAGGCTTCATGTCCCAAACAATGTGGCGAACACTACCAACCACGTGATGAACTCCAGCAAGCGTATAAAGGAACAAAATACAAAGCCCAAAGAAAGAACCATAAATCTCATTAACCGTTCTGAACGCTTCAGCTCCACAGGCAATAGAAATTAACCAAATAGCAAAAAATACCATCCCGAAATAAAGCGCTATACCAGTGATACGATGCGAAATTGACATCGCCATAGTGATAGACCAACGATAAATAGTTATATGAGGGGAACGAGGGCGCTCTTTTATCCTAATTGTCTCTGTCATAAAATATCCTGACCTGACTCTTACTGCAACAGCATCATGAGCGAGAAAATCTCACAAAATGACCAAGTGCATTATCGTTTCCACTTTCTTGGCATCTCAATAACCAATACTTACAGGTCGGTTATCTCAAATAACGGATTAAAGGTCGCGCATAAAAAAACCGATTGCTTTACAGACAAAAGCCATAAAACTCGCCTTAATTTAGTACAATTTTTCCTGCACGTCAAAGGTCTAACATCGCTTATAAGATATAAACACGCATTTTTTTCAAGTGCACTTAGCTCTACTTGCTAATATCAATGCCCTAATATCTTAAAAGTTTTAACATTTAACTGAGTCTATAATCGCAAACATATATATTGACGATATAAAAAAAGCGACGTAAAAGCCGCTTTCTCGTAAATTTTTGGTGATAGCAATTATTGGGCAGTTTGCTTTGCAACATCCTCTGCAACAGTTTTTTCTTCTGCGCCTTTGACAACTTTCGCATCTTTTTTCCGATAATCTCTCTTTTCAGCAATACGGGCAGCTTTACCTCTTAAAGCACGAAGATAATAAAGCTTTGCACGACGAACTTTACCTCTGCGCACAAGCTCAACACCTTCAATCAAAGGAGAATAAATAGGAAATACACGCTCCACACCTTCACCATAAGAAATTTTTCGTACTGTAAAGGTTTCATTCAAACCACCTCCTGAACGTGCAATACAAACACCTTCATACGCCTGAACACGTGTCCTCGTACCCTCTGTCACACGCACCAAGACACGCACAGTATCGCCTGCCTGAAACGCTGGTAATTGGCGTTTTTCTTCAATTTTTGCACATTGTTCAGCTTCAAGCTGTGCGATAATATTCATATTCTTATCCTTTATATTCTTCTTGAACAGTCAGAGCGCTCAACTCTTGCTCAAAAAGCCTTTTCACGCAGCAAAAGAGAAGCTCTTTAAGCTATGCTTTACACAGGAGCGAATACACCATCCCTCAATTTTAATTTTGGATTTACAAAAGCCCTTTACGGAAAAACTCTCTCGAAGTTCGCTGTGCAATACACCATCTTGCACAATGAATCAAGTTTTCCGACGATTTTTGTCAAAAAGAGCATAAAGATCAGGGCGACGTTGACGTGTTAACAATTCAGCTTGTTGTTGACGCCAATCAGCGATAGCTTTGTGATGTCCTGACATCAACACTGGTGGAATGCCAGCCCCTTCAAAAACAGAAGGACGTGTATATTGGGGATGCTCAAGTAATCCATTTTCAAAGCTTTCATACTTTCCAGAAACCTCATTGCCCATAACGCCAGGTAAAAGGCGCACGATAGCATCCAAAATAACCAATGCTGCTGTTTCCCCACCTGAAAGAATGTAATCACCGATGGATACTTCTTCCAATTTTCGCGCATCGATAACTCGCTCATCTACACCTTCAAAACGTCCACAAACCAATGTCACTCCCGAATCAAGTGCTAAAGAACGCGCATAAGCTTGATTAAAAAGGCGCCCACGCGGGCTCATTAATAGCTTTGGCGAATCACTTGGAAAACTATCAAGTGCAGCAGCTAACACATCCGCCCGCATCACCATACCCGCACCACCACCGGCTGGTGTATCATCAACACTGCGATGCTTATCAAAGGTAAAATCTCTAATCTGTACCGTCTCCAGCGACCATATTCCCCGCTCTAACGCTTTGCCGGCTAAAGAATAACCCAAAAATCCAGGGAACATTTCAGGATAAAGTGTTACTACACGCGCTTGAAACCCCATTTTCGCATTCTCTTATTTTTTTTTGCACCTTCATTTTTTTCTTCAAACCATAGCTTCCCTTTTGATTCTCTTCTCTATCGCTTAAACCAGATGCTATGGGATCAACAACAAGAAAACCAGAAGCAACACAAATTTTTGGCACCGCCGCCTTACTAAATGGAATAAGCACAACTTTGTGCGATTCTAAGCGCACTTCAAGCAAATCACCAGCCCCGAAATTAAAAAAACCACTGACCTCACCTAAAATTTGATCTTTACAATCTTGAACACGAAGCCCAATTAAATCTATTTGATAAAATTCATCTTCGTCCAAATCATCACTCAATTGATCGCGCATAACATAAAGGTGAGTTCCCTTTAAAGATTCAGCAACACTACGCTCTCTAATCCCTTTAAAACCTACAATCGCGGTATTGGCTTTATTTTTTTGCACGCGAAACGTTACAATCTCATAAGAACGTCCTGTATCATCATAAAGAACACCATAATCTTTTAAACGTCGCGGCTCAGCACTTAATATTTTAACCAAAACGTGCCCTTTTATGCCATGTGCTGAACCAATAATAGCAAGATAGACTTTATTTTTAAGCTTTTTTTTATTATCTTCCATGCAAAATATCGTCTTTTAAAAACGAATCCTTGAACTTTGTAACTTTCTATTCTGTTGCCATATCAAAATCTTCTAAAAAGACTTTTCTTGGTAACAAAAATAAATTAACAAAAGGAGAAGTCTCATGGCAAACATTATGCTGTTTTACAAAGAAGTTACCCCAATCAACAAAATTACCCACAAAAATCTAAAATTCGCCCCTCCAAGCGATATGTCCTTTGCCAAGAATACTCACTGGGTTCCTTTAGCAAGTAGCGAATATTTTCAAGCTGCTCTAGACTATCCAATTTTGTTTATGTCTGCAGAAGATGACCAAAAAAAACGGCACTATACATCTGCTGCTCTTGTTGGTCTTTCCAACGACGAAAATGATTATATCATCTCCGACAAAAGTTGGAAACAAAATACTTATATTCCCGCTTTTGTGCGTCGCTATCCTTTCGTTCTTGCACAAATTCCTAATGAAAAAGAACTTTCTGTTTGTTTTGATCAACAATCAGGCATGTTTAATGAAGTTGCAGGAACAGAGCTTTTTAATTCAGATGGATCTATTTCTCCCTTTATGGAAGAACGCATTCAGTTTCTTGAAAGCTTTAAAATCGCTATGGAAAAAACCTCTGAATTTATTGATACTCTTGTAGAAATGGATCTTTTGAGCCAAAAATCAATTAATGTAAAAAATGACAAAGGTCTTTCAGCACAATTAGAAGATTTTTGGATTGTTGATGAAGAAAAATTGAATAAATTATCAGCCAGTCAGCTTGCTAAGCTCCATAAAAACGGCTTTTTGGGAAAAATTTTTGCACACCTTATGTCAATGAATAATCTTTTAAAAATACTCACTCTAAAAAGTGAAAATCACATTGCAACTCAAGAAATAACATCTAAAAACAATGACAATCATTCCGATAATGAAGATTCTAAAAAGAAAGAAACTCTTAATTAAAAATTAGAAATGCCCACAAAAAGTGACAGTAAAAAAAACAAAAATATCTCTCTGATTCCAGCGGATCATGCTGTTTTGGATGCAAGGAAAAGCTGGCTTGACGGTCTTACACAAATGCGTCGCATGGCTGCACAAACAGTAGAAGCCTATGAACGTGATACACGACAATTTTTGTTTTTTCTCTGTCAACATCTCGGACATACGCCGACATTTAATGATTTTGGCAATTTGCGCGTAATTGATTTTCGCGCTTATTTAGCATATCGCCGCATGCATAATATAAGTGCCCGCTCTTTAAGCCGAGAAATGGCGGGTTTACGCTCTTTCTTTAGCTACCTATCTCGCGAAGGGATCGTTAATGTCCCTGCTTCTAAACTTGTCCGAACCCCAAAACAACCAAAATCGCTGCCAAGACCTTTGACTGTAAAATCAGCACTTCATATCGTCAAACAAAAAAATCAATTGGAAAATGAAGCATGGATTACAGCTCGCAACACTGCTATTTTCATGCTTCTTTATGGCTGTGGAATGCGGATATCAGAGGCTCTAGCGCTCACACCAGAACAATTTTCTGATCCTGAAAAAACGAGTTTATTCGTCACTGGGAAAGGAGGGAAAACGCGCCTTGTTCCTCTCATAAAAATCGTCTACGAAGCAGTCAAAAATTACCTTAAATGCTGTCCATACCCTTTAACGGATAACCAACCAATGTTTCGTGGAGCCCGCGGTGGTGTTTTGCAGCCAGCCATTATCCAGCGAACCATTCAAAATTTACGTGCACATCTTGATTTGCCAGAAACTGCAACACCCCATGCACTCCGCCATTCTTTTGCGACTCATCTCTTGGCACGTGGAGGAGATTTGCGCACCATTCAAGAGCTTCTCGGCCATGCCAGCTTATCTACTACGCAAATTTATACCCACATCGACACCGAGCGCTTATTGGAAATTTACCAAAAAGCGCACCCACGCGCCTAAAAATTGTTAGATAAAAATCATATTAAATAGAATCAGCTTCAAGCGCCAAAGCATGAATACGTGTTGCTAACTCTTTCTGCAAAACTTTATAAATCGCTCGATGTATCTCCACACGCGTCATTCCTGAAAAAGAAGAAGACAGAATTTTTACCCGAAAATGCGTTTCTCCATTACCATCAAAAGCATGCTCCTCATGAGGATGTCCCGCATGAAGATGACTCTCATTAATTACTTCAAGCTTTTTAGGACAAAAAGCATCTTGGAGTTTTTCCGTAATTATTGTTTGAATCACAGTAGGCATTTTTGTTCCTTTACAAAGTATAGTGAGTCTTATTCATCATCAAATAAATTTTTCAAAAGTCAATTCTTGTCAAATCAATCGATTTTGCATACATCAAAGATATGGCAATAACATCTAAATTATTTGATTCAATTCGAATCAGCTCTAATAAAAAAAGACAGGCTGAATCGCACACGCAGCAGTGTCAGTGGGAAGGCTGTGAAAAAGCAGGAATTCATAAAGCACCGGCAGGCCGAAATTATGAAGGACAATATTTGCATTTTTGCCTTGATCATGTACGTGCTTATAATAAGAACTTTGACTACTTCTCTAATCTGAGTGATAAAGATATTGCAAAGTTTCAAAAGGACGCTCTCACAGGACATCGTCCAACATGGCCGACTGATCTGAACAATAGCATGTCGAAAAAAGCAGCTACGAGTTATGCAAAAATTCGCTCTGGAACTGCTGCCTATCAAAACCGCATGCGCGATCCATTCACTCTATTTACCCAACGTCATTCAACCAGCAATTCTTCACGAAGATTAAAGCCTTTAGAAGCTAAAGCTTTTGATACATTGGGACTAAAAGCAAATGCTTCAGCTGAAGATATTAAAATGAAATATAAAGAATTGGTTAAAAAACATCACCCTGATACCAATGGTGGAAACCGTTCTTCAGAAGAACGCTTTCGCAATGTCTTAAACGCCTATAATTTACTAAAAAAATCTGGCCTATGCTAACAAAGCGCGCACCAATACAAACGCGCGCTCATTTCAGGCTGTTATTGTTTTTTAAAAACAGCAAAAAAGTATCTCTTTCATACCCCCAACTTCTCTTATAGAGCATTGCATAAGTGCTCTAACTCTTGTATCGTTTTCTAATAAATAAATGAATAGCGTACTTTTTTCCAGAAAAATAATGACAGAAATAAAACTTACAGTTGAAAAATTGCCTGATATCACGCTCTGCGCTCGCGATCTCTTTAATATTGATACGGATATGCAAATACCTGCTTTTAGTTCAAAGGGCTCTCATGTTCCTGATTTAGATCCCGATTATCTTTTTGATCAACAAACGACTTTAGCAATTTTAGCAGGCTTTACATTTAACCGTCGTGTCATGGTTTCAGGCTATCACGGCACGGGAAAATCAACACATATTGAACAAGTTGCTGCACGCCTTAACTGGCCTTGTATCCGAATTAACCTAGATAGTCACGTCAGCCGCATTGATTTAGTGGGAAAAGACGCCATTGTCATAAAAGATGGCTTGCAAATTACTGAATTTAAAGAAGGTATTTTGCCGTGGGCTTATCAAAACAATGTTGCACTTATTTTTGATGAATATGATGCAGGTCGACCTGATGTTATGTTTGTTATCCAACGCGTCCTTGAAGCCTCTGGACGCTTGAGCTTACTTGATCAAAGCCGAGTCATCGCCCCTCACCCAGCATTTCGCCTTTTTGCTACCACAAACACCATTGGTCTTGGTGATACAACAGGGCTTTATCATGGCACACAACAAATCAACCAAGCTCAAATGGATCGCTGGTCCATTGTCACAATATTAAATTATTTACCTCATGATAAGGAGGTTGATATTGTTTGTTCCAAAGTCAAATCTTTTCAAACAGCTGAAGGAAAAAAGATAATTTCACAAATGGTGCACGTTGCTGATATGGTACGCCAATCTTTTATCAACGGCGACCTTTCAACAGTCATGAGCCCACGAACCGTTATTACTTGGGCAGAGAATGCCACAATTTTTCAAAATATTGGGTTTGCTTTTCGATTAACCTTTCTCAATAAATGTGATGAACTTGAACGTGCCACTGTTGCAGAGTTTTATCAACGTGCTTTTGGACAAGAGCTTCCCGAATCAATGATTCACAGTGTTTTGCCTTAAGGGATACGTCAATCATGGCTGCAGAAGCTGATGACAACAACCAAAATCTGATAAATACTCTTCCTAACAGTACCCTAAATGCTAACGCTTTTAAAAAAGCCATTTCTACTTGTATCCGTGCAATCGCTGGCACACACAGTCTTGAAGTTTTCTTTGGCCATTACAGGCCATCATTGAACGAAAATTGCGCACGTTTGCCAGAACTTCCACAACAAACAACTGATAAAGATATAACCGTTACCCGTGGATTAGGTGATTCTATGGCTTTACGAAAAGCATGGCATGATAGTCGCATCCACATGCAATTTGCTCCGACAGAACCAGAAGCGCGTGCCATCTTTGATGCTCTCGAGCAAACACGTGTTGAAGCAATCGGCACTTTAGCCATGGAAGGAATTGCAAAAAATCTTGATATCATGCTCGCCGATAAATATCAAAGAGCACATTATCAAAGAATTAGCACCCAGAATGAAGCTCCCATTCAAGAAGCAATTGCGCTTTTATTACGTGAAAAGATAACAAAGCACCCTCCCCCAAAAGAGGCTGGAGCAGTATTGGAATTATGGCGCCATTCAATTGAGCAAAAAGCAGCAGCAGAGCTGAACGAACTTACATGTCATGTGCACAACCAACATGCTTTTGCACAAATTGTCCGCCAAATGCTTGTTGCGCTAAAAATGACGGTTCAACTAGAAGAAACCTCTGATAGTGAAAACAATAAAAAATTAAAAAGCGGGTGTGAACCTCAAAACCAAGCGGAAAAAGAAAGCAAAAACGAAAAACACGCTGAAAGTAAAGAGCCAACAATCACTGAACAAGAAAGTGATATACAAGACGAAGGAAAAACGCAAGCAACACAAGCAAATAATAATGATAAAGCCAATGAAGAGCAAGAGAACTTTAAGCAAGACAAACTGAGTAAATCCAAACGTATTTTTGCTATTTCGGAAGAGATGGAAGAGCTTGCTGATTATAAAATTTTTACCCGTCAATTTGATGAAATTTTAGAAGTGACCGATTTCTGTTCTGAAAGCGAGCTGAATCACTTGCGTCATTATCTTGATAAGCAAATCAATCATCTTCAAAACATTGTTGGACGCTTAGCAAACCGCCTACAACGCCGCCTTATGGCACAACAAAATCGCAGTTGGAATTTTGATCTGGAGGAAGGATATCTCGATACAGCACGACTTCCACGCCTTATTATTGATCCAATGCAACCACTTTCCTTCAAAATGGAAAGCAATACCCAATTTCGAGATACCGTTGTTTCACTGCTTATTGATAATTCAGGATCAATGCGGGGACGGCCAATTACTGTTGCGGCAAGTTGCACAGATATTTTGGCGCAAACTTTAGAGCGTTGTGGCGTCAAAGTTGAAATTTTGGGCTTTACCACCAAAACTTGGAAAGGTGGAAAATCGCGCGAAAAGTGGCTCAACCAAAATAAACCCAATAATCCTGGACGCCTTAATGATCTATGTCATATCATCTATAAAAGTGCTGATACACCGTGGCGTCGTGCACGGCGCAATTTAGGTCTAATGATGCAAGAAGGTCTACTGAAAGAAAATATTGATGGTGAAGCACTGATTTGGGCTCATCAGCGCCTTTTATCACGACGTGAACAGCGTCGCATTCTCATGGTTATTTCTGACGGAGCCCCTGTTGATGATTCAACATTGTCTGTTAATTCTAGCGGTTATCTTGAAAAACATTTGCGCGCTGTGATTCAAAAAATCCAAAAACATTCACCTATTGAACTCATCGCTATTGGAATTGGTCATGATGTCACACGTTATTATCAACGCGCTGTCACAATTATGAGTGCCGAAGAGTTAGCTGACGCTATAACAGAACAGTTAGCAGAGCTCTTTAGCAATAAAAAGCGCCATCTTCATAAAAAATTTTGAGAACAAACTCCTTAAGTCAGCAACTTTTTAAACCAATTTAAATATTTAAACATGCATATATATGAAAATGTCTACAGCAAACATGTCTCTAAAACAATAAATACTAGCTTACTGAAGTACAACGCAAAACTTTCTCTATTTTTAAAAACACAAAAATAAATATTATTCTTTATCACAAACCAAAGACTAATTGTCGTTTGAGCTTCTTTGATAAAGAGGGAGTTTAAAATTGCTAAGAATTGTTCCATAGGGAATAAGCATGAACAAGCTCATAATAATTTTTATAAAGAAATCACCAAAAGCAAGTGAAAGCCAAACTGGAACTTCAATGCCAAAAAGAATAGCACTCTCCAAAATAGAGCTATCAGGATAACCTGTTATCTGATCAATAAAAGCAAAAAAGCTAGAAAAGGAAAGAGCAAAAAACAAAACCGTATCCAAAGCTGAGCCAACCAGTGCAGCTGCTAAAGGCGCTTTCCACCATGTTTTACGCCGCAAAGGAGAAAAAACGATAATATCGAGGAATTGTCCAAATAAAAATGCAAAACTAGAAGCAATTGCAAGCCGCGGCGTAGCCAATATCCAAGAAACAAAAAAACCAGTAAAAAAACCAGCATATACCACGCGCCGTGCTGCAGCTGGACCATAAAAACGATTGGTTAAGTCATTAATAAGAAAAGCAATCGGATATGTAACAGCACCATAAGTCAGAAGCTCATTCAAACCAAACCAATAGACAGGATACTGAACCAAAATATTGGAAATGGTCACAGCAAAACACATCGCAAAGCTAGAAAAAATAATATATCTCTTCTTTTGCTGTTTTAATGAAAAATTGTATGCTGAGGACATTTTTTCACCCTAGGTAACAAGATTAGTTAAATACAGCAATCAAACAGCAAAAAACCACGCTCTCTAAAACGAGTGAGAGCCAACACTCCACCTTTTGCGATAAACAAAAGCAATTACGCTGCTTTCTCAGCCTTTTTCTTAACAATCTGGCGTTTTAACAAACGCGCCCGCTGTGACAATTCCTTATCATCAGCTTTCATCAAAAAACTATCAAGACCACCGCGATGTTCAACAGAACGCAAGGCGCTTGCAGCAATACGCAAACGATAACTTTGCTGTAATACTTCCGAAATCAATGTCACATTGCAAAGATTTGGTAAAAAACGACGGCGAGTTTTATTATTTGCATGGCTAACATTATTACCATACTGAACCGTTTTTCCTGTCAATTCGCAAGCACGAGACATAACTTCACCTTTAAAACTCTAAAAAACTCTTATATCCCAACCCCAGCAAAACAAAATGAAAGCAGATCGCAAAATATACTACCTTGAACGGGCACAATCGGGAAATTTATATTTCTAATAGGATGTTGGCAATAAAAGGTCAAGCCTTTTATAAAGCTTTTTGCACTCCCTTATCGATTAATTTTCCTATCTTATCCTATAACCGAAATGTAGAAAATGTTTTTTTTAAACGCTTACTGTGCTAAAATAAATTATTAATAGTGGAAAAGATAAATCTTTCTATGACAGAGCTTAAACACAAACGCATTAGTTTTTCTTCTATCTTGTTTGGTACTTTTTGTATTTGTTTCTTTCTCATCTTCAGTGCGCTGGGTGTATGGCAAATACAACGATTAAGCTGGAAAACAAATCTTATTGCCAATGCTAATGAACGTGTTCATTTACCTCCCATAGAAGCACCTTCCCAAAATCTGTGGACGCAAGTTACTTTTGAGAAAGATGAATATCTGCCTGTTGTCATCACGGGAAAACTTCTGAAAGATAAAAGTATTTTTGTCATCGCCGTTGCTCAAAATACAAGTGGTTACTGGGTTTTGACCCCCTTGCAAACAGCCGATAAAACACTAACTTTCATAAATCGTGGTTTTATCCCCATGAGCGCACAGCATGACTTTAAAAATGCAGAACAATCGCATACATCAGACCAAGATCCTACTACAGACACAGAACAAACCACAATCATAGGTCTGTTGCGTATGAGTGAAAGAGAGGGTATTTTTCCACGCAAAAACAATCCCGATCGTAACCTGTGGCACACACGCAACCTCCCCGCTATGGCGCAAAAACTTGGTCTGTCTACGTCTATCGTAGCGCCTTATTTCATTGATGCAAGAAAACAAACGGCTTCGCAAAAAGATCTTCCCATTGCAGGTCTTACTGTCGTACATTTTCGCAACAATCATCTTACCTACGCTATTACGTGGTTTATCTTAGCTGCTGGAATTTTGGGTGCCTACATACTTCTGCTACTACAAAAAACTGAGTAAAAAAATACAACAAACACTCCGAACTTTTAAACAGATTCTTAAGTGTTTTTTACTTTAAAAAGCGCATTCTTTATAATAAAGCAATTATCCAAGCAATCTATTAAAAATATTGCATATTTTGATACACGTTTATCTGAAAGAAACAGCCTAAAAAAGATAACCGCCCTGCCCCGTTAAAAATCTTCTAACCCACAATAAAATTTAGCGAGCAAATATCAGATAATAATTGACAATAAACACATCATTAAGAGCTCACCAAAAATCAACAAAGCTCATGCAAACAACGCGACAAAACCGAATCATCACCACAATTAATAGCAAAATCATTATGTGCATATATTCAAAGAATGATAATAGGCATGCATTGCCGTTAAACGATAACAGCACCAACAATTATGATAAGAAAACAGAATATTGATACTCTTTAACCAAACTTCATGTTACAGCTTTTGAGAAAAATCATAGAGCAAACTACAAAAAATGTCAGCACTATAATTTTATAACGAACATGCATCTGCAACGTGAGGAAGTCATACCCAAAATTCATCTTAATAAAAATCAAACCATCAATGGCGAAAATGCCGTACACCTGTGAAAACCATGGCTAAGCCATGAGCATCAGCAACAGCAATGACTTCTTCATCACGCATTGATCCTCCTGGTTGAATAACCGCCGTTGCACCAGCCTCCACAGCTGCTAATAAACCATCTGCAAAAGGAAAAAATGCATCCGATGCAACCACGCTGCCTTTAGTAGAAGATTGCGTTAAACCTGCTCTTCGTGCACTTTCCTCCGCTTTATGCGCAGCAATTTTAGCTGAATCGACGCGACTCATCTGGCCAGCACCAATTCCAACTGTTGCACTATTTTTTGCATAAACAATAGCATTTGATTTAACATGTTTGACCACACGAAAAGCAAATTGAAGATCACGCATTTCACTTTTGCTTGGAGCCCGCTTTGTTACCACTTGCAGTTTAAGGTCATCAACAACTACATTATCACGTGATTGCACCAAAATTCCTCCTGCAAGCGTTTTAACAACCATCCCTGCGCAACGTGGATCGGGTACCCCCCCAGTAATCAACAAACGAAGATTTTTTTTCTGTGCAATGATTTTCCGTGCAGTCATTGTCGCATCAGGAGCGATAATCACTTCTGTGAAAATTTTCACAATTTCTTCAGCACATGCTTCATCAAGAGGCTGATTTAAAGCAACAATTCCACCAAATGCAGAAACATCATCACACATAAGAGCCTTCAAATAGGCTTCTTTCACGCTTCGTCCTTCTGCGACACCACAAGGATTTGCATGTTTAATAAGAGCAACAGCAGCAGTTCTTTTTGGATCAAATTCTGCCACAAGTTCAAATGCCGCATCAGTATCATTTATATTGTTATAAGAAAGAGCCTTACCTTGCAAAAGTTGAGCTGTTGCAACGCCAAAGCGTTTGTCATTATTGAGATAAAGTGCTGCCCGTTGATGAGGATTTTCTCCATAGCGCATGACACTTTTAAGATGACCAGAAAAACTCTGCCAAGACGGCGCTTCAATTTTTAGATCTTGTGCAAACCACGCTGCTATTGCCGCATCATAAGCAGCGGTGTGCTCATAAGCACGCATCGCTAACTGACGTCGCATAGAAAAGCTTAAACGCCCACCATGCTGCTTTAATTCATTCAAAACTAAATCATAATCGCTCACCGTTGTTACAACACCAGTATAAGCATGATTTTTTGCTGCGGCGCGAATCATTGCTGGTCCACCGATATCAATATTTTCAATAATTGTTTGTTCATCAGCCCCAGATTTGAAAGTTTCTTCAAAGGGATAAAGATTAACAACCAAAAGATCAATTCCATGAATGCCATGCTTTTCCATAGCAACCGCGTGACTTGGATCCTGCCTTACCCCTAATAAAGCACCATGAATTAAAGGATGAAGTGTTTTGACACGTCCATCCATTATTTCTGGAAATCCAGTAATTTCGGCAACATCTTTTACGGGCAAACCAGCATTCATTAAAACTTTTGCTGTTCCACCTGTAGAAATTAATTCAACACCGTAAGTGCGAAGTGCTTGTGCAAACGCGACCAAACCTGTTTTATCAGACACAGAAAGAAGAACACGACGAACCTGATGAAGATCAGGCGTGGGGATATTTTTTAAAGCAACACCCATAGCACAGAAATCCTAAGAAATAAGATAGTTAAAATTTAAGCAGAACATGCTTTATGCACTTATAGCACACGCTTTTATCAAAATACATTGAAAGGATAAATCTCTTGCTTTTAACACACACAAAGAACGGTACCACCTTTATTCGTATCACAAAAGAGCAAGTCATCTCTTTAATTGACGACAGATAAAACGCCAACGAACTTTTTCTTGAAATGCAGGACGAAAATATAAAACAATCTGTTGTGAGCGTTGCGGACCTGTTAATCCAGCAAAGTCAATTGAATCTTCAAGATAGATATCAGTATCAGGCGATATAAAATACCATATCTGCCCACCCTCTACCGCTAAACGTACAGAATCTCCATCGTGATTAACCTTAACACAAGGATGAAGATGAAAGCGAATAGCAACGTTATTTTGTTCATTATGCTTCTTTAACTGTCCTTTATTTAGCATAAAAAAGCGATCAAACCCTTCAATCATTGCGCCATTTGTTGCTAATACAATACCTCGTTCATGAACAAGATTAAAAGACTGCACATAACCATTATGACTGGCAACAAAACCAATTTTCTTTGAATCTTCTATACGCCGTACTGTAACATCCATTGGCCCTTCAAGTAAAAAGGGAGCACTATTTTTCTTCCTTTTACGAAAAACACCCACCGAACAATCATTAACCGTTGCCGTTGAATGTGCTGCAGTAACACGTCCGAAATGCCTATACTCTTCATCCCCATAGGGATTGACACCCGTATTGATAATAAAACGGCTACCTTGCGATGACATTTCAAAAGATAAACACCCCGAACAAGCACGCTCTGCTGCAGAGCGCGGTGGAAATTTTCCTGTATCAGCAAGCACCGTCGTTTGATTGGCCTGTAAACGTTGAAACCCTGAATAACGTGCATAGCTGAAAGGATTTCCTGCCGTTTCATCAAGCTTTAAAACTGTTGATAAGCACTCAGGTGCAATAGGTCCAACTCCATTAAAGTGCGCTAATGTTTTATCCTCATGAATAAAAAACCGCAAAGCTGGCAACATACGCTCAACAGAATTGATTAAAATGCGCGGTGCTGTTTCATGACTATACGCAAAAAGATGACGCAGCGATAATAAATCTAACAATAAATTAAGCAAGATAGCAGGATTGCGCGAAATATGTCCACCATCAAGCAAAATTTGGTGCGAAAGCTCCTTTACAAGACAGGTTTGCACTTTTTTCTTTATTGCTGCAGAAACAGGCAAAGCAAGAGATGCAAATGTCAAAGCTACCGCTGCCTGTAAGCGTTTATCATTGTTTTCCATACTGTAAATGATTGTGCGCAAATAGCGAAACTGGAAACCAAGTGCACGCAAAAAACGCTTTTCAAATCGTTCGCTTGCTCTATCCAGTAACATTTTTGAATGACAAATCCATGAGATCAAGCGTCGTGCCACAACAGGCTCACTCCAAGGCAACCCTTTTACCTTTTTGCCATTATGGTCAAGCCAATCTTCCAATAGAGCGCGTGCATGTGCCGCCGCTAAATTACTATCAGCTGCTGTCATATGTCGTAACCAATGAAAATCATGGAGTGCTGCTTCCCATTCTAGCGTTGGTGGAATTAATGAAAAAGGTGAAACAGCACCAGAATGAGCAACACAACCAGCAAAAGCAAAACGACCGTGATAAAACTCATGTGCCACTAACGGATCAGCTAAATATAAATCAATAGGATGTGCTAAAATCTTATGGGGACGAAATCCCGAAAATCTCCAAGGAAATAGCGGTCCCACCCACAAACGTCGCATAAATTGATGCATCAAATACATTAAATCCGACGTTATTATCTGAGGAACTTTCACCGCAACAGCCACAATTTTGTCTCCGTATGTGCTTAATCGAGCGCAATTTCGGCCATTTTAGTAAATAAACCGTTAATTAAACAACTTTCCGGAAGCGAGCAGCAAAAAAACCATCCATTCCTAAGAATATTTTTTTCTCAGCATCAAAATTTTCATAACAAAAATCAGCAGGCGTTGTACGTAAAGTTCCCCGTGTGGAGAGTAAATGTGCCATAGCACCCATTTCTTCCAAAGAAATAGGATCTAAAACAATGTCATCACGTGTCGATAAAATTTTTTCAACAAGATCTTCACCTTCTTCTTTTGCCAATGAACAATTGGAGAAAACAATACGTCCACCTTTCTTCACCAAAGCGATTGCTGCCAAAAGCAAATCATATTGCAGCGCTGCTAATTTAACGATATCATCCATTGATTTTGTCCATAAAATATCGGGATGACGACGTATCGTTCCTGTGGAAGAACAGGGCGCATCAAGAAGAATGGCATCAAAAGGCTGATCTGGATGTAAATTTCTCATATCACCCTCAAAATAGCGCACTGAAAAATGAAGCCGTTCCATATTTGCTTTCAAACGTTTTATACGATTAGCAGACATATCAACGGCTGTTACATCAGCCCCCTGCAAAGCTAATTGTGCTGTTTTTCCTCCAGGGCTCGCACAAAGATCAGCAACTCGCTTTCCACGAATATTTCCAAGTAGACAAGCAGGCAAGGATGCTGCAAAATCTTGAACCCACCAAGCACCTTCTGCATAGCTTGGCAAATCAGAAATAGAACAACCCAAACGACTCAGTCGAATTGAACCATTGGGCAAAACAACACCTCCAAGCCGTTCTGCCCATCTGGTATTATCGGATTTCACAGTTAAATCGAGAGGTGGCTCAAGAGTTTGAATTGCTAAAATTTGATCAGCCTTTTCTGTTCCATAAGTTGCAACTAAAAGTTGCCCAAACCACAATGGAACCTCACCAATAGTAGGAGCTTGTTGACGTAAAAATACTGCCTCCCGTACAACATTACGTAAAAGAGCATTCACAACCCCTGCAAAACGGCGTATACGAGGATCAATTTTAGCTACGCGCACAGCTAAATCGATCGCAGCATGATCGGGAATATCAAGATAAAGAATTTGTGCCACGCTAATATGCAAAAGATGCTGCAATGAAAACGCTTTTGGAGGTAAGGGATGCATCAAAAAACGCGATAAAGCTGTCGTAATCTGCCCCCGATGACGCAAAGCCGCGCCCAAAATAGCCCGACACAACAAACGATCTCGGTGCGAAAGCTCCAAATATTGTGGATGTCCATGCTCATTATCCGTTAAACCAGAAAGAGGCGTCTGCTTATCAAGCACCGCCCCTAAAAGACGAACACATACCCGCCTCACGCCTAATCCCGGAACATTTATTTCGGATGTATGCCCCACTTTTTTATGTTTCAAAATAATACCTTTATACTTTTTATTCTTTAAGTAAGAGCTTTATAATTGAGATCGCTTTGAATCTTTATACCGAAGCCAAGAAGGGCGTTTTGTGATGCGTTTTAAAGCGCTTTTTTCCTGATCACTTTGGATATTAACTTTAGCACTATGATTTAGATCCCCATAGCTTAAATCCCTATCTTTTTCATAAAAACTACTCTCTTCACCCCACAGCTCCAAGCTTTTAATCATCGATCCTTTCATCTCTTCTGCTTGCCTATAAAGAGCTGCAATGCGATTTGCAGTTGCTGGATGTGTAGAGAACAGGCTATCAGCTCCCTCACCACTTAAAGGATTGATAATAAACATATGCGCTGTTGCTGGATTCTGTTCAGCCTCCTCATTATAAACCGTATGTCCACTTCCTGCAATTTTACCCAGCGCCGAAGCCAACCATAAAGGATTACCGCATATTTCAGCACCCCGCCGATCAGCAGCATATTCACGCGTGCGGCTAATAGCCATTTGCACCAGCATAGCTGCAAAAGGAGCCACAAACAGCGCAATAACACTCCCAAGCACCCCAATACCATGAGACTGCTCTGAAGAATGACGCTGCCTCCCCATAAATAGAAAAAAATTACCAAGCATAGAAATCGCACCTGCAATCGTTGCAGTTAGTGTCATTGTTAACGTATCATAATGTTCAATATGCGCCAACTCATGCGCCATAACCCCAGAAATTTCCTCTGCACTCAATTGCTTTAATAATCCAGTACTCGCAGCAACAGCTGCATTGTAAGGATTACGCCCCGTCGCAAAAGCATTTGGCTGTGCACTATCAATAACGTAAACTCGTGGTCGAGGAAGAGAGGCTTTTTGCGCTAAATCGCTTACAATCTTATAATAAACTGGTGAGGAATGTTCATCAACTTCGCGCGCTCCATACATGCGCAAAACGATTTTATCCGCATTCCAATAAGAAAAAAAGTTCAATGCCCCTGCCATTAAAAACGCAACAACCATACCATTGCTACCTCCAACAAGATAACCAACTGCCATAAAAAGAGCGGTCATAAAAGCCAAGAGCATTGCAGTGCGCATTATGTTCATTGTTCAAAAAACTCCATAATAAAATATAATCATTTTGTATTATATAATGGTTCTTATATGATGGGACTTTCTTTCTACTTCTTCAACAAAATTAGAGATATAAAATGGACAAAAAAGATAAAAAAATAAATAAACAAAATGCAACTGCCCACAAACTACAATCCCTTTCTCCACAAGCACAACGCGCTCTCCTTGAAGCTGAAGAAAGACGTAAACAAGAAATAAATGAAAACAAACCCTTTGAAAATGGTGGGCGCGGCGGCAAAGACCCTTCACGCTATGGAGATTGGGAAATTAAAGGCCGCGCCATCGATTTTTAAAGCAATTGACTTCTAAACTAAAGAGTCACATTAATTTTTCAAAAATTAGCACTCTTTAACGAGAATCTGTTTTTACAGATAAAAGCGGACAGCTCCAGATAACTATAGCTATCCTGTATAAATAAAAATTTTAAAAGCATTATTAACTATGCTTGAAAGCGTCATGCTTCTTTTTCTGCAGTAGCAGCTGCTGCTTCTTCAGCAGCTTGTTTTGCAGCAGCTATACGTTCTTGTGCCTTTTTACCAGGTTCACCTTTGTGTGGGTTATTGCGAATTGGACGCGTTTTTAAACCAGCAGCATCCAAAAACCGTAAAACGCGATCTGTTGGCTGTGCACCCTGCCCAAGCCAATGTTTGATACGCTCTTCGTTAAGCTTTACACGCGACCCATCTTTCGGCAACATTGGATCCCATGCACCAACACGCTCAAGAAACCGCCCATCACGCGGACTACGTGCATCCGCAACAACGATATGATAATAAGGGCGCTTTTTTGAGCCTCCACGGGACAAACGAATTTTCAATGCCATATTTTATCTCCTATTGTCAGCTCTGACTTTCGTTTAAATTTACTTGTTTTGTTTTTGCTGCTTCTCAGCAATAATTTCATGGTGACGAACAACTTCTTTAATAATAAATTTCAAAAATCTTTCAGCAAAATCGGGGTCAAGATGACTTTCTATAGCTAATTGACGTAAACGTGCTACCTGATGTTGTTCGCGCAGAGGATCTATTATTGGCAAATCATGACACGCTTTTAAATATCCAACTGCCTTCGTACAACGAAAACGTTCTGCCAAAATATAAATCAATGCAGCATCAAAATTATCAATGGACGATCGTAAATGCGCTAATTCATTCAATACTTTTTCCTGCATCATATTTTCTTTCCTCTTTGCATTTTATTTTTTCTTGGAATGCTGAGGAAATTTTCCCCTACTATCAGCAGTATTTTGAGAAAATCCAGGGAATGTAATTCCACGCCCTGGCAGACCAGGTAATGTGTTTCCTCCATTACCACTTTCAATTTGCTTTTGTAATGTTGATAGTTGCTTTGGATCAAACCCTGATAAATCGGGTATAGCTCCAGAATCTCCGCTAAGAGATCCCGTAGGATCACCAAATCCCATTTTAGAACCAAGACCTCCAAACATTTTTCCCATTAAGCCGCCTTTACCGTTACCTTTCATGGCTTTTACCATATCAGCCATTTGGCGATGCATTTTTAAAAGCTTATTAATATCAGCAGCACTCGTACCAGATCCTTTTGCGATTCGTTGTTTACGACTATGTTTTAAAATCTCTGGATTTGCACGCTCTGCAGGTGTCATTGACGAAATAATCGCCAATTGACGGTTAAACAAACGGTCATCAAGACCCGCAGCGGCAATCTGCTCTTTAACCTTTCCCAAACCTGGCAGCATCCCCATAAGGCCACCCATACCTCCAAGTTTTTTCATTTTCTGCAATTGCTCTGCAAGATCATTTAAGTCAAATTTCCCAGCCTGCATTTTTTTTGCAAAAGCCGCAGCTTTCTCATGATCCATTGCCTCGGAAGCTTTTTCAACTAAAGAAACAATATCGCCCATCCCTAAAATACGATCAGCAACACGACGGGGATGAAATTCTTCTAGAGCATCTATTTTTTCACCAGTTCCAATTGCTTTAATTGGCTTACCCGTAACGGCACGCATTGAAAGAGCCGCACCACCGCGACCATCACTATCCATGCGTGTTAAAATAATCCCTGTAACCCCTACGCGCTCATCAAAAGACCGTGCAAGATGAACAGCATCTTGACCAGTAAGACTATCAGCAACCAACATAATTTCATGAGGAAGGGAAGCCGCTTTAATTTCACTCAATTCAAGCATCAAAGCTTCATCAATATGATTACGACCCGCTGTATCAAGAATAAGCACATCATAACCACCCAATTTTGCTGCTTGTAGAGCACGAGCTGTAATATCAATGGGTAACTGCCCTGCAACAATGGGCAAACTTGCGAGTTTTTCTTGCTCTGCTAGTTGACGCAATTGTTCCTGTGCAGCAGGACGGCGTGTATCTAATGACGCCATTAAAACTTTTTTACCGTGCTTGTCCGTAAAACGCTTTGCAAGCTTCGCAGTTGTAGTTGTTTTTCCAGAGCCTTGTAAACCAACCATCATGATAACAACAGGTGCTGGAGCATTTAAATCACTCAGAACGCTTTCATTTCCAAGAACATTAACCAATTCATCATGAACAATCTTAACAACCATCTGTCCAGGTTTAATTGATTTAACAATTGCAGACCCAACAGCTTTTTCACGAACACGATCGGTAAAAGAGCGAGCAACATCAAGCGCAACATCAGCTTCTAATAAAGCGCGGCGAATTTCGCGTAGCGCAGCCGTGACATCTTCATTTGACAAAACACCACGTCCTGTCAAATTAGATAAAATGGAACCAAGCCGCTCTTGCAAAGATTCAAACATCATTTACCTCATTGCTGCATAACAAACAAACCAAAATGGCACCCGAGAACGCACCGCGTCGTCGGATGTTGACCTCTGAGATCTCTTTATACCCTTAAAGTAGGGTCTCAGTCGGTGGCTCCAAGTTAATCTTGTCACTGAAAGCTCTTCTCTCTTCAAACTACAAAACCCTTAACTTGTCAAGATTTATCATATAGCACTTTTTATACGAAACCCAAAGACAGCAAGTATTTTATAGCTGATGAGCGTTTTCATCTTTCATGCACACAAAACTGCCTGTTTCTGGGTTCATAGCCCACAACTGTCCATTTGAGATATCAAACCAAGCTCCGTGCAAGGTTAAAATACCCTGATCTTTGCGCGCTTTTATCCACGGAAATATCTCTAAATTTTTCAAAGAATCATGAATAGAAAGCCGCTCTAATGCCGTCTGTTGCTCTGTCATAGTCATCGATTTATCACTAACAACGACTTTTGCTGCTGGCGCTAAAAGATTTATCCATTGTCCAATAAAATCATCCGACTGTAAAGATTTACACGCTCCTTTAAGAGCACTGCTAATACCCCCACAGCAGGCATGACCCAAAACAACAATATGCTTAACCCCAAGAAATTGCACCGCATATTCAATAGCAGCTGATGTTGCATGATATTTATCATCAGGAGAAAATGGAGGCACCAAGTTTGCCACATTGCGTATCACAAAAATTTCGCCTGGTTTAGCATCAAAAATCATTTCTGGTATAGCACGCGAATCACAACAAGCAATAATTAAGACATCAGGTTTTTGTCCCTCGACCGCTAATTGGCGATAATGCTCCTCTTTGTATAAAAAATGATTTTCTATAAAAGATTGGTAACCGCTTAAAAGTCTTTCTGGCAGATACGTCATCTGTATTTATTTCCCCACATTTGCTTTCATTTTGTATATTTTTAGGACAATATAATAAGATAAAGTACTAAAAATGCTCTTTTATAGACACAATATTATTTTCTCAGAATGTCAAATTATTACTATAAAATGAAAGAAATAATTTATTTTTACCAATAATAACTATTCCTTGCTGAAAGCAAAATGATGCACTACAAAGAATAGTATAGAAAACTCTATTCTTGCAAAAAGAAGAGACTATAAAAAGCAAAAAAGGGACAATCATTGTGTTAGAAGAACAAACGTTAGAAACAAAAATCAATCAAGATAAAATAAAACAAATCCTTTTTGCTCATACCGATAAAGAAGATATTGCCTGTTATGAAAATGAAGAGCTGCAAAAAGCCGCAACCACTGCTATGACAGCTTTTAATCTACATAAGGCGGGGAAAAGCACCATCTGCTTTGAACAAAATTTAACCCGCGATAACAAGCCTATAACCGTTATCACACTCGTCAACGACAACAAACCTTTTCTTCTTGATTCCATTTTAAACGTGTTCAATCAGCACAAAAATCATATTCATTTGATTGCACACCCCATCATTAATTGTACCTCTGGACAACGTATCAGCTTGATGCAAATCCACGTCGAATTGTTAAAAAAACAGCAAATACAAAAGCTTAAAGATGAGCTTACTTTAGTTCTTGAGCAGGTTAATGCTGCTGTACAAGACTGGAAACCTATGCTTGAGCAAGTAAAAAAGCATGTTCATGGCTATCAAACAAATCTTCCATCAAGCCATAAACAAGAAGGCGCAAAAGCCATTGAATTTCTTAATTGGTTGATGGACGATAATTTTATCTTCCTTGGCATGCGCAGCTATGGTTTTATAAAAGACCAAGAACCTACAAAATCTTTTACAGCCAGCGATATTGAACTTGGTATTCTCACCGATGCTTCTATTCGTATTATTGGTGATGCACGTGTGCAAGAACCTCCTCAGGAAATCTTATCCTTTATGGAAAGTGATAACCTACTTATTGTAACAAAAGCTAACAGTCGTTCAAAAATTCACCGTCCTGTTTGGCTCGATTATATTGGTCTTAAAATCTTTGACAAAAAAGGACTCCTTTGTGGAGAATTACGCATTGTAGGATTGTTTACTTCCTCAGCTTACACACGTTCTATTTTAAAAATCCCTTTCTTAAAAGAGAAAGCTAAAGCCATTATTCAACGCCTTGGATATGACAGTGCTGACTATTCTGGAAAAGCACTCGTTAGTGTTTTAGAAACTTATCCAAGAGATGAGATGTTCCGCTCTGATGTTGATACATTGACAGAAAATGCCAAACTGATCCTGCAATTAGATGAACGCCCACGCCTACGGGTGCTCGCCCATACTGACTCTTTTGGACGCTTTGTTTCTATACTTGTTTATATTCCCCGTGATCAATATGGCAGCAATATTCGCGAAAAAATTGGCGAATATTTTGTTGGCCTCTACAAAGGTGATTTTTTTGAATCCTATCCACTGTTTTTGGAAAGCACGCTAATACGCGTCCATTATATCATCCATCGCAAAAGCAGCCAGAGCGTTCCTATTATCGAGCGCACTACACTTGAACAAAATGTACGTTCTATAGCACAAAACTGGGAAGACAGTGTTCAAGCCACAGCTTTAACCTGCAAAACAACAGACCAACAAATACGTTTGGCTAGTCAATTTCCCAATAGCTATCGTGACCTATTTTCAGCTAAAAATGCAATTGAAGACGCAGGGCATATTTTAAATCTTAATGATAAAAAATCGCTTTTTGTTACTTTTTATCACACACATACCAAAGAAAAACATGCTATTTGTCTCAAGATCTTTCACCGCTATGAGACGCTTGCTCTTTCCAAACGTGTGCCACTTCTCGAAAATATGGGGTTTTGGGTTGTTGCCGAGCAAACACTTGAATTACCAGATGGCAACGGAGGCTCTGTATATCTTCACGATATGCAATTGGAAAGCGCTTTCCAGCTCTGTATTGATCTTGACAAAACTGGTCAAAAACACGCCGAAACATTTGAAGCTGTTTGGGATCAAAATGCTGACAATGATGCCTTTAATGCTTTAACCCAAACAGCTCAACTTGATTGGCGTGAAATTGTTATTTTACGCCATTATGGACGTTACCTCCAACAAGCAGGAATTCCTTATTCACAAGAGCGCGTTGCTAAAACTTTAAATGCTTATCCTGATATTACCCAAGATCTTTATGCTTTGTTTCATTTAAAATTCCATCAAAGCCATACAGAAAAAGAGAGAGAAGTAAACCAACAAATCATTCAACAACGCATTGAAGAAAAATTACAAAAGGTGCTTGGTTTAGATGATGACCTTATTTTACGCCGTTATCGCAATCTCATCAATGCAACTTTACGAACAAATGCTTTTACCCCTCTTCAAGATGGCAGCCCACGGCGCATTTTAGCAACAAAGTTAAACCCACGCCAAATTGAAGGTTTGCCCGAACCACGTCCTTATCGAGAAATTTTCGTTTATGGGCCAGAAGTTGAAGGGGTTCATTTACGCTTTGGTTCTATTGCCCGCGGTGGAATTCGTTGGTCTGACCGTGCATTAGATTATCGTACTGAAGTGCTCGATCTCGTCAAAGCACAACAAGTCAAAAATGCAGTTATTGTTCCTGTCGGTGCAAAAGGTGGATTTTATCCTCATCATCTCCCACAAACCAATGACCGAACCGTTGTGGTAGAAGTCGCACGACAAGCTTATATCGACTTTATCACAGCCTTGCTTTCCATTACCGACAATTTGGTGAATGGGAAAGTAAGCACACCTTCCAATATCATCCGCCACGATGGCGATGACCCCTATTTTGTTGTCGCTGCCGACAAAGGCACTGCGACCTTTTCTGATACAGCCAACGCAATCAGTCAAGCAAATCATTTTTGGCTCGATGATGCTTTTGCTTCTGGAGGCTCAGCAGGCTATGACCACAAAGCCATGGGGATTACAGCCAAAGGGGCATGGGAAGCGGTTAAAAGACATTTCCGAGAATCATTTAATCACGATATCCAAACAGCCCCTTTTACTTGTGTCGGGGTTGGCGATATGTCTGGTGATGTTTTTGGAAATGGAATGCTACTTTCCAAACAAACAAAGCTTATAGCTGCCTTTGATCACCGCGATATCTTTATCGACCCTAATCCAGATGTGGCTGAAAGCTATGCAGAACGTATGCGTCTCTTTAAACTGCCTCGCTCAAGTTGGCAAGATTACAATCATGCAAAATTATCAAAGGGTGGTGGAATCTTTTCACGCACAGCAAAAACCATCACACTCTCACCCGAAGCAGCACAAGCTATCGGTTTTGAAAAACAAAGAGGAACACCTTTTGAAATTATTTCTGCTATTCTTAAAGCACCTGTTGACCTTTTATGGTTTGGCGGCATTGGTACTTATATACGTGCAACAACAGAAACCAATACTCAAGTAGGTGACCATGCCAATGATGCACTGCGCATTACCGGTGAACAAGTCCGTGCAAAAGTTATCGGAGAAGGTGCTAATCTCGGCGTTACACAGCGTGGTCGAATTGAATATATCTTAAACGGTGGGCGATGTAATACTGATGCCATTGATAACTCTGCAGGCGTTAATTGTTCTGATGTTGAGGTCAATATCAAAATTGTTCTCGCACAAGCACTTCGCGAAAAAACGCTTACACGTGAAGCGCGCAATGCGCTTTTAAAAGAAATGACACCGCAAGTTGAACAATTAGTTTTGCGCAACAATTATTTACAACCACTTGCTCTTTCTTTAGCTGAAAGTCAAAGCATTGCTGACTCACCTTATCAAATACGCTTTATGCACGATCTAGAGCAGAAAAAACTTTTAGATCGTAGAGTTGAAATTCTCCCTGATGAGCAAATTTTGCGCCAAAGAATAACCAAAGGCCAAGGATTAGTTCGCCCAGAACTCGCTGTTATTTTGGCATACGCGAAATTAACTCTGAAAGAAGAAATCACTCACAGCCCCATCGTTGATGATAGCTATTTTAACACAACTTTACTGCATTATTTTCCAACTCAAATTCAGAAAAACTTTGAAAAAGAAATCATTAATCACCAATTGCGTCGCAATATTATTGCAACTCTCATTGCCAATGATATTGTAAATCGTGGAGGATCTACCTTTGTTAGTCGTCTACAAGATGCAACAGAACAAAAAACTGAAAATATTATTCGCGTTTTCATCGCGCTTCGTGATGGATTTGAAATTCCTCAATTATCTGGCCAGATTGACAATCTCGATAATGAGATCTCTGGTCTTGTTCAAAATAAATTTTACGCAATCATCACCTCAATACTCTTTGAGATAACTAATTGGGGTTTGCGCAATATGGATCTTTCTGTTCCATTAGAAGAACTCGTAAAAACAATTAGGCAATCCCGTACCGTTATTGAAAAACAACTTATGGACTCCAACGATAAAGATATTAATCGAAAAATTAAAGAAAAAGCGGTACATTATCATGAAGAAGGAGCACCAAAAGATTTAGCAAAAAAACTAGCTCTCTTAGAAGCTGCTCCAGTAATTTGTGATATTTCTTTAATCGCAAAACGAAATAAGAGCGATCTTATTAAAGTTGCAGACATCTACTTCTCACTTACTCAAATCATCCGTGCAAACCGCATTAATGAAGCAAGTCAAACAATACCTATGCTTGATTATTATGATAATATGGTCTTAAGCCAAGCCAAAGAAAATATTGCTGAAAGCTTGCGACAAATCGTTACAAAAATCCTGAAAAATTATGGAGAAAAAGAGGATCCATTCGCAGCTTGGAGCGAAGCAGAAAAAGACCACATTTGCAATATAACAAATAAAGTTTGTGCTCTTATTGAAAGTGATCTTAACATTTCTCGCTTTACCTTTGCTGCAGGTATGATTGCTCAGCTTCAAAACACTACTTTTCAAGTTTAAAGCAATGCAAAATAACTTTTAGACTTTAAAGCGGAGCAAGATGGCCAAGCTTAAAAAAACCTAATTTTACCACCCCATGGGTAATCAGTAGGGGAAGATAAGGTTGGCTATCTGCATTTTTAGGCATAGAACCCAAAACAAAAAATAGAGCTTGAAAAGTACTAGCTTGCATAGGAAATAAATGCTGTATAGTAGAAAGGAGCTCTGCTGGCTGAGCAAAAGAAAGTTCAAATTTTGCTGTTAAATATCCTTTATCATCAAAAGAAAAAGGTCCACTTACACGCAACGCACCACCGGTATGAAAGATTACTTCACCGCGCTTTAAAACACCACTTTTTCCATACAAACGTTGCTTCCAATTATCTCTATCGTTTACATTAAACAAATCGGGCACATCATTGAGAATCCATTTCAAATTACCATCAATTTTAGGAAAGTCGGCAAAGTGAGGTTTTATAAAAGCTGAAGAATCAATGCCATCGAAAGTCACATGCCCCAATAAATTACCTTTCTCGCGCTTGAGATCAAGCCGCACAAATTCTGCTGTTATTTTTTTATCTAACGGATGCACAATTGTATTATCAGCATTTCCAAAAGATGTCTGATTTTCGCTTTCTTGCATCATTTTTTTATCTGTTGTCTGAAGCCTCAATGCTTTCTGAAATTTTTTCTCCTCAAGAGAAGGTGCAACGGCAGAAATTTCAATCCCCTCAGCCATAAGCTTAAATGTTTTATTCGTCTTCCAATAAGGTTCTGTTTCAATCACCAAATTGCGCCAGCGTGACAGTGCGCAAATTCTTCCAGCAAAAACAATTGATACAGGAGAATGGACATTAATCTCTACAAGATAAGGCGTATAAACCGGTGCACCAATCGTTAAACGCGCAGCTGATAAAGAAAAATCGTGAGGAGGCAAAGCAAACTGAAATTTATCACAAACAACACCAATACGTAACGGATAACCATTTTTACGTATATGTCCACACATAGCCATCATATCACGTGAGGATGCACTTACGAGTATGCCAGCAGTGCTATTCTCTATTTTACGTGAAAAAAAAACCAGATAGAACTATAAATAAGCACTAATATCAGACCAAATAGATAGCCCAAAGCAAAACGTTTCCGTAATGAAATCAATTGAGAAAACATAGACAAAATAAAAACTTGCCTTTCCTAATAATGATGACCAACATAGTCAGAATTTTTAGCATTTATATGAATGCAGTGGGAGCACCAAAAATATACCGTAATGCATTTTCAAACCACTGGCTCAAAGCTTTATCATATATTAAACGACCTTTTAAATGTGCGAAAGCAGGTTGAGCACCTTTTTCAGTCAATTTTTGTGCTGAACGCGCCATCAAACGCCGCATCATAGCGCGCGTAAATTCAGCATGGAATTGTAAACCCCATGCATTTTTTCCATAACGAAAAGCTTGTATAGGATATGTATGACCTGTTGCCAAAAGCACTACCTCTTTAGGCAGGTCATAAATGCCTTCACCATGAAATTGGTAAACCATTTCTGGCCAATCCATAAGTTCTTTGCCTTGTTGAGTAGCTTTGAGTGGATACCAACCAACTTCAACGGTTCCATCGCTTTTTGGACCAACACATCCGCCTAAATTTCTCGCTAACATTTGCGCTCCAAGACAAATTCCTAAAAAAGGCTTATCTTCTCTCAACAACAAGGAAATCCAATCAATTTCCTTACTAATATACACATCCTTATCATTAACACTCATCGACCCTCCCATAATAACAGCACCAGTATAATGCTGCAATGTATTGGGAAGTTCTTGTCCCAAAATAGGATGATAAACATCAAGAACAAAACCACTTTTTTGCAAAAATTTTTCTAAACGACCAGTATATGTAGATTGACGATGAACAACAACTGCAATTCTTGATTTGCCATTTTCTCGCTTTTTACTACAATAATTTTGTATCAAAGACATCTCTAAGCAATCATTTTTGCAAAAAAGCTGTATTTAGCGCTTTAAGCACTAGAAAATAATTTTGGTAAAAAATATCCACTGTAGCTCCCTTCTTTGTTAAAATAATTGGAATTTACCTTTCGACGAAGATGCATGATCTTCTTCCGTTTTAATTCCTGGATCATCAACATTTAAGTGGGTTTGGTTGAATATCTTTGCATCCTGTTTCTCTGTTTCAGCATTATGCAAAAAGCTATCCTTTATAGATGGTAACTCTTCAAGCAGCTTATCTTCAACAACAGTATTTTTTTCAACTGTATCCTCTGTATCCTCTTGTTTCAGAACAATATTATCAACTTCTAATATAAGAGGAAGTCTGCAGGGTGGTGCTTTCCATTCAAAACAGCCCAAGCGCCCACTTATTGGGGAAACCGCCGACCAAGAAGAAAAAATAGCACCATCACACATCCATACAGGATCACGCTCAGCACGCAGTGCCAAAGAAAGCCATTGACGCACTGCTCCTTGATTATTCCCTTGAGCTTCTTCAATATCTGCCAACAATAAATAAACACTTTCCCGCGGATGATATTTGAGTGCTTTTTGTGCATATTCTCTTGCTAATGTTCTTTCCCCTGCATCCAAAGCAGCTTTGGCAATAAGGAAAACCGACTCAAATGTATCTTTATTGTAAGCAGCAAGCGCTTTGGCTCTTTTCAACCGTCCCACTGCACTCTCTTCTCGTTCAAGATAAAGCGCTCCTAAATCAGGATGAGGTTCTTTTTGCCAAGCTGCAATAATCATTTTATCAGCTTTACGCGTTTCATTTAATTTATAAAGAATATTGGCAGCAATAACCGTTGTCGGCACAAAATCAGGTTCTAATTTATGTGCTTTTAAAATGGCAGTGCGTGCTTCCATAAGATGCGTATCAAAGAGATGAAGAGCCTGCCCGCTTAACAGCAAAACATGTGTATGATAACGCTCTATAGTTGAACGAGCAGAGCGCGGTAAAACTTTTTGCGCCCGCTCAAAAACACCAAGTGCTCTATCCCATTTACCTTGTGCACTCAACCAATCAAGTACAGCTTTATTTGCCCATGGAAGTGCCGGTGATAAAATCAACGCTTCTTCTGCATATTGTTGCGCTGCTTCATAAGCTTTGGTATTCATAGCTTCACGAAATAAACCATAAAGCCCCGCTAATTTTGTTGGTGTTTCTTTGCTCATTTCTTCGTAAAGACCAATGGCACGAACAGAGTTATTTTGCAAAGACAAAGTTTGTGCTTTTAGGAGCTTCACCAATGACTCATGATTACCGACAAGATATTTTACAGCACGCGCCTCCATTTTTTGCGCCAAAATACCATCACCAGCAAAAGCCGCAAGAATTCCCTGCGAAAGAGCTTCATAACCGCGCTTTTGATGACATTTATAAAAATAATTGAATAAGTTACTAGGTGCGAAAAAAATAACCCGTAAAAGCCACCATAAAAGCGCTATAACTCCCAACAATAAAATAAAAGCATTTAGGACTGTCAACAATGAAACAGAAAATCGAAAATGCAAAAATGTTACGACAAGGACACCATTGTGATTAGCAATCCACCCAAAAGCCAGCCCAAGCATACATACAACAAGACTATAAATAAAAACACGTATCATATTAAGCCTATTTACATTTTTGGTGCCTCAAAGGCTTCTTGTTGCGTAACAACTAGCAACTGCTGAAGAAAATTATGAACTGCAATATGTTTTTCAAGTTGATGAACAAAGCCTTCCGAAACATCTTTTGCACTCTGAGGCAATGTTTGCCATTCGCTCAAAGCTTTTTCGTAATCACCCTTTTGAATGGCAACTTCCATCCGCGCAGCAATCGCTCCTATCGTCATACCTTCAACATTTCCAACTGGTCGCAAAACAATCAGACCTTTTATCCATGCCCAAATTCTTTCAAAAAAAGAAACATCTGGTGCAACAATATTTTGTGTACCAACGATTGCATCGGCAACACGTGCAAAATCGGCTGAAAGTTGCGCTGAATTTGGAAGACCTACAGTGGCTGTTTTTTGTAACAGATCAAACCCCTCAATCGAAGGCGATAATTGCTGTACTGTTTTCAATTCATTGATATAAGATCCGCCGCGCTCTACGGCATTTTTCAAAGAATTGATCGCAATAAATAGTGCAGTCTTTATTTTTTCTTTTTCACCACTTTTTATGGCAACCTCTTTCTGCACAGTCTCTAATTGTTGTTTTAACGCAGTAAGATTATCTGCATTACTCTGCCCAATGGATAAAGCCGTTTTTACATCTTTTGATACTCCACCTAAAGTTTGCAGATATTCTTCAAAATCACGTACTTTTTTCTCTAAGGCCGTAAAAGCTTTTTTGCTTTCTTCTTGTAATATCTCGCCATCTTGAAGAGTTTTAACATGTTGTGATGAAAGGGAGGAAAACTCTACTTTTAACGCATCAATCTCTTGAAGCACATGCTTCAATTGTCTCATTGTTTCTTCACCTTGCCCTTTTGCACTTTCAGCAATCTGCAAAGCTTCCTCTCCTTCAGCACGACTATCTACAAAAGAAAAGGGAAGAAAACCCGCCCACTGTATTCCTATCCAAAAACCCAAAGCAATAAAACCACCTAAAATTCCTGAAATTGGCAATAATACCCAATTTATACCCAATGTACGTTTATTTTGTGTATTTTGCTTACTCTGTTTTTCTATTGCAACCGATGATTCACTGCAATCTTGTATTTTCTTCTCTAAATCATCACTTACAATGTCCTGTTCAATCACAGTTTTTTTACGGCAAGCATCATCTCTCTGTGGTTTAGTTTTTAGCTTTGAAGAATCTACCATCTTAATCACTTTTTTCGCACTTCTTTCTAACAATAAAATAACAAAATGAAAAAAGCTTTAAAATTTAAGCATTTACCGAATAACGTAGCTCATTTTATACTCTTCTTATCAAGAAGATCTATTACAATAAAATTTTCAACACTGCATCCTTTACTTTACATACTTACAATTATACACTTCAATAAACAAGCTTTTATAAACACATTAGCATTTTATACTGCAATCTACTCTCTTATAAAAAAGCTAAAATTAATTTTCTCTATAGACAGCAATTTTAAGAGAAGAAGTTCTTTGCATCTTTGCTTGTCCATGATACCCACACGTAAAGAGAATGTTAACATAAGGTTTTGTCTGAAATGCGCCTGTTGGGAATAGAAACAAGCTGCGATGAAACAGCAGCGGCTGTTGTTGAACGCATCAATGAGAAAAGCAGCCGAATTCTTTCTAATATTGTTTGGAGCCAAATTGATGACCATGCACCTTACGGCGGTGTTGTTCCTGAAATTGCCGCTCGTGCCCATGTTGAAATTCTCGATGATTTGATTTTAAAAGCATTGAAGAAAGCTAATACACAACTGGAAGATATTGATGCCATTGCAGTCACAAGTGGTCCTGGTTTGATAGGAGGACTTTTAGTAGGCGTTATGAGTGCGAAAGCATTGTCCCTTGCAACAGGAAAACCTTTTATTGCCGTAAATCACTTAGAAGGACATGCCTTAACAGCTGTCTTAACTGATAATGTGAAGTTTCCTTATTTATTGTTGTTGGTTTCAGGTGGGCATACGCAAACAATCCTTGTTCACGGAGTGGGAAATTACCAACGTTTAGGAACTACAATTGATGATGCGTTGGGGGAAGCTTTTGATAAAACTGCAAAACTCTTGGGTCTTCCTTATCCTGGTGGCCCAGCACTTGAAAAAGCTGCGTTATTGGGTGATAAAAATCGTATTCCTCTTCCACGACCCTTAAAGGGTGAAAAACGGTTAGATTTTTCTTTTTCTGGACTAAAAACTGCCGTTCGGCAAGCCGCAATGGCCATAGCTCCTCTCACAGAAAGCGATGTTGCTGACATTGCGGCAAGCTTTCAAGCTGCAGTTACTGATACAGTATATGATCGCGTTTGTTTAGCGTTGCAACACTTTACCCACCAATATCCCCTCTCTGATTATCAAGGACACCGTCCTCCTGCTTTAGTCGTTTCAGGTGGAGTAGCAGCCAATCAAGCTATCCGGTCTACCTTGCAAGAACTTGCACACAAACATGGTTTTGAATTCATAGCTCCCCCCTTCTCTTTATGTACCGATAATGCAGCAATGATTGCTTTTGCTGGTGCAGAACGGTTTGCACGAGGAGAAACAAGCTCCTTTGATATTTCCCCTCGCTCACGTTGGCCATTGGATGAACAAGCCACTCCTTTAATTGGAACAGGACGCCGTGGAACAAAAGTATAAAAACAGATCAGCGCTTAAGGCTCCCTAGAGTCTATCATTTGATACCTCTCCTATTCTTTTTATAGTTATGGTACTTGGATATTCAGGCAACACTTCTTCCTTTTACATTTTTCCAACGCAGCAATATTGGGTAAATTTTCTAAACAAAACTAGAAAAAAGAGCTAAATTTTTTATGTTTTTCGCTTCTTCCACATACTTGAATCTCTTTTTACTAAAAGTAGCTTTAGAGCAAAATATCTTCACGCAACATATAAAAAAATACAATAAGTATTGAGTATTGAGTATTCCTCTAGCACAGTTCTATTTTCTCAAAAAAGGAAGGAACAGATCGAGGATGGGTTCTTTTATATTATTTTAAATCCAAAATCATTCTTTATAGTGCTATGCAAATGCCCACGATGGAACAAATGTCTATAAAAGGAGATCTCATGGCTTATTGGCTTTTTAAATCAGAACCTCATAAATGGTCATGGAACATGCAAAAGCAAAAAGGTGATCGTGGCGAACAATGGGATGGTGTACGCAATTATCAAGCTCGTAACAATATGCGTGCCATGAAATATGGTGATAAAGGTTTTTTTTATCACTCAAATATAGGATTAGAAATCGTAGGCATTGTAGAAATATGTGCTGAAGCACACCCTGATTCTACAACCTCTGATCCACGCTGGGAATGTGTGGATATCCGTGCACTATGTGATATGCCGACCCCTGTTTCATTAAAACAAATCAAAGCCAATCCAAAATTGAAAAATATGGTACTGGTTAACGCCAGCCGCTTATCGGTACAACCGGTCGCAGAAGATGAATGGAGAGAAATCTGCTTAATGGGAAATCTTAAGATGAAAATGCTTTCAACCTAAAACAATAATTTTTGTTCGTCGATTCATGTGTGGCAAAAGACATCCCATATCACGGCGAGAAAGCGCAATAATCCTTGTGTTGGCGTATATTTTTACGCACTAAATGCATGAAAGTAGCACTCCCTCTTGCCATTTTCCGTTCTGTAATATTCCAATCAAGAACGACAAAATTGCATAGAGATCATCCTCACGATGCATCTTTTCAGCACTGCTAGAATAGTGAAAACATACCAAAAGATTATAACTGGCATCACCACTGGCATTACACTAACCATCCTGTACTCGAATGCGCTAAAAAGACAAAATGGAACGTGAAAAGGACGATAAGAATTTTCATAAAATCTCTTTAAACAGCGCATATGTGCTAAAGGTATTGCGCCATCGCCTTTGCGTTTCAAGGCAGAAATACCAGTCCGTCCCAACGCACAAAAAAACGATTCTAACCCGCGCATAGAACACCCCACATATGTCCACCCGCTTAGAGACGAATGGTTATAGAAGAAACAAAAGTTTATTTTCTATAAGATTTTTTTCAATTTTTCTTGCATGAAATCTCATTTTTCATGAAACTACTCTCCAACAGTCGTAGCATCAACATATCTTATTATAAGGAAAAAATGAATAACTATACCCTTTTAATCGTTGAAGAAGATAACGATGATCTGCGTTCTATTTTGGTAAAACAATTGCAAATACATAAAGAATTTAAAGTTTTTCAAGCAAAAACTGCTGAAGCAGGAATCACAGTGGCTCAAAAAAATGTTGATCTGGTCATTTTTAATACTGAACTGCTTGATCTTGACGATTTCCACGCTGTAAAAAAATTACACACTCAAGGATTTCGCGCTCCCATTTTATTATGACCACACATTATAATACAAATAGTGATACCATTTTAAATTTTGAAACAGGTACCAATGATTATGTAACAAAACCCTTTCACTTTGCGGCACTTTTTGCATGAATCCGCGCCCAACTACGCCAATACGAGCAAAATGATAATGCAATTTTTATATCAGCTCCTATAATTTTAAACCTAAACAAAAACTTCTCGTTGATCAGCAAAACAACAAAATTCACTTCACGGAAAAAGAGACAGCAATTCTTAAATATCTCTACCACAACCAGAAATCAAATTGTGAGCCATGAAACACTAACTATTAGAACAAATTTGAGGTTATAATAAAAGTGTTGTTACCCATACAGTAGAGGCTCATATCTACCGTTTGCGCAAAAAAATCACAGAAGATCCCTCTAATGTACAAATCCTCATTATAGATTATAGCGGGTATCGCCTTAATTTTTAAGTTTTACGTATAGTTATTGCTTCAAAAAGGGTTTTGAAATTCTCATTTTTTCTGTAAAGTCAAATAAGAGTAAGACAAGAGAAAACTTTCTCACGCTTGTGGCGACAATGCAGGAATAAAAACACGCCGCGACTGACGACGCTGCACAGGCAAACCCTGATAAACACGTTTTTGAGCTTGACATATTAAAAGTCCACCAAAATAAGATAAAAGATAACGCGCAAATGGTTCATAAAGAAATGAAAATAACTGAGAGACACATCCTGAAGAAGGCATATAATGGATAATTTCTTGTATTGGTCCAGAAATAAAATTAGTTTTTTCAAATAAACGAGCTATTTGTTGTCGACTGTAAGGCTCACCATAACCAAAAGGTGTGCAGCCATTGCGCGCCCAAAATCCAGAACGATTAGGAACGATAACAACCAAACTTCCATTGGGAACTAGAACACGCCATATTTCATTTAACGTTTCAAATGAATTCTCCGTATATTCAAGTGCGTGTACCAATAAGATGCAATCAATTGAAGCATCAGGAAGCGGCAAATCTTCTTCAAAAACAAGTGCTGTCGCAACCTTATCAGTACAAGGCCAAGGCGAAGCACCTTGAGCAGCAGGCATAAAGGCGAAACATTGCTGTGCACGCGGACACAGCACAGAAAGATAAGGCACTGCATAACCAAAACCCATAACCCGCTTGCCAGTAAGATCTGGCCAACATAAATTTAATTGGCTACGCAACGTCTCTTGCACGCGCATACCAAGTGCAGAATCATAAAAATCTCTAAGCGTAATTATATCCAACTCAATATACCGTGTAGAAAAAAATTCTAAGCATTACAGACTTTTATATACCTCCCACTTATATGAATTTTTGCCTTTTTTTCTGCAATGACAAAAACTTCAATATTTCATATTTTTCCCTCATAACCGCAAAAAACACACAGAATGTTTTTATGATTATATCATGATAAGCGCTTTAATCCGTATTTACCTTTAACCTCTGCACCCTGTAAAGGCTTCCAGTAACTCTTGTTTCTGATATCTGTTGAGAAAAAAACTTAAGCGACTAATTAAAATAAAGCAATCTTTCAAGATAATTTTCTTCTGCTTCTGGAATATGCTCTTTGCTAAGACGTTTGCGAATTTCTTCCAAAATTTGCCGCACACGCATTTGATCACTTTCCTGTGGCACAACCGCATCTTTTTCTTCTTGATCTGTATTTGAAAAAAGTGGACGTCCTAGTGGATCTTTAATACTAGGAGTAGCATTTTGATTATTTCTTGTTTTTTTGAGCACTTCACGCATTTCTTTTAAAACATTCTGTGCGCCTTGCCTTAAAGCTTCCAAAGCATCTAATTGATTTTGTATAGACATCTCATGGTCTCCATAATCAAGAGCATCTTTTGCAGAATTCATATTTTCTTCTGCCTTTTTCAAAGCGTCATTCTTATTAAAGCCTTGTTCTGACAATTCCTTTTCTAACGTTGACAATTCGCGCTGCAATTCAGCCTGACGTTTTTTCAAAGCTTTGCTTTGCTTGTTTATCATATTTTCCCCACGTCGTTGTGCCATTTCAAACTGATGTGTCTCATTAAGGATTTCTTGCTGACGACGTATTAAATCACCAAGACGATCTATTTTTTCTCTCATCTGGGAGGTTTGGCTATTATTTTTTTCCTCTTCTTGAGAACCTTTCTGAACCTGTAAATGATCGAGAATTTGCTCAACTTCAGCCAACAACTGTTCAGCTGCAGAAGAAGAACCCATTTTGGCCATTTCTTCAATTGCATTCAGTTTTTTTTGTAATTTATTTTCAGAAAAAGTGGACTTATTAGAACTGCTATTATCTTGTGCCTTTTCAGCCAAAGTGCGAATGTAATCATCCATAGCTTGACGTAAATTTGTCATAAGCCGTTCGATTTCTGCAGCTGAAGCGCCATGGCGAAGTGCATCACGCAGAGCAGCTTGCGCTTGTTTTAAATTTTTCTGTACGGATTCATGTTGATTGTCTTCAATACCCAAAGCAATCTGCCATAAATAATCAACCACATCGCACAACTGATCATCTGTTTGTGCCACAAAAAGCCTTGTCCACGCACTCTGTAGAGCAAGAAAATGTGTTAGATTCTTAAGACCACTTTCTGGACGCACAAGCAAAGCGGCAAGCATATCGAGTACACGTTCCCGTGCTGAGGCATTAAGAGCCAATAAACGACGTAATTCACTCACTGCACGTGCAACAGGATTCGAAAAAACACGTTGCGGTAGCGTCATGACAAACGTTTTGCTACGGCCTTGCTGCCCAGCACCATCTTCTGCCACCAAAGTTATTTTAACTTCGGAACCAGCCCATGGATGGTTTGATACATCTTGTACCATCCGCATTTTACCCTTTCCCCCACGCGCCAAAAGAAGCTTTATTTCAGGCGCATTGTAAAGAAAAGAAGCGCTTTTTTGCTGATCAAGAAAAGGTTCTATTTCAACAAAAGCCTTTGTCACTCCATAATCATCATCCATTTCATAACGTAGCTCTAATGAGCCAGCTAAAACCCGTCCTGGTTTTTCTAACCAACGAATTGTTGGTGATTGATCCTTAACCACCTGCAAATACCATTGATGTTGCTTATGGCGTGATGATACAAGCAAATCCATTGAATGCTCTAAACGTGTGTCAAAATGAATAATTGGATCATTTAAAGCAGTTTTTTCGCTTTTTTTGGAAAACAAAACTTCACGTGCATCTCCTTTAGAGATCGCTTTTACTGTAATGCCAGCACCATTGACAACGCGTACAGCCACATTACTGCCTTCAGGAACTGTAAACTGTGTGGCTGAGCCTTTTGTTAAATAAAGTGGTGCAACGCCTGTATAAACAGGTGGTGTTACCCAAGCATCAATCCGCATTGATGTTTCGTCGATTATAGGGCGTAAATCGAACGCATCTGTCAAACGCCCTCCTAAAGAGCCAAAGGAAAAACTAAAAGAGCACACACAAAATAAAATGCATAAAGTTCTAAGCGCCAAAGGATCATAAGCCGCACTGTTAGGATAGGCAAACCCTGTTTTTAAGTTGTACAATTGCTTCGCCATACGACGTTGATGTTCACACCAAACAGCTGCACTAAAATCTTCATCATTTTCTGGACATAAATGATCTATTTGAACACTTAAAGGTTGATTTTTTAGACCATTTACCTGTTCAACACGGCGAATAACATCCTTAACAGTGGGAAGGCGAAAACTGACAAGAAAAAGCAAACTCCCCGCAGCAGCAAGAAGTATAAACAAAAGTAATAGTAAGTGTGGCCAATAACTCAGAAGACCAAAAATACCAAACCAACTAAGCGAACAAAGGAAACTCAAAATCAGAAAAAACGGCAACACCCGTGGCCATATCCGTTCAAAAGCTAAGATACACCATACCGCAATTTGCACACATAAAAGCCTTACTGTTGCAAAAATTCCGACGCTTTTATTTCTCATAGACCAATATCTGTCCTTTTTTACAGCGGTAAGTTGAGATCATAAAGCTCATATAAGAACAATTCCAAAAAATAAATTGTTTCATCAAAGTTTAGTAAAAATAAGACCAAAAAGATTTAACAATACTCAACCCAATCTGGAATATGATCACAGCCTATCAATTGCGCATAATCAAGACGCGGACGAATAACCGCATAACGCGTATCCTGCACGAGAACTTCTGGCACCAAAAGCCGGCTATTATAGGTACTAGCCATCACTGCACCATAAGCACCTGCTCCAGTAACCGCGAGAAGATCCCCTGCTGCCAAAACTGGTATACAGCGATCTAATCCTAAATAATCACCAGTTTCACAAACCGCACCAACAATATCTGCTCTCATGCGTGGTGCATCCATCTCTGCTTGCTTCACAAGTACAATATCTTGCCAAGCATCATAAAGTGTTGGACGCATAAAATCATTCATTGCTGCATCAACAATAACAAAATCCCGCCCTTCCCCTCTTTTTATATACACAACAGTTGTCACCAATAAACCAGCGTTACCAACAATACTGCGTCCAGGCTCCATGATAATATTAATCCCTAAAGGTGCAATATGCTTTTTCACAAGTGCTGCATAATCAGCAAGAGAAGGCGGAAATTGTTGTTCATTACCATACGCAATACCAAGTCCTCCTCCAATATCGATATGCGTAATCGCATGCCCATTACTCCATAATTGACGCACAAAATCTGCCACAATAAGAAATGCATCTTCAAACGGCTTTAAATCACAAATTTGACTGCCAATATGGATATCCGCACCACATACATGAAGATTTGGCAATTGTGCAGCTTTTTTATACGCATCCCCCGCTAATGATAGTGGAATACCAAATTTATTTTCAGATTTGCCCGTTGTAATCTTTGTATGAGTCTTTGCATCCACATCTGGATTAATACGCAATGAAATACGTGCTGTTTTTGAAAGTGCAACAGCACGTGCCGAGAGCTGTTCCAATTCAGGCTCTGATTCAACATTAAAACAATAAATATCGTGCGCAAGTGCAAAATCTATTTCTTTAACTGTTTTACCAACGCCCGAATAAACAATACGATCAGAAGGAATGCCAGCAGACAGTGCACGCCGCAACTCACCTTCTGAAACCACATCAGCTCCCGCACCATTTGCTGCTAAAAGTCGTAAAACTGCCTGATTAGAATTTGCCTTAACTGCATAAGCAATCAAACTTGGCATATCCCAAAATGCGTTTTTATAACCTTTAAAACGCGCAACTATTGCACTAGCCGAATAGCAGTAAAAAGGTGTTCCAACATCCTGCGCTAGTGCAGCAAGAGAAAGACCTTCAGCATAAAGCTCACCTTGATGATAAGGAAAAAAGCGCATAAAAATCCCTATTTTATCAATCGATCGAGAATAAAAAGTTTATCTGTTTTGCTTTTATCAACAAAGATCTTTTGCGTAGTTTTTTCCACAGTTGAAGGAGGCAATTCTAATGCGCCTTTACGCCCACATCCAACCAAAATGACACTACAAAAAAGAACAATTAAACTCTTTAAAATAATTTCCATATACCCTCTTTACTCACATCGATCTCTTTCTGTTAATCATTTAACGAAAGAATTTTAAATACACTATAGATAAACGCTCTACCACAAAATTGCTTAATTTATTAAACCATATCTCAATATTCTCATAAACATTCAAAATTTTATAAAAAAGTAAATCGATACGCTCTATGCTTTAATGAATAAACTTTAAATCAGGAGCGATTCTTTATAACCAATCTATGACGTAAACTTCGTTTATTTCATTGTTGTATAAAAAATTGAGCTTTCAACATAATATTGATAAAATTTTTGAGCAAAAATTACTGAAGTGTGCACTATTTTTGTATTTATTAATTGCCTCCCTCCCCTGCTACAATGGATTAACTTCATTTTATTTTTTATTCGTTATACCTTAGAAACATCTATTAAAAGGACAAAATTATGATTTCTCAAATTTTTATTAATCATAAAAAGAAAAACAGAAAAGTACTGTCCTTTATTATATCTTTAATCATTGTCTTAGGTTTGTATGCGGCAATAAAATACACTGACAAGATAGTATCTTTCATTTCTCATTTTATTTCAGTGACAACAGCACAAGAAAAAGCGCAAGAAGAAAGAATAATGGAAATAAAAAAAGCAGCTAAAGGCTTTTTTACCCATATGCAATTTACTGATACTTCCCATGATATGAGACAACTTTCTTTTAAGGATATTCAAGGAAAAGACCATAGACTTGCTGAATTTACTGGAAAGCCAATGCTCATCAATCTGTGGGCTATTTGGTGCGGACCATGCCGCAAAGAAATGCCAGAATTGGCACAATTAAAGCGTGAAATGGGTGGAAAAAATTTCGATGTAATAGCTATTAATGTTGATAAAGTAGCTTCTTCTGAAAAAATTCAACAATTTTTGCATGATATTCATGCCAGTGATTTAATATATTACCGCGATGAAACAATGAATATTTTTAAAAATGCTGGGAAAAAATTTCCAGCTCTAGGATTACCTGTTACATTTTTAGTCGATAAAAATGGTTATCTCATTGCTTCATTTAACGGTGCCGCTCCATGGGGCAATGATGATGCAAAAGCACTCATACAAGCTGTCATTAAAAACGCGAAATAACCTAATAACCGCGCCTTTTCAAGCGCTGTATAGTTAAATCCAGTGCCGATAAAAAAGCAGATCGGTCTTTGCGAGAAAAAGGACGGGAGCCACCTGTAACATTACCCTGTCCTCGCAAATCTTCCATAAGATTGCGCATCGCTAGAGCTTGACCAATCGAATTTACGTCAAAAATACGCCCTATTGGCGAAAGACAAGCGCCCCCCACCTGCACAACGCGCGCAGCTAAAAGAATATCACTTGTGATAACAATACTCGCCTCACACAGATGTTCGACAATCCAATCATCCACGCAATCAGGCTCTCTGGCAACAATCACCCTTTCAAGAAGCGCTTCATCTGGAAGGATCAAAAAACGATTTGCCACAATAAATGTTTTGAGCTGATAACGGTTCATAACACGATAAATTTCAGGCTTTACAGGACAAGCATCGGCATCAACAAATAAAGTAATAGCAGATTTTTTTCGTGTATTGGTCTGTTGGCTTTCACTCAATAACAAGCTCTTTCATTCATCTGAATGTTGCAAATTATCGCGATAAAACATTATCGCCGCATTTATTTCTCCTCCAAAAATAAAAATTGCGCTCAACATATAAAGAAGAATAATGGCAGCCATAATAGATGCCAACCCTGCATAGGTAGAAATGTAATTAAACATTGCGAGATATTGGGTAAAAGCAATAGAAACCACAAACCAAAGGAATATTGTTACAATAATTCCTGGCAAAATATCTATAAACTTCCGCCGCCCAGCTGGTAACCATCTATGAACAATTAAAAGACTTATGAAAAGAACAATCAATACAATCGCATAATGCCATAACCGTATTGCGCCCATATATTCAGCAATAAAAGAAGAATGATTTCGCATTATTCGGATTAACAAAGGCACCACAATTAATGAAAAGCTGAGCACCAATAGACCCATTGCGCCAATGATCACGAAAAATAAACTTTGTAAACGACAAAAAAATAAACTACGACAATCAACAACGCGATAAGCCTTATTCAAAGCCGTACGCAAAGCCTCCACCCCATTAGAAGCAAAATACGCCGCTCCAATGACAGAAATTGTTAGCAATCCTCTTCGCTGAGTAGTTAAAACATTGATAATTTCCTGAGACAAAGGCTCTGCAATCGCATCCGGCAATAATTGTACAAGTGCTTTTATTTTTTGCGGCGTATAAGTAAAAGCCCCGAGAAAACTGGCAAGAGAAGTTCCAAAAATGAAAAAGGGAAAAAACGATAAAAGTCCCGAAAGAGCGACATGACTTGCGAAAGCATTCCCATTATCGCGCAAATAATGGCTCACAGCATTGACAAAAATACGATAACTATATCTCAATATATTTCGTATCAAAATTTAACACTTTCTGAAGAAATTTTTGTTTGAAAACCCATATTTAAGAAAACTATCTACATTCAGTAAATAAAACAAAATCTGTTCTGTGCAAAAATCCTAGATATTTTAAAAGTAAGAATAAATATAACCAACATTACTAATTTATATAAAACCACTAAAAATGAGATTAAAAAATCTCATCAACAGTTTATAAAAGAGCTCGGATGTAACATAACCGCCTCTCGACATTGTCACGTACACGATTACCACAACTTTTATCATCATAAAAAACAACCAACACTTATTGCATACATAAATATATATTTTTTATCATCTTAGCGCTGTATTTCTCATTACCCCTAAAGTTTAGTTTAAGCAAAAAACAGACTGTATTGTTTACAAATAACTCTCGCCGTTAAAAAATAAATAATTTTACTCTTTTTATACATTTTTTTTAAGAATCGCACGGCGCCCAAAATCAGGGGAATCAATTTCCTGTTTAGCCGCAATAATGCTACGTCGCACTTCTCGCGTACGCGTAAAAAAATTAAACAGCACATCTCCATCTCCTCGATGGATCGCACGCTCTAAATACGCAAGACCTTCATTAAAACAACTCAACATTTCTAAAATTGCATTCTTATTATGCAAACAAATATCCCGCCACATAACAGGATCAGAAGATGCCAAGCGGGTAAAATCACGAAAGCCTGAAGCTGAATAAGCAATCACTTCTGAATCGGTTACTTTCTCTAAATCACTTGCTGTCCCAACAATATTATACGCAATTAAATGCGGCAAATGTGAAACAACAGCCAAAACAAGATCATGATGTTTTGGATCCATTTTCTCAACACGCGCACCACAAGCTTCCCAAAAAGCAGTTAATTTTGCTACAGCAGTAGCATCGTTGTCAGCAGATGGTGTCAAGATACACCAGCGGTTTACAAATAAATCAGAAAATCCAGCATCTGGCCCAGAATATTCAGTTCCAGCAATAGGATGACCAGGAATAAAATGAACAAATTTTGGCAATAAAGGCGCCACTTCTGCAATCATCAACGCTTTCGTAGAACCAACATCACTTACAATCGCATCAGGCTTTAAATGATCACGAATGGTTTTTGCGACCTCTGCACTAGCTCCAACAGGAACAGCAATAATTACCAAATCTGCTCCCTCAACAGCCTTTGCACTGTCAGTTGTATAAAAATCTCCAAGCTCTAATTCCCGTGCTCGCTCCAACGTTTCTTGGCTGCGCGTAGCGATATTTATCTGACCGGCAAGACCATTCTTTTTAATAATTCTTGCTAAAGAAGAACCAATTAAACCAATTCCAATGAGTGCTACTTTTTCAAACCGAATATGAAGCATTTTTCACCTTTAAAGCAATAACAAGACCACGATTGATACTTGTACTGATAACAGAATAGTTAAACGTCTTGAAAAATTATAGTCAGCCGTAAAGCTACAACCAATAATCGCAAATAAAATTCGATAATATATTGTTTTTATTTGAAATAATATATTAAAAAACTGTCAAAAAATATAACATTACCCTAAAAACTATCAATTCATTGGTTAAATACTCTCTATTGTCATAGATGATAAAAAGCTAACCTTTTCATAAATTCTTGATTTTAATCTAAGAAAAAATATTTCTTATTAAAAACAAACTCTTGCAGCTTTATGCGCATTTCTCTAATAAAACTCTTAGAAAAGTTGGTTTTTTGCTCATCATCGTTTATATGCCTACGGAAATGAATATAGCCTCTTCTCATATTGAAAATTTTGCTAAGCAGTTTGTAAAAAGATACACGATAATTCTAACGTTATCCTTCTCCTCTCAACAATGGAAACTGATAAGAATGATATCTTCAACATTCTTACATAAAAGGATAAATATTAACATAGCAAAATATTTTAAGAACCCATTTGGCGCTGTGCAACAATTGCCACCCCCAATAAAGCTTGACGAGTAATAGCTTCACTCAAAAGCGGATTTTTACGGCTTTCTAAAACAGCATGCTGAATTCGTTCCATTGCATAAAAAATTTTCTCCATTTTCCAATATTTTAGAGCACGTTCAACGGTTTTTTTCCGCTGAAAAAAAATGGGTGGCTGTGCTTGAGAGATTGCCGTAAAAGCATTTTTACCCTCAACATCCACTTGATAACGCAAAAACTGTAATTGCTGAAAATGTCTTTGTGCAGTATTCAAAATAAAAAAATATGCGCTTTGCGTCGCTTCATGCCGGCTAAAGTAGGTTTCAAAGCTCGCTATATCTCCTAATAATACAGCATCGATCACTTCATCTTGAGAAAGCGGACTGACATCACTTACCACAGCTTTTACATCCTCAAGAGTAATATGTGTTTTTTCCAAAGCGTAAAGGCAAAGCTTTTCTAATTCACTCAGCGAAACGAGATGATCTCCTCCCAAATGATGCAGCAACCATTTGCATGCATCCGAAGAAATAGTCATATTAAAATTCTTTAAGACCTTATCAATTAACATGTCAAGAGAACGAATATCATCTGCAAAACAAGGCAAAGCCATCGCTGTTTGTGCTGCCTCAATAATATTACGCAGCCCTGTTCCTTTTTTTAAATCCCCTGCCTCAATTAAAACAAAACTCGTTTCTGGAGGTTTTTTAATTAAAAGCTTCAGTGCTGCAAGAAAGTTTTTTTGATTAGCTGCATTAGATATCCATACCAAACGATCCCCACCCAAAAACGATAGCGTGCGTGCTTCATCTCCCAATCGCGCAGGATCTTTATCAATCTCGATCGCATCCAACCGAACAGTAGAAAAAGGATCCTGTACTGCTATCTGCGTGAGCTTAATAAAACGCTGTACACGTTCACAAACAAGACCACGATCAGGTCCATAAATGAGAACAATACGAAAAGAACGCGAAAGACGTGTTAAAAAGTTATCAACTTCATGCGCTTTTTTCTGAGCCAAAACATTAGTCCATTAAAAATTTACCATCAAAAATTCCGCCACAAATCTTTTGGAGCACTCCTACAAGATTATACACATTCAATCATTTAGATTCTTCTTAACAGTTATCGAAGAGCACTTTTTCCTCATATGACAATAAGCCTCCCCTTTCCATGATCAAGATCTTAACACATAGAATGCATTGTCATAATAGTGGTTAATTTCTTCTCTTCAATAATTTTTCAATCAGCTTCATAACAGAATCAGCATCTTTTAGCGTGATAAATGCAAACAATTAATTCATTCCGACAAAATTAAAAATCGCAGCAAAAATAGTGGAAATTGTTTGCACTACTGCAAATATTTATAGATATTAATTATGCTAATCATGACAATTACATCAAATTTATCACTAACAAATTTACGTGCAGCTTGCATCACTTGTAAAAATATTGTCTTGTAGCTAATAAACATGCATTTGTGATTTCCACTATCTTTATAGCTATTTTCTGTAAGCGTACCATCCCAACACTTCTTAGCAAACTGCACCCTTAAATAAAATACAACATAATTTGTAAAACAGCTACGATAATACTCTTCTGTTATTTTCGCAAAGCTATTGACATCAAAAACAATCCAAATAGCAATACACAAATTTACTCTTTTAAATTTATTTTACCAATAATTTTAATAATTACAGAGAACGAATTATTAAAAATAAACTTTCAAAACCAATCTTTTTTCCATTTTTTTAACATTAAAAAAATAAATTACACTGAAATATTATTTTTTTGTTGCAATTCTAATAAGCCTACGCCATACAGACAGCGTTTGAAGTAGAAATGTTTCGAATATATGAGCGGGTGTAGCTCAGGGGTAGAGCACAACCTTGCCAAGGTTGGGGTCGTGGGTTCGAATCCCATCGCCCGCTCCATGTTATAATAATCTGTGTATGTAGCTTGCCACTTCGTTTTGCACTATTTGCCACCTCGTTTTGCACCAATTGATTTTTTTTCAAAGGATTTTCAAGGGGGCTTTAAAGGGACTTTTAAAGCCCCTCAAAGAGTCTTTATTTTCTGTTAAAAATGATGTTTCGGTATTATTTTTTTCTGCAAAAATAGCACAACCAAATTCATAAAGTGATTGGTACAGTTTTCTATTTGTAATCCCCTCAAGAATCTTTTTTACACATTGTTTATCTTCTTCAGTTGGCACTGGGGTTGTTGGTAAACAATCAGGAAAAGATATAGATCTTTGTTCTATTTTTATACGATCGATAGCTATGTATCCAAAAAAGCCATTAATCCTATGAAGAAATTCATCTTTTTCATGAAGTAATTTCAATGCAGTAAATCCTTCACAAGCCACAACAAGTGTTGCGGGTTGAAAAGGATCATCAACATTAACTCGATGCTTCCAAATAATTTTTAATGGCATTGTGTGCTCACCGATATCGGATCCCACAATCTGTAACCAATGCTCTATCAGAGCTACATTGATCCCTGTGCGCTTAGATAAAACTGGGTCAAGCATTTTAGATGCAGTCTCAGAAAGAGAATGAAAACGATGCTTTTGAAAGTGTTGTGCCATTTCTATTATTTTCTCGATTAATGTTTTTCTTTCAATTTTATATCAATTCATTTTTTTTCAAAGAATTTTTAAAGGGCTTTCAAAGGGTCTTCAAAGGGGTTTTAAAGCCCCTTCAAAGAGTCTTTTTTCTTCTGTTAAAAATGGCAATTTGTGATGATTAGTTCTTTGGCAATAGCATTATTTGAGCTGCAACATGTATAAGATGTGGTGACCTCTTTTATATGGAATTGACTAAAGGTTTTCCGAATCTCTGGCACATCATTTAAAGAGAGAAGAAACTTGCCCTTTAATTGCGCAAGGAGCGCAGACATCGTCTGGTAATCCTCCCGCTTAAACAAGCCCTTTCCATAGTAATCCTCAACACCAAAATAAGGCGGATCAAGGTAAAACAAAACGTTGGGCTTATCATAGCGCAGCATAAAGTCTGACCAATCTGTATTTTCAATTGTAACCCCTGCCAAGCGGCGGTAAAGAGGCTCTAATAACGCTTCGACTTTAAAAGGATTAAATCGTGCACCACGGCTTGTTTCAACGCAAAACGTGCGCTTGACCACCTTGCCGCTAAAACTCAACCGTTGTAAATATAAAAACCGAACAGCACGCTCCAAATCGGTTAAATCCTTTGGATCTTGTCGTGAAAGACGTAGAAACTCCTCACGGCTGCTGATCTGGAACTTTAACAGATCTATAAAGGGCTGATAATGGCGTTGCAACACGCGGAAAAGATTCACTACATCGCCTGAGCGATCATTGATGATTTCCGCAGCTGGTATCAATTTTCTCCTAAAGAAAATCCCACCCATCCCAATAAAAGGTTCGGCATAAACGTTGTGCGGAATCTCTTCAATGATTTTGACAACGGTTTTGGCTAACCTTCTTTTGCCACCAATATAAGCAGCTGCTGGTGTGACAGGAGCAACAGATTTTAATGTTTCAGAATAAATTGTGTCCATACTTTCTTAACTTCTTCCATCCATAATAGCCATCTTCTCATTGCTTTGAGTGATAAGAAGTGGCTGCGATGTTATGTTTTCTGGCATCGGACGGGTTTTGTCGCTAACTTATCCCCGTTGGCTGGAGAAACCAGCCCAGCCTCTATTGCTTGCTATTTCCCCTTTCCTTTTCTGGTGCTTCTAAGATAATTTCTGTGGTATAGCCGCTGGCTTTTTCATAGCGATGGGTCACCATAGAGGCTTTCCATTGTCCGTTCATTTCCCCACGAAACCCACAGAGCAAAAGAGGTTGATTGGCCATGATTTCTGGTTGACCCTCTAACAGTAACGAACCACTTCCCACAGCACGACAAAGCCTCTCTCCTTCTGAGGCTGCTGCTGCTAGAGCCTCTTCCTTACAGCTATAACAACCGCGCAAACGCCGCGTGGAACCTTTGTAACTTGTCTGATGTTGGATCTGTAACTGTTGCCCTTTGGCTCGATCAAAATAACTAGCTTCAACCACACCATATTGTGTCCGTGGTTCTACTCTAAACTCCCAGTGAGAACAGTGATGCTTATGGATTTCGAGCGGCGGTAAATTGTCATCGCTTAAAAACAAGAACTTATGATCTTTGATTAAGAAACGTGCCTGCATTCGATCCGCAAGACGTGTCAAAAAATCGAGTACCGATTGATCCGTGCACACAACATAAGACAAAGACTGTTGGTAAAACTTTGGGCTAACTTTTGCTTGATAACCATGACGCTTGGCTAATGTTTCAACAATATGCCCAACCGTTTGATTGTCAAAATGTTCACTGCTTTGTGCTTTGATTTCTTGACGCATGGAAGCGCTTTTGCCACAGATGCGCAAGATTTCTCCATCATGACCGCCGATACTCATGACCGATTCGATAACAAAACGCCCCATAAATGCACTGATGCTATCCTCATAGCCAAAAGTCACCTGCAGCGCACTGTTGCTGGCCGGAACCTCTAAATCATTGCCGCTATCATCAAACTCTGCTTCAAAATTATCGGATTCATTCCCCGCATGATCGATAAGGGTTGCTGTTAAAAGACGTTGGTAAAAAACCTCATGAACGGGCTTGTCCCCTACTTTTACCATAATGAAAGGGCGTGCATGTCTTAATCCCATAAGCGCTTCACCGTACTTTTCTTCTCAAGCAGGATAAATTCAGGAAGGACAACGCTTAATCCACGAGGCAAAAAATAACCATATTGAGCAAGACCTAGATTTGCCGATAAAGTGGCTTCTAAATACCCTTCTAAAGCTCTAACCTGAGTGCGATCCCCCAAAACAGAAACGGCATGCTCATAGCAAAGCAAATCAAGACTCATATCTTCTAATTCGACAAACAAACGTTTTTCAGGAATCTTCATTGATATTGCCCCATCTGATATTGTCCTTGTGGTTTTCCCCCATCAAAAAAGGGCAAAAGACTGATGGAATAGCGAATGCGCTGAGATTGGCCAGAGCGGCTGATATAGTCATGATCTTGACGGATATTGGTAATGACGACAGATCCATGCAAAAGAGCACTATAGGTAAAATCACTGATCCAACGGATCATGGGAACAGGCTTGGCCGCTCGAATGGTTTTGGTGATGGCATCAATTGCTTCACGGTCGCCAAACTCCTCTGGAAACAACACACCATGAATGGTTTTAGGATCATTGCCATAGCCGGTAAACTGCAAGCTCGGCGCCCGCCCAAAACGTGCCATCGAAACCCATGTGGCTGAAAACTCCTCTTCAAACGATTGGAAATTGAGCCAATCGACATAAAATTGATGGGATCCTAGCATCATAAGGGGATCATTCATTCCGTCCCTCCATGGAGTGCATTGGCTTGTGCACGTTGAATCGCAGCACTAACGGCGCGCCCTGTCGTAACAGGATCACGCGCACCATTGACATGTACCGTGACATTTTGATTGTGATAAACACGGCTTTTATCTTTGTCTCTTGTCTCTGTTTCAGCAAATTGTCTGTTATTTGCACCAGCAAATTGTGGGATGGGCTGAATGGCTGTTTTGCCCCCAAGCCAACTTGGCAAATGGAAAAGGTCCGATAAATCAACCTGCCCAATCCATGTCTTGATGCGACTTGGCAAGGATGTAAAAAAATCGCTCAACCTCGTGATGGAGGCACTAAAGCCATCGATAATCCAATTGGCCAAGTCCTCCCCTGCTTGTTCCATACCGGCTTTGGCATCCTCAGAGAGCTTTTCTTGAGCAAAAAAACCACCAAGCCATTGCCAAAAGTTGGAAAGGCTTTGTTTAAATCCATCCCACACATTGCCAAACCACCTGCCAACAGCGCCAAGTCCTTGTTTGAACTTTTGCCAAGCTTGAGAGAAATCAAAAGCAGCGGCAATAATGTTTTTCCACTTGGTGATAGTGGCTGTATCAGCGCCAAAAAAACGCATCATCGCTTCAAACGCACGACCAAAAGCGCGCGCCATTCCCCGTGCAAAACCTTTAACAAAGGAAGAGAAACGATCCCAATATTTCCATAAGAAAAAAACAGCTGCAACAATAACGGCTATAGCAGCGGCAATCACAGCTCCTATCGGGGTAAAAACAGCCCCAACGCCTGCGGCAATGCCAGCAGCAGTTGCTTCAATCATTGTTCCAAGCCAACCAAAAACTGTGGCTAAGGCACTCCCTGAAACCATAACCCCACGCAAAGCACCGCCTAATAAAACCACAGGGCGCGATAACAGTGCAAAGCTTCCACCAAGACTCGCACTCAATAATTCAAGGAAGCGACCTGAAGTTGCTAAAGCACGCAAATTTATTACAAGCCCGCGACTGAGTGCCCCAAACTTTATAAAGGAGGAGATTAATTGAAGAAGCCCAAGGCGCGTTCCAGCCATCGTAAAACGAACAACCCGTAGCGTAATATTAAAAGCCATAAGGGCTGCAATGGTTTTAATGATAACACCGGTTAAAATTGGATGTTCATTTGCCCACGCCATAAGCCCGTTGATAAAAGTACCAACACTGGCCATTAAATTATTGACAGGGGGCAAGAGTATTTCACCAAGAGTAATGCCCAAAGCCACGATGCGGTTTTGCAAAAGTTCAAATTGTTTGATGGCTCCTGTTGCTTGTTTATCGGCTTCTTGTTCTACAGACCCTTTAAAGACTTTTGGATCTTCAATAAATTTTAAAGCTTGCTCTAATAGTTCCGGATTACCAACCAATTTAGCAAAATCGCCGGTAAAGTCACGTCCAGCAATGGCAATGAGAGAACGCATACCCTTTTCTGATTGACCTAAGACATGAAAAAAGCGAACTAAGGTACCGGTTGCATCTTTATCCAAATCTTCCATGAACTTTTGACGTGAGAGACCTATATGAGTAAAAGCATCTTCAATATGCTTACCACCTGCCTGAATGCGTGCACTGATTGCGTTAAAACCACGCGCAGCGCTTTCTGGAACAATACCAGCAGAAATCATTGCCGTACCAAAAGCCGCGGTTTCACGTGCTGTGAGTTTAAACATGGTTGCCGCACCGGTGGCACGATTGGTAAAATCGGAAACTTCACTAGCTTTTGCCGCCATATGATTGGAGAGATGATTGATGGCATCGCCTAAATCTTCAATGCCTCTCTGATCCAATTGGAAAACGTTACGCAACTTAGCAAAGCGCTCACCAATTTGATCCCCTGACATATCAAATGCCACGGCAGCTTTTGCAGCATAAACGCTAAAAGCTTCCAAATCCTGTTCACCAATCCCTGCTTGGCTAGCACTGGTCATCAGTTCTAAAATTTCACGTGCCGCTAAAGGGATTTTGGTTGAAGTCTCTAGTGCAAATCGACGCAATTCGACCAATCGGTGAAGGGGTGCATCAAGAACCTTTTCCAATCCTTTCATAGACTGGTCAAATTGCATAGCTTTATAAAGGGGAGCAACCAATGTTGCTGTTTGGGCGATAGCACCCACCATACGCCCACGCGCATGACTAAAAGCGACTTCCGCATTTTTCGTCGCTTCGTGAATATGATCACTTGAAAACCAATTTTTAAAACTCTGTTGCGTCTCCTTTTGAAACCGTGCAACATCTGAACTGAATGCTTTAAGATCGCGCTTGGCAGAGGCTATCCCCTCTTGCAGATGATTAACAAAACGCACAACAAGGGAAACATCCATTACAGCATCGTTCCTGACATATGATTTGTGTACTCCTCTTGTTTGAGGCGTGCTAACTCATGGCGATAAGAAACAACATCCAGCCAATCCATCTGATTGATTTCCGAGGGAGACCATCGAAAATGAAGAGCTAATTCTGCTCCAAATTGTCCTGCATAAGGGATTGGCGTTCCGGAAAAAAAGCAAAAAATGCCTTAAACATCGCTATAACATCGACAATATCAACACGATTAATGAGTTCGACAGATTCACGCGACATATCGGCTAACAAAGCTGTAATCCCTTCTGTTGCCTCATGGGTGAGTAAAACTTCAGAAAGCTTAGCTATGAGGGTATCGTTGGTAAGCGTTGTTTTTTTGCCTCCAAGCTCAGGAAGTAGCAGTTCTGTTAACTGCGGCCCAATAAGCACTGCGAGTTGTTTGGCTTGTTTAAAATTAGGGCGATAAAAGATCAGTTTATTGCGTGTCGCTTCCTTGCCATCACTGTCCAAATAAAGGATGGGAACCTGCAATGTCACTTCGATTTCTGTCTGTAAACGTATCATGATAAACCTTACAAATTGAGAATAGAACGTCGGCGAGAGCCAATCTCTTGACCGTTACGCACAAGCCAACCGCCCCGCTTAAAAGAAAAACGATGAAGGACAGTACTGTCCCAATATTCGGTATAATCCCAAATATTTTTAATCTCGCAATCATAACCGGTCGCTTTCCCACCAGACAGACCTTCGCTATCGACCTTGACTAAACGCCCTGTAACATCGATGGAATGTTCATGCTCGCGCCCATCTTCTTCAGAAACCACATATTTTTTGCCGGTGAATTTATGACGAACTCCAGGGGCACCTCCAAAGATGCCAATAACTTCTGGGGTGTGGCTGCGAATTTTCATTTGCAAGCCAAAAGCTTTAACCCCAAGACCCCCAACATCAATCTGCATATCAGAACCACCAGGCTGATAAGTTTCTGTGATTTCTTCTAAAGTGGGGAGTTTTAATGTTTCAAGGTCTAAATGAAGATTGGTATCATCATCGACAATCAATGTAAAACCGCGAACAATTCTCAAAGTCATGCTGTCTTCCTTGCTGCATTGCGATAAATGTCAATATTATCGCCAAATTGATAGGTCATCTTGTTTTGGATATCTTCAGCCAATCGATTAAAATAAGCGCTATTGCGGCGACTGCCAAAACTTAAATCTTCTAAAGGAGGGACTTCCTCCGCATCAAATTCCACTCGTAACTTTCCTAATTGTAAATTGCTGTTCGAATTTAAATCGCGGTCAAACCAAACACGTCCTCCCAAAAGTGCTCCACGGGCAATCATATCATCTAAAAACTGCGTGAGACTGCGGGTAATGGCAAGAACATGTTGGCCTGTAAGGTTCTCATCATTTGCCCAAGGGCGGAAACTATTAATAATGGTTTTTTCAATGGCTGCACGCGTTCGCACGACATTGACAAAGCGCCAAAGTGGATCACTGGATGTGGTATGATTGCCCCATAAAATGCGTCCATTAGCCGCAAGCTGCCCTTGCGCATTTTGGCTAAGCCGTGCAGGAATAAAGGTTGCAATATCAGCTTGATTAAGGCGGTTTGCCTCATGATCAATTTCGCCATCAAAATAGCTAATAGGCCGTGCTGTTCCTAAAATGCCTTTGACATCTTGGTTGGAAGGCGACCAAAAAACACCTCCCTTTTGCTTATCTCGTTTGAGAAACATGGCTGCTGCAAAAGGACTTGCAGGTTTAATACTCAAACCACCATCATGATCTGCAACACGGACAAACGGATCAATCAGGTAACAAAAACGTGAGGAAAAATCAGCACGAAAAGCAAGACTTTCTTCAGTGTTTTTGCCGCCTGTATCAAAAATCGCAATTGCTTGCAGCTTTTCAGCAACTTGTTCAAGCGCATCAGCTACAGGGTTTTTGGCATTATCAACCCGTCCAGCACTATAAGCTGGTGCTAGTAAAATTCCAGGCTCAACCCCTAAATGACCACGCGCATGCGCTAAGGCATGCACACCAGTCAAAGCAGTGTTTGAGCCAATCATTGCAGTCTGTGTCTCAGAAATTTTGGACTTTTCTTCCACACGCACGAGAATAATTTTAGCCTCTATCCCTTGCGCACACACAGCGTTAATTACATCAAGCGCTGTCCCTTTTTGTCCAAGCTTTTTGATTTTATCCCCTTCATGAGTAAAAAGAAGCACAGGCTCGTTGAGCGGATAAGTTTGTGCATCGGCATCAGGTGCCGTTACAACAACACCAATGGCGGTTTGATCGAATGTTGTCAAAGGCCGAGAATCTTCGCCTGCCTCAAGAATACGTATACCATGATTAAATTCTTCTGCCATTTTGCTCTCCAAATCAATGAAGAGAAAATAACCATAAACGCACGAATAGCATAAGCCTGACATTGTCAGTAAAAAACTTTTAAAAAGGCTTTTCAAACTCTATAAACAAGACTTTAAAAGAAGAATACAAGCCTTTAAGCTTCATCATACTTTAAGCTCCATAATATTAAGAGCCGTCAGCTTAACCGTGCCATATCTTTGCTTAATCGTGCATCCATTCACTCTTTCCACAATCTTATGAGGACAGCGCCATCAGCTCCAGCACCACTTAAAGAAGAATCCGCATGAGCACCAGCTCCGCCACCCCCAAAACCACGTCCTCCTTTTCCTGAAGTATAAGTACCATATCCTACTCCTCCAGATCCGCCTCTTGATGTATCACCTCCAGCATCCCCCCCATAACCACTTACACTTCTATAGCCTCCACTAGCCCCATTGTAGCCATTTCCCCCTTTGGCAATTCCTAGGTGCTCGTCGGTTGCCAAACCAAAGTTTCCACCAATGCCTCCAACACCACCACGTCCTGTAGAGTAGTTGGATGAGTTGGAATAACGAGCACCACCACCCCCACGTCCTCCTGTAGCAGTAAGAAAATCCTTTCCAATGACTGTTGTTCTTCCAGAATTGCCAACCGCACCGCGCGATGCCACAGAACTTCCCCCTAAACCAATTGTGATATCCTCATGACCAGTTAAACTAATTTTATAGCCATACCACACTGTACAACCGCCTCCTCCACCTCCTCCACCCAAACATGGAGTATCAGCTCCACCACCACTACCGCCGCCACCCCATGCTTGAATCTCAACTTTGGTTTGATCTGTCACCCAATCTGGCCATTGAATTTTTCCATCTTGCCTATACAGAAATTCAGCATCAGCAAGCGCAGACCAATTAATGAGTTTATCAGTCAAAGCATTGTTGATTTTTTTTATTTCTTGCTTGAGGGCATCTGCTTCTGGTTTTGTACAGACAAAATCACCATCCACTTTGAGTGGTCCTTTCAATGTGCTTCCTGTTGCACTTAAACTGATGACCACTTCACCATTATGAGTGAGGTTCAAGGATGAATTGCCCAACAGTTCTAAGATACCACTAATGGTCACTTTGTTGTTAAATTTATTGTAATTGTGCCATTCATTGGGAGTCGCTAAACGACCATAGCTTGTCAGATCTTCATTAATCTTGGCTCTAAAGTCATCAAGCCCAACAATATCTTCAGTCTTATGCTGATGAGCACCTAACAACGAGATCGCACTGCCAAAGGTAAAATGATTATTGCTTGACTTGTAGAGAACATAATTATTAGCCGCATCTTGTGCGCCCTCTACATCGCTCAAATCAGCAAAAGTAAAGGTTTTGTCCGCAGGCATCTTGTCTTTGAGAGCTGTCTCAAGACCTGTAACATCGCTTATCATATGTATATGTTGTAAAGGTGCTTTTTCGTTTGCTTGTTCTTCAATATCCGCAATGGCTTGGTCAATTTTTGTGAGGTTTTCACGCAAAATTGGAAATTCAGAACTGATAAAACGACCTTCTTGAGGCAATTCCATCTCTAACTTTTTTGTTTTTGCCATCTTTTTCTCCAATTACAGTATGCCTGCACCAAAATCACGCACCATCGAGCGCGCTGCAGGGCTACCCGTAAGTGTTAATTTCAACCGTGCTTGTTTGGCTGTTTTGTTATCACTGATAAATTTTCGCTCCACCCAAAGCGGTTCAGCAAGTTGCTCTGTCTCCTCCAACTTCAACGGAACAAAAGCACCATCATCGAATTGAATATCCATGCTGAAGGATGAACCACCCGGCAAAAAGCTTTTGATATAACTGGTGAGCTTTGATCTTTCACCAAAAGCAAAAGCGCGAGTAACATAGGTGGCTTGCTTGTTAATTTTTCCGGCAATCAATTGAACTGGAGCAAATAACACAGGCGAGAGCTTTTCAGTCCCCTTGAGAACAGCACGGAGTTGAACTTTTTCGCTGATATATTCTGTTAAACTGAGTAATTGAAACGGGAGAAGCTGGTAGACTGTGCCATTGTTTCTTTCAATCTCAAACACAACAGAACAATCACTGGAAGGCAATTCTATTGCTGCCCGCACTTGTAAATCTGAGCAATCAACAAGATCGAACTCTCCTAAATCGACAACTTTTTCTGTTTGTGTATAACGTGCTGCTAACACACGAAAGGTTAAGGCCTCATCTTGATGGGCTGTCCAGCTTCGCGCATTAACAGAAGAAAAACGCGGACCCGTTACATAAGGGTGGCTTGAGACAACTCTTTGCTTTTCTTCGTCAAAATCTCCAAGTTTGGCTAAAGCAATAGAGTGATTACCGTCATCGGTCTTAATGACAAACGCTGTTAAGCGATCATTAGACACTGTCAATGGTATATCATAGCGTGCCCCCACCCAACCTGTCTTTGCCTCGTTCATGGAATAAAATGTTTGCGCTTGAATATCAGCTGTAGGAGTGCCATTTTCTGTCGTCACTAAATCAATCACCAAATCATGCGCGGGATCACCAATTTTACAAAGGTAAAAATCAACACCGGTTATTTGCCGTGTTTCATCGGGGATGAACACTTGCGCTTGCGGATCAAATTGTGTCCATATCCGCACCGTTGTTGTCCGCCGCATGACTTGGACATCAATCACGCCTTGCCCTGTAAAAAGACCCGTTGCAGTTGTTCCCCCTTTGCCCCGCGCCACAACATTTTTTGTTCCTGCAGTAATGTTTTCAGGAATCTTCAATGTCCCTTCAAGGGTTCCCTTGGCATCAGCAACGAGACGACTCTTTGGCAAAACATTGACGCCATCAAAGGTCAAGCTTTCCAAGATTTCTCCTTTGCCAAAACCTTCAATTTTAAAGCCAAGGTCAATTGGTCTTAAGAATTCTATTTGCTCTTGGTGGGCATTGACCAATTCATCTTTTGTTTCTGTTGTTCGGATAGTGCTGCCACGATGCCAACCCACATTCAATTGATTGGTCACACTTGAAAGCCAATCGGTGCGCTGTACATGCCAAAAATCTGTAGCGGGGTTCAGGGTGAGCCTACCGGGAAGTGGTGCAAAATTTTGATAAGGATTGATTTTTTCGCAAGCCGTCCTCAATTCTTGTGCAATGATGACTTCATTGTCCCAATCAAGGGTGACAGGAGAGTGTAAAGGAGCAGTGTAAAATGTTGGCTCAATGGCAAGCTGTAAAATGCCATACCCAATGGCACCTGTTTGCGAAAATCCCTCATCTCTGTAAGAGTCATCAAGGAAAGGATCGACAAACATTCCTTTTTTTGCAACAGGCTCTTTTGCATCAACATTGCTTTTAATCCGCTCTAACTGCATGAGACGGTCAAGGGAGAGAACACGCTGAAAATAGCGCCACATCTCATCATAAGGAGCAACCCGGGTGCCGTCATTTTTGACAACGGGCACATCCATCCAATTATTGGTGATCGTCGCTAAAGACAACACATCATCAGGAACACTAGGTGCCATAGGATCATCAGCTGAAACCCCTTTGATATAAACCACTGTGCCTTGCGTATTTAGACCAATCCGATCAATGCGGGGTAATTTATACGTATAACTGACAATGATATCACCCCCTTGTGCACCATCTGAGACAGTGATTTCTTGCGCGGTGACTTTATCAGCGGTAATTGGTGAACGATAGTGGTAGGTTACGGTGTAAACACTTCCCGGAAGAGGCTCATCACCAGCCAGCCCCCAATCGATCGTGTCACCGGTTTTTTTAAAATCAGTGCCTTCTTTAAACTCCTTATTCTCTTGGATGACTTTAAGAAACGACGTGATACTTTTATCAGGCACGCCATCACGTCCTGAAGCCACTGCACCCCGTGTTACATTCACAGTTTTTTCTTTGGTCAGCAAAAGAGAATGAATGGTGGCAACAGGAAAGTAATAGGGTTTAAAGGTAAAACTTGTTTCCCCTTGCTTTGGCGAAAAAATATGCGTTTCACTTGGAACAACCCCTTCAGAAAAATCTTCCAGTTCCTCGTATCTCAAAGCCGCAAGACGCTTGCGTTTAAAACCACTAATATTGGCTTCCCCTTCTTGAATACTGAAAACTTGGCTTTGTTCCTTTTTGCCCAAAGCTGTTACGCGGCAACCCCTGACAATATAGTGTCCATGGGCGCGATCGTAGGTTGCAATGGCTTGCATCGCCGGCTCAAGCAGTGATGGCGATTTTTGATCAATCAAAATGCCATCTTGCAGCACATAAACAGGGAAAAAAGCCCCTTCTTGAGGATCCTCTTTAAGTGCCCAGACCAGCTTGACGGTCTCGCGTGCTGCCCCTGGTTCACCTTCTGCCAATGTTCCCGCAACTTGACCCAACAACTGGGGATCATCCTCATGTGTGATCCACTGCTTTTGCAGTTTCACACCGATTTCAATGCGACCAACCATGGAAACATTCTCTAAAACAGCTCCTGAGACTGGAAAAATATCCCCTGCAATAAAAATCTTACCATCCGTTAAAGTAACAGTTTGGCTGTCTTTGTTTACAAAAGCATCAGCACGCTCAATGCGATCACCTTCTTTTGCCACCAATCGTCCTAAGCGATCATGACGCCCTCTGATGATTGTTTGCATCTCGTTCAACTCGCCGCTTTGAAGAAAAGAACGCTCTCCATAAAACACAACACTTTGTTGTTCATTTCTGCCCACAGACCTATCGATTGCGGATGGCAAACCACTTTCATGTTGCATGTTAAAACTCCAGTAAAATATTAAATTGTTCCCGAACATCGGCACGTAAAAGAATATTGAGGGAAGTTTTGAGTATCTCAACACCACCAGTAAGTTCATCTGCTCTAAGCCACAGCTTTCCCAAAGGCACATCTTTTGCTGGAGTAGCCCCCACTAAAACAGAAACAGAAGCTGCCTGCTTACCATCAACATCATGAAAATCTGTCCGAGCAGCCATTAAGACCATTGTGCCGGTTGTTGAGGGCTTCAATCTCTCGCCTGAATAGCTGTAAACTCCATCTAATGCCTGTTCCACAGGCTGGACAATGTTGCACCTGCGAATGCCAATGACAACATTCTCTTCATCTCTCAAAACAAGATAAAGGATTTGATTTCGAAACCATTCCGCCAACAAGACATCACGCTCATGCCGTTTAACGGATACCCAAGGAAAGTTCGCACCCTCCCATGAATAATGAAGCTTTTCCCAACTGATCTCTTCATCAATATCATCTATCCAATTGCCAATAAGTTTGCCCTCTGCTTGACATAGAGTGTGATTGACCTCTACCTCTTGCCCAAAAGAAAACAGCGTATTACTTGGCACCATGCGCACGCCGCTCTCGCGATCAAGCAGTGCATTGTCGAGCCTTGACATGTTACCTTCAACAGCCCCAACGCTATAACCATGGGTGGCACGTCGAAAATCAGAACGCAAACTTTTAGACAGGTTTGTAATCGCCAAAATTGTTTCAAGTTGGCTTTGTTCAGGTAAGCTGTCAAAATCAAGCTGAAAAGAATTCCACCACACGCGCCTTGACCATGCTGGGGTAAAATGCGCTGAAAGTTCTAGCCATGCCAGCCCCATATCAATGGCTGCTAATGAGCCTCGTACCTGCTGCCATTCAAGTCCTTGGTCGATAAGATCATAACGGTTTAAAAAATAAGGTTCTAACTCTTGTAAACCATATTCATCGACTAAATAAGGCAACCAAGAAGGTGGACGTATTACGAATTTAGCACGTACGATTTCTTCTATGGCATTTTTTACCTGTGGATCAAATGCCATCGCTTCTGCTAAGCAACGCTCAAATAAACTCGAATTAGGTGGAAGAGGCAACTGAAACATTAATAAGCATGCCTCCGCTCATAAAGATTGATATCTCCTAAAGCGATAGCCTCATCAGGCGCTATCAGAATATCCGCTAATGGTTGTGCTAAGGTTACGTGATGAACGCCGTCAACCATGAGACGGCTTATAATCCAACTCAAAGAAAGATCCCGTCCAAGCTTTTGAGTTTGCGTCCATTCTTCCCTTAAATTTTTACTTGCTCTTTCCAAAACAAGCGGAGCAAAATTTGGCAAAAGCCAAATATCGGCAGTAACATCTATAATCCGCTTCACCGCACTTTTCACTAAGATATGGTCATTAGTCATTTTAACGTTTTTGTCATCAAGAGCAGCCTGTACTTTAGCTATTAAAGCATCATCAGCTATACCTGACGGACTATCACTAAAGAGAGCAACATAAATGACTGGGCTTTTATTCAAACGATAAACAAAAGCGTCTTTGACACGAATATCGCATGATAAAGCAAAATATTGATAACGTGGAGCTGTACCACCTGTTGAATGTCCTTGTCTATTCAAGCGAATACGGCGACGATAACGTTCATCATCTTCATCCAAAAGGCGTTCCACTCCATGAAAATCGCCCAAATGATCTAAGCTTGTTTCTCGCGCAAAACTTAATAAATTATCCCGCGCAACTTCATTTATCCGTTGACGCAATAAAAGCTCTTCATAAGCAGCCGCTTGTAATTGAATAACTGTTGGATCATACGCGGTTTTTTCTACATTATAAGGCATATTATGAGCGGCAAAAAGCTTTGTTAAACGCGCACTTTTTTGCTTCAAAATATCCTCAACAGAAAGCTCTTCAATCACTTTTGGAAGGGGCAAATCTTCAAAATTCGTCATGGCGAACCTCTAAATTGACTGTCACTGGCTCCTTATGCGACCAATCGCCTAAATGACCGTCGGGATAAAAAATACCCCTTAAAACAAAGTGAAATGTACCCTCACGCGTTGCCTTTGTCAGATCAATCCTTTGTAAAGAAAATCCAGGCTCTCCACATTCAGGATCATCCAAAGCTTGAACGATTGATTGATAAAGCTGCATAATCGTGGCAGGATCTGCATTGGCATCTTGGAATGCAGGAACATCACAACCATAATGGCGACGCAAAACGCGTGACCCAATCCTCGTCGTCAAACATTTACGGATGGATTGTTGGCAGTGATCCCAACCATACAATAAAGACCCATCCTTTTCACTAATCCCACAACGCATGACTTAAGCGCCTTTGGTCGCCTTTCCTGAAGAAACTACTAAGGGGGATTTTTCGGCAATTTGACCAAGAAGCAACGGGTATTTAGCCGCTTCATCGCTTAAACAAATCTCCTCGCCTTTGCCCAATGAACGACTGCCTGCTACAAAATCTGCATTGGTTAAAATAACATAGATTTTTTGGCTCATCATAAGCTCCTTTAAATGGGATAAGATGTTGTCGAAGGGCCGATTTTTACGCCACCATGTTTGTGGTTTGCCCCAACAGATATTTGATTGTGTTGTAAATCTTTTGCTTTAATTTGTACGCTATCCGTAAGTTCAAGACGGGTCGATTGATGACAAATTTTAATCCCTTCAGCACGTAAATGTATTTTGTTTTCACCATGAGAAAGAATAAGCTCATCCTTTGTTATGCGTAGTGCTCCACCTGCATAACACAGTGCAAACTCTTGTGGATGTCGTGCAGGATTGGGCGCATTATCGCTATAACTATCGCGCACCACCAAAGAAGCAGAGCTAATTTCACCATGAGGGTTAAACAACCGAACCGGATCTCCAATGTTCAGCGGCGTATTGCTTGAAACAGCACCTGCCGCTTCTTGAGCTTGTAGCCAAGGCGACAAAACCACTTGCCCATCAGCACCGATAGGTGAAATTTTCACCCGCACTCTATGGCCATCAACTTCTGCAACACGCCCAATCATGTGCTGGTTGGCAAGACAGCGTTCAAGCGCATCAAGACGCTTCATAATTTGCCGAAAAGTGTGACTCAGGAGATAAGCATCATTCATCATGAGCCTCATTTTCTAAAGAGATGAGCCCACTTTTGAGCTGCTTTGCTCCTTCATCGCAAAAAATATTTTCTCCCAAACGATGCAAATCTTGATGCCATTCAACGACACTAATAGCCACACCACGTTGCTTAATAGCCGCTGAAATAACAGGTTCAATCTGCACCTCACGGGGTGCAGTTAAACCCGTCAATCCCCACAACTGCCCACTATGACAAAGAACTGCAATGGCTTCTGCTAACAGCCAACTTTGGCTATCACGCTCTTTTCCCGTAGTAACAACAAAAGCACCTAAATGGAGAGCTGCACTTTGCTGCCCACTTTCCACAGAAGTAAATCGACTTGCTAAAACAGCAATGCGTATTGCTGGGGCAACAAGCATCTGTGTTTCGAGTTCTTCCAAATTAAAACGACCAAATTGACAGCTGCAGTCACGTATATTGGGTAAAGCGTTCTGAAAAGTATTTTTTACGGATTGACGAAATTGATTGATACGTCCCGCAGTATCGATGACTTTGGTCATGAATAAGTCCTCTGCAGCCAATCTTTTGCTGCTTTAACAATTTCAATTTTATTTTGTTTTGAAAGTCCTAAATAAGGGCGCGCAGGCATCGTTACATGATGCACTGAGACAAAGCGATGTGCTGTGCTGCTCGCAAGAGAAAAGCGAAGAGTTTTGCCATTTTTGGGACGAATGACCCCACCAAGTTGATGAATACGAGCATAAACCAATCCACTTCCCACAACCACTTTCTCTGGTGATGCTACCATATCAATGGAGCGTGATAACGCTCCGCTAGCAAAAAGAATCGATGTGTTGGCGTGATTGCTTTTCCATTTTACTCCTTGAGGAGAAGTTTTTTCACTTTGAAGACGCCGCCGCGTACTTTCTTGAATTAAGCGACCAACTCCTTGTGCTAAAGTTCCCATAGAGACAGAAGCATTTTTTTGTAAAAACGATAAAGCCGCTTTAAGCCCTGTTTCCTGAATCTCAATAGAGGTTGAAATACTCATTTATCGCCCCATAACACGCGGCTTAGCATGAAAAAAAGCACCATAACGAACAGGCCCATCTTCACTCATAACTTTAGGCTCATCAGCGCCTAAACCTGCTTTGCCTTCTGCAATGCGTTTGAGGAGATCAACCGCTTGTTTATAACGATCTTCAATTGTGGTGGTTAACTCCGTATGGCGAATAGCCAAATTATAAACGGCAATATTAACGCTAATCATGCTTAAAGCCGCAGGTTGACCTGCGATCGGCACTTGATAGCGGTGGGACAAATGAACATCAATCTCACCACTTGCCTGTTCTAAAGCACGAGCAATTGCCTGATCTGGATTCTCGCTCTCCCCACACAAATTGGTCAAGAACTCATTGCCCCATAACTCTTCAATCAATCTTTTGTTTGCATAAGCCATGTGTTAAGAGCTTTCCTTAAACAACCTCTTGCAACAAGACTCCGGCATCTTTTGCCGCGACCAATTCACACACGCGTTCCCCTACACGAACCCGTTTACCACCCGACAAGCCAATATCTGGGTCATGGATCACTCCTGATAAACGCTCGCCTAGTTGAGCACTAAAGCCCCAGCTAATCACAGATCCATCAGCCTGTTGCTTGGTTGGATCAATATAAAGCAGCGCAATCTTGTTACCCCAAACGCGCGCCAATCGCGCTGCACGCCCTTTACGAGCCAAATTCACCTGCGATTCACCAATCAACAAACGCTCTGGATGAATTTCCATGAGATCAGCAAACTGTGCCTTAGTGACAAAACCATCGGCAGTGCCACCACCTTTAATGGCTTTAATGATTTTGGGATGGCGTTTGAGTTTTGACCAAACAATTTTACCCATGACAATGGTATTGGGCGTATAAACCAAACTTTTATCCATTGCCTCATCTAAAACGGCATAAGGATCCGATTTATCATAGTCGCTAAACTTCTCTTCTCCCTTAAGATCGATAACCCGCTCTGGTGCATAATTTTTACTATTTTGCACAAGTTCCGCAACACGCACTTCACGCCCTAATTCTAGCAAATTAGCAAGTCCTTCCACAGCCGTTTTTTCTGGGTTATAACGACTTCGTTTTTCTGCCCGTGCGCGCGCCGCTGCTTCAATATCTGAATTGGGAATTAAATCATCAAGCCCATAATCTTTAACACTGGCTTCACGCTCAAATGCTGAAAATTCTACTACATTTGGGCGCCCTTTACGGCCAATCTCAAGTTCAGGAACTGTAAAATTTTCCGCTAACGGAAATTCACTATATTTAAAAACTTCATTTAAAACAGAAACGCGTGGCAAAACTTTATCACCGATAAGAGAACCCGCAGGATTGTGATAACCAATAGCTATGGCGGTTAACGTAGGATCGATAGGAAATGGTCTGTTCATCATAGGCTCCAATTCAAAGAATTTTAAAAGAAATAACATCACCAGCCGAGCCGTCACTCATCGCAACGCCAATGGTGCGATCCGCTGCTTCAGCCTTAATAGCGCGCCCCTTTGGATCGGATGTTAAAAAATCGCCAAAAGAAACATTGCCCCCACAGATCACTTCTGCCCAGCCGCATTGGCCAACATCAATCATGTCACCAGCTTTTGCTCCTAAAGAACCAGCACTGCCTAAGAGTTTATCTGTCTTACCAGAAGCTGTTGCAACCATTCCATCAGTGCGCGCCGCAACAATGCAATAAGGCGAGATCACATCACTGACGTGAAAAGATTTAATTAAAATCGTTGTACTCATGATTGGCTCTCCTTTTGTTCACAAATATAATCAACAGCTTGGCTAATCGTGATTACACACCCTTTTTGCGCCTGTTCTTGCTGATATTGGCGTGCCGCAAGGGCAATATCTTCTGGTGCACGCTTTTGCTCTTGTACCAAAGCAGAGGACTCTAATGAGCTTGTTGATGCCAGAGCCGGCAATTTATCAACCAAAGCTTGAAAATGCTCCATTCCCCCTTCAAGAGCACACAGCGCACGATATTCCCCGCGAACAGCAGGCAAAATCTTTCCCTCTTCAATGGCCTTATCTAAAAGGCTATCAATGGCAGTGTTTTTTTGTTCTGCTTGTAAAAGCGTTAAGTGATTGCGCATATCTGTTAATTGGCTGGTCAGTGCTACCCGTTCCTTTTCACGCGTAGCAATAGCCGCCAAAATTTCATCAGGCATGGCATCTTCTGCCAATGATAGAGCACTGGCAATAGCTGTAAAATCCATGTTTTTCTCCGTCGGGGTTGTTAAAGATTGTTGACGGCTCAAAGCTGTCATGACAAGGGCGGGACGATTCACGAGCCCCGCGCCAGCTAATCCCAAAATCTCTCCATTCTTGGAATGCCTAAACTCAGGGGAAAGGTAACGATATTCTTGGGTGATAATTTTATGTGTTGCAGCACTCGTCCATTTAACCTGTCCCCAAATTGCACCATCACGTTCCTCTAATTTTTCAATCCAACCGCTAGCAGGTGCTTCTAAACCATTTCGTGCGCGGTAATGCTGCCCATGCTCATAATCAATAGCAAGGGGACCTTTATTGGAAGCAAAAGCTTCTAAAATTTTTTGAGGGTTATAGTACCATTCTCGTCCATCACGCGCCTTAACATGAGGGGCTTTAGGTAAAAGTTGTACCCATTCAGGCGCCTTTTTGATTGAGATGTCTTGGCAAAGGTCTATCAACCAAGCACTATGATCGTTTTGCTCTTTATGAAATTCTTGTTCCATCATTGCCTATTGCTTTACAATTATCATAGGCAATAAATGCACGAAATCAGTCCACGCTATAAGTCTGACATTGTCAGTAAAAACAGCACGACCAAAAAACATCTTTTTACGTGTTATCACTTTTAAGATAAAATACCGTGCCAAACCTTCTTATAAAATCGTTTTCAAAGGCACTTCAAAGGCGATAGAGCGCCATTATAAATTCATATGGGTAATTCTATCACCTCACAGAAAAACCGCCTCTCAAGCCATTTTTAAAAAAATTGCTTTTTTCCTTTTTAAATATTATATTGTTACTCAGGCGTGAGCCAGTTTTGCCAGAACGATTTTATCGGATCTGCGGGGAGTTGACCGCCCTCCACGCCTTCTTATATCCTCTCATTATTGTTTTTGTATCTCTATAATAATCGTTCGTCTTTTTTTTCGGCGGCATCTAATAATCGCTCAATTTCCTTGAGCTTTTTTTTATGCAACGATGTAAGCCACCATTCTTGCTTGCTAGCCACCCATTTAACCGCAGAACGCCACCATATACCGTTACTTTCACCAAAAAAGATAATTCCCTGCGTATTTTTTCGTCTTATAATGCCATAGGGAGATGTGAGTGTTTTAATGGCAGCACGAAAATCATCAAGTGTAAGATCACGGGCTTGATGATCCAATAAGATATGTTTCACACTCTCCGATGATAAACGAACAAGCGAACTTTCCGCTGCAAAAACTTCCCGTACTTTTTGCGTCATCGGTGCAATGGGAATAAACCCATGCGGCAGGCGCTCTTCAAACATTGCTGCCAAAAGAGGTGAGCCGACAATATCTTCAATGGCAATGCGTTGGCGATTTTTCGCCATGGTTGAAATTTTATCGCTCAAAAAAGTACTTAAATTTTGCGCTCGGTGCTTCCCAGGATTGGAGTGCCAACCAGGGTCAATACCCTCTGGGATTCTTTCAGTTTTTCCTGTTCGTTTATTGCGCCAATCTCGCTTTTCTACATGAGGTGGCGGTGCATCCTCCTCATATCCTAAATTCTCTGCCTCATAACGGCTTATCTGTCGCACACTACATTTACACCGCCAACCATTAGGAGGATAAAGCCAATCCCAAACTGGATCGTCAACAGGCGCAGTAAAACCAACCCAGCGTTCATGTTCTAAGCGTTTATGCTCTGAACTCGATAAAGCATAGGTAAGATAGGGCAAAAATTCTTTATTATTTTGCGTACGCTCCCACTCGCCTGCCGCATGCGCACTCATGGTATTGGCCCAATAGATCGTCTCTAAGCGTCGTGGACACCCCAATTGCACCACGCTCTTTTCACCAGTTTTCGGATCAATAGCTAATTTTTTACCCCACCAACCCTTTTCCTGTAAAATCGGCATCAGATTTTTTTGAAAGTCCTGCAAAGGAAGTTGCTGTTTTATTGCCTCGCCAACAGCTGTTTTTAAGTCATCCAAAATGTCATAACCCACCGATTTTGCCACCGTAAAGGAAAAAGCATGTTCTTCTGGTGCCACATCACGCCAATCAAAGCTTGGAACAAGTGCCTTGGCTTCAAAATAACGCGTGACCTCTTTGGGAGCAGTTTTAAAAAGTTCCTCAGCCATGATGCCCAAGTCCACGCGCAATCATTTGCACTTTTGCCAACCGACTTGCTAAAGCGTAATGATCCATTTCGCCAAGCAATTCATCTAATCCTTTGAGGATATCCTCATAACTTTTAGCCTCTCTCACAAGCTTTTTAAAGGGCTCTAAAAGGGGTTCTAAATCTTCTTCCCAGTCACTTAAAGCCACTTGAGAAAGCTGCTCCAATTCATCATAAGAGCTCTCACCGCCCTTATCTTCCCCACCCTGCTCTTTTCTTGTCACAGAAATATCAACAACACCCCCACAATCGATACAAAGAGGCGTCTTCTGTTTTACCGCAACATCCTCTTGTCTTGTCTCATTATAAGAAGCACTCTCAGGAGCCTTTAAAACATCTTCCTCTTTTGTTGGTTGCGAAAAGCCAATTTTATTACGCACTTCTTGAGTACCAACAGATAATCCAAGGGGAACAAGTTTTTCTAAAGCATCGCTAATAGCTTTGATATCTTCATTTTCAGAAATTGGCCAATAAACAAGAGGGTAGCGTTCTTGGCAACCAAAGTTAATATCAACAAAGGGCACGATCAAATCACGGTTAGCAGTCAATGCCAATTGGCGAGCGTCAGCGCGAGCAATATCATGACGCACATTTTCATGAATGCGTGCTTGAGAAAAAGACGCACCATCATCCGTTGTCATTGTTTGTCCCAAAACGCCCTTAGAAATTTGCCTATCTAGATATTCAGCCTTAGCTGCAAAAACGGCATTGCCACTGCCTCCTGCGGCTTCAACAAATTCAATCTCCATTTCTTTTGGGATAATAGCTGCCGCATCACTGGAGAGATCGCACACCGCTTGAATTAAAACCCGCCTCTCCTCTAGAGAAGAGCTTGCTCCATATTTTCCCACGCGCAAAGGCATACCGTAAACTTCTAAAAATGCCATCCAATCTTTCAACGTATAAGATTTAAATAAAAAAGCCCACGCCGCAAGCCGTGCAAGCCCCGTGCGGATTGGCAAACCACTTTTCAATTTTGGTCGGTGAATAGAAAATTTATAAGCAGGAAGCTTCCCTCCATTTTGATCAGCCTCTTCTTTTAAGCGTAAACCAAAACCGTCACGTCGATCCAACTGAAAAAATCGCTGATCACGCCATTTCCAAGCAATAGGCCACCATTCTTTAGCACTTTTATCCCACAAAGTTTCAACAATCGCATAACCTTTCCCTAGAGCGTCTAATAAATCTGTCACATAATCATCGACAAAAGTAGGAGCGGTAATCACTTCCCGAACAGCATCAGCAATTTTTTTGTCTACAACACTATTGCTTGCTGCAATCACGCTAGGTTCAACCCCTGTGAGAGCATTTTTACGCATACCAAGGACAGCACGATAGTGCAAATCACGCTCTTCCATATCATCAGCAAGCTGGAAAAATTGTTCTGGATACCCTTGGGCTGCTTGTTGTAAAATATCAGCAAGTTGAACAGGCGTTAGACCACTCACAATAGTTTGTGACCACACATCACGAAGACCGCCAATGGTAGGAGCTGCCACTTCACGCTCTAATCCTTTAATGTTAAGCGCTCTACCCCATTGATCTACAAGTTTTGCCATATCATCATCCCATCAATATATCTTTGGTCTTGTTTTTAAAAATAAGGGGCTTTCATTCCAACTATAAGCTGCCGTTACAGGCGTATAACCATAAATCTCAGAGGTTTGACGGCTAGCAAAATAAGCCAAAGCACAAGCAATAGCGCTATCACCATGGCGCATAAAACCATCACTGCCTTTAAAACGATGGTTATCGGGAATTTTTATAATACCATTGACATAAGCAAGTGCCTGATGATCGGCGACAATATCGCTATCGCGCGGCAAAACAATGGTGCCATCACTAAAAGCCTCTAAATAGGCAGGCATTTCTTTACCATACCAACTTTGCGACAATTGAACTTCCTGTACGCAAGCACCATAACGCTGCGCGGCTTTTTCAGCTAAATAAGCCCCATTACCACGTGCATCTAAAGCGCCACCCAACAAACGCGGTAAACCATTAACCACATAAAACAAAATCTCTCTTTGTTGATCAAACGGCGTATTGCGTAATTCCACTATAAACCGTACACGACGCACCAAATCCTGCCCAATTTCCAAAACAACAATCGATGTTGCGTCTCCAGAACGAGCAAAATCAACACCAAAAGCATGTTGACGCCGTCGATCAAGGAGAGCATTAAGGGGCTTTAAATGCCCTTCACACCATGTACGAGCTGCTTGACTACGCTGAGAATCTGATTGATTTTTAAAATGATCTACACAAGCCCAACGCATCACCGCAATATCTGGCGCGCAACAATTTTCAATCTGTAAGCGCGTTAAAGCTGCCCCTTCCTGATCTGCTGGGATTGCATCCAATTCTTGATGCATCGCAGCCAAACGCACCCCATAAGAAGCACGGATTTTCTGCTCCCATTTTTGTTCAGCAGCAGCACTCCACACATCTCCCTTTATGGCACAAACCCGTTTAAACAAGCCATTTTTAACGGCTTCAACAAAAGGATAACAATGTACCGAAAAAGGAACTTTACCCGCTCGTGCCTCACCTATTAATTCATTGAAAGGATTTAACACGCCATTGTGTGTTGAGATAACACGGATCTTTCCTCCCCAAATCAGCAAAGCATTAACCGCATCCAAAACAGCCCGTACATCTTGGTGAAATGCTGCCTCATCAACCACCACAATGCCCTGTAATCCACGAATATTTTCAGGACGGCTAGAGAGAGCTTCAATCCGAAAACCTGAAGCAAAACGTACACGGTAAGCAGAGATATATTTGGTTGAACCATCCGCTTTTTGATCTGAAAATAAAAACTCCTCCACATCACCAGAATTGTTGGTGATTGCTTTGGCAAAGTTGCTCACATAGCCAATAAATTCACGACCCTTTTCTTTGGTATCTCCAATGTAAAAAACATTATCACCACCTGCCTCACGCGTAGCTGCGGCAATGAGCGTATCATCCAAAGCTTCCGCAAAAGTCATTCCGGTGCGCCGACCTTTTTCAACCAACTTTAGCGGTGATTTATCTTCAATCCATGCGCGTTGATGCGCCATCAAAACGCCCTCAGCTAAAGGATCTTGTTCTTGAGGAAAAGCACTTGTCTGCCAAGTGTCAAAGGTGCCATGATAATCAGCAGGATGATTCTTCGAGGAAAACTGCTCAGGCATTTTTTATTCCCAACACTTGCTCACGAATAGCACGCGCCTTTTCTTTGGAAAGACCCACCGTTGCCGCTGCCACATCAACTGCTTTACTTGCTTGGGTAGCAAAATCTTTTTCCAATTTTTGCCGTCTAGTGGTTGACAAATGCTCCGCTGCTAACACCCCTTTTAAGGCATTGGCCAACTCTTGTGCAGCTTTTGGCGAAAGGCTTTTACCACTGCTTAAAGTAGAAAAAATAAGCTCCTTAATGGCTGCCGCCGCCAATAAAGTGATATTGTCAGAAGCTTTCGCATCAAAACGCTGGGAAAGGCTGGCCGCAATTTCTCTTGTCTGTTCTAAACGCCGTGACATTACAGCTAAGCGCAAAGAATAACGATTAAAACTTGAAAAAGAAGGGATAGAAAATGTTAAACCCGTTTCTTTTTTTAAAGACGTTAAAGCCGCTTTAAACTCACCATAAATAGCCATTTGCGTCTTTTCACGCCCATTTAAAGCCTCAGCAGCTTCAGCAATAATTTGATCACACGCTTGGGGTAATAAATCAATCGCTGTTAAACGCCCACGTCCGACCCTGCGCATCCTTCACCTCGTATCTTCTTGATGAGCGTTTTGGGCGTTTAATACCTTCAATAGAAAAGCTACGGTCTAAATGACGCGCCCCACGTTCCGTTAAAGCTGCAATCAAAACTGAGCCTACTTGCCTGAGCGTAACAGCCCCTTGATCTTCCATCCACGTTAATTCATTATGCACAAAATCACGATCACGCCTAATGCCATAACTATATAAAAGCCGCTCAATCATCGCACTTGATAAGGTTTCACTGCGTTCACAAAAAAGCCCTTTTAAAATAATCAGTCGTGCTTCTTCACGGATGATCTTATCCATATCTGCTTTCATTTTTTTGCATTCTCCAGTAAAAATTCTTGCAAACGCTCTCCAATCGCCGCTACTGGTTGCAACTGTGCAGAAAGGGTATTAAGACGACCATTCAAGCGTTCCATATTCACTTCCAACCTTTGCATCGCATCGCGATCAGGTAAAAAATCCATCTCTGTTTCTAACTTTTGTACACGTTCTTTAAGGACAATGATTTCTTTCAGCATTTCTTTAGCACCGGAAGAAAAATAAGCTTTCAAAACGCCTAAAATCGCAGCAATCGATAAAAGCAACGACAACCAACCATTCGCAACGCTTATATCTAGATTCATCCTCTTTACCCCCTACCTCTTAAAACCGCTTTGACCACGGCATTTCGACGCTTTTCGCAGACCAATAAAGCGGCACGATCACGACTCCAATAACGCACCACTTCCTGTGCATTTAAATCACGCTCTGGCAATAAATGCGGGGGGAGACAAGCCACTTGAGCGGAAGGGGGAACTTCAACAGATAAATAGTGATAAGAAAGATTATTGACTAGCTTGGGTGTTGAGCAAGCGCACACGCTCAACCCCAATACCACAAGGAGTAATTGGCAATACCACATTTTCTTTCTCCATTTTTATAAGCTCTTGCTCCAAGGCTGAAATCGCCGTTTGTGCACGACGCTCAGCTGCTTGCGCTACTTGTCTTTGTCGATTTTGTTCAAGCTGTGCTTTTGCCGATGCCTTGGCAATTTCAAACTGCCAATACAGATCACGGGCTTTTTCTGCTTTTAAAATTTCACTTTTTATAAAAATAAATGCCGCTAAAACCGTAATCGTAACAAAAAGTATCTTAAACGATAATTTTAAAACTGGACTAGGCATTGCGCTTACCACTCCGTAGACCAACCGCTATCGTCCCCTGTTTTTGGCTCTTGCCTGTACCAGAACGCTTAGTGTTAAAAAAATCTAAAGAGCCAAAACCGCGATGCACACTTAAATTACCAACGATAATGGCCACCATCGAGGGAATAGCAATGGTTGCCATATCAACGATGTGCGGTACACCCCGCAAACTACCTGCAATCAATGAAAAAACAACAATCCAAGCAAACCAAAATGACCACCATAAGTAGTTTTTGGAACCGCGATAAGAGGGTCTCATACCTTCACCTCGCATCCAATTTTAAGCCCCAAAAGTTTTTTTGCTCGGTTTAAATAAGTTATTCGTTGAGCAAGATGATTTTTGCCACCATTAATCGCTTTGGTAATTCCCACAATATCATCTTTATCTGCCAACTTATTCAAGCGTTTGGTATGCCAAAACCAAATGGCAGACCAAAGAGCTGCAGGGAATTCTTCTACTGCTTCTGGGAAAGTTTCACAATCAAACGCTTGGGCATCCGCTAAACGCCAAAATTCTGTAAAACGGCGATAATTGTTCCGCCCTGTTAATTGAATAAGACCACGCCCCTTAAAGCGCACACCATCACCGGGTTTAATATTACCTAAATCCTTCCGCCCCTCATAAGCGCGTCCAGATGCATACTCGCATAAAGTCAAAAAGCCATCACTTTCATGGGCACATTGGCTTAAAAAATGCGCAGCGCGTAATGGTGTCGTTATATCAGCATAAGAAAAACCATCAGGCAGCGTTTGTGCCATTTCAGTAATAATATACTCTTGGTGCGCATGATGTGTAAATGCAGGCACAAGATTGTAGAGAAAAGAAACATCTATTGAAACCATAACAAACCATTGAATGAATTAAAATCCATTCTCAATTTATTGGTTTTCTCCCTAAGGATATAAGTCTGACATTGTCAGTAAAAGATCTTTACGTTCAATATTCCTGAAGCTCTGGAAATAATGACCCTTGTGGATCTAAAGCTTGTGAACTTGAAGAAAGCATTTTTTTCCTTAAGCGATGAGCCGTGCGCACGTGCATGCCAGAAACAGCAGCAGCGTCATCTACAGACCAACCTTTTTGGAGCGCTTTCAGCATTTTTTGTCGCCGTAATACATTTTTACAAAGGGGAATAAGAAGGCGCATACCTGCACCATTACAACAAAAATGATTGATTAATTGGACAGCTTCCTCAAATCCAACAATTTCAATCAACCATTCAGCATTTTCAATACGACCAGGAATATAAACTTGTCTTCCACCAAAAGCCCGCACCATATTCCACGCCGCCTCGATGCCAGCGACATTGGTTATTTCACGTATAATAAGGGGCAAATGGTAATAAGACTTACCCTGCATAAATGGTTATTCCTTGTTTTAACTTCTTTTGCGTATCTCCCTACCCCAAGCATTCATTACTTTCATGAAATCGTAGGAATCCATCATTGCAAGGGATTTATGGCTAAGGGCTATAATTGCTTGATGAAAGGTCTCCAAATCAAATACAGCATCAGGGTTTATGCGTTTCCATTGTGCACACAAAATGAGATATCTTGGCATTTTTTGCCATGAATTTTGTGTGCTTTTTTGTGTCCAGTCAACTCCACCTTCACGGCTCAACCAACTTTTTAACGCCTCAATAGCTCTCATTGCATCATCTGCATTTTGCAAAAAACGAATATGATCAATTCCTGTTTGCCTTTTCACAAAAGCAATCAAAGCCTTGTCTGAACGATCACGGATTATGCCAAGGTTCCATCCAGCAATCCATAACGCCTGAAGCTTTTTGGCATATCTACCCTCTAACAACCTGACCTTGGGCTGAAAGCCATGTGCTTTCATTTCATTGACAACTAAGCGATAATCTGAAGGGCTCAAATCTTTTGCTGATTGCTTCCCCGTCAGGCGAAATAACATCGCCCGATAGGTCGCATCATCCAAACCTAAAGCCCGTTTTCCCATATGAAGAACCGCGAAAGACATTGCACAATTTCCTCACGTCCTTGCCATATCAATGGTTATAGGGCGCCAAGGACTTTCCAATGTGTCGCGCTCATAAAAACGTACATATTCTTTGCTTGTGGTAACACGGATGGCTTCACGGATAGCACGCATGGCTTCCTGCCATCGTGGATCACCAATATCCAAACGTAACAGCATAAAAACTTCACTCCGATTCACTTTACCTTCTTTATCAGTATTAAAAGCACGAGTGATAATAGCCCGAATTTCAGGACGCGCATCAGCTGCCCATTCATTTAAACATTCATCAAGAAGATTTTTGGCAATTTGCAACTGCGGACCAAAATCAACAGTTTCCTGCACTTGTACTCTAATGCGTTGTAAACCATCAAAACTCGTGTAAGTACAATTGCCCTTTTTGCCACGTCGTTGAACGCCGTACTCTTGCGCAAGAAGGTTATCAAAATCACTTAAATCTGTAATTGTATGGCTATTAAAACGAGCAATTTGTGCCGACAAATCTTTAGCAAAAGTCATAATTTTTCGCACCGTTTCATCTTCCAACAAATCCGCAGGACGGATCATATCGACTGGCACCAAAGCTCCTTTTGCATCTTTCATATAATGCGTACCTTCAAGTTCAATCTGTTTATTCATCATAAGTTTTTTCCTTGTTTTCCTGAAAACGGCGAAAAGGCAAAACAGTGCTTGATAGGCTTGTATATCCAGCTTTTAGTTGCCAACGACACCGCAAAAGTTCATGACCTAAAACGCGATTATGTCTCACCAATCGACGCAAATATTCATTTAATTCTTGTATATCTTTCACGCTCAGAAAAAGACCTTTTGTTTCATGTTTGCGCAAAGCAGAACGCAAAGCCGTCAAGCAATCTCCAACCATATAAGGATCATTTTTCATTCTTTACGTCCTCCAAAATCCATATAAATCACTGTATCAATCTCGTCCGTTTTGGAATGGGGAACTTTACAACGAGGTAAAGCTTTTGTGACTTCCCGTTCTAAAACCGCATCGGCCTCACTTAAACGGTAAATACTCAGTTCCAACTCAAGCGATAAAACCAAATCTACGCACAACTTAAGCTGCTCTCCAATATCAAAGCCGCGCTTATAATCGTCATAAAGACCAGCAAGTGTATCGGATAATTCTTTATTGCTTATGGGGGTCATGCCAATTCCTCCACATCGCGGTTTTTCCATGCAGCTTTGACATGTTTAAGCATCACATCACTCCCATCACCAAGGGCTGCCATACGTGCCAACATCATGGTTTTGTCAATCTGACGAAAAGCTCCAGCCTTTAAGCCAATCCCTGTGAGAAACTTTATGGCTGCTGTATCTTCAATTCCCCAATCACAAATACGTGCTGCAATATCTTCACTATAGGGCTTACGGCGTTTAAGATGCATTGCTAAACGGCTTTTAATTTGTGCATAAGATGGGCCATTTTGACGATGGACTAAACGCCCTGAAATTTCATCATTTCCAACTAAAGCCAAACCAGTGCCATTAATATCAACAAAATGACGCAGCTGATTAATCGCTTCATCGGTTAAATTTTGCGCTTCATCAACAATCAGTAATGTACCGCCTCCCACACGCTCTAATTTTTTGCCAATGGCACGTGTTAAGCGCGTTGGATTATATTCTATTACATCCAATTCCGCTGCCATATCGTTCAAAATACCATGAACACTGCGTGTATGTGGACTTGCTGTTACCAAATAAACATGGGGACGGGTGGCACGATAATAGCGGCAAGTTTCCGTCTTACCATTGCCTGCATCAAGTGTAATCATCACCATATCACCCGTGCTTTGAGCAAGCGTTAAAGTGTCGATAATTTCATTGGCAATACGGTTTTTCTTAAACGCTGGCTTTTCAGGAATCAGTTCCAAAAGCCCTGCCGTCTCTTTTAAAGCATCCACCCATTGTTGAACCTTCGCATTTTGCTTGCCCAATTGTCCTGCATAATTGCCAGAATACCATTGCGAAAATGTACCATCAGGCATACCAATGCGCCGCGCTACTTCCGCTTTTGACCAATCATTCGTAAGAGCCAATGCTTGAACCGCATCAACAAGCTCATTCCATAGTGCAATATCGTCACTATTACGATTCTGAGCTGATTCACTAGGCTGATTTTTGGGTCGCGCCCAAGATGTTTTTTCAACTGTTGCATTTTTTGCGTACGTCATCTATAATCCCCTCTATTGATTTTAGACGTTGAAAGGGCAGGGCTGCAAACCTGTCCCTTTTTTCTTGTTTTTCTGGTTACTCTCCAGCCGTACGCAATACTCATCGGCTCTCTCTAAAATCCCCTGCTCTTCTCCTTTCCTATCGTCTGGGAAACTTGATTACTTCCGGCTTCTCGCTTTGCGATGAAAGCCGCCTTAAAGCTTGATGTAAGTGATGGCTAAATTCTTCTGTCTCTAAAGCCTCATCATTCACTTTAACCGCTAAATTGCCCACATTGCTTTGAACCAATCGGCTAACCTTTGGCTTTATTTTAGGCACAACCTTTAAATCATCGTCCTTTCGTTCAACCTGACGATAAACATCTGCAAGCTGATCGGGAGCAAGTTTAGCAGCCAGCTGTTTTTCTGCTTTAACAGCCTTCACATACTCTTTGCGCAAGCGTCCATTTAAACGGGCTGCCTGCTGATCGTAAAAACCAACATCAGAAAGACAAGACGCAATACAAATTAAACGGTTCTTCAGGTCATAAACCCGCAAATCCTGATGCAAATTATCTGGATCAAAACGGACAATCACTTTTTGACCCGCATGCTGATTAAGTGCCTGCGACCAATAACGATTGCCATAAAAATGAATCTCCCCCGTCCCTTTTTGCGTGCGAAGTGCCTCTGATGTCAAAAGCCATAAAGCCCGTTGTGCTTCTGTCGCTTGACGTATAATCGTGCCATCGGCCTGTAAACTTTCTTCAAATGTGACATCAAAACTCCGCCCCGCACAATTGACCGCTTTGCGCCCCTTTTGCGCATTATGCCTTACAATTTGTGTTTCAACATGCCCTTTGAATTCCTCAAACCCTATCGCACGCCGCCCATAATCCTCAGGCTTAGCATCAGGTTTATTTCCCGTATAAGCACCCGCACAGAAAGGATGTTTGGAAATAGCTTCAGCTAAATCACGCCACGCTCGCTCAATTGGCTTGGATTGCCCGCTATAAGGCGTTGTCCATTGCAGTTGAACACCCAATGTTGTCAAAAGACCTTGCGGATCATCTGGTTTAATTTTAAAGCGAAAACGGTTTTGCACACCCCCCCGAAATCCATTTGCTGGTAAAGGCGCGACCATTATCCAAGGTCATACGCTCTGGTATTCCATAAGCAGAAACCATATCACCAATAACCAAACGAACAATTTCCCAAGTCTCAGCATCTGACAAACGCCACGATAAAATCTTACCCGAATAAAGATCTTGAATGGCTATCAAATAAAGTCGAACAGCTTTTTCTGCCCAAGGAACTTGAACAAAAACATCTAATTTATGCCCATCCATATTCACTGCTTGCAGAGCATGAAGGCTCGAGCGATCACGTCGTTGGGCAGGATACAGTTTCTTTGCCTTTTCTTCACCATCACGCGCTAATGTCACAACCGCTTTTGAAATTTCTTTGTTAAAACGACGCCGTAAAGCCCGCTCAGAAGGAATGGGCACCCAACCTTTTTCTTGTGCAACCGCAACCATCCGCCGATAACAGACCGAAAAAGCCGGCTTAGAAGAACGTAAATAATCCGAACATAAAACCTCCCAAGCTGCCTCATGACAGACTGCAAACTGTGAAGAATTATCCTCACCGCAAGTGGGTGCTAATGCTGCCAACCAATCACTGCGACCATAACCTTCTATCCTCTCACGCCAATTAAAAAGTGACCTGCGGCTTATGCCAAATTTGACCCCAGTGCTGGTTGCCGCATCATGCACACCTACACCAGCTGTGATTAAATCATCCATAAAACAAAGCGCCTTCAAACGCTCTTCACAGCGGCTTTTATGTGCCTTCGAAAGTCCCTCATAGCGCACCCAAATGTCTTCTTTTTGCGCATTTTGTTCCGTTGTTGAAGAAACGCTCATCTCACCTTGCTGGATCAACAATGCCACTCGAGCTCTCTCAGGCAATAAAGAGATGTGGTATTCCCAAACCGGCTTGGTTTTGCTCCCTACTTTCCTTGAAAAAGCTGAATTCTTTCGCCAGTATGTACGGCCATGATTTTCAAGACTTTTATATGTAGATGGCAACTCTGGCAGGGCTAATGCAGCCAATTCTGCAATGCTAAACCATTCCTTCATAACTGCCCCCGCTTAATCTTCACAGGCGTAGCACGCATGGCTTTTAACTGCGCGGCAATCTCCCGTTGCTCTTGCTGGAGCCTCGCAATCTCTGCTAACCGGGCTTCATCACCTTGCAATAATAACAAACCATCTTCACTCACAACCTCATCCCACAGCCAAAACGCTCCCGTAGCGCGAACAAAAGCCTTAAAGCGTGGTAAAGAAATATCCACCTGCTTACTTTCAGCAACATAAGCATCCAAACTCGCCTTGCTTAAACAGCCAATCCCCAAATAATGGGCCATGCGCTCAGCAATCACACTCCGTTCAAACGGGCATTCACGCAAAGCTTTAGCCATCGCACGTTTCATGCGTGAGCGAAATCGCTCTAAATCAATCTGGGCAACCGGCTCGCGACAAGGAAAAACCGGCTTTTGAAAAAAATCAAGCTGTTGCGGATTGGGCGCTTTCATGCGTGCACCTCTACCGACTGCCCATCAAGATAATCACAAAAACGTGCACGTGTCTGAGCATCCGCTCTTTGCCAAATGCCTAATAATTGCGTAAAAATCCGTTCCTGCTCATTGATGTGAGGCGGCGTATTAATGCCATTGACCAAATCAAAAGCCCGCCGTAAATCACCCTCAACCTGTTGTAAAGCAACCGCCACTTTCCGTTGGGCTGAAGGTTCCATCTTCGCCAACTTTAGCAATTGTGCTTGATTATCTGCCAACGTCGTACCACGCAAAATAGACCGCAATTCTGGCTGTAAATGCAGGGCAATGCGGTTAAGCCGTTTTACAACATCTTGAGAGAAACCAATGCGATCCGCCACATGTTTAGCAAAAGATAAAGTTCTCCTCTTGCCATCTTCCCCCTCTATTTGAGCAATAGGTGCAAGTTGCACTAATTGCTCTAAATCTGCACCATCCTTTGGCAAAGGGGCAACTTGCCCCTTTGCCACTTTGTCCTTTGTATATTGATTACCGTGGTCACCGCCACGTTGAATCTCTCCATACTTCTTTTCCCATAATTCACGGTAAGTCTGGACAAACAATGCACGGTCTATCACCGATAACTCATTGCGAAAAAGATTCTCCGCAACCTCTAAGAGTGCAGCATTCTCTTTATCAGCCTGCACCACAATGGCGTCAATTTGATCGTAATCTAAAATCTTAGCAGCGCGTAAGCGATGCGCACCAGCAATAAGGGTATAATTGCCCCCTTTAGCGTTGGGGGTGTGACGGACAGTAATCGGATTCATCAGCCCCTCTCGCGCCATCGATTGCGCAATGGCCTTGGCATGCTCATCATCCACAGGGCGAATACGATCTGGCACAACAATAAGATCAAGATTAAGGGTTTGAAACTGTGCCATTACGCTGCCGCCTTTCTGATCTCTTGTAAAAACAAATCCTTCACGCGCTTTGCCCATTTGTGATAAGCTTTAGCAAAAACAGGCTCTGCTAAACGGCGATTAATGACTTGGAGAGATAAAGAAATAGAGGTCCGTTGCCGCTCTTGTAGTGCCACAATACGCCGCCGTGGCACCCCAAACTGATAATGGAAAAGATGAATGGCAATCTGCCGTGCTAACATTGCATCAAACAAATGATGTGGCGGGTCAATAATATAGCGTACAGGTAAATGGCGAAAACTGCTTTGCACAACCTTATAACAGCAAGCAAGCATCGTTTCTAATCGCTCAACTTCTGAGTAAGGGTTGAGGATCTTATCTTTTGCAGAACACCAATTTTTCTTATCTATTTTGTATTGATCTTTAGACATTGATAAACCTTTTTGTCTTATGGTATCTAAAGGTTATAGGAAATGCGTTTGAACCACACATCCTTGTAACCAATTTTAAGCAGCGTTATTACGCAATGTGGAATGGGCTATGGAATCTGTGTTGGAATGTTTTGCTGCTTTGAAAATGCGATTGCGACTTTTGGGGTAGCGGTCGGCAAAAATTTGCTCAACGGGCAAGCCGATAAAATCGGCAATAGCACGTTCAGCTTTCTCATTAGACCGTTTCCAAATGTGTTGGACACTGGAAGACGGTATTTTGTAAGCTTTTGCGAGTTCCGCTAAGGTCATATTCCGACGGCGTAGCTCGGCTAAAATACTATGGCGATCCCATACTTGGGTGATGGTCATAACTTTCGCTCCTGCTTAAACGGATGCTGCAACATCCGTCTTTTGTGGGTTTATCTGTAGAATAGCTGCCCTTAATATCGGGCGGTAATTAGAGACATAAATCAATATAATGATTTAGTCAATAAATATATTGATTTTGAGGTAATTTTTTTGGCACGTCCAGAAGCAGAACCAAAAACTGAATTAGCGAAACGCTTTCGTGAAGTGCGACGCGTCCTTGGATTCGCAGAACGCAAACAATTTGCGAATCATCTTGGTATAACCGCTGGATCTATAGGAACTTATGAAACAGGTATAAGCGAACCTACAGCCTCTGCTCTATCTAAATATAAAGAAATATGCGGTGTTTCATTAGATTGGCTCGTTACGGGTGAAGGTGAGATGTTTATGGACATGACAAAGGCACAAGCAGCCGGTTTTAAAGCTCCTATCCTTCCTTCTGGCCTTATGAAAAAGCTTGCTCGCATAGCCTATACGACCTATCGTGATGCAAAAATAAAACTCCCCCCTGAAGATATAGCGGAAATCGCGGCGGAACTTTATGGAAAACTGCAAGAGCTCGTTCAAAACATCAATGATATGGAAGAAGTTGAGCTTATTTTGCCACTTTTAAAACTGCACTTAAAACGGCAAATTGAAACTCAAAAAGCACATCTAGAAACTACACAAAATACGGCTTAATGTCACTCTAAAATGAAAAATGAAAGTGGAAATCTTTTTACATTAAAAAATTCATATAATATATTGATAAATAACATTTTATGCTCTTATTTTTGAGATTTCCACGCATATATGGAAATCTTTTTTGCTTTTTTCGTCATTTTTGACCAATTTTAAAGCTAACTTCATACGTTGTCTGATTTTTTTCAAAGGTCTTTCAAAGGCGGTTTTCTGGACTTTCAAAGACTTTTTTAAAATCTTCAAAGGATTTTCAAAGACTTTTCAAAGCCTCATTCTCTTTTTGCTGAAAAAGTGCAATTTTTGTGATTTTTCGCTCTTTTTGGCAATTTTAGGTGTCAAAATCCATTTTGACAAAACGCGCATTTAATGGTAAAAATTGTACATAAAAACAACAAATTACCACGTATTCCTAACTAATCCCACCTCTTCCCACTTAGTGCAAAACATACTGTCAAACTACATTAGTGCAATTTCACTCTTTAAAAAACAAACTTTCTCTTTGAAGATTTGTCTTTTCTATTTCTCATTCCATAACTCACAAAAATGATGGACTGGACCACGCCCCTTTCCGACTTGCAAAATGCTTGAAGCCGCTAAAGTCCTGTTAAGATAGTTTTTTGCTTTTTTTACCGCACAAACCAAAGGCTCTGTCGGCAAAAGCGCTGCAATTGCAGCTGAAATGGTGCAACCTGTACCATGATCATTAGTGGTTGCAAAACGGGAAGATTCAAATGTCACAACTCCCTCACAATCACAATAAATGTCAGGACTGGAATAGTCATAATTAACCCCTTTTGCGCGAGAAAGAGTGTTTAAATGCCCACCCTTTAATAAAACTGCACCACAACCAAGTGCCAAAAGCTGTGGACCATATTTATACATAGCATTTAATGACCATTGCACTTCACATTCCAATAACATAGCCGCTTCAGGCAAATTAGGCGTAATCAGCGTTGACATAGGAACAAGAACATCACGAATGACTTCAATCGCATCAGGCTTTAAAAGGACATCTCCACTTTTTGCTACCACAACTGGGTCAAAAACAATAAAACGCGTTTTATGATACGCTAAACGCTCTGCAATAATCTGAGCAATTTGAGCATTTGCTATCATACCAATTTTAACTGCATCAACATGAATATCTTCAAAAACCGAATCAATTTGATCGGCAACAAAAGATGCATCTAATGCGTGAAAAGCCCGTACCCCTTGTGTATTTTGCGCAACAACAGCAGTAACCACACTCATACCATAGGTTTTCATTGCTGAAAAAGTCTTTAAATCTGCCGGCATTCCAGCCCCACCTGAAGGATCAGTCCCTGCAATAGATAAAATCCGTGGAATAAAAAATTTGTCTTTGCAAACTTGTGATGCCATCAGTCTCTTGCCCTTTAGGATTTTAAAATATTTGAAAATGTGTAAATAAGGTATGTTTTTCTTGTAAATTGCATTATACACAAACCTCTCTTGCAAATACAAAACGGAACCATATTACAGTGCTTATTTTGCGTTCTCTTCTTTTTACATTCGCTTTTTATACAACAACCTTCGTACAAATGATTCTTTATGCACCTTTCTATTTTCTTATGCCACGCAAAAAAGCATGGATTGTTCCTAAAACGTGGGCACGTGTTACATTATTTTTACAAAAATATATTGCTGGTACTAATTATGAAATTGAAGGCATAGAAAATTTACCAAGTGGAGCTTACATCATTGCTCCAAAACACCAATCTGCATGGGAAACATTTAGTCTTGTACCTTACTTTGATGATCCTGTTCTCATTTTAAAACGTGAATTAACATGGATCCCCCTTTTTGGCTGGTATATGGCAAAAACACAAATCATTCCGATTAATAGAACAACTCCCATTAAAGCCCTTAAAACCATAGTACAAGAAGCAAAACAAAAAGTAAAACAAGGACGCCAAATTTTAATCTTTCCAGAAGGAACACGTCGACTTCCTGGCCAAGAACCAGATTATAAACCAGGAATTATCGCCCTCTATAATGAACTGAAACTTCCCGTTGTTCCCATTGCCCACAATGCTGGTCTATATTGGCCGCGCAATAATTTTCGTCGTTACCCAGGAACAATTCGTGTTCGTATTCTTCCTCCCATCGAAGCTGGTTTGAATAAACATGATTTCCTAAACAAACTCATACAAAAGACGGAAACAGCTTGCGATGACTTGCTCATGCTAGCGGCACAAGATTCCACTTCTCCCCCTATGCCTCCCTCTGCAATAGAAAGATTACAAACTCTCGGTTATCATTGAAAATGAATGCGTATATCATTAATCTCCATTCTCTCACCATATGGACTAAAAGTTATTGTGTGATACATTAAAGCAATTCTAAATTACTCATAAAAAATAATTGGATCTTCTTGATGCGGCACCTTTTCCATAATCTGTTTTTCTCTTTTATTTTGAGTTTGATAAGCAGCCTCGCTCTGTCTCATCCTTTTATTTCTGTCGATGTTGCAACTGGACGCATCTTAGAACATAACCAAGCTTTTGAACGTTGGTACCCTGCCTCCTTAACAAAATTAATGACCGCTTATGTTATTTTTCGCGCCATGAGCACAGGAGAAATTTTACCTGACAAGCACGTTATTATCAGCGAATATGCGGTCAAAGCCCCCCATTACCGTTCAGGCTATAAAGCGGGTTCCATCCTCACACTTGATACAGCATTGAGTATCACTCTAGTTAAATCCACAAATGATTTAGCCATTGCCATGAGTGAAGCAGTTGCTGGTTCGCAAGAAGCATTTGTAAAAAGAATGAATGACGAAGCACAACGCCTAGGCATGTTTGGAACGCATTTTGCTAATGCAAGCGGACTTCCCAATCCTCATAATTACTCTACAGCACGCGATATCGCTCTTTTAGCAGTCCAAATTCGTCGAGAATTTCCTCAATATGCCCATTATTTTTCTATTCCAGCCATTGATTTTGGTGATGAACGAAAAATCCATCCCAATTCAAACAACCTCATTGGTCGTTTTGATGGAATAGATGGCATGAAAACAGGCTTTATTTGTGCCTCTGGTTTCAACCTTGCTGCCTCAGCAACCCGTAATGGACGCACGATTGTTGCTGTCATTTTAGGGGCAAATAATATGAGCGAAAGAGAAAAAAAAGCTGCAGAACTTCTTGAAACAGGCTTTTCAAACCAAGGATCATTACAATTAACATTGGCAACACTAGAACCTTACGGCACGAAAATAGCACAAGCAACTGACATGAGACAACAAACATGCAACTCTGAAGCCGTAAGAATACATGTAGATTCTTATGACAATAAAGGAAATATTATCCTCACCTCACCTTTAATCACAGCTTCACCTGCTCCTGCTCTCCCTTTACAAGTACGACTCATTAGCCAACCACCAGCGCATAAAATCAAAGTAAAACCGCTGAAAAAACCCAACATTCCGCATAAACAACAAGCAAACCATTCTATGATAAAGGCCGCAGGCCACAGCCAATAATGAATATAAAAACAACACGCATTCCCATCACTCTTATTACTGGTTTTTTAGGCTCTGGCAAAACAACATTGCTTAACCGTATGTTGCAAGATCCTCTTTTGACTGATAGCGCTATCATCATCAATGAATTTGGTAAAATAAGTGTTGACCACCTTCTTGTTGAAAAAACAACAGAAGGAATCATCGAACTCGCCAATGGTTGCTTATGCTGTAACTTGCGTAGTGATCTCATCGATACATTGGTAGATTTGATGAATCGCACGCATAAAGGACACCTCAAACAACTCAATCGTATTGTTATTGAAACAACAGGGTTAGCCGATCCAGCTCCAATTTTACAAGCTCTTTTGAGCCACCCTTTCTTAAGTCAATCCTTATCCATCGATGCTGTCATTGCAACATTTGATACATTAAGCAAACTTTCCATATTGGAAAAATACCCTGAAATACAAAAACAGCTGGCATTCGCTGATAAAATTATCCTCACCAAAACAGACCTCATTGATTCAAAAATGGTTTCAGATACGTTTATCAGCGCACTCAAAGCGATTAATCCTACAGCACAAATCATCGACGTCCATTCTGATCATTGCTGTTCAAATGCATTAATAAATAAAACTCTATGGAGTGAAAAAGGAGAAAATACAGAACTCAAACAATGGCTCACAATCACTCCACATACGTATAATCACCACAGAAGCATTCATGCCTTTTCACTCGACTGTTATGATCTCCTTGATTTCGCTACCTTAGAAGCTTTTTTAGATACCCTAAAAAATCTCTATGGTACAAAATTATTACGTATCAAAGCAATTATCGCGCTGCGTGATGCCCCACATCGCCCACTTGTATTGCACGGCGTACAGACATTTTTTCATCCACCAATAAAACTTGCAGCATGGCCAAAAGGAATCACACAAACCCGTTTTGTCATCATTGCCGATGGAGTTAGAAAAGAAGAAATACAAAAGCTCTTTGATGCTTTTTTAAACAAACCAGCAATAGACACCGCAGATAAAGCTGCCATATTAAATAACCCGTTATCCATCCCAGGGATGAAATTTTAATTTTTCCTCCAAGCTTAAATACGTAATTTTAACGAAACTTATATAGTGAAATCCTAGATATGCTCTACCCTGTGTCCCATCACCCAAGCATTAACACTTTATTTATGGAAGAACATCGCATTCTGAAATAGACAAAAATATTTGCATTTTACAGTAAAATTATACTCATCGTGTTACAGAAGCTGAAATTTGATTTGTATCATGATTGAAAACATAATTTCTTTCAAAAACAACAATTTTGGGAGGCTTACGATTTTTTTCAAAGAAATCATAACCTTCTTTAAGCATGACCCAAAATTGATAGTGCGGGCTGTTACGATGGCGTTCCATATTATCAACGGTCATCCGAAAAGGAAAAGCCTGCAACTGAAATTCTCTCTGACCACCTCTAAAAGCATCCCGTGCAAAAGCATAAATCTGTGCCATATTTTTATCACTCATGGAATAACAACCTGCAGAAAAACAAGAACCATGAACCATAATATAGCTTCCTGTACGACCATTCGCCTGATCATAAAGGTTAGGAAAACCTATATCAAAGGAAAGATAATACTTTGAATAAGGATTCATTTGGCTTGCGTTAACGGTATAAAAACCCTCTGGTGTTTGAAAATCCCCTTCCTGATATTTAGGTCCAAGCTCACCTGACCATTTACAAATACCGTAGCTAGCTATAAGCACAAAGGTTCCTTGACGGTTTTGCTTCCAAATTTCCGCCATATTTTCTTCCTTAAAAAAACGCATCATAATCGGTGCATATTTATCAACATCATACAGAACCATTTTATTTTGAATTTTTTTTGGTAGCGGCTGCTCAGCTTTAGTCTGAACAGAAGAGGGCAATTTCATCCCACACGCAGTCAGCGATCCAATTGCAAACAAAGTACATGCTGCAAAAAACCTGCTTAATATCATTGAAAAAACTCCAATCTATATGCCTACAAAAAGCGTATTATGCTAAGGATCGACCAATCTGAAGGTATTTTTCCCAACGTTCTTGTTTAATAACTTCACCATCTTTTCCAGACATAGATTTTAGAGCCGCTGAAATAATATTACCGGCTGCATCAATCACAGCCTCTTTCCCTCGATGCGCACCTCCCAAAGGCTCTGGAATAATTCCATCAATAACCTTTAATTTATACAGATCTTGTGCAGTAATGTGCATATTCATTGCAGCATCCTTCGCGCGGGCTGCGTCATGCCATAAAATAGAAGCTGCTCCTTCCGGTGAAATAACAGAATAAATTGCATGCTCTAACATATAAACTTTATTGGCTGCAGCAATTGCTATTGCCCCTCCTGAACCACCTTCTCCAATAATGATCGAAACAACGGGAACTTTTAAGCGTAAAGTTGCTGCGGTTGATTGCGCAATTGCCTCTGCTTGCCCACGTTCTTCAGCACTTACACCAGGATAAGCACCTGCTGTATCAACAAAAGTCAGTAATGGCAGACCAAAACGATCAGCCATTTCCATGATGCGTGCAGCTTTGCGATACCCTTCTGGACGTGCAGAGCCAAAATTATAGCGTAAACGTGTTTGCATATCATAGCCTTTTTCTTGACCTATATATGCAACTGCTTCACCTTTAAATCTTGCAAAGCCTGCTTGAATAGCTTCATCTTCAGCAAATTTCCGATCACCTGCTAAAGGTGTGACATCACTTAATAATCGCGCAGAATAATCCATAAAATGGGGGCGATCAGGATGACGAGCTACCTGTGTTTTTTGCCATGGTGATAATTTTTTATAAATATCGCGCAACGCCGTCTGAGAACGCATTTCAAGACGTGCAATCTCTTCGCTCATATCAAGACTATTTTCTTCCTGAGAAATCTTTTTTAGTTCAAGAATCTGTCCATCAAGATCAGCAACCGGCTTTTCAAAATCAAGATAATTATGCATTGTACCCAACTTATTTGGTGTGTCTTATAGATTTATTAATTCACTTTATAAAATATTTTTCAAAACATCCTCTCTTTTACTCAGCCTTTTTCTCATCGACAAGTGGATGATGCTCATTGACTAAACGATAAAGTCCTTTTTCCAATATATGTGTGTAAATTTGAGTAGTAGAAATATCAGAATGACCTAATAAATGTTGAACCGCACGCAAATCAGCACCATTTTGCAAAAGATGGCTAGCAAAAGCGTGGCGCAACACATGGGGAGAAAAACAATCAGCCTTTATTCCACCTCTTTTAGCAAGGCTTTTTAATTCCTGTGCAACAACTTGGCGCGCAACATATCCTGTTTTAGAGTGAGCAGGAAAAAGATAAAAACTTGTCGCATCGTTTCCCTGATCACGTAATATTAACCACTTGGACAAGACTTCTTGTGCTTTTTTTGATAAGAGCACCATTCGCTCTTTTTTGCCCTTACCGCGAACCAAAATACAATATTCTTCTTTTCGAACAGCCTGCACTGGAAGACTTACCAACTCACTAATGCGCAGTCCTGTTGCATAAAGCATCTCAATGAATACTTGACGACGCAATGCACGAAAATAATTCTTAGACCCATAATCTGCTTGATTAACTTCAAATTGCGCAAAATCAAGCAATTTTATTACCGCATCCTCACTTATGATTTTCGGCAAAGAGCGCCCTCGATGAAATGTCTCAATATCATTGGAGGGATCATCTTCTCTCAATCCTTCCGAATAAAGAAATTGGTAAAACTGACGCAATGTCGATAAACGACGTGCTTGCGAAGACGCAGCAAAACCAAGAGTATGCATAAGTGATAAAAGACCAATGAGATCTTCTTTTTGCGCAGAAAAGAGCGAAACTGAATGCGAATAAAGCGCATCTTGCGCCCACTGCAAATCATGTTGATAAGCTGCAAGCGTATGAGCAGAAGCTCCTCGTTCAGCACTCATCATTTCAAGAAAACGGTCTATCACAAGGTCACTTTTCATTGATTTCCGCTTAAAGAAAGACTCTGTGAATCGAGGGGAACACTAATATACATATCTGCTGTTCTCGGCTCAACAAAAACTACAAGAAGTACCATTATACTGAAAAGAACAGCAAACAAAATGAAAAGAATCATCAAAAATCTGGTTAATGTTGGCATAAGGCAATAAACTCTACAAAAAATACCCTACTTTTATCATACCTTATAAAGATTAACAGGAATTGACTTTAAGCAAATTAAATGCCGAAATAAACACATGCAAAGTAATCAACCTCAACATATCCCGATGGCTGAAATAAAAAAACAGCTCCTATCATCCCTTGATAAACGAGCACTTGTCTTTGTAGGCCTTATGGGAGCAGGCAAATCAACAATCGGAAAACACGTCGCGACTATGCTCAATTTACCTTTTTACGATTCTGATAGAGAAATTGAAAAAGCAGCACAAATGACAATCACTGAACTTTTTCGAAATTATGGAGAACCAGAATTTCGCGCTCTTGAGCAACGTGTTATCCTAAACGTCATAAAAAAGAGTCCTCTTGTTTTAGCAACAGGCGGCGGTGCCTACATAAATGAAGACATTCGGAAAGTCATTCACGAAAATGCTATATCCATATGGCTTAAAACAGATCTTAATATTCTCATGCAACGTGTTTCGCAAAACTCAACACGACCACTGCTGCAAACAGAAAACCCTAAAGAAACTATGCAAAAACTCATGGAACAACGATACCCTATTTATGCAAAAGCAAACTTAACTATTAACAGTCATAAAAGAAATTGTCATGCCGTAGTACAAAATGTCATAAAGTCTGTGCAGCACTATTTATGCACAGAAATCAACGATAGGAATAGCAAGCATGCAAGCTCAAACCGTCACTGTTAAATTGGATAAGCACTGTTACGATATCATCATTGGCCCAGATTTGATTACACGAGCTGCTTCACAGATTAAGCGCTCTCTTAATAAACAAAATCTTGATCAAACGCGCTTAGCCATTATTACAGATACAAATGTTTCTTCTCTCCATTTAGAGAAATTTCAAGCAGAATTAACAAAAAATAAAATACATGTTGTTCCAATCGTTGTGGCAGCAGGAGAACAATCAAAATCATTTTCAACCCTGCAAACAGTAATCGATAAAATTCTTGCTGCGCGTCTAGAAAGAGGTGACTGCATTATTGCTTTTGGTGGCGGTGTCATTGGTGATCTGGGAGGGTTTGCCGCAAGCATCATACGCCGAGGTATGAACTTCATTCAGGTGCCCACAACGCTTCTTGCGCAAATTGACTCCTCTGTTGGCGGAAAAACTGGAATCAATAGTCAATATGGTAAAAATCTTATTGGTACTTTTTACCAACCGCAATGCGTTATTGCTGACACTTGTATTCTTGATACACTGCCATTACGCGAATTTCGCGCTGGATATGCAGAAATTGTCAAATACGGTCTCATTAACCAGCCTGATTTTTTTGAATGGCTTGAAAAAAATGGGAAAAAAATTTTTTCTAATGGCACAATACGAACAGAAGCCATTGTTCGCTCATGCCAATTTAAAGCCGACATTGTAGCACGTGATGAATATGAAACAGGAGAACGTGCATTATTAAATCTCGGACACACATTTGGACATATGCTTGAAACAGCAACCGCCTATGACTCAAGCCGCTTAATCCACGGTGAAGCTGTTGCAATTGGAATGATTTTAGCCCACCAATTCTCTGCTCAATTAAATTTAATAGATCCCACACTTACACAACGCATCGAAGCACACTTAAAAACCATAGGGCTGCCCACGCAGCTAAAAGATATCCCTAGCCAATTACCGAACGCTGAAACGCTGATGACTTTTATTGCCCAAGATAAAAAAGTCTCACAAGACAGTTTAACCTTCATTTTAACACGCGGACTTGGTCAATCATTTATTGCAAAAAATGTTTCAGCAGATGCAATTTTTAATTTTTTAAAACAAAAACTAGCTAAAATTGGTTAATTCATATTGAATATAATTGATTCGTTTTTACACTTATATTAAAGGAGTAAACGTGATTATGTCTGCGTAGCTCAGTAGGATAGAGCACAGGATTCCTGAAAAATTGGGCACCTTAAGGAGAAATTCTCAAAGTGAATCTGTTCAAATTCGGGGAAAGCTTCATGGGAAACTATATGCCAATCCCGAGCCAAGCCTCTTGTTAGACGGGAGGAAGGTGTAGAGACTGAACGGACAGCACCTAAAAAGCACAAGCTTCAAGGTGAAGAGACAGTCCAGACCACAAACAGCTTATAAAGCTGGCGGTGAAAATCGAAGTGGTATGAATCCTGGGGTCGCAGGTTCGAATCCTGCCGTAGACACCATCGCATTAATGAATTATTTTTCTGCATCACTCTTTAACAATAAGGAAGCACTATGAAAAAACCTCCTCTCGTTTTAGGATTTTTTACCGCTTTAAGCTTATCGCTCTTTGGCATAACCAACGCCTTCGCGAACTCTTTGACTCTTGAAGTACCAGATAATCCAGAACCAACAACAGAAGTTTTTTCCTATCAATGCGATATTGGAACAGGTACAGAGCGCATTGAAGCAACGTATCTTGATGCTGATAGTATTTCGTTAGTTGACTTCAAATGGAAAAATGATCGCGTCATTGCCTCCAAGGTCATAACTGCGAAGGGAACAAAATACGCAGGATCTCATTATATCTTGTGGAAGACCCTACACGACGTTACACTTTACGACCTTATTGATGATCCAGAAGAAAAAAAGCCTATCCTCTGTAAGGAAGAGTCGACGTTGTTATTCTAGATAATTAAGGAAATGTCATGAAAAAAACTTCTTTTATTTTACGGTTTTTTACCGCTTCAAGTCTATCACTCTTTGGCTCAATGAGTGCCTTTGCTGGCTCTTTAGTTATTGAAGTACCAGATGAACCAACAAAAGAAACTGTTGCCTATCAGTGCAATACTGGAACAGGTACAGAGCGCATTGAAGCAACGTATCTTAATGCTGATAATATTTCGTTAGTTGACTTCAAATGGAAAGATGATCGCATTGTTGGTACCAATGTCATTGCCGCTTCTGGAACAAAATATGCAGGAGCCCAATATGTTTGGTGGGTCAGTAAAAATGAAGCTACATTTTACGACCTTATTAATGATCCAGAAGAAAAAAAGCCTATCCTTTGTGTAGAAGAAAAAGAACAAAAATAAAATAAACTCTTACACATTAAAGATCGCACTGGTTCTCATTGCATGAAGTTTCTTCCGGTATGGATCGTTTTTCTTCCCTTTTATGTGATAAAAGAACCAGTGGCTTTTCTTCTAATTGACCTTCTAAATGATGTCGACAGGCTGTCGCTTGTGATAGTAACATAGAGGCTATAGGTGCTGCTACAAACAAAAAAATCATCAATAAGATTTCATGAAAAACAAAACAATCATCCACAAAGGTTGAATAAAGAAACGAAGAAATAAGGATGCACCCAGCACCCCAACTTGTACCTATAGAAGGCATATGCAAACGCTCATAAAAATTTGAAAAACGCACTAATCCTATCATTGCGATCAGTGTAAGACCCGACCCCAATATTAAGAAAACAGTAATAGCAATCGCAACAACAAGCGATATATCACCCTTCATTCAATAATTTCCCCACGCATTAAAAATTTCGCCAAAGCAACGCTTGAAACAGGACCAAGAAGTCCAATAATGAGAGCCGCTACAAAGTAAATAGTTGTTCCTGAACGGATATCAAATGTAAGAAACAAAAGAATAGTGATTATATAAAGAGCGTCCAAAGCAACAATTCGATCTTGCGCCCGTGGACCACGAATCAACCGAAAGAGTGCAAGAATCATCGCTAAACTTAAAAAAGTTTGTGCAAAGAAAAGTCCCCAATAAAGAATCACCATACTCATTAGAAAATCTCCAAAAGTAATTGTTCATACCGTTGTTTAATCAACTTTTTGTAATCACATCCATCTTTCAAATTTAATACATGAAGCAAAAGTTCACCATTTTTGCTATTATAGGCAATCCAAACTGTCCCTGGAGTTGCCGAAAGGATACACGCTAAAACAGCCAAGGCGGTGTGGCTCTCTAGCAAAAGTGGTACTACAATAAAACCAGACAGCTTCTCTTGAGATCTTTTTGTTAAAACAAACCAAGCCACCGAAATATTTGAGGTAATAGAATCTATAAATACTCGCATGATGAGACGAAAAACCGCACTCCAATTTTTAATAATGACCTTTTCCTGCTCAAGAAGTCGCATCATCCAGCCACCACACAAAGCAACCACACTTCCTAAAAGCAATTGTCCTAAGCTAAAACCATTTAAGATCAGCCACATAAAAACAATTGCACCGCTAAAAAAAGGGTGAGGGCAAAAATAACTCATCGATTCATTTCCGTACTCTTGAGAGAAAAATCTGTTAAAACGCTCCCAATATAATTCTGAGGATTATGTAAAATTTTAGCAGTTTCAAACATGTAATGGCTAACGGGAGCAGCTATAATTGTCGTGAGAAAGCACAAAACAAGGAGAACAGCAATAGGTGCAAATTCTATTACTTGAACACGTGGAACCTTAACTTCAAGAGAAACCCAAAAAGTTCGAATACCAATTCTTGTCATGGCAATCAAAGCTGCAAGACCAGCCATGGTAACAACAATCAAAAAAAGCCAGTCATGTAAAATCAATATAGAGACAGAAACATTCTCTTTACTGTGGTTTAAAATTGCCATGAACATCATAAATTTAGCAACAAAACCAGAAAAAGGAGGAAGTCCAATAATTAAAATACCACACACACCAAAGCAAGCTCCTAAAATCGCCAAGGTTACTGGCAAGTAGGTTCCAACTTCATCTTCTTCCTCCTCTTCATCGTCACCGTATACTTCCATTGTAACAGCCAAAACGTTAGCAGCCACATCTTGGCTGCGTTCAACTAGCTCCACTAAAAGGAAAAAGGCTCCAAGTGCTAAAGTTGAGGAAACAATATAAAAGAGAGCACCTGCTGTTAGTGCTGTATTGCTAATCCCAACCGCCATCAATAATATACCAGAAGAGACAAGAACGCTATAAGCGACTAAACGTATTAAAATTTGGCTAGCCAATACACCGACAAAACCAAAAATCATAGTAGCAAGTCCCCCATAAAACAAAATCATATGACCAAAATAGCTGAAATGTCCTCCTTCAGGACCAAACCATAGCAACGTTAAACGTAAAATAATATAAATACCTACCTTGCTTAAAATTGCAAAAGAAGCTCCAACAGGCGCTGCTGCCGCACTGTAAGTTGGCATCAACCACAAATTAAGTGGCCACATACCTGCTTTAAGCAAAAAAGTGATACCTAAAAGTGCAGCACCAATTTCGAATAGAATAATATCCTGAGCGGCTATCTGTTTTATTTTAACAGCCAAATCGGCCATATTAAGAGTACCAACGATTCCATAAATAAGTGCCATGCCAATTAAAAAAAGCAACGAAGCAACAAGATTAACCACGACATAATGTAATCCTGCACGCACGCGCAACTGACCAGAACCATGCAGAGCAAGCCCATAAGAAGCCGTTAGCATAATTTCAAAAAATACAAATAAATTAAATAAATCACCCGTTAAAAAAGCACCATTTATTCCCACCATAAAAAATTGCATTAATGACTGAAAGTGAGAACCAGCTTTACACCAATGTGCATGCGCAAAAACCAACGCAGCCATGATTAACAAGCTGGAAAGTAAAAGCATCATAGCGCTTAAACGATCAAGAACTAAAACAATCCCAAAGGGAGCTGGCCAATTTCCAAGACGATAAACATCCGCAGTTGGTGCAACTTCAAGAGTACGCATAACCAATAAAGCGGCAATAGCAACTGACAATCCCGTAGAAAAAATGCTTATCAATGATTTAAGCTTTGAACGGCGTTCATCACAAAACAGAAGGATCGTTCCAGTACCTAACGGCAAAAGAATAGGCAAAATCAAGAAATGATACACGCCAACTTCCATCACTGCACCTCACGCCCATCAACGTGATCTGAACCTGTTAAACCGCGTGAAACTAAAAGAATAACCAGAAATAAAGCTGTCGTTGCGAAATTAATCACAATCGCTGTCAAAACTAAAGATTGAGGAAGAGGATCAACGTAATTAGCAATATTGATCACTGTGGAAGGATCAACAATGGGTGCAGTATTGCTGCGTGGTCTGCTCATAGAGAATATAAAAAGATTGACACCGTAAGAAATCAAAGACAAACCAAGAATAACCTGAAAAGTTCGTGGGCGCAAAAGAAGCCAAATGCCCGATCCAATAAGAACACCAATACCAAGCGAGAGAATAATTTCCATTAATCCTCCTTCTCTTTTGCACTAGGTTTCTTACCAATTCGATAACTACGGATTGATTGATGCGCCAGTGCGATTAAAATGAGAACAGTTGCTCCAAAAACCAAAGAAAACACACCAAAATCAAACAAAAATGCAGATGCTATGGGAACCTTTCCAATCAACGGCAGTTGAATATATTGAAAAAAAGAGGTTAAAAAAGGATACTTACAAAACCAAGAACCCATCCCTGTTATTAACGATAATAATAAGCCACAGCCTATCCAACGCAAAGGTAGAACTCGCAAATGACTTTCCACCCATCGAATATCGCGCGCAAGATACTGCAAAATAAATCCTATAGCCAAAGTCACACCACCAGCAAATCCACCCCCTGGAAGATCATGCCCTCGCATAAATAAATAAACAGCAAAAGCGATAATAACTGGAAAAAGCCAACGCATAATAGTAGAAGGAACAGTTAAATAATCCGACACTCTATCTTCTCTATCCTTATCAGGCTGTAACATATCAAAAACCACTGATAGTCGTTTCTGAAGAGGCGCATCAATACTTTCAGGAGCAGGGCGAAACCGTCGTAAAAGAGCAAAAACAGTGAGTGAAACTACACCCAAAACTACAATTTCTCCCAGTGTATCAAAACTACGAAAATCAACCAAAAGTACATTCACAACATTTTGACCACCAGCATCAGAATAAGCATGTGTCAGAAAAAAATCAGAAATTGTTGTACCTTGAGGACGTGTCATTACTGCAAAGGATAGCCATGCTATGCTCCCTCCCCCAATAAGGGCTATGAAAAAATCACGCATACGACGCAAACACACGAAAAGTGTTACAGATCTTGGAGAAGTGTCATGCAGACGTTTAGGCAACCACCGCAAACCAAGAAGCAATAAAACTGCTGTTACAATTTCAACAACCAACTGTGTTATTGCTAAATCAGGCGCAGAAAGCCATAAAAAGGTTGCGCAAGTCATCAAACCAGCACCCCCCAACAACATTAATGATATAAAGCGGTGAAACTTTGCTTTGCAAGCAACTGAAAGCGCGCATAATCCGCCAACTAACCACAACATAAAAAAAGGAATATCAAGCGGAAAAAACTGTGAGACGCCAGCCGAAACTAAACCATCGCGCCAAAGTAAAAAACCAACGAATGCAAAACAAACAAAAAAAATCCAGTGCAATTGTGTTTGCAAACGACGTGTTGATAAAAAAGATTCCACTGCGCGTGCCCATTTCCAAGAAATAATCACGAGCACTTGTTCAAAAATACGCGTTTTTTTCAAATGACGAAAAAAAGGTGCTCCATCATCACAAGATAAAAAATAACGATGCGCAACAACATAAAGTAATACGCCTCCTAATAAAGCAGTCAAACTCATCATTAATGGCGTATTAAACCCATGCCAAACAGCCAAACTATAAGAAAATGTTATTGATCCTAAAACAGACATGGCTGCATTATCTAAAATAGGCCCTATTGTTAAACTGGGAAAAATACCAACAGCTAAACAAATAAACACCAAAAGTTCCATTGGAAAACGCATAAAATGCGGAGGCTCATGTGGGATTTTAGGCAAATCAACAGGTTTAGGCCCTAAAAAAACACCATGAATAAAACGTACAGAATAGGTTACACTAAACAAGCTAGCCAACGTTGCCACATAAGGCGCAATCCAATCCAGCCATGATTCCATATGCGTTTCAACCGCTTCAGCAAAAAACATCTCTTTTGACAAAAAACCATTCAGCAAAGGGACACCAGCCATCGCTGCACTGGCTACTAAAGCCAGCGTCCCCGTAATCGGCATAAAACGAAAAAGTCCCGTCAGCTTACGCATATCACGTGTTCCTGTTTCATGATCAATAATACCAGCTGCCATAAACAAAGAAGCTTTAAAAGTCGCATGATTGGCCATATGAAAAATTGCCGCAACACATGCAAGTTGGCTATCAAGACTCAAAAGAGTCGTAATCAATCCAAGATGACTAATGGTTGAGTAAGCAAGCAGCCCTTTCAAGTCTTGCTGAAACATGGAAAAATAAGCACCAAGAAGGAGTGTGGACAATCCTGAAAAACCAACCAGCCAAAACCAAAATTCTGTTCCAGATAAAACTGGCCATAAGCGAACAAGCAAGAATAATCCTGCTTTTACCATTGTTGCCGAATGTAAATAAGCCGATACAGGCGTTGGAGCAGCCATCGCATTGGGCAGCCAAAAATGAAACGGGAACTGCGCGCTCTTTGTTAATCCCCCCAACAAAATACAGATAAGAACAGGCTTATAAAGAGAACTTGACCGGATCAGATCCCCAGACTGCAATACCTTATCTAAATCAAAACTGCCAACAATATGGCCAATCAATAAAACCCCTATAAAAAGAGCAAAACCGCCAAAGCCCGTAATCGTCAAAGCCATACGCGCGCCCTCACGCGCACTCGCATTATGATACCAATAACCTATTAATAAAAAAGAAAAAATGCTGGTTAATTCCCAGAAAATAACCAAAAAAATAAGATTACCTGATAAGACGACTCCTGTCATTGATCCCATAAAGGCAAGAAAAAAAGAAAAGAACCGTGGTATAGAATCTGCTGGATCCATGTAGTAACGCGCATAAACGACAACAAGCAGCCCAATCCCTGTAATTAGAAGACAAAAAAGCCACGATAAACCATCTATGCGGAGAATCAAATTACTTCCCCACTCAGGAAGCCAAAAAAGATCCAAACGCACCACACGGTTTCCGCGAACCGCTGGATAAAGCATTATTGTAAAAAGAAGACCTATAAGTGCAATAATTCCAGAAAACCACGCTTCATGATTTTTTGCAGTCGAACGAAAAAAACTAACAACAACACTCCCACCAAAGGGAAGCAAAACCAGCAATATTAACGTTGCTTCCCATGTTGCCATTCTTTAAACTCCACCCTGCTCTTAACATTTTGTCATAAACAAAATGAAAATTTTTATTACCATCATTCCTCTTATGCTGCACTAACTGCAAATTTCACACTCATTATAATAAAATTTAATGAAACTTAAAAGTATATAAAATTTTCATACCACAACCATTGCATGAATGAAAACTCTATACACACACAAAGTACCTAAAAAAATTTTGTATCTTTAATGTCTTTTACCCCTTAAAAAAACGAGAAAAACACTGCTTGCGAGATCCCTGAAAAGGCTGATAGCTATTATCAGCTTTATTGTAAGAACGATAACGCGCCATACAAGAATCAATATGTTGTTTAAGCATCCATGGCTCTTTTTTCTCTAAAGAAAAAAATGAAAGCTCCTTCCTGAAAGCTGGTACTGCTTTTAATGACACATTTTTTGCATTTAAATTTGGCAATGTAGCGAACGCTATTTCAGGATACCACCAATTATCACTATATTTACGAAAACCACGACGGTAATGGCGATATCCTTTAAATCCATTAAGCTCTCTACGTCCCGTAACAATCAAAGGAACAGAATTTTCCTGAACAGAAGATTGATGAGATACCTTAACCTCAGTATCATTTTTTTTTGCAAAACCCGTAATATTGGCTATTATTGCAAAAAAACTTCCAACAAGCAAAATAACCAAAATATAATAAAAACTCTTCATCATAAGCATCGATAAATCCGTAGACAATTAAATCACAATTAAATTACAAACAGACTCTGCCTTGCTAAAAAAATAGATTCTTTTTTAGGATTTTTTTCGCTTGAGACATTCTGTTACTCCATGTACTAAACGTTAGCTTCAAGAATAAGATCCTTCAAAAAAGAATGGATAAATAATGATTAAAACTCCCTATTATCTTATCGATAAATCTAAGCTTATAAGGAATATGGAAATCATCTCTCGCTTACGAGAAATGTCGGAAGCAAAAATTTTGCTGGCTTTGAAGTGCTTTGCCACATGGGGTCTTTTTGATTTAATGTCCCAATACATGGATGGAACAACATCATCATCCCTATATGAACTGCGCTTAGGAAAAGAAAATTTTGGCAAAGAAACCCATGCTTATTCTGTTGCTTGGTCGGATGATGAAATTGACGAAGCCTGTAGCTATGCAGATAAAATCATTTTTAATTCAATCCAACAACTTCAGCGTTTTTCCAATGCTACAAAAACTATTCAACGGGGTTTAAGATTAAATCCAAGGATAAGTGCATCAAATTTTGACCTTGCAAATCCCTCTCGACCTTTTAGCCGCTTAGGTGAAACCAATCAAAGCGCAATTAAAGAAGTTTTGCCCCTCATTAACGGTTTAATGATCCACAATAATTGTGAAAATGCTGACTTTAATCTTTTTAATAAAATGCTTAGTCACATGGAAGAAAAATTTGCAGAACTCTTCTCAGCGGTCGATTGGATAAGTCTTGGTGGCGGAATCCATTTTACAGCTGAAAATTATCCTCTAGAAATTTTTGCAAAACGCTTAAAAGATTTCTCAAAAACCCATGGTGTTACTGTTTTTCTAGAACCAGGAGAAGCCGCTATCACCAAAAGTGCAACCCTAGAGGTAAGTGTTCTTGATACATTGTATAATGAAAAAAAACTTGCCATCGTTGATAGCTCAATAGAAGCCCATATGCTTGATCTTTTAATTTATCGCGAAAATGCTAAACTAGAACCTAATCAGGGTTCCCATGAAATTATGGTTTGTGGAAAATCTTGTCTTGCAGGCGATATTTTTGGAACATTTTTGTTTCCTGAGCCTCTTAAAATAGGTGATAGATTATCTTTTCAAGATGCAGCAGGCTATACAATGGTTAAAAAAAATTGGTTTAATGGCGTTGCAATGCCTGCCATTGTCATCAGAGAATGTAATGGAACTTTAACAATTCAGCGTCAATTTAGCTATAATGATTATAAAACAAGCCTTTCGTAATCCAAATAGCGTGCAGAAGACCATCATGCGGTAATGTTAATAAGGAGATAACCTCAAAATGAAAAAAAATGTTCTCATTATTGGTGCTGGAGGTGTTGCACAAGTCGTTGCGCATAAATGCGCCCAAAACAACGATATTCTTGGTGAGATTCATATCGCTTCACGCACAATAAAAAAATGTGAAGCAATCATCGCATCAATTAAAGACAAACAAGCAATGAAAGTGGAGGGCATTATCAAAAGCCATACACTCAACGCAATGAATATTGTAGAAACTGTACAACTGATCCAAAAAAACAAATGCGAAATCGTTATTAATGTTGGCTCCGCTTTTCTTAATATGTCTATTCTCTCAGCTTGTATTGAAGCAAAATGCGCTTATATCGATACAGCAATTCATGAAGACCCTTTGAAAATTTGTGAAACCCCTCCTTGGTATGGTAATTATGAATGGCCTCGACGTCAAGAATGTGAAAAAGCTGGTATAACCGCTATTTTAGGAGCAGGCTTTGATCCTGGTGTTGTTAATGCTTATGCAGCATTAGCGCGTGATGATTATTTTGATACAATTACCGATATTGATATCATTGATATTAATGCTGGAAACCATGGGCGCTGGTTTGCTACCAATTTTGATCCAGAAATTAATTTTAGAGAATTTACAGGGCAGGTGTGGTCTTGGCAAAATAAAAAATGGACTTCTAATCAAATGTTTGAAATCGGCCATGAATGGGATCTGCCTGTTGTTGGAAAACAAAAAGCCTACATGTCAGGGCATGATGAGATCCATTCATTATCTAAAAATTTAGATGTTCAAAACATCCGTTTCTGGATGGGATTTAGTGAACGCTATATAACTGTTTTTACCGTTTTAAGAAATCTTGGACTTTTATCAGAACAGCCCATTAAAACAGCAGAAGGTCAAGAAGTTGTCCCTTTGAAAGTCGTGAAAGCTGTCTTGCCTGATCCTGCTTCTTTAGCACCTGATTATACAGGAAAAACCTGTATTGGAGATCTTGTTAAAGGCGAAAAAGATGGCAAACCAAGAGAAGTTTTTATCTATAATATATCCGACCACAAACAAGCTTTTAATGAGACCGGTTCACAAGGAATTTCTTATACAGCCGGTGTACCAGCAGCAGCTGCTGCCATTCTTATTGCTACTGGAGAATGGGACGTTAAAACCATGGTCAATGTAGAAGAATTACCACCACACCCTTTCCTAAAATACCTCGATCGTATGGGACTTTCTACATTTATAAGAGAACAACAAGAAGATAAAAAATTAGAATTCTAAGTTCATTCTTTATTTATACGATAAATATAAAAAAACGCCTCTTAAGAAAGGCACTTTTTTTTAAAAAAACACAATCATCAAAATAAAATAAAGCGAGACATGCTCCATAATTATTCAAGAAAATTATGGAGCTTCTTTTTTTAACTTCCTAAATATCTAGATATGAAGTGGTTTGGCAAATGCTGCTAAAGCGGCTTCCCGCACAGCTTCTGATAAAGTAGGATGCGCATGGCAACAACGCCCCAAATCTTCTGATGAACCACCAAATTCCATCAAAACTGCGATTTCATGAATCATTTCACCAGCACCAAATCCAAGGATATGTCCACCCAAAACGCGATCTGTCTTCTTATCAGCAAGGATTTTAACAAACCCCTCACTCTTTTGCATCGCACGCGCACGACCATTAGCCATTAAAGGAAATTTTCCAACATTATAACCAATTCCAGCAGCTTTAAGCTCTTCTTCTGTCTTGCCAACACTGGCAATTTCTGGCTGTGTATAAACAACGCTAGGAATAACATCAAAATTAACATGTCCTTTTTGACCTGCCAAAATTTCAGCCACAGCAACACCCTCATCTTCAGCCTTATGCGCTAACATTGGCCCTTTAACGACATCACCAATCGCGTAAATTCTTGGAATACTGGTTTGCCAGTTCGAATCGATCGCAATAAATCCACGTTCATCTAACTGAATACCAGCCTCTACCAAACCGAGACCATCCGTATATGGATAGCGACCAGTGGCAATTAACACAACATCAGCTTCTAGAGTTTCAGGTGAACCATCTTTAACAGATTCAAAAGTCACTTGAGCAGTTGAATCAGATCGAGTAACAGCTGTTACCTTCGCACCCATTTTATATTTAATCCCTTGCTTTTCCATTAATTTTTGAAATTGTCGTGAAACTTCACCATCCATTGATCCTAAAATTTTATTAAGATATTCAATAATAGTAACTTTAGCACCTAAACGGCTCCAAACTGCACCAAGCTCTGAACCGATAACACCAGCTCCAACAACAATCATGCGTGCAGGCACTTTCTCAAGTGCAAGCGCCCCTGTAGAAGATACAATAACTTTTTCATCAATTGTAACATTCACGCTCGGAATACCAGCACTCTCTGAACCTGTAGCAATAACAATATCTTTTGTTGTAATCGTTTGTTGACGACCATCCTTGAGAGTGACTTCAATTTGACCTACGCCTAAAATTTTAGCTGTACCAAAAAAAGTGTCAACTTTATTTTTTTTCATTAAAAAAGAAATACCACTCGTATTTGCTGTAACGACAGCTTTTTTATGTGCCATCATTTGCTCAAGATTAAGTTTAGGTTTAGAAACAGAAACACCAAGCGTTTCAAAACCGTGCTGCGTTTCAGCAAATATTTCCGAAACGTGTAATAATGCTTTAGAAGGAATGCAACCAACATTAAGGCATGTACCACCTAATGTCGCACGCTTTTCAATGATCGCTGTTTTAAGCCCCAATTGCGCCGCTTTTATTGCTGTTACATAACCACCTGGACCTGCACCGATCACAACCACATCATAAGACATTCATTTTTCCTTTCATCCTGAAAATTGCACTTTTACAAGTCAAGAACAAGACGTTCCGGATCTTCTAAGCTCTCCTTAACACGCACAAGGAAAGTTACAGCTTCTTGTCCATCTACAATACGGTGATCATAAGAAAGCGCCAAATACATCATAGGTCGGATTACAATTTGTCCTTCAACAACCACTGCACGCTCTTTAATCGCGTGCATTCCCAAAATACCAGACTGAGGTGCATTCAAAATCGGCGTCGACATTAATGACCCATAAACCCCTCCATTAGTAATGGTAAAAGTTCCCCCTTGCATATCAGAAACCGCTAATTTTCCATCTCGAGCAAGACGGCCTAAACGACCAATTTCTTTTTCAATCTCTGCGAGTGACATCTGATCTGCATCACGAACCACTGGAACAACAAGCCCCTTATCAGTTCCAACAGCAATTCCAGCATTGACATAATTTTTGTAAATAATATCTGTCCCATTAATTTCTGCATTAACAGCAGGCAGTTCTTTTAATGCATGGCAAACAGCCTTTGTAAAAAACCCCATAAATCCAAGCTTAACACCATGTTTCTTTTCAAAGAGATCTTTATAACGCTTGCGCAAATCCATTACTGCAGACATATCAACCTCATTAAATGTAGTTAACATTGCCGCTGTGTTTTGTGCATCTTTAAGACGACGAGCAATAGTTTGACGCAGCTTAGTCATACGAACCCGCTCTTCACGCATTTCATGAATAGGTGCAGCCTGAGAAACTGTAGGAGCAGGGGTATCAGAAGCAGATACTGTTATTTTTTGTGATAACACATTAAGGATATCCTCTTTAAGGATTTGTCCACGCTTTCCAGAGCCTGCAACATCACTTTTTTCGATATTATTTTCAGCCATTAATTTTGCAGCTGAAGGAGCTGGAGGCATTTTACTGCTCAAAGAGGGTTGTTCCACTTTAGATGAAGCTTCTTGAACAGGTGCAGCAGAAAATGAAAGTGATTGGGAAGTACCAACAGCTCCAGCTTCAACAACCCCTAAAAGAGCATTCACTTCAACCGTATCACCTTCCTTTGCAATGATTTCAGATAATTTCCCTGCAACAGGAGAAGGAACCTCAACTGTTACCTTATCAGTTTCTAATTCAACCAAAGGTTCATCCACAGCCACAACTTCACCAAGCTTTTTAAACCATTTGCCAATTGTGGCCTCAGTAACCGATTCGCCTAAAGTAGGAACACGAATTTCAGTAGTCATAATATTCTTCCATACACCAGAGTAGCAATAAATTAAGAACCTAACGCGTCTTCAAGAAACGCGGCAAGTTGTTCAAGATGTTTCACCATCAACCCAGTAGCCGGTGATGCACTCGCAGGCCGCCCTACATAGCGTGCACGCGAATATTTTGCATTGATATGAGATAAAACCCATTCTAAATAAGGTTCAATAAACGACCAAGCTCCCATATTTTTTGGCTCTTCTTGGCACCATATAATTTCTGCCTGTAAAAAGCGCGACAACACATTCACTAAAGCTTTTGCTGGGAAAGGATAAAGCTGTTCAACACGAAGCAAATAAATATCATCAATTCCTCTTTTTTCACGTTCTTCATAAAGATCATAATAAACCTTACCAGTACAAAGAACGACACGGCGAATTTTGTTATCTTTCTGCAATTTAATAACAGAATTTTTTAGATATTCTGCATCATCAAGCAGCAAGCGATGAAATCTGGTTTCTTCTCCCATTTCACTTAAGGAAGAAACAGCGCGCTTATGACGCAAAAGTGATTTTGGCGTCATCAAAATTAACGGTTTACGAAAATCACGCTTAATTTGCCGACGCAAAATGTGAAAATAATTTGCAGGAGTTGTACAATTAGCAACCTGCATATTATCCTCCGCGCATAATTGCAGATAACGCTCTAAACGTGCAGAAGAATGTTCCGGCCCTTGGCCCTCAAAACCATGAGGTAACAAGCAAACAAGGCCAGACATGCGAAGCCATTTACGCTCTGCAGATGAAATAAACTGATCAAAAATAACTTGCGCACCATTAGCAAAATCACCAAATTGTGCTTCCCAAAGTGTCAAGCTACGCGGTTCAGCAAGTGAATATCCATACTCAAAACCAAGGACAGCTTCCTCAGAAAGCATAGAATTTACAACTTCATATATTGCTTGTCCTTCTTGCAAATTGTTTAAAGGAATATAACGCACTTCGTTTTCTTGATCATAAAGAACTGAATGACGTTGCGAGAAAGTTCCACGTTCCACATCCTCACCAGAAAGACGAACTGGAACTCCCTCTAAACAAAGTGAACCAAAAGCTAAAGCTTCAGCCGTTGCCCAATCAATGCCTTCTCCCGTCTCAAAAATTTTAGCACGATTGTTTAAAAAACGCTGAATTGTTTTGTGAACATGAAAATTTTGTGGAATTTCGACAAGTTTTTGACCAATTTCCTTTAAAGTTTTTAACCTAACACCAGTCACCCCACAATATTGATCATCAACGCTACTTGAAGCTTTAAGGCCAGTCCAGCTCCCATCAAGCCAGTCAGCCTTATTGGGTTTATAAGAAGCACTTGCTTCCAATTCAGTTTCAAGTTTATCGCGCCATAGATTTTTTTTCTGCTCAATCTCTTCTAAAGAAACCACGCCCTCTGTAATCAACTGGTTTCCATAAAGCTGAAGAGTGGTTTTGTGATTACGGATAGCTTTGTACATAAGCGGCTGTGTAAAGGAAGGTTCATCACCTTCATTATGTCCATAACGGCGATAACAGAACATATCAATTACCACTGGCTTATGGAAAATTTGACGAAATTCAGTCGCTATTTTCGCAACAAAAACAACAGCCTCAGGATCATCACCATTCACATGAAAGATCGGTGCATCGATCATTTTTGCCACATCAGATGGATAAGGAGAAGAACGGGAAAAACGCGGATCCGTTGTAAACCCAATCTGATTATTAACAATAACGTGAATAGAACCAGCAACACGGTAACCTTTTAAGCCTGAAAGACCAAAAGTCTCTTGAATAACCCCCTGTCCTGCAAAAGCAGCATCACCATGAATAAGCAAAGGTAAGACTTTTGAACGTTCGCTTAATGGAATAACGTCTGTACGCGTAGGTCCCATAAGCTTATCTTGTTTTGCACGTGCTTTTCCAATAACAACTGGATCAACAATTTCAAGGTGAGATGGATTAGCAAGAAGTGATAAATGAACCTTATTACCATCAAATTCAAGATCAGCTGAAGTTCCTAAATGATATTTTACGTCACCAGACCCTTCTACATCATCAGGTTTATAAGACCCGCCCTTAAATTCATGAAAGATCGCTCGATGTGGCTTAGCAAGAACTTGTGAAAGAACGTTTAAACGACCACGATGCGCCATTCCTAAAACAACTTCCTGCACACCCAGACTGCTACCACATTGAATAATCTGTTCAAGAGCAGGAATCAGTGCTTCACCACCATCAATACCAAAACGCTTTGTTCCTTTATATTTTGTATCTAAAAATTGCTCGAATCCTTCTGCCTCAATAAGCTTGCTGAGAATAGCTTTCTTATCTTTTTGCGTAAAAACAGCTTTTTTATCTATTCTTTCAATACGTTCTTGAAGCCATGCTTTTTGAGCAGGATCAGAAATATGCATATATTCCAGACCGATTGTTGAACAATAGGTACGATTGAGGATCTCAAGCATTTGCGGAATAGTTGCGTATTCCATCCCTAAAACATTATCAATAAAAATGGGACGTTCATAATCAGCAGACGTAAAGCCGTAAGCTTCTGGAGATAATTCTTTATAATCTTCTCGTTTCTGTACTAATTGAAGAGGATCAAGCTGCGCATGAAGATGTCCACGTGTTCTAAACGCGCGGATCATCATGAAAGCGTGAACAGAATCACGTGTTGCTTGAATAATATCTTGTTGGCTAGAAACTCTTTCTTTTTTTGCGGCACTGGTTGCTGCTTTTTCCTTTAATTTATTATAGACATGTTTTTCAAGAGCAGACCAATCACCATCAAGAGCAGAAACTAATTCTCCATTTGCCTTTAGCGGCCAATGATCACGTTGCCATGTTGCTCCTCCAGCATTTTTAAGAACATCTTCTTTATCATCTTGAAGAGTTTCAAAAAAAGCACGCCACTGTGAATCAACATTTGTGGGGTTTTTTTCATATTCTGCATAAAGTTGATCTATATAATCCGCATTTCCACCGTACAGAAATGACGTTTGTGCAAAAAGACTATTTATATCGCCCTGCCTTGCCATATATTTCTCCGGAACATCCGTTCCGTCTCCTTCTATATTTCTCTCGACCTTTAAGTGCAGCAAGGCAAATGAGGGCCGGAAAACTGCAAAAAGTTTTTATTCTATACCCGATATTTCATCTGGATAAGAGATGTATCCTCATCCAGATAAAATTTTCTCTTATCCATCTAAAACCGATATTAAGGTTTTGCCTATTTTTGATGGTGAAGGAGACACATGAATACCTGCAGATTCCATTGCAGCGATTTTATCTTCTGCCCCACCTTTACCACCAGAAATAACCGCACCAGCATGACCCATCGTACGTCCTGCAGGAGCTGTACGACCAGCAATAAAACCAACCACTGGCTTTTTTCGGCCTTTTTTTGCTTCATCTTTGAGAAATTGCGCTGCATCTTCTTCAGCAGAACCGCCAATTTCACCGATCATAACGATAGATTTTGTTTCATCGTCAGCCAAAAACATTTCCAATACATCAATAAATTCAGTACCTTTAACAGGATCACCGCCAATACCAATAGCAGTTGTCTGCCCCAGACCTTCTTGACTTGTTTGGTAAACAGCTTCGTAAGTTAAGGTTCCCGACCGTGAAACAACTCCAACCGATCCTTTTCTAAAAATAGAACCTGGCATAATACCAATTTTACACTCATTAGGGGTGAGAATACCCGGACAGTTAGGACCAATTAAGCGCGACTTTGATTGCTCTAATTTAGCTTTTACCTTGACCATATCCATAACCGGTATACCTTCTGTAATACAGACAATTAAACCGATCTCTGCTTCAATAGCTTCTATGATAGCTGCTGCAGCTCCTGCAGGAGGAACATAAATAACAGAAGCATCAGCTCCTGTTTTTTCTTTACCTTCCACAACAGTGGCAAAAATAGGAAGAGTTTCACCTTTTGATCCCTCCCACACTTCACCTCCTTTTTTGGGGTTAATACCACCGACCATTTTTGTTCCATGGTAAGCTAATGCCTGTTCTGTATGAAAAGTCCCCGTTTTTCCTGTAAGCCCCTGAACCAGAACTTTTGTATTCTGATTAATAAGAATAGACATAGTTTCAAGCTCCTTTCACAGCCGCAATGATCTTTTGAGCAGCATCGTCTAAATCATCAGCAGAAATAACATTTAAACCACTATCACTGATAATTGCTTTACCCTGCTCAACATTCGTACCTTCAAGACGAACAACTAAAGGAACCTTTAGACCAACTTCTTTAACAGCAGCAACAACACCCTCTGCGATGATATCACAACGCATAATACCACCAAAAATATTAACCAAAATACCTTTAACATTTGGATCAGCAGTAATAATCTTAAAAGCAGCGGTCACTTTTTCTTTTGAAGCACCACCCCCAACATCAAGAAAATTTGCAGGCTCAGCTCCATAAAGCTTGATAATATCCATCGTTGCCATAGCAAGACCTGCACCATTTACCATGCAACCAATAGTTCCTTCAAGAGCAACATAAGCAAGATCATATTTTGATGCCTCGATTTCTTTTGGATCTTCTTCTGAAATATCACGCAATTCCAAAATGTCTGAATGACGAAATAAAGCATTATTATCAAAAGAAACCTTTGCATCTAGAACACGCAAACGGCCATTTTTCATTACAATAAGCGGATTAATTTCAAGAAGGCTCATATCTTTTTCACAAAATGCTTTATAGAGAATTGGAAAAAGTTTTTCACCATCTGTCCGAGCACTATCATGCAACTCCAAAGCATTACAAAGTCTTGTACAATCTTCAGAAGTAACCCCACAAACAGGATCAATGGGAAGAGTTAATATTTTTTCTGGTGTTTCTTCAGCTACCGATTCAATATCCATCCCCCCTTCAGTTGAAACAACAAAAGCAATCTGACCGACTGTACGATCAACCAAAAGAGAAAGATAAAGCTCCCGCTCAATATCAGCACCGTCCTCAATATAAATACGATTAACCTGCTTTCCTTCTGGACCTGTTTGTTTGGTCACCAAAGTTTTACCAAGCATTTCTTTTACATTCAAAACAACTTCTTCAACTGATTTTGCAAGCCGCACACCACCCTTTGAATCAGAACCAAGCTCTTTAAATTTTCCTTTACCACGACCACCAGCATGAATCTGGCTTTTAACCACATAAAGCGGCCCAGGCAATTTTTTTGCCCATTCTTCAGCTTGCTCCACAGAATAAACAGCAACACCATTTGCAATTGGCGCTCCATATTCATGAAGCAGACGTTTAGCCTGATATTCATGGATATTCATTAATTTGTCCTTTTCTTTTACGGATCACTTAATTGATCCTTAAATTTTTATAACACGTTAAATACTCTGTTTTAATAAACAGAATCTACTCAATTTATTTGAGACTAGGCGCAATAGCAACGCAAGCTTCACAAAGCTTTTGCACTGCATTTACTGATTTTTCAAAAGCATCTCTTTCTTCTTTATCAAGATCAATTTCAATTACCCGCTCAACACCGCCTGCACCAATAACAACGGGAACACCAACATATATATCCTGAACCCCATATTCACCTGAAAGATAAGCTGCCACAGGAACGACACGTTTAGTATCCTTCAAATAAGCTTCAGCCATAGAAACGGCAGAAGCTGCTGGCGCATAAAAAGCAGAACCTGTTTTAAACAAACTGACAATTTCTGCACCACCATCGCGAGTACGTTGAATAATTTGATCAATCTTTTCCTGTGTTGTCCAGCCCATTTTTACAAGATCAGGCAAAGGAATACCACTAACTGTTGAATAACGTACCAAAGGCACCATTGAATCACCGTGCCCTCCTAAAACAAACGCTGTCACATCTTTAACAGAGACCTTAAATTCTTCAGACAAGAAATAACGAAAACGTGCAGAATCCAAAACACCAGCCATACCAACTACCTTATGTGTTGGAAGACCTGAAAATTTTTGCAATGCCCATACCATTGCATCAAGAGGGTTTGTAACACAAATAACGAATGCTGAAGGTGCATATTTCTTTATCCCTGAGCCAACTTGTTCCATTACTTTTAAATTAATACCCAAAAGGTCATCACGGCTCATACCAGGTTTTCGTGCAACTCCTGCTGTAACAACAATAACATCAGCCCCTTTAATTGCCTCGTAAGCATTAGCACCTGCCAAACTTATATCAAAGCCAATAACTGGTGAAGATTCTGCGATATCAAGAGCCTTCCCCTGTGGCGTTCCTTCCGCAATATCAAACAATACAACATCACCAAGTTCCTTTAACCCAAACATATGTGCTAAAGTCCCACCAATCATACCCGAACCAATAAGAGCTATTTTTTTTCGTGCCATTTTCTTTTCCTAATGTTAGATTCAACATGTGATAGCCAACGCTGATATCTAAATACTTTTTTACTTGACCTTAGTCCTATTCATTCTCAACAATGTTATCAAAAGGAGGGCAGCATAAAATCCACTAAATTTTTATTCATAAAAGCAAAAACCTCCACAAAAATAATGACTAAAAACTCATCACTATGTACCGATAAAATGAATTTTTTCAAAATACAACAGAATTGTTACACTGTATTTAAATTCAAAAGGTTATTCTATTTACAGTTTACGTAAAGGTAAAGTAATAATCATTTTTTTCTCTTCGAAAGGAATTTTTCTGCCCAAATACTTAAATAATCTTGACTCTGCATTTCAAAAAGACGCGATTTTGTTCTTTGAAACTCAAATGTTTCTGTCGTTTGAGCACTTCCTTCATATAAGTCTTCAAGTTCAACCGCCGCCGATATAAACAATCTTATGTGGCGTTCATAAAGGACATCAATGAGCAAAATAAACCTTTTTGTTTCATTGCGACACGTGTCATTCATTATTGGTACATTATCAACAAAAATCGTATGATAACGCTCTCCTAACGCTAAATATTCAGACGCTGCCAGAGGCTTTGCACATAAATCCTGATAATTAAAACGCGCGCAACCTGTCCCAGAGCGTGGAATATGGACAAGACGCCCTTTTATGGAAAGTTCATCAGACGTTTCTTTTTGCCCCTCCAACACTAATGCCCATGCTTGATCCATGCGTTCATTTGCTTTTGATCCCAACGGCGTTATATACACATCTTGCAAGTTTGATTTTTCAAGACGATAGTCTGTTTTTGCATCAAGATTAATAACACGAACATGTTCTTTTAAAACTTGGATAAAAGGCAAAAAGAGCTCTCGATTCAAACCATTACAATAAAGATTATCGGGAACAACATTTGAAGTTGCAACAAAAAGAATCCCATGATCAAATAAAGCAGATACAAGCCGTCCCAGTATCATAGCATCCGCAATATCTGTTACACTAAATTCATCAAAACAAAGCACCTGCACTTTTTGTGCAAGATCTCTTGCAACAGCCAAAATAGGATCACTTTGCACAGATTTTTTATGTTTTGATGCTTGGCGATAAACATTAATGCGCTCATGCACATCAGCCATAAAATCATTAAAATGAGCGCGTTTTTTACGACCTTGTGGTAAACAAGAAAAGAACAAATCCATCAACATGGTTTTGCCTCGTCCTACCTCACCGTAAATATACAATCCTTGAAAAGAACCACCAGATCTTTTTTGTTTTGAAACACGCGTATAGGCTTGTTTTTTCTTAAAGAAACACCAAAATGTCCACGAACGAGAAACGCTTTGTTCCACAATATTTTGTAATAAATGATCAAAATTTTGTAATAAATGATCAAAATGTTCTACTAAAGCTAATTGAGCTGGATCAAAGCTTATTTCCCCTTTGGATACCATCTCCTTATAGCGCATTGAAACTAAAGCCATCCAAACAACCTTTTTCAAACCATCCTTAATGAAATTTCTAGTTTCATGCATATATATTCTTTTTTATAAGTAGCTAAATATGAACTAACGGTTTAAAAAAACTGGATGATTATCAAATGTAATCCCCTTAAAATGATTCAGATTAGAAGAATAAAGAACAACAACTGTACGCCCTGACTTATCATAAAAATATAATTTTTTTCCTTTAACAGCCCATGATTTTATCCTAGAAGCAACTCCTGAACAACCTAAAGGAGCAGCACGGTATCCTTGACCAAATTTTGTTTGTGGCGTTGCAATTCGGCAAGTTTTACCAGCTCCAGAAATATTCCATACCCCAGCAATACTTGCAGGAAATAAATCAACAGAACCATTTGGCAATTCAAGATTAGTAACGAATTCATCACTACGAGAATCTCCTTTATCATACATTGCAGAATCTGCTTCCTCAAATTCTAATGAATTAGGTATTTCTGGATCTGCCATGACTTCAAATGTTGACATTTTCTGATTCTGAACAGGATAAAAAATTCCACGAATACCGCCTTTACCATTATTATTAAACCGCTGCGTTGAACAACCACTTAAGATAGTTATAACTGACAGTACAATGAAAAGTAATTTTTTTGAAAATGTCATATTTATACTCTTTCCTGCGACGATAATATAAGCTTACTCAAATAAATGATGAATATTTATATATGACATTTTACAAAGATAAATTAACAAATTAAAAAAATGAAATAAAAATTGACTATTTAGAACAAAATAATTTTAACTACCAATTTTACATTTATAAAATACTAGAAATTTATAAAACTTTTAGTCATATATTTTGTATGGGTTATTACTGAAAATAGAGAAGTTTCATGAAAGTACCATTCAGCAAAATGAACGGTCTTGGAAATAAAATTATTGTTATTGATATGCGTGAAAGCACACACTCTATCACGCAACAGGCAATTTTTTCCTTAGCAGCAGATCCTAAAACATATTTTGATCAAATTATGACTATCCACCCATCAACCCAAAACAAAACTGACTTTAGTATTGGTATATGGAATTCTGATGGCTCAATGGCTAAAGCCTGCGGAAATGGTACACGTTGCGTAATTGCATGGCTTACAGATCATAACTTAGGTGAAAACTTTCGATTAGAAACACCCGCTGGAATTGTTGAAGGTCAACGTCAAAGCGATAATCTCATTTCTGTTGACATGGGGCGTCCACATTTAAATGCAAAAGATATGCCTGTTTCACGTGAAATAGCGGATACAAATCACGTAGAAATTACTGCTGGTCCTTTAAAAGATGCTTGCCTTGTATCTATCGGTAATCTCCATGCAATTTTTTTTGTTGAAAAAAATATTCAAAATATTCCATTGGAAAAATATGGATCAAAGCTTGAACATGATCCTCTTTTTCCAGAAAGATGCAATATTTCCATTGCTCATGTAACATCAGAAAAAAGCTTAGATTTAAGAACGTGGGAACGAGGAGCTGGGTTAACAAAAGCATGCGGCAGTGCTGCTTGTGCCAGTGCAGTAGCTTCCTACAGACGAGGATTAACAAAACGCAATATCGATGTAAATTTACCAGGGGGAAAACTTAATATTTTTTATAAAAAGGATAACCGTATTATTATGACAGGTCCTATTCAATATGAATTTAGTGGTTTTTTAAACCCTTTAACAGGACTTTACGAAAAAGGGTTCTTTTAATGGCTATAGAAATTGTAACATTTGGTTGTCGACTCAATAGCTATGAATCGGAAATTATACGTAAAGAAAGTGCTTCTTCTGGACTAGACCAACTCAAAGATGGAGCTATTGTTTTTAATACTTGTGCTGTTACTGCTGAGGCCGTACGACAAGCAAAACAAGCAATCCGAAAAGCAAGACGTGAAAATCCTAATGCCCGCATTATTGTCACAGGATGCGCTGCACAAACAGAAGCAAAAAATTTTGCCAATATGGAAGAGGTAGACCTTGTTTTAGGAAATGAAGAAAAATTGCATGCTCATTCTTATCGTCAACTCCCTGATTTTGGTGTCAACCGTTATGAAAAATTACGTGTCAATGACATCATGGAAGTGCAAAAAATTGCTCCGCATATGGTTAGTGCAATGGAAGAGCGCACACGTGCCTTTGTACAAGTGCAAAATGGATGCAATCATCGCTGCACATTTTGCATTATACCTTATGGTCGCGGACAATCACGTTCAGTCCCCATGGGAGCCGTTATTGAACAAATTAAAAGATTGATAGACAATGGTATCCAAGAAATTGTCTTAACAGGTGTCGACCTTACAAGCTACGGTAACGATCTGCCCGGAAAAACTACTTTAGGAAAATTAACCTCAGCCATTTTACATTACGTTCCTGACCTACCTCGGTTGCGCCTTTCATCTATAGATTCTATTGAAGCAGATGAAGAGCTTATAGATCTTTTGGCTCATGAAAAAAGAATAATGCCACATTTGCATTTATCTTTGCAAGCAGGCGATAATATGATTTTAAAACGAATGAAACGACGACATCTGCGTGAACATGCAATCCAGTTTTGCCAAGATTTACGTGCAAAACGTCCTACAATGGTTTATGGTGCCGACTTAATTGCTGGTTTTCCTACAGAAACAGAAGAAATGTTCCAAAATAGTCTCGCTTTAATTAATGATTGTCATTTAACACATCTTCATGTTTTTCCTTTTAGTCCAAGAGAAGGAACACCTGCCGCACGTATGCCACAAATTAATCGTAAGATCATCAAAATGCGTGCAAAAAGGTTGCGCAAAGCAGGTAATGAGGTTTATAAAAAACACCTTGCTCATTTACAAAACAGTAAACAAATCATTCTAGTTGAAAAAGATGAAATTGGGCGAACGGAGGATTATACTCTTGCACAAATTAAAGGTGCTAAGGCTGGAACAATTGTTCAAGCTCTTATCGTTGACCATGATGAAGATAAACTGATTGCTGTCATTCCAAAATTAAACGCAGCTTAAGCAGGAAAATTTTTATGACGAAATCCTTTATCAAAAAAATACTTTTTTCTAAAAAATCTAAAGAACGGGAAGTGCAAGAAATTCTCGATCATCATAAAGTGGACATGATAGAAAAAAGTAAATGCGAAGGTGAAAACGCAAAAAATAATCAGCCTTCTATAGATGTTAAAAAAGAAGAGCAAACAGGAACACAAAGTGGAATACCTGCAAAATATGGTGAGAAAGCTTTATCTTCTGAATCAGATTCTAGTAAATTAATTATCACGAATACAATAAACGAAAAAAAAACTGAAGAGCTTTTCCCTATATCTTCTGGTGAACAACAAAAGACCGTATGGTTTTGGCGTCTAAAAAAAGGATTATCCCTTTCCTCACAGCGTTTAAATGAATCGATTAGTGGTCTCTTTTCTAAGAGAAAATTCGATGAACATACATTGCAAGAGTTAGAAGATATTCTTATTCAGGCGGATATTGGCATAGAAACAACTGCACGTATTATCGACACTTTGGCTTCCAGTCGTTACGAAAAAAACTTATCTCCAGATGAAATTCATATCATTGTCGCTAACGAAATCAAAAAAGTGCTGGAACCTGTTGCGATTCCATTAGAGCTTGATCTCAATCATAAGCCTCACGTTATTTTGTTGTTAGGTGTCAATGGCACTGGAAAAACAACAACTATCGGAAAACTTGCAGCTAAATTAACTGCAGGGGGATTAAAAGTTATGCTAGCCGCTGGTGATACATTTCGCGCTGCAGCTATTGAACAATTACATATTTGGGGTGAACGCACAGGCGCTCCTGTTATTTCAAGCAAATTAGGTGCAGATGCTGCTGGTTTAGTATTTGATGCTTATGAAAAAGCAAAAAAAGCAAACAGTGACGTGTTAATCATCGATACAGCTGGACGCTTACAAAATAAAACTGAATTAATGGACGAATTGGCAAAAATTATTCGTGTTCTAAAAAAACATACGCCACAAGCACCGCATACAATTCTTCAAACACTTGATGCAACCACGGGGCAAAATGCACTCAATCAAGTGGATATTTTTCGTAATATTGCTGGTGTTAACGGTTTAATAATGACAAAACTTGATGGTACTGCACGGGGAGGTATTCTTGTAGCTATTGCAGCTAAATATAAACTACCAGTTCATTTTATCGGTATAGGAGAGAATATTGAGGATCTTCAGCCTTTTTCTGCTTCTGATTTTTCCGAAACTATCACAGGTAAGCACTCATGAAGCAATCTTTTTCTAAATCTAATTCAAATAACAATCACAATTTGAAAACTATCAGCGATAATCAAAAAACATCCCTTTCACCAACATTTAAATTTTTTTTGGAAATGGGACCATTAGTTGTCTTTTTTATTGCCAATTATAAAGGTGAATGGCTCATAAATAATATTGAAATTTTTAAAAGCTTTAACAAACCTATTTTCCCCGCAACAGCTATTTTCATGGTGGCAATTGTTGTTGCTCTAAGCATATCATGGGTTATTGCGCGAAAAATTCCTGTAATGCCTCTCATCTCAGGAGTGTTTGTTCTTGTTTTTGGATCTTTAACTCTTTGGCTTCATAATGATACTTTCATCAAAATGAAGCCAACAATCATCAATATTATGTTTGCTCTTATTCTTTTTGGTGGCATACTTTTAAAAAAACCACTTTTACGTTATGCTTTCGATTCTACTTTAAAACTTAATGATTTAGGGTGGCAAAAACTCACTTATCGCTGGGCATTTTTTTTCACTTTTCTTGCACTTTTAAATGAAGTTGTTTGGCGCAACTTTAGTGATAATTTTTGGACAAGTTTTAAGGTATTTGGCGTTATGCCTATAACAGTGATATTCATCATCACACAAATGCCTACTATTATAAAATATTCAAAGGATTTTTTGCCAAAAGAGAACAAATCTGATTTTTAAATCGATGAATTTATTGCTACAGATTATTTTATAGGTTTATTTCTGCAAACCATTTATGGAGAAAATACATGGTGATTGAGCAATTTATCTGTAGAGAAGATAATTTTGGTGTGCTCATTCATGATAAAAAAAGTGGTTACACAGCCGCAATTGATGCACCTGAAAGTGAAGCGATTCATACTATTCTGAAAAGCCGTAACTGGACTCTTCAAACAATTTTTTTGACTCATCACCATCATGACCACGTAGAAGCAGTGGCAGAGTTAAAGCAAGTTTACAATGCCGTAGTTATTGGACCAGAAGCAGAAAAAGAAAAAATTAATCATCTTGATCAAACACTTAAACCTGATGAAAAATTTTTATTTGGCACTCATCCACTCTTAGCTCTCTCGACACCTGGCCACACACTAGGATCATTATCCTATTACTTTCCTCGAAAAAATTTACTCTTTGCTGGAGATACACTTTTTTCGCTTGGTTGTGGACGTCTTTTTGAAGGAACGCCAGAGCAAATGTTTAATTCCTTAAAAAAACTTCGTCAACTTCCTGATAAAACACTCCTTTATTGTGGTCATGAGTATACAAAAGCCAATGCTCTTTTTGCATTGACTATTGATCCACACAATAAAAAACTTCATCAAAGAGTAGAAGATGTTTTTTTGTTGCGTGCAAAAAATGCTGTAACTTTACCTATAACTTTAGGACAAGAAAAAGCCACCAATCCTTTTCTTCGTTGGGATGACAATATTTTGCGAAAGAATCTTAAAATGGAAAAAGAAACAAACGAAGAGGTCTTCGCTGAAATTCGAAAAAGAAAGGATAATTTTTAAACATGTTTAAATCTATATTACATTTGTTTTTTTTTATTTTTCTTATAACACATGTTCAAGTAGCAATGGCAATGAAAACGAATAATAATTCAACTGTATTACTCATTAAAGATCAAAATATCGTTGAAAATTATCCATTAACAGAAGATTTTCTTTCAAAAATAGAACGAGTTATAAAAGAAATTGAAGCTTTACCTCCAGAATTAAACACGCCAAATATTGAAAATGACAACAGTATTGAAGGACTTACTGCTTTTGTTTCTAGTCTACCACAATTAAGTAATATTTTGAAAAAAAACAATCTCACACCCAAAGATTATGTTATTGGTACCATGGCACTTAAAGAAACCTTAACAGCAATAATAAAACTTGAAGATGAAGAAATTTTTTCTGATAAAAGGAGTACTGTATCTTTAAATAACTTAAAATTTGGTAAAAAACATATTGATAGAATTCGCGCTATTTTAATGAATTGATTAGCTTTGTAAACGCCGGCAAATATCATCTAATTGTTCTAATGAAGAATAATGTATTTTTAAATCACCACCTTTTTTGCCATGCCTAATAACCACTTTCATTCCGATTACATCTGCAAGTAATTTTTCCAAAGATCTTGTTTCCGAATTTTTTTCTAAAGGAGTTCGTTTTTTAACTTTAGGATTGGCTTGTTCATGCGCAAGCATTTCTGTCTGGCGAACAGAAAGTCCTTCACGAATAACTTTTTCTGCCAAATCCTGTGGATTATCAACTGTTATAAGACAACGTGCATGGCCAGCTGAAAGTTGTCCATCAGTTAAAAATTGCTGTACCTTTGGTGGAAGTTTTAATAAACGAAGTGTATTAGCAACATGACTTCGGCTTTTACCAATTACTTGAGCCAAATCTGCTTGAGTATATCCATGTTCATTTAGCAAAGCTTCATAGCCCATGCCTTCTTCAATAGGATTAAGATCAGCACGCTGAACATTTTCAATAATAGCTAACTCTAGAGCTGTTTTATCATCTACATCACGAATAATAACTGGCAATTTACTTAAATTTGCTCGTTGAGCAGCACGCCATCGCCGTTCACCGGCTATTAGTTCAAATTGATTTGGATAATCACGCAAAGGTCTGACAATAACAGGCTGAACAATTCCATGCTGACGAATTGATTCTGCTAAATTATCAAGCTCTAACTCCGTAAAATGACGCCGTGGATTATGCGGATTACGCAAAATAGATTCAATAGGTACCAATTTTTCAGAAACAGCTGTTCTAGATTCTGTAAATTTATCAAAGTCTGATGAATGTGTAAGATCGTTGTTTAAATTAATATCTCCAATCAATGCAGCTAACCCACGCCCTAATCTTTTTTTTGATAAATCATCACTCATAATTTTGCTCTTTGAATTTATTTTACAGAAATTATTTTAATACCTTTAAGCAGCAGCACCTGCTTGTTTTTCACGTTGGATTACTTCTGATGCTAAGCGCAAATAAGCTTGGCTTCCAGCACATTTGAGATCATAAAGTAAAACTGGTTTACCGAAAGATGGAGCCTCAGACACACGCACATTTCTAGGAATAACTGTACGATAAACTTTATCTCCCATAAAAGAGCGGACATCTTCTACAACTTGATTTGAAAGGTTATTACGTCCATCATACATCGTTAAAACAATTCCTTGAATTTCTAAAGATGGATTAAGAACAGATTGTACTTGTTTTACTGTTTCAAGTAATTGGCTTAAACCTTCAAGTGCTAAAAATTCACATTGCATAGGCACCAAAACAGAATCTGCGGCACCCATAGCATTTAGTGTTAAAAGATTAAGTGATGGTGGACAATCAATTAAAACATAACTAAATTTATTGGCAATTTTCAAATCATCACAAAGAGCCTTACGTAACCGTTTAATACGATCTTGTGACGAAGCGATTTCCATTTCTACGCCTAAAAGATCAAGTGTAGAAGGTACAATATATAAATTTGGCACAGCAGTTTTTAAAGCTGCTTTTTCTATTGAAACGCCTGAAATTAAAACATCATAAGATGATAAAGGACGGCTATTGCGATCAATTCCCAATCCTGTACTCGCATTACCTTGTGGATCAACATCCATAATGAGAACATTTTCACCTATAGCTGCTAAGGCTGTTGCAAGATTAATAGCTGTGGTTGTTTTGCCAACACCACCTTTTTGGTTTGCAATAGCGATAATCCGTGTTTCGCTCATTTTGCCTTACCCTCTGCGTGATAGAAGATGAGAAATTTCTAAAATAACAGAATTCTCATCAATTTTACTCTTATACTTTATCAGATTAAATTGCCAATTGGCAGAGGCATTTGCAATTTCTATAGAATAATCCCGACCTTTTTGTAAAAGAGCTATTGTTTTTTGTGTAAAAAAAGGAAAAATAAGCTCTAAAAGATCATCTAGAGAAGCTAATCCTCGCGCTGTTATAACATCTGGTGTTTTTATTTTTTGATAGACATCTTCAATTCTACAATAATGAACTGTAGCTGGAAGATTAAGTTGAGCAATAACTGTTCGTAAAAAAGCTATTTTTTTTCCATTACTTTCAACTAAATCAATATGTCCTGTTTTTTTTTCCTTCATAAAAATAGCAATAACAATTGCAGGAAATCCTCCTCCTGATCCAAGATCACACCAATGGAAAAGATCACTATGAAAAGGATAAATTTGTGCAGAATCTAAAATATGGCGTGTCCATAAAACTGGTATTGTAGTAGAAGAAACTAAATTAATATGCTTATTCCATTGCATTATTAAAGTTTCAAATTGTATTAAATCTTCCATGGTTTCACGTGAAACAGAAGGAATAATATTTAAAAGTGCTTGATATTTTTGTTCTGTAGAAATATTCATTAAGCAGGTTTAGCCTTTTCACGACGTTGACGTTGAATATGAGTAATAATGAGTGATAATGCTGCTGGTGTCATACCATCAATTTTTTGAGCGTCAGCTATAGAGCGTGGTGATATTTTTTGAATTTTAGTTTTAATTTCATTTGAAATTCCTGAAATTTCTTGAATATCAAGAGAAGAAGGAATTTCTAAACGCTCATCTCGCTGAAGAGCGGCAATATCCTGCGCTTGTTTTTCTAAATAAACCGCATATTGAGCCTCAATTTCTAAGGTTTCAACTGTTTTAGGGTCAATTGATTGTAGCTGTGGCCAAATATGAGAAAGATGCTCTATAGTTATATAAGGATAAGCGAGAAAATCGTAAGCTGAACGTCGAATTCCATCGTGATTGACAAGTAATCCATGAGCAGACGCTTCATTAGGCGTTAAAAAAAGTTTTTTGCACATTGATCGTGCTTGATCAAGACGTTGTTGCTTTTGTTGAAAAGAATCCCAACGTAATTCACTAACAATACCCCATTGCTGTGCCAAAGGCGTTAAACGAACATCAGCATTATCATATCGTAAAGATAAGCGAAATTCAGCACGTGATGTAAACATTCTATAAGGTTCACAAACACCACGTGTAACTAAATCATCTATCATAACACCAATATAAGCAGTAGAACGACTTATGATGATCTCGTTTAATTTTCCTACTTTATATGCAGCATTTAATCCAGCTAAAAGTCCCTGTGCAGCTGCTTCTTCATACCCTGTTGTACCATTAATTTGCCCCGCTAAAAACAATCCTGGTAAAGAGCGTAATTCCAAAGTTTTAGTTAATTGTTGTGGATTAATAAAGTCATATTCAATAGCGTAACCAGGTTGTAAAATTGTAGCATTTTCCAACCCTTCAATAGTTTTTAATAAAGAAATTTGTACATCTTCAGGAAGAGAGGTAGAAAGACCATTTGGATAAATAGTGTCATCATTTAAGCCTTCTGGTTCCAAAAAAATCTGATGTCCATCACGTTCACCAAATTTAATGATTTTATCTTCAACTGAAGGACAATAACGCGGTCCTAACCCTTCAATATTTCCAGAATACAAAGCAGATTTATGAATATTTTCACGTATAATTTTGTGTGTTTGTGTATTTGTACGTGTTATTGCACATTCAATTTGGGGTTGATTAATTTTTTCTGTTAAAAAAGAAAAAGGAACTGGATTTTCATCAGCTTGCTGTTTAGGAAGAGCATCCCAACGAATTGTTTTTTTGCTAAGACGAGCAGGAGTTCCTGTTTTTAATCGACTAAGATTTATATTATAACTTTTTAGACGTTCAGCAAGTTGTATACTTGATTGATCGCCCATACGTCCAGCAGACCACGTTTTATCACCAATATGAATAAAACCATTTAAAAATGTACCTGTAGCCAAAACAACCGCACCAGAAAAAAGTGCTCCTTGTTTTTTTAAAAGAACACCTGAAACATGATTATCTTTAACTATCAAATCAACAGCTTCATCCTCAATTAAAATGAGATTATTTTGTTCTTGTAAAAAATTTTGAATTGCTTTTTTATATAATTGTCTGTCAGCTTGTGTACGTGGTCCTCTCACAGCTGGTCCTTTACGCCGATTAAGGAGCCTAAATTGAATTCCAGCAGCATCTGCCGCTCTTCCCATAAGACCATCTAAAGCATCTATTTCACGAACCAAATGCCCTTTTCCAAGTCCACCAATAGCGGGATTACATGACATCGTCCCTAGTGCTGATATTTTGTGCGTAACAAGTACAGTTTGCGCTCCAGTACGTGCTGAAGCTGAAGCAGCTTCACAACCAGCATGACCACCACCAATAACAACAACATCATATGATTGCATTTTATTCATTCCATAAAAAAATTATTTTAATGTTTCACGTGAATCACTATTTGCCAATACAAAACTCTGAAAAAATAATATCAAGCAAATCTTCAACATCTATATCTCCCGTAATTTTCCCAAGAAAATCACTTGCACGACGAAGATGCTCCGCACGTAAACTTAAATCAAGAATATTCTCATTTATAGAAGCTTCAATTTCTTTAACAGCTTCTTTTAATAATTGAAGTTGCCTTTTACGTGCTGGAACAAGATTTCCAATTTCAGAAATACGACGCAAGCAAAAAGATTCGAGTTCTTTGATAAAAGAATCAAAATTTAAACCTGTTAATGCAGAAAATTGTAGAAACCAATGCGTTTTATTTTCTTCATAAAGATCAAGCTTATTGCCTACATGCCATATTTCAGCTGACGTTTCTGGTAAATCAATTTTTTCAAAATTTCCCATATCATAAACTAAAATAACCAAATCAGCATCCATAATATGCTGTTTAGCAACTTCTATTCCTAATTGTTCGATTTTATTTTCTGTTTTTCTAAAACCAGCAGTGTCCATTAAAAAAACTGGTAAACCACCAAGAACTAGCCTAATTTCCAAAGCATCACGAGTTGTTCCAGCTTCTTCCATTACAATAGAGACGGGTCTTCCAGCAAGACGATTCATAATGCTTGATTTTCCAGAATTTGGAGCACCAGCAATGACAATTTTTAACCCATCACGTAAAATATTAGCACGTTCCCCTTCAGCAATATGTTCTCTCAAAGAATAACAAAGTTCCCCTACTTCTTTCCAAATTTTATCAGATATTAAATCAGGAACATCAGCTTCATCAGAAAAATCAAGTTCTGCTTCAATAAAAGCACGCGCTTTCATAAGTTTATGGCGCCAATCACGATAAAGTGCTGTTAAACGCCCACTTGCCCCCATAATAGCTAAGCGTCTCTGACTTTCCGTTTCTGCTTCTATCAAATCAGCAAGACTTTCCGCTTGAACAAGATCTAATTTTCCCTCCATAAATGCACGCCGTGAAAATTCACCTGCCTCAGCAATGCGGCATCCATCAAATGTAGATAATTCATCAAGAAAACGATTAACAACTGCCTTTCCTCCATGTAAATGAAATTCTGCACAATCTTCTCCTGTAAAACTGTTAGGAGCAGGAAAAAAAACAGTTAAAGCAGAATCTAAAAGACTACCATCACGAGAAATAAGATTTCCGTAATGCATAAAGCGCGCTTTAGGTAAGCAACCACAAAGCGCTTTAACAACACTTATAACATGAGGACCAGAAAGACGAATGACTGCAACCCCTGAAGGTAACAATCCACTTGAAACAGCAAAGATTGTATCCACAGGATTAATCCTAATTTTAAAATTGAATATTTTTAAGTATTCATTGAGTCAAAAAATTCACTATTGTTTTTTGTTTGTTTCAATTTATCGATTAAAAATTCAATAGCATCCGTTACATTCATAGGCGCTAAAATACGACGAAGTACAAAAATTTTATGTAAATCCTGTCGTGCCACTAAAAGTTCTTCCTTACGCGTTCCTGATTTTAAAATATCCATAGCAGGAAAAATACGCTTATCAGCAACTTTACGGTCAAGAACAATTTCTGAATTACCTGTTCCTTTAAATTCTTCAAAAATGACCTCATCCATACGACTCCCCGTATCAATTAAAGCTGTTGCAATAATCGTTAAAGATCCACCCTCTTCAATGTTACGTGCTGCACCAAAAAAACGTTTTGGACGCTGCAAAGCATTTGCATCGACACCACCTGTCAAAACTTTACCGGATGAAGGAACTACTGTATTATAGGCTCGTCCAAGACGTGTAATAGAATCGAGAAGAATAACAACATCGCGTCCATATTCAACTAAACGTTTAGCTTTTTCTATAACCATCTCAGCGACTTGCACATGGCGTATTGCAGGTTCATCAAAAGTAGAAGACACAACTTCTCCTTTTACAGAACGCTGCATATCAGTAACTTCTTCAGGTCGTTCATCTATTAAAAGAACAATGAGATAACATTCAGGATGGTTAGTGGTAATAGAGTGAGCAATATTTTGCAATAAAACCGTTTTTCCTGTTCTTGGCGGTGCTACAATTAATCCTCGTTGCCCTTTTCCCAAAGGAGATATTAAATCAATTACCCGTGATGACATATCTTTTTCCATAGGATCTTGTATTTCCATTTGGAAACGCTCATTTGAGTAAAGAGGAGTGAGATTATCAAAATGTATTTTATAGCGAATTTTTTCAGGATTTTCGAAATTTATTGTATTAATTTTAAGAAGAGCAAAATAACGCTCTCCCTCTTTTGGGCTACGTATAGGGCCTTCAATAGTATCCCCTGTTTTTAAAGAAAAAGACTGGATTTGCGAAGGAGAAAGATAAATATCATCAGGACCGGGAAGATAATTAGCATCTGCAGATCGCAAGAAACCAAATCCATCTTGTAAAACTTCAACAACACCTTCCCCGATAATTTCTACGTCTTGCAAAGCAAGTTTTTTTAAAATAGCAAACATTAATTCTTGCTTACGCATTAGAGAAGCATTTTCGACTTCTAATGTTTCTGCAAAAGAGACAAGTTCAACTGGATTTTTACTTTTAAGTTCTTGTAGCTTCATTTCTCGCATGAAATATGCTCTTTGATTTAAGAGGGAAATTGTTTGTGAAATTGGTTTATGGAAGACTTAAAGAGTGAAACCTTCTTACTAAGATGAATTTATTGTACACTTAACTTTTCTAAACTGCAAGCATCATTCATAGGATTTATCTTCCTATAAAATTATTAAATATATAAAAAAATTCATTATGTCTAAACTATTTTTATTTTAAACATAGAAAATATTTTTTTCAAAAACTTTTTACATTAATAAATATTTTAAAGAGAGAAGATTTTTTTTATTTAAGTCTGTGTTTAATGTGAATTATTATTTATGCATTATTCATCCTCAGTTTTATCCACAAAAGAGAGATAAAAAAAAACGAAGTGCAACTGTGCTTTAGAGATATTATTCCCACTTTTTTTTCAAAAGAGATTTATTTATAAGAATTATTGATTTTGTGTACAATAATGCAAGATTTTTCCTAAATTTTAATTTTATAAAAAAGTTAAGGGTATATACGCACACTTGTTAACAAGGAGTTAAAATTTTTGTGACAAGAGAAAAAAAATCCTTTCATTTGCATATGCTTTCTGATGCAACGGGAGAAACTTTGATTTCTGTTGCAAGGGCTGTAGCATCACAATATACGATGAATCAGGCGATAGAGCATATCTATTCGATGATTCGAAACGAAACGCAGTTGCACAGAGCTCTTGATGAGATACAACAAAATCCAGGTATAGTTCTTTACACAATCATTGATGAAAAAGTTAAAATGCTTTTTGAGAGAAGATGTAAAAAAATAGGAATTTCCTGTATTGATATACTCCATCCTGTTTTAGATGCTTTTCAGTCTTACCTTGGAATGCCAGCAAATTTACGCGCTAGTGCACAGCATGATCTTAACGCAGATTATTTTCGCCGTATTAATGCGCTAGATTTCACAATAGAACACGATGATGGACAATCTCCGAATAGTCTATCGGATGCGGATGTGATACTTGTAGGAATTTCAAGAACTTCAAAAACACCAACGAGCATCTATTTAGCAAATCGTGGTGTTAAGACTGCTAATATTCCTCTTATCTTAGGAATTGATTTACCAGAAGCTCTTTTTGAAGCAAGAAATTCTTTGATTGTTGGTTTAATTGCTTCAGCTGAAAGAATTTCGCATATTCGCAAAAATCGAAATTTAGGAGAAGGATTTGCTGTTGAAAGTTACACTGATCGCATCAGTATAGTTGAAGAATTAACTTATGCAAAACGTATTTGCGAACGTTTTGGTTGGCCCATTATTGATGTTACAAGACGCTCTATTGAAGAAACTGCTGCGGCTATATTTGAACTTTTATCACGATTTAGTGAAGCAAAATGAAAAAAAATTCTCATGGTAGATAATACATTATTGATATTAGCATCTCTTAGTTCTTATCGTGCACAATTGTTGAAAAAGGCAGGTTTAAATTTCCTCATTGAAGGAGCTTCTTTTGATGAAAGAGAAATAGAAAAAACTGTAGAAACAAAAACACCTAAAGAACTTAGCTGTTTTCTTGCAAGTGCAAAAGCAAAAAATGTTTCTGATCGTTTTCCTGATGCTTTGGTCATTGGTTGCGATCAAGTACTTGATTTAGAGGGTAAAATTTTTCATAAAGTTAGAAATCATAGAGAAGCACATAAACGTTTATCTATTTTATCAGGAAAAAAACATTTTCTTCATAGTGCAGTTGCTTTATTTAAAAATGGTCAAGAAATTTGGGTAGAATCTTTCAGTGCTCATATGTTGGTACGTCCTCTCTCATCAGAGTTTATTGAGCGCTATTTAGTACGTGTAGGGAAAGATGTTCTAAACAGCGTGGGAGTATACCAAATTGAAGGAGAAGGAATCCACCTTTTTGAAAAAATTGAAGGAGACTTTTTTACAATTATTGGTTTACCTTTATTGCCTTTATTAGGTAAACTGCGTCACCTAGGATACATTGATGGTTAATTTGATAACAAAATGTAAAAAAACAACTTATCCACGTGCTTTTGTTGTGGGTTACCCTATTAGCCATTCTAAATCTCCGAAAATTCACAATTTTTGGCTCAAACAGTATAATTTGCAAGGCGAGTATCTGGCACAGGAAATAACTCCTAAAAAATTTAGTAGTTTTCTTGAATCTATACAAAAAAGGGGTTTTTGTGGGGGAAATATTACCCTACCCTATAAACAAGAGGCTTTTCATTTAGCAAATTATAAAGATGAGGTCGCAACAATTATCGGTGCTGCTAATACACTGTGGTATGAAGGAGATAAACTTTGTGCCACAAATAGTGATGCTTATGGTTTTTGTGCTAATCTTGATGATTTTTCTTCTGACTGGGCAGGAGGAACAGCCCTTGTTTTTGGTGCAGGTGGTGCTGCACGTGCTGTTCTATATGCTTTAAAAAAACGCGGATTTGAGCGGATTTGTTTGCTTAATCGTACAAAGCAACGAGCAGATGATTTAGCCGAGTACTTTGGAAAACCTGTTGAAGTTTATGATTGGGATAATGTTTGTGAAAGTATTTATCAAGCTGATTTGATTATTAATACAACCTCTGTGGGAATGGAAAATAAACATGAGAAAAAGAATGATTTTTTCTTTTTAAATTTTCATAAAGTAAAGAGAACAGCATTGGTGACAGATATTGTTTACACTCCATTAATAACTCCTTTCTTACAACAAGCAAAAGTCTGTGATTTAAAAACAGTTGACGGGCTTGGTATGCTCTTACATCAGGCCGTTATTGGTTTTGAACGATGGTTTGGAATAAGACCGAAGGTAACAAAGAAACTACGAACAGCAATTTTAGAAGGTATGGGTGAAAGATAAAGGATGAAAATTATTGGTCTAACAGGATCTATCGCTATGGGAAAATCAACAGTTGCTGATTTTTTTAAACAGGCGGGTATTTCTGTTTTTAGTGCTGACGAGGTAGTACACCAACTTTATGATAGTGAACCAACTTTATCGCTCATAGAGCGCACTTTTCCTAGTGTTGTTGAAAATGGTAAAGTTAATCGTTTAAAGCTTTCCAAAATTTTGATCAATGATAGTGAAAAATTACAAATATTAGAAAAAATAATTCATCCTTTTGTTCGGAAAAAAGAAAAAGAATTTATTGATACAGCGCGCCAACAAGGAAAAAAACTAGTTGTTCTTGAGATTCCACTTCTTTTTGAAACAAATGGTGAAGATCGTGTGGACAGTATAATCGTTGTATCTGCTTCACCAGCAATACAAAGAGAGCGTGCAATGATGCGCCTAAATATGAATAAAAAAAAATTTGCATTTATCAATGCCAAACAAATGCCTGATGAAAAAAAACGAGAACGTGCAGATTTTATTATTGATACAGGAAAAGATTTAGAGAATACCCGACAACAAGTTCTTTCCACAATAGAAAATTTACTAAAGAATTGAAATAATGCGTGAAATTATTTTTGATACGGAAACAACAGGCCTAGATAAAGATAAAGATCGCGTAATCGAAATTGGTTGTGTTGAAATGGTCGATCGCTATCTTACGGGTGAAAGATTTCACGTTTATTTGAACCCGCAAGGCGTTATTATTCCTGATGAAGTTGTGGCAATTCATGGATTAACAAATGAACGCTTAAAGAATGAAAAAAGCTTTGGTGATATTGTCGATGCATTTTTAGAATTTATCAATGGTGCAACGATGATTGCACATAATGCAAGTTTTGATATTGGCTTTCTTAATGCAGAGTTAAAACGGGTAAATAAGCCGCTGATTAGTGTTGATAATGTCCTTGATACATTGGCTATGGCACGACGCAAATTCCCAACGGGTCCTAATTCCCTTGATGTTTTGTGCAAACGTTTTGGAATTGATAATAGTCATCGTGTACTTCATGGTGCATTACTTGATGCAGAAATACTTGCTGATGTTTATATTGAGCTCATTGGTGGGAAGCAAGGTGTGTTGAGTTTTCATGATAGTAATAACACTGATATAGGTATAAAAAATGATAAAAACGCTCTTTACGTAGCTAAATCTCGCCCACAAGCTTTACCAAAAAGACTAAGTGCACAAGAAATAAGTATGCACGCTGATTTAATCAAGAAAATAGGCAAGAAAGCTTTGTGGAACTATTTCAAAATTCCTCAATAAGTCTTTTTAAGAGTAAAAAAAAGCGGCCGTTGTGGGGAGGGGAACACCACAACGACCCCGTCGTTACTTGTACCTCAGCTATCATAGGAGGAGCAAAATGAAAGCTATTATATCCTGTAACAGCAAAGAAAAGCTCTAGGTACTCTCTATAAATCGCAACGAAAATATAACTTATAAAACCAAAAAAATGGCTTTTTAGAGGCATATTGATAAATAAAAAAATTAAGATAAAAAAAATATATAAATATATTAAGAATAAACTGTTCTTGGTTAAAATGGAGAATTAAAATTGTCATGAAAGCGGAAGATCATCTTTTTTTGGTTGATGGATCAGGTTATGTTTTTCGTGCTTACTATGCTTTGCCGCCTTTAAAGCGTAAAAAGGATGGGCTTCCTGTAGGAGCTGTAGCTGGTTTTTGTAATATGCTATGGAAATTGCTTTGCGATGCTCGTAATACAGTTACTGGTGTTGTTCCAACCCATTTTGCTGTTATTTTTGATTATTCATCCGAGACATTTCGTAAGCAAATTTATCCTCAATATAAAGCAAATCGGGCAGCTCCTCCTGAAGATCTCATTCCTCAATTTTCTTTGATACGCCAAGCAACAAAGGCTTTTAATTTACCTTGCATTGAAAAAGAGGGATTTGAAGCGGATGATTTGATTGCTACTTATGCACAATTGGCAACAAAAATTGGAGCAAAAACAACCATTATCTCTTCCGATAAAGATCTTATGCAATTAGTAAATGCGCATGTATCTTTATATGATGGAATGAAAAATAAGCATATCGGTATTTCTGAAGTTATAGAAAAATGGGGTGTTACACCTGAAAAAATGATTGATTTGCAAGCTTTAACTGGAGATTCAACAGATAATGTGCCAGGCATTCCAGGTATTGGTCCAAAAATAGCAGCGCAATTGTTGCATCAATTTGGTTCTCTTGATCTTTTATTGGAGAATGTTGCGGAGGTTAAGCAGATAAAGCGACGTGAAAATATTCAAGCTTATAGTGAGCAGGTAAAAATTTCTCGTGAATTAGTTCGGCTTAAAACAGACGTGCCTATAGATAATAATTTAGATGATTTTATTTTGGAACCACTAAATGGTTCGCGTCTTATTGGTTTTCTTAAAGCTATGGAATTTACGACATTAACGCGTCGTGTAGCAGAAGCAACGTCGTGTGATGCAACAGCCATTGATGCACTTGATATAAATGTTGAGTGGGATAATTCTATGCATGGTTCTGATCTCGATGTTAAAAAAGTTGAGATAACAGCTCCTTGTGATTTTTTTGAAAATTCTCCACAATTATTAGCACAAAAGCGTAAAGATCAAGCTCTGAGCCAAAAAATTACAAGAGATTCTTATATAACTATTCTTGATGAAACAGTTTTAAAAGAATGGTTATCAGAGGCACAAGAACAAGGTTTTTTTGCTTTTGATACTGAAACAACTTCACTTGATCCTATGCAAGCAAAGCTTGTTGGTTTTTCATTAGCATTGCAGCCAAAAAAAGCAGCTTACATACCACTTGAACATTTTAGAGGAGAAAATGATCTTTTGGGGGAAGGGCGCATTGCTGAGCAGATTGAAACGCAAAAAGCTTTGATACTTTTAAAGCCGTTATTAGAAAATCAATCGGTGTTAAAAATTGGTCAGAATATAAAGTATGATTGGTTGATAATGAAGCAACATGGCATCGTTATGCGCTCTTTTGATGACACAATGCTTTTGTCGTATGCTTTAGATGCTGGAACTTTAAATCATAATATGGATGCTTTATCAGAACGTTGGCTTAAGCATAAAACGATTTCTTACAAAGACTTAACATATAATGGAAAAAAAATTTCTTCTTTTGCACAAGTAGATTTGGAACAGGCAACTCTTTATGCAGCAGAGGATGCTGATATAACACTGCGTCTGTGGCAAGTTTTAAAACCGCAGCTTGTAGCTCAAGGAATGACAAAAGTTTATGAGCGTCTTGATCGACCACTGATAGAAGTTCTTGCTAGAATGGAAGAGCGTGGAGTTCTTGTTGATCGGCAGATTTTATCGCGTCTTTCAGGAGAATTGGCACAGGCTGTTTTTATTTTAGAGGAGGAAATTTATAAGCTTGCTGGTGAAAAATTTAATCTTGCTTCGCCAAAGCAATTAGGTGATATCCTTTTTGGCAAAATGGGATTGCTTGGAGGTGCTAAGACCAAAAGTGGACAGTGGTCAACTTCTGCGCAGACTTTAGAGGAGTTGGCTGCTGAAGGTTACGCTTTGCCGCGTAAAATTATTGATTGGCGTCAACTTACAAAATTAAAATCTACTTACGCAGATGCTTTGCCTTCTTATATTTCGCCAAAAACAGGGCGTATTCATACAAATTATTCTTTAGCAACAACATCAACAGGACGATTATCATCGTCAGAACCAAATTTACAAAATATTCCAATCCGAACAATTGAGGGACGTAAAATCCGAACAGCTTTTGTTGCTCCAAAAGGGCATGTGCTTTTATCGGCTGACTATAGCCAAATTGAATTGCGTATTCTTGCACATATTGCTGATATCACGGCATTAAAAGAAGCTTTTGCAAAAGGTCAAGATATTCATGCTATAACTGCATCACAAATGTTTGGAGTTGCGATAGAGGGCATGCATTCAGATATAAGACGACGTGCAAAGGCTATTAATTTTGGTATTATCTATGGTATTTCTGCTTTTGGATTAGCCAATCAATTAGGTCTTTCGCGGCAAGACGCAGGCCGTTATATTCAACTTTATTTTGAGAGATTTCCGGGAATTAAAGATTATATGGAAAAAACTAAAGCATTTGCACGCCAAAATGGTTATGTAGAGACCATTTTTGGACGTCGTGTTCATTATCCAGAAATAAAAGCAACGAATCCACAAATTCGTGCTTTTAGTGAACGCGCTGCTATTAATGCACCAATTCAAGGATCGGCGGCAGATATTATTCGTCGTGCTATGATTCAAATGGAAGCTGCTTTAGAAAAAGAAAAATTGTCAGCAAAAATGTTGTTGCAAGTGCATGATGAACTGATTTTTGAAGTACCAAAAGATGAAAGTGAAAAAACTATAACTCTTGTTAAAAAAGTTATGGAAAATGCTACAATGCCAGCACTATCTTTGTCAGTTCCGCTTGAAGTGAAAGCAATGGTTGCTCAAAATTGGAATGAAGCACATTAATCTTTTTCATCGATCTCATTTTTCATAATATCCATTGCATCGGCAAGGTTAAGATAGGCTTTAATAGGTAAATGATCTGAGGCAATGCGCGCAAGCGGTGAATAATGACTTTCTATGCTTGTTACTAATTGATGGGGAAAAGCAAAAATTCTATCAAGCGCCAAAAAGGGAAAGCGAGAAGGAAAACTTGGCACAGTTCCAAGTGTGTTATCAAAATAAGGAAAAAAATGGTTTAAAGATGAACCTTTTCCCAAGCGCCATTCATTAAAATCCCCAGTGAGTATCGTGGGCATGGAAGGGCGTTTTTGTAGAAGTGCAAGAAGCATTTTCGTCTGCTTATTGCGAGAATGGCGCAACAAGCCAAAATGAGCAGCAACAACACGAATGAGGCCTGTTTCCATTTTCAACTCTACAATTACAGCACCACGTGGTTCAATACCAGGAAGAGTGATTTGTAAAATGTCATGTATATGCCCTTTTCGTAAAAAAAGAGCATTGCCATGCCAACCATGACCATTAGGTGACATAGTTTTCAAAGGTACAGGAATCAATCCTGTTTCAGCTTTTAAAAGTTGGAGATCAATCAAGCCAATACGCTCGCCAAAACGTTTATCCGCTTCTTGAAGTGCAAGAATATCAACTTGCAGTTCAGTAATAACGCGTACGACACGAGTGGGGCTAAAAATTTTATCAACGCCTACACATTTATGAACATTATAGGAAGCTATGGTGAGATCATAATCATTGTTTCTGTTCGTTATGTTTGTTTGATAACTTGGATGTTTGTGGATGGCACTTAAAATAGGATTCGGAAGCTTTTGTTGAATAAAAGTAGAAACTCGAAGAAATTTTTGCTTATGAGGTTTATTCATTATTTTGTATATATATGGTTATGCTAAAAGAATAAAATGTAGATATTTTCTTTTAAAACGAAAAAACCTTGTTTCTTGAAAGAAACAAGGTTTAAAAATCAAACAATGATTATTAAAATCAATCACGATTTGAGCCAAGAAACTGTAACAAAAAGACAAACATATTGATAAAATCAAGATAGAGATTTAACGCACCCATAATAATCTTCCGACCCCGAGTGTCATCTCCATCTCCTTCATAATACATTAATTTAATGTTCTGCGTATTGTAAGCTGTTAAGCCAGCAAAGATGAGAACACCAATTACTGAGATAGCAAATTGCAAGGCACTTGACCCAAGAAAGATATTAACGACCATGGAAAGCATTAAGCCAATCAAACCAATAAATAAAAATGAACCCATTGCCGTGAGATCACGCTTCGTTGTATAACCATAAAGTGAAAGAGCACCAAAGGCCGCAGCGGTAATGACAAAGGTTTGCACAATACTTTCTGTAGTGTAGCGTAAAATGATCGAGGATAGCGAGAGTCCAACGAGGGTAGCATAACCAAAAAAGAGACTACGGGCTGCACTCGTACTCAGCGTATTGATTTTAAAGCTGAGGAATAATATCGCTACAAGCGGTGCAAACATAACAATGTATGAGAATTTTGATGTATAAAATGTTACTCCAAATGAGGTTAAATAAATACTTCCGTTAATTTGAGCAGCTGCTTGACTCATATCCGTTGTTGTTGCTAACGATGCAATTGCATAAGCCGCAGCGGCTGTTATAAGCAAACCAATCGCCATCGTATTATAGACACCAAGCATATAGCTACGCAATCCTTGATCAATTGATGCATCGGCATGAGAAACAGACGCCGAACGTAAATTTTTGAAATCAGCCATAATATAAAGTCCTCTAGCATATGTTCCATCAGGTATAGGATCTGTGTCTTACGACAACAGTTTTGCACAAGCTTTTACTTGACAAACATAAGCGGTTCGACACACCGCTGACGCAATTCCAACATACCTCTCCTTATTATGGAGATTTATTTAAAAATTACAAGAGACTTTTGTTAGAAGAAAAGCTTACAAATTGGTAATAGAATAACACATTTTAGTCAAAATATTAATTATTTGGTAATATCTTGGGAAAAATAACAATTAGAATATGAAATTCTTTCTATCTTCAATATTTAAGCTAAGCAAATATGAGTGAAGTTGTGGTAAGAGTTTGTATAAATATTCACAGTAGCTGCAGATATTGAAAAATATATCTACATAAAAAAGTGAAGAAATATTGTTTTGTTAAATAAACTTCATTTTATACCTTAAAGGAATATGCATGAAAATAAGGGAGGTCAGAGTTTTTTAATCATTATGAAAACAGAAAAACACTCCCCTTACCAAAAAGGTATGAAGGTGTACACATTGTTAATAAACTGTTGATACACAACTAATATCCATAACAAGTTAGAGAAGAAATTCACTCAGAATACCTACGATTAGTAGTGACGTTTTGCTTTAATCCAAATATATATTTCCTCAATAAGAATAGCAATGACGCCAAGTGTGATAAAACTATCTGCAAGGTTGAAAATAGCAAAATAAAAAATATCATCAATATAAAATAATATATAATCAATGACATAGTGAAAACGGATACGGTCAATAAGATTGCCAATTGCTCCACCAGTGATAAGGGTTAGACCAAATCGCGATAAAGATTTGTTGTATTCGGTATTGTTCCATAGCCATACAAGCAAAACAATAATAATTAATGTGGAAGCAATGAGTCCCCACTGAGGAAAAGAAGAAAAAAACGAAAACGCAATACCATAATTGCGCACATGATAAAGGGAAAGAAAAGGAAGCAGTGAAATTTCTGTTTCCAAGGGCATATTATGTATAACCCAATATTTTATTGCTTGATCAAATCCCACTGTAAGAATTAAACCAATAAGAAAAAGAGGAAATGATTTACGTGTCATGTTCTGTCTTTGCATGGTTCCAGTGTTAAATAAGGACGGCGAATTTCATAAAGCATAATAGCTGTTGCTATTGCTAAATTAAGTGAATCAGCACGCCCACTTTGCGGAATACGCGCAAGTTTATTACATCGATTTGTAAGACTATCTGGTAAACCTTGTTTTTCATTTCCCATTAAAAGTATAATAGGGCCGTTTTTGAAATCAATTGTACGATAATCGATAGATCCTTTAAGATGTGTGCCAATGATCATACCTTTAAACTGTGCAGACCAGTTTAAAAAAGCACTTTCATCAAAACGATAAAGTGGTATGGAAAAAATAGATCCCATTGTTGCACGTACTGTTTCAGGTGAAAAAGGATCTGTTGTTTCGCCAATCAAAATAACGCCTTTAGCTCCTACCGCATCAGCGGTGCGGATAATGGTGCCAAGATTACCAGGGTCACGCACCCGATCAAGCGCAATATAAACATCTTCGGTTTGTTCTGTTATTATTTCAAGTGATTGCCACTGTTGTTTAAAAATGCCGATAACTGTTTGTGGATTATCGCGGCGAGTAATAGATTCCATAATTTTTTGTGAAGCTTTAATGACAAAACCACCATTGGCTACAGTGCGTGCAGCAATATTTTCGATGGCATCATTACCAATTTTACTTTTGGAAAAAATGAGTGTCTGTATTGTCCATCCAAGATTTAAAGCATCAATTACTAACTTAAGGCCTTCTGCCATAAAAAGGCCTTCTCTATTACGGTTTTTCTTTTGGCTAAGTGCTTTAAGATCTTTTATAATAGGGTTGTTAAGGGAGGTAATTTCTTTAACCTTACCAGTTTTGGGTATGCACATTTTAAGCAATCCATCGGCTAAAAAGAGAAGTAGAAAGGGTACGTTTAGCAGCTTCTTCACGCAAGATCAGTTCTCCTGATTCGATTGTGCCACCAAGATCTATAAATTCATCACGCATTAAAGTATGAAGTGTATAAAAAGAAGCACGAATAGAATAGGCTGTAAGCACAACGGCAAGAGGTTTATCAGATAAAAGCTTGCGACAGCTTGTGATCATTTTCGGTAAGTTATCAAACAATTGCCAAACTTCGCCATGAGGTCCACGTCCATAGGCAGGAGGATCAAGAAGAATCATATCGTAGGTTTTTTCACGTCGCAATTCGCGTTCAACAAATTTTACGGCATCATCACAAATCCAGCGAATAGGATAATCTAATAATCCTGCTCTTTCTTGGTTGGCCTTTGCCCAAGTGATTGCTTTTTTTGAGGCATCAACATGGGTAACTCTTGCACCCGCACGTGCACCAATCAAAGAAGCGATACCTGTGTAGCCAAAAAGATTTAATAATTTTATAGGACGTGTAGCGTTAATAATTTGTTCTTCCATTGAGCGCCAATGGGCATTTTGTTCAGGAAAAACACCTACGTGTCGAAAAGAAGTAAAACGCCCTAAAAAAGACAGTCCATTCCAAGAAAGTGGCCATGTTTCACCAAGAGTTTTTTTGGGAAAATACCAACGACCAACACCTTCTTCGTCTCGGTTTCCTGTAAAAATAGCATCAACATTTGCCCAATGTTTTTGTGATAAAGCCGGTTTCCACAATGCTTGACTTTCTGGTCTAATGATGCGGTAATGTCCATACCGCTCCAATTTTTTTCCATTACCAGAGTCAATTAAAGCATAATCTGCACTGGCATCTGTTTCTAAAATGAGAGGCAACCTTTCCTGTAAATGCATGTTGCTTTGATATGGTTGAAAAAATTGTGCAGACATTACGATACAGGTATTTTAAAAAATTTTAAGGATTACTGAATTTCTATAATAGTATTAATTAATTTCATTAAATATCTAAAATAAAGAAAAAATCAGTTTTAGCACTATTGAAACATAACATAAGAAAAAGTTTCACTAAAGTGCTATTATATTATATTGGCGATCGATGCTTTTAATTTTTCTAGTTCAGCTTCACTCTCTTTTAGGGCTTTTATGCATTTATGGTGTTTAAATCTGTTGATTACGTTGCTGAATAAAACACCAAAACAGAAAAAAATAAAGAGCCATATAAATAAAGGTGCTTGGTAAGTCAAACTCTCAGGATTTGTTTGGAGAGGATTAAGAGTCAATACAACCATTTGACGGTTAGCTATGATAAGAGCGATCAAGAAAAATGTGAGGGGCACAAAAATAATTGTTAAAAGGACGTGTTTGATAGTCATAAATTTACTCACTTGTTAAGTCTGTCACGCAAATCTTTGCCAGTTTTGAAAAAAGGAATCCATTTTTCTTCAACTGCAACAGCTTCACCTGTTCGTGGATTACGGCCGTTACGAGCTGAGCGACTTTTAACAGAAAAAGCTCCAAAGCCGCGAAGTTCAACGCGATTGCCATTAGCAAGTGCTGTTGCAATTTCTTCAAAGATGGCATTTACGATATTTTCCACATCACGTTGAAAAAGATGCGGATTATGACGAGCAATAATTTGCACAAGTTCTGATTTAACCAAAATAACCTCTCTTTCATAAAAAAAGATTTTTTTATATGTGCATTTCATGTATGCACGCTACATAATAAACGAGTAAAAACAAAATAAAACCAATAAAAAACAAAATTGCAATAAGCAAATTTGAAAATACCCTCTATAGAAGTTATAAAGATTAAAAAACGCGGGATATTTGAGAGATTAGGATAATATGGCCGTACACAATTATTATGAAGTCTCTTCAACAAAATCATCTTTTAGTGATATTTTTAAAAAAGCGTATCGTCATTCGCGCTGTATTAGCTTATTAAAAATCTTTTTACCTCTCTGTGCGTTGGTTATGGCACTTGCCTTTTGTTGGTTTACATCCTTTTTTATTCCTGCTGCTTCTGACACTATAATCTTGAATAATGAAGAGGACGGAATGATGAAGTTGACGATGCTCAATCCAAAATTAGAAGGTTATACACGCTCTTATGAGCCCTATTGGCTCAAAGCAGAAAAAGCATATCAAGATCGTACACGCTCTGGAGTCATTGGGCTACAAAATATCACAGCTGAAGCATTTATAAGCCAACATGGACAGATTTTTCTCAATGCCCAAGGAGGTATTTATGATAATATCAATGGCCGTTTACAATTAGATAAACCATTCACGATTACAACAAGTGATGGAATAGTTGCACGATTTATGGCAGCAGATATTAATTTGTCTGAGGGACAATTAAGTACAAATGAACGTGTCAATATTAAGCGTTCAGGTCTGCGTCTTGTAGCAAACGCTTTGCAAATTCTAGAAAAAAGACAAATTATGTATTTCCAGGGTGGGGTGCATTTGGTGATTGACAAGCAATGAGATAATAACCAATACAAAATTTGAACGATTTTTATGACAAAGAAGTATGTCAGTGTGTTAATAAAAAAAATTGAGAATTATAGAATGAAGCCGAAAGCATCATACAGAAAATGGATGAGTATATGCTTGGCTTTGAGTATGGAAATGCTAGGATTGGGATCCGTTTGTGGATATGCTGAAGTTGCTAATTTCGGAATTAATTTATCAAATGGTAAGGAGCCGGTGGAACTTTATGCAGATTCTCTAGAGATCCGTGATAAAGAGGGAATGGCGCTCTTCAACGGAAATGTTTCAGTGGTTCAGGGTAACCGTCTTTTGCGAACGTCAAAATTGGTTATCTATTATGATAGAGTGCGTGAAACAGTTGATAAATATCAGGTCAATACAAAAGCAGTATTGCCTGCATGGCTTGGTTCAACGGGTGTTAAAAAAATGGAAGCTTTAGGAAAGGTTTATATAAAAGTAGCCACACAAGTTGCTACAGGTGATAAAGGTATTTTTGATGGAAAGTCAAATATGATGGTTTTAACAGGTAATAACGTTATATTAATTGATGGTGAGAATGTGGCAACGGGGTGCAAATTGATAGCAGATATGAAAACCGGAAAAGCCTTACTAGAAGGTTGTGATATGCCTGAAAAAAAGAGCCGCGTTTCAATTATTTTAAAACAAAGTCAAAAAAGTGGCCATTAAGATTTCATGTTTGGAATCAAAAAAGAAAAACAGATGGGTGAGTGCGATTTTGAAAATGAAGCCTCAAAAAATCGTTTAAAAGGAACCTTAATTGCCAGTCATTTGATGAAAATTTACCGAGGAAGACAGGTTGTTAATGGTGTTTCTTTCGGTCTTCGTACTGGAGAAGCTGTTGGTATTTTAGGTCCCAATGGTGCTGGAAAAACGACTTGTTTTTATATGATTACAGGTCTCATTAAATCTGATGGAGGGTCAATTAAAATTGATGGATTTGATATTACGCATTTTCCTATGTACCGACGTGCTCGTTTAGGTGTTGGATATCTCCCGCAAGAAGAATCTATTTTTCGTGGTCTCTCCGTCGAAAATAATATTAAAGCTGTTTTGGAAATAGTCGAGAAAGACCGGCTTAAACGACGTGAGGAGTTGGATGCACTTTTATATGAATTTAAAATTGAGCATTTACGAAAAATGCCTGCAATTTCCTTGTCAGGAGGAGAACGTCGGCGACTCGAGATTGCGCGCGCTTTAGCTTCTCGCCCTAGTTTTCTGTTACTTGATGAGCCATTTGCAGGAATCGATCCTATTGCCATTTTTGATATTCAGCAGCTTATTCGTCATTTGACGCAACGTGGTATTGGTGTTTTGATAACTGATCATAATGTGCGTGAGACATTGGATCTGGTTGATCGTGCTTATATCATTCATGCGGGGAAAGTGTTAATTCACGGCTGTCCTAATGATATTATCAACAACGCTGATGTGCGCAAAATTTACTTGGGCAATCAGTTTTCTCTCTAATTTTTCATTGAAATTTTAACAGAAACAGTTCTGCGAGTACAAATTTTATTTTGATTTAAAAATAGTCATTGTTGATGCGTATTTTATGATTTAACTGAGAACAGTTATATATTGATACAATGCGTAAGCCATGATGGATAGTGTTAGGCTCTTTAAATAAATAAATTTAAGAAGTGTGATTGATTATTTGTGGGCAAGAGTGAAGAAAAAGAAGTATTCTTAAGTTTGGCTATGCAATGAACCTTCTATAACGATTGCTTTCATCATGTTACTTCTGAAAGGTACCTTATTTCTGCCAGAACTTCTCTTATATTACAATTTTAGGCTGATTTTTGACTGATTGGTGAGAAAAATTCTTCATAAGGAGGAGGTGGTTTCGTTATACTTTTCGGTTTAGTTTGCTTTTTATTGCAGCATGAAAAAGATACCACTAGATTAAGCTTATGATGAATGATAAACGAGACAAGAGATGAAGTCACGTGTTTCTGTATGGTGTATAAATATTGGTAATATTTTTTCGTTAAAACAAATTTATAGATGATACTCTTTTGGGACATTTTTATTGTGGCACCATAAACTATATTGTAAGTATTAGGGGGTGTTTTATTTGCTCCATGATGCATCAAGAGTTGTGTATGAATGAGTGGCGAATATGAGGTCAAGTGTGTGGGTAATTTTAAAGATGTCCATTAATCGTATTAAAATCTGTTTAGAATGTTATAGTTTTGCGTCTTAAGCTATGTGGTAAGTGTAAGAGTTGTACTTTGTCTCTATGTGTCTTTATGAGAACTACTTAAAGAAAAGAGGAAGGTCTAACAAAGTATTTGCACTAACTTTATGGCTGAAAGGGCTTAAACGGTAACTATTACTGGTCTTGGAGCGAAGTTAATTTTATGGAGAACTCCATATCTTTTTTTCTTATGCTGTTAATCAAAAGCTGAATACTATTGCTTATCATTGAGTTGGTAGTGATATGAGATGAATTGGATCATCTCCTGTTGTGAATTGAAAAGAGATACATTTAATCACGATCTTTTGGTTCCTATATTTTTATTGGTTTATGAGTGGGAATTTGAGCATGCAAAGGGAAAATTAAAATATGAATTTGAGTGAGTTAATTGCGCCGGAAGCAATTATTCCGGCTCTTAGAGCGAATTCGAAAAAACAAGTTTTACAAATTTTAGCTGAAAAAGCAGCTAAATTGACAGGTCTTGATGAGCGTGTAATTTTTGATATTGTTTTACAACGTGAAAAATTGGGATCAACGGGGTTAGGCGGTGGCATTGCCATTCCTCATGGAAAATTGCCAGATATTAACCGAATCATTGGTATATTTGCACGCCTTGAAAATCCAGTTGATTTTGAAGCTCTCGATGACGAGCCGATTGATCTTGTTTTTTTACTTTTAGCACCTGAGAATGCTGGGGCAGACCACTTAAAAGCTTTATCACAGATTGCACGTGTTTTACGTCATTCTGATGTTATTCAAAAATTGCGCAATACGCATGATGCTAATGCGCTTTACGCTTTATTAATTCAAAATTCAGCATCAAATGCAGCTTAAAAAACACTCTGATATTCTACGTTGCGGTATTTGAATTGAAAGCAGGATAGGAAGTGATATAATTTACGTTTAAAGAGATATCTGCTTTAAAGAATAGAGAATAGGGCTAATTGCTAATCTTTATTTTCATATAAGAAACTTAATTATTATTGCTGTTAGACCTATTTACTTAAGCTATCTATTCGTGAATTAAATTTCTTTATAAAATGAATTCTTATTGCTTTTTAGTAACGTTGCAGTTTAGACCCTCAAAAGGAATAAAGGGTGATTCTCTTTAAGGATGATGAAAAAAATAAATTTTCAAGGACAAGTTTATTGTTAATGTCAGATTTTTTATGCAGAGCTAGTACTAAAAAAGTTAGTTTTGATGATAAAAAACGAAAATTATAAATTTTCGATTAAACAGAGATCTTTTGCGTATGTAAAATTTTTTAATGAAAAAGAGTAGAGAATTATTCAGTATGTCGGATAACAAACAGTACGGTTATACCGGCTTGAATTGCTCGCGTAGCTTTAGAAATTGGAAATTTGAAATAGTGAAGAGTGAGAGTTAATGGTATCAAAGCAATAAAATTGTAGTTAAGGCAGGGAGTAATGCTAATAATGTTTGGTAATTTTTTAAAAAATTGCTTTGAAATAGCGAAAAAGTAACTTCTGACAATATAACTTTAGAAATTAAGGCATAGATAAGCAACAATTTATTAGAGTATAAGGTATTTTACGCTTTTTACTGATGAAAATTCGTTTAATTTATTAATAATGTGTTTATATTTTTTTTGTGGAATAAGGCAAAGTTGTTATTTTTTTTAAAAATCTGATTTGTGAATAAAAAATTCATATTATTCATGTTTTAATAACAATTAAACGATCACAATTGAATATAAAGGTTTGTTTTAATTTGAGCGACAATATTTTGCTTGTTGAGAAGATTGGGACAACAACATTAAGCATCAACCGAGCTTTTGTTAGACCTTGCCAATGAAAAAACTTTTTAAAGAGTAAAAGAAGTGAGCTAAATGAAAATGTTGAAAAAGACTCTTATTGCTGCATTTACAATGGTTTTTGCTACTGCTGGAATGGCGTGGCCGCAGACACCAAAACGTCTGGATCAATTTTATGCTTGGGGAGCTTATTCTTATAAATCACCAGAAAATACAATTTGTTACGTATTGTCGATACCTTTGGAATCGCTTCCAACAACAGTTAATCATGGCGATAATTTCTTTTTGGTTACGAAACGTTCTAATTCACCCGTTTCATTTGAACCACAATTTATGGCTGGTTATACACTTAAAGAAGGGTCAAAAGTTATTGTGACCGTTGGAGATAAGGACTTTGATTTTTTCACGAAGGATTCATCAGCTTGGTTAGCATCATCAGAATTAGAAAAGCAGCTTGTTTCTGCTATGCGTGCGGGGAACCACATGACAGTAAGAGCGATCTCAAAGCGAGGAACGCACACCACCTATACTTATTCTTTAAAAGGAGTGATCGCTGCGTTAAATACGGCACAAAAATGCCATTAAGGCGCACGTAACTAAAAAACAGTAAGATAAATCGAAAAGTAATGGCCATTTCATATGATCTCAAACCAATTGATGCGTGCCAAACACTAAAACCAGATAATGTTTTAGTGAAGGATGGGCTTAAGTTACCTTTAATTGGCTTATCACATAATGAAATGGTGGAAGCTTTAAAGACAATTGGTGTGCCAGAACGCCAAACGCGTATGCGTGTACGTCAACTTTGGCATTGGCTTTATGTGCGTGGTGTTTCAAATTTTGATGAGATGCTGAATATTTCCAAGCCAATGCAGCAAATGCTTAAAGATCATTTTTCTATTGCGCGTCCAGAAATTGTTGGAGAACAAATATCAAAAGATGGTACGCGTAAATGGCTCTTGCGCTTTCCAGCGCATGGAGCTGGGAAGCCTGTTGAAATCGAAACCGTCTATATTCCTGAAGAAGGGCGTGGCACCTTATGTATTTCATCTCAGGTAGGGTGTACATTAAACTGTTCTTTTTGTCATACGGGAACACAAGTGCTTGTTCGCAATCTAACAGCAGAAGAGATTTTAGCACAATTATTGGTCGCACGTGATCGTTTAGGTGATTTTCCTGATAAGAATACTCCTGATGGTGCAATTGTTCCAGTTGAGGGGCGAAAAGTTACCAATATCGTTATGATGGGGATGGGGGAACCACTTTATAATTTTGAAGCAGTTAAAAAAGCCTTATTAATTGCTTCTGATGGAGATGGGCTCTCTTTATCAAAACGTCGAATTACCCTTTCAACTAGTGGCATCGTTCCTGGAATTATAAGAACAGGGGAAGAGATTGGGGTTATGTTGGCTATTTCACTTCATGCTGTTCGTGATTCGCTACGGGATATGCTTGTTCCAATCAATAAAAAATATCCGCTTGCTATGTTAATGGATGCTTGCCGCAATTATCCTAGTCTCTCCAATGCTAGACGAATTACATTTGAATATGTGATGCTGAAAGATGTAAATGATAGTTTGGATGATGCTAAGCAACTAATTAAATTGCTTAAAGGTATTCCTGCTAAGATAAACTTAATTCCTTTTAATCCATGGCCAGGAAGTAATTACCAATGTTCTGATTGGGAACAAATTGAGCGTTTTGCTGAAGTAATTAATCAAGCGGGTTATGCTTCGCCTATTCGAGTGCCACGCGGACGCGATATTTTAGCAGCGTGCGGTCAGCTTAAATCCGCTTCAGAACGTTTACGAAAGTTTGAACGTTTGCAACTGGAATCTGTTGGCAACCAATAGTTTTACTTTTGGGCTAATAAGGAGATGTTAAGCAAAGCTTGTAAAATGCTGGCAATAAACCAATAAAAGCGGGTATAAGAAGAGTTTTTGCATAAGATTTTGAGCAAGCTTATCAGCTATAAAAAACATAAAAATTGTAATTGGCAGAAAAATTTGGATATAAGAAAGTCCTCAAACAAATAATTTTTGCATAGCCATCGAGCCATTAGCATCAATAAATTTTGGCAAAAAGTTATATTAATAAAGAATGATTTTAGGATTTAACAGGTTAATTCCAACATCAGTAAAATAATTACGTCTAAGGCTTTAGTGCTTTTAGGATGTCTATTTGAGAAAAAATGTAGAATTTTTATACAGTGTTTGCAAAGAAATCCACAGAAGATAATAAAAGGCAACTGCAACTTTAAGGAGAAAAAATCGTGTGGTGATACAAAAATAAGTGCTGACAAACCAAGAGCGCTACAGCAGTAATGGAGAGCAAAATCGGTTGCGCTCTCAAAAGTACATATAATTCCAGCTTTTTTGTTTTGTGCGATGAGTATGCCCTACTGATAACATAATATTAGGTTCTAGAATGAGAGCTAAAACCAGTGACGCTAAAGCAAATTGTATAATGATAGACCATTCAGGTCAAAACGATACAAAACTCTTCCTTCTTTGCAAGAGATTTCCAAAATTCACATTTTTCGCAAAGATATTTTATTAACACTTTTTTATTTTTGTATCTTTTAATGTTGTTTAAAGAAAACCTATTTTCCCTATTCATTTCGTTTAGATTTCTTATACAAAAAAAGCAAACAATATAGAGTTTTAAATAAGTTAAAAAGAGAAATTAAAAATCATCTTAACATACTACGAAGAACGCTCAAATGTGTTCTCACGATTACAAAAGTAAACTGGACAACAAGAGTACAACCTTTACAGTTGTTAGTTAATGGGAAGAGTTGAAGATTTTGCATTTTGTAAAACTGAAATGTTAATTTAAAGAAATTCACATTTAAGATTTATGTAAAAAATTTGTGCGTGATTTTATATTTCCAATTTTTAAAGTCAATAAACAGTCTACAAAGATGGATATCTTTGGAGAGAGAGGTATAATTGGTCTGTCTATTTTTTTGAGAATGCCTTATTGAAATTGCCGAGGAGGTAAACGTAGATATGATTGTCCAAGGAAAAACAGAAAAAAGAAGTAATCAAACAGATTTTAGGTTTTTTGCTTATATTTTCAATTATGATATTAAAATTATTACTTAGTGGCATGATGAAGTCTTTAAAAGTTAAACAAATTTGATTGAATTTATGTACGCGCATAAAATTTCAATAAAGGTAGAGAAGGTAGGGTGCATACCTTTTTTATGAATACAAATTTATTCTTGTAATTAGAGAGCAGGTGTTTGAAAATTCATTTATTTTTGCTTTCTGAAAACGTATATATGCATATTCTTTTTGTTGAAAGCTGATCGAGATAAAGTGGCTGTAATAATTATTAATTTTTAAAAAGATGCTTGTGTTTGGGATAATGGGTGAGTTTTATCATTCCTTTCTGTTTTTCTCGTTTAATTTAAGAATTATGGATGTGAAAATAATAAATTTTGCAAAAATTCGCTTTGTTCAGATGAATTATAAATTTTCGAAGGAAATTTAAAGTGCTGATGATCAAGAGGATAGCATTAGCTTATTCAATAATGCTCATGCATGTTAGTGGTGTTTTTGTTAAACAAACACTGCGCTTCATTTTGCTAACAACAAGCTTTTTTGTTTAAACACATGAAAATATTTTCGTAGCCGATTTTTGTTAGTAGATACGCCCTTTGTTTATTTTTAGCGCGATACTAGAAGATTTAGTTTCTTACTTGTAAGTATAATAAGGAATATTGGTAAGAATAGTGACCAAAACGCTAATAATTAAAATGGGTAAATTACGGGTCATAATATTCAATTTGTTTATTGAAAAATAGAAAAGCTACGGATATAGCGATGGCAAAAGCTATATCGTGATAAGATAATAAGAATTTTGGGCTTTTTGCTTGCTATTATTGACGAATAAATTCAATAACCATACACCATGTTGTTAAAAAGTTTTGTTTTTTAGGATGAAGATAATGATGCGTGACCAATGTAATGCCTTTAGCCTTACGCCAGAATTAAGAGATGCGGCTGTTCAATCAAAAGCTTGGCCATTTGAAGAGGCACGTAAAATTATCAAACGATATGAAAAAACAGGTTATCCAGAAATTGTAATATTTGAAACAGGCTACGGACCTTCTGGTTTGCCGCATATTGGAACTTTTGGGGAAGTTGCTCGTACGACCATGGTGCGTCATGCATTTCATATTTTAACTGAGAACAAGATAAAAACAAAACTGCTTTGCTTTTCTGATGATGTAGATGGTTTGCGTAAAGTTCCTGAGAATGTGCCTGATCGTGAAAAAATGGCAAGATACCTTGGTCAACCACTCAGCCGTGTACCAGATCCTTTTGGAGATGCTTATCCTTCCTTTGGGGCGGCCAATAACGCGCGCTTGCGTGCTTTTCTAGATCGTTTTGGTTTCGATTATGAATTTGCAAGTTCCACAGACTATTACAATTCTGGTCGTTTTGACGACGCACTTATGAAAATACTTGCCTGTTATGACAAGGTGATGGCAATTGTTTTGCCAACATTGGGTGAAGAACGGCGGGCTACTTATTCACCTTTTTTACCTATTTCTCCCTTTTCTGGTAAGGTATTACAGGTACCAATGATTGCTTATAATGCTCAAAAAGGCACAATAACTTATATTGAACCTGAAACAGGAGAAACTATTGAAACCGAAGTTACAGGGGGAAAAGTTAAGTGCCAGTGGAAAGTGGATTGGGCAATGCGCTGGAAGGCACTTGGGGTCGATTATGAAATGGCGGGAAAAGATCTCATCGATTCCACAAATCTTTCTTCTAAAATTTGCAAAGTGCTCGGTGGAAATCCACCAGAGGGATTTAATTATGAGCTCTTTTTAGATGATAAGGGACAGAAAATTTCCAAATCAAAAGGAAATGGCTTAACCATTGATGAGTGGTTAACTTATGCGCCAACAGAGAGTTTAGGGCTTTACATGTTTTTAAAGCCAAAAACAGCAAAGCGGCTTTATTTTGATGTTATTCCAAAAGCTGTTGACGATTATTATGCGCATCTTTCAGCTTATGGACGTCAGAAATGGCAAGAACGACTTAATAATCCTGTGTGGCATATCCATAATGGCTGTCCTCCACAGATTAATTTACCGGTATCCTTTGCTATGCTATTGAATTTGGTAAGCGCTTCAAACGCGGAGAATGAGCAAGTGCTTTGGGGATTTATTTCTCGCTATGCTAAAGGTATAAATGCGCAAACTTATCCAGAACTTGATCAGTTGGTAAAATTTGCCATTAAGTATTTTGATGTTTTTGTAAAACCAAACAAAAAGTTTCGAACTCCTGATGAAGTTGAGCGTTCAACATTGGCAAATATCGATGCAAAATTAGCAAGTTTGCCTAAAAATGCGGATGAAAATATCCTTCAAAATGCTCTCCTTGATGTTGCTCGTTTAATAGAGCGTTATCAGGATCATAACAAAAAAAGTCCCGAAGGGGGGCCAGGTGTTTCGAATGTTTTTTTCCAAATGTTATATGAGGTTCTTTTAGGGCAAGAGCGAGGACCACGGTTGGGGTCATTTATTGCGCTTTATGGAATTAATGAAATGCGTGCACTTATTGCTGAAGCGCTTGCGCGGCCTGTGGAGGAATAATGGAAAAGAGAGCGCAAGAAGTAAAGCGGCGTCGTACATTTGCTATCATTGCTCACCCTGATGCGGGGAAAACAACGCTAACAGAAAAACTTTTGTTGTTTGGTGGTGCTATTCAGCTTGCTGGTGAAATAAAGGCAAAAAAAGATCGTATTCAAACCCGCTCTGACTGGATGAATATTGAACGTGATCGTGGTATTTCCGTTGTGACATCGGTGATGACGTTTGAATACGAAAATCACATCTTTAATTTATTAGATACTCCAGGTCACGAGGATTTTGCGGATGATACTTATCGCACCCTTACGGCTGTTGATAGCGCTATTATGGTACTAGATGGTGCACGCGGAATTGAACCTCGAACACTAAAGCTTTTTGAAGTGTGCCGAATGCGGGACATCCCTATAGTGACTTTTGTGAACAAAATGGATCGTGAAGCATGTGATCCTTTAGAAATTTTAGATGAAATTGAAGAAAAGCTTGCGCTTGATACTGCACCAATTACATGGCCTATTGGTGCGGGAAAGAACTTTGTTGGAACCTTTGATATTCATCATAATCGTTTTCGTCAACGAGATGATGAAGTAACGCAAAAGACAGTTTCTGGACTTGATGAGGTTGCAAATTTGCTTCCTGAAAACCAGCGCGCCTCCTTTATTGAAGGCGTAAGTCTTGCCCATACTGCTTGTAAAAATTTTGATCTTCAAGCTTTTCGTGAAGGGCATATGACACCAGTTTATTTCGGTTCGGCTTTACGAAATTTTGGTGTTCGTGATTTGATCAATGCTTTAGTTGATTTTGGTCCAAGTCCTCGTGATCAGGTAGCAGATCAACGCAATGTTGTGGCTACTGAATCTAAAATGACAGGATTTGTTTTTAAAATTCAAGCAAATATGGATCCCAATCATCGTGATCGTATTGCATTCTTTCGGGTGTGTTCTGGAACACTTGAGCGTGGTATGAAGATAAAGTTGGTACGAACTGGAAAACCGATGACTCTTTCAACACCACAATTTTTCTTTGCTCGTTCACGTCAAATTGCAGATCAAGCCTATGCTGGTGATATAGTAGGTATTCCAAATCATGGAATTTTGCGTATTGGAGATGCACTTACAGAAGGTGAGGATATTTTCTTTAAAGGTATGCCTAATTTTGCGCCAGAAATTTTGCGTCGTGTTTGCTTAGGCGATCCGATGAAAGCAAAAAAACTTAAAGAGGCTTTGCAACAAATGGCTGAAGAAGGGGTGGTACAATTATTTATCCCCGATGATGGATCTCCTTCTCTTATTGGCGTTATTGGCGCTTTGCAAATTGATGTTTTAAGGGAACGGCTTAAAGTAGAATATGGTTTGCCAGTGAGCTTTGAAGCGGCGCGTTTTAGTATATGCCGTTGGATTTTTGCAGAGAGTAAAGATGAGTTGCAAAAATTTTTGGCTAATCACCGATCTTCTATTGCTCATGATCTAGAAGGTGATCCAGTTTTTTTAGCGGAAAACCATTTTTCATTGAATTATGAAGCAGAACGGGCACCAAAAATAAAATTTGCAACTTTTAAAGATTATCAAATACGCTCTAAATAAAGAGATATTTTTCTTTGCGAGGGAAAATTTTTCTTAAAAAATTTAAATGAAAGAGAGAGGAAAGAACCTCTCTTCTTTATAAAAAATCGTTATGGGCAGATTTAAAGAAGACAGTTTTTAATCCATTCAGAAATGCGTCCTTTAGGAGCAGCACCAACCATATTCGATGAAACAGTTCCATTTTTAAATATTAATAAAGTTGGAATTGAGCGTACTCCATATTTGGTAGCAAGTTCTGGATTTTCATCAATATTTATTTTGGCAATTTTGACTTGGGCGTGCATTTCTGTCGAAATTTCATCCAAAATCGGAGCAACCATTTTGCAAGGACCACACCATTCTGCCCAAAAATCAACCACAACAGGGGTGGGAGAAGTGAGAACTTCGCTTTCGAAATTGCTATTATTAACTTTTATACATGTCATTGATTTATCCTTTATGTTTTGCTTTTACACATCGGTACGATAGTAACTTATATCAAGTTATTGAAAGATAAATTATAGAAAGCCTTTTGGAAAAGAGTTTTCTTGATTTATAAAGCAACTTCACCAAGAAGTGCATCGAGTTTTTCAGGGTTAAGTTTAAAAATTTTTGCTTCTTTGCTGTAAATAAGGATAGCTTGGATGTCTTTTTCGGGATGAATAGTTTGCAGTAATTTTCGATAAAGAGCCATTTGCAGCAAATAGCATGGTGTGATAGAAGCTTCATCTTCAGGCGGCGTTCCAGTTTTAAAATCGGCAAAAACAATACTATTTTGCGTGATATATAAACGATCAATTTGACCAGAAATTGCTTGTTCTTTTCCACGAATTTTTACAATGCCCATCAAAGAAACCTCAGCGCGTGAAAGGTCAGAGAAAAGAGGTTTGAGATACGGATTGTCCAAAACTTGCCAAACGTGACGCAACGCATCTTCTCTTTGGCTCTCATGCCAGTGAGAAGCTTTGGTGTTGAGATAGTGTCGAGCATGATATTGGCGATTTTGTGGAGCGCAATCGGGCAGATATTGCAGCAATCGGTGCACAAGATTTCCATATTCAATAGAAAAAGCCTTGTTGGTATTTTTTTCTCCTAAAACAGGTGAAATACTGAGTTGTTTTTGATTAGGGAAGAGCTCAGTATCAGATTCAATAGAAAGACTAGCAATGGAAGGCTTTAATGGTTTTGGTAAAGGGGATTCTGTTGGTACTTTATGAGAGAAAAAATTGGGCAAAGATGGGAGTATTTGGTTCTTGTTTGCACAAGATGTCTCTTGATTTATTGGGATAGTGGAAGAGGGCGTGATGCAATAGCGCCAAACTGCAATATCTTCTGTAGAACTTTCTAGAGGAACTGCATGCGGTGTGAGCGCTTTTTTTACCAACTGTAACCATGTATTAGGGGATGTTCGTGCGCCGCTATATCCGCAAATAAATAATCGGTCTTCGGCACGTGTCATCCCTACATAAAGAAGGCGTCTATATTCTTCTTCTGCGCGCTCTTTTAAATGCAAAAGCGCTTTTTCAGAAAGTTTTGTGTTAAATTTTGCATTGGGACACCAAATAAAACCCTGTTGGTCGCTCAAGTTTGTATTGTACAAAGAAACATTAAGAAAATGGGGCGCATGCTGAGGATGCCAAATTGCACTACCAGGATCAATTAGAAAAACAATTGCAGCTTCCAATCCTTTAGCAGCATGAACAGTCATGATCCGGACTTCTTCGTGATTTTGATCAAGCTCACGTTTAATTTCTGGTTCACTTGCACTTAATGTTTCTAAAAAAGCTTGTAGCCCTGGTAAGCCAGTTTTTTGAATAGTAAGTGTATAATCCAGAAAAGCATCAAGCACGTCGTTTGCTTCAGACCCTAAGCGAGCCAAAATTTTTTGTCGCCCCTTATCATTATTAAGAATATGGCTATAAAATTCAAAAACTGGTATTTTGTCAACTAAAGCACGGTAATTGCTTAAATGCTCAAAGGCGTCTTGAAATGGCTTATACGATGGTGCGTGCACACCAAGACTTTGCCAAAGTGATCCTGTACGCTCAGCTGCAAGCTGGTAAAGTTCATCTTCTGTAAACGCAAAAAGTGGACTTTTTAAAATGCAAGCAAGAGAAAGATCATCTTGTGGTTGTAAAACAAAGCGTGCAAGTGCCATTAAATCACGTATACTGATATGATTTGTGAGCTGTAAACGATCAGCACCCGCTACGGGAATATCGCGTAGCTTAAGTGCACGAGAGAGGGCAGAAACAAAATGATCACGTTTACGAACCAAGATCATAATGTCACTCGCGCGTAATAAGCGCCCTTTGGCTGGAAGCATTTCTCCTTTTTGTAGCCAGTCTGTGATGGTTTCAGCAATTTTTTCTGCTAAGCGGACTTCAGGTGTATCTAAATGATCAACAGTTAAATGCCAATCATCAGGAAATTCATTTGTTTCTTTGGAAATAGTATCCCATAAAATAACATCACCAGGACTATGGACACGAATGGCTTCGTGCACAGTTTTTGTGTTGTCTGCTGAAAGTCCTTTGTAATTTTCTGGTGTTTCAAAGACAAGATCAACACTTTTTAGAATATCAGCTGTAGAGCGAAAAGAATAATTCAGTTGTACTTTTTCAAATTTCTGTTTTACTTGCTGCGCTTTTTTTTGAATTATTCGTCCATTTGTAGCAAAATTTTCTGGTACAGCACCTTGAAAAGAATAAATAGACTGCTTTTCATCTCCAACAGCAAAAAGAGTACGTGTATTTGTGCGTTGACTGTGACCTGTAAAAAATTCTTCGGCTAAAAGTTGAATGATTTTCCATTGCTCAGGATTTGTATCTTGTGCTTCGTCAAGCAAAATGTGATCAAGACCACGATCGAGTTTATATTGTACCCATTGGCTTGCACCTTTACGCTGTAACAAGTGGAGTGTGCGTTCAATAAGATCATCGAAATCTAACAAGCCGTTGATCTTTTTTAAGTTCGCATAAATTTTAAGATAAATGGAGCAAAGCTGAAAAGCAGCCATATTGAGTGTAACGACTTTTTCGCATTGATATTTATCTAAAAGAATAGAAAGTTGATTTTGTTTTTCTTCAATTTCCTTTTTAATAAAAGGCCAAATTTCATCTGATTTTTTAGAAGATAAACGTGCAAAGTTACGTGGTTTTCCTGTGGTTGTGAAATAAATATTTGAAATAATATTGATAATGCTTGTTTCATCAGAAGCGGCAGATAATTGAGAAAATTGTGCAATCATACCTTCGGCATTTTTGTTGCCATAGGTTTGATAGTGCCTAAGAGCATGAGAAGACAGTAAAGCTGTTTGTTGAATTTTTTTCAACAGCAGTTGACGTGTTTCATCAGGCGTTAAATTAAAAAGCGCACGTAGCTCTTTTTCTCCATTTTCAGACAGAATAAAAGCTAAAAAATGAGATAGTTTATGTTGTTTTTGGGTTGCTTCATCTAATAATTGAGCAAAAGCACTTTCATTGATAACTTCAAGAAGTTGTTTTAAAGCTGTTTGTGCGTCATTATGTATTAGAAGTTGGCGGCGGGCTTCTTGTAGTAATTTTTTTTGATTAATATCATCAAGAAGTTCAAAATGCCCAGCAATATTGGCTTCCAACATAAATTGATGCAATAAAGATTCGCAAAATGCGTGAATCGTTTGAATTTTTAAGCCGCCAGGTGTTTCGAGAGCATGAGCAAAGAGTTGGCGTGCTGATGTTAGTTTTTGCGTGTTAGTGGGTTTATTTTCAAGACGCGTCAAAATGACTTGGAGCTCCTCATCATTAAGTTCATTCCAACTGGAAAGTGTGCGAAAAATCCGCGCCTGCATAACAGCAGCAGCTGCCTTTGTATAAGTAAGGCATAAAATGCGTGCTGGAGGAGTGCCATTTAAAAGTAAACGGATAACGCGCTCACTTAAAACATGTGTTTTTCCAGATCCTGCATTTGCAGAAACCCATACGTTTGTTTTCGGGTGAGTTGCCGTTGCTTGTGCATCAAGAGCTGCTTCAGGAATGGAAAAAAAAGTCATGATTGATCTGCCTTATGAGAACCATTTGACCATTCCCATAATCGTGCCAAATGATCATAGTCGCTTTCATATGGTTTTTGTAAGGGCACGGCGTGTGAAAGATAGCCTTGTTGTGGATTTTGGTAATATTCCATTAATGAAATAAGATGTTCCCATGCTTTTTTACCAAGACTGATTGTATTTCTCTTATCTATTGCTTCGTCTGAAAAAACTGATTGGGATTTTATTTCTCCTTTTTTGTTAAGAGGGATGTAAAACAAATTTGATGGAGTAAAATCTTGAAAATCTGTGAAAGCTCCTTGCATTAACAAAGCAGTTTCTAATGCTAACTGCGGAAAAAGTAAGTTACGGACTTGTTTTGATGAGGGGGGCGTATTGGTTTTAAAATCAAGAATTTCAATTATTTTTTCTGGCAAAACATCAATACGGTCAGCACGCCCTGAAAGAGTTATACCTGTTGTGCCTATGGGTATTTTTTTAGATGCCACTTCGGCATGTCGTTCTCGGGATCCAAGACTTTTTTCCCATTGGATGAAAAATGGGGCAAAATTTTCAAAAATAGTCCACCAGATTACTTCAATATCGCGAGGCAAATTTAATTTATTAAACTCTTTACGTCCAATAGTCAGGAGAGCATCTAATGCATTTGTAGAATTGGGATCTTTTACTTGTGTGCAAAAAGCAGCAAGAATAGCATGATAAAGTATTCCGCGCTCAGTAGCAGAAGGATTATAAATGAGAGCTTTAAGTGGTTTGAGACGTAGAATTTTTTTCGCATAAATAGCGTAAGGATCATACCGCAGTGTTGCTATTTCAGTGACAGAAAAATGGTGTGGACGCATATTAAGGGGAGGAACAGGGCAAGGGCGCTGCACGTGAGCAATGAGATTTGTATTGTCAAGCGTTTTTGCCCAATGAAGCAAAATTTCGCCTCGTGCGCGGATTTTCTCCCAAACCTGTTTTCCTACAACTGTTTCTAGGCGTTGTAGCCAACGTGAAGGGATAGAAGGAGCATGATTGACTCGTTTAGCTCGGCTCATCACAACTTTATTCATTCCCATGGCCCATTGAAAATCATGCGCAGAAAGACCAATACGATGTTCTGGTGGCTCAAGGGTTAACATTATTTTCATTGGTCGTGATAAAAAGGCATCATTACGGGTTGTTATAGGCCATGATCCTTCATTAAGGCCGCCAATGATCATTGTATCAACCGTTTGTAGACGTGATTCCAAAGCGCCCCAGATAAATAAGCGTGGATGTCCTCCAGGAGGAGGCGTTACGGAACGGGTTGCTATAAGAGCTGAAAACATAGCAGACCATTCGTGCAGATGAAATTTTAACCCTGATTGATCACTTACCAATTCACGCAAGAAAGTTGATAAGGCTTGTCCAGCTTCATTTTGATAAAGGCTTATAAGAGAATTGTTTTCATCACATCCAAAATTTTCAAAAACCTCAACAGTTGCTATTGCTGCTTCATTGATGGTGCATTCTTTCTGCTGTTTTATGAGAGATGTTAAAGGTTCAACAGCTTTGACCAAAAGATGACAAAGCAGGCGTGCTTCTTCGCTCTTATGTTGATCAGAAGTGTTGTTGTCAGAATTATTGTGGAGATGTGTTTTCATCCATGTTTCAAAAAACTGATCACACGCGCAAAGATCAATACGACCAGTGCTTCCGCGAAGAACAAAGAGTTCAAAGTTTTCTACCATTTCGCGTAAGCGATGATGGTTTTGTCCAAGTGTTGTGAGCGGATGTTTTAGAAGGGAAAGAAAAGCAACAGGATCATTTGGTTGAAACACATTTTCCAAAATAAGCCGTAAAAGAGTTGAAGGCAGTGTTTGTGCAAGGGGTATTCCTCCTGAATCATTTGCTTCAATGCCAAATCGTTGTAATTCGACCACAACACGGCGTGCTAAATTACGATCATTCGTAATAAGAGCTGCGGTTCTTTGAGGTTCTTCAATGGCATTTCGTAAAGCAACAGAAATGGCGAGGGCTTCTTCACGCTCATTTATGGCTTCAATTAAGGACAAATTTTCACAAAGACTTTCATAATCATCGCGTACAATTTGCGCCCATGTATCTGTTGTTGAGGCAGGCCGAAGTGCTTCTGATAAAAGAGCTGCACGCTTTTTTTCCATTGAGCTGTGTTGGCCAATTTCGCGAACTTGAACACGATGGCATTTCATGAGGGATAAAAGTTTTTTTAAATGGTATTGAGGATGGCTAAAAGCGTTAGTTGCATGATCAAAAAAATCAGAAGTTGTTTTTTCTGCATTTTCTGCATTTATTGTGCCTAATGCATCCCATTGTGCTTCATCCATATGAAGATCAAGTCCTGGAAGAACAACGGCACCTTTAGGCAGATAGGAAATAACCTTTAAAAGCTGTGCAACTGCGGGAATAGAACCGGTTGCACCAGCGGCAATAATGGGCTTATTTGGTCGCGTGCGGTGTAGGGTTTCCGCGTGCATTTTGAGTATTGTATTGCGCCATAAAGTCGGATTGCTTCGTTGTTTTTCTTGTAAAATTTGCGGCCAGCTTTGGGTAACAATAGTAAGAAAATTAAGCGTTATTTGCCACCATTCTGCGATCATATCAGGTGCAATTTCTTTAAGTTTTGACCAATCTGCTGCTTCTGTTTCAATTTCATCCATCAACTGTGCTAAATCTTGAGCAAGCCAAATTGCATCTGCAGTATGAGCAGGAATAATAACATCCTCTGTACCAAACATGGCACGCAGATGGGCAGGTAAATTTTCACGCCAAGGACGAATGAGGCGTGCTAAAAGCAGAAGGCGTTCACTTTCTCCAATAGGAGGATTTAGGATGCTGGTATGGTTTTCAACAAAAAGGAAGCTATCCTCATTCAAATCTCCTAAGGGGCGAATGGTTGGCAAAAAGGTTGATTGTTTGCCACTTCTTTCAACAAAAGCTGTGCGCAAAGCGCGGGCAGCACGACGTGTCGGAACGTAAATGAGGGTGTCAGCAAGAGCTGTTTGGATATCCCCATTAGGCGCAAAGTCATCGATAAGAGCGCCTGAAAGCAGTGCATCAACAAAATACGACAAAAAAGGAGTTCCAAAAGAAATGGAAAAAACACGCGGATTATGATTCATGAGATTTCATTTGGGATGCATGGAAGACATTCTCGCCTTTTGATTATTCGCATTTTTTTACTGTATACAATTTTCATGTAGAGAAAAACTGAAAAGCTGGATTTATGCAGAAATTTTTGATTTGGGTTTAAGATAATCTTTAGCAGCTAATATCTATGAATTAAAATTAAAGATTTAGAAACACAACGGAAATAGATATCTATATATTTATATTGCGCAAAAGTTGATTACTTTGTGAAGATGATCTTACAGAAGTTAATAGTAAAGCATCTATTATGCTTTTGAGAGAAGCTCCAGTTCTTGATAAAAGCTTTGTAGAGGTGCAAGAGTTGGACGAAAAAGATTACGGGAAAGATAATTCTGCATATGGGGTAAAAATTTGAGATAAGAATATTTTCTATCTCGCTTGTGGAAACGTACAAAAATTTCTAAAATTTTGGAATCCATTACGCTCCTGCAAAGCCATAAAGTTTTCGTAATTCATCTTCATCAAAGAGGCGTGGTGCTTGATGGCGTGCATTGCAATAGGTTGTCAAGAATTTTTGTTTCGAGCGCTGGTAAAATAAACAGGTGTGCATCTTGTGCTAAAGAGGCAAGATTGTAGACTGTTGAACCTTTTAAGCCATCTTGAAAATCAATGAGACCAATGCGGGCAGTTCCTTCTTTCTGCGCACACCGAAGAATATTAGGAGAGTGATAGTCTTGCATGACAAAAGTCTGTTCTCCCTAGATCAGATTATCGAGATAGGACTGCCAATAAGTAAAAAAATCTTTACGTTGTTGTTGGTCTAAGGTTCTTTGTGTTTTAAAGGGAAGATACCAATCCAGCAATAATAAAGAGAGTTCTGATTGTATAGCTTGGCAATCATAAGAGGGAATTTTAAGCAAAAATGTTGCAAATTGCTTTTCTGAAGACCACGATTTTTGGTGGAAGGAAGCTAGCAATTCGTTACAGGCAGTGTAATGCTCTTTTAGAGGATTATCAGTTTTATCTAAAAGCCTTTCGCGCCTTAGATCTTCTAACATAAAAAGATCTTTTTCAAGGTCTTTAACAAAGATATGAGGAGCAAAAAATCCATTGTCTAAAATGAGTTTGTTAATTCCTATAAATTGACGGATATCTTTTGCAAGATGTGCCATTGTTGCATAAGAAGGATCTGTATTTTGTGTCATTTCTATGGTTTGCACATCCATAAGGACTTCTTGATGATGCCCATCACTTAAAATTTCATAAATACGCGCTGAGGCATTACAAGCTAAAAGGCGACGGTAAACATGACCATGTTTATGAGTTGTTAGAAATGTGCGAATTGCAAAAGATCCTGCAGGTGCTCAATAGAATGTTCTGCTGACGTAAGATGCACACGACGCCCAAAACCTTCATATTGTAGCGTGATTGCAAAGGTAACAGGACCTAAAAGATCTGCACCCTTTTCCGGCCATTCAACGAGTAAAATGCTTTGCTCACGGGCTTCATGAAGCCCTAATTCATCAATTTCTTCTTCCATAGAAAGACGATAAAGATCAGCATGAATAATTTCAAATTGTGAAAGTTGATAACTTTGGACAAGAGTAAAAGTTGGACTTGGCACATCCAATGTATTATCGTTGGCAAGTGTGCGGATGAGTGTCCGTGCGATGGTTGATTTTCCTGTTCCAAGATCGCCTTGAAGCGTTACAAGATCCCCTCGCTTTAAAGCGAGAGCTAGATCTTGCGCAAAAAGCTTGGTTGCTTCTTCATTTTCAAGAAAAAAACTAAAGTTCATTAAGATTTCCACAAAATGGGTGAGAAAAAGTTTTGTGAGGATTAAAAAGCAAGACTAAAAAACTTTGTCTCCTTTGGGGATTGGGAAAAAGCATTTAACTGTTGTTCCTTGTCCAGTGCCAGTAAAAATTTCAACATGCCCACCGTGAAGTTCAACGAAGCTTTTGACAAGAGAAAGACCAAGACCCGCTCCTGCACGCCCACCATGATGAGCATGAGAAGAAAAGCGTTTGAAAATTCGATCAAGAATATCTTTTGGAATATCAGATCCTTCATTATGAACACTAAAAATAATATTATTATTTTGTTCATCAGCACAAAATTCAATCGTGCTTGCTTCTGTTGCAAAATTAATGGCATTACTAAGAATATTAACAAAGATTTGATGCAGACGTGTTGCATCAGCAGAAATGAAATTTAGGGAAGGAGAAATTTGTTGTAAAAGCGTAATGTAGCGTCCATTAAGACGTTCTTCTACACGTGCTACTGCTTGCACCATAGCATCTGCAATGTTAACTGGCTTTATGTCCAATTCCATAATGCCAGCATCAAGGGTCGCTAAGTCAAGGATATCATTAACAATATTCAAAAGAGTGCCAGATTCTGAATGAATGTGTCCAAGATATTCCTGTTGGCGTTCATTGACAGAGCCAAAAATTTGATCGCGTAAAATATCTGAAAATCCAATAATATTGGTGAGGGGGGTACGCAATTCATAGGAAACATGTTGAACAAATTCATTGCGCAAACGGTCAGCACTTTCCAAGGCTTCATTTTTTTCTTGAAGAGCACGCGCTACATGAACAGTGTCGGTAACATTAGCAAAGGTGAGCATCGTCTGTCCATCGGGAAGTGGTACCAATGTGTAATCAATAATCATTCCATTTTTTAGATCCATACGACCTGAAGATGTATCACGATTTTCAGCAAAACCTGTAATGAATTTGGTAAATTTGCTCCATTCTTCCCCCACAGTTAAGGCTAAACAATGGCTTTGTAATTGTGTAATGTGGGTACCTTCTACTAGCAAATTATAAGGTAAAGACAACAATTTTGATAAGGCTGGATTTGATAAACGCAGACGTCCATCAGTACCAAAAACCACCACACCTTCTGAAAGTTTATCAAGTGTTTCGCCTTGTATTTTAATTAATGTATTATAGCGTCGTTCAAGATCAACTTTTTCTGTGAGATTTTCGTAAAGCCAAGTGACACCTCCTTGTGGATGAGGGCTAGAAATGACACGCACTGTACGCCCGTCTGGAAGATTCCAAATTTGTTGATTTGATTCTGATTGCTGATAGGCTTTAAAAAGTTTTTCTTTCCACGCACGCCAATCAGGGTGTTCACCAATGAGTCCCTTTTCACGCAAACGTTCAAGAAGCAATGTATGACTTGGTTCACTTTCGAGAAAAGAATTCTCCAATGGCCATAAAATTTTGAAAGCGTGGTTGCAAAATTTTAATTTTTGGTTTTTATCAAAAATCGCTACAGCTGTTGATATTTGGTCAAGCGTTTCACAATGTCCTTGAAGAACGCGTCCCATTTCATGGGCAAGATTTTCATACGCGCTATCATCACGGGCAAAAGCTGCCATTCCTTCTGCTGTTGTAATACGTGTGAGATGAAAACGGCGCCTCTCTCCATTAATAACTGTGTGAACATGTTCTTGAAAAACTGTTTCTGTTTCATTTGTCTTGCGTTGTGTTGCTTCATTGAAAAGGTCATCAATTTTATTGTACTTTTCTTTAAAGCCTGTCATTTCTTTAAAGGAACGATTAATAAAACAGATTTTTCCTTCACAATCTCGTATCCATACCGGTTCTTGAATACAATCAAGAAGATTGCGCTGCATTCTTAATTCGGTAAGAATGCGAGTGATATCTTTCTGTAAACGTGCATTTTCGCTTTGCTGTTTTGAGATATCTTGAAAACGTGCAATGGCTGCTGTTCCTGCTATGATACCTGTAACTTGTAACAGTATATTGTTTGTGGTGGTAATAGAAAGTTCAAAAGGGTGACAGTTACAACGCAATTGAGTCAATGCGTAATCAAGTTCTCGCAGGGACATTTCTTCAAGCCAGAGCTCAAAACGTTGAAAATCTTTCTGGTGAATTCCTGTTTTTTGCAATGCAGGAATGTTTCCAACTATACGTGGTAAGGATGTTGGATTTTCCCAAATGAGAAGGCACTGCGCAGTTTCTTCCATAAGCCTTTCATAATACGTAAGTTTTTCAGAAAAATCCGCTTGAATCATCTTAAAACGCTGCCATGAAGATTTCTTTGCGCTCATAATAACTATCATGCATATGAGAAGTGAGGCGCAAGAAATCCCTCCACAGAGTGCTAAAATAAGCCATGACCCATCTAAAAAAGCGAAGTAAGATGGTTGCATTTCCAGCGATTGAGCTACAGTGTGTGTTGAAGAAAAAAGGAAAAAAAAACAAAAAATACCGATGCAGATTCGGATCATTTTTTGAGCTTTTTCTTTGGAGTTATAATCACCAAAGCTGAGCACGACGCGCTTTCCTTTTTCTTTTAACTCAAGAAAACGTTTTAATAACGGTAATGATTTGGTTTATAGGGGCCTTGTGGTGAGACTCCAATATAGGCGGCTTGTTCTTCTGATAAAACGCTTAATTGTATTCCTAGCCGATCAAGATGAAGGCGTGCAACTTTTTCATCAAGATGTTTTGGCAAAACAGTGATTTCATTTTTGTAATTTTCCGCATGGGTAAAAAGTTCAATTTGCGCTAAAACCTGATTGGTGAATGATGCTGACATGACAAAAGAAGGATGACCCGTAGCATTGCCAAGATTTAGTAAACGTCCCTCAGATAATAAAATTATACGTTTTCCATCGGGAAAAGTGATCATATCCACTTGTGGTTTAATATTTGTCCATGAAAAATTTCTAAGAGCTGATACTTGAATTTCATTATCAAAATGACCTATATTTCCAAGGATACACATATCTTTTACTTGTCGCATATGATCCAAGCAGACAACATCTTTATTGCCAGTTGTAGTTATAATAATATCAGCACTGGAGGCTGCATTTTCTAAAGTGACAACTTCATAACCATCCATAGCGGCTTGAAGAGCACATATCGGGTCAATTTCTGTTATTTTAACGCGTGCTCCAGCGCCTGAAAGAGATGCTGCTGAACCTTTACCTACATCACCATACCCGCAGATGATAGCCGTTTTGCCAGCTATCATTACATCTGTTCCACGTCGGATACCGTCTACCAACGATTCTCTACATCCATATTTATTGTCAAATTTTGATTTCGTAACACTATCGTTGACGTTAATAGCTGGAAAAGGCAAAAGTCCTTCCCTTTGTAACTGATAAAGACGGTTTATGCCCGTTGTGGTTTCTTCACTTATGCCTTTGATTGCTGCGCGCTGGCGTGTGAAAAATCCTGGTGTTGCATCCATACGCTTTTGGATTTGTTTGAAAAAAAATCCTTCTTCCTCTGTTTTTGGATATGACAAAATATCTTTATTTTCTTCTGCACGAGATCCCATTAAAATGTAGTTTGTTGCATCAGCGCCATCATCCAATATAAGATTGGAGGGGTTGCCATCAGGCCATTGAAAAATTGCATCTATATAAGTCCAATATTCTTCAAGTGTTTCACCTTTAACTGCGAAAACAGGAGTACCTGTAGCCGCAATAGCTGCTGCTGCGTGGTCTTGCGTAGAAAAAATATTGCTAGAACTCCATCGTACATCGGCGCCAATTGCTTTTAAGGTTTCAATCAAAACAGCAGTCTGAATGGTCATATGCAATGAACCAGAAATGCGCGCTCCGCGTAAAGGTTGGTTAGAAGAAAACTCTTTACGACAAGCCATTAAACCAGGCATTTCCGTTTCAGCGATATCAAGTTCTTTGCGGCCATAAGCAGCAAGCGCGATATCTTTGACAACATAATCTTGAGCTGCCATTTTTTATCCCTTTAAAAGTAAATTTTCCGAGACGGTAGGAGAAATTAAAAAAAAATGCAAGAGAATAGAAAAGCCTATTTATATGAAAATTTTTTCAAATTTTCATAAATCTATATGATAGATATATATTTGCTTATGTGGTAACTATTATAGGCAAGGTATAAAAAGATTCGTAAAATTTTATTCAATGAACAAAGCTTGCTAACATTTTAAAAGCTATGAAGAATATGGGTTGGCAAAGAAGGTTTTTACGAGATTATACTTTTGAAAAAAGAATTAGACGTATCAATTCCACCAATATAGATCTTATCTTTTTTGTGAAGTAAAACGCAGCTTATTACATAAAAAAAGATGCCCTAAAAAGAATATGCACTAAGCTGGCAAATTTCTGGAAAATTGACCTTGTGGGCGGAAGCGCCATAAATAATTTGGCAAGATAGCAGCCATTGCTCTTGGAGTAATTCCTACTCCTTCTAAAGTGTGTCCATTCTTTATTGCTTCTTGAGAAACAATATTATCCGCTTGCAAAAAGCGTATTTGATCGGCAGTTACCAAGCTTGGCAAAAGAGGTAATTTACCAATCATTCCTAAAATACCTCCAATAAAGAGTCCGGAAAAAAGAGGCATAGGTAAGATTATTTTTTTGCGGTGAATAATTTTTAATACATTCTCAAGGGCATCTGAGAATGTGATAATCTGTGGACCTACAAGATCATAGCTTGTTCCAAGAGCAGCATGCTTTTCTAGAGCACGTACAATAAACTCAGCAATGTCACCAACATACACGGGTTGCAATTTACTTTGTCCACCTCCAAAAAGAGGTATGATCGGTAAAAAGCAAGACAATTTTGCTAAGGTGTTAAAGAAACAATCTTCTGGTCCAAAAATAACAGATGGACGCATAATAATTGCTTGAGGATGTTTACTATGAACAATTTTCTCACTCATAGAGTGCACGCGTGCATAAAGAAATGAAGCATCTTCATCCGCTACAAGTGTTGACATATGGATAAGAGGGATACCAACTTCTGCTGTTAATTCAGAAACATTTTTTACACCATTGATTTGTGTATTTTGAAAATTTGATTGATTTGATTGTGCTAAGCTACCAGGAAGAAACACTGCACCCTCTGCTCCACGTAATGCACGTGCAACAGATGCACGGTGCTTTACATCGGTTTGAAGCATTTGAGTTTGTCCCACTTCTCCTATTTGTAGCATGTAATAAGCTTTTTGTGGACAACGAACAGCGATGCGAACGCGATAACCACGTTTGGTTAAGGTTTCAACGACATATCGTCCTACAAAACCAGAGCCGCCGAAAACAGTAATAAGCTTAGGATGTTGATAAAGTGCACTATTAAGCTGCATAATCAAAAGGTCTATCTTTTAAAGCTCTATAAATGGTTAGTTCTTAACACGGTAGTGTTTTATTGTCACGCAAAATATCGCCTGCAAGATAGAGGGAGCCTCCAATAAGGACAGTTGCCTTTTTATGCTCTGAATTAATTTTGCGCAAAGCATCTTGTAGACTAGCTTGTGGGCTGGCAGAAAGTCCGACTTTTCTAGCGGATTCAGCCAAAATCGTTGGGCAAATACTTATATTGTTGTTGGTCAACGAAATCGTATATACTTTATCTACAAGGTTTGCTATAGGATGAAAATAACCAACAGGGTCTTTAGTATTAAGCATGCTGGCAATCATAATAATAGGCCGGTTTGATCTTTTCTTCCATCGCGTAAGTTCTGCTGCAACAACTTTTCCTGCAGCGGGATTGTGTCCACCATCTAACCATAAATCAATATCAGGAGACAATTGATCAACTAAATGGCCATGGGTGAGGTGCTGCATCCGTGCTGGCCAATAAATATTTTGTAGAGCATGGCTTATTGCTTGTTCTGAAAGTCGAAAACCAGCTTGATAAATCGCTTCAATAGCAGCTCCAGCATTGGCAATTTGGTGCGCTCCAATCAAGTTAGGAAGGGGAAGATCCATTAAGCCTTGATTGTTTTGAAATACCATCCGCCCATGTTCTGTATAGCTTTGGTAATCTTGACCAAATAAGGAATAAGGCGCTTTATTTTTATCTGCAATGGCCGTTAAAATAGGATAGGTCTCATCATGATTCTGTTTACCAATGACTACTGGAACTGTTGGTTTGATAATTCCCCCTTTTTGAAAGGCAATTTGTGCAATGGTCTTTCCAAGAAAGTTTTCGTGATCATAGTCAATGGGCATAATAAGGGATAGAGCTGGTTTTTCTATAACGTTTGTGGAATCAAAACGTCCTCCTAAACCAACTTCTAAAATCAATACATCAGCTGGATGTGTACTAAATAGCATAAAGGCAGCTGCTGTAAAAATTTCAAAAATTGTAATTGGTTCTTGACGATTTACTTTTATAACTTGTTGAATTACTTCAGCTAATTGGCTATCTGTGACAAATTTTCCCTGTCCTTTTTGACCTAATCGACAACGTTCATTCCAGTATACCAGATGAGGTGAGCTATATACATGAACACGGTAACCTCCGCTTTCCAACAGAGCGCGACAAATGGCGGAAGCAGATCCCTTGCCATTTGTTCCAGCAACGTGAATAATAGGAGCAAGCTTTAAATGTGGATTACCAAGACGTTTTAAAAGGCGTAAAATACGTTCTAAAGAAAGATCAAATTTTTTGGGATAATTTTTTAAGAAATCATCCATTATCCTTTTTACTTGGTTGTTTTCCATAATTTAGGCAGCCTCAGTTTTGGAAAGCGATGCCTGAGAGCTTGTTGGGGATGGGTTGGAAGGGTTGACAGTTTCAGGATATTTCATCATCAAACGTAAAAGTCGTGCAATGGTTGTTTTCATTTCCAAACGCGATACAACCATATCAATCATGCCATGTTTAAGCAGATATTCACTACTTTGAAAATCTTCTGGTAAGGTTTCGCGTATGGTTTGTTGAATCACACGCGGTCCAGCAAAACCAATCATAGCGCCAGGTTCAGCAATATGGACATCTCCGAGCATGGCGTAAGAAGCTGTAACACCACCCGTCGTTGGATTGGTAAGAACTACAATATAGGGTAGTTTAGCTTCTTTCATCATTTCAATTGCTACTGTTGTGCGAGGCATTTGCATCAGTGAAAGTGTTCCTTCTTGCATGCGTGCTCCGCCAGAAGCGACAAAAAAGACCAAAGGGCATTTATTGGCAATGGCTGTATGAAAAGCTTTGATGATAGCTTCTCCTGAAGCCATACCAAGTGATCCACCCATAAAAGCGAAGTCTTGAACAGTTGCGATAATTGGTAATCCCTCAATGGTACCTTGCGCACTTAAAATATTGTCATCAACCCCAAGTTTGGAACGATAATCTTTTAACCGATCAATGTAACGCTTTTCATCACGGAATTTTAAAGGATCTGTTACAACTTTTGGATTTTCAAGAGGGGTATAGACGCCATCATCAAAAAAATACATGAGACGATTTTTGGCGCTGATGCGCATATGATAGCCAGAAGTGGGCATTACATATTGATTCATTTCTAAATCTTTATGGAATACCATTTCACCGCTCGTGGGGTCTTTGATCCACAGATTGTCTGGAATGTTACGACGCCCCAGTATGGAGTTGATTTTAGGACGAACATAATTTGTAATCCAGTTCATCTTTAATAGCCTCTCTTTAAATATTATTCACTTTTGGGATGCTTAAAAGGAATACAAAATCAAATTGCCAGAAACACTTTGCTGGTTAAACAGATGGATCCATTTAATAACTTTGTCCATGTATGTACAAGCTCTAACCCCGTTATCCTTTAATTTTTTTGTCTTTCACATATTGCAGCGATAATCTGAATTAAAAGCATTTTCTGCAATAAATTTGTTAATTATTTCAATAACTTGTATTTTTTATTTTAATACTAAATCCCACTCCTGATGCTGGTTAGCAAATTCTTCATTTGCTGTTGGTACAAAACCAACATTTAGTAAATTTTTAATGCCAATTATGTGAATCTGAAAAAGTTTAACAATTGTAAGCATGAATAAGGTCATAATATTCCATGAATATAATGGATATGATGAGCTATGTTAGCGAAACGCTAATACTAGAGCAAGATTTTTTTAAAGATTTTCCCCTAATGAGAAAAGTAAAAGCGATCTTTTAAAAGATCAAACTTATTTTGTACGCTCCTTTATTTGTAAGCTTTATTGAATTTAGATGGGAGAGTACGCCGTTATTTTTGTGTTATGCATGTGATGGACTTTTGGGTAAAACATTTGGTGCAATTGTTATCATTGGATCGATCTATTTTGTTTATGAACAACAGATACTTTTATCTTTATTTGAAGATGAAATTTACTCCTTATGATGTTTTTAATAACATCAAATTGTCTGAAGAGCTTTTATTTTTATTCGAAATAAAGAATCTCTTATTGATTTTAATGGGCGGGAATATGGGAGGAGAAAAATGATACGATAACGTTTGTTAATTTGTGAGCGATTTGTTTTTTACTCATGTGTGACCACTTTTCAATGTTTTCTTTGCTAATGAGATAAACTTGATTTGTATCAGCACCCATAACGCTTGTGCCATCAACATGAAGAGAAACATCATTAGCAAGAATGAAATTGGCTCCTTTTTCGATACATTTTTTTTGCGCGTTGGCAATGACATCACATGTTTCTGCAGCAAAACCAATCACGAGTGGGGGACGATTTGAAGCATTTCCAATTGTTGCTAAAATGTCAGGGTTTTCGACCATGCAAAAGAATGGTGGCGTTTTATTCGCGCTCTTTTTAATTTTGTGTAAAGATTGTGTTTGACTGCGCCAATCGCAAACGGCAGCAACAAAAATAGCCCCATCGGCTGGTAATGCTGTTTGAACGGCTTCTAGCATTTGACATGCTGTTTCAACATGAATGGTTTTTACACTTTGTGGGTCGTCAAGATTAACAGGTCCACAAATAAGCGTTACTTTAGCACCTAAATGCGCGAGAGCTGTTGCAATGGCGTGACCTTGTTTGCCTGAAGAGCGATTAGCAAGATAACGGATTGGATCAATTGGTTCATGAGTAGGACCAGAAGTAACAATAAAATGACGGCCAGAAAGTGGTTTTTCTTGCTGCATACTCAAAAGAGTTTCTATTGAAGCCACAATGGTTAAGGGTTCACTCATACGCCCACAACCAGCCTCATCACGTTCAGCCATTTTTCCAATTTCTGGTCCAATTATATGAACGCCATCCGCGCGTAATTGTGCAACATTGCGAATGGTCGCAGGATGTGTCCACATGGCTGGATTCATAGCTGGTGCAATCAAAATTGGACAACGCGCAGCTAGAAGTACACAATTGGCTAGATCATCACCTATACCGGTAGCTATTTTTGCAATACGGTTAGCTGTGGCTGGTGCAAAAATAATCAAATCGGCATCACGTGCAAGTCTAATATGACCAATATCATGTTCTTCTTCACGTGAAAATAAATCGCTATATACCTTACCTCTACTTAAAGCTTCAGCTGCTAAGGGAGTAATAAATTTTTGAGCTGCTTGTGTCATAATGACATTTAAGTGTGCTCCACGTTCTTGCAAACGACGAATAAGATCAAGCGCTTTATAGGCTGCAATACTACCACCAATAATAAGCAGGATAGATTTTGATTGCAATGATTGCTCTTCTATGGTGCTTACTTGGGAGGGTAATATAGCTGAAGAAACTGGATTGCTTAAAAGACAACGAGCCTCTTCTTCCATAGAAATACCATTTTTTGCCGCACGTATACGTAGAGCTTCTTTAGCTTCAGGTGAAAGATTACGAATGGTAATACTGGCCATAAAATTGATCCAAAAAATAAAATGATTGCAATGATTTCATAATCAATATTTTTTAGCATATTGAGCAAATTAGAAAAGATGAAAAAGGTAAAAAGTTAGACAAACGCAACAAAATGCAATGATAAATAGGCTATAACGACCATAGCGGTTTGTGCGACTTTGCTCAATAGCAAGTTGTTTGAGTGTAGCGGGAGAAAGACTAAATCCTGTTTTTATCATTTGCTCAAGATCTTCTTCCATACGTTGAAAATTTTGTATCAATTGTGGTGTTTTTCGTGCAAGTGAAAGAAGTGCTTGTGCTCCTTCACTAAAATCTTTTGCGATGCCCACAGGGCCTAAGTTTTTGCTAATCCATTCTTTCACAACGGGTTCTGAGGCCTTCCACATATTAAAAGTTGGATCCAATGTGCGGGCAACACCTTCTACAACAACCATAGTTTTTTGTAGTAATAAAAGCTCAGGTCGCGTTTGCATATCAAATAATGCCGTAACTTCAAACAATAATGTAAGCAGTTTTGCCATGGAAATACTTTGCGCTGATTGTCCGTGAATTGGTTCACCAATGGCACGATTAGCTTGAGCAAAGCTTTCAATACTGTGATGAGAAGGTACATATCCCGCTTCAAAATGAGCGCGCGCCACCCGATGATAATCGCGGGTAATAAAACCATAAAGAATTTCGGCAAGAAAATGCTTTTCTTTTTTACTAAGTCGTCCTGTGATTCCTAAATCGACAGCAACAATACATCCTTTTTTATCTATAAATAAATTACCAGGATGCATATCGGCATGAAAAAATCCGTCACGCAGTGTATGGCGAAGGAAAGATTGAATAAGCGTAATGGCTAGCGCTTGTAAATCAAAGCCAGCTTCTTTAAGTGCGGAAATATCCGATATTCTAATGCCATCGATCCATTCCATTGTTAAAACATTGCGTCCTGTTCGTTCCCAATCAATTTGTGGGACTCGAAAACCTGTATCATGTTGAATATTTTCAGCCATTTCTGATATGGCAGCTGCTTCTAGCCGTAAATCCATTTCAATTCGTGTAGTTTGTGCCAAAGTATCAACGACACAAACAGGGCGCAGGCGTCGAGAGGCGGGCACATAACGCTCTTGCAAATGAGCAACAAGATAGAAACTTCTAAGATCTTTGGCAAAGCGTGTTCTGATATTGGGACGAATGACTTTGACAGCACATTTCTTTTTATTACCTACTTCATCATAATATTCAGCTGGGTGAACTTGAGCAATAGAAGCGGCGGCAATAGGTGGATAAAAATTTACAAATAAGTCGTTGATAGAGCGGCCAAGTGAACTTTCAATTTGGGCAATAGCAGAGGTACAGGAAAATGTTTGGACACGATCTTGTAATTGTGCCAAATCTTCAGCAACATTACGCCCGACAATATCAGGTCTCGTCGCAAGAAACTGGCCAAGCTTTATGTAAGAAGGGCCGAGTTTATTGATGGCATACGAAATATTTTCAGATCGTTGTTTCATTTTCGTTTTGCGTCGCGCTAATGCGCTTGCTATTTTATGAAATAACGCTGGAAATCCTTGAAGGTGATCGCTGGGAAGAGAACTAAAAACACCTTCACGTGTTAAAATCCATCCTGCACGTATTAATCGGAAGTAAGAGGAGATTTGCGCCATTTTTAAATCTTCCAGCCTGAATGTAGCGCTGCGATTGCACCTGTGAGATTACGATACGATACTCGCGAAAAACCTGCATTATTAATTATATGGGCAAAATCATCTTGCTTTGGAAATTTTCGAATAGACTCAACTAAATAACGATAAGCATCTCCATCATCTGCAATAAGTTGGCCAAGTTTTGGGATGACGTGAAAAGACCAAAGATCATAAATTTTGTCAAGCAGAGGTACCTCGACATTTGAAAACTCTAAACATAAAAAACGTCCACCTGGTTTTAAAACACGAAAAGCTTCTCTTAGAGCTTTATCAATATGCGGTACATTGCGAATTCCAAAAGCAATTGTGTAAGCATCAAAACTTTGATCTTCAAAAGGCAAATGTTCTGCATTGGCTTCAACAAAGTTAATCAGGGAAGCGAGACCATTTTTTTGCGCGCGTTTTTTTCCAGCGTTAAGCATCGAGCCATTGATATCAAGCACTGTAGCACGGGCTTGTTTGTGTGAAGCATTAAGAACGCGAAAGGCAATATCACCAGTACCTCCAGCTACATCAAGAATTTTCCAATTGGGAAGTGCTGGTGGAGAGAGCCATGTAACCATGGCATTTTTCCATACACGGTGTAGCCCAAGCGACAAAATATCATTCATCTTGTCATAGCTTTCAGCAACAGAGTGGAATACATCATCAATCATGGATTGTTTTTGTGCTTCATCAACTCTTTTAAAGCCAAAAGAGTGCTCCATGCCTCCTTTGGTTCCTACACGCTCTGTTTCAGCTGTCATATGTATGATCTTCCTTATTTTTTATCGTAAATGAAGTATAGAAAGAATGTTCAAATACGAAAAAGTAATGTACAAAACCGCAACGTTTATACAGCCGTAAACGAAAGAGTACCTTTAGATATCAAGATTGGCAACGCTTAAAGCATTATCTTGAATAAAAGCACGTCGAGGCTCAACTTCATCACCCATTAAACGAGAAAAGAGTGAATCTGCATCGGTTGCATCATTGATTTTTACTTGTAAAAGAGCGCGTGCATCAGGATTGAGGGTTGTTTCCCAAAGCTGTTCAGCATTCATTTCTCCAAGACCTTTATAACGTTGTAAAGTGATGCCTTTTTTACCATTTGTAAAAATGCTTTCTAATAAGTTGACAGGTCCTAAAATGCGCTCTGATTTATCTTTGCGATGCAGAAGGGGAGGAGGATTATATATTTCTGTAAAATTTTGCGAAATGCGATCAATTTGGCGTGCATCAGCTGAATTTATAAGCCCTGCATCAAGAGTAATAATATCTTTAACTCCGCGAAAAATACGTTCAAAATGCAAATTGCCCTCTGATGTATATTGACCACTCCAACCGCGCTCCATATCGTCAGCTATCAAATCGAGGCGACGCGCTATATTATCGGCAGTCTTTTGAGCTTTTTCTGGTGTAGCAAAGGCTTCAGGATTAAAAGCTCCAACAATTGCTGCTTGCTCAACAATATTGCGATTATAGCGGGTATGAAGACCATTTAACAGTTGGCGTAGTATACGAGCATCTTCGGTGAGTTGACGCAAATCCGTACCTGCACGAACTTCGCCTGTTGATAATTCTAATGTTGTTTCTTCTAGTCCAGAATCAATCAAAAATTCTTCGAATGCCACTTCATTTTTGATATACTGAGAAGACTTCCCACGTGTTACTTTGTAAAGGGGTGGTTGAGCAATATAGAGATGTCCACGCTCAATCAATTCAGGCATTTGTCTAAAAAAGAACGTAAGTAACAGAGTGCGAATATGTGCACCATCAACATCCGCATCGGTCATAATAATAATCTTGTGATAACGTAATTTATCTGGCGAAAATTCATCTTTACCAATGGAGGTTCCAAGAGCAGTGATAAGTGTTCCAATCATATCAGATGAGAGCATTCGGTCAAAGCGCGCTCGTTCAACATTCAAAATTTTACCACGTAGGGGTAAAATTGCTTGATTTTGACGTGAACGTCCACTTTTTGCTGAGCCACCAGCTGAATCACCCTCGACAATGAAGATTTCTGATTTTGCTGGATCGCGTTCCTGACAATCAGAGAGCTTTCCTGGTAAAGACGTAATATCGAGAGCACCTTTCCGCCGTGTAAGCTCTCGTGCTTTGCGCGCTGCTTCGCGTGCTGCTGCAGCTTCTACCACTTTACTTGTAATAATTTTTGCTTCATTCGGATGTTCTTCTAGCCATGCAGAGAGTCCTTCATTTACTAAATTTTCAACAACAGGTCGTACTTCAGAGGAAACTAGTTTATCTTTTGTTTGTGAAGAAAATTTTGGGTCGGGAACTTTTACAGAAAGAATAGCTGTTAATCCTTCACGGCAATCATCTCCGGTTAGATTAACTTTTTCCTTTTTTGCAATTCCTGAAGATTCGGCATAACCATTAATTTGGCGCGTTAAAGCACTACGGAAACCTACTAAATGGGTTCCACCATCACGCTGAGGAATATTGTTGGTAAAACACAAAACTTTTTCATGATAAGAATCATTCCACCATAAAGCAACATCAACGCTCATCCCGTCTTTTTCGTTTGCAATATAAATAGGAGCATCAAGTAGCGCTTTTTTTGATTGGTCAATATATTTGACAAATTCAGTTAACCCGCCTTCATAATGCAATTCAACAGAGTGAATATCTGCATGGCGTTGATCAACAAGAAGAATATGCACACCAGAATTCAAAAAGGCCAATTCCCGTAAACGGCGTTCTAAGGTTTCAAAATCAAATTTAACCATAGTAAAGGTTTCAGGGCTTGGTAAAAATCTGATCTCTGTTCCGCTTTCTGCATTGCAATCACCAACAATTTTTAGGGGAAAATCAGCAACCCCATGCGTAAATGACATTTCATGAATTTTACCATTACGTCTGATTCGTAGTTGCAACCAAACTGATAGTGCGTTAACAACAGAGACTCCAACGCCGTGCAGTCCTCCAGAAACTTTATAAGAATTTTGATCAAACTTTCCACCAGCATGAAGCTGGGTCATGATGACTTCGGCTGCTGAAACGCCTTCTGTTGGGTGAATATCTGTAGGGATTCCGCGTCCATTATCACGAACGGAACAGGAGCCATCAGCATGGAGTGTGACATTTACGAGAGTGGCGTGACCAGCTAAAGCCTCATCAATAGCGTTATCTACGACTTCGTAGACCATATGATGCAGACCTGAGCCATCATCCGTATCGCCGATATACATACCAGGACGTTTGCGCACAGCATCAAGACCTTTAAGAACTTTGATAGAGGCGGCATCATAGTCATCACCATATACTGGTGAAGTTTTTTCATCACTCATAAGTTAATCCATTTCAGTGTTCAATTTGCGATATTTTATCAGCCTTTTTTAGCTTTATGTTTTGGCCAGTTATTTATGGAATAACAACATTAAATGTTTACCGTATATCAAATTTATATTCAACATCTGTCAGTAGACAATAGATAGGATGATTTTTGTGCACGCAAACAATATTGTACTGTTATGTTGCATTTTGGATGTAAAAAAATATTCACAATTAATTTTATGAAATTAATTTTTGTAAATTGTTAATGTTGTAGGAGAAAACGAGAAATCAATTTCTTTTACTTTTACGAGACTTCATTTTATTTATATTTTTACACGCTATAAACTGGTAATCTCTCTTTTTGCGTTATTTTTTTAGAATATTTTGATGAAGTTATATAATGATACTTAAGAAACTTATGACTTATAGCTGATACGAATAACAAAATTAGAATGTATTTTGAGAATATATGGAAATTGTTAAGCTTTTTAATAATTTAGAAGATAACCTTAGCATTTTATTTTATTAAAAGCTAGCTATTTAAGCTAAGCGCATTAAGACTGTAACTGATAAGAGTAGTTACATTTTGGCTTCAAAAAATTAAGGGGAAAAGATTTTAAAAATGAATAAACCTATAGACATGTTAAATGTTTTTATTGGAGTTTTATTAATTACATGGGGGATTCTTTTTTCGTCTTTGGCAAAAGCTGAAATGTCTGGAAGACTGCCTTTCTTTTTTGATTCGCATAGACGTTTAGTGCAACCTGATACAACAGATATAACCCGTTTGCGTTTTGTAACAACTTTTGATTTTCCTCCTTTTAATTTTCTTGACAGAGCAGGGCGCCTTGCGGGTTATAATATCGATTTATTGCGCGCTATTTGCTTAAAATTAAATCTTGAAACATTGTGTGAGGTAGAAGTTGTTCCTTGGGAAGAGCTAGTAGATCACGTCAAAAATGGTAACGCAGAAGTGATTATTGCTGGTTTAAAAGAAACAGTAAAGACGCGTCAAGATCTTGTTTTTACTAAAACTTATTTGCGCTTTCCTGCTCGGTTTGTTGCTTCTCGATTTATGAATTTTGATGAGCCAATAAGCGATAAGCTTGCACATTTAAACAGTGGACTTTTGTTAAATAGTGCTCATGAAGAGCTGTTTCATAATTATTTTCCTGAAGCCAAATGGCAAGGATTTAAAGATAGAGCAGAGCTTTATAAAGCACTACAAGATCGTAAAATTGATCTTATTTTTGATGATGGATTTGCCTTATCTTTATGGTTAAATAATCCAAAATCTGCTGATTGCTGTCATTTTGTTGGTGGTGCTTATATAGCTCCACAGTTATTGGGAAAAGGAATGCAAATGGCCGTTGCAAAGCAGAATGCAAAATTGGCCGTTACACTCAATTATGCTCTGAAATCTTTAGAAGAGGATGGCAAGCTTGCAGAGCTTTATTTGCGGTATTTTCCAATTAGTTTTTATTAATAAATATTTTTTAGGTAAGAGCGGTTAATCTTTCATTTCCTAATCGATAAGAAATGGCTTCTGCAAGATGATGGCGTGAAATAAGGTCTGCTTCATCAAGGTCAGCAATGGTGCGTGCGACTTTGAGAATGCGATGATAAGCGCGTGCGGAAAGGTGCATTTTTTCACTGACATCTCGTAATAATGTTGTGGCATTTTGATCAGGGATAGCAATTTGTTCGATGATTTTAGCAGGGCAATCACCGTTTGTGCGAATATGGTTAAAGCCCAGTGTCGTAAAACGTTTAATTTGAATAGCACGGCAGCGTGCAACGCGTTTTGCGACATCGCAGCTTTTTTCTGATTGCTCTGGTTGCATAAGATCCATAGCTGTTAAAGCAGGAACATCAATCCGTAAATCAATTCGGTCGAGAAGAGGACCAGAAATACGAGACTGATAATCAATTTGACAACGTATTCCTTTAGCGCAAACATGGTTTTTTTCGCCTGCCATACCGCAGCGACAAGGATTCATTGCAGCAATAAGCTGGATTCGGGCAGGATAGCTGATATGGTGGTTAGCACGGGCAATAATACATTCTCCACTCTCTAAAGGTTGGCGAAGAGAATCGAGAACTTGCGGAGAAAATTCAGGAAATTCATCAAGAAATAAAATGCCATTATGCGCAAGAGAGACTTCTCCTGGTCGTCCTTTAAGACCACCGCCAATCATGGCTGCCATGGAGGCTGAATGATGTGGAGCACGAAAAGGACAGTGGGTTGAAATGGTATTATGTACTGTTTCTCCTGCGATAGAAGCAATTAAAGAAACATCTAAAAGCTCAGAGCTATCAAGGGGTGGTAAAATGGAGGGTAAACGTTGAGCTAACATAGATTTTCCTGCACCAGGAGGACCTACAAATAAAAGATTATGTCGCCCAGCGGCGCAAACTTCTAATGCACGTTTGGCGGTTTTTTGTCCTTTAATTTCGGAAAGATCTGGAAGCTCAGTTTGTATTTTATATTCGCGTGGTTGCGGACGTTTTTGAATTTGAGTTCCTCTAAAATGATTGACCATCATGAGAAGAGTCTCAGGTGCGAAAATATCCATCTCTGCATTTACCCATGCCGCTTCTGGTCCACATTTATAAGGACAAATGAGCCCTTTATCCAATGATAAAGCTGTCATTGCAGCTGGTAGGACACCATTAACAGCTGTAATAGATCCATCAAGTGATAATTCGCCTAAAATGATGTAATCTTGCGCTACTTGAGAAGGAAGAAGCTCCATAGCGAGCATTAAGCCTACAGCAATTGGCAAATCATAATGTGATCCCTCTTTAGGTAAATCAGCTGGTGCAAGGTTAATGGTAATCCGTTTATTAGGCATAGAAAGTCCACAAGCATGAATGGCTGCTTGCACGCGCTCGCGGCTTTCTGCAATTGCCTTATCTGCCAATCCAACAATTGCCATTCCTATTTTACCAGGGGAAACCATAACCTGCACATCAACAGGTATTGCGTCTAGACCGCGAAAAGCAACAGTTGTGACACGCGCGATCATTGTTTATCCTTCCCCCTTCATTGCTAAAAGACAATCATATCTGCACATAAAAATCAAGAAGTGTCTGTATAGTCTTTTGAATAGAGAGATCTATATTCTACCATATACGTATAAACTTTTGTTATGTGGTCATAGGTTTGAACAGTAATTTGCATAAATTTAACTATGATGGCATGCAGTTGAATAAAACATTTATAATGCACTAAGTGAATGTGCTAAAATAAAAAAGTGGACTGTTTGTATTACATAGTAATAATGAGGATTTCTGTGAATACAAAGGGGGGGATGGTATTATACATTTTAGTAAAAAGTGATATATGATCATGTAGAATATCCGGAGTAGGTATATTTACTTTCCTTTTTCGGTATCGTTTGTAAAAAGTGATGTAAAGTGTACTAAAGGCATCTGATTTGATGATATATCAGGTAACAATTTTGTTAAAATCAGGGATTATGCGTAGCGTATTTATAAGTTTATGTTGTGTTTTTGCTTTTTCGCAGCCGCTTGTGGCACTTGAGCTTTTTAGTCAAAAAAAGACAAATTCTTCTTTTAATGTTAGTGAGAGTAGTAAAAAGAAGTTTTATAAAATTGAGGTTGTTGCACCAGTAGGTGCGCCAGCAGAAGGCATTAAAATAGTTAAGGATGTATCTTCTCTTGTTGCTGATCAAAACAAAGCGTTATCCAGCTCTTCTGGCTTATTAGCTAAAGCACGTTCAGATTATCGTGCAATTCTTTCTGCTCTCTATGCTGATGGACGCTACGGCGGTGTTATTAATATTAAGGTTAATGGTCTAGAAGTTGCTGATTTGAGTCCTGTAACGCCACTCCCTGCACGATCTAATATTGTTATTACAATTGATGCTGGTCCACAATATGTTTTCAGTGTCGCAAGTATTAATAAAGTCGCTCCGTTTGCGAAATATAAAACCAATAGAATGCCTTCAATCGAAGATTTGGGTTATAAGGTTGGGGATGTGGCTAAGTCTGATACTGTTCTTAAAGCAGAAATGTGGGCAATTAAAGGGTGGCGTCAACAAGGTTATGCTAAAGCTAAAGTTATTAATCATGAGGTTGTTGCTGATCATGCTGCACGTCTCATTGATGCGCGGATTGCGGTCGATCCTGGACGAGAAGCTTATTATGGTCCTATAAGTGTGCGTAATGTAAGTAAAAAGCCACGCGTAGATTCAGACTATATTGCATGGATGACAAAACTAAAACCTGGTCAGAAATATGATTCTGATGCGTTAATCAAGGCGAATGAACGACTTGCACGACTTGGTGTTTTTCGTTCTGTAAATTTGCGTGAAGCTAATACAATTAACTCTGATGGAACTCTACCGCTGACACTCGTCTTAGAAGAACGTAAACCACGGCGTTTTGGCGCTGGTGGTAGCTATTCAACATTAGATGGTGCGGGTTTTGAAGCTTATTGGGTGCATAATAATCTTTTTGGTCATGCAGAACGCCTTAAAATCGAGACTAAAATAAGCGGCATTGGCAGCAATAAAGAGCAGTCGTACGATCCTAAAAATTTTGATTATCTTTTCGCAAGCACATTTATAAGACCAGGTACATTCACTCCTGATACGGATTTTATGGCAGAACTGAAAGTACAACGGGATATCTTAGACAATTATATGACGCAAGCTGCAAAAGGAAAGTTAGGTATTACACATATCTTCAATGATGATCTCTCGGGACAGGTTGCTGTAGAGATTTCTAAGGGTTATTCACGTGATTTCTATTTTGGAGATCGTAGTTTTACAACAATTGGATTCCCTAGCGGTTTGGTTTACGATAGTCGTGATAATAAATTCGATGCAAAAAAAGGTTTGTATAGTGAAGTGACTTTTGAACCTTTTTATGAAATGTGCTTTAAAAATCTTGTGTCGAAAATGACCGTGGAAGGTCGCTCTTATTGGGCGCTAGGTGAACAAGATCGTTTCATTGTTGCTGCGCGGGCAAAGCTTGGTACAATTATTGGAAGTGATCAAGAACACGTACCTTCAGATACGCTCTTTTTTGCGGGGGGTGGTGGGTCTGTTCGCGGTTATGCTTATCGCAATATTGGTATTAAAACGGAAAATAATGCTGTTGTTGGTGGACGTACGCTTGTTGAAGGTTCAGCAGAATTACGTTTTTCTTTAAATGATAAGATAGGATTTGTCAGTTTTATTGATGGGGGTGTCGTAGGAGAAAAATCGTCTTTTAATTTTTCTCAAAAAATTAAATGGGGAGCTGGTATTGGAGGCCGCTATATGACAGGTATTGGCCCTTTACGTGTTGATTTAGCTTTTCCCTTAAGTCGAGAAAAAGGTGATCCTCGCATTGGTTTTTATGTGGGTATAGGGCAAGCATTTTGATGAAAAAAATAGTACGTTTATGGGCTTTCTTATTTGGGCTTTTTTTTCTTTTTATGAGCGTTTTTGTTTTTGCGCAGGAGAGTAGTTTATCGTCCAGTGAAGTGACAAAAGATAATAGTTCATGGCTTGTTTCCTTTATTGAACGCAAACTTTCAGCACCAAACCGTCAAATTCGTTTGCATAGTGTACACGGAATGCTGTCATCTCAAATATCAATTGATGCCATCACTATTAGTGATAAAAAAGGTGTTTGGCTTAAGATGACCAATGCTAAAATAGATTGGAATCGCCTAGCGTTGCTAAGAGGACGTATGGAGATTAATCAGCTTTCTGTGGAACAGATTACATTTTTACGTAAATCGCAAGGTAGTGGCTCATCTTTTCTTGAATCAAAGGAATTTTCTTTACCAAAATTGCCTATTGCCGTTTCTATTAATGCGCTTACGGCGCAGCATGTGGCTTTTGAACAGGATTTTTGGGGTTTTTCTGCTGATCTATCCTTAAAAGGACATTTAATTTTGGCCAATGGTGATTTTGATGTCGATATAGCAGCCCATCGTTTAGATGGACAGGGTTCTTTTTCTGTTTTAACAAAGGTATCCAAGAAAAATCGCACAGCCAAAATTGATATTTCTACTTATGAACCGCAAAATGGCATTGTGGCTAATATTCTTAACATTGAAAAATGTCCTGAATTAAACCTTACCATTAAAGGTGATGGCAATTTTGATGATTTGATTGTCACACTTTTTTTGGAAGCTGATCATCAGACTATTTTAAATGGTAATATTCTTTTTTCTAGTGTTTCAGAAGGACATAGTTTTTCTACCAAGCTTGTGGGCAAGCTTGGCTCTTTGATGCCTTCTCAATATCGTAGTCTCTTTGAAAATGATGTAATATTGGAAGCAGGAGCAAGGGTGACAAAAGAAGGTGTAATGCACCTTGATCATATGACTATTCAGGGGCAAGCTATAAATCTTGTAGCCAATGCTGAAATAACAGCAGATAAATTTTTACGGCGGTTTTTTGTTGATGGAAAAATAGCTCTTGATAAGGAAAGTGAATCTGATCGTTCATCTGTATTAGAAGCGTCAACGCGCGCGGGTAATCTTGCTTTGACAATTGATTATGGTCGTGAAGGGCAGAAATCTTGGAAGGGACAGCTCATTATACATAACTTGAGCAATAAAAATGTCCATATTCATGATGCGGTTTTTGATATGGGGGGAGTGAGCGAAAATCTTGATAATATAGTCTCTCGTCATGTTGGTATTCAGGTTAACGGGAAGCTTCAGGGGGTTACAAAGGCTAAGGGATCGTTGAAAGAAGATGTAAGTCAAACCATCCATGTGCATCTAGACACGGACATTATTTCGAGAAAACCAGTTCTCATTCATGATTTTAGCGTTACATCTCAAGGTTTTTATGCTTGGTCAAAAGGAAAAATGAATCGTTTAGTTTTTAAAGGTGATTTTGGTTTAAAAGCACAAACTCTAGCTCCTTTAGGCTTTTTGAGTAAACAAACATTTTCTGGTGGTGCAGACATTAAAGCCAAGGGAACTATAGGTTTATTAAGCGGCGTTTTTGATCTTGAATTATCAGGTATGGCTAACGACATGAAAATAGGTATGGAGCCTTTTGATCGATTATTCAAAGGAAACCTTACTCTTTCAGGTGGAGCTACTTGGAGCAGGACAGGTTTAGTTTTGCATCGTTTTGGTTTGAAAAGCCAATATGTAAACATAAATGCTGATGGACATTTTTTAAGTGAGAACGCTAAGATGGATTTGGTTGCTCAAATACCCGATCTTATTCTGCTGGATCCGAGGATGAGCGGTGCGCTTACAATTAAAAGTACCGTAAGAGGACGCAATAATCTTATAAAGTTCGATACACGTGCCCATATTGTTGAAGCATTTTTTGTTGGAAAAAAACTCCAAAATGCAGCATTTTCTATTAATGCACTTATGGATAATACATCACCGATTACTCCTTATTTAACAGGATCTGTAGAAGGTGAAGGAACTTTTGCTAAGCAACCATTGCATTTGTTTGCTTCTTTTAAGAGTTCTAAGCAAATTCGAAATCTTCAGGATATCAATATTAGAGCAGGAAATGCGCAAATAATCGGTAGTCTTTCTCAACCACTTAAAGGTTTTGTGAAAGGAGCTTTGCATATTGATGCTGATGATATTTCAGTGCTTGCTGCATTATTTTTGCAGAAAGGCAGTGGACAGTTAAAAGGGGATTTTATTTTTGATGAACAAAATGGCAAACAAAGAGCCAATCTGAAAGCTCATGTTGATCGCTTAAGTTTTGCAAATAATAAAATTAAAAAGTTGACAGTAGAAGCTGACATATTTGACCTTTTTAGCATGACGCAATTTGAAGGTTTTATCAATGCAGAACATGTTCAAACACCTTTTATGATGATCAATCGTTTTAATGCTCGCGCTAATTTTGATAATGATCAAACGACTTTTACTGTTCAAGCGATGTTGTATAATAATACAAATGCGCAGCTTTCTGGCCATGTAATTACAATGGGGCTTCCAGAAGGTATAAAGCGAGAAGTTCAGATTGAGACCATAGATATAAAACAATCTAATCTTCGTGCGGTATTACCTAAACAGGCTACAATTGTTTTTGATAAAGATGGGGTGGTGATAAGCGAATTAGGACTTTCTGTTAATGGAGGTAAGGTTTTTCTTGCAGGTAATTTTTACGATACTCTCAATTTTCACCTTACAATGAATGCTTTTCCTGTTGCTTTGGCTAATCTTTGGAAACCCAATCTTGGAGCTTCTGGTACTTTAACAGGGCAGATTAAGATTCGTGGTGATTTTAAAAAACCTGATGTGATCTATGATATAAAAGGTGAAAGCCTGACAACTGTTGCTCTTCAAGATAAAAAAATAATGCCTTTTGCACTTTCTGCTACAGGGAAAACAGCCGATAAAATCCTTACTTTAAATGCAGATTTAAAAGGGGAAGGAATACAAGCACAGGCACAAGGTAATGTGTTTTTAGATAAAAACCAGCTTGATCTACACGTTAACTTGAAAAATTTATCTGCACGTTTGGCTGATGGATTTATTGGAGAACAAGCGTTTGAAGGAATGATTATGGGCAAGGTCGATATTGCTGGAACAGTGAAGGATCCCTCTGCTCATTTTGATCTTTCTAGTCAAAGCATGACTATTATAACACACAAAGGATCCATGCCAATAAATATGAATGCCCGTGGTTCTTACAAAAAATCAATATTGCATATAGAGAGCTTGGCAGCAACTGGAAAAAAAGAGTTAGATATCTTTATAAAAGGGCCTATTTCTCTAAATAATTCAGAAAGTCAATTGAATATTAAAGGGACAATGCCTCTTTCTGTTATTGACTTATTATTGGCTAAGCGTGGTGCATATGCAACGGGTACAGCAACAATTGATACGACTTTAAATGGTACATTATCTCAGCCAAAGCTAATGGGACATTTTTCTGTAGCTGATGGTAGCTTTTTTGATTCACAAACAAATTTAAGATTGAATGATATAACGCTTGAAGGCAAGTTAAATGGCGATCACATTTTGATAGAGAAAGCTTCTGCTCTTTCGTCTAATGGGGGATCTCTTTCCGCTTCAGGTCGTATCTCTAATAATCTGCAAACAGATCTGATTATTAATCTCAATCAAGCCAATTATAATGATGGTTCTATGATTCTTGCAACTTTGTCAGGCAAAGTTACAATGGCGGGTTATTTTCTTGGTGAACTTGTTATTGGGGGTGATATTAAAGTTGAAAAAGCTGAAATTATTGTGCCAGATTATTTTCGAAATGCAAAATTTCTTGATATTCAAAATAAGAATTTGACCAAGCCAATTAAAAAAACGCTCGAACGTGCTGATATTAAAAGCTACAGCAAAAGCCATGATGTTTCTCAAAAATCTTCATCTATTATACGATTAAACATGCGTATTACTGCGCAAAATCAGTTTTTTGTTCGTGGTCGAGGTTTAGATACTGAATTGGGAGGACGCATTAATTTGACGGGGCCATTGTCTGATGTGCATCCAGTTGGTGAATTTCAGATGATTCGTGGACGATTTGATATCCTTTCAAAGCGTCTCAATTTTGATCAAGGACAAGCAAGCTTTAGCGGTAATCTTAATCCTACGATTCATTTTGTAACCAATCACAACAGTGGTGATATTCATGTTACAGTAACTGTAAGTGGAACGATTGATAATCTTGATGTTAATTTTTCCTCACAGCCTAATTTACCACAGGATGAAGTTTTAGCGCGTTTGATTTTTAATCGCTCTCTTAGCGAATTATCTCCCTTTCAGATTGCTCAGCTTGCGACTGCAGCGGCTGATCTTGCGGGCGCTTCTAACACATCTTTGTTGAACACCCTACGAGCTAAAATAGGACTTGATGATCTTGATGTTACTGTTGATGAAAAGGGCAATACAGGTTTACGAATTGGACGCTATGTACACAATAACATTTATTTAGGCTTTGAAGCAGAATCGGATGGAACGACGAAAGGAACAATTAATTTAGACATTTCACGTAATCTCAAAGCTAAAGGTGCTATAGGGAATGAAAAGAATTCTAGTGTCGGCTTATTTTATGAAAGATACTATTAAGAAGTAAAACTTGTAAGATAAAACTTACTTAAAATTATTGCTTTTTAAATTGTATATTATGAAGTCTTTTGTAAAAGCCGTTTTTTCTTGCTAATAATTCTTTTGGAGTGCCTTGTTCAACCAGCTGTCCATTTTGCATTACGATGATTTTGTGAGCGTGAGAAATTGTTGAAAGGCGATGGGCAATTATAATGGTTGTGCGCCCTTTGGTGATGTGGTGAAGAGCTTCATTAATTTGTGCCTCAGTGTGTGAATCTAATGCGCTTGTTGCTTCATCAAGAATCAAGATTTCACTATCATGAAGCATTGCTCTAGCGATAGCTAGCCGCTGTTTTTGTCCCCCTGAAAGATTATTACCATTATCACCTATTTGTGTGTCATACCCATTTGGCAGATCCATAATAAAATTGTGGGCATTAGCTATTTTTGCTGCTTTTATAATATCTTCGTCGCTAGCTCCTTCTTTTCCAAGACCGATATTATATTTGACAGTTCCTTGGAAGAGAAAAGTATCTTGTTCTACATAGGACATGAGATTTCGAAGAGAGCGAAATGTGATGTAGCGAATGTCTTGACCATTGATTAAGATACGTCCTTGTGTTGGATCATAAAGACGCATAATCAGGTTGATAAAAGTTGATTTTCCTGAACCTGATGATCCAACCAATGCGGTCATTTTTCCAGGTTCTATTTCTAGGTTGATGTCTTTCAACACCATTTGATCATCTGTATTATACGCGAAAGAAACATGTTCGAAACGAATTGGCCCTTGTGTTTTATTCAGATCTTTAGCTTTTTTATATTCTGTCACCGTAAGGGGATGGTCAAGTATTTCATACATCGTACGGATATTAACTAACCCAGATTCAATTTTTACACGTACATTTGCTAGTCTTTTTGCGGGCTCATAAGCTAGAAGTAAAGCTACAATAAAAGACATTAATTCACCTTGCACACCTGCGCGTTGGCTTGCAAGATAGCCGGAAAAGCAGATAATACCCGCAATGGCGATACCAGTAAGTGTTTCCATAATGGGGTTTGTAATAGCTTCAAGTTTTGCAATACTGTTTGCTTGTTTTTCAACATCACGAATAGCTTTATTCATACGTGTTTGCATTAATTCTTCTAGTGAAAAAGCCTTTATAACCCGAATACCAATGGTGCTTTCTTGCATAATTTTGATAATTTCACCAAGTGACAGAAGTTCTTTTTCCATGAGACCGCGAACGCGTTTTAAGGCCATTCGAACTCCTAAAAAAGCAAGTGGTCCTACTGTTAAGGTAATAGTAATTAACATAAAATTTTGAATAAGCATGACAAGTAATAAACCACTAAGAGAGAGCAGATCACGTACAAAAGTGGTGATAATAATATCAATGATATTACGGGCAGCTGTAGCATTGTGAGTCACGCGAACAAGAAGATCGGATGATGTATTATTTTGATAAAAAGAGACTCCTTGTTGCATAAGACGTGCATAAATCTTGCGCTGTTGTTCAGCAACAATACTATTGCCTGCTTTGCTTAGAAAATAAGTTTGGGCAAAAGTTGCAATGCCTTTAAGAATAAAAATTAAAGCGATGACACTAGAAACCAAAACGATCATATTAAAATTTTGCGCATCAATAATATAATTGACAACATCACGCATAATCCATGCGCTAGCTGCAGTTGTGCAAGAAATAACTATCATTGAAAAAATGGCTGCACTGTACCAATACGCATGTTTATGAAAATTTTCTCGTAAAAGACGAAGAATAAGATGTTTATCAAAAGAAGAAATTTGTTTTTTACCCATAAAGCGCTTCTATATTTTATCGTTGTTTTATGCAAGATTGAAGCACTTTTCACTTAGAGACATTTAGTCTTTTTAATAAAGAATTATTTCTATTATAGGGAGACGGGATTATCGCACACTATTCATCACTTTTAAAAATCAATATAACATTTACTTGCGGTGCTCTTAAAATTACACTCACGCACTCACTTTAAATAAGTCACATACCAAAAACTAATCCCTTTGACTCCAGTAATTTTTATTTTTTGTGTGCTTCGGAGTTTTTCTTAGAAATTATTTAGGCGCTATCACCATCATCATTTGACGACCTTCCAGCTTTGGCTCAGACTCGATTTTGGCAATGCTACTTGTATCTTCCTTAACCCGCTGAAGAAGCTTTAATCCAAGATCCTGATGTGCCATCTCACGACCACGAAAACGCAAAGTAACTTTCACTTTATCACCATTATCTATAAAGCGATGCATAGCTCTGAGTTTGACTTCATAATCATGGACATCAACATTTGGGCGCATCTTAATCTCTTTGACTTCGATGACTTTTTGTTTTTTTCGTGCTTCAGCAGCTTTCTTTTGGGTTTGATACTTCAATTTACCCAAATCGATAATTTTACATACAGGCGGCTCTGCGTTTGGTACAATTTCAACCAAATCAAGCCCTAGTTCCGCAGCCATAGCAAGCGCTTCTTGCGTTGTAACGATACCCTGATTCTGTCCCTCATCATTAATAAGCTGAACACGAGGAACTCGAATATCCTGATTTGAACGTGGCCCATCTTTTTGGGTAGGTGTCATTTTAAACGGTCTGCGAATGGCTTATGCTCCCTAATTCTGATTCACTTATAACGAATTTAATATATAATTATGTACAGAAAAACAACTAGAATTTATTCATAAAAAAACAACTAAAATTCGTACTTTTTCAATTTTGTTGATTATTTTTTAAGTTTGGTTTGAGTAATGAAGATTTTTTTATACAACAAAGAGAAGAATATTTTAGGGAGGGAAGTAATGGATCAAGAGATTCCTTGTCAATTTTTTTCGTTTAAGGATACAGCTCTTGCAGTGCGTCATCGCAAAGGTAATTCTTCTCCTGGCTTGATTTGGATTACTGGTTATGGAGCTAATATGTTGAGTAGCAAAGCAGTTATGGTTGATGCTTTTGCTAAAAAAAATAATTTGTCTTGTTTACGTTTTGATCACTCTGGTCACGGAGAGTCTGAAGGGGATTTTCTTCAGGGAACGATTTCACGTTGGGTTGAAGAGAGTTTAGCAATTATTGAAACCTATTGCGAAGGTCCACAAATTTTCATTGGAAATTCTATGGGAGGATGGATTGCTCTAAAACTTGTTACGATGTTAGCGCAGAAAAAGAATATGCTTGCTGGCATGATATTAGTTGCGCCGGCTCCTGATTTTACGCGAACTGTTGTGGATCCATTATTGGGTCCATTAGAATGGGAAGTTTTGGAAGAAAAAGGATATATTGGAGTGCCTGCAATTGGTGCAATTGGTTCTGTAGAGCCGAAGCCTGTTTCAAAAGTCTTTATTCAAGATGGACGAAATAATTATGTTATGAAAGGGTGTATCGATGTTGGATGTCCAGTCCATATTTTGCACGGAATGGAAGATGAACAGATTCCCTATAAGCATACATTAGCTTTGCTTGATCATTTGCCTTCGCATGATGTAACTTTGACACTTATTCGTGATGCAGATCATTCATTTTCGCGTCCACAGGATTTAGTTTGTCTTGAAACAGCGTTAAAGTCATTAATTGACCAGATTAATGTAAAGTAAAATGCAGAGTAAGAAGGGGCAAATTCATTAATGACAAGATATATAAATGACAAAGATATATATTTTTGTGGTATGGCTTGTATTATAGTATGTGAAGCCATAAGCGCATGCATCGATCGTTTCGCGTTATGTATTTGTGCAGGCAGTTAAGGAATTTGTGTAATAGCATTGCTAACAATAGAATTTTGTTATTGTTGGCAATTATTTTTTCTAAGGATTTGTTGAAAAATACCTATCTTGAATTGAAATGTTTCTTACTTGCGTACAAATTTTTCACTAAGTTTTTTTCAAAGAGTTGCAACGATTTTTTTTATGGAATGTTGCGCATAAGGTGGTTCACATTATCGAATGGAGGAAAAAGAATGAACCAAAATATTCCGTGCCAATTTTTTTCGTTTGAGGATACAGCTCTTGCAGTACGTCATCGCAAAGGTAATGGTTCTCCTGGTTTGGTTTGGCTTTCTGGTTACCAATCCGATATGCTGGGTAGCAAGGCGATGATGATTGATAGTTTTGCTCGAAAGAATGATTTGTCCTGTTTACGTTTTGATTACTCTGGCCATGGAGAATCTGGGGGTAATTTTTTTCAAGGAACGATTTCTCGTTGGGTTAAGGAAAGTTTAGCGGTTTTTGAAACCTATTGTGAAGGATCTCAAATTTTAATTGGTTCTTCTATGGGAGGGTGGATTGCTTTAAGGCTTGCTATAATGCTCGCACAAAAAAGTAAGGTGCTTGCTGGTATGGTATTGATTGCACCAGCTCCTGATTTTACGCAAACATTGGTAGAATCAGCACTGGGTCCAGCAGAATGGAAAATTTTGGAAGAAAAAGGATATATTGAACGACCTACTGTTGGTGATGCGGAGCCGATGCCATTTACAAAAGCGCTAATTGAAGATGGACGAGACAATTGTGTTATGAACGGATGTATTGATGTTGGATGTCCAATTCATATTCTGCAAGGAATGCAAGATGAAGATATACCTTATCAGCATACATTGACTTTGCTTAATCATTTGCCCTTACATGATGTAACATTGACACTTGTGCGTGATGCTGATCATAGATTTTCACGTCCGCAAGATTTGGATTGTCTTGAAACGGTCTTAAGATCGTTGATTGACCGGATTAATGCAGGATGAGAAGAGCCAAATTCATTGATGATAAAGACATAAATGCATGATGGTTCATGAACAGCGCTTTGTTTTTTCTGATCGGGTTGTGCCTCTGCGGGTGCGTGAGCACAAGCGTGCTCGTCGTTTCACATTGCGCATTGATGCAGGTGGCCGAGGGATTTGTGTAACAATACCACCGTTGGTGAGCTTCTGTTCAGTTCAGGAATTTATTGAAAAACATCGGTCTTGGATTGAGGCGCGTCTTACTCACATACAAGCTTTTCGCGAAAATCCGTATCTTAAAGATGGTACGACAATTCCTTTATTAGGTGTTGCGCATACCATAAAACATAAAGCAGGACGCGGAGTGACTGAAATTGTTGCAGGCGGTATGGGAAAAGAGCCAAAAATTATCGTTTACGGACGATTAGAACACTTACCAAGACGTATTGCTGATGTTTTAAAAAAACAGGCTGCACTTGTTATAACACCGATGGTGATATATTATGCGCGTAAAGTAGAGTGTAAAATTCGATCAATTTCTTATAAAGATACGAAGAGTCGTTGGGGGTCTTGTTCCGCAAATGGATGTCTTTCTTTTTCTTGGCGTCTTGTTATGGCACCAAAGGATGTTGTGTCATATGTTGTTGCTCATGAGGTAGCTCACCTTATTGAAATGAATCATGGACCAAAATTTTGGGCTCTTTGTGAAGAACTGTGTCCTAAAAGTAAAACTAGCCGTGTTTGGTTGAAGAAAAATGGTTATATGCTACACGCGATTAATTTTCATTCACATTGGTCAGAGATATGAAAAAGTCTTTGAATAAAGACAATATTTTATAGAGTTGTGTATTCCATGATTTGAGTGCTTCGTTTTACGATGAGAAAGCTATTAAAATTTCAGCATGGTTGGCTTTTTTGCTTAGTTTATTGAGTATCTTAAATGTTTTTGCTTTATCTTCTTTATAATTAAGCTTAATAATTTTCTGTAATTCTTAAGTCTAAATTGAAAGAGCGCTCATGCCTATCCTTACAGATCCTATTCAGTTATTACAGGAGCTTATTCGTTGTCCTTCTGTTACGCCTCATGAAGCGGGTGCTTTATCAACTTTGGAGAAGTTTTTAAGAAAAGTAGGGTTTAGTGTTGAACGTCCCATTTTTACAGATGGAAATACGGAAGATGTTGAAAATCTTTATGCAAAAATGGGGAAAGATGGTCCGCATCTTATGTTTGCTGGACACACGGATGTCGTGCCACCAGGTAGACTGGAAAATTGGACGTATCCTCCTTTTGAAGGTGTAATCAATCAGGGAAAATTATATGGGCGAGGCGCTGTTGATATGAAGGGTGCGATCGCATGTTTTGTTGCGGCACTGGCTCGGGTTCTTGAAAAACGGCCTATTAAAGGAATGGTAAGCTTTTTGATCACGGGTGATGAAGAAGGTCCTGCAATTAACGGGACAGTAAAACTTTTAAAATGGGCAGAGCAAAAAGGCGAAAAATGGACTGCAGCTCTTGTCGGAGAGCCAACGAGCGTAAAAACTGTTGGTGATGTTATCAAAATTGGACGCCGTGGTTCAATTTCTGGCATTATTACAATTAAAGGTCGTCAAGGTCACGTTGCTTTTCCTGAGCGCGCAGCCAATCCATTGCCTTTAGCAGGTAAGCTTATTCAAGCATTGATACAGGATCCTTTGGATCAAGGAACAAAGAATTTTCAACCCAGTAATTTGGAATTAACAACCATTGATGCAGATAATTCTGCAGTGAATGTTATTCCAGAGCAGACAATAATTCGTTTTAATATACGCTACAATGATTTGTGGACGAGAGAAACGCTTATTAAGGAAATCGAAAAACGTCTTGCTTTTGTACAGCCTAAAAACAATTGTGATCAATTACCTTGTTATCAGCTTGAATGGATACAAGGTTTGGGCGGTGTTTTTCTGACTAAAAATGATCAACTTATTAAAACTTTGTCAAATGCAATTGAAAGCGTGACAGGAAATATACCAGAATGCTCAACTTCGGGGGGTACTTCAGATGCGCGGTTTATTAAAGATTATTGTCCAGTTGTTGAGTTTGGTTTACCAGGACAAACTATGCACATGGTGGATGAGTGTGTGACTCTCGATGCAATGGAAAGCCTTACTTCTGTTTATGAGCGTTTCATTGTTGATTTTTTTGCATAAAAAACAAATTACTTTTGTTATGATGGCAGGGAGCCATAGAAATTTCAATTTGCCAATTGGTTAATAATATGGTCAAGAACGACGCGTCCTGTGGTTGTGGCTTTTAAGCGCTGGTTTCCTACCATTTCTACTAGACCTTGTTGTTGTAAATCGAGAAGTTTTTCCATTGGTAAACCATTGGAGCTTAAGTTTTCATAACGCGTAAGATCCAAACCTTCTGAAAGACGCAAGCCCATGATAAGCATTTCATTTGCCTGTTGCTCTTGGGTTAATTGTTCTGTTTCAATACAGCCATGCCCTATTGTTTCTACTAATTCGAGCCAATGTTCGGGATGTTTTTCATTTATTGTGACACAACGCTCATAGATTTTAGTTTGAGATGAAGGTGTTTTTGAAGAGGTAGAGAAATAACTTGTTGGGCGTTTAATAAAGCGTCCATGTGCTCCTGGACCAAAACCTGCATATTCATGATAACGCCAATAAAGAAGATTATGAGCTGATTCAGCACCAGGAATTGCATGATTTGAAATCTCATAAGCAGGAAGCCCATGCATAGCAGTTATTTCTTGGGTAAGATGATACAAATCTGCTGCGAGCTCTGATGCAGGAAGGATAAGCTTTCCTGCGGCGTGAAGTCGTTTAAAGGCGGTTCCTTCCTCTATAGTTAGTTGATAAAGAGAAAGATGGTCTGCGGCTAAATCAATAGCTTGAAAAAGTTCATATTTCCATTGTTCTAGTGTTTGCTCAGGACGGGCATAAATTAAATCAAAAGACAGGCGTGGAAAAATTTCTCTTGCTAAAGAAATAGCGTAAAGAGCTTGCTTTACATCATGGAGGCGACCAAGTTTTCGTAGTGCTTTGTCATTGAGTGCTTGTACGCCTAAGGATAAGCGATTAACACCTGCCGTGCGGTATCCGCGAAAGCGCTCTGCTTCTACACTGGATGGGTTGGCTTCTAGTGTGATTTCAACTTTATCATCGACCGTCCATTTTTTTGCAATAGCTTGCAGCAAGGCATAAACTGTCTGAGGCGTCATGAGAGAGGGAGTTCCCCCACCGATAAAAATACTCGTAACATGACGTGGACCTATTCTACAATATTGTGTTTCCATTTCGCGTTCAAAGGCGGTTACAAAACGTGGTTGATCAACTCCATTTACGCGAACATGTGAGTTAAAGTCACAATAGGGGCATTTTGCAGCACAAAAGGGCCAATGAATGTAAATTCCGAAGGATTTATTCATCAGAGTGCCAAAAGACTTTCTGCCAAAAGTTTAAAAGCGCGTGCGCGATGCGAAAGGGGTGTTTTATCATCGAGTTTCCAACCATGCTTTTGTTCCGTTGACATTTCACCAAAGGTATTTTCATATTCATCAGGTAAAAAAATTGGATCAAAGCCAAAACCTTTATCTCCGCGTGGAGGCCAAATGAATGTACCCTCAACACTGCCACGAAAATAGTCTGCATAGCCATCTGGCCATGCAATACAGATGACTGATATAAATCGGCATTTTCGTTGACTTTTTTCGTGCGCTTTGGCTCTTTGGAGTTTTTCTTCTATTTTTTGCATAGCTTTTGAAAAATTACGTGTGCCGTCTGGTTGAAGAGCCCAATTAGCTGTATAAACACCAGGTGCTCCGCCTAATGCATCTACTTCTATGCCGGAATCATCAGATAAAGCCGGAAGCCCTGTATTTTTTGCAGCTGCAAAGGCTTTGATATAGGCATTTTCTTCAAATGTTGTTCCTGTCTCTTCTGGTTCAGGTAAATCAAGTTCCTTTGCTGATTGTGTTGTTAAACCAAAAGGAGCGATCAGTGTGGTAATTTCACGCAATTTATCATCGTTATGTGTGGCAATAACGAGTTTTTTGATTGTTATGCTTCTCATATAGATTTCTCCAAAAATTAAAGGGGAAGTAGTTATTTTCTGTGTTTAAAACTAACATGACCATATGATATGGATATTAACAGGTTTCATGAAATACGATTTTTTGCATGTTTGCTGCTATTGAGTTCAAAGAAGATCTCTTAAATTTGATGAAAATCATAATTGGAGAGATGCATGGAGGTACTTTTCTTTCTGATAATGGCATTTTAGGTGATAAATATGCTATATATTTTGCACTGTTTTAGACTATTTGACCAGACTTTAACAAAAATTATATAAGAAGAAAGTATTTTTAAAGTAGTGAAACAATTGTGATGAAGTATAAACCCATTGATGATGAATTAAAATATCTTGATCAACGTTCGCGTGATATTTTTCGCCATATTGTTGAAGCTTATCTTAATGATGGTGAACCTGTTGGATCACGAAATCTTTCTCGGCTTTTACAACAAACATTATCACCTGCAACGATTCGTAACGTGATGAGTGATCTTGAGCATCTTGGATTGATTTATGCACCTCATGTATCTGCGGGGCGAATGCCGACACAATCAGGTTTACGATTTTTTGTTGATACATTTATGGAAGCGGGTGATTTGCCAACAGAGGAGCGCGAAAGCATTGAAAATCAAGTTAAGGAAGCAGGGCATACAAAGTCAGTTGAACATTTTCTCATTCAAGCTAGTCAAGTTCTTTCAGATCTTTCACGTGGGGCAGGATTAGTTTTATCGACAAAACATGAAGGAACATTAAAGCACATTGAATTTGTGCGTCTTGATGGAGAACACGCTCTTGCAGTTTTAGTAACTCAACGAGGTGAAGTTGAAAACCGTATTGTTCAATTACCAGAAGGTGTTACCCATGCACAATTAACAGAGGCAACCAATTTTCTTAATGCTCATATTCAAGGTCGTACGTTGCGGGAAGCTAAAGGAGAAATTGCCCGCTTATGTTTAGAAACACGAGCTGCACTTGATGATTTATCTCATCATCTTGTTGAAACTGGGTTAGCTCTTTGGGGAGGAGAAGATTCTGATCATAAAATACATCTTATTGTTCGCGGGCGGAGTAATTTGCTTGAAGATGTAAAAGCAAAAGAAGATTTAGAGCGGTTACGACACCTGTTTGATGATCTTGAGACACGTGAAAGTATGGCGCAATTACTCGATTTAACTGATGAAGGTTCAGGAGTTCGTATCTTTATTGGTTCAGAGAATAAATTATTTTCGCTTTCTGGCTCTTCTTTAGTTGTAGCGCCTTACTGTGATTCACAACAAAGGGTCATTGGTGCTTTGGGGGTTATTGGACCAACACGGCTCAATTATGCAAGAATCGTGCCTATGGTCGATTATACGGCTCAACTAGTGTCGCAGTTGTTACGCTAGAACACGTAAATACAAATATCCCTTGATTTTTGTCTATAAAATTTCAATATCGAGGATAATAAATCTTATGAAGGAATGGAATTTTTATGTCTGATGAAAAAAACAAATTTACTAACGCTTCATTTGAAAATTGCGATTTAAAAAATCCGGCTGACCACAATAAACTCAAACAAGCTGCTGATGAATTTTTGAAAATGCATGAAGAAAAAGCGTGTACAGATGCAGGAGAAGAAAATGAGCTTTCTGATCCCTTAGCTGCTTTGCAGGATGAAAATAAGGAATTGAAAGATCAGCTTTTGCGTCTTGCTGCAGAGATGGAAAATCTTCGGCGTCGTACTACGCGTGATGTAGCTGATGCGAAAGCTTATTCAATTGCGAATTTTGCACGCGATATGCTATCTGTTTCTGATAATCTTAACCGTGCCTTGGAGGCTATTCCTGAAGGTGCGCGGGAAAATGACGCTGGTCTGAAAACCTTAGCTGAGGGAGTTGAAATGACTGAGCGTGCAATGATGGCAGCGTTAGAGCGTCATGGAGTGAAGAAAATTCATCCAGAAGGGCAAAAGTTTGATCCTCACTTTCATCAAGCTATGTTCGAAATTCCCAATGCTGATGTTCCAGATAACACTGTTCAGCAAGTGGTTCAGGCAGGTTATATTATTGGTGAGCGTGTCTTACGTCCAGCGATAGTTGGCGTGGCAAAAGGAGGAGCGAAAGAAGCTTCTATTGAGTCTGATCCAGCATAAATAATATACCATTAACAATAATTTCTGCGCGAAGTTGCAACATTATGTGCAACTTCACATTTTAGAATATTTCATCAGAGAAAGTTTTTAAGGTGTTTTTAACACTCTTTTATGCTTGGAGTGTCCAGCTTCCTCTCTCAATATAAGGAACATTATCATCGAGAGAGGGAGATGAGAATAAAACAAAATGATCAATCTCAAAGGGAGGAAGTACAAAATCACGTCGAGAAGACACATATGAAGAAATATCTTCAGGTTTAGCGTCGAGAAATTGTGCAATGGTGATGTGCGGAGTGAATTTTCTTTTATCAGGAGGTAATTTTAGATGTTTTCGAATACATTGTATTTGTTCGTGTAAAAGATTAAGAGTTTGTAGTTTAAAAGGAGAAAGTTTTATTGTGTTAAAGGCATAAATGATCTCGTCTACTACGGAGCATTTAACTTCACCAAAAAAATACAAAGTGATGTGAAAATTTTGCGGGTTCATCCACCGCGCTTGAGATAAGCCATTTTGCAACGATATGAGGGATTGTGTTGTTTGTTGAGGAATTTGAAGAGCACTAAACAGACGTAACATCATGATACTTTTTTACGATTTTACGATTAAAAGACGCTATCGCAAACAAAACAGCAGATTGATCCGTAGCCGATTATACTACTAAAAAAGCAATGGTATAGATAAAGATGTCTAAAAGAAGCCTATTCTGAGTTACAAAGTTAGATTTATAAGTCTTGTTGATTTAAATGAAGTAGTTTTGATGCAAACAAGAAACCTCATTTGCAAAAATTTTATGGCAAAAGATAACGTGGTTAGAAGATCTATGTATTTTATTAAAATAAAGGCAGGGAATAGATTTTTGATAATGAAATAGTTTTTATATTTTCTAAAAATAGATTCAAAAATATTTAACATAATTGTTAAAAGCTTTATGTTTTCTTTTTTGGATTATTAATATTAAGATGGCAATAGTTAAATGATCAACAAACAATCGAGTTTGTTGTTAGAAATGAAGCTAATATAGAGAAAAATATTTTCAAAACACCGCTATCACAATTATTTATGACTGCAATATCAATAACATAAAAACATCATATCCATAAGGAACATGAGTGCTTATTATATAATTTAAGAAAAAAACAAAGAAATTAATCAAAATAATTATAAAAAAAGCTTTCTATCTTATAAAGATAATAGAAATATTTCTTAGCAGAAGATTTTAACTTTCTTCTCCAAATTTATTTTTAATGAGCTTTTCAAGAGCATCGAGAGCATCTGTTGCTTCCGGTCCTGAAACGTGAATAGTGACGTTACAACCAGGTGAAGCTGCTAACATCATAAGTCCCATAATTGATGAGCCAATAACGGTTTTTCCATCCTTTTCAACTTCAACAATGGCGTTAAATTTATTAACAATTTGTGCAAATTTTGCAGAAGCTCGCGCGTGCAATCCACGTTTATTACAGATGTTAAGATGGCGACTTAGCATATGTTGGGAAGTGTTTTTAGAAAGCATTAGTGTTTAATTATCCGCTAAAATCATGTTGGGTATATTAATATATTTACGTCCTGCTTCTTGTGCTACTTTTAAAGCTTCTGATAGTGAAACATCAGGACGTTGGCGAATAGAAATCAGTTTAATGAGCATAGGCAGATTAACACCTGCGATCATTTCAACATGTCCTTTTTTAATAACAGGAATAGCCATATTTGATGGTGTTCCACCGAATGCGTCTGTTAATATAATAACGCCCTGATCTGTATCTGTGGAGGAAACTGCGGCTACAATATCACTTCGGCGCTGGTCCAAATCATCATCAGGGTAGACACATATTGTAGCAAATTTCTCTTGCGTTCCAACAACATGTTCCACAGCATGTAGAAATTCAACAGCCAATCTACCGTGCGTTACAAGCACGAGTCCAATCATTTTATAAAAACTCCTGTTACCAAAGCCCTAACCGCATGAGCAGAATCATCATTGTACAAAGCTTTACTGTACTGCCAAGGAAAATTTTCAAAAAAAAGGCAAAAATAATAATTTTATATTTTTTGAAAAGAATTAGACAGATTTATGCCATTTTTTTCTAAAAAGAAATGCTTCGATGGCTTGACAAATGACTATACAATCTGCCTCTTGAAGACTAGAAAGTTTTAAAAGAGGAATGTGTAAATTAGCAAATTTAAAAGTTTGATTTGTTGAGAATCGTTCATATCCAGAACCAAGAAGAATAACGCAGTCGATAACTGTTTGTTTTTCAAACTCTATCGTGTAAAGCCCAGCGCCACGAATTTCAATGCCACCTTGCAAATTTTCTGGAGTGTGTCCGTAGAGTTTCTGATTTTTTACACAAAGCATTGTGTAATCATCACTAATAAGTTTTGCTTCGCGTTTCGACCATTCAGCGCGGTCGAGCAAAGAAAGAGTGATTGTTGATTTTCCTGATCCTGATGGACCTATAATGAGTAGCCCCTTGCCTTCAATTTGGAGACAATTTGCATGCAATATTTTATTTTTTGTTGTCATGCTTTGCGCTTTTAAAGGGTTCATTTTGCGAGAGGAAGCACAATAATAAATCGTGCGCCGATTTTACTATTTGCGATTGCAGGGTCAATAATATTTTCGGCAGTTAATGTTCCATTATGCGCTTCGATAATTTGTCGACTAATAGAAAGACCTAGTCCTGAGTTTTGTCCAAATGCATCTTCGCTTGGACGGTCAGTATAAAAACGTTCAAAAATACGCTCAATATTTTCTGAACGAATACCAGGACCATTATCTTCAATAGTTAAGATGAGGTTTGAAGTTTTACTTTTCATCGTTATAGAAATTTGACCATTATCATGAGGAATAAAGGAGCGTGCATTTTCAATAAGGTTGGAAATAACTTGGCTTAAACGAAGTTCATGTCCTAATACGGTATAGGCTTTTCCATGAGGGCGTGGAATAATATTAAGATTGATATCAATAGTTTGCTTCTTACGGTATATTTCATTAACAGCAGGAACAAGATTTTCTAAAAGTTGTTCCATATCAACGATCTTAGCAGTTTCTCGAGCAAACTCTGCATCTAGTCGCGATGCATCAGAAATATCGGTAATTAGACGGTCAAGACGGCATATATCATGTTGAATAATTTCAAACAATTTTGTCTGAGCTTCTTCATTTTTAGCCAGCGGTAGCGTTTCAACAGCGCTACGTAGTGAGGTGAGTGGATTTTTTAATTCATGGCTTACATCAGCAGCAAAGCGTTCAATGGCTTCAATGCGTGTGTAAAGGGCGTTTGTCATATCACGAATAGAAGCTGAAAGGTGACCAATTTCATCTTCGCGTGTGGAAAAATCAGGAATTTGCACGCGTTTATTATTTCCACGGCGTACACGATTGGCAGAAGCTGACAATTTGCTCAATGGATGAGCGATCGTGTGAGCTAAAAATAAGGAAAGCACCAAAAACACGCTACCGACAACTGCAAAGATCTTAAAGATAGCCAATCTTTCGCCCTTTACAATGTTATCAATGTCTGAACCTGTGGTTGAAAGAAGAAGAGCACCCACTACCGCACGATAGCGCTGAACAGGTACGGCAACAGAAACTATTAATTGACCCTGTCTGTTTCGTCGTTTGGAGGTAGAGGTAGACCCATTTAATGCTTGGTAAACTTCTGGGTAAGCAATATCATTGTTTTTTGCTTTCTTTTTATCAAGGGTAATGCCATTGCCATAGAGTAGTTTTAAAAACCATGAATAGAAGCGTTTCCACAGGTTTTGTTCAGTTTTGATAGGGGGTAAATCATAGCTGAAAACTTCACCGCTGGAATAAAGAACACGCGAATCAAGAAGCAAAGTAGCGTCACGATCATAAATACGTGCTCTGGTTATTTGGGGTGTAATAAGGCGCCGAAAAAGTGGAGCAACTTGTTCAGGGTTAATAGGAAAATCCCAAGAGTCGGTTGATTGAAGTGTTGGTGTAATGCTTTCTCCAACCTGTAATTCTAAAAGTTTTTTTGGGTCAACGAGTATAGAATCTGTATCTATCGTTGCAGAAGCAGCAATGGCTCCAGCGATAATTTTTCCTTGGATACGTAAACTTTCGATTTTTGCTTCAATCAATCCATTACGAAATTGATTAAGATATAAAATGCTTGTAACCAAAATACCAAGGGCTGCAAGATTTAAAATGACAATGCGGCGTGTAAGACTAGAAAAAAATAATTGTCTGAATAGACGCTGTGCCCGAAAGTATAAATGGACAAACATAGAAAACTGTGTTGTTGGGTTAGTGCTTTGTGTTTTTGGAGGCAAAGTTTCCAGTTGAGTATTTTTTGTCATCGATTTGATCGCCGTTCAAATTTTTGCGACAAAATAGCATTAGACTTCGTGGAAACGATAACCTACACCGTAAAGTGTTTCAATCATTGCAAAATCATCATCCACTTGTTTAAACTTTTTACGCAAACGCTTAATGTGACTATCGATGGTGCGATCATCTACATATACTTGATCACTATAGGCAGCATCCATCAAAGCATCACGACTTTTTACAACTCCTGGCCGTTGTGCTAAAGTTTGAAGAATCAGAAACTCTGTCACAGTTAGGATAACAGGTTTATCTTTCCATGTACAGGTGTGGCGTTCCTGATCCATAACAAGATCTCCACGTTTAAGAGAGGATGCGGGCGAGGCTCCTGCTGCAAGCGGTTGATTCCGAGCGCTTGAACGACGCAAAATAGCTTTTACGCGTTCAATGAGAAGGCGTTGAGAGAAAGGTTTTGTAATAAAATCATCTGCACCCATTTTAAGGCCAAACAACTCATCAATTTCATCATCCTTAGAGGTAAGAAAAATAACTGGAATATCTGATTTTTGACGAAGTCGGCGCAAAAGCTCCATACCATCCATTCGAGGCATTTTAATATCAAAAATAGCTAAATGTGGGGGATGTAGCGTTAAGCCTTTGAGTGCAGATGCTCCATCTGTGTAGCTTTCAACCCGATAGCCTTCTGTCTCAAGTGCAAAAGATAAAGATGTTAAAATATTGCGGTCATCATCAACAAGTACAATCGTCTGTGTGATTGTTGGAGTATCCTTCATAGCTTCTCAGACCTTTCTATTGCCCTAGCAGTAAATCGCCTACGCTATTTATATGGGAGTTCACATTTTTTTTGCAAAACAAATATGATACAAATTGTAGCAGAGCAAAAAACCTTTCATATCATTATTAAAAGTTGTTTTGTCTTTGCAATTTTATAATGCTTTTGCACGCATTAAGATCCCTTCTTTTAGAACAGAATTTTCATTAAAGTTTTTTACTAAGGTTTTCTGTTTTCTATGTCCAAGAAATATACAGATTTATTCTGTATCATTGAAGTTTAAGAAGTCTACCTTTTTGCTTAAATAGAAAGGAAAATAATGTAATTTTAGACACAAAATGAACTTTAGTTGCATTGAAGAAGGTTTAATTTATTGAAATGATTTACAAAAAATGTGATATTGGGATAATAAATAAAAAGTAAAAAATTTTAAGACCACATTCGATAATGTGCAAGTTTAGTATAAAAAGTGAATATCTAGATTGAAAATAGTAAAATGTTTTTAGTTTTTAGCGTTTGTTGGATGTTTATTCTCTTGATATTGACTATTAAAAGCAGCAAATATTAGGTTTATAAAGTTTTTTCGCTTTGTATGAGACAGAGTCTGATCATGGTTTTTGGAAAATTACCGAAGAAGTTAATCAAAAAGAGCTAGGTGATAAAAACATATTCATCTTTTAAGTCAAAAAACAATAAGCGATGCTAAAATCGTTTCATAAACTTTATCTTGAATGGGTTTTGTACTTTTCTGAAATTGATTGAGCATAATCCGGCAGGGGATGAGTCCCTTATGGTTTTACAGTATGTTTTGTAACGCTGAATAAAAACAGGAAGTGTAAAAATTTTTTCACACTTCCTATATTAACACGCCGATTCTAGGTAGTAATAAAAGAACTTATTGAGAAGGGGGTGATTTGGGAGGATATGTTGCCCCCAGAGTGCTTACTTCAAAATAAATATCAATTGTACCAGCTTTCTCAAATGTTAGTTTTGCGCTGATTTTGTTACCTTTTTTAAACGGTTTTGAAATCCCCATAAACATGATATGATTACCACCAGGCTTAAGTGTGGCTTCGCCATTTCCGGGAATTTCTATGCCCTCATGCATCTTTTTCATTTTCATAATATTGTTAGCGACTGCTACGGAATGGATTTCGGTTGTCTCTACATTGTTTGCTGAAACAGCAATTAAACGGTCTGGAGTGTTACCATGATTAATAATATAGAGATAACCGCTACTAACTTTTATGCCTTTAGGGGTTTCACGCGTCCAAGGATCAATAATTTCTATGTTACCAACTTTATATTGGTGAGCAGTTGCGGGTAGAGTTATGAAAGCAAAAATAAAAGCCCACACAAGATTTGTGATAATTTTTTTAAGTAAATATTGTGTATAATGAGAATTCTTAGACGTAAGATTTTTCATTTTTCCAGCGATAAATGTTATCATTGTTTAACCCTCCTACGCTAGATTTATTTTTTGATGTCTTTTACTTGTTTTAGAAAGTTTTTGTTCAAAATAAAAGAGAGAATTTCCCGAATGATACTAAGATACTAATTAGATGCGAAAGAGGAATTATGCATAGATTTATTGATTTTGAACAAAAGCCTAAATAAGTTTTAAGATCTTAGTGCATTTAGAGGGGAGAGGTTTGTTTTTATAAAACATCTCTATTGGTATATAGGTTAAGAGAAAAGTTATGCTAAATATATCCAAAATGCAGCTCCTAAAGAAGTAGTGAAATTAAGTTTTTCGAAAAAAGGGCTAGTTGCTGAGATTGTGTTTACAGATAACACCTTTTACAAATGAGTATTTGTGAGATTAGGCTTAACATTATAAAATGATGCAGAGGCACTTCTTCCTATAAAATACACCAAATAATATGCTATTCATAGAGATTTTGCTAAGAAAAGCTGTAACAGTCTTGATATAAAATTGTTATGTTTGAGCTGTATTTTTAAAAAGCCTTTACGTGATCATGGGAATTAAGAATAGAGGTATCAAAGAAGGTGCTCAATAATTCCCTTTATTTTTTCAATTTTTGTAGACCAAAATTTTTATGTCATAAAAAATCAAAGGAAAATGCGCTGTTATATCCGTATTTTTTTAATGAAGGTGTGGTATTTGTGCATAATATTTGTGCGTAAATATGGTACCATTTTAACAGAAAAATTGTATTTTGGAAATGTTTCTTAATTATTCTCTTGTAGGGATAAAGGCTTGTTCTTATATACCAAGCAACGAGGCTTGTTGCGGTTTTCAGTTTATTGTTTTTATAATTTGAAATTAAAGGCAGGCTTTGAGTGTTATAAGGAGCTGTTTTAGAAAGATGCTTGATAAAGGTTGAGACAGCTTGCTGAATGGAGATTAATAATATGGCAAAAGTAATTGGTATTGATTTGGGGACGACTAACTCTTGTGTCGCCGTTATGGACGGTAAAAATGCAAAGGTCATTGAAAACTCGGAAGGAGCGCGGACAACGCCTTCTGTTGTTGCCTTTACTGATGGAGGAGAGCGGCTTGTTGGGCAGCCTGCTAAACGACAAGCTGTTACGAATCCTGAAGGAACAGTTTTTGCGGTTAAACGTTTGATTGGGCGTCGGTTTGATGATCCCACGGTTGAGAAGGATAAAGCGCTTGTGCCTTACAAAATCGTTAAAGGCGATAATGGCGATGCGTGGGTTGAAGAAGGGGGTAAAAAATATTCCCCATCACAAATTTCAGCTATGATTTTGCAAAAAATGAAAGAAACTGCCGAATCTTATCTTGGTGAAAAGGTTGAGCAAGCGGTTATTACTGTTCCTGCTTACTTTAATGATGCACAACGCCAAGCTACTAAAGATGCTGGTAAAATTGCTGGTCTTGAAGTTTTGCGGATTATTAATGAGCCAACAGCTGCTGCTTTAGCTTATGGTCTAGATAAAAAAGACGGAAAAACTATTGCTGTTTACGATCTTGGTGGTGGTACATTTGATATTTCGGTACTTGAAATTGGAGATGGTGTTTTTGAAGTTAAGTCGACCAATGGAGATACATTTTTAGGTGGTGAAGACTTTGATATGCGCTTGGTAGGTTATTTTGTGGATGAATTCAAAAAGGAGCAAGGAATTGATCTGAAAAATGATAAATTGGCGTTGCAACGCTTAAAAGAAGCAGCAGAAAAAGCGAAGATTGAACTTTCTTCTTCACAACAAACAGAAATTAATCTGCCATTTATCACAGCAGATCAATCGGGTCCTAAACATTTAACGATGAAATTAACGCGGGCAAAATTTGAATCTTTAGTTGATGATTTAGTTCAGCGTACTATCGAGCCTTGTAAGGCTGCACTAAAAGATGCGGGATTGAGTGCTGGTGAAATTGACGAAGTTGTTTTAGTGGGTGGTATGACTCGTATGCCCAAGATTCAGGAAGTCGTGCAAAGCTTCTTCGGTAAAGATCCGCACAAGGGTGTTAATCCTGATGAAGTTGTGGCGATGGGGGCTGCCATCCAAGGGGGCGTATTGCAGGGCGATGTAAAAGATGTTTTACTTTTGGATGTAACGCCTTTGTCTTTGGGTATTGAAACGTTGGGTGGAGTCTTTACGCGTTTAATTGAACGCAATACTACTATTCCGACTAAAAAGTCACAAGTTTTTTCAACGGCTGATGATAATCAGAGCGCTGTGACTATTCGTGTTTTCCAAGGTGAACGCGAAATGGCTAACGACAACAAGTTATTAGCGCAATTTGATCTTGTTGGTATTCCACCTGCACCACGTGGTGTGCCTCAGATTGAGGTTACTTTTGATATTGATGCGAATGGTATTGTGAATGTTTCAGCCAAGGATAAAGGAACTGGTAAAGAACATCAGATTCGTATTCAGGCATCAGGTGGTTTGAGTGATGCTGACATCGAAAAAATGGTTAAAGATGCAGAAGAGCACGCGGCTGAAGACAAAAAGCGCCGAGAAGGTGTTGAAGCTAGAAATCAGGCAGAAGCTCTTATCCATTCAACGGAAAAGTCTCTAACGGAGTATGGTGATAAAGTATCAGCTGAAGATAAAGGCCAGATTGAAACGGCAATATCTGACTTGAAGTCTGCACTTGATGGTACCGATACAGAAGAGGTAACAGCAAAGATGCAGAAATTAGCAGAAGTCAGTATGAAGCTTGGACAGGCTATGTATGAAGCTTCACAAACAGCTGATAACACTGAAACAGATACAAAGAATGATGATGTTGTTGATGCTGATTTCGAAGAAATTAATGATAAGAAAAAATAGCGTAAGCAAAATGTATTGATTAATCGATAAAACCCAGCCTTTGAAATATAAGGCAGGGCTTTATTGTTGAAAGGTTAGTTGCAACTTTGTTGCTAAAGACATAAATTAAAAATAAATGTTGTCCTAAGATGGATAACAATGAATCAGGAATACATGATGAAAGTTGATTATTATGAAATTCTTGGTGTAACCCGCGACTGTGACGATAAAAAGCTAAAATCTGCTTTTCGTAAATTGGCGATGCAATATCATCCTGATCGTAATGCTGGAGATAAAGAAGCAGAACGGAAATTTAAAGAAATTGGTGAAGCTTACGAAGTTCTTAAAGACCCTCAAAAGCGAGCTGCTTATGATCGCTTTGGTCATGCGGCATTCGAAAGCAGTGGTCAGGATAGAGCAAATCCGTTTGGTGGTTTTGCTGCTCGCGGTGGGTTCGCCGATATTTTTGAAGATTTTTTTGGCGATATCATGGATAGTGGGCACCGTAAGCGCAGTGATGGTCGTGAGCGAGGCGCAGATTTGAGCTTTAATATGGAAGTGACCTTGGAAGAGGCATTTTCAGGAAAAACAGCGCAAATTAATATTCCAAGTTCTGTTACTTGTGATCTTTGCGATGGATCGGGCGCAAAAAAAGGTTCTAAGCCGCAAACTTGTGGAACTTGCCATGGGTCTGGCCGTGTGCGTGCTGCGCAGGGCTTTTTTTCCATTGAGCGCACATGTCCTGTGTGTCATGGACGCGGTGAAACCATTACGGATCCATGTCCAAAATGTCATGGTACAAGGCGTGTACAAAAAAATCGTTCGTTGAGCGTAAACATTCCGGCTGGTATTGAAGATGGTACACGTGTTCGCCTTTCTGGTGAGGGTGATGCTGGTATTCGTGGCGGTCCCAATGGCGATCTTTATATTTTTCTTTCTATTAAACCGCATGAGTTTTTTCAGCGAGATGGAGCAGATCTTCACTGTCGTGTTCCTATTTCAATGATTACAGCTGTTTTAGGAGGTGAATTTGAAGTTTCTGATCTTAATGGTGTCAAAGCACGTGTTAAGGTTCCAGAAGGTACACAAAATGGACGCCAATTCCGTTTAAAAGGCAAAGGAATGCCCATGTTACGCCAACAAGCTAGAGGTGATCTTTATATTCATATTACTATTGAAACACCACAGAAATTAACAAAAGAGCAACGCGAATTGTTGCAAGAATTTGATAAACTTTCAAATCACGAAAATTCGCCACAATCACATGGCTTTTTTTCACGTATGAAGGAGTTTTTTGAAAATATTTCCGGTCAAAGTTAGTAAATAAGTATAAGAAAGATACACATAACAGATTATTTTAATGAAATTTTTATTTCATTAAAATCGTTGAAGTAATTAGTATTTTCTTTTGTTTTAAAAATAAGGATTTTTACTCGTTATAGCTTAATTTTAAATTAGCTATCCTTTTTAACAGGTTCCTGTTGCCAGTTAGCTCGTGTATTTTATTTTATAACTCTTTATGGGTAAGTTTTGTTCCCAATGCTTTATAAAATTTAATGAAGGCGCTTCTGTGCAGCAGGGAAGCGGGTGAGTTTATGATGTATATAGTACCATTTTATCTGAATACATTCTACATATCTATAATTTTTTGTGCTTTTGCTATTAGTAAAAATCTATCTTATTTTGCGTTTTATAATCAGTAGTCTATTATTCAAATTCAAATTGCGCTTAGTTTAAGATAACTCGATTAAATACGAAAATTGATGCGTATAAAAATACAGTTCATGGTGTAGAAGAATTTTGGTAGCAAAATTTTCTTTATCCGATTAATGGTGTATGTCTTTATTCATATGTGAAGAGAGCTATTAACAAATACCAGCGTTTTGTGAGTTATTTTGAGAAAATATGCACGATTTAGCAAGATTTGATGTTAAATCATGTTACAGTTTTTAATGTGCTTTTGTTTTTCGTGAAATATGATAGACCATTTAAGTGGTGCTTTCTGATTTTTACTGATTGAAAAAAATGAACTTTTAGGCTCAAATCATGGTTTAAGTAATATCTACAACTTAAGTTTCTTGTACTGGTTGATATTGCGATTTATGACATGACAAAAAACTTTTATTTTAGCGTTCAAAAATCAACGGCTGGCATATATCCGCATCTTCGTTAAGGTTACAGTAATGAAAAATGCGTCAATTATTATTTTTCAAAATTTTGCTGCCAAAGCTTTGCGTATGAGATTACAAGATAATGACATTATTTAATGTTCACTTTTTGGTACCAATTATTGTTAAGGATGCTGCTTTTGTCTCATTTCATTGTCACTTTTGTCGTAGTTTAAAGATAATTTGACGACTTTTAAGAGGATGGGTAGAGTGAAACTTATTTTAAAATTTATTTTCATTTTTTCTAAACTTCATTAAGAGATGGTGAAAAATGATGAGGAGGCTCTTTTGATTGATGATATTGGAAAAGGTGCTGCAGATGTTTTTGAAAAACAAGCAGCGTTCTTGTCGTCTGCTTTACCTTATATGCAAAAATATGAAAATGAAACAGTTGTCGTTAAATATGGTGGTCATGCTATGGGGGATCCGGATTTGGGGCGGGCATTTGCGCGTGACATTGCTCTATTGAAGCAATCAGGCATTAATCCCATTGTGGTTCACGGTGGTGGTCCTCAAATTGCTGAGATTTTAATGAAAATGGGGATTGAATCGCGGTTTGAAAATGGTTTGCGCGTAACCGATGAACGGATCGTTGAAGTAGTTGAAATGGTTTTGGCTGGATCCATAAACAAGGAAATTGTTGCTCTTATCAACGCTGAAGGTGAATGGGCAATAGGGCTTTGCGGAAAGGATGGCAATATGGTCTTTGCTGAAAAGGCTTATAAGACTGTAATTGATCCTGATTCGCATATTGAACGCGTTTTGGATTTAGGATTTGTTGGTGAGCCTGTTGAAGTTGATCGAACATTGCTTGATCTTTTGGCTTGTTCTGAGATGATCCCAGTTCTTGCTCCTGTTGCTCCAGGTCGTGATGGAAAAACCTATAATATAAATGCTGATATTTTTGCTGGAGCTATTGCTGGAGCTCTAGAAGCCAAACGTCTTTTGTTTTTGACCGATGTTCCTGGAGTATTGGATCAAGAGGGAAAAATTTTAAAAGAATTAACAATTTCTGAAGCTGAAAAGCTTATCAAGAATGGAACAATTTCAGGAGGCATGATTCCAAAAGTGGAAACATGTATTAATGCTCTTCGAAATGGTGTAGAAGGTGTAGTTATCTTGAATGGCAAAACTCCCCATTCTGTCTTACTTGAATTATTCACCGAACAAGGGGTTGGAACGCTTATCATTTCTTAAAACACATAAAATAAATCGGAGGATAGAATTTTTATGGCTGTCGTAAAACAGTTGAAATGCCCTTCATTCAGTAAACAGGAATTGGCGCTGTTTTCTGCAACAGTACTTTGGGGGATTACATTTTTGGTAACGCGTATTGCGGTACACTATAGTGGTCCTCTCTTTTTTGTAGGATTTCGTTTTATCGTTGCATCATTTATGTGCGGGTTGATTTTTTGGCGTTCTATGAAAGGTATAACTGTTTATGAGATCTTTGCTGGTGTGGTAATTGGTTTTGCAATGTTTCTCGGTTATGCTTTTCAAGCATCTGGACTCCAAACGATTATTAGCAGTCAATCGGCTTTTATTACAGCGCTTTATGTGCCTATGGTTCCAATATTGCAATGGATTATTTTTAAAAAACCACCTCGTTTAACCAGCTGGATTGGTATTATTTTTGCTTTCTTTGGACTTATATTTATTTCAGGGCAAGGGATAGGAGGAATTAATTTTTCGAAAGGTGAAGTTTTTACTTTGCTGGGTGCTTTAGCGATTGCTGCAGAAATTATTCTTATTAGTTTTTTTGCTAGTAAAGTTAATAGTTATCGCATTACAATTATACAGCTATTTTTTGCTAGTTTTTTTTCATTTTCTTGTATGTCGCTTACGGGAGAAAGTATTCCTGAATTTTCATGGGTATGGTTGAGTGTTGGTATGGGATTGGCATTCATGAGTGCGGTGATTCAATTAGCTATGAATTGGGCACAAAAATCTGTTTCTCCTACGCGTGCAACACTTATTTATGCAGGTGAACCTGTATGGGCTGGTATTGTTGGGCGTTTGGCTGGCGAACATTTATCTCCTTTAGCTTTATTAGGTGGTTTGCTAATCTTAATCGGAATTATTGTAGCGGAATTACAACCTTCACAATGGCGAAAAAAGATAAAATAATTGTAAAAGATTAGCTTGCTGCCCTAAGAACAGCAGTTTAGATGATGCTTTTTTTCAACAGAGGATATCCATATAAATTTTTTAAAATTTATATGTGGTAAAAAAGCTGAAAATTAAGACAGAATTTTCAACGTCTCGATCTCTTTGAGCAAAGTGAAAGTTTTGTTTTTTAAGGAAGGAACTTGTCTTCAAGATTTTGATCGATGGGATGACACTTTTGAGGTTTTTTGTAAAGTTGACAAAGCAAGCTATAATATACAAAACAGAAAAAGCATTGTAATTGCATATATACACAGGTTTTGATTAACAAATAAAACTGCGGACGATTCTTATTGATCTTATCAAAAAGTAGCATGAGACTTTGAGTTAATATGAGAAAAGTAAAAAAATATTTGGATATTTGAAAAGGTCTTTTACATGGTTTGGCTAATTAAAGCCAAATAAAGAGGGTTTGTTGTTTACAGAGTGCTTTTTTCTTTATTTTTTTTAAGATGTTTAAGAAGATGATAATTGGTCTTTGCGTTTTTTGCTATTCTTTGCTAAATCGCCCTTTATGACTATAGATCGCAATTTTATACGTAATTTTTCCATTGTAGCACATATCGACCATGGAAAGTCGACTTTGGCTGATCGTTTAATTCAAATGACTGGCGGTCTTGAGACGCGAGAAATGAAAGAGCAAGTGCTAGATTCGATGGATATTGAGCGCGAGCGTGGAATTACTATTAAAGCGCAAACTGTACGTTTGCGCTATAAAGCAAAGAACGGTGAAACCTATATTCTCAACCTTATTGATACGCCTGGCCATGTTGATTTTGCTTATGAGGTGTCGCGTTCATTAGCAGCTTGTGAAGGCTCATTGTTAGTGGTAGATGCAAGCCAAGGAGTAGAAGCGCAAACATTAGCGAATGTTTATCAAGCTATTGATAATTCTCATGAGTTGGTTGTTGTACTCAATAAGGTTGACCTTCCAGCAGCTGAACCTGAGCGTGTTAAAGAACAAATTGAAGATGTGATTGGTATTGAGACATCTAATGCAGTAGAAATATCAGCAAAAACAGGTTTGGGTGTTGCGGATGTTTTAGAAGCAATTGTGATGCAATTGCCATCTCCGCACACTGGTGATGTTTCAAAACCCTTAAAAGCAATGCTGGTTGATAGCTGGTATGATACTTATCTTGGTGTTATCGTTTTGGTGCGAGTGATTGATGGTGTTTTGAAAAAGGGTCAAATTATTCGCATGATGGATACAGGAGCAAAGTATCCTGTTGAGCGGGTTGGAGTGTTTACTCCTAAAATGATACAGATTGATGAATTGGGACCAGGAGAGATTGGCTTTATAACTGCTTCTATTAAAGAAGTTGCTGATACACGGGTTGGGGATACCATTACTGAAGAGCGCCGTCCTTGTGAAGAAGCTTTGCCTGGTTTTCGGTCTGCTCAGCCCGTTGTTTTTTGTGGTCTTTTTCCAGTTGATGCAGCTGATTTTGAAGATTTGCGCGCAGCCATGGGGAAATTGCGATTAAATGATGCTAGTTTTTCCTTTGAAGTGGAAACATCAGCTGCTTTGGGATTTGGTTTTCGCTGTGGTTTTTTAGGACTTCTGCATCTTGAAATTATTCAAGAGCGTTTAGAGCGTGAATTTAATTTAGATTTAATTGCGACAGCACCTTCTGTTGTTTATCGTATGAATATGATTGATGGTTCTGTTAAAGAATTGCACAATCCTGCTGATATGCCTGATCTTGTTAAGATTAGTTCTATTGAAGAGCCATGGATTCGGGCAACAATTATGACGCCTGATAATTATCTTGGTGCAATTTTAGAGCTTTGCCAAGAGCGACGTGGACAACAAGTTGGTTTATCCTATGTTGGGACACGTGCTATGGTCACGTATGACTTGCCCTTAAATGAAGTTGTTTTTGATTTTTATGATCGTTTGAAATCAATTTCAAAAGGATATGCTTCCTTCGATTACCAGATGATTGACTATTCTGAAGGTGATTTGGTTAAAATGTCTATTTTGGTCAATGGAGAACCTATTGATGCATTATCTATGCTTGTGCACCGCAGTATAGCGGAAAAACGAGGACGCTCTATGTGTGAGAAACTTAAAGATCTTATTCCTCAACACATGTTTCAAATTCCAATTCAAGCGGCAGTTGGTGGTAAAATTATTGCTCGTGAGACAATTCGTGCTTTACGTAAAGATGTGACGGCTAAATGTTATGGTGGTGATATTACCCGTAAGCGCAAACTTTTGGAAAAACAAAAAGAAGGTAAAAAACGTATGCGCCAGTTTGGGAAAGTAGAAATTCCTCAGTCAGCTTTCATCCAAGCTCTTAAAATGAATAAATAACAAAAAAAGAAAGAAAACTTTCTTTTTTTGTTTAATTTCCACATATATGAAGCAAGATCTTTCAACAATATTTTTCAGTCGCGTAAGAGATCATTAATCGATGTTGTTTCCCGTGTTTTTTGGTCAACGCGTTTAACAATGACAGCACAATACAGACTAGGACCAACCTCACCATTTGGCAATAATTTTCCAGGAAGCGAACCTGGAACAACAACTGAATAGGCGGGAACTTCTCCTACAAAAACTTCACCTGTTGCACGGTCAATAATTTTCGTGGATTTTCCAATAAAAACTCCCATACTTAGAACTGCACCTTCACGGATAATGCAACCTTCAACGACTTCAGAACGTGCACCGATAAAACAGTGGTCTTCAATAATTGTTGGGTTTGCTTGCAATGGCTCTAAAACGCCTCCAATACCAGCGCCACCAGAAAGATGAACATACTTGCCGATTTGTGCGCAGGAACCAACAGTGGCCCACGTATCAACCATTGTTCCCTCGTCGATATAAGCGCCAAGATTAATAAAAGAGGGCATTAATATGACGTTAGGTGCGATATAGGCAGAATGACGCACAATTGCTCCAGGAACTGAGCGGAAATTTGCTTTTTTAAAATCATCTTCTTTCCAACCAGAAAATTTTGAAGGTATTTTATCCCACCAATATGATTCATTTGCTCCGCCAGCAATGATATGCATAGGGTTGAGCCGAAAAGACAACAGTACAGCTTTTTTCAACCATTGGTGTACATGCCACTGTCCATCTGCTTGACGTTCGGCTATACGAATTTTCCCTTTATCTAGAAGATCTAGAGCATGTTCAACACTATCACGGATTTCTCCTTTTGTAGTGGTATTAATAGAATCACGATTGTTAAATGCTTCTTCAATAATCATTTCAGGTTGTGTGTAATTGGTCATTCTAAAGCATTCCGTTAAACAAATTGAAAGCATAAATTATTATTTATGATTTACACGAAGGCATATATGTAGTCAATCAAATGACTGGATAAGCGTGGGATAGATGTATGGAAAAACGCTATAAATAAAGATAAGAAAAGAAAAAAAGAGTTAGATTCTACATCTTCTTTGCATAGAGAGAAGGCTAAAAATGAATGAAGTATCTGATACATCACAAATGCATTCCCTAAATCGTTCTTTAACTTATATAGATAAAGAATTAATGCGCCCTGAATTGCATTCAAAACGCATGAATCTTGAGTTTTTAAAAGCAGAAATGGTTTTTAAAAAACATGGAATTCAATCAACGGTTGTTTTGTTTGGCGGGGCACGCATTCCGGAATCTGAACAAGAGGCATGGGCTGCTAAGAACGAAACACAAAAGAAAAATTTGCAAGCTATGTCACATTATTATGATGAAGCAAGGGAATTTGCACGTCTATGCTCAGGTTATTCTGCTACTACAGAATATCGTGAATTTGTGATTACCACGGGAGGAGGTCCTGGGATAATGGAAGCAGGAAATCGCGGTGCGGCTGATGTTGGCGCACCAACGATTGGCTTGAATATTATTTTACCTCATGAGCAAATACCCAATAATTATATTACTGCGCATTTGTGTTTTAATTTTCAGTATTTGGGGATGCGCAAAATGCATTTTTTAATGCGAGCAAAAGCAGTTGTTGTTTTTCCTGGAGGATTTGGTACTCTAGATGAATTGTTTGAAACTTTAACCTTAGTGCAAACAGGATGTATGAAGCAGATTCCAATTTTAATGTTTGGTAAGGAATTTTGGAAAAATGTTATCAACCTTGATTATTTGTCTGAGCAAGGTACGATCTCTGATTCTGATGTTGCACTTGTAAAATTTGTTGATACAGCAGCAGAAGCTTTTGAAGCTATTCGCTCTTTTTATAAACTTGCTTGACAGCTTTTTAGAAAATCCATTTTAAAAGACAGCTAATAGTCAACTTTTGTTAAATAAAGTCCTGAAGGAGGTGCGACCATGCCGCAGCGGGCACGATCTTTTGCATGAAGAGCTGCTTCAAGATCTTGAGCTGTCCAACGCCCGATTCCAACTTCCATTAGGCTTCCTGCAAATGAGCGGATCTGATGATGAAGAAAAGAGCGGGCTTGCGCATACAAGAAAATTTCTTCTTCTTCTCTCAAAATATCTAGACGCTCAAGGGTGCGAATAGGGCTTTTGGCTTGACAGTGAACTGATCGGAAAGTAGTAAAATCATGCCGTCCCACAAGTTTTTGGGCAGCTTCATGCATAGCATCTGCATTGAGTGGTTTAGGGAACCACCACACGCGTTTGGCATTTAGAGCTGGTGGTGAGCGGCGATTAAGAATTTTAAAAAGATAATGACGTCTTATTGCACAAAATCGTGCATTAAAGCTGTCAGGGACATTTTGAACATTTAAGACCGAAATATTTTCTCCTTGTTGCCGCAAGTAAGCATTGAGCGCATCACGTATAGTATAAGGATCCCAGTTCTTTTCAAAATCAATGTGAGCAACCTGTCCAGTTGCATGTACTCCTGCATCAGTTCTTCCGGCTGTCGTAATGGTCAATTGTTGACCACTGAAATAAAAACTAGCCTGTTCAAGAGCTCCTTGTATGGTGTGAAGCCCTTCTTGACGTTGCCAGCCAGCATAATTTGATCCATCATATTCAATAGTAAGTTTAAAACGTGGCATATCAAAAAACTGCAGAAATATGAGATCCATGCAAAAATGTTGTGCTATCAAGGACTTTTCCACCTGATCTTTGGAGGTGGGTTATTTCAAGGCGTCCCTGTCCGCAATGAATAATCAAGCTATTTGGTTCTATCCGACCAATTTCAAGAGAAGGGCCAGTTGCTAAACGACTTTTGAGAATTTTTACGCGTTGCCGTTTTCCTCCTATAGTCATTTCGCACCAGCAACTAGGAGAAGGAGAGAGGGCACAAATATGTTTATGAATCAATTCTGCTGATTTTGTCCAATCAATTTGCGTTTCTTCTTTTTTTATTTTTGAGGCATAAGTTACCCCATCCAATGATTGTGGTGTTAATGTAAGTTGGTCTTTCTCAAGAGCTGATAAAGCTTCTACAATAAGTTCTGCTCCTATATGTGAAAGCTTATCTGAAAGTTCATGAGTTGTCATGTTGTCAGTGATAGAGGTGGATCGAGATAAAGCGATTGGCCCTGTATCAAGTCCTTCATCCATTTTCATGATCATTATACCTGTTTGCTTATCACCAGCCATAATTGCCCGCTGAATAGGTGCAGCGCCACGCCAGCGCGGTAATAATGAAGCATGAGCATTAAAACAACCAAAACGCGGTGTTTCAAGAATAGCTTTCGGTAAAATCAATCCATAGGCGACAACAATAGCGGCATCAACGGAAAGCGCTGCAAATCGCTCTTGCTCTTTAGCTGTTTTAAGTGTTTGGGGTGTAAATACAGGAATAGATTTTTCTTTTGCAGCATTTTGAATAGGTGAAGGGATCAATTTTAAACCACGACGTCCTGCTGGGCGAGGAGGTTGGCTGTAAACAGCGACAATATCATGACCAGCATCCAATAAAGCATGTAACATGGGAACAGAAAAATCAGGCGTTCCCATAAAACTTAACCGTAATGCCATTACAAAATTGTTTCCTGTGCTTTTTTTTCTCTTGATCGTTTTTTAAATTTTCGTATCACCATATCGCGCTTTATCTTCGAAATGTGATCAACAAAAAGACAGCCATTTAGATGATCAATTTCGTGCTGTAAGCAAGTCGCTAAAAGATGATCTGCTTCAATTTCTCTTTGTTTCCCTTGACAATCATTATAGCGAACACGGATGCGTTTGGGACGTTCGACTTCTGCATAATAGTCAGGAATAGAAAGACATCCTTCTTTATAGATATTTCGTTCATCTGAAAACCATAAAATTTCTGGATTGATGATGACAAGTGGATTTTTTGTAGTATCATCTCTCGAGATATCTATGACTAACATACGTAAGGGGATTCCAACTTGAATAGCAGCAAGGCCGATACCTTCAGCATCATACATAGTGTCTAACATATCATCGGCAAGCTTCTGAATTGCCGAATCGACACGCTCTATAGGTTCGGATAGTTTTCGTAAAACTGGATCAGGTAAGGTAACTAAAGATCTAATTGACATAAGTATAAGTTAATCAATGGTTTGTTATGGGTCAATATTGAATAACAGATTTTTGCGCTTTTTTACGATAAGATAGTTATATTATTCTTTTATGTTTGATTCGTTTTTTTTTACGCTCTTTGGTGAGTCTTTTTCTAAATTGATGACTTTGTGCTTACTCATTTGTTTGGTATTTTTTATTTTTATACTGATATATTATTATCGAAAAAGAATACTTTTGGAAAGTGAAAGTGTTGAACGTGCTTGTGAAGCGCAAACGCAAATGGCAGCATTGTTGAAAACACAAGCTGAAATGCAAGGACGTATGCAAGCAATGGCTGAAATTTTTGGTCAAAGACAGGCTGAGCTTAATCAGTCTATTCGTGAACAGCTCAATGTAATGACAACCAATTTAGGACAAACTCTTCAGGTACAAACCAAATCAACTCATGACAATTTGACTCGTTTGCAAGAACGATTAGCGGTGATAGATGCTGCGCAAAATAATATTCAGTCGCTTACAGGGCAAGTTGTTCAGCTGCAGGCAATCTTAAGCAATAAACAGACGCGTGGAACTTTTGGTCAGGGACGCATGGAAGCAATTATTGCTGATGCTTTACCAGCTAATTCTTATGTTTTTCAAGCAACTCTTTCAAATGGAAAGCGACCAGATTGCCTCATTCATATGCCTAATAAAGCACCTTCTCTTGTTATTGATGCTAAATTCCCTTTAGAAGCTTGGAATGCGATGCGTAAAGCATCATCATCTCAAGAACGCCAAGAAGCAGAGCGTAAATTTCGCACTGATATGGAGGCGCATGTTCGTGATATTGCGCAAAAATATTTAATTCCCGGAGAAACGCATGACACTGCTTTTCTTTTTGTGCCATCGGAATCGATTTTTGCAACAATCTATGAAGATTTTGAGCAATTGGTACAAAAGGCTAATCGGGTGCATGTAATTATTGTTTCTCCGTCTCTATTGATGTTATCTGTTCAGGTTGTACAAACTATTATGAAAGACGCAAAAATGCGCGAACAAGCGCATTTGATTCAGTCAGAAGTAGCAAAATTGATGGAAGATTTTGGACGAATGGATACGCGTGTTCGCGCTTTGCAGAAGCATTTTTACAAAGTTGGTGAAGATATTGATGCAGTTTTGATATCATCCTCTAAAATTATGAAACGGGCTGGTCGCATTGAAGCTTTTGAATTAAAAGAAAATGACTCCATGCCGCAGTCAATTCCTGCTCAGTCGCAAAAATTACGTTTAATAGATGAAGAGTAAAGCAAAACTTTCTGTATAATAGAATGTGGTTATATTTTTTATTTGTTGGAAGATTTTTTTGATATCTATATTTCACTTAATTTTCAAAATTTAAGAGGGATAAAAAATATGCAGCGCTTTTTATCTTTAGGAGCATTGGTATTTTTTCTGGGAGGATGTGCAACAAAACCGCCCCTATATACAAACAATGCTTGCGCTATTTTAGCTCAAAAAGATGGTTTTTTTAACAATTGGAGGGAGGCTTCTAAAAAAGCAGAAATGCGTTATGGGATTCCTATGCCTATCATTCTTGCTACCATTAATATGGAATCTAGCTTTCGTCATAATGCACGTCCTCCACGCAAAAAATTACTTGGTTTTATTCCATGGAAGCGTCCATCTACGGCTTATGGTTATCCTCAAGCACTTGATGATACGTGGGCAATGTATATACGCTCTTCAGGAAGGTCTTTTGCACGGCGTTCCAATTTTAAAGATGCCGTTGATTTTGTTGCTTGGTATCATCGCCAAAGTGTTCAACGTAATGGTGTTAGGCCTGATGATGCGTATAACCTGTATTTAAATTACCATATGGGACATGGTGCTTATGCACGTAGTAAAGGTTATGCAACTACAACAGTTTTGAAGGCGGCAGAGCGCATGGCCATAATGTCTAAACATTATGAGCAGCAATTAAAAGCATGTGGGCGGCGTTAGGGAGAATTGTAAGAATATATGACCAGAATCATTAGATTGATTTTAAAATTGACTCAATAGTTAAAAAGTTTAGCATAAAGGATCCACAACAAAATCTATCAAATAGCGCCGATAAGTGAAGAATTGTCTTGTTGAAAGAGAAAAAAACAAGCGCTATTGTTCGAAAAGATTTATAGTACATAACAAGAATAGCTTAAGGCTAAGAGTAAGCGATTTCCTATTTGAAAATAATTACAATTTCTTAAAGTTAGCATTTTTTTCAATCTCTCTAAAACAAAGGGCTCCTTTACTTTATTAAGCTAAATTGACAAAACCTACAGGGGTGGAGACACTATTTTTATAAAAAAAATCTAGTGCAGAGTAACAATTTGTATCTCATGCTCACTGGCTCCTGCAAGGGCGACAGAACGTTCATCGGATAAAATGATTGGATAGCCCGTTTCACCAAAGAGAGCCCATATAGTAATGCCTGGGGTCATTGGTGGAAGATCTGGAAAATTTTTAGCGAGGTCATCTGTGCAAACCTTCTTTAAATAAGCAATTTGTCTTGCATCAGAATGAGTCGCATCTTGTAACAATACATTTTGTTTATGTTCTCCCATTTTGTTGTTCCTTTATGTCCTAACTTTGTATCACTTACTACTGCTGACTTTAATCGGAATCTGCTTTGTCTGTTTTTTAGGTTTTGGTTGATGCAGGTTAATCGATAAGAGACCATTTTTCAATTCGGCGTTTATGACCTGCATCCCCTCAGCGAGAACAAAGATACGTTGAAATTGACGTGCAGCTATACCGCGATATAAATATTGATGATTTTGATTGTCTGTTTGCTTACCATGAATGATAAGTTGGTTGTCGTCTAGCAAAATATTGAGGTTATCAACTTTAAATCCAGCAACGGCTAAAGTAACACGCATATGGTTTCCATCATCATTTTTGTGTAAACGCTCAATATTATAGGCTGGGTAGGCTTCATCCGCTTTACCGATACGTCGCAATGTTTTCTCCACGGTTTCAAATCCTAAAAGAAGGGGGTTGGAGAAAGGCGTCACATGTGCCATTGTGAATCTCCTCTTCAAAGCGGCTACTATTAAACTCTAAAAAAGTGTTTGCTGCGTTCCTCTCATATGGCGAGCGTGAGTGGTAACTTCAAGGGAAACTTCAAGGGAAAAGATGAGAGAGCTTGATGACTCAAAAAATAATAAAATTTCCAAAAGCGAGAAAAACTGCTGAAATATTGTATAAGGAAGATGAAATTGCAGAAATATTTCGTCGTTTTTCTGTTCAACGCCCTCATCCCAAAAGTGATCTTGTCTACACAAATGTATTTACTCTTTTGGTTGCGGTTATTCTTTCAGCACAAGCTACAGATGTTAGTGTTAATAAAGCGACAGAAGAATTATTTCGTCTTGCTGATAAACCGGAAAAAATGGTTGCATTAGGAGAAGAAGAAATTGCACGCCATATTCGTACAATTGGTCTTTGGCGTGCAAAAGCGCGTAATGTTTATGCGCTTTGCGGCGTTTTAGTTGATCAATATGGTGGTCAAGTGCCTGATAATCGTGAAGCGCTTATGGCACTTCCTGGAGTAGGGCGTAAAACTGCTAACGTTGTTTTGAATATTGCTTTTGGACAACCAACGATGGCGGTGGATACACATATTTTTCGCCTTGGTAATCGTATTGGTTTAGCACCTGGAAAAACACCAGAGATTGTTGAAAAAAAGTTGCTGAAAATTATACCTATCCGTTATCTTCGTTATGCGCATCATTGGCTTATTTTGCATGGGCGCTATATTTGCCAAGCACGCAAAGCGCAATGTATGCAATGTATTATTGCCGATTTATGTAAAGCAGAAATCAAAACAAATGCAGTTCCAGCACCTTTAGTGGAAGTTCAAGGCAATGGGGCTCCGATTTTTTTTTGATGTAGCCTTGCTATTTTTTGTATAGTGACTTATGAAAATGTCATTGGAGCCGCCCGGCAGGGCATGCCGTGGCCGTTCAGGTGCTTGTTCAAGCTTTGGTCAGCTTGATCGATTTTTTAGATGTGGAGTAGCAAAATGCCCAAAATGAAGACCAAATCATCCGCTAAAAAGCGGTTCAAAATCACTGCATCAGGCCGTGTTAAAGCAACTGCTGCAGGCAAACGTCATGGTATGATTAAGCGTTCCAATAAATTTATTCGTGATGCTCGTGGAACAATGGTTTTGACGGAATCAGATGCTAAAAAAATCATCCATTGTTATTTGCCGAATGGCCTTTAAGCTTCGCGTTTTTGATTTTGAGGAGAATATCATATGGCTCGCGTAAAAAGAGGTGTTACAGCGCACGCTAAGCATAAAAAAGTTTTGAAACAAGCTGCAGGTTTTTACGGTCGACGTAAAAATACTATTCGTGCAGCTAAAGCAGCAGTTGATCGCTCAAAGCAGTATGCTTATCGTGATCGCAAAAATAGAAAACGCACATTCCGTGCTTTGTGGATTCAAAGAATTAATGCGGCTGTTCGGGCAGAAGGTTTAACTTATGGACGCTTTATTGATGGCTTATCAAAAGCTGGTATTGAGGTTGATCGCAAGGTTCTTTCAGACATAGCAATTCATGAAGCTGCGGCATTTTCTGCTTTAGTAGCTTCCGCAAAGAAGGCTTTGGAGTATTTAAAGGACACAACGCCTAATGCTTTTGAAGGCGCTGTCAAGTAAGCCAGTAACGTCCTCTTAAAGCATTTATTTATTCAGGATCCCGTACTGGTTCTTTAGCTAGTGCGGGGTTTTTTTATTAAAAAAATAGGCAAAAATATGAGCGATATTGAGCATCTGGAACAAGAAATTTGTTTAGCTTTGGAAGCAGCAAGTGATGAGCAGGCACTTGAAACAGTGCGTGTTGCAGCATTAGGCAAAAAAGGCAGTATCTCTGAAAAATTAAAAGCATTAGGAAAGATGAACGCTGAAGAACGCCAAAAAGTAGGGCCAGTTCTTAATGGATTAAAAAATCGTGTTTTAGAATTATGGGCGAAAAAGCGCGATTTTCTTAAGCGTCAAGCAATGGATGCACGCCTTTCTAGCGAAACAGTTGATGTAACTTTACCTGTTCGTTCTTCTCCTGTTGAAAGGGGGCGCATTCATCCTATTTCACAAGTGATTGAGGAAATTATAGCTATTTATACAAATATGGGTTTTTCTATTGCAGAGGGACCAGATATTGAGACAGATTATTATAATTTTACTGCATTGAATTTTCCTGAAGGCCATCCAGCTCGCGAAATGCATGATACCTTCTTTTTTAATGCTGATAAAACACAAGAACGGAAGTTATTGCGCACTCACACATCACCTGTACAAATTCGTACAATGGAAAAGCAACAACCACCGATACGTATCATTATTCCTGGAAAAACTTACCGTATGGATTCAGATGCGACTCATTCACCAATGTTTCATCAAGTGGAAGGTCTTGTGATTGATAAAACCTCAACTGTTGCGCATATGATGTGGCTTCATGAGACTTTTTGTAAAGCTTTTTTTGAAGTTTCTTCTGTGAAGATGCGTTTTCGCCCCTCGTTTTTTCCTTTTACCGAACCATCGATGGAAGTGGATATTCAATGTGATCGTTCTGGTTCAGAAGTAAAGTTCGGGGAAGGACAGGATTGGCTAGAAATCTTAGGATGCGGAATGGTGCATCCTAATGTATTAAAGAATGTTGGCTTAGATCCTGATGAATATCAGGGCTTTGCGTGGGGAATGGGCATTGATCGTATTGCTATGTTGAAGTACGGTATGCCTGATCTACGGGCGTTTTTTGATGCTGATCTCCGTTGGTTAGATCATTATGGCTTTCGCTGCTTTGATATGCCTGCCTTTTTTTCTGGTTTAAGAAATGTGTGATCTTTTCATAGCTTTCATGTGAGGTTTTAAAATGAAATTTACATTGTCTTGGTTGAAAGATCACTTAGAGACGGATGCGTCTTTAAATGAAATTTGCGATAAACTAACGGCTATTGGTCTTGAGGTTGAAAATGTTGATGACCGTTCTTCTTTAAAAGGGTTTGTAATTGCAAAAATTTTAACAGCAATTAAACATCCTGATGCAGATAAACTCCAGATTTTGTCTGTAGATATAGGGTCTGGTATGCCTATGCAAGTTGTCTGTGGAGCACCAAATGCACGTATTGGGCTTATTGGTGTTCTTGCATTGCCTGGCACTTATATACCTGGACTTGATGTGACATTATCTGTAGGCAAAATCCGTGGTGTTGAAAGTTTTGGAATGATGTGCTCACAAGCTGAGCTTGAATTATCGGATGAGCATGATGGGATTATTGAGCTCCCAGAAGATGTGCCTATTGGAGGTTTGTTTTCAGTTTATGCAGGTTTAGATGATCCAATCATTGACGTTGGTCTGACTCCCAATCGTTCTGATTGCACTGGTGTTCGCGGTATTGCACGTGATCTTGCAGCCACTGGAATTGGGCGATTAAAAGAATTGTCAGTGCCACAATTTGCGGCTTCCTTTGAAACGCCGGTAAATGTTTCTTTAGATTTTTCACAAGATACATCATTATGTTTAGGCTTTGCTTGGCGTGAAGTTCGCAATGTTCAAAATGATGCGTCGCCACAATGGATGCAGCAGCGTTTGAGTGCCATTGGTTTGAGACCAATTAATGCGCTGGTTGATATGACGAATTACATGAGTTTTGATCTTGGTCGTCCTCTTCATGTTTTTGATGCGGATAAGATTAAAGGGGATTTAATAGTGCGTCGTGGACGTGAAGGTGAACAGCTGCAGGCGCTTAACGGAAAAGTTTATAATTTGAGCGTTAAAGATTGTGTTCTTGCGGATGATGAGGGTGTTGTTTCGATTGCTGGTATTATGGGTGGTGAGAGAACGGGCTGTGATGAAACAACACGTCGTGTTCTCATTGAGTCAGCGCTTTGGGATGCACGTAGTATTGCACAGACGGGGCGCGTGTTGGGGCTTGTAAGTGATGCACGTTATCGATTTGAACGGGGTGTTGATCCGGCTTTTATGGAAACAGGGCTTGATGTTGCCACAGAATTAGTCTTACGTTTTTGTGGTGGTGAAGTATCAAAGACGAAGATTGTTGGTTATCAGCAGCCAGAAATTAAACATATCACCTTTCCTTTTTCTGAAATTAAGCGTTTAACACATTTGGAAATAGAACGTGAGCGAGTCATTGCTATTTTAACGCACCTTGGATTTCACATTGAAGAGGAAGGAGATATAGTTACGGTTAATGTGCCAACATGGCGCCTTGATATTTTCGGTAAAGCTGATTTAGTAGAAGAAGTGATGAGGATTTACGGGCTGGATAAAATTGAGCCCATTCCATTGGAAAATTTTGCAGAAGCTAAAGGTCAAGCTTTAGCATGTTCGCAGATGCGCTCACGTATTGCTCGTTTAGCTTTAGCACACCGCGGTATGAAAGAGGCTGTAACGTGGTCCTTTATTTCTGAAAGTCAGGCGCTTGCTTTTGGAGGTGGCCAAGAAGAGCTTAAATTGGTAAATCCTATTGCTATTGATATGTCAGTGATGCGTCCTTCTCTTTTACCTAGTTTGCTTGTGGCGGCGCAGCGAAATGCTGATCGTGGTTTTCCAGATCTTGCTTTGTTTGAGGTTGCCAGCATCTATGAAGGAGATACACCTGATAAACAGCAACGTGTTGCTGGTGGTGTTCGTCGTGGAACAGAACGATTTGAAGGGGCAGGACGATTTTGGAATGGTAATGCGGCAGCAGTTGATGTTTTTGATGCTAAAGCAGATGCATTGGCTGTTTTAGAAGCGTGCGGTATAGATATAAACAAAATTCAAATTGAGGCTGGAGCACCGGATTGGTATCACCCTGGTCGTTCAGGAGTCATGAAGCTTGGGTCAAAAGTAATTCTTGGTTTTTTTGGTGTTTTTCATCCTGCTACATTAGAGAAATTAGATGTCAACGGCTCTTTGTGCGGTTTTGAAATTTTTCTTGATCAGATTCCAATGTCTAAAAAAAAGGCAACGAAAAGCCGCTCTCCTTTGAAGTTATCGCCTTTTCAAATGGTGCATCGTGATTTTGCATTTATAGTTGATAAAACGGTCGCTTCTTCTCTTATTGTTCGCGCTGCTAGGGAAGCTGATAAGAAATTTATTCACTCAGTACAGGTTTTTGATCTTTTTGAAGATTCAATGCTTGGCGAAAATAAAAAATCTATTGCAGTTGAGATTTCTATTCAGCCTATTGAGAGAACTTTGACTGATGAAGATTTAGAAAATCTTGCTTTGAAGGTCATAAAAAATGTCACTAAAGCAACGGGCGCATGTTTGCGCTGTTGAGTATCACTCTTTCTTATAGAATTATTTATACGCAGTGGGAGCACTCAAAAGTGTTCCCCTATTTTATATTCAAGATTTATAAAGCTACGCAAAATAAACATTCATGCCAAACATGCGCTTCTTAAAAATTAGTTTTTGTTAATGGCGAGAAAGAATATTTTAAAGTAATTTTTTTGTAAAAATCCTTCGTTGCAAAGATGAAAGATAACTGTTATTGCTAAATAGTAATGCAAATCATTGGCAATAAAGAGAGAAGTTATGAACGTAAAAACGTTTTTTTCTATAATTTTGGGAAGTGCTATTTTTTTTACATCCAATTTTGCTTTGGGTGCTGGCAAGTTTAAAGCTGTTACAACTTTTACTGTCATTGCTGATATGGCGCGCAATGTAGCAGGTGATGTTGCTGATGTGGAATCTATCACTAAACCAGGTGCTGAAATTCATGAATATCAGCCTACACCTAGAGATCTTATGCGTGCACAAGGAGCAAACCTCATATTATGGAATGGGTTAGAATTAGAGCTTTGGTTTGAAAAATTTTTTCAAAATATCAAAGATGTTCCAAGTGTTGTCATTTCAGAAGGTATTATACCAATTAAAATTGGTGAGGGGCCTTATAGTGGAAAGCCGAATCCACACGCATGGATGTCACCGACTTCAGCTTTAATTTACGTTGATAATATTCGCGATGCTTTTGTAAAATATGATCCTGAACATGCTGCTATATATAAAGAAAATGCTGAAATTTATAAACAGAAGATTCGCGCAATGATTGATCCAATTAAAGCTGAATTGGAAGTCTTGCCAGAGGATAAGTGCTGGCTTGTGACCAGTGAAGGCGCATTCAGTTATCTGGCTCGTGATTTTAATTTGAAAGAACTTTATTTATGGCCAATTAATGCTGATCAGCAGGGAACACCACAGCAAGTTAAACATGTTATTGATATAGTTCGCAAATATAATATCCATGCAGTTTTTTCTGAGAGCACTATTTCTCCAGCACCTGCGAAGCAGGTAGCAAAAGAAACAGGAGCTAAATATGGTGGCGTTCTTTATGTTGATTCCCTAAGTGAGAAAAATGGTGAAGTCCCAACGTACATTGATTTATTACGCGTTACAAGTGCACGGATTACGAATGCTTTATTAGATGGGATGAAGAAGTAATGATTGGAACCGGAATATTTGCCCAAGGGGTAACGGTAACTTATCGTAATGGATACACAGCTTTGCGTGAAGTGAATTTTAACAGCCCAACAGGTTCCATTACGGCTTTAGTTGGTGTAAATGGTTCAGGCAAATCAACATTATTTAAAGCTATTATGGGATTTGTACGTCCTTCAAAAGGAAAAATTCGCGTTTTTGATTTGCCAGTTGACGTGGCTTTAAAACAAAACCTTATTGCTTATGTTCCTCAAAGTGAGGATGTCGATTGGAACTTTCCTGTTCTTGTGGAAGATGTTGTTTTGATGGGGCGATATGGTCACATGAATTTTTTTCGCTATGCACGGGCTTGCGATTATGAAGCTGTTCGTATTGCATTGGAACGTGTTGATATGTTGTCTTTTGCCAAACGCCAAATTGGTGAACTCTCAGGAGGGCAAAAAAAGCGTGTTTTCCTAGCGCGTGCTCTTGCACAGCAAGCAAAAGCTATTTTATTAGATGAGCCATTTACTGGGGTTGATGTTACAACAGAAGATAAAATCATTGCTTTATTGCAAGATTTGCGTGAAGAGGGTGCTGTAATATTGGTTTCTACCCATAATTTAGGTTCTGTTCGTGAATTTTGTGATCATACGGTTTTAATAAAAGGGACCGTTTTAGCTTCTGGTTTAACAGAAGTCGTTTTTACACAACAAAATCTTGAAAAAACTTTTGGTGGTGCTTTGCATCATCATATTTTTGATCTTCAAGCCGTAAAAAAAAAATGATATTTTCACCAAGGGGAAACAATCTGTTGCACTTGAAAATATTCAAAGAGTGGAGAACATTGCATGATTTCTTGGTTGCTTGAACCGCTGAGTTACCAATATATGGTTAATGCGATGTGGGTTTCAGGATTAGTTGGGTGTGTTTGTGCCTTTCTTTCTGCTTTTTTGATGTTGAAAGGTTGGTCATTGATTGGTGATGCACTCTCTCATTCAATTGTGCCTGGGGTAGCGGGAGCTTACCTTTTAGGGTTGCCTTTTTCGCTTGGCGCTTTTTTTTCTGGTGGGCTCGCTGCGGCAGCGATGCTTTTTTTAAATAACCGAACAAAACTTAAAGAAGATACCATTATTGGTTTAATTTTTTCTTCCTTTTTTGCTTTTGGATTGTTTCTTAAATCCTTAAAGCCGATGGCTGTTAATATTGATACGATTGTTTTGGGAAATATTTTAGCAGTTAGTTCATTAGATATTTTACAATTAGCTTTTATTAGTTTTTTTTCTTTGCTTATATTGCTTTTAAAATGGAAAGATTTACTCGTTTCTTTATTTGATGAGACACATGCACGTGCCATTGGATTAAACGTAAAGTTTTTAAAGATTCTCTTCTTTACATTACTTGCTGCTTGTACTGTTGCTGCTATGCAGACAGTTGGAGCTTTTTTGGTTATTTGTCTCGTCGTAACGCCAGGGGCAACAGCTTATTTTTTAAGTGACCGTTTTGTAAATATTTTGGTTATTGCAGTTGTGATTGGAACATTTACAAGTGTATTTGGTGTTTATGTAAGTTATTTTTTGAATGCACAAACTGGCGGTATTGTTGTATTGTTTCAAGCATTTTTATTTATTATGGCCTTTATTTTTGCTCCTAAGTACGGCTTTATTGTTGCGCGCTTACGTATAAAAGCAGCAAAAAAAGGTGCGGTGGTATCATGATTGATAATTTACTACTTCCTTTTCAGTTTTCTTTTATGCTTAAAGGCATGGTTATTGTCATAATCCTTTCTGTTCCAATGGCGATGCTTTCTTGTTTTCTTATTTTGAAAGGATGGGCGCTTTTAGGCGATGCAATTTCTCATGCGGTTTTTCCTGGAGTAGTTGTTGGTTATATGGCAACGCCATGGGTGATAACATTTTTGACTTCTTTACCATTTGCTTGGTTTCAGTATGTTCGTCCAGCTAATGTTACGATGGCTTTGATTGCTTTTGGTGCTTTTGTTGCAGGTATGATTTGTGCTACCATAACGGGTTTTTTAGGAAACAATAGCCGTATCAAACAGGATACAGTGATGGGTGTTGTTTTTTCATCTATGTTCGGTCTAGGACTTGTTTTAGCAACGGCTATTTATAGTAACTTAGATTTGAATCACATTTTATTCGGTAATCTTTTGGGCGTTAATTGGCTTGATATTACGCAAACAGCGATAATTGCTGTTGTCGTTACCTTTATTTTAGGAGCTAAATGGCGTGATTTTATGCTGTATATTTTTGATTCAGTTCAGGGTCGCGCAATAGGGTTGCAAATATCAGTGCTCCATTATACTCTTTTAACGATGATTTCTCTTACTATTGTGGCTGCTTTAAAAGCTGTTGGTATTGTTTTGGTTATTTCTTTACTGATAGCACCAGGAGCGATTGCTTATCTTGTTACTAAGCGATTTTCTTTAATGTTGGTGATCGCCGTACTGGTTGCAGCTTTTTCTGGTTTTTTAGGAATTTATCTAAGCTTATTTATTGGTTCTGATTCTGCTTCCACGATTGTGTTGATTTTAACACTTATCTTTATTACTATTTTTATATCAAGTTTTTTTCGCCAAACCACAATTCAAGAGATTTGAGTATGAAAAACTTATGCATATCAGAAATGCATTTTTTGTATATTATTTCTTATTCTTACTTGAATTAAAAAGGATGTACACTAAACAGAAATCTTTTAATTTCTAGCAAATAAATGCAGTATTTTCTTTCCTCCTTTAAAACTATATTTATAGTTAAAGAGTTGCATTAATTTATTCTTCAGCCTTTTTATTTTGGTTTTTTTGAAGAATTTTCTCTGATTACTTGAAAACTTCGAAATGTCCATCATATTTTGTAAGCTGTTCTATATTTTGGGAGAATTCATCATAGAAAATGCACTTATTAATCCAAGTAATATTTGCTGGTAGTTGTGTGCTAAAGTATATAAAAAGCAGTGTGATATATAGTGAACTTTCGTAAAGGAAAATAGCGCTAGAGGATGAAAAAAGATTTTAACACACCTCACTTTTTGCGTATTTGCTATTCTGTTGTGGGTTGGATAATGATTGTATTGGGTATTATCGGGATAATTTTGCCTATTATACCAACCATTCCTTTCCTATTAGTCGCTTCATGGTGCTTTTCTCGTTCCTCTCCATATTTTCACAATTGGTTGAATAATCATCGCATCTTCGGTGCATTTATTAAGAAATGGAAAGAAAAGAGGGCTATTCCAATATTTGTTAAAATTTTTGTGGTAGTGAGCATGACTGGTGGCTTCTTGTCGTTTTGGGTGATTATATACCCCCCTTTGTGGTTTACCTTATTGAGTGCGGCTATTTTGCTTTTGATTGTCATTTATATTATGACACGTCCATCTTCGTAATGATAAAAATAAAAGTTTTTATTGACTGAGTGCTCTTTTTATTTTTGCTGATTTGTTGGAGTTATTCTATTGGTAGAGAAATTTTGCTTCAAATTTTTATGATAGCATTTATAGAGGTGCAGATAAATTTTTTTAAAATGTTATAAGATTGCAAGTTTCTTAAATAAAATAATATACTTGTGAGGCAATGTTCTTAGTAAAAAATATTATGTGTAAATATTTTTAAAAATGATAATTTATATAGAGATTGTTATTTCTATGGGTTTAAAGATGCTATTTACTTGTTAATATCGATTAGTTACCGATGTTATGGCTATTTGTTTTTATAAGCTAACTAATGATCAAGTTTTTACAAATTTACTAGTGCGTTTTTCGTTACCAAAAAAATTTAAATAGTATTGCACTTCTTGTGGGTCACCAATAGTTTTTTCAGGATTATCTGAAAGCTTTACAGCGGGTCTGCCATTGGCATGTGTAACTTTACAAACGAGAGAAATAGTATTAAAAGCCGCAATTTCTCGGGGTGCGCAGCCTAAGAAATCGTTAGTTAAATCTGTTCCCCAGCCAAAACTCATACGTACTTTATCATGAAAGTGGCGATAGGTTTTTTCAATCGTATTGATATCAAGCGCATCAGAAAAGACTAATAATTTTTCACGTGGGTCTTTTCCTTTGTCTTTCCACCACTTAATAATGCGTTCTCCACCTTCAATAGGAGGAGCACTATCAGGTCTGAAACCTGTCCAATCAGCTACCCAATCTGGTGCATTGCGTAAAAATGTTTCTGTACCAAAAGTATCAGGCAAAACAATTAAAAGATTTCCACCATAATAACGGTTCCAATTTTGCAAGACTTGATAGGGAGCATTGCGTAATTCCTCATCATTATTTGTGAGAGCCGCAATGACCATGGGTAATTCATGTGCATTTGTACCCAGAGCTTCTAAATCTGTATCCATGGCGAGTAGGACGTTAGAAGTTCCCATAAAAGAATTGCCGATGCCTTCTTTTAATGCTTCTACACACCAACGTTGCCATAAAAAAGAATGTCGACGTCTTGTACCAAAGTCAGATATTTTAATATCAGGTAACTTTTTGAGACGTTCAACTTTACTCCACATTTTTGCTTTAGCACGGGCATAAAGCACATCAAGTGCAAAACGCCCCATATTTTTCATAGCAGCACGTGAACGTAGTTCACTTATAATGGCAAGAGCAGGGATTTCCCACATCGAGCTGTGAGTCCATGGACCATGAAAATGAAGGATATATTGGCCATCTTTGCAGGTTAGTTCATATTCTGGTAGTTGAAAATTTTCAAGCCAATGAAGAAAATCTGGTTCAAAAATTTGTTTACGTCCATAAAATGTGTTACCGGCAAGCCAGATCATTTCTTTTTTTGTAAAGCGCAAACTAAGAGCGTGATCAAGTTGATCGCGCAGCTCACCCTCGTCAATATCATCGGTAAGATGTATTTTTTTAGTGCGATTTATGAGAGAAAAGGTGACATTTACATTTGGGTAAAGTCCCCAAATCATCTGTACCATAAGAAGCTTATAAAAATCTGTGTCGAGAAGTGAACGAATAATTGGATCAAGTTTCCAAGTGTGATTATAGACACGTTTAGCAAGATCCGTATGATCCATGATCTTTTTTCTTTCAGCTAAGTAAAATTTAAGTTTATGATGCACTAAACTTAATTACAATAGAGAGCACGAAGGATATAACAGCTTTATGATTTTGAGCAAGAATAAAAAATCTTGTTATTTTTTCTGTTTTTAGAATTAAGAGTACGTATGATTTCATGATTTCCTGTTTTTTTTAATTCTATACCTGTATCCATTTCTACATACTCTTTACCATCAACACTGAGCATATTTTGAGATCCCCATTTGACTTTAATCGTGTAAACAGCGTTATAAAATTTCATTTTCACTTCATATTCGGGCCAACAAGAGGGCAAGTTTGGATGTAAAAATATTTGATTGGCTTGACGATGAATTCCAAGAATAGCTTGTGTTGCGGCATGATAGAACCAGCCTGCTGAGCCTGTGTACCATGTCCAACCACCTTGCCCACGGCGTGATTTAGTTGCATAGATGTCTGCAGTCATTACATAAGGTTCAACACGATAAATTTCAGGATTTTGTCCATGGGTAATTGGATTAATCATAGAAAATAAAGCATACGCTTTATCTCTTTCATCCATTTCAGCAAGCGCTAAAATATTCCAGATGGCGCCATGAGTGTACTGACCGCCATTTTCTCGTACTCCTGGAGGGTAACCTTTTATATAACCAGGTTCTAGAGTACTTTTATCAAAAGGTGGCCAAAAAAGACGTATAAGGCCGCTTTTTTCATCATACAGATGCTCAAACATTGAATTCATTGCTTGTTTTTGGCGTTGAGGTGATGCCATTTTAGAAATAACAGCCCAAGATTGCACAATGGTATCAATTTGGCATTCATCATTTATTTTAGAGCCAAGGGGAGTTCCATCATCAAAATAACCACGTCGATACCAAGCGCCATCCCAACCATTTTTTTCTAGCGCTTTGGTTAAATGTTTAAAATGTGTACTCCATGTTTCTACATGGCTGTCGTCATTACGTTTTTTTGCAAGAGGGATGAATGCCTGTAATGTAGTGCCAAGAAACCACCCTAACCAAATGCTTTCACCTTTTCCTTTAATGCCTACTAAATTCATGCCATCATTCCAATCGCCACCTAAAATAAGTGGAAGCCCATGCGGCCCGCAGCGTTTAATGGCAAGATCTAAAGCTAAAGCACAATGTTCATAAAGTGTTGCAGTTTTTGAAGATTGTGTGGGTTGAAAATAAGCATCATGTTGTCCTATGTTGAGAGATGCTCCTTCAATAAAAGCAATTGGGGTGTCAAGAAATGCGTGGTCACCAGTGGCATTGACATAAAGAGCTGTTCCGTATGCAAGCCAGACGATATCATCAGAAATTTGTGTACGAACACCGGCATTGGTGTCAGGAAGCCACCAATGTTGCACATCGCCTTCAGGAAATTGATGGGTCGCAGCGTTTAGCAATTGTTCACGTGCAAGCTGTGGTTTTAGCAATAACAATGATAAGCTATCTTGCAATTGGTCGCGGAAGCCAAATGCACCACTGGCTTGGTAAAAAGCTGCACGTGCTATCATGCGGCATGCATAGATTTGGTAAGGAAGCCAATGATTCACCATAATGTCAAAAGAAGGGTCGGGCGTTTTGACTTGAAATGGGGAAACGAAATCATTCCATTGCTGTTTTTGTTTTGCTAACAGAACCTCAAAATCATTTGTACGTGCTTGATCTAGCAATTTTTTAGCTTTTTGCATGTTTTCAGCGCTGCCAAGATAGAAGATTATTTCTTTTGTTTGTCCTGGCAATAGATCAATATCATAGGTAAATGCAGAGCAGGGATCGCATCCCGCTTCAACTCTATTTGAAAGTACACCAGCTTTACGAATAGCATATGGATGTGTAACGGTTCCTGTTGAACCGATGAATTCTGTGCGATCGGTGGTGGTGCTAGTTGGCATTTTGGATGCTGATAAAAATGCTACTTGTTGAGATTTTTCTATATGATAGGGATTTTGAATAAAATGTGCACCACGTTTAAAATCATAATAGGGAATAATGAAGGGTGCATATTTTGCGCGAATATTGCCTAAAACCCATTCAACATAATTATAAAGACGTAAGCTGCGTGGTGTTTTTCCTTTATTTTTGAGTGTGAAACGAGAAAAGCGAACTGGTTTTTCTTGATCGAGCGTATGAGTGAGTTCTAATTCAATTTCTGAATGTGTAGATTTGAAGGATGAGAATCCAAAACCATGGTAAGCCTCATACAGAGCGTCTTTGTTACATTCTACAGCAGAAACGGGTGAGAAGCAGTCTAAAGATAGACGATCTACAAGATAAAGCGCTTCTCCTGGACGGTTAGAAACAGGATCGTTTGTCCAAGGGGTTAATTGGTAATCACGACTATTGTGAGCCCAAGTAAAAATTGCGCCTTCCGCAGATACGTGAAAGCCAAAGTTGTGGTTAGCAATGACGTTGATCCATGGATGTGGTGTTGTGGTGTGCCCATTAAGACGTATCACATAATGGTTATAATGGTTAAAACCACCATAACCATTCCAATATTTTAGATCTTTTTCATTAGTAGAAAGGATGGATGGTTTTTGTTGATTTATAAAATCAACAGAAGCAAAGAGATCTTGTTCAGTTGATGTTGTTATTTGCTTTCTTTTGTCGTGTTTTTTATAATTTAATTTATAATAAGATTCTTGAAGACAACTGCGAGTTGCCAGATCAAAGTCGCTATTATCAATATGTTTGAGCTGTTCAGACAATGATCCATTTTGAGCATGAAGAATGACGCGAGCTGATGCAAGAAGCGTCTTAAAGCTTTGCTTGTTCATTTGATCGCGCCGAAGTGTGAAAATATGTTGGTGTTTATCAATTTTGTTAGTGTGTTGGCGGTAAGGTTCGCATATCCGTTCAATAGTACATTGCGTGTCTTGTGTGTAGGAAAATGCTTGCTCATTTAAAACAACAAGATCAACGATTAGACCACGTATGCGCCAATATTCATGAGCTTTAAGCAGTTCGCGTAATACGCTTACATCTCCTTCATTGTCTAATCTGAGAAGACAGATAGGAAAGTCACCTGAAATGGACATTGGCCAAAGATCAGATTGTTTTCCGAGAGTTTTTGCTAATATTTCGGAAGGAAGACGCCACGTCCGGTTAGGGTAAATAAATGATGTTGCATATTTTTGATAAGTAATAGCGTCTCTAAGATGAATACCGCTTTGATATAATGAAACTTGCGAGCGTGTCCATGCCATTGAAAGTTCCTGCTGGAACACATTAGATTGTTTATAATGTTTTATACAATTATGCAGGATTTTTTTCTCATTGGCAGCAAAAGTCCAAAAAACAAGTTCTACTTTTCTATGTGCTGGAATTTTTATACGGCATCGCACAGATATGATTGGATCAAGAACGCAACCTTGACTATTACTAAAACGTGCATTTTGGTCAAATGCAGCGGGTTGATGAATGGATCGACCCCGACCAATAAACAGATAACGATCTGTTTCAGCTTCTGTTTCTTGAATAATATTATCTGTATCGGTGACGAAATGAGCAATGTAGATATCAGAATCATGGGGAGAACGTTTGCGTCTTTTGGCAAAAATTGTTCTCCCTCCCTCAGTAATTTCTGTTTCTATAAACATGCGTGAAAAAACAGGATGAGCACAATCCATATCCATTGTTGCGAGCGCTAATTCACTATAAGAGGTAACTTCAATAAAGCGAGCTGTGCTTGTTGTATTCATAAGTTGGATACGTCTGCCTTCGCCATTACCTTCAGAAGTAATAAGACATTCAAGTGTTGATTTGATGCCATCAACCACTTTCGTATATTCAGCTTTTTCATCTGTAAAAACACTGATTGTTTCTTCTTCGACAACGCGTGTTGGCTCACTTGTTACAGACCACCAATGTCCACTATGCATATCACGTAAGAAGAACAAAGTCCCTTGTTGATCTTCTGTTACATCAGGAATAAAGCGTGTAATCGTATAATCGTGCCAACGACTGTAACCAGAACCATTAGCTGTCAACATTGTAGAATAAGAACCATTGGATAAGAGCAGGGTTGAACGTGGTTTGAGTAGTGGGTTTGTGATAATGCGCAAAGGGGCATCGTCAAATTTTTGGAAATTATTGCGTATGGGATTAGCAACTTTGGTATGAATAATGGGAATTTGGTGCGGAGCTCTTTCTTGTAATAACAATTGTACTGCTTCAATGACCGGATCACGGTGAAAGCGATCGCGCATTCGTCCTTGAAAAAGAACATTATTAATAGCAAGAATGGACATGCCGTGATGGTGCGCATAATAATTACGTACAATGGCATATTCTTTTCCCGCTTGTACACGCGAAGAGGTAAAATCAACAGAGTCATAATAACCGTATGTTCCTAAGGCTCCAAGGTTACGCAGTCGTTTTAAATTGGCTACTGCTTGGGCAGGGGCGTATTGAGCAGCTAAAAGACTTGCATAGGGAGCAATAACGGTATTGCGTGAGAGACCTCGTTGAAGTCCAAGTTTTGGAACACCAAAATTGGCATATTGATAATTCATTAAGTGATCGCGGGCGTTAAATGCAGCTTCTGAAATACCCCATGGTAACCCCCGTTTATGAGCGTATTCTATTTGATGATGAATGATCAATCGATTAGTTTGGTCCAGTATAGATCCTAAAGGTTCGTGCATAACGAGAGATGGCATGAGATATTCGAACATAGATCCAGACCATGATAAGAGAGCACCTTTCCAGTTGATTGGAACGAGCAATCGTCCGAGGTGAAACCAATGTTTGGATTTTATATCTCCCTTTGCAATTGCAAAAAGGCTTGAGAGACGCGCTTCTGAAGCAAGTAAGTCATAACAGCTTTCATCGAGTTTGTTTTCTTGAACACGATATCCAATGGACAAGAGATGCCGTTCAGGTTGCTCTAAGAAATCAAATTTCATGTCAAAAGCTATTTGTCGAGCTTGTATAGCTAATGTGTTTAATTGTCTGCAAAGTTTTTTAGTGTCGTAATTATGAATGATATCGTGGTGATGAGCCTCACAGGTTTCTACAAGGCATTTGGCCCAAGAGAGAGCATGAGCGGATTCTGATGTTTGAATTTTTTGATCAAGTTCATTAATTAAACGTACGATATCATGGGCAGTATGCAAAAGTTCAAGAATGCTGTGGTTTCTGATAATATTTGATTTTTCCATGAGAAGGGCATCAGCCTTGCAGTGAAAATGCGCAATGCACTTTTCTATTTGTTGGCGTAAAGGATGGAAGGTGCATTGATTATCTGGAATTTCTTTGAGAGCTTCTTTAAGAATAGTGCTAACATCACATAAAGCTGCTTGATCATTTTGCAAAAAAACGCGAGGTGTTTTAGCCCATTCACTTAAGGCTGAGGAGAGTGTTATTAAATGACCAGCGAGATTTCCTGAATCAACCGTTGACACATAAGTTGGCAAGAGAGGCTTAAGTGTATCTGTTTCATACCAATTATAGAGGTGACCACGGAATTTTTCCATTTTTGTCAGGGTGCTTAATGTGTATTCAACACGCGTGATGGCTTCTTCGGCACTAATCCAACCAAAATCACGAGCAGCAATAATGGAAAGAAGATAAACTCCAATATTTGTAGGGGATGTGCGCTGAGCAACAAGAGGTTTTGGATCTTCTTGAAAATTATCAGGTGGTAAATAATTGTTTTGTGCATTGACAAAAGTTGCATAATAAAGCCATGTCCGTCGTGCAATACATCGTAGTGCTTTGTTATCCTGTGAAGATATGTGAAGAGTGTCTTGAAATGTTGAAGGTTGGCTGATAATCCATGCAATCAAAGGGGAAAAAAACCATGCCAACCCAAAAGGCAAAGCGATAAAACTTGTAAGAGTATGAAAAAATATGGGTAGTATGGTAGCAATCACACCGATAAGTGACGCTGGCCACATTGTCAGGATATAAAAACTCAGACTGTTGGGAATCGATTTTGTTGCAGCTGAGGTTTTCCACTCAAGAAGATGTTGTTTTGAAATTGTCATGCGATAGAGTGCGCGGATGATTGCATCAGTCATAAAATAAGCTGAATGGGCAATAAACGTGACTTTAAGAAATATATCTGCCAGCGTAAGGGTAATCTTGCCCAAAATTGATTGAAATTGTCCGCGCCAAGAGTGATCAGCATTGAATGAAAGAAAAGCCTGTAATATACCTAAAATTGGTGATATGAAGAGGCTGAGCAGCAAAAATATTTGCCAAATAAGTGCTGTCTTTAACGGTAAAAAAGACCATCCTATAATTGTTGCAATCAACCACATGAGTGGTGTGAGAGAGCGGCGTAGGTTATCTTGCATTTTCCAACGCGTTACAGAACTAATTTGACGGTGAAAAAAGAGATAAGGCAATAATTGCCAATCACCGCGAATCCAGCGATGATAACGAATAACATCAATATTATAGGCTATTGGATAATCTTCAATGATTTCTACGCTACTGATGAATGCAGTACGTGCATAGCCTCCTTCTAAAAGATCATGGCTAAGAACAGTATTTTCTTTAATTTTTCCATCAAGTGCCTGTTTAAACGTATCAATGTTATAAAGACCTTTGCCAATAAAAGTCCCTTCACCTAAAAGATCTTGATAAGTATCAGAAACAGCAAAGGCATAAGGATCAATGCCACGATTGGTAGAGAAAACTCGTTGTAAAATTGATGTTTTTTGATCCGTTGTAAGAGAAGGTGTAACGCGGGGTTGCAAAATGCTATAGCCCCTTATAATCTTTCCACTTTGTGGATCAACAACAGGGTAATTGAGTGGATGATTAAGTTTTCCAACAAGCTTTGTAACGCTTTCTGGGGTGAGGCGTGTGTCTGAATCCAACGTCATAACAAAGCGGCAATCCATGGGAAGATGTGGATTTGGAGGATAAAAGCTGGTGTTTTTATCACCTCTTAATAACAGGTTGAGCTCATGAAGTTTGCCGCGTTTACGCTCCCACCCCATCCAGCAATTTTCGCTGGGATTATAAAGACGCCGGCGGTGCAAAAGAAAAAAAAGAGGGATATCATCACAATGATAACGTTGATTAAGTTTATCAATACTTTTTTGCGCATAGTAAAAAAGATCAAGATCATCTTGTGTTTCTTCGAATGAAGAGTCTACCCAGTCTGTGATGAGTGCAAAATGAATGGCACCCTTTGGGTTAGAAAGGTAATGTACTTCGAGATTGTGCACTTGTTCATCAATATAGTCGCGTGATGTAATTAAAGTTGGCACAACAATCATTGTGCGTGCATGTTTGGGAATACCTTCTTTATATTCGTAGCCAATAAGTTGTCTTGATGGGATAAACCATGAAAGAACAGTGTTGAAGAAAGCAAAGGCAGCGTCCATAGCAGGAAAAAGCGCTAATGCAGTAAAGAGAAGGGACATCCAAGATGTTACGCCGGATATTTTTAATAGAGAATAAACTGCAAACAAAAAAGCAAGCGTTAAAAAAGAGACAGGAATTGCAATTATTCTTATTTTTGAGCAACAATAAGCTCGTATCCATTTTTTGAAAGGGGATGGAATGTATCCACAAGCCTTTTCAAAGGTATAACGCCCATCGTCGACTAGATACCACCCAACAGAATAATTTTTGCTATGAGGATTATTTTGTGAAGAGCAATGTGTCATCTCTATAGCTTTGCGCGCAACTTCTAACTCACTAAGAGGTGAAAGGCGTGCAATTTTTTCAATTACTTGTCGATAAATATTGCGTGATTGAGAATCAATTTCAGAAAAATCACTATTTTCACGTAAAATAGAATCTACAGAACTGACTGCTTCAAACCATACTGTCCAATCAACATCGTCAATAGCTTTAAGAGCACGAATAATATTGCCCATGGTCACACCATCTGCGGCTTGACGGATATGCTCATTGGTTTTTACAATTTCTAAGCTACTGTTTTGCTTTTGTAATTGCTTTTCAAGCCAAGTTAATGCTGTTGTTGAATCAACAGACGTGCTGCGTAGACGATAAAACAAATGCGCTGAAAAGGTTGAATCAGCAATAAATTTTTCATACAGCGCAAAAAGAGCATGTAACTTTGTTTTATTTTCTGCAAGAAAAAGCTTATCAGCGACTTTATGAGCGAGATGGCGCATATGTCGTGCTTGTTCAATATATAACGCAAGACGATGAATATTTTCGATTAACAGCAACTGTATGACAGAAGGGAGTGCCCATAATTCACCAATCTTTAAGGCACAGACTTCTTGAAATCCATTGATTGTAGCAGTGAGTGTTTTCTGTGAAAATTCACTATCTGTATGAGCAATATAAAGCCAGGCTAAAACAAAAATACGTGGCATGCTTGTCTTTTTTTGATAAAGGGGGAGTTGCTTGATGAAGGACTTTGATAAGCTGCGGCGTAGCTGTTGTATGGTTTTATCAATGGTGTAATGATTATCAATGAGCCATTGAGCAGACGGTGCTATGGTTTCGTCGTTTCGTGCCGCAACATCGTTTGTATGAAAAGCATGAAGAATGAATTTGGCATTTTCGTTCAGTCGCTTGTGAAAATTATTTTCTCCTTTATATTCGGGAAGTAAAATTTCTTCGTTAGAGGCTATATCATGGCCTAATTTATAGAGCTCATCTTGTGATTTATGAGTTGAGCGAATAGGAAAATTGGTTTCACTAAGACGACCAATTTTTATTTGTTTAGAAAGAAAACACTTCATGAAAGATATTGTACGCGCCATAATATCGTATTGCTATTCAATAAGTTATGGGCATTTTTATTTTTATAATAAAGTTTATATTTTTAAGCGTGTACACTTTTTTGATCAAATAATTTTAAAATAGGCAAGACACTTTATATTAAAAAATAAAAAAGGTCGCCAGAAAAATTAGCGACCTTGGCTTGATTTTTAAGCTATCTGATCATTAATCTTGTTCTTGTTTTTTTAGTGCTGCACCGAGAATATCACCAAGAGAAGCACCTGAGTCTGTAGAACCATATTGTGCAACTGCCTCTTTTTCCTCTGCAATTTCTAAAGCTTTGATCGACACTGAAATTTTACGTGTTTTTTTATCGAATGCAGTGATGCGTGCATCTACTCTTTGGCCGATAGAGAAGCGCTCAGGGCGTTGTTCATCACGATCACGCGCTAAATCGGAGCGGCGAATAGTTGTTTCCAGATTGTAATCAATCAACTTTACGTTAATATCGTTTTCATTGACGCTAACAACTTCACATGTCACAACACCACCTTTGCGTAACTCACTAGATGCTTCTTCTCCTCCAACTTTATCATTGGAAAGCTGTTTTATTCCAAGAGAAATACGCTCTTTTTCAATATCAACATCAAGTACCACAGCTTTAACGATATCGCCTTTATTGTAGCTATCAATAACTTGTTCACCAGGGCGATTCCAATCAAGATCAGAAAGATGAACCATACCATCAACATCGCCTTCAAGCCCGATGAAGAGTCCAAATTCTGTTTTATTTTTGACTTCTCCTTCGATTTGTGAATTTACAGGGAATTTATTAGCAAAGGCTACCCATGGATTCTCAAATGTTTGTTTTAAACTAAGAGAAATACGGCGTTTAGAAGGATCAATTTCAAGGACAACCACTTCTACTTCTTGTGATGTGGACAGAAGTTTTCCAGGGTGGATATTTTTCTTTGTCCAACTCATTTCAGAAACGTGGATTAATCCTTCAATTCCTGGTTCGATTTCGACAAAACCACCGTAATCAGTAATATTGGTAACAGCACCAATAATTTTTTTACCAATCGGATATCTAACGCTGATGCTTTCCCAAGGATCACTTTCCAGCTGTTTCATGCCAAGAGAGATACGGTGCGTATCTTGGTTGATGCGAATAATTTGAACTTTAATAGTTTGACCAATTGTGAGGATTTCAGACGGATGGTTAACACGTCGCCATGCCATATCTGTGACATGTAAAAGACCATCAATTCCACCAAGATCAACAAAGGCACCATAATCGGTGATATTTTTAACGACACCTTCAACAATTTGGTTTTCTTCAAGATTTTGAACGATTTCTGAACGCTGTTCGGCTCTGCTTTCTTCTAAGACGGTACGACGTGAAACAACGATATTGCCACGGCGACGATCCATTTTCAAGATTTCAAAGGATTGTGGATTGTGCATTAATGGTGAAACGTCGCGAATGGGACGAATATCAACTTGGCTGCGAGGTAAAAAAGCAACAGCACCATCGAGATCGACTGTAAAGCCTCCTTTGACTTGGCTAAAGATAACTCCATCGACACGTTCGCCTGCATTAAACTTTTCTTCTAGGCGAATCCAGCTCTCTTCTCGCCGTGCTTTTTCACGTGACAGAACAGCTTCACCCATCGCATTTTCAATACGCTCAATGTAAACTTCAACTTCATCACCAATTTGCAAAGAACCGTCTTTTCCTTTAGCTCCAAATTCTTTGAGTGGAATACGTCCTTCAACTTTAAGGCCAGCATCAATAATGGCCATGTCTTTCTCGATTGCGATGACACGACCTTTAACAACGGATCCTTCATTAAGATCATTGGTTTGGAAAGATTCCATTAAAAGGGTTTCAAAATCCGCTGTTGTGGGATTGTATTGTGACATAAGAACTCCTGATACATACCTTTATTGCAAAAGGTGTAAGCGCTAGGTTAGTGTTGAACATAAGGTAACTTTCTGCCTTATTTCTTATATACAGGAAGAAAAATTAGCGCTAGGCTGAAAATTACCTTAACGATTTTAATCAACTCCATGAATTTTTATGATGGGATCAATAAAAGTGCACGCAGTTATGAATGTTGCTTCTATACTCAATTCTGACGTATCAAGCAAGTGGGCGTTTTGTGCTGGTTTTAATGGACTTTGTTTTCGGGTTAGATCGCGACTGTCACGTTGTTCAAGATCGACAAGGATTTCATTGTAATCTGCTTGGAATCCTTTTTTTAAAATTTCCTGATATCGGCGTTTTGCACGTGTTTGAATATTGGCTAAAATATAAAGTTTAACATCTGCACTAGGGCAAACAATAGTACCAATATCACGACCATCGAGTACACTGCCGGGTAAAATTTGAGCAAAATCACGTTGTTTTGCAACAAGAATTTTACGTACAGTTGGTATAAGTGCTATTTTTGAAGCTGCTTGACCAAGTTCATGAGAAGAAAGCAGAATCGGATTTAAAGCATTAAAATCAAGTTCTGTGGCATAAGCAATAGCACTTTTTTCATCATCAAGTGCCAATTTTTGTTGTAATAGTGCATGAGCAACACCGCGGTAGGTTAAACCAGTATCTAAATGGTGAAGACCATAATGAGCAGCAATTTTGCGTGCTAATGTTCCCTTTCCTGAGGCTGCTGGTCCATCAATTGTAATAACAAAAGGTTTCAATAGATTTTTCCTCCAAGTTGTTGCATAAGAGGGATAAATTCTGGAAAGCTAGTAGAAATCATTTGTTTATCATCAATGGTAACAGGTTTTTCTGATGCTAATCCAAAAACAAGAAAGCACATGGCAATTCGATGATCAAGATGTGTCATGACGCGTCCACCGCCCAATCCTTTGGCAGAATTTTTTCCATGAACAATGAGAAAATCTTTACCTTCTTCACAGTTTACATGGTTGATTGTTAATCCTTGAGCAACAGCGGATAGTCGATCTGATTCTTTAACGCGCAATTCTTCAATTCCTAGCATGATAGTTTTGCCTTTAGCAAAAGCTGCTGCGACTGCTAAAGCGGGATATTCATCAATCATTGATGGAGCTCGTTCTTTGGGGACAGTTACACCTTTTAGCATTGATGATTTGACATGCAAATCCGCAACATTTTCTCCTCCCGTTTGTCGTTGATTCAAAAGTTCAATATTCGCCCCCATTTCCCATAATGTTTCTATAAGTCCCATGCGAGAATTGTTGATCAAAACATTTTCAATGGTGATATCAGAATCTTCTACAAGAAGTGCTGCGATCAATGGAAAAGCTGCAGAAGAAGGATCGCCTGGAATGTCAATATTTTGCCCCGTGAGGTGCGGCTGTCCATTGAGGTGAATGAAACGGGTGCCTTGTGCATCTACTTCTATTTCAAGTGTAGCACCAAACGCTTTTAACATTTTTTCCGTATGATCGCGTGTAGGAATTGGTTCAATAACAGTTGTAGTGCCAGCAGTATTGAGGCCAGCAAGCAGGATTGCTGATTTAACTTGGGCGGAAGCCATGGGAATATGATAGCGAATCGGGCTAGCCATTTTAGGACCATAAAGCGTTAAAGGGAGATGGTCGCCTTGTGTTGCTTTAATTTCAACGCCCATTAAACGCAATGGATCAAGAATACGTCCCATTGGGCGCTTAGATAAAGAGGCATCACCAATAAAGGTTGTCTCCATATGATAAGAACCAACCATTCCCATAACCAGCCGAGCACCTGTTCCAGCATTGCCAAAATCTAGAGGATGTTCTGCTTGTAAGAGACAGCCATTACCGGTTCCACGAATGATATAGAAGTTATTTTTTTTATGAATACAAGCTCCCATGGCTTGCATAGCGGCAGCTGTATTTAAAACATCATCACTTTCAAGCAATCCATGAATACATGTTTTGCCATTTGCTAATCCTCCCAATATAAGGGATCGATGGGAAATTGATTTATCTCCTGGTATTTTAATTTTTCCAGAAAGATTGATAGATTTATGAGCTGTTACAGGTATTGCTTTTTGCATAGAAATTCTATTTAAATTTGTCTAAATTACTAAATTCAACCTCCTTTAGCACATGCTTTGAAGTGCGTCATGAGGAAATCTATGTGGAAGGGTGCATTTATCTTTGACAAAAGCATTGTCTTTCTATTAAGCACCGTAAAATTTGTTTTTTAATGAAATGATAGTTAACCAAAGGGGCACGGTTGATGGCAAAAGAAGAACTTGGAACTAAACGTATTGATCCAGAAACAGGAAAGAAGTTTTATGATCTTAATCGCGACCCTATTGTGTCGCCTTATACAGGAATTTCTTATCCTCGTTCTTATTTTGAGGTTGCGGCAGCTGAAGCGAGTAGTGAAGAAGAAATTGATGCTGAAGAGCTTGATACAGCGCTTGAAAAATCTGCCTTTATGCTACTTGAAGAGGATGTTGACGATTCTAAAGATGATGATCTTCCTGATTTGGGAGATAGTGACGTGGATCTGGGTGATGACGATGATACATTTTTGTCTCATGACGATGATGATGATGATGATGACGTCACTGGTATTCTCGGAGGTGGTGTTTCTAGCGATGATGATGTTTAAGAGAAGTGAAAAGGCATTTTTCTCATTAAATGCAAATTATTCTTGATCTTCGATTTTTCTCGTTTTAGAAACTCAAGATTATTTACCGCCTTTAAGCAAAGAATTCATCTTTTGTGGGGCTATAGCTCAGCTGGGAGAGCGCTTGCATGGCATGCAAGAGGTCAGCGGTTCGATCCCGCTTAGCTCCACCAAAAAGATCAGAGTATTTTTTTAATTAGAGATAACACCAACATTAAAAAAGGTCTTTATGCGTTGTTTAAGAGGTGCTATGGTGTTTATGGTAATTTTTATATTTTTCAATAGGTTAATGATACGCTATGCGTTTTTCATTCATTTGTAATTTTATAGAATTTCATTGCAATAAAAGTGAAAAAGTAGGTAAGCGATATTATTTTACGATGTATATAAAAAGAAAACTAAGCTGTTTATTATTTCTGTTTTAATAAGAAGAAATAACATCAAAAGATCGTACTAGAAAGCTTTGTTAAAGTACGAATAATGGCGACTGTTCGAGACAGAATTTTGCAGTTTTGTGGTTTAAATGTCTCAGTAAAAGGCATTTTTCTATTTCTAATAATAAAGCGCTTGTTTTTGAAGTTTGGTTACAGCACAACAGAAAAATGGAACTATTTGAGGGGAAAAAATAATGCTTTCTTACCGTTCAAAAATATCAACTCATGGACGCAATATGGCAGGGGCTCGCGGTCTTTGGCGTGCAACGGGTATGAAAGATTCTGATTTTGGTAAACCTATCATTGCAATTGCTAATTCTTTTACACAATTTGTACCAGGGCATGTACATTTAAAGGATCTTGGACAACTGGTTGCACAAGAAATAACTACAGCCGGTGGTGTCGCGAAGGAGTTTAATACAATTGCTGTAGATGATGGAATTGCTATGGGGCATGATGGAATGCTTTATTCTTTGCCTTCACGTGAAATTATTGCGGATTCTGTTGAATATATGGTCAATGCTCATTGTGCTGATGCATTAGTATGTATTTCCAATTGTGACAAAATTACTCCTGGGATGTTAATGGCTTCTTTACGGTTAAATATTCCAACAATTTTTGTTTCAGGTGGTCCTATGGAGGCAGGCAAAATTAAATGGAAAAATAAAGAAATTCATGTTGACTTAGTTGATGCAATGATTGCTGCGGCTTCTGAACATAATTCAGAAGAAGAAGTTGCTGAAATGGAACGTGCAGCTTGTCCTACATGTGGTTCTTGTTCAGGAATGTTTACCGCGAATTCTATGAATTGTCTTACAGAAGCATTAGGGCTTTCTCTTCCTGGAAACGGATCCATGTTAGCAACACATGCGGATCGTCGGATGCTTTTTGAAGAAGCTGGACGACAAATCGTTACATTAGCTAGGAATTATTATGAAAAAGGTGATGAGACAGTTTTGCCGCGTTCTATTGCTTCGCGCAAGGCTTTTGAAAATGCGATGACCGTTGATATTGCCATGGGGGGATCAACCAATACTGTACTGCATCTTTTAGCAGCAGCGCAAGAAGGTGAGGTGGATTTTACTATGACGGATATTGATCGTCTTTCGCGTCGTGTTCCTGTTTTATGTAAAGTTGCACCTGCTATTGCTAATGTACATATGGAAGATGTTCACCGTGCTGGTGGTATTATGGGGCTTTTAGGAGAATTGGATGCAGCTGGACTCATTGATACATCTGTTTATACAGTTCATGCTAAAACGATGAAAGAAGCTCTTTGCCGATGGGATGTGAAACAGGTTAATGAGCCAGCAACTCACGAATTTTATCGTGCAGCACCAGGTGGTGTTTCAACGCAAATAGCTTTTAGTCAAGTTTGTCGCTATAATACTCTTGATCTTGATCGTGAAAAGGGTGTGATTCGAGATGTTAAACATGCACATTCGCAAGATGGAGGACTGGCAGTCCTTTACGGAAATCTTGCGAAAGATGGCTGTATTGTAAAAACAGCAGGTGTTGATCAATCCATTTTAACTTTTAGGGGATTCGCAAAGATTTTTGAAAGTCAAGAGTCTGCTGTTTCGGCGATTTTAACAGACAAAATTAAGTCAGGTGATATTGTTTTAATCCGCTATGAAGGTCCACGCGGTGGACCTGGAATGCAGGAAATGCTTTATCCAACGAGTTATCTTAAATCTAAAGGATTAGGAAAGGCTTGTGCACTTATAACAGATGGTCGCTTTTCAGGAGGAACTTCAGGACTTTCTATCGGACATATTTCACCAGAAGCTGCTGAAGGAGGAGAAATTGCTTTAGTGGAAGAGGGTGACATAATAGAAATTGATATTCCTAACCGTACCATTAACATGTTAGTTGATGACATTGAGATTATGCATCGTCGTGCTAAAATGGAAAAAAAGGGAAATGCAGCGTGGAAACCAATTGAGGAGCGTAAGCGTAAAGTCTCAAAAGCTCTTAAAGCTTATGCCGCTATGACAACTTCCGCTGCAAAGGGTGCTGTTCGTAATGTTTGATAGTAAAGAAGCTTTCTTAAAGAAGATAAACAAGATTTTTAGAGCTTCTTTGTATCTTTTTGCCAATATTCTAGCAGGTTGTTTATTGGTTTAGCGAGATATTTTAATTTATTATTATTATGAATATGCTTTAAAGCTAGTGCGGATTTTGCTCTGGTTTGCATGAAAAATAATAGCTTATAAAATATTCTGCATGAATTTTTATATGCTTTGTAGATACAAAAGCACAGTAAATATAAAGACAGTCAAAATAATCAAAGATAAATGCTGTCTTTGATTTTTATAAGGATTCACTTTTTTCAAGTTGTTTGAGGCGATAAAGTGCTTCTAAAGCATCTTTAGGAGAGAGTTCGTCAGGATGAATCTCTTTTAAAGCTTTATGAAGTGCGCAATGTTTGTTTGTTTTTTCATTGGTAAAAGATGTTGTTTTCAGGGATAATAGTGGTAAATCATCAATTAATTTATGTCCTTTTCCAGACATTTCGCCTCGTTCTAATTGATGCAGAACATCTGTAGCTCGTGTAATAACTGCAGGAGGAAGCCCAGCAAGCTTTGCAACTTGTACTCCGTAAGATCGATCAGCAGCTCCTTGCGTAACTTCATGTAGAAAAACCACATCGCCATTCCAATTATTGACTTTCATTGTTACATTATGGAGGCGGTTAAGTTTTTCGGTAAGTGCTGTCATTTCATGAAAATGTGTAGCGAGAATAGCACGACAGCAATTAACTTCATGAAGATATTCAACTGTTGCCCACGCAATTGAAAGCCCATCAAAAGTTGATGTGCCTCGTCCGATTTCATCAAGAATAACAAGGGAATGGCTACTGGCATGATTAAGAATCGTTGCGGTCTCGACCATTTCCATCATAAAGGTTGAGCGTCCTCGAGCAAGATCATCAGAAGCTCCAACACGACTAAATAAACGATCAACAACACCAATATGAGCTGCTGTGGCTGGAACAAAAGAACCCATTTGCGCCATAATAGCGATAAGAGCATTTTGCCGTAAAAAAGTTGATTTTCCTCCCATATTGGGACCTGTCAATAGCCAGATTGCTGCATATTGATGGTTTTTTTGCGCAGAGAGGTCGCAATTATTGGCAACAAATGGTTCTGCTGCTTGCTTTCGTAATGCTTGCTCTACTACAGGATGACGTCCAGCGGTGATATTAAAGGTAAGTGACTGATCAATTTTCGGACGGCAATAGTTTTGCTCTTCAGCTAAATGCGCTAAAGCAACGGATACATCTAAAATAGAAAGTGCTTCAGCAGCTTTACGAATGAAATCAACTTGCTCAGTAATTTCATTAACAAGACTATCAAAAATTTCTAGTTCAAGAGACATAGCATGACCAGCTGCATGAGCAATGCGGCTTTCAAGTTCAGCAAGTTCTGTTGTGGTAAAACGCATAGCGTTTGCCATTGTTTGTCGATGAATAAAACGTGCTTTTGCTTGTGGGGTATTTGTGAGAGCAGGCGCTTGTAAATTGGTTACTTCAATGAAATAGCCTAAAATGTTGTTATGCTTTATTTTGAGTGTTTTAATATCTGTTTCTCGAGCATATTGTGCTTGCAGTTCCGCAATGACACGGCGAGATTCATCACGCAGAGCACGCATTTCATCAAGCTCTTTATGATAATGAGGGCGAATAAAGCCACCATCACGTTTAAGCAGCGGGAGATCATCAGCTAATGCTTGTTCTAAATGCAAATGTAAAGCGGCAGGTAAGTGTGAAAAAACCTGTTGTATATCGCTTATTTCTTGAGGAAGCAATTGGCTATCAAGAAGTTGATTGAGTTCACGAATGATTTCAAAACCATGCTGAATTGCAGCCATATCACGTGGTCCTCCTCGTCCAAGAGCCAAACGTGAAACGGCACGAGGCATATCTGGTCCCCCTTTTAAAATGAGCTTTATGGCTTCTGCAAGAGACATATTTTGCAAGAAAAAAGCAATCGAATCTAAGCGTCTATCAATAGCTGAAGGTGTAGTTAGAGGTGCAATTAAGCGATCAACAAGAAGACGTGCTCCTCCTCCTGTAACAGTACGATCAATAGCTTTTAGTAAGCTTCCATCACGTTGACCAGATGTGGTTCGAACAAGCTCAAGACTCAATCTGGTAGCGGCATCAATAAAAAGGGTTGCGCTTTCATTTTGTCGCTCAGGGCGCATGAGAGGGGGGCGATGAGAAATTTGCGTTTTTTCAATATAACGAATAGCTGCGGCGATTGCAGAAATCTCTGGGCGTGAATAGTCGGCAACACCTTTAAGAGTTGAAAGTTTAAAATAATCGCAAATGTCGCGTTCAGCAGTGATTGTATCGAAAAGATTCGCTGGTTGAGGTGAAACAATACGATCAAGAACATTAAAAAGCGACTTGTGAGATTTATCATGAAAAAAGGAGTCAGCTACAATAATTTCTTGTGGGTCCACACGCATAATATCTGCCAAAAGTTTTTCATGGCGGCTTTCTGCTACTCGAAATATACCTGTTGAGATGTCAATCCAAGAGAGGGCAAATTCTTCTTCATTACTAGTTTTGATGCGGGAAAGTGTCATCAAATAATTTGCGCGTGTTGGGTCAAGAAGTTTTTCTTCTGTTATGGTTCCAGGTGTAACAAGACGAACAACATCGCGCCGAACGACTGATTTTGCTCCACGTTTTTTAGCTTCTGTTGGATTTTCTGTTTGTTCACAAACAGCGACGCGATAACCGCAGGAAATTAATTTTTGCAAATAATCATCTGCAGCATGAACTGGAACACCACACATGGGAATATCTTTACCCAAATGTTTGCCGCGCGCTGTAAGTGTGATTCCTAAAGCTTGAGCAGCTTCAATTGCATCATCAAAAAATAATTCGTAAAAATCACCCATACGATAAAAGAGAAGAGAATCGTTATTGACTGCTTTGATTTCGATATATTGCTCCATCATAGGTGTGAGGCGTTCTTGATGTGGAGCAGATGAGGGCACGAGATTTGAGATTAAATCATTTTTATTGTCGGTCTTTTTATCCATTTTTATGCGCTCATTTCCTTCAATAGAGGGGTTCTATATCTTTTTTATTTACTTCAATATCTATCTTCACTATCTCTGAATTGAAACGCATGATTAGGGCTGCTAGAATGAGCATAGCGATTTTTGGCATATGAATCAAATTTTAAAATCAGACAGTCGCACGCATTATCGAACAGGGTAATACTGTTTTTGGAGAAAATATATTAATATGAAAAAAAGTGAACAAGATCAGCAAACATGTCAAACGGTTCATAGTCCCAGTGAGCGTGAAGCTCTTGATTTTCATAGTCGTGGTCAGCCAGGAAAACTTGAAATTGTTGCAACAAAACCTATGGCAACACAGCATGACTTAGCACTTGCCTATTCGCCAGGCGTTGCTGTTCCGGTTAGAGAAATCGCCAAAAATCCAGCACTTGCTTATGATTATACGGCGAAAGGCAATCTTGTTGCTGTTATATCAAATGGAACTGCTATTTTAGGTTTAGGAAATTTAGGTGCTCTGGCATCTAAGCCAGTAATGGAAGGCAAAGCAGTGCTTTTTAAGCGCTTTGCAGATATTGATTCAATCGATCTGGAAGTTGATACAAATGATACAGAAAGCTTCATCAATCTGGTGCGTCATTTAGAACCTTCTTTTGGTGGTATTAATCTTGAAGATATTAAAGCGCCTGAGTGTTTTATGATTGAAAGTCGCTTGCGCGAGATAATGAATATTCCTGTTTTTCATGACGATCAACATGGTACAGCGATCATTGTTGCTGCTGGCGTGCTCAATGCTTTATATTTAACTGGGCGCGATATGAAAAATACCCAACTAGTTTGTAATGGTGCTGGTTCAGCAGGAATTGCTTGTATCGAACTTATTAAAGCGATGGGATTCCCACCTGAAAATATCATATTATGTGATACTAAGGGAGTTGTTTATGAAGGTCGTCAAGAGGGGATGAATCAGTGGAAGGCGGCTCATGCTATTCGAACGGATAAGCGCACTCTTGCTGAGGCAATGGAAGGCGCTGACATGTTCTTTGGGGTTTCTGCTAAAGGGGCAATTACTTCTGAAATGGTACAATCGATGGCACCTAAGCCGATTATTTTTGCTATGGCTAATCCTGATCCAGAAATTACACCAGAAGAGGTTATGCGCGTGCGTCATGATGCCATTATTGCAACAGGGCGTTCAGATTATCCAAATCAGATTAATAATGTTCTTTGTTTTCCTTATATATTTCGTGGTGCGCTTGATGTGCGTGCGACGGTTATCAATGAAGACATGAAAATCGCTGCAGCAAGAGCTCTTGCAAATTTAGCGCATGAAGAAGTGCCTGATAGCGTTGCGGAAGCTTATCGTGGAAAGCGGTTAAAATTTGGTCCAAATTATATCATTCCTGTTCCCTTTGATCCGCGTTTGTTCACAGTTGTTTCAATTGCGGTGGCAAAAGCAGCGATGGAAAGCGGCGTTGCGCAGAAGCACATTGATGACTTAGAGGCTTATGAGCGTGATTTGAATGCAAGGCGTAATCCTATTTCTTCTGCGATGCGTGGTGTTTATAATCATGTTCGCCAAGCGCCAAAACAAATTGTTTTTGCCGAAGGTGAGGAAGAGCAAGTAATGCGGGCAGCTGTTTCCTATGTTCATCAAAAGCTTGGGCAGGCAATTTTAGTTGGTCGTGAAGAGCAAGTTAAGGAAACCGCTGCTGTTGCTGGAATTGATCTTGAGCGGGAAGGTATTTCTATTATGAATGCCAAGCTTTCCCATCGTACTGATGCTTATGCTAATTATCTGTATCAAAAGATGCAGCGTCAAGGTTGGTTATTGCGTGATTGTTATCGTCGTATCAATAATGATCGCAATTATTTTGCTGCTTGTATGGTTGCATTAGGGGATGTTGATGCAATGGTTACAGGAGTGATATGCAATTATGAAACAGCATTGATCGATATACGCCGAGCAATTAATGAGAAACCAAACGAGCGATTGATTGGTATTTCAATGGCTATTTGCCGTGGACGAACTGTTTTTATTGCGGACACAGCTGTTTATGAGGAGCCTAATGCTAAAGAACTTGCTGACATAGCGGAACAGGCAGCCTGTTTTGTTCGTGGCTTGGGATATCAGCCACGAGTAGCATTTGTAGCATTTTCTACTTTCGTCTATCTGAAAGGGGGACAGGTTACACAGCATATTCAGGGTGCTATTAATATTTTGCGTGAACGCAAGGTTGATTTTGAATTTGATGGAGAGATGAGTGCTGATGTGGCGCTCAATTCGAAATTGATGCAGCAATACCCCTTTATGGGTTTAACAGAACCTGCTAACATTTTAATAATGCCTGGATATCATGCGTCTTCTATTGCCAGCAAAATGTTGCAAGAGCTTGGTGAAGCAACTATTATGGGTCCTATTTTAATTGGATTGGAAAGATCTGTCCAAATTGTACCGTTTAGTGGAAATGATACAGATGTTGTTAATATTGCAACGCTGGCTGCTTACCATGCAAAAAAATTATAAAAAAAATAAAGGCCACTGATATTTCAGGGCCTTTTTATAATTAAAAAATAAATTTTTAAGATGGTTGTGTTGGACTGTTTTTTTGTTCTTCAGCTATACGTTTTTGGAACAAGGCTGCAAAATCAATTGGATCAATCCACAAAGGTGGAAAGCCACCATTTTGGGTAGCATCGGATACGATTTGCCGAGCAAATGGAAATAAAAGACGAGGACATTCGATAAAAACGAGTGGCGTGACATGTTCTTGCGGAATATTTTTAAGATGAAAAATACCACCATAAATCAATTCTACGTGAAACAATATTTCTGTGTCATCGTAAGCTTTGACTGAGAGAGATAAAACAACATCATAATTGTCATCACCAACTGGGTTAGCATTAACATTAATATCAATATCAATTTTGGGTGCCTTTTCACGTGGGCGCAATGAGCGAGGGGCACTGGGGTTCTCGAATGAAAAATCTTTTAAATATTGCGTTAATACAGCAAAGACTGGCTCTCCACTATTGTTGTTAATCTCACTTTCGGCCATATTACGAACCTCTCATCATAATGTGTGTATTTCTATTTTAAATCTAAAGACAAATTGGTTATCACGCCTCATAAAAGGTTGCAAGAAATGCTCTCTTTGTCTTTAATTATTTTTATGCTTATGGCAAATTTTTGAGGTATTTCAATAGTTATCATCGTTTTTACGCCATGGCGATTCTTTTTCATTATAAACTTGATAATCTTCTGCTTTAAGCTCAATTATTTTTTCAGATTTATTTTTGGTGTTGGCACTATTCTTATAGCTATTGGTTTTATTGTTAAATGATACAAATAAACGCCAAATAACAGTGCGAATTGGTTTAATAAGGAGTAATATTCCCAAAAGATCGCTTATAAATCCGGGAAGAATAAGTAAAATCGCACTAATAATGATGAAAGTATCATTGACTATATAATTTTCCAGTGTATGCCCTTGGATAAGCTCCCGTTGTATATTTTTTAAAAGGCTAATACCTTGAATTCGCAATAAAACACTTCCTGCCACTGTTGTGAGGACAACTAAACCTAAAGTTGCAAAAATTCCAATTCTTTTTCCAACAAAGATAAAGCCAGCAATTTCAACTAGAAGAGCGCCGAGAATGATTGTGATAAAAAAACGAGGATTTATAGGATAAAATTTGATCACATGAAAACTTCTTTTTTAAAATTTAAGGTGGAACATTATTGAGAGCTACCTTTTTAAGACTTATATTAAGGTTATATTAAAGATTGTAAAAATATTTGAATAGTAAATTCCTTATTTTACATGTTTATTTATAAATGATATTGACTGAAGTATTTATTATAGATCATCTTAAGTTTGGAGATTGACAGTGCCCATGGAATTTGACGTTGTACTTGTCGTAGCTCTTATTATTATGGTTGCCGTTTTTGTGCAACTGCGTAACGTGTTAGGAAAACGGATTGGTTTTGAAAAGCCTCCTTTCGATCCTTATTCTGGTTCTTCTAAAAAACAAACTGAAACAGAAACAGATGACAGTGTTGTTTCGTTCCCTCATCAAGCTAATTCGCAAAAAAGCGATTTTAGCGAAATTGATGCAATTTCACCTGAAGGAAGCGTACTGAATGAAGGCTTGCGAGCTATTTGCCAAAGTGATCCTCATTTTTCTCCTAAATTTTTTATAAAGGGTGCTCAAGTTGCTTATGAAATGATTGTGACAGCTTTTGCCAAAGGTGATCGCGTTCAACTTAAGAGATTACTTTCTCAGGGTGTTTTTGAAAGCTTTTGTTCGGCTATTGAGCAACGCGAGAAAAACGGTGAAAGAGTTGAGTTTACTTTTGTTGGAGTTAATAATATCGAGTTTGTTGCGGCAAAAATGCAAGAAAAAGAAGAATTTTTGACTGTACGTATTGTGAGTGAAATGATTTCTGTAACTTACAATAAGCAAGAGGAACGCATAGATGGTGATCCTGATACTATTGTAGAAATTAGAGATGTTTGGACTTTTGTTCGCAATAGCTTATCGCCAGATCCAAATTGGAAGCTTTTTGCGACAGAAGATGAAAATTGAAACTTTTTATCATCGATAAAACCGTGTGAATAAGGATTTATTAGAGATTAAAAATTAAAATGGCTATGGATGAAAGGAAGAAAAGGAATCCATTAATCTCACAAGATCGTCTTTTGTGGGAGAAGGTTTGTTGTACTACAATACCGCTTCATGATAAATTTCATCCTTCTATTCCAGAAGATGTTGCAAATATCAAAAATAAGAAACAATATATAACACAAAACTTTCCATTTCTTCAGGAAAATCAACAAAGAGAAATGGATGGTAAAAGAGAAGATAGTTGTACAAGAACATAAGGTTCGTCTCTTAGATTACGTTACACATCGTAAAATTGCCAAAGGTCGTTATCCTATTGAAGCCCGTATTGATCTTCATGGTTGTGTGCAGGAAGAGGCTTATTTTTTATTAAAAAATTTTCTGCAATCATCTCTGCAAAGTGGGTTACGCTATGTGCTTGTCATTACAGGAAAAGGTAGATTGCGTGGGAATCATGGTGTTTTGTACCAATTTGTTCCTCATTGGTTATCAACGCCAGCTTTTCGGTATTATGTTCATGAGTTTGAGCGTGCCGCTCGTCATCATGGGGGCGATGGCGCGCTCTATGTTCGATTACGCCGCTTTGTATAGGAGGGAAAGGTATGATATTTTCGGAGCTGTTTTAGATTTAATTTGATTTCATCAAAGAGAATATTTTGCATGTTATATTTTCTTGGATTAGAGGTAAAGCGGAATTTTTCCGTGATATTTGCTTTTTATTGCTAATTTTTATGGACGATAATATTTACTACGGTAATTTTACAAAAGAGTTATTGGTTACTTATTGCTAAATAAAATTTTAATAGTTGATCTTAGGTGGTGCTAAGGTGCAATGGCATAATTAAATTAGTTTTGGGTGCCATTGGCATTTTGTTATGAAAAGATTTATCTTGCTTCTTTTTCAGACAGTTCTTGCAGTTTAAAACGATAAGTTGTTGAGCAAAATTTACATGTGACTGAAATATATTTGTCCTTAACCATTTGAATACGTTCTTCAGTGGGAAATCCTTCCAGTATTTCTTTAATTTTTTCACGCGAACAGGAACATTTATTTACAAGAGAAAGAGGTTCAAAAACTCTAACACCTTGCTCATGGAAAAGACGAAATAATAGTTTTTTGCTACCGATTTGAGGATCTGTCAGTTCTGTACTTTCAATGGTTGCAGTAAGCGCTTTAGCTTCTTGCCATTGATTTTCAAGTTGAGCTCGGGTTTTGGTTTTTTCTGGTTGTTTATAGGGTTCATACATTATATGGTGATGTGATGTCTGTGGTAAAAGTTGCGTCAAAATACCTCCAGCACGCCAGCTTTTTTGTGATTTTCCTTGTTTATCACGTTTAATTAAGATAGCGACTGCTAAACGAATATCGGTTGGAATTTGCTCTGATTGGTCAAAATAGGTATGGGCAACTTCTTGTAAATTTGATCCATCTAATGCAACAATTCCTTGATAGCGCTGTGTATGAGCACCTTGATCAATGGTAAAAGCTAAAGTTCCTTCGCCAAGGAGTGTTTTTGAAGATATCTGATCGTTGGCTATAGCTTGTTTTAGCTGTTCTTCATTAAAACGAGCATAGCCGCGCAGACTAGAGGGAGGAGAAAAATCACACACTAATATATTAACGGGTCCATTGGAATTTGTTTGTAAAATAAATTTCCCCTTAAGTTTCAGAGAAGTCCCAAGCAGAACGGTTAAAACCAACGCTTCGGCTAAAAGGTAAGAAACGGGTTCAGGATATTGGTGTTTTGTAAGAATAGAATTTAAAGCTTCTCCAAGTTGTACAACACGTCCACGAATATCAAGTTCTTCAACTTGAAAGGGAATAACTGTATCGTCTTCGTTCAAGTCGACATTATTAAGAGAGATTTCATTTTTAGCTTGTTCGTGCTCTTCGCTCATATCTTTGCCTTTTATGTGATTTGCTTTTGCTAATCATTGTGGAGAGAAAAATATAGCTTGTAAACACCATGAAGGAACTACTTTTTGTGCATGAGAAAATTTTAATTTTGTCAACCGATATAATGCGGTTCATCGAATGTAAAATCTATGATTTCTTAATCATAATGAACAAGCAGATAAGCGTATGAAGAGAAGGTGTCAAACTTAGTCTAATCATTGAGGTTTCATTGACTTGGTGAAGTTGAGATATGGAGCGGTTACTGTGAATAAAGCTTTTGTTTTAGGAAAACCTATACGTCCGTTATAATGCATCCGATATCTTCGATAATTTTGGGAGATTGTTAGCGAGCTTAATTCATATATGGTAAATGGACATATTTTGCTTATAATTCATTATATTTCAGTATAGCAAAATATAAAGAAGGTAAAAAGAGCTTGTTGCGTTGATTAGAAGACAGAGAGCATTAGTACCATTTCTGCATAAATATTTTGCTAAAAATTGGTTTACTGTACTTTTAAAGAAATAAAGCTCTCTGTAAAATAACAAGAAAGCATGCTGTCTATTACGCTGCTAATGAAGGATTTTGAGTATATTACGCCAATGAGAGCATCTGATAATGTATTCTGTAGTTTACATTATGACGATGTTCATAAATTGCTAGCATTTTACCAATAAAAAGTTTTAAACGTTTTCTGTTTTGAAATTTGCTTTGAAAAAATACCGCATGACTTATAAGAATGTACATTTTTTGCGAAGGTCAAATAGATAAGCAGTGAAGTGGCGAGGATCTAAGTATTATAATGTTAACATTTACCATTTTTTGTTTGTTCGCGAAAGGTAAGCGATAGCTTTTTCAATACGATACAAGCTTTCATCTACTTCTTGTTCTGTAATGATAAGGGGAGGTAATAAGCGCACTATGTTGTTATTTGCAGCAACAGCCAAAAGATATTCCTTCTCTAGGGCATTTATGACAATATTAGAGGGTACAATGCATTGAATACCAAGCATAAGCCCCACACCATGGATAGAACAGATAATGTCAGAATAGGCATTTATAATGGTTGAAATTCTACTTTTTAGCTTATGTCCCATATACTGAATATGGTTAAGAAAGTCTGGTTCTAGTATGATGTCAAGAACACTATTGCCTACTGCCATCCCAAGAAGATTCCCTCCAAAGGTTGATCCATGGGTACCTGGTGTCATGCTTTTTGCAGCTTTATCTGTTGCAAGACACGCTCCTAATGGAAAACCGCCACCCAGTCCTTTTGCGAGAGTAAGAATATCAGGTATGATATCGCTCCATTCATAAGCAAAAAGTTTTCCTGTGCGTCCAATTCCAGTTTGAACTTCATCCAAAATTAACAACAGATCATTATCATCGCATATTTTGCGTAAAAGTTTTAAATACTTATGAGATACCGTTCTTATTCCTCCTTCTCCTTGAATAGGTTCAATAAGGATGGCTGCGGTATTTTTATTGATAGCGTTACGCAAAGCAATTTCATCACAAAAGGGAATTTGAAGAAATCCACCAGCTTTTGGTCCAAAACCTTCGAGATATTTTTCTTGCCCAGTAGCAGCAAGCGTTGCGAGTGTTCGTCCATGAAATGCTCCTTCAAAAGTAATAATTTCAACGCGTGTTGGATAACCAGCTGCATAATGATAGTGACGAGCAGTTTTGAATGCGCATTCTAGTGCTTCTGCACCAGAATTGCAGAAAAAGACTTTATCGGCAAAGCTGTTTTCACAAAGCCGTGCAGCAAGAAGCTCTTGTTCAGGAGATTCAAAAAGATTAGAAACATGCCACAGCTTTTCAGCCTGAACTTTGAGAGTATTAATTAATTTTGTATGGGCGTATCCTAATGCATTAACAGCAATTCCAGATGTACAATCAAGATAATGCTCTCCTTTATCAGAAATGAGCCATACACCATTACCTTGTTTAAAACGCAAATTACGTCGAGCAAAGCATTCATAAAGTGGCTGTATAGTGGTAGTATTCATCATTTTTCCTTTATGTTTTTGGCTCTGCATACGGCAAACAAAACAATACTTCAGCTATAGATTGTGTCATTATGATAAATTAGCTGAGCATATTATAGATGATTGCATTGATTAGCAAAAAGTCAATGAGGGTCTTACAAAAATGAATTCATGTAAAAAACTTTAAGAAAAAAGAAAATCTTTCCTATAGTTGATTCGCAAGTTGGGGAAAACATTCTAAATAAACTCTTAAAAAGGGAAAGACTCTTGTCATGGAGTCAGTGCATATTGTAACTTAAATCAGCAAGCGAAATTACGCTTTGATTTGTAACTTCCACAAATTGAGTGAGGTTTTTGTGCTCGGGTAGAGTATAAAGATTTTTTTCGACTTATTGAAAACATGATTAAGACCTTTGGAGGTGTAAAGGGGTGCATCTCAATGAGATAATCGAAATGGAGTACTGGTTATGGGTTGGACATATGAACGTGTTGAACTTCTTAAGAAGTTGTGGAGTGAAGGTTTAAGCGCAAGCCAGATTGCGGCTCAATTAGGAGGAGTTAGCAGGAATGCAGTGATCGGTAAAGTGCATCGATTAAAATTACCAGGACGTGGGAAAACAGCACAGGCAGTGTCACGCGTGCAAAAAACACTGGCGGGTTCTAATTTATCGGCTTCGCGGGTGCGTCGTACAACATCAACGATATTACCAACAAGTGTTGCACCTAGCAGTGCTGGAACAGCAACTTTAAAGGTGGCATTTGTGGCTGAGGATGTAACAGCAGTTGATATGCAAGAAAAATCAAATGTGGTTGTGCCTATATCGCGCCATCTTAATCTTTTGCAGTTGAGTGAAAATACATGTAGATGGCCAGTTGGAGATCCTTTGTCATCAGATTTTTATTTTTGTGGTGCTGATTCTGGTGAAAGTAGTCCTTATTGTGCTTTTCACGCCAAAATAGCGTTTCAGCCAATATCTGAAAAACGGAGAATAAGAGTATAATATTCGAGATGTCACTTGATGTTGACTTCTATATTTGATTATTGCGTACTAGTTTAAATATATAATCCGTATTAGAGGGGAATTTTACGGAAATGTATATTTGAGTATAAAAGTCCCTTTGCTAGATTTGCTCATCTGAGTTTTATCTTTCAACGTTACTGCATGATTATGTGCCGTTAAGAATTCTTTCTGTCATTATAGCCTTTTCGATTTGCGGTAAGATTTTTTTCTGATAAATTTGCCATGTTAAGGGACCGACATGTTTGGTAATGATAATGCCCTTTTTATCTAAGAGAAAGGTTTCTGGTGGTCCATACACTCCCCAATTAATGGCGGTATGTCCTAAAACATCAAAGCCAATAAATTTAAAAGGGTTGCCAAAAATCGTTAAAAAGCGTTTGGCATTCTCTTTGTTATCCTTGAAATTAATTCCGATAAGATCAAAACGTTGATCTTGTGCAATTTTCATAAGAAGCGGATGCTCTTGGCGACAAGGTAGGCACCACGATCCCCAAAAATTGATCAATGTTACACGCCCCTTAAACTGTTCTGAATCTAAATGGTTATCATTATTAAGTGAGGGAAGATTGATTTTAGGAGCGGATTTTCCAGCTAATGCATTTAGGGCAAAAGAAGTCTCCTTGGAGGACTTTCTACTCATAAAGCTGAAGAGAAGTATAATGATAAAGAAAAAAAGCAAAAAAAATCCAACTATACCGAACAAAATTGGAAGAAATATACCTTTTTTAGGTTTTTGAGGGATGATTTTCATTACATTTTTCTTTTTGAAACAATTCTTTTTCTTTTAATTGTCGCAGAATTTTTTTTTGGTATATGTTTTTGTAAAGGATGTATCCAAGAAAACAAAGAAGAGAAATTGTGGAAAGCATGTAGCTTAAAATAACAATTTGTCCATGATGAAGGGCGCTAAGAAAAAAGTCAATTTGCTGAGACAGGTTTCCTAAAAGTCCGCCTTGAGAACTATTTAAGTTGAGCATAGTAAAGAATCCTGATGTCATGCACGATGGGCTTTTTTAATTTGTAGTGTCCGAATATAACGACTATTGATTTCGTTTTGCATGGCTATCACGTATAACAAAACGAACATGCAAGTGAAACAAAGTATCATTGTTATGAGTGGCCATAACATAGTATAGTCGATTGTTGTTCCTCCTAAACGTAAAAGTGAGGCTGATTGATGGAGTGTATTCCACCAATTAACAGAAAATTTGATAATGGGGATATTCACAAATCCAATTAGTGTTAGAATTGCTGTGGCATGCGCAGCTTTTGTTTGGTTATGAAAAGCACGAGCAAGCATGATAATGGCAAGATAGATAAAAAACTGGATAAAAACTGATGTTAGTCGTGCATCCCATACCCACCATGTCCCCCATGTATGATGCCCCCAAAGAGCTCCTGTCATGAGAGCTAAGGCTGTGAAAATTGCTCCGATAGGTGCGCCACACTTCAGTGCTACATCAGCGAGCCGATGATGCCAAATCAAACTTCCTAGTGCGGAAACGCTCATTATTATATAACAAAAGGTAGATAACCATGCAAAAGGTACATGAATATACATAATCTTAACGGTGATCCCTTGTTGATAATCATCAGGAGAGTGTATAACTAGGATGAGTCCTAAGATAAGGAAGCACAATGTTATGATAGTTAGCCAAGGCAAAATAGCACTGCTTATTTCCATAAAACGGGGAAAGATTGTGGGAAGTGATTCCACTTTATGTACGCGAGATGTTTCCTTCATGGGTGTATAATATGCATGTTTTAGTTGTGCAGCAATCCTCTTTTACTATTCTGATAAATATCTAAGCGTTATAGCTGTCATAAAGGAGCTAAAAAGGCTTAAAAGGAGTGAAAAAGCGACGAGAAGAGCTAAGGCAACCAAAAAAGAGACGTTTTGATTTGTTGGAGCAGTAGCCGCTGAAATACCAAAGATCATGATTGGAATCACCCACGGCAAGATGATGATGAAAATGAGAAGAGTACTATGCAACAATGAAATTGCTAGTGCAGCTCCAACGGCACCAATAAAAATGATTGCTGGTGTTCCGCATAAAAGGGTGATTGTTGTCGTAAAAGTTGTGATTGCATCTAAATGAAGCATTAGTGCTAAAATAGGTGTCGCAAAAATAAGGGGAAGCATATTCCCTACCCAATGCGCAAGGCATTTGGTCAATATAATGAGCATTAGACTTTGTCTTTGTCCAGAGAGGATGAATTGATCAAGATTTCCGTCATCGCGATCAGTTTGAAAAAGTTTATTCAGATTGAGAAGCCCTGCCAGAAGAGCTCCGAACCATAATATACCTGGACCTATTTGCGCAAGAATTTTGGGGTTTGGCCCGATAGCGAAGGGGGTTATCACGATAATAGCAATGAAAAACAAAAGTCCTGTTAATGAAGAAGCTTGTGGCGCTAAGGTTAATTTAAGCTCACGCCAGAACAGTGCTTTCATGCCATTCTCTCCTAGTAGGTAAAAATTTTTCTAAGTTGATCCTATGATTTTCTGAAATGGCAAGTGGTATATGGGTTGCAGCGATAATCATACCACCTTGGTTTAGATGATGCTGAAAAAGATTAACTAAGATAGTTTGAGCGTGATTATCAAGCCCAGATATCGGTTCGTCTAAAATCCAAATGGGACGGTAGGATAACAAAAGGCGAGCAATGGCTACACGTTTCCTTTGTCCAGTAGACAAAACGCTAAAAGGTAAGTGTTCAAGCTCAGAAAGACCAATATCGGCAAGGGCTTCATGTGGGGTGCGCATGTGTTGTCCATAAAATGCTGACCAAAATTGCAAATTATTGATGACAGATAAAGGAGGTTTCATAGCATCTTGGGTGCTTAGATAATGACATGCAGTTGCTACAGGATACATTTGCCCGTTGTCTTCCAATATTATGTGACCTTCAGCAGCTTCAAAAAGGCCAGCAATGATTCGCAATAATGTGGATTTTCCAATACCGTTAAAACCTGTTATTGTCATAAGTTGTTGGGGAAATAAACAAAAAGAAAGACCTTGAAACAGAATTTTTTCATTTCTCTGCGCTGCCAGATCTCTGCCCGATAACACCATGTAGATTGCCTATTTTGCTTATTTTTCTATTATTTTTGTAATCTTTATTGCATAATTAAATAAAAAACACGTTTTTTATTTAATTATATCTAGAATAGTTCTATAAGTCATTATATTGCACCAGCAATTGGTGTAGAACGGTCTTTAACGCTGATTTCTTGATTTATCTTATGGGTAAGGCGGGGGAAAAATGAAAGGCGTAGGTGACTGCGTCTGTATTCAAGCTGTGATCTTGACTCATAGTTTGTGTTGTTTATTCCAGGAAATTGGGTCATTTGTAGTGTGAGGGTGGAGAGTTCATGTCTCAAATAGATAGCTTTAATTGTCGCAAAATTTTAAATGTTGGTGGCAAAGAATACACGTATTACAGCTTGCTTGAAGCAGAAAAAAATGGACTTCAGGGTATTTCTCGCTTACCGTTTTCGATGAAAGTTATTCTCGAAAATTTATTACGGTTTGAAGATGGTCGCTCAGTCAAGAAAGAGGATATTTTAAACGTTGCTAAGTGGTTAGATGACAAAGGCAGTGCAGGTGCAGAAATCGCTTATCGTCCCGCCCGTGTTCTTATGCAAGACTTTACGGGTGTTCCCGCTGTTGTTGATCTTTCTGCTATGCGTGATGCTATGGTTAAGCTTGGAGATGATGCTGAAAAAATCAATCCACTCATTCCTGTTGATTTGGTTATTGATCACTCAATTATTGTTGATAATTTTGGTAATCCCACTGCTTTTAAAAACAATGTTGAGCATGAATATGGTCGCAATAGTGAACGTTATCGTTTTCTCAAATGGGGACAGCAAGCTTTTCAAAATTTTCGTGTTGTTCCACCAGGGACAGGGATTTGCCACCAGGTTAATCTAGAATATTTGGCACAATGCGTGTGGATAAAGGATGAAGACAAGTGTCAGATGATTTATCCTGATACGTGTGTAGGAACTGATTCGCATACAACTATGGTAAATGGTTTGGGTGTTTTGGGATGGGGTGTTGGTGGCATTGAAGCAGAGGCGGCAATGTTAGGACAACCGGTTTCTATGTTGTTGCCTGAGGTTATTGGCTTTCGTTTAACAGGTAGACTTAAAGAAGGTGTTACGGCTACTGATTTAGTATTGGCGGTAACGCAAATTTTACGTAAGAAGGGTGTTGTCGGCAAATTTGTTGAGTTTTTTGGTCCTGGTTTGGAGCACATGACGCTTGCTGATCGTGCGACGATTGGGAATATGGCGCCTGAATATGGAGCAACATGTGGTTTTTTTCCAATTGATAAGGAAACGGTACATTATCTCAATATGACAGGGCGTGACGAAAACCGGATTGCCTTAGTGGAAGCATACTCTAAGGCACAAGGCATGTGGCATGACGAGACTGCATCTGATCCTATCTTTAGTGATACAATTGAATTAGATATGGGTAGTGTTGTACCTTCTATGGCTGGTCCTAAGCGTCCTGAAGGGCGTATTGCATTGGAAAATGTTGGACAAGGTTTTGAGGTAGCATTGATCAATGATTATAAGAAGACTGTTGGACAAGATGACCGTTATCGGGTTGAAGGTGAAAAATATGAGCTTGGTCATGGCGATGTTGTGATTGCTGCAATTACTTCCTGTACAAATACATCAAATCCAAGTGTTCTTATTGCTGCAGGTCTTTTGGCTCGCAATGCTGTGGCGAAGGGTCTTAAGAGCAAACCATGGGTTAAGACTTCTCTTGCGCCTGGTTCGCAGGTTGTTGAAGCCTATCTTATAAACTCGGGTCTCCAAAATGATCTGGATGCATTGGGTTTTAATTTAGTAGGTTTTGGTTGCACGACGTGTATTGGGAATTCTGGTCCTTTGTTACCAACTGTTTCTAAAACGATTAATGATAATGGTTTAATTGCTGCTGCAGTTCTTTCAGGAAATCGTAATTTTGAAGGGCGTGTATCGCCTGATGTGCAAGCAAATTATTTAGCTTCGCCGCCGCTGGTTGTTGCGCACGCCTTAGCTGGAACAGTACGTAAAGATTTGACCAAAGAGCCTCTTGGCAAAGATTTAGATGGTAAACCAGTTTATTTGAAAGATATTTGGCCAACTTCTAAAGAAATACAAGAATTTATCGAAAAGAATGTTACACGTAAGATTTTTGCTGAAAAATATGCAGACGTCTTTAAGGGAGATGAAAATTGGAAAAATGTTCAAGTTTCCACGGGTGTTACCTATTCTTGGGATGAGCAATCAACATATGTGCGTAATCCACCTTATTTTGATAATATGCAGAAGGTTCCTGAGGCATTATCAGACATTAAGGATGCGCGGATCTTAGGTTTGTTTGGTGATAAAATCACAACGGATCATATTTCTCCTGCTGGTTCCATTAAAGTTGATTCTCCCGCGGGAAAATATTTAATTGATCACGGTGTTAAAGTGGCTGATTTTAACCAATATGGAACACGTCGTGGGAACCATGAAGTTATGATGCGTGGAACTTTTGCTAATATTCGCATTCGTAATTTTATGCTAGGAGAAAACGGTCGTGAAGGGGGCTATACAATTCATTATCCGTCAGGGAAGGAACAAGCAATTTATGATGCAGCTATGGCATATAAGCGAGAAGGAGTTCCACTCGTTATTTTTGCTGGTATTGAATATGGCAATGGCTCATCCCGTGATTGGGCGGCTAAGGGTACTAACCTTCTTGGTATAAAAGCAGTGATTGCTCAATCTTTTGAGCGAATTCATCGTTCTAATCTTGTTGGTATGGGAATTGTTCCTTTTGTGTTTGAGGTAGGTACAAGTTGGAAGTCTCTTGGTTTAAAAGGAGATGAAAAGGTAACGATTGAAGGAATCCACGACCTAAAACCTCGCCAAAAAACCGAGGCTATAATCACTTTTGCTGATGGAACGGTAAAAACTGTTCCATTGTTATGCCGTGTCGATACTGAAGATGAGTTAGATTATTTGCACCACGGTGGCATTTTGCAATATGTTTTGCGGAATCTGGCTGTTTAAGAAGTATTTGTTTGGGGATTGTTTTTCGCTGTTAAAATGAGTATCAAGAAGTTGGATTGCAGGTTTTTTTTATGCCTATTTTTGAAAATTTAATTGACGTTAGATCTAGGAATGCGCTATAAACCCTCCGCAGTTATTAGCGGCTTTATAGCGTGGCTTTGTTTATGTTGGTAGAGATGCCGCTAAGGTTGTTACTACTAATGTGTTGAAAGAGAGATACATTTATGGCGAATACACCTTCGGCTCAAAAGGCGGTGCGTAAGGTCACAGCGCGTACAAAGGTTAATAAAGCTCGCCGTTCACGCGTTCGTACCTTTATACGCAAGTTTGATGATGCTTTAGCTAAAGGCGATAAGGCATCTGCAGAAGTAGCGTTTAAAGATTTTGAACCTGAAATTATGCGTGCAGTTTCTAAAGGGGTTTTTCATAAAAACACTGCGGCGCGAAAAGTGTCGCGTTTAGCAAAGCGTTTGAGGGCAATTAGCGCTTAAGCTTTTTTCATTTTGTTAAAAGTTAAGCCAGCATTCATTTGAATGCTGGCTTTTTTATTTTATTCATGTTTTGGAAAAAATATATCTCTTCAGATTAAGGAAGGAAAAATAGTAAGTTTTTTTTCTATTAATAAGTAGGGCGGATTCGTAAAATTTTTTATGGTTATCCACAAGCTTTATAAATTTTTACAGAGTCTTTTGTGTCAAGTTTTATTTATTTTTTTTTTTTATTTGGATAGATTCTTTATTATTGGTAAATTTTGAGAAAAAAAATGAGTTGAATCAAATGTTTTTCTCATTTTTTACTCATGTTAGCAAATTTATAGCGATTTTTATGGTCTTTTGATTTTATTTTGACCTCTTGCATTTTACTTCTGCTGTTTTGTATGGTCTTTATGGAGACTAAAAAAATAAGGTTCATAATTGAATGTGGGATGCTTTTTTAAAGTTGTATGAATCTTCATGTTGTATAGGTTCTTGACGCGTTTTTTATTTTCTTGGTTGATGTGTTTTTGTATTGAAGGATGTATCATACCGTGGGTGCAAGTAAATCTTATTGGTCATCTTTATGAGTTGGGTTGTGATGGGATTATCCTAGGGGAGGGTGAGTGATCTCAGTTTTTGGGTAAGGCGTATTTGTCTTCGCTAAGTTAATTTTAACTGTTTGGCGGGGCAAGGTTTTAGTTTTTATCGGGATGAAAGATGGTGGATAAATTGAACTCTAAAGCTAGTTCCTTTCAAAGGATTTCGGTGAATATCCTGTCAACAGAAAGAATAATAAACAGTGATATAATGGATATAACTGGAAAAATTGGTACAAGTGCTTCTGCGGAACAGGCGATTGTCTCGCAGGAGGAAGGTGCAGCGGCTTTCACGCGTGTGATGGCGCAGCTAAAAGCACAGGTTGGTATTGAGGCTTATACAAGTTGGTTTGGTCGTTTGAAACTTGCTGAATATAGTCGTAATCTCGTGAAGCTTTCTGTTCCTACAGCATTTTTGCGTTCATGGATTAACAATCATTATGGTTCTCTTTTGACTAATTTATGGAAACAGGAAAATGCAGCGATTCTTCGTGTTGAAGTTATTGTTCGTGGTATGAAACGTGTTTCAAAGAGTGTACCATGCGGAACAAATGTGGGTTCTGTTGCAAGTTCTGTTACTGTTCCTGAGGAGCGTGCTACTTCATCTTCTATTGAAAATTATCCAGAACATTCAGCAAAGGGGACGCAAGCAGGAGTTTTTGGTTCACCACTTGATTCTCGTTATACCTTTGAAAGCTTTGTTGAGGGTTCTTCTAACCGTGTTGCTTTGGCTGCAGCGCGCTCAATTGCAGAGGAACATAAAAGTGCTTTGCGATTTAATCCTCTTTTTATTCATGCTTCCGTTGGTTTGGGAAAAACACACCTTCTTCAAGCTATTGCAGCTGCAGCGCTGAGTCGCTTGACGCCTGCACGTGTTATTTATTTGACTGCTGAATATTTTATGTGGCGTTTTGCAACGGCTATTCGTGATAATGATGCTCTCTCTTTTAAAGAGCAGCTGCGTGATATTGATCTTTTGATTATTGATGATATGCAATTTTTGCAAGGAAAGTCGATTCAGCACGAATTTTGTCATTTGCTTAACATGTTGCTTGATAGTGCAAAACAAGTTGTTGTGGCTGCTGATCGTCCTCCAGCAGAATTAGAATCACTTGATGTTCGGGTTCGGTCTCGTCTTCAAGGAGGGGTTGCTCTTCAAATTGAAGCGCCAGATTATGAAATGCGTTTAAAAATGTTGCGCCAACGATTAAAGGCAGCGCAGCAAGATGATAATATGATTACAATTTCTGATGATGTTTTGGAGTATATTGCTAAGACAGTTTTAGGATCGGGGCGCGATATTGAAGGAGCATTCAATCAATTATTGTTTCGTCAATCTTTTGAGTCTGATTTATCTTTAGAGCGGATTGATGAATTATTAGGTCACTTAACACGTTCAGGAGAGCCTAAACGTATTCGAATTGAAGAAATTCAGCGTGCGGTTGCACGTCATTATAATATTTCCAAGCAAGATTTATTGTCTAATCGTCGGACGCGTACAGTTGTGAAGCCGCGGCAAGTCGCGATGTATTTGGCAAAAATGTTGACACCACGCTCATTACCAGAGATTGGGCGTCGTTTTGGAGGACGTGATCACACAACAGTTTTACATGCTGTGCGTAAAATTGAAGATTTAGTTTGTGCTGATCAGACGTTAGCTAAAGAGCTTGAGTTGCTTAAGAGATTAATTGGAGAGCAGGCTGTATAAGTTTTAGCTATTTCTCTGTTATTGGAAATGTAAAAGAGAAATGATGAGGCGCGGTTATTGTTTTCTTATATAGTCGCTACTTGCCATTTCAACAGAGGTTGAATAAGGTTTTATAGATGATTCTTTTAAGTGGGTCGGTTGTTTTTAATTTAAGGGATTTCTGTAATTCTTAGTAAATTATAACGGGTATTTTTATGCGCATTACAGTTGATCGCAATCAATTTTTTAAGTCGCTTGGTCGTGTTCACCGTGTGGTTGAGCGTCGTAATACTATTCCTATTTTGTCCAATGTGTTAATTGATGCAGACAGTGACAGTGTACAATTAAAAGCAACGGATCTTGATTTAGAGGTTACAGAATCATTTGTGGCTAATGTTGAGCAAGCTGGAGCGATAACCGTTCCAGCACACTTGCTCTATGATATAGTTAGAAAGCTTCCTGATGGCAGTGAGATTGTATTATCTATTGATGCGGGTCAGGCGAGTACAATGTCTGTTGTTTCTGGATGTGCGAATTTTAAGCTTCAGTGTCTTCCAAAAGCGGATTTTCCAGAGTCGCTTCCAGGCCAGTTTGGTTACTGTTTTTCTTTATCAGCATCAGATTTAAAGCGTTTACTTGATTGTACACAGTTTGCTATTTCTACTGAAGAAACGCGCTATTATCTTAATGGTATTTATTTTCATGTCATTGATGACGGTGTTTTGAAGCTGCGTTTAGTTTCTACAGATGGCCACCGCTTAGCGCAAGTTGATATGGAGGCACCTTCAGGTATTGATGGTATGCCAAGTGTTATTATTCCTCGTAAGACCGTAGGAGAGTTGCAAAAGCTTCTTTCAGAGGAAATTAATGGTGATGTGCAGATAGAACTATCAGAAACGAAAATTCGTTTTTCTATAGGATCTTTGATTTTTACATCAAAGTTAATTGATGGAACTTTTCCAGAGTATCAACGTGTTATTCCTCTTGGAAATGATAAAAAATTGGTCGTCAATAGACAGGATTTTTCTTCTGCAGTTGATCGTGTTTCAACAATTTCGAGCGATCGTGGACGTGCAGTGAAATTAACAATTGAGCATGGGCAATTAAGACTTGTTGTTAATAATCCTGATTCGGGAAGTGCAGAAGATCAATTAGCTGTAACTTACACATCTGATCCGCTTGAGATAGGGTTTAATTCACGTTATCTTTTGGATATCGCTGGACAACTTTCAAGTGATGAGATGGTTTTTATGCTAGCTGAGGCTGGAGCGCCAGCTCTTATTCGTGATGATGGTGATGCAGATGCGCTTTATGTGCTAATGCCTATTCGCGTTTAAGGACGGTTGTTTTGCGGTGCATGGTTAATCATGTGCACAAAGTAGCAGTGAGGCAGCTAAGGTTGACGCATTATCGCAATTATCCTTCCTTTAATATTCATTTTTCAGGTCAACATGTGGTTTTTACTGGTCATAATGGTGCTGGTAAGACAAATCTTTTAGAGGCGTTATCTTTTCTCTCTCCTGGTCGTGGTTTGCGGCGTGCAGCTTATTCTGATATTAGCTCTACAGATAGTGGAGGTGAAGGATTTGTTGTGTTTGCTCGTCTTCAATGTGATCTTTATGGTGAAGTGGATATTGGTACAGCTTTAGAAATTAGTGATAATAGTCGAAAAATACATATTAATGGTGTAAGTGAGACAGGTGATTGTTTAGCGGATTATTGTCACATTAGTGTACTGACTCCCTCTATGGATGGTCTTTTTACAGGTTCTTCACTTGAGCGCCGCCGTTTTTTAGATCGTATGATTTTAGCTATTGATCCTTTGCATGGTCGTCGCATAGCTGATTATGATAAAGCTATGCGCGCGCGCAATCGTTTATTTTCAGATGGAAATGAAGATCATGCTTGGTTTGATGCTTTAGAAATGCAAATGGCAGAATTGGCAACAGCTATTGCTGCGGCGCGTATTGATGTTATTGAACTTTTGAATGATATGTTTGCACAAACGTTAATTCATACACCTTTTCCTCGAACTTTTTTGCAAATTGATGGTTTTTTAGAAACAATTCTTAGTAAAGTATCAGCGGTTGAAGTTGAGGAGCAGTTTTATAATCGGTTGCGGCGTAATCGTGCAATAGACCGAGCTGCAGGGCGGACATTAGAAGGGCCGCATCGCACAGATTTACAGGTTTTTTATGCTGATAAAAATATGGCTGCAGCGTCTTGTTCTACAGGTGAACAGAAAGCTTTGCTGACAGGTTTGGTTTTGTGTCATGCGCGTTTAGCAGGCATGATGTCTGATAAAGCGCCTATTCTTCTTCTCGATGAAGTGGTGGCTCATCTTGATTCTTATCGGCGTGTTGCCTTATTTGATATTCTTGATGATTTAGGTGGGCAAACATTTATGACGGGAACTGATCGCATTTTATTTGACGCATTAAAAGGACGAGCAGAGTTTTTTGAAATTAAAGCTGGAGCTTTGTCATAGTAAAGATATGATAAAAATTTCAAAGGTAATAATTTAGAAAGAGAGGCCTCATGTGTCTACCGTTATAACGATTGTAAATGGCCCTAATTTAAATTTTCTTGGGAAGCGTGAACCAAAAATTTATGGCACTAATACTCTCGAAGATATTGAACAATTTTGCAGGGAATTTGCAACAGAGCTTGGTATGATATTGCATTTTTATCAAAGCAACTGTGAAGGTCAATTGGTAGGATGGATACAGGAAGCGGTCGAGACGAGTGCTGGGCTGATCATAAATCCAGCAGCTTATAGCCACACATCTATTGCAATTTTTGATGCGTTAAAAATATTTACGGGACCTGTAGTAGAAGTTCACTTATCCAATATTTATCAACGTGAAAATTTTCGCCATCATTCTTACATTTCTGCAGGTGTTGATGCAGTTATTACTGGGTGTGGCAGTGAAGGGTATCGGTTTGCGCTTGAATATATTGCTAAACGACTTAAATTTGGTGTACGAAGGCAAAATGTATCTAATATCACTTAATTGAATTATCACCTAATTAAATGAGGAAATTTGAATTTACTTGATAATTCTTTTTAAATGGGTAAGCATATCTGTAAGGTGTTGTTGGCTTTTTGATGATAGCTTCCAATATAAATGGGGCAAGTAGGATGAAAAACTTTGTTAAACGGGTAAATATGCTCGTGATTTTGGGAATTACGTTGCTTTTGTCTGGTTGTAAAATTGATGTTCTTCAGCCATCGGGATATGTTGCGCGTCAACAGCTTGTTTTGATTATTATGTGTGTTGTTGTTATGCTATGCGTTGTAATTCCAGTCATGGTTGCAGTGGTTTTTTTTGCAATTAAATATCGTGCATCAAATACAACGGAAGATTATTTACCTGAGTGGGGTCATTCAAATAAAATTGAAGCTTTTATGTGGGGTATTCCGGTTATTATCGTGATGGTTTTGGGTGCGTTGACAGCCTTTTATACTTATAGGCTTGAGCCTTCAAATTCACTTCCAGTAGCTGTTGTTGGTGAGGAAAAACCATTACAAGTAGATGTTGTAGCTTTAGACTGGAAATGGTTATTCATTTATCCTGAATATGGTATTGCATCAATTAATGAAATTTATGCACCAAAAGGCCGTCAAGTGTTGTTACAGATAACATCAGAAAGCTCTGTTAATGCTTTCTGGGTTCCAAAACTTGGAACAGTTCTTTATGCTATGCCACAGATGAATTCTAAATTGCATTTAGTGGCTGATGAGCAAGGAATATTCAATGGAAGCTCTGCCAATTATAGTGGTGATGGTTTTGCATATATGCGTTTCCAGTGGCATTCTGTGTCTTTGGAAGACTTCAATCGTTGGGTTGCTAAAGCTCAGAAAAATGGGCAAAAGCTTGATCGTTTATCTTACCGTAAGCTTGCTGTTGCACCTCGTATGGGTGATATTGCTGCAAAAGAAAAGGATGCTGAAGTGCGTTATTTTGCTCCTGTCGAGGATCGGCTTTATTATAGGGTCGTTAATCGATGTGTTGATGAAAATACAATATGCAACGAGAACTTAATGAAGCGTGCTGCTGCTCAGTCACTTTGGGGCGCTCTTTGTTCTGTTTTTGATGCTGATGTTATTTAAAAATTATCAATTGAGAGAGAATTCTTCCTTTAAGAAGATTTTTTTTAAAATGAAGTTCATTTGATATAGGATGAGAAATGTTTGGAAGACTTACAGATCCTACGGCGGGTGCTTTTCATGCACTTACACATGAGCCAATCGTTCTTTATACATGTATTGCAATTGTTTTGGGTGGTTTAGCTGCTGTTATTTCTTTAACGGTACTTGGCTGGTGGGGCATTCTTTGGCGTAATTGGATTACGACAGTTGATCATAAACGTATTGGAATTATGTATATCGTTCTTGGTATCATTATGCTTATTCGTGGCTTTGCTGATGCGATTATGATGCGAACACATCAAGCGTTGGCTGTGGGGAGTGAAGCTGCGGGTTATTTAACACCTGAGCATTTTGATCAGATTTTTTCGGCTCATGGTGTTATTATGATTTTCTTCATGGCTACGCCGATTTTGTTTGGTCTTTTCAATTATCTTGTTCCGCTTCAGATTGGTGCTCGTGATGTTGCTTTTCCATTTGCAAACAATTTAGGGTTCTGGATTACTGCAGCAGCAGCGATATTAATTAATATATCACTTGGCATTGGAAATTTTGGTCGTGGTGGTTGGTTGATGTACCCACCTTTTTCAGAATTGCAAAATAGCCCAGATACAGGAGTGGATTATTATTTGTGGTCGCTTCAGCTTTCTGGTATTGCGACGACAATGGGGTCAGTTAATTTTGTCGCAACCATCATTAAAATGCGCGCTCCTGGAATGACGATGATGAAAATGCCAGTTTTTTGTTGGTCTGCTTTCGTCAGTAATATTTTGATTTTAATTATTTATCCTGTTTTAGCTGTTGCATTTGCACTGTTGGCTGGTGATCGTTATTTAGGTATGAATTTCTTTACGAATACTGCTGGCGGTAATCCAATGGTGTGGATTAATTATGTTTGGATTTTTGGCCACCCTGAAGTTTATGTTCTTGTCGTTCCTGCTTTTGGGATTGTCTCAGAGATTGTCGCAACCTTTTCTTCAAAACGCCTTTTCGGTTATACTTCAATGGTATGGGCGATTTTGGTTATTTTAATTCTTTCACTTCTTGTTTGGGGGCATCATTTCTTCACAATGGGTGGTGGAGAAGCTGTAAATACTTTTTTTGGTATTGCGACGATGATCATTGCAATTCCAACAGGTGTGAAAGTTTTTAATTGGTTATTAACCATGTACAAAGGGCGAATTCGCTTTGAACCTCCAATGCTTTGGTGCATGGGAATGATATTTACGTTTGTTGGCGGGGGATTGACAGGCGTTTTAATGTCGATTGTTCCAGCGGATTGGCAATTTCATAATTCTTTATTCCTAATAGCGCATTTTCATCATACAATTATTGGAGGTGTTGTTTTTGCTTATTTGGCTGGATTGGCTTTTTGGTTTCCAAAGGCTTTTGGTTTTAAACCAAACCGCTTTTTAGGTATTGCATCTTTCTGGTGCTGGTTTGTTGGTTTTTATCTTGCTTTTTTCCCAGTTTATACGCTCGGTTTGATGGGTGCGACGCGCCGGCTTCAGCATTATATTGAGCCGAGCTGGCAGCCAATGTTCATTATTGCTGCGCTAGGGGCTTGTATTATTCTTCTTGGTATTCTTTGTTTTGCGCTACAAGTTGTTTTGGCTATTTGGTATGGTATTAAACATAAAGGAAATTTACCAGTAACGTTGAATGATCCTTGGGGTGATGCGCGCACATTAGAATGGTCTATTTCTTCACCTCCTCCTTCTTATAATTTTGCAACTATTCCAGAAGTACAGGCTGAAGATGCTTATTGGGATATGAAAAAGAATGGTTATCAGCGTCCAACAAATGGATTTACAAAAATTCATATGCCGTCAAATACTCCAGCTGGAGTTATTGCAGGATTTTTCTCATTAATCATTGGTTTTGCTCTTGTTTGGCATATTTGGTGGCTTGTTGCGATTGGATTTATTGGTTTTGTCGGAACGCTTATTTGTCATTCATTGATGGGTGATCATCATGGTTACTATATTTCATCTGAAGAAGTGCAGAAGACAGAAGATGCCTTCACAGCCGTTCTTAAAGAACAGGGAGTAAAAGCATGAGTGCTGTGACAACAAATAATGCTCATACCGATGAACATCATCACGACAGTAGCTCTGTTATGATATTTGGGTTTTGGATCTACATTCTTTCAGATTTGATCTTGTTCTCAACGCTTTTTTCGAGTTTTGCTGTATTTTCTGCTTCTTATGGTGGAGGAAAAGCGGGCAATGAGTTTATTAATTTAAGTTTTGTTTTGGTTGAGACTGCTGTTTTATTACTGTCATCAATTACTTATGGATTTGTGATGGTGCAAGCCCATAAAAATAATCTTTTTGGTGTACGTTTATGGATGGCTGTTACTTTTGCACTTGGATTATGCTTTATTGGAATGGAAATTTATGAATTTCATGAACTGTTAAATGAGGTGTTTTATTTCGAGCCTAATGCTTATGCTGGTCTTGATCCTGTAACAGGTGTAAAATTTTTTGGACGAGAAGTTCTATCTGCTTATTGGTCAGCGTTTTTCGCCTTAGTTGGCACGCATGGTCTCCATGTCAGTGCTGGCTTACTCTGGATGATGGTCATGTTTTTTCATTTGTATCGTCATGGTTTGGATCAAGATAACAAGACACGTTTAACATGTCTGTCAATTTTCTGGCATTTGCTTGATATTGTTTGGATTGGTGTTTTCACTATGGTCTATTTATTAGGAGCATTATAATGGGTTCACATAACAAAACGCATGATCCAAGTATTGGTTCTTATTTTATTGGCTTTGTTCTAGCTGTTCTTTTCACTTTAGGTTCATTTATTCCTGTGTTGTATGGGATGATGGATAGTTGGGCAATTAGCACGAAAGTCATTTATCTTATTGGGATGGCGCTTATTCAGATTGCTGTACAGATCGTTTTCTTTTTGCATTTAAATTCTGGTCCAGATGCGAAGTGGAATTTGGCAACCTTATGGTTTACGGTAATGTGCGTTTTTATTATCATCGGAGGGACATGGTGGGCTATTTCTCATTTAAATTATAATATGATGGGTGGTTCAGGGCGCATTATTGAGTCAGAAATAAAAGTGATGATACCAGAAGAGGTAATATTAGAGGATGTGAAGTTAGAAAAAGCAAAACCAAAAAATTCTTCTTCCTTTTATGAAGAGCAGTAAAACGCGAAACATTGAAATAAAGAATATGCAATTAATGTTATTTTATTTAAGTAGGTAATAATGGGTTGCATGCTTTAAAAAGAGTATAATCTAAATTTTAGTATAGAGGTTTTAGTTAGATAAGCAGGTTTTGCGTCAAGAATTATCACGATAAAAATAAAGTTATTGAAGATAATATTTAAGTTTTTTCTTTTACTTTTTAGCTGAAACAGAGTAGGCTTTTGAAGCGGAGATTAAAATAGATTTGTATGACAAGCTAAGCACTCGATATCTAACATTGCTTAGATCATTTTTATCGATTTTTGCTGTATTTTTTTTAAGATTTATTTTTTGTAGCCAAAATGCTGCAAAAGTATGAGCGATATAGCTGAATTGATGAAGAAGAAAATGGTTCTTTATTAGTGCTTCCGTGCTCGCTATAAACCTTATATTCTCAAAAATGAGAAGTGATCATATTAGAAAATTGTAAGAAAAAATTATGACTGTTATTTCAATAAGTAGAAGATGGACATTCATATTTGTTGAATTAATTAGAATCATAACTTTAAGTATACTTTTATTGTATAAAAAAGTTCTTTGATAGTTTAATAAAACCTTAATTTAAATTTAATGTGAATGGTCATTTATAGAGTGTGTAACAATGACACTTATGAAATTCAATACAATACACAAAAATTTAAAAAAGCTCATTCGTACTATGTTAATATAAACACACTGAAACTTAAATACTATCTTTTCGTGGGTTTATATTAAAGATATTTGTAACAGTAATATATAGGTTAAAATAGAGATTTGAAAGATTATCAGGAAATTTAATGAGTGCTGTTTCAATAACAGTTATTGGTGCTGGTTCTTATGGTACCGCGTTAGCTATTGCACTGGCGCGTAATGGTCATCGTGTTTTACTTTGGGGACATAATCATAAACATATACAAGAGTTGCAGAAATACCGCTGCAATCAAGCATTTTTACCCGATGTGCGTTTTCCTGATAATGTGTTATTTGAAGTGTCTCTTGAAGTTGCAGTAATGGCAAGTTGCAATATATTAATAGCTGTTCCAAGTTGTGTATTTCACCAAGTATTGCACAATATCAAACCCTATTTGAGTCAGCATTCACGTATTATTTGGGCAACGAAAGGCTTGGAATATGGTACAGGACGCCTTTTACAAGAGGTAGCTCGCGAGATTTTAGGTAACAAAATTCCTTTAGCAGTCTTGTCTGGACCAACTTTTGCTAAAGAGCTTGCTATAGGCTTGCCTACTGCAATTACGGTAGCAGCTTCTGATGCTGAATTTAGTAAAGAGCTACAACAACTTTTTCATTGTGGTAAAAGTTTTAGAGTTTATAAAAATTCAGATATGATTGGTGTTCAGTTAGGTGGGGCAGCCAAAAATGTCATTGCTATTGGTGCAGGAATATCAGATGGTATGGGATTTGGAGCAAATACTCGAATAGCTCTTATTACACGAGGATTAGCCGAAATTAGTCGCTTAGGCATTGTTATGGGCGCTGAGCTCTCCACATTTATGGGAATGACAGGTTTAGGTGATTTGGTTTTGACATGTACTGATAATCAATCGCGTAACCGCCGTTTTGGAATGCTTCTTGGTCAAGGAATGGATATAGAAAAAGCAAAACAACAGGTTGGACAAGTTGTTGAAGGATATTTAAATACTAGGGAAGTGCGTATATTGGCACAGCGCATCGGGGTAGAGATGCCAATTACGGAGCAAATTTATCAAGTCCTCTATTGTAGTAAAAGCGTATTAGAGGCAACTGATACACTGCTGAATCGTGCATTTAAAGACGAAATGCAGGATATGGATGTTTTTAAACTCCTCAAACATATAGAAAAATAATTTATATCATAATAGAAGCGTGGCATGAATTGCATTTGTCAATAAATAAGGCGATAATTTTTTAGTAAACTGTAGATAGTACAAACCATTTTTTATCACGATGACTTAAATAAACATAAAATTTGAGTCATCGTTTAAGATGTATCCTTGTTAATAAAATCATTATATTGCGATGATATATATATAACATTTATGTTAGGGAAAATATTTAATATTCTTTAAAATTATTGTTTATCATTCTTCTTGAATATCTTCAATTTTCTTTAGTTCTTCGAGTATTGGCATAGACATGATGTTATAGCCTGAATCAACATAATGAATCTCACCGGTAACACCTGATGATAAATCGGAAAGTAAATAGAGAGCAGCTTTACCGACTTCGTTAATGTCTACAGTACGACGTAATGGTGCATTTCGACGTTGATGTGAAAAGATGATCCGTGCAGATGCAATACCATTGCCAGCCAAGGTTCGAATAGGACCAGCTGAAATTGCATTGACACGGATATTTTGTGGACCAAAATCTGCTGCTAAATAACGTACCATAGCTTCTAAAGCGGCTTTAGCAACACCCATGACATTGTAATTGGGAACAACTTTCTGTGAAGCTCCATAAGTGAGTGTTAAAAGTGTACCACCATGAGGCATAAGTTTACCAGCACGTTGAGCAATTTCAGTAAAGGAATAGGCTGAAATGACCATTGTGCGATTAAAATTTTCCCGTGTTGTTATATCAACATAGCGTCCTTTAAGCTGTGTTTTATCTGAAAAACCAATGGCGTGAACAACAAAGTCGATCGTTTTCCATTCTTTTTCAAGATGTTCAAAAACGTAATCGACATTTTCAATTTTTTCAACATCGCATTCAAATAACAATTTGCAGCCAAGCTTTTTTGCTAATGGTTGAACACGTTTACCAAAAGCCTCCCCTTGATAAGTTAATGCTAATTCAGCTCCTGCTTTTGCAAGCTGACATGCAATGCCCCACGCAATTGAATGGTCATTTGCAATCCCCATAATAAGGCCACGCTTGCCCTCCATCAAACCTTTCATATTATTCTCCATAAAATCGTGCTATTTTAAAATTAGCTAAGACTTCCTCCTCGTTTATATATAGCGTTGGAAAACGAGCGTCGCATTAGTGCCACCAAAGCCAAATGTATTTGATAATACAGTATTAAGTTCTTTATGATCACAGCGTTTACGAATAATTGGCATATCGGCAAAAGCTGGATCAAGCTCTTCGATATGTGCACTTTCGCAAATGAAGTTATGATTCATCATCAATAATGTATAAATTGCTTCTTGAACACCTGCTGCGCCTAAAGAGTGTCCCGTTAAAGATTTTGTAGCTGAAATAGGAGGACATTGATCGCCTGTTCCAAAAACACGACGAATTGCCTCTATTTCTGGGGGATCACCAACAGGCGTTGCTGTTGCATGAGGATTGATATAATCAATTTTATTTTTCACGTTCGCAAGCGCCATGCGCATACATCGTTCTGCTCCGTTTCCAGATGGAGCGACCATGTCATATCCATCTGATGTAGCACCATAACCAACAATTTCTCCGTAAATTTTTGCACCACGTGCTTTTGCGAGTTCTAGCTCTTCAAGAACCAAAACACCAGCTCCTCCAGCAATAACAAACCCATCACGATTAATATCGTACGCACGTGAAGCTTTTTCTGGTACATCATTGTATTTGCTAGACATCGCACCCATCGCGTCGAATAAAGCAGATAATGTCCAGTCTAAATCTTCACAGCCACCAGCAAAGATACGATCCTGTTTTCCATATTGTATTATCTCGTAAGCATTGCCGATACAGTGATTGGATGTTGCACAGGCTGAAGAGATCGAATAGTTTACTCCCTTAATTTTAAAGAAAGTTGCAAGTGTTGCGGATGCTGTAGAACTCATTGCCTTAGGTACGACAAAGGGGCCGATGCGTTTTGGACCTTTTTGGCGTGTAATGTCAGCAGCTTCAACGATTGACTGCGTAGAAGCTCCACCAGATCCCATAATGATACCTGTTTGTTCATTTGATATTTCGTTAGGTTCTAAGCCCGCATCAACGATTGCTTGGTCCATTGCTATATGATTCCAAGCGGTTCCACGCCCGTGAAAGCGCAAGGCGCGTCGATCAACCAATTCTTCTATATTAATATTCGGTTTCCCATGCACTCTACTGCGGAATCCTAACTCGGCATACTCAGGTGCGTAAGAAATTCCAGATCTTGCTTCACGTAAGCTAGCTAAAACAGTTTGAGGACTATTTCCAATCGCGGAGACAATTCCCATTCCGGTTACAACAACTCGACGCATTCATACCTCCTTGTTTCATACAGAATAACAAAATGACTCTTCTGATGGAAATAATGTTTCAGTCTTCTTTGAATAAAGCAACACGTAAATTACTTGCTTTATAGATGGTTTCTCCATCTGCTTTCACCCATCCATCGGCTATTCCTAAGACTAAACTTCCACTTCGGATACGTTTAAAATCTATTCCATATTCAAGAAGCTGGGTTTGCGGAGTTACCATACCTGATAGTTTTACTTCACCTGTTGATATAGCTCTTCCTTTTCCTTGTTCACCTAACCAACCAAGAAAAAAACCTGTTAATTGCCACATACCATCTAACCCAAGACATCCTGGCATGACAGGATCACCTATAAAGTGGCAATTAAAGAACCATAGGTCTGGAGTAATATCAAATTCGGCACGAACCATTCCTTTATTGTGCTCGCCACCAGTTTCACTAATTTGGGTGATTCGATGAATCATCAACATTGGCGGTGCAGGCAATTGTGCATTACCCTTACCAAACATTTCGCCGCGAGCGCAGCTTAAAAGCTCTTCATAAGTGTAGCGGGATTTTCGTTCAGCCATTGTTACTCCATGTATTTGCATATATTTTCACTTCTGCGCTTTTCCCAAATTTACTTTTAGAGCAAATTTTAAGGATAGGGAAATGATTTTATATCATTTTTGATGACAAAAGCCCTTTTTTATGTATCCTGCACAGAAAGTTATTTAAAATAGGACAAAGAAATTATATCATATGCTTTTTCTATTTTATAAAATTTTGGTCTTATTTGAATGAAAATGTGGTACGACTGTTGAGATGCTAATGGGCATTGCAGGTGGTTGGTGATTGAATGAAGAGGAGCGGTTCGTGAAAGATTATGGGAAGATTATGGATTGTCATTCCATATCTGTGTTAGAAAGGCGTTTGCGCCAAAATGGTTTGCGGCCGACACGTCAGCGACTAGAACTTGCTAATATGATTTTTTCTCAAGGTAACCGCCATATTGCTGCTGAAGAGCTATATGAGGAAGCAATTAAGTTGGGTGTTCCTGTATCTTTAGCAACAGTTTATAATACGCTTCATCAATTTACGGAAGCAGGATTGTTACGGATTATCGCCGTAGAAGGTTCAAAAACTTGGTTTGATACTAATACTTCTGATCACTATCATTTTTATATTGAGGGTGAAAATCGTATTCTTGATATTCCTGGCAATTTGGAAAAATCTCTTATTATTGAGAATTTACCTCAACCACCAGATGGTATGGAAATTTCACATATTGATTTGATAGTTCGATTAAAACCGAAAAATGCAATCTGATTGTAGAAATAAAGAAGTCTCATAAAGAGTAATATAAGAAAATAATCGCGGATTTGTTTGATAATTCACCAATTGTTAATTTTTTCGTTAGGGTAGATCCCCCACAATTGGGGTTGACGGAGCCATCCGCGGATGTTTTGAATATTTAGTTCACACCAGTATCCATCGCATCGTCGTATATGACCAATGACGTTAGGCTCTACTTCTGCTACAAGTGTTGCATTGTCTGCAGGGTTTTTGCGCAGCATAAGCCTTTTTGTTTTATCTTTTTGCCATGGAACAGTTATGGCAGTTCTCTTGCCTGATAAAAGCGATTGATATACCCACCCTTCACCGCCTTCAGCGTCACGGATTTTGCGCCACTGATCATATTCTTGAATAATTTCAATAGGTAAGCCTTGTTTTTGATAAGTAAAAACGATGGAATAATTGTTTCCTGGTCCAACACGTACATTAACGCGGGTGGGTTTAATTGAAGCAAATCGTGGAAGTGGTAAACCACTTGGTCCTAAATTTTGATTGGATGTTTGTGCCTGCGAAAAACTAGAGGAAACAGATAAAAATACGCCCGTTATTAAGATATATAATATGGAAACTAAAAATCGAAACCATCTAGAGTATTGCACACTTAAACCTCTTATCTCTTTGTTTGATATATTGGCAATTTAAGATCCAAAAGATAGGATCGAGAACTGATCAAAATATGGCATATCGCTAGTTAAAGAGATCTAAACAATGAGGAAATTATTATAGAAATGCGAAAAAAATAAGAAAAAATTAAATTTCTCAATGTCTGTTTGGTTTATATAATGCGGCTTGTAATAACGTGCGGCTCTTTAATGAAGGTTTTATAAGTAAGCTGGTGAGTCTTCATAATATCTAAAACGGGAAAAGATTAATAAAAGTTTTGGAATAAATGCTGAATGATATTTAGGAAAAGGCTAAATGGTTAATTTTATTTGAAATAGATGAATTCTATAAAAGTGAAGGTATCTCTTTGTCATACATGAACCAGAAATCGCCGTTACCTGTACGATTTTCGACGCGGATTAGATGAAAGAGTGTAAACAGTGTCGATACGAGTACGTTGTACTCATTAGAGTATGTACGCATTGATTCTCTAAATTGGTCGACGTTTTGCTATAGGATATCCATCTTTTTTAGCAATACGTACAACCGCGTCTTCTAATAGTTCAACCATAACATCCAAGGAGAAGCCATTTGCGTGTATAATATTTTCATGATCAATCATAATAGCGACATGATCCTTCCAAAAAATTAAATCGCCACGCTGAAGTTTGTCATTATCTGTGAGTTCTTTGCCTATAGTTTTTTCCTGCATATCAGCATCACGTAATACCATTTTTCCAGCTAACATCATAGAGAGCTGCACTAGTCCAGAGCAATCAATTCCAAAACCGCTGACACCGCCCCAAAGGTAAGGTGTATGAATAAGGGCTTCTGCAACTGTAACATAATCTTCATATACGCACCCAATGGGACTGAGATGGTGAGAAACAATAGCTCTTCCGTTTTCAAGAATAGAGTATTTTGTACCACGAACTTCTATTTCATCAACAACGGTTACTTTGCTTCCTATGGATAGGGCATATTCTACTGACCCGCGTAAATCAGCTTGTAGATATTGAAAAGTGCGCGGCACTGAAACAATATGTGTTTGTTCTATCGTTGATGTACAAAGAACTGTTGTATCGATGTAGCCAACATAACCGTCTTTGAGCGATTGCCCCCAAGACAAGAGTTCTTTTTGCTCAAAAATTAAGAGCTCTTCCCCTAATAAACACTCCGTTTGTCTTTCACTTTTTTTATTGTTTTCTTTAAATAGCTCAGCGACGGGTACATTAATGCGTTTTCTTTTACCTTGAACGAAACGTTGAGCTACAGTTTCCTTTTCAAGATGTTGATCTGCTAAATCACTTCTGAATGCACACAACCTTGGATCTTTATAAACCATCTATTCGCCTTCCATTTTTTGGCTTTTTACCTTTGAATAGGTGTATAAAAACCATATGAGTAGGATTTTTATCCTTTTAAAAGGACAAATTGCAATCTAAGACGCAGATCAATCATCTTTTCTATCATGAATTGTACATATTTATGGAAATTCCATGTCATGATTGATTTTTAAAAAGGTTATAAAGAGCACGAATAACTTGCGCAGAACCACCGACAGGATAGCCTGGTTTTTCTTTTTGAACCCACCCATAAAGATCAAAATGCGCAAAATGTTCAGCTTTTTCAACAAAAGAGTTAAGAAATAAAGCAGCGACTATGGAGCCAGCAAAACTATTTCCAGTTATATTGTTAAGATCAGCAATTGGTGATGATAACATTTCCTGATAAGGTTTCCAAAGTGGCATTTGCCAAAGAGGATCGGAAACAGAATGAGCCGATTGAGAAATTTGTTGCGCCCATATTGAATCATTACAATAAAATGCGGGAAGATCAGGCCCTAATGCTATGCTAGCTGCTCCTGTTAAAGTAGCCATGCAAAGCATGAATTGTGGGCTTTCTTCATCTCCATAGGTAAGTGCATCGGCAAGAATAAGTCGCCCTTCAGCATCTGTATTGCCAATTTCAACATTCAAACCTTTTCGACTTTTAAGAATATCGCCTGGTCTGTAAGCATTGGCAGAGATCGCATTTTCAACGGCTGGAATTAAAACACGTAGACGGAAAGGCAATTTGGCGTCCATAATAAGCTTAGCCAATCCCAAAATATGTGCACTGCCCCCCATGTCTTTTTTCATGAGTAACATATTGTTGGCTGATTTAATATCTAATCCTCCAGTATCAAAACTTACACCTTTGCCAACCAACGTTATTTTAGGATGGTTTTCCTTCCCCCAGCGCAGATCAATCAGCCGTGGTGCAGTGCTACTGGCTCGTCCTACGGCATGAATCATCGGAAAATTATGTGTTAATAGTTCATCTCCACGAATGCTTTCAACATGAGCGCTGTAGGTTTCTCCAAGTCTGCGTGCTGTTGCCTCAATAATCTCAGGGCTCATATCATTGGCTGGAGTATTAATAAGATCACGAACTAAAAAGACGGTTTCATAAATGCGTTGAACTTCATTAAGGTCAACTGCGTCGTTAACATGGATTGATAATGCGTCGAAGGAAGAATTTTGACGATAACGGTTAAATTGATAGCTTCCAAATGCCAATCCAAGATAGGCATTTATTTCATTTGAAGCTTCTCCTTCTAAATGCCAGTGTCTGCCAGCGGGGAGGTTTTTGGCAAGGAGCCCTGTGATAAAAGGTTCTTCACCATTGCCTAGCCCAAATAAAACTTTTTTTAAATGACCTGTTTCGTTAGGAACGAATAATATTTGTCCAGATTTTCCAGTAAAATCATTAACTTTTATCCATGTTTTTGTCGATTCATCAAGGGACGAATTAGCAAGATTTGTCGGATTTACCAAGAGGATAGGGCAACTATTATCAGCGCGTGTTGAGGTAAAATTAATGTGATGTGTGGTATACATATTCAAAATTCCTTATAATCATAATCGTCTAAGTGCGACATATTCGACCAAATGATTTTTCCCCTTTCGTAAAATAAGATTGGATCGTGGTCGCGTTGGTAATATATTTTCTTGTAAATTTTTAAAATTAATTGTTTGCCAAAGGTTTTCAGCAATTTTTAAAGCATCTTTCTCATTGAGCGATGCATAACGGTGAAAGTAAGATTCAGGATTTTGAAAAGCTGTTTTACGTAAACGTTTGAAGCGTTCCAAGTACCAGCGACGAATTACTTCTGTTTCGGCATCTACATAAATTGAGAAATCAAAAAAGTCTGAAACGAAAGGAATGATTTTTCCATCTTTAGGGAGATCATTGACCTGTAAAACATTAATTCCTTCAACAATTAAGATATCGGGACGATCAATGATAATTGTTTGATTTTCCAAAACATCATAGGTCAAATGCGAATAAAGTGGAGCACTAACATTGCCAATACCAGCTTTTATAGCAGAAAGAAAGCAAAGTAATTTATTAATGTCATAGGAATCAGGAAATCCTTTACGATGCATACGATTTTTTTGCTGTAAAACAGCGTTAGGATAAAGAAAACCATCAGTTGTAATCAAATCGACTTTAAGACTAGATGTCCAACGTTTCAAAAGTTCTTGAAGAATACGAGCGGTAGTTGATTTTCCTACCGCAACAGAGCCAGCAATTCCAATGATAAAAGGAGTTTTTTGGGTCTCTTCTTGATGTAAAAATTGTTGACGCTTGTGAAAGAGTTCCTGTACTGCTTCAACATGGCATGACAATAGTCGTGATAAGGAGAGGTAAATGCGTTGAACTTCGTCAAGATCAATTGGATCATTAATTGAGCGTAAACGTTTAATTTCATCAAAAGTCAAAGTGAGTGGTGTATCTGCACGAAATTGAGACCATTCTTGTGCAGTAAAAACACTATAAGGTGAATACCGATAAGAATCAGCAATAGATTTAATCAGGTTATTTTTTTGAAAGACTTTTGATATAGGCATATCAACAATTTATATTAGTTAAATTTTTTGGTACGGTAATAATTAAAGGCAAAGAATAAACTTTTTTATATTTAAACGAATTTTCTTTTGCATGTTTTCTTCTTTAAGATATCCTCAGTTAGCTTATAGTCCAGTCATTCCAGCACGCACTGATTTGTGCCAATGATAACCCTTGTGCCAAAAAAGACCATAAAAGTAAGCGCGCTTTTACTGCTGATAAATAACCAGCCATTAAGGCACCAGAAGCGATCATATCAGTTTCTGAGCCTTTATAGCCATAGGTCATACGGGTTGTTGAGCCATTATAGCAACGGCTAGCGATAATAATGGGTATCTTTTGTGTATATTGTTGCACGATATCTGCTACTTGAAAACTGCAATGTCCTGCGCCAAAACCAGCGATAACAAGACCCGCGTAATGTCCACTTTCAAGACAAAATTTTATTAATTGTGTATCAGAGGATAAAGAGGAATATAAAAGAGCAACTTGATGATTATTGTTTTTGGGAAGCTCGAAAGTCGTAGGAAAAAATTTTTTATCATTGAAATAAATGATTTTTCCTTCTAAAACAGTTCCTAAAGCTCCTGTTAATCCTGACTGAAATGTTTCAACTTTTACAGTATGACTTTTTTGAATCCAATAAGGTGAATGAATTGTATCATTTATTACAACTAAAACGCCTTTATTCCAGCTTTGTGAATGAGCAGCAACACGAGTTGCGGCCAAAATGTTAGCAGGTCCATCAGCTCCTGCTTCATGAGGTATACGCATAGCACCAGTTATGACGAGTGGTTCAGCTTTATTCCAGTAAAGAGAAAGAAAGAAAGCTGTCTCTTCTAATGTGTCAGTCCCTTGAGTTAAAACAATACCTTCTGCACCATTTTTTATCTGTTGTGTTGCCCACTCTATTATTTCAAAAAGAATTTTAAAAGATAATGATCCACTTGGTAATTGGGTTAGTGTTTGTGCCTGAATATTAGCAATATTATTTAAGCCAGGAACGTTTTTTATGAGTATATCTGAAGTTAAAGTTGGTTGCATTTGGCCAAAATTGTCAGCAGCCATTGCAATTGTTCCTCCTAGTGTTCCTATGGCTATTTTTTTCATAATTTTTCCTTTAAAGATGCAAAAAAATGCAAATTGTTTACAAAAGTTATTTAGCAACAATTTGCATTGACAGCAATGATATCATTTTTTTATTCCAATAAATTGAGTTGTGCTTAATCATTGTGTTTTTTTGTATATGTTCTTAAATAAAGACAATAATGATTGGATTTTATGTTTGATGAAGAGAAATCAATATTAAGGAGTTTCTTTATGGCAGAACATAAGCCTGATGTAATGTATGGTACGACTATTATTACTGTACGAAAAGGCGACAAGGTAGTGATGGCTGGTGATGGCCAAGTTTCACTGGGACAAACAATTATGAAATGTAATGCACGTAAAGTGCGTCGTCTTGGAAAAGGCGGAGCAGTTATCGCTGGTTTTGCAGGAGCTACAGCAGATGCTTTCACATTGTTGCAGAGGTTAGAAACCAAGCTTGAACAATACCCTGATCAGCTTATGCGTGCATGTGTAGAACTTGCAAAAGATTGGCGAACAGATCGCTATTTGCGTCGTCTTGAAGCAATGATGCTCGTAGCTGACAAGAAAGTAACTTTAGCGCTAACAGGGCTTGGTGATGTCCTAGAGCCAGAGGATGGAGTTATGGCGATTGGTTCTGGTGGTAATTTTGCCCTTTCTGCTGCAAGGGTACTTATGGATATGGATTTGGATGCAGAAGCCATTGCTCGTAAAGCTATGGATATTGCCTCTAAAATTTGTGTTTACACCAATGATCATTTCACAATCGAAACATTGGATGTAGAATTATCTTCTTTAGAGAAAGCTATTTGAATGTGTGTTGTATTTTCCCCTCGTGAGACTGTTTCTGAACTTGATCGTTTTATTATTGGTCAAAATGATGCTAAACGTTCTGTTGCTATTGCACTACGCAACCGGTGGCGTCGACAACAGCTTGATGCTCCAATGCGTGAAGAAGTAATGCCAAAAAATATTTTGATGATAGGACCAACAGGTGTTGGAAAAACAGGTATAGCGCGTCGATTAGCAAAGCTTGCTGGAGCACCTTTTGTAAAAGTTGAAGCTACTAAATTTACTGAAGTGGGTTATGTGGGGCGTGATGTTGAGCAGATTATTCGTGATCTTGTTGAGATTGCAATTTCTCTTGTGCGTGAAAAAAAGCGGGATGAAGTCAAAGCAAAGGCGCACATTAATGCTGAAGAGCGTGTTTTAGATGCTCTTGTTGGTAAAACGGCAAGTCCTGCTACCCGTGATAGTTTTCGCAGAAAATTGCGCGATGGTGAACTGGATAATAAAGAAATTGAAATAGAATTAGCTGATAATAGTAGCAATAGTGCTTCAACTTTTGATATTCCTGGTATGCCTGGTGCACAAATGGGAATTATGAATTTGTCAGATATTTTTGGCAAAATGGGTAATCGTACGAAGATCCGTAAAACAACAGTAAAAGATGCATATAAGCCGCTTGTTTATGATGAATCTGAAAAACTTCTTGATCAAGATCAAATTATTCAAGAAGCGCTGCGCGTCGCTGAAAATGACGGAATTGTTTTTATCGATGAGATTGATAAAATCGCAACCAGAGATGGTGGAGCAGGTGCCGCCGTTTCGCGTGAAGGGGTTCAACGGGATCTTTTGCCTTTGGTTGAAGGAACGACAGTTGCCACAAAATATGGACAAATCAAAACAGATCATATCCTTTTTATTGCTTCAGGTGCGTTTCATGTTTCTAAGCCATCTGATTTATTGCCAGAGCTTCAAGGTCGTTTGCCTATCCGTGTGGAGCTAAATGCTTTAACAAGAGAAGATTTACGACGCATTCTAACCGAACCGGAAGCTAGTCTGATTAAACAATATATCGCTTTAATGGCAACGGAAGAGGTGCAATTAGAAATTACCGATGATGCGATTGATGCTTTAGCGGATATTGCTGTAGATTTAAACGCAAGGATTGAAAATATAGGGGCACGTCGTTTGCAAACGGTGATGGAGCGTGTTTTGGATGAAATTTCTTTCACTGCGCCTGATAAAGCAGGGACTTTGTTTAAGGTTGATGCTGCTTACGTCAGACAATCTATAGGCGATCTTGCTGCTGATGTTGATCTTTCACGTTTCATTCTTTAACGATTGCTTGTTCTCATCGTCTATCGACGTGCTTCGATAATTTTGAAACCAGGAGTATCTTCATTTATCCATACTGTATGAAAAATATTTCTTAATAGTGTTTCATAAGGCAGGTGGCGGTTAGCAACAAGAAGCAGTTTGCCACCTGGTTTTAAATGTTTTGCAGCATTTATAATGAAATGCTGACCTAATGAAACATCTGTAACTTGCTGTATGTGAAATGGTGGATTTGAAATGATTGTATCATACAGTTCTGTGATGGGCTCGTGCACAAGATCATGCCAATAAAAATGAATCGGAAGAGAAGTTGTTATATGCTGCAGGTGCTGTTTTGCAGCCTCTAGAGCGTTATAGTCGGCTTCATAAAGATCAAGTGTAGTTAATTTTTCACTTCTTTCAAGTGCAACGTAAGAAAGGAAGCCCCAACCAGCACCAAAATCGGCGGTCTTTCCGGAAATTGCTTTGAGCATATGTAAAGCAAGCGCAGCAGATCCTAGATCAATACGCCCGTGCGAGAACATGCCAGAAGTGGTTTGAAATTTGTTTTCAAAAGAAAGTGGTGGTGAGCGCAATTGTGCAATGTTCTGCTTGTCTATTTGTTGTGGGACTTGAAGCCAGAATACTAAACCGTGATTTTTAGATAATTTATTTGTTATGGGAACAATTGTTTTGACCCATTTCATCATTGAAGCAGCGCCAGCAGTTTTATTCCCACCAATAACAATCCATCCACCAGGTTTAACGCGTTCTAATAAATCGAGAAAACAATTTTGGTTAAGTCCACGATATTTGCTTAAGTGCAAAAGTGCACCATCATATATGGAAGTTTGATCTATGTTGGGAGAACAGCAAAATTTGGCATCGGAAAATTTCAAAAAGTCTGGTCGCCAAGGTGTTATAACTTTCAAATTTTTTGCCCATTCTGGAGCAGGGGGGGCAATTAAACCAAAACTCAGCCAATATTGGTTGGGTTTGGGAAATGGAAGATCACAATTTTTAAAGGGTAAAAATAATAACACATGTGACTCTTTTAAAGAAAAATGCCATGCTAATTTTAGGATGGCATTTTATTTCATGATAAGAAAGAAATATTAACCTTCTTTTTTCTTACGACGGCGCTTATTTTCAGATGTATTTTTTTCATCAGCGCCATTTTCTTTTTCTGTTTTTACTAAATCATCACTAACAATTTCTTCACCAGTTTGTTGGTCAACAATTTTCATTGATAATCGAATTTTACCACGTTCATCGAAATCCATTAATTTGACCCAAACTTTATCACCTTCTTTAACAACATCTGTTGTTTTAGCTACACGTTCTGATGCGAGCTGAGATATATGAACAAGCCCATCGCGTGAGCCAAAAAAGTTTACGAACGCGCCAAATTCAGCAGTTTTTACAACTGTTCCTTGATAGATAGCACCAACTTCAGGTTCATCAACAATCGAATGGATCCATTGTTTTGCTGCTTTGATGATTTTAGCATCAGTAGAAGCAATTTTAATTGTCCCATCGTCTTCAATATTAATTTTAGCTCCAGTTTGTTCCACAATTTCTCGGATTACTTTTCCACCAGAGCCGATAACATCACGAATTTTATCGACAGCAATGTTCATAATTTCAATGCGTGGAGAAAATTCACTAAGTTCATCACGCGCGCTGGTTAAAGCTTTGGCCATTTCGTTAAGAATATGGATTCGTCCACCTTTGGCTTGCTCAAGTGCGATTTTCATAATTTCTTCGGTAATACCATCAATTTTGATGTCCATTTGCAAAGCAGTAATACCATTTTCTGTGCCTGCTACTTTAAAATCCATGTCACCAAGGTGATCTTCATCTCCTAAAATATCAGATAGGATGGCAAAGCGCTCGCCTTCTTTAATCAATCCCATGGCAATACCTGCAATGGGACGTGTTAAAGGAACACCAGCATCCATCAGCGCAAGTGAAGTTCCGCAAACTGTTGCCATTGAAGAAGATCCATTTGATTCAGTAATTTCTGAGACAGCGCGAATAGTATAAGGAAAAGATTCTTTAGCTGGCAACATAGGATGAATGGCGCGCCATGCCAATTTTCCATGCCCAATTTCGCGGCGTCCAGGGGAGCCAAGACGTCCCACTTCTCCCACTGAAAATGGCGGAAAATTGTAATGGAGAAGGAATGTTTCTCTGTACATACCAGTTAAGGAGTCAACATATTGTTCATCTTCACCAGTCCCTAGTGTCGCAATAACAATTGCTTGTGTTTCTCCGCGGGTAAAAAGTGCTGACCCATGTGTTCGAGGCAAGATACCAACTTCCGATTGGATTGGACGCACTGTTGAAAGGTCGCGTCCATCAATGCGCTTTCCTGTATCAAGAATGTTTGCACGGACAATTTTTGCTTGCAATTGTTTGAAGACGGTTGCAATTTGATCGGCACTAAATTTACAATCCCCCTCGATTTCTTGCGTCAATTTGTTGATAATTTCTGTCTTTACAGCATCAATTGCAGCATGGCGTTCTTGTTTATCAGTAATTGTATAGGATTTTTTTATATCCTGCTCAGCCATTTTCAGCATAGCATTTTCAAGATCCGAGAGATCGTCAGGAATGAAATCACGAGGGTCTTTTGCAGCAACTTCAGCAAGCTTAATTATAGCATCAATAACAGGTTGAAAGCCTTTGTGCCCAAACATTACTGCATCCAACATTACATCTTCAGGCAATTCTTGTGCTTCTGATTCAACCATCAATACCGCACTTTCTGTTCCTGCAACGATAAGATCAAGTTTTGATTCAGGCATCTCATCGATATTGGGATTAAGAACGTATTGTCCGTTACAGTAGCCAACACGAGCACTAGCAATGGGTCCCATGAAAGGAACTCCTGATAAAGTTAGTGCAGCAGAAGATGCAATCATTGCAAGAACATCAGGATTATTTTCGAGATCGTGCTGTATGACAGAAACGATGATTTGCGTTTCATTTTTATAACCGTTAGCAAAGAGAGGTCGAATTGGACGATCAATCAAACGTGAAATTAATGTTTCATGTTCACTAGGCCGGCTTTCACGTTTAAAGTATCCTCCAGGGATTTTGCCAACAGCGTAAGATTTTTCTTGATAATTAACTGTGAGTGGAAAAAAATCTTGATCTGGTTTTGGATTTTTTGCCGACACAACGGTTGCTAAGACAATGGTTTCACCATAGGTAGCAATTACTGCACCATCAGCTTGACGCGCTATTTTCCCTGTTTCAAGGGTGAGAGGCCGACCAGCCCATTCAATTTCTACTTTATGCGTTTTGAACATTTTTTATCCTTAATGGCCAGTGTTCACATCTTAAATGTTAAGTGTTCACAATTCCAGTTCTGTTTAGCATGTTTTAAAGCTATGGGCAGGATAACAAAACACTTCTGTTTTTTGTGCAAAAAGAAAAAATAAATCGCAATTAAAACGCGAAGCACTCAGTAATCCTATTCCATGACGGTTATTCAGTAATTTTTAAAGTTTTTAACTAAAAACAGTAAAACAGAATAAGTGGATGGATTTTATAAAACACCATCCACTCATTTTCTTTTAGCGACGTAAACCTAATTTTCCGATAAGTATCTGATAACGATTTGAATCAGTTTTTTTAAGATAATCAAGAAGGCGACGGCGTTGAGATACCATTTTTAAAAGACCACGACGAGAATGGTTATCTTTTTTGTGAGATTTAAAATGATTAGTTAAATTAGAAATACGCTCAGAAAGTACAGCAACTTGCACTTCTGGTGATCCTGTATCTCCGGCTTTATTTGCATATTCTGCAATAATAGCTTGTTTACGTTCAACTGTAATCGACATCGTATTATCCTTTCAAAAAACAAAGCACCAAACTCATTCCCTAGCCGAGATGTCGTTCAGCAAGGGTTTGCGAAGAAACAAGAAGAGCAGGAGACTCTTACTTGCCTTGGCATTTATATAGGAAAGAAGGTTAAAATGCTAGTCCTTGAAGCTAGTCCTTAAAGGTATTTCAAAAAATCTTCCTTAATAAATGATTTTGCTTTGAAATGTTGATTTTAAGGATGTTTTATGAGAAATTTTAAGAAAAATTACGTATTCTTTTATATAAGAATTACTGCTTTGCATAGCGTATTTATGGGGGCAAGGGCGATAGAATGTCGATTTGGAGGCAAAAGGTGCAGAGCATTTCAACATTAAAACTTTTTCGTAATTCGATATTTCGTAATTTATGGTCAGCCACACTCGTTTCTAATTTAGGGGGGCTTATACAAAATGTAGGAGCCGGTTGGTTGATGGCGTTGATTAGTTCTTCGCACTCTATGGTTGGGCTTGTTCAAAGTGCGACGGTGTTGCCACTTGTTGTGTTTTCTTTGATAGCAGGAGCATTAGCCGATAATTTTAATCGGCGTCGCATTATGTTGTGTGCGCAGATTATTATGATGGTTCTATCAATTAATTTAGTTATTCTGTCCTATCTGGAACTTTTGACTCCTTGGCTTTTACTATGTTTTACATTTTTGATTGGATGTGGAAACGCTTTTTATAATCCTTCTTGGCAAGCAACAATGGGAGATATTGTAAGTAGAGAAAATATTCCTGCTGCCGTTAGTCTAAACAGTGTTGGCTTTAATTTGATGCGTAGTGTAGGACCTGCTATTGGTGGTGCTATCATTGCTGTTCTAGACATAACTGCGGCTTTTTTATTCAATGCGATAAGTTATATTTTTTTAATTGGCACTTTATTTTTGTGGAAACCAAATTATAAAAGCAATCCACTGCCACGGGAGAGATTTTTAGGAGCTATTGCAGATGGTTTGCGCTATGTTGCTATGTCACCTAACCTCCTTAGCATTATGGTCAGAGCATTCCTTTTTGGGGTTGGAGCGATTTCGATTTTGGCACTATTGCCGATTATTGTGCATGAAACTCTTGGAGGGAGTGCATTTCTTTATGGTACGTTGCTTGGTTGTTTCGGTTTAGGAGCGATTGTTGCTGGCGTTATTAATTCAACTGTACGGCATTATTTTAAGTCAGAAACGATTGTTGTAGGTTCATTTATTGGTTCTGCTTTTTCTTGTTTTTTGTTGGCAATAAGCCGTTCATTGATTATAAGTCATTTTGTGTTGTTTCCAGCAGGTTTATGTTGGGTTTTAGCGTTATCGTTGTTTAATACATCTGTACAACTTTCTACTCCACGTTGGGTTGTTGCGCGTGCTTTATCATTATATCAGACCGCATCTTTTGGCGGTATGGCCATTGGAAGCGCAATTTGGGGCGCTGTCGCGGATGGTTATTCTCCAGTAATTGCTTTGAGTGCTTGTGCTTTATTTTTGGTTTTTGGAGCTCTTGCAGGAATAAAGTTTAAAATTCAAGAAATTCCTCAGATAGATTTTGATCCCCTTGATCATTTTAGAGAGCCGGAGCTTTTACTCGATTTGAAAGCACGAAGTGGCCCAATTATGATTATGATCGATTATCAAATTCATGAAAGTGATCTTGAAGAATTTCTCAAAGTGATGACACGTCGTCGTCATATTCGTTTACGTGATGGTGCTCGCCAATGGGTTCTTTTACGTGACCTTGAAAGACCTGAATGTTGGACAGAAGCTTACCATATGCCAACATGGGTAGATTATTTGCGCCATAATCATCGTCGTACAAAAGCAGATGCAGAGGTGAATAAGCACCTGCGTCGCTTAAATTATGCGCCTAATGGTATAAGAATACACCGCATGATTGAGAGGCAAACAATACCACAAGTCAATGAAATGCATTTAAAACCATCTGCTGACCACTTACCTTAATAATTTAGGGGCAAGCATAAAACAATGAGATTGTTCTCACTGCTTTATGCGAATGAAAAAATATTCTTTCCGTATAATGTTGTCGTAGACAGGCCGCTTATATTAAGCGGTTGCTTTTATTAAATTGTGAAAATTCGCTTCGGTTTAAATTGACTTTTGTCAAGAGAACCTATGGCGAGAAGTTGATCTTTGTAGATCACACAAACTTCGTCGTCATCAATGGATGCATTATGATCAAATAGAAATACTGGATTTCCCATTTTTACACGTTGTGCTTGTGTTTCGCTAAGAGTATAATGAGAAAGGCAATCCAGTGCAGCTCCTGTTTTTATTAATAATCCATCAAGTTCTGTGAAATCTTTTTGCTGAAGGGTACCATTTTGATTTGTTGCACTACTATCGCGTATTGCTGCTTTTAGCTCATCCCATGTAATGAGATCATCTTCATAAAAAGGTGCTACTGCAATGCGTCTTAAATTATCAATATATCCATAACAACCAAGATCACGCCCCATATCGCGTGCTAAGGAACGTACATAGGTTCCTTTTCCGCATGTTATTTCAAAGACACTATGCTCTTTGGTGGTTGCTTCGATTAATTTAAAAGTTTTTATTTCCACTTGTCGTGGCGGAATTTCAACAATTTCACCTTCACGTGCTAAATCATAGGCGCGATTCCCAGCAATTTTAATTGCTGAAAATTGTGGAGGTGTTTGCCAAATAACACCTGTATATTTAGGGAGAAGAGCAAGTATCTCTTCTTGTGTTGGACGTTTAGAAGATGTCTTAGTGACTTCACCTTCTAGATCGTCTGTTAAGCGTTCTTCTCCCCAAATGATATGAAAACGGTAAGTTTTTGTACCTTTCATAACATAAGGCACAGTTTTAGTCGCTTCGCCTAATGCGATTGGTAAAAGTCCAGAAGCAAGTGGATCAAGCGTGCCTGCATGTCCTGCTTTTTGCGCATTAAAGAGCCATTTAATTTGTGAGACAGCTTCTGTTGACCTCATTCCTTTTGGTTTATCAAATATTATCCAACCAGAAATAGAACGCCCTTTTTTTTTACGTTTCTCTGTCATGCTTTTTTTCCTCACGTTCATCATTATTGCTTAGATCACGTGCTACTTCGGGGGAGCGGAGTAGGGCATCAATTTTTGCAAAATTATCAAAACTTCTATCAAGCCGAAAACGCAGTTCTGGTATATATTTCATTTGCCGCAACGAATGGCTGACTTCTCCACGAATAAAGCGACTATATTTATTTAGGATATTAACGATATCAGCATTAGAATCGTTATTAAGAGTGAAGAGAGGAGAAATAAAGCAAGTAGCAATTTTTAAATCTGGCGACATGCGCACTTCAGAAACAGAAATCACAATCTCTTTTAAAATATTGTCAAGTAAAATACCTCGTTGCAGCGCATGAGCTATCGCATGACGCACTTGCTCTCCTACCCTTAATTGTCGCTGTGATGGATTTACATTTTTCATTAAAGTTTTACCTTTGTTACAATTCTTCTTCTTTTTACACTGAATGTGTAAAAAGAACGGAAGAATTGCATGTAAAGTCCAATAACTTTGCTCATTTTACAAAAGAGAAAAGCTATTAGGCTATTTTACAATGTGCGATTAATATGTTCGACGCGGAAGGTTTCAATGATGTCTCCTGCGCGCATGTCTTCATAATTTTCGAATGCTATTCCACATTCTTGACCACTTTGTACTTCATCGACTTCATCTTTAAAGCGCTTAAGCGTTTTAAGCTTTCCTTCATGAATAACAATATTATCACGAATAAGGCGAACACCAGCTCCTCGTTCTATCTTACCTTCTGTAACGCGACATCCAGCAACTTTTCCGATTTTTGTAATGTTGAAGACTTCCAAAATTTCAGCATTGCCAAGGAAAGTTTCACGTTTTTCTGGAGAAAGCAACCCTGACATGGCTGCTTTTATATCATCAACAAGATCATAAATGATGTTATAATAACGAATTTCAATTCCTTGTGTTTTGGCTGAAGCATGTGCTTGTTTATTTGCTCGAACATTAAAGCCAATCACAGCAGAATTGGAAGCCTCAGCAAGTGAAATATCACTTTCAGTGATACCTCCAGCACCAGAATGTACAATGCGTGCCTGTACTTCATCATTTCCTAGCTTTTCTAATGCTGAAGCAATTGCTTCAATCGATCCTTGCACATCTCCTTTAATAATAAGAGGAAATTCTTTAACGCCAGTGGTTTGTAACTTGCTCATCATTTGTTCAAGGGAACCACGAGAACCAGTTTGCCGAGCGACAGCTTTATCACGTGCTAATCGTTGACGATACTCAGAAATTTCTCGTGCTTTTGCTTCATGAGTAACAACAGCAAAACGGTCACCAGCTTGTGGTGTTCCTTGCATACCCAAAATTTCAATTGGTGTAGAAGGAACAGCTTCTTTGATGTGACGACCATGATCATCAATCAAGGCGCGCACACGCCCCCATTCATCACCAGCAACAATAATATCAGAAGGATGCAATGTACCTTTTTGAACAAGAACTGTTGCAACAGATCCGCGACCCCGATCTAGTTTAGCCTCAATGACAACACCTTCTGCTGTTCTTTTTGGATCTGCTCTCAGGTCAAGAATTTCAGCTTGAAGAAGAATAGCTTCAAGAAGTTTATCAAGATTTTGACCTGTTTTAGCCGAAACTTCAACTTCCAAAGTTTCTCCGCCCATGCTTTCAACAAACACTTCATGATGTAGAAGTTCTGTCCGCACTTTCTGCGCATCAGCAGCAGGTTTATCAATTTTGTTGATAGCAACAATAATGGGAACACCAGCAGCTTTGGCGTGATTAATGGATTCAATTGTTTGCGGCATAACACTATCATCAGCGGCTACAACCAGAACAGCAATATCCGTAACGCGGGCTCCACGAGCGCGCATAGCTGTAAAGGCAGCGTGCCCAGGTGTATCGATAAAGGTAATTTTTTGACCATTTTGTTCTACTTGATAAGCACCAATATGCTGCGTAATACCTCCTGTTTCACCAGACGCAACATTGGCTTTTCGAATAGCATCGAGAAGAGACGTTTTTCCATGATCAACATGACCCATAATTGTTACAACTGGTGGACGTGGCTGCATTTTACTAGGATTATCAATAATATTAAAGATGCCTTCTTCTACGTCAGATTCTAATACACGCTTAACAGTATGACCAAATTCAACGGCAATAAGTTCAGCAACATCTGCATCAATAATATCGCCAGGTTTCATCATTTGTCCCTGCTTCATCAAAAATTTAATTACATCAACGGAGCGCTCAGTCATACGTTGTGCAAGTTCTTGAATGGTAATGGTTTCAGGTAGAATCACTTCGCGAGAAATTTTTTCTCGTGGTTCTTGGTTTTGTGCACGTTTAAACTTTTCCTGTCTGCGGCGCATTGCAGCCATTGAGCGCCCACGCGCACTGCCTTCTTCATCCAGTGCGCTATTAAGAGTAAGCTTCCCACGACGTCTTTCATCTGCTCCTTTTATAACTTTTGGCGTACGCACCTCTGACTTAGAAGAGTTAGAACGTCTACTGTGTCTGTCATCATCTTTATCATCATCATCTTTGCGTTTTTCAATCGCATTTGTATTTTTAGGAGCTACAGGTTTAGGCTTTACAGGGATATCTACCGTTTCTGTTACGGGTAAAACAGGAGATGTGGGTTGAGTTTCTATCACGGGATTCTCATTTTCCTGTTTTACTTTTTCCTCTTCAGCTGCTCGCTGCAAACTTGCTTCACGCTCTTTAGCCTGTCTTTCTTGTTCTTCAGCTTGTTCACGTATTATTTTTTCTTGGATGTGTGCTTCTTCTAACGCTCGAAGTCTTGCCTTCATTTCGGCTGATGAAAGATTATTTTTTGCTACAGGCTCATTTGGAGCTGCTTCTTCAAATTTTGGTTTGGAACGCTGGGTTGCTACATGTGGTTTCGTAATTGGCTGTGGTGTTTCAGTTTTTTCATCAGGCCGCGTAATTTTGCGCCGCTTAGTTTCGACAACTACAGCCTTTGTGCGGCCATGACTAAAGTTTTGTTTGACTGTGCTAGTTTCTAGGACTGAACGTTTTAAAGTAAGCGTTCTCTTGACTGTTATTTTGTCATTATTATTTTCACTCATTGTCTTTCCTTCACGGCTTGCGCAGTCATTTCACCAAGCTTACTGTGCTTGTCATCACGATAAGCGATCAGTTTGTGTATCGCTTTGAGAAACCCCTCTGCAGCCTTTATATTTAGTAAGGCTACATGCATCACAGGATTAGTTCCAAAAGCCACTTTCATTTCATTATTTGTAAATAAAGATATAGTTTCTATATTCCAACTCATTTGTTGTTGTATTGCATGAATGGCTTGTGAAATTTTTCGTTTTCCATCTTCTGTAGCTTCCTTGGCATGAAGTACAAGAATGACTTGGCCAGAACGGATAGCTGCATCAACTTTTGTTGCTCCTGTGACAACGGCACCTGCTTTTCGCATCATGGAAAGGCTTCCAAGGGCAGCATTTAGCAAAAGTGCATCTACAATATGCGCAAGATTTGACGCAACTTCAACATCTGTTTTTAAACTTTTGCTAAAAGCTTTTTGTTTTATTGCTTTCTCAATGATAGAGTGGTGGGCAGAGACCCATACGCCACGTCCAGGTAAATTAGATTTAAGGTCAGGGACAATTTGATTATTGGGACCAATAACAAAACGGATCAGCGTTTTTGCTGAAGCATTTTTTCTTGTCACAATACAGGTCCGCTCACTCATTTAAAATGTATCCACATTCAAATTATCTATTTTTTCATTTTCTGCAGAATTTTCTGTAACAAGGTCAGCTTGGTCTATCCAGCCTGCTTGTACACGTGCGGCTAAGACCATAGCCTCTGCATCTGCACGTGTAATATCAAATGGGGTGAGTATACCAGAAAAATTTTGCGTTTGGCCTTCTTTGCGTTCTCTCCAGCCCGCTAAATCGTCGACTGCATAACCTGCAAAATCTTCCATTGTTTTCACACCATCTTCGCCAATAGCAACCAACATAGCACTTGTCATTCCAGGAAGCGTTCGCAATTCGTCAGAGACACCGAGTTGTTTGCGTTTTTCATCAAGTTCTTTTTCTTTGCGATCTAGGAATTCGCGTGCACGACTTTGGATTTCTACAGCAGTTTCACGATCAAAACCATCAATGGAAGCGATTTCCTCAATGTCAATATAAGCAACTTCTTCAATGGAGGAGAAGCCTTCTGATGCTATAACTTGTCCGATCATTTCATCAACATCTAAAGATTCCATAAACAGTTTGCTGCGTTCAGTAAATTCTTTTTGACGGTTTTCAGATTCTTCTTGTTCTGTTAAGATATCAATATTCCATCCTGTTAATTGCGAAGCTAGACGAACATTTTGTCCACGTCGACCAATAGCAAGACTAAGCTGGTCATCAGGCACAACTACTTCAATACGTTCTGCATCTTCATCAAGGACGACTTTGGAAACTTCGGCGGGCTGCAACGCATTGACTATAAATGTTGCAGCATCAGGTGACCAAGGAATAATATCAATTTTTTCACCTTGTAATTCTGCAACAACAGCCTGAACGCGACTTCCGCGCATTCCAACACATGCTCCAACAGGATCAATTGAACCATCACGTGAGACAACGGCAATTTTAGCACGTGAACCTGGATCGCGAGAAACAGATTTAATTTCTATAATACCATCATAAATTTCTGGTACTTCCATTGTAAAAAGCTTTACCATAAATTGAGGGTGTGTGCGTGAAAGAAAAATCTGCGGACCGCGTGATTCACGATGCACATCACTAACAAAAGCACGAATACGATCTCCATAGCGAAAAGATTCTCGTGGAATAAGTTCATCACGTCGCACGATAGCTTCACCGCGCCCTAAATCAACTATAACATTGCCGTATTCTACGCGTTTTACTGTGCCAGAAATAATTTCACCAATTTTATTTTTAAATTCTTCGTATTGCTGGTCACGTTCTGCATCACGTACTTTTTGTACAATAACCTGTTTTGCCGATTGTGCTGCTATGCGTCCAAAATCCATGGGAGGTAAAAGATCAGGCAAAAAATCACCAATTTTTGCATCTGTTTGGCGCTTAAGCGCATCAGATAAAGAGATTTCAGTTGTATAATCTTCAACGATATCAACAATTTTAAGCAAACGCTGTAATTTAATTTCACCTGTTTTGGAATTGATCTCAGCACGGATATTGGTTTCTTGACCATAACGAGAACGCGCTGCTTTCTGAATAGCATCAGCCATCGCAGAAATAACAATTTCACGGTCAATCGACTTTTCACGTGCAACAGCATCTGCAATTTGCAGAATTTCAAGCCTGTTAGCGCTTATAGCCATCGATTTTCTCCTTCTTTGTACCACAACGATGGGGTTGGATCCCAGCGATATTAATTGTTATAATTTGATGCCTATTTTTAGACGTTAGGACTATCATCAGAAATTAGTTGCTGACTTAAATCTTTATTTTTTTTCAATGAATCGCGAATAAGTTCATCTGTAAGAACTAAATGCGCATCGATGACATCATCAAAAGGAATGGAGATATCTATGGTCTCTCCAGAGGCAGCTTTATCAATGTTTAAGGTAAAATCATCTTTCGTGGTATTCATGAGTGTTCCACGAAATTTTCGGCGTCCATCAATTGCTATTTTTGTTTCAACTTTTGCAATGTGTCCTTGCCAATGAAAAAAATCAGATTTCCTTACCAACGGACGATCAATCCCAGGGGATGATATTTCTAAATGATATTTGCGTTCAATAACATTTTGTACATCAAGGAGAGGAGATAAAGTTCGACTGATAGTTTCGCAATCGTCTATTGTCATAGAACCATCAGCACGCTCAGCCATAATCTGAAGCGTTAGGCCATTTAGACTAAGGAGCTGGATGCGAACTAAACGAAAGCCTAAAGGCTTAAGCACTGGTGCGATAAGAGCAGCAACTTGTGCCTCTATACCATTCTCTTCAAATAGACGCGGCTCGTCAATGTTGTTCATTCTTTCAGTTCCGCTTATATACTTTATTGAAGCTGGTTTTATCAGCTTCATGATATTAAAAAAGAGCGGACCCAAATGACCCACTCTTCATCATAAGACTAAGAATTCACTTATTGATACTCTTAAATTTAAAATTTTTCAAGTTGTTTATAATGTAAAGCATTCTATCATTTATTTTTTAATAAAAGTGAGATAGGTAGGTATTCGTCCTTCACGTAAAGCTTTTGCTTCATAACGGGTGCCTAGCCATAAAGAATAAGGGTTTTTCCAATCTTCAGGGCTTTCTGCTTTCCACTCAAAACTGTGATGATGTGTACAATGGTATAGAGTCCAGTTTGTGTAGCTATCTATATCGCTGGCAAAGCGAAATTTTTTACCTGTTTTAAGAACGCGAGCAAAACGATTAAGATTTTTTATATTGATGAAACGTCGTTTCCAATGCTTTTTTTTAGGCCATGGATCAGGATAAAAAAGATCTATTCCATCAAGTGAGGCATTTGGTAACCAATCAAGGAGGCGTGTAGCATCATCATTATAAAGGCGAAGATGATTTTGATGTTGTTGATGTTTTTCAATCGACATTAACATTTTTGCCATACCATTGATGAAAGGTTCTACACCGATAAAACCAGTTTGTGGGAAATGTTCCATTTCATGGAGCAAGTGTTCACCTCCACCAAAGCCAATTTCAAGACGGACTTCTCTTACTTTACTCGAAAATAAAGATTTTAGATCTGAAGGTGTTGGTGTATCTAAATCGATGTTAAGAATTGGAAGAAGCATTTTTATACGCGTACGCTGGTTGTTTCGTAGCCGTTTTCCTTGTCGGCGACCAAAAAAGGCTTCATTCATACGTGTGTTATAGTCCATCATGGAGCTTTAATCATTGTTTGAAGTTTTTGAATGAGATCAGTTTTTTCCCATGAAAATGAACCATCACTCTTTGGCTTGCGTCCAAAGTGACCGTAAGCGGCTGTTTTTGCATAAATGGGTTTGTTAAGACCAAGATGTTTTCGAATGCCTGTTGGTGAAAGATCAATTATTTTGCGGATTGTAGCTTCAAGGATACTTTCATCAACTTTTCCTGTTCCATGGAGATTAAGATAAATGGATAAAGGTTGTGCAACGCCAATCGCATAAGATAGTTGAATAGTGCATCGCTCAGCTAAATCAGCTGCAACAATATTTTTAGCTAGATAGCGTGCAGCGTAAGCCGCAGAGCGGTCGACTTTTGTGGTATCTTTTCCTGAAAATGCTCCTCCACCATGAGGTGCTGCACCCCCATAAGTGTCAACGATAATTTTGCGTCCTGTCAGCCCTGCATCACTTTTAGGACCACCGATGACAAATTTTCCGGTTGGATTAATGTACCAACTGCATTGATCAGAAATGGGAATATCATGTAAAGCGTGACGAATATAAGGTTCAACTACTGTGCGTACTTTATGGGAACTCCAGTTTTCATCCAAATGCTGTGTTGAAAGAACAATGGATGTTACCTCTACAGGTTTTCCATTTTTATAACGTATTGTTATTTGGCTTTTAGCATCTGGTCCTAATTTTCCAGTTTCGCCTTCTTTTTTGTGACGCGCTTCTGCTAGAAGCTTTAGAATTTTATGCGCATAATAAATTGGAGCAGGCATAAGATCTGGTGTTTCACGGCAAGCATATCCAAACATGATGCCCTGATCACCTGCTCCTTCTTCGCCATGCCGATCTATAGCATTATCAACTCCTTGTGCAATGTCCGCTGATTGTGGGCGCAACAAAACGTCAATTTTAACGGTCTTCCAATGGAAACCTGCTTGCTCATAGCCTATTGCACGAATAGCATGGCGTGCTACTGCACGAAAACGAGCAGGATCAATGAGTGGAAAACCAGTTTCATCATAAACAAATTTTCCATTTTTATCTCTTTTAAGGAGTGTATCAGGAACTCGTACTTCACCAGCAATAACAACACGATTTACACTGACTAAAGTTTCACAAGCAACACGTACTAACCATGGATCAGTACCAGTTCTTTGAGATTCTTTGTAGATCATATCAACGACTTCATCGGAAATACGATCGCAAATTTTGTCAGGATGTCCTTCCGATACTGATTCACTTGTAAAAAGATAATCTTGATGCGGCATAGGAGCTCCTTCAAAAAAGAAAATCAACACTTTATTAATCGTCTATTAAAGCCGCTCCTATTTGCCAATACCACGGCAAATCGTCAATGCTTATTTGTAAGATAATAGAAAGAAAGGATATGTTTTTATTTTATAGCTTATCTGCCAAATCTTCTTCTTCAGAAAGTGCTTTTGCCAAATCAATGATTTTTCGACGGACTTTGGCATCAGATATATTCGTGAAAGCTCGCATAAGTTGGATTCCTTCATTACTAGAACAAAAGTCCATAAAATTGTTATCGCTTTCAGCAAAACCTTCTACATGCTGGGTAGCAATGCCCTTATCAAAGAAGTAAGAAACAGGCACATCCATAATTTCTGCGATTGCTTGAAGGCGGCTTGCCCCAATACGGTTTGTACCTTTTTCGTATTTTTGAATCTGCTGGAAAGTAATGCCCAGTTTTTCTCCCAATTTTTCTTGAGTAAGTCCTAAAATATTACGACGCAAACGAATACGAGTTCCTACGTAAATATCTATAGGATCAGGTCTTTTTTTAGTCTCGGTCATATTGCAACTCTTTATTTCCAGCGCTTTATTTCCAAACTAACATCAGATTCACATGAGGTTAGTTTATCATACAATTAAAATAATGTGTAACATCTTTTCCCAACGTTATTGGCACACATAATATAGCACCGCACATGGGCACTCGATCATCGAGGCTGTTTTGTAGAACCAAAACCAACGCGACACAATAGCATAAGAATGAATAAGATAAAAGTAGATATTATTCTATATTCATTGCTCCATACAAGGGCAATTGATGATGGAATCGGTGAATCAATAATGCCAACAGCATCTTGCTCAAGAGCTATAACGATTCGTCCATAAGAATCAATGACAGCGGATATTCCATTATTAGCTGCTCGTATAAGAGGGATTCCCAGTTCAACTGTACGTAGTTGTGCTTGTTGAAGATGTTGATATGGACCAGGGGTTATACCAAACCATGCATCATTTGTAACATTAATGATTGTTTGAGGAGGATGACCTTTAAAAGTCATTTCATTAGGAAATATTGCTTCATAACAAATAAGGGGAAGATAAGAAAATCCATTTGGCATCATGACAGTTTTGCGTGCATTAGCAGTACTGTATCCACCAACATTATCAGCAAGAGCATGCAATCCAACTTTACTGAACAAATTTTTATAAGGAAGATATTCACCAAAAGGAACCAGATGAAGTTTATCAGAAGTGTTTAAAATATCACCCTTTGCGTTAATAACTACCATTGTATTAAAATACCGCGTTTTAGAATGAGGGGCATCATTACTAGTTCGCACAGCTCCAACAATGACCCATTGCTTAGGTTTAAGAAAAGAAGCGATGTGTGTTGTAAGAGCAGATGAATCATTGAGAATGTAAGGGATGGATGCTTCAGGCCATACGATAAAATCGGGTTCTGGCTTTTGATCAGCTGTTGGTGTTGTGCTTAGCTTTATATGAGCTGCCAATATCTTTTCTGATGTCGTATTATCTAATTTTTCGTTTTGTTGAATAGAAGGTTGAACAATGCGTACCCAATAACCGCTTTTTTGATAATCAGTTGTGGCAGATGCGGTATTGAGACGGTAAAATCCAAAACCACTATGGATTAATATAAGCAACAAACAAAGAAAAAGTGCCAATTTCTTTTTTTCATCCGTTAATAAAACAGTAGGAAAGCTGTAGGTTAAGACAGCAAGAACATTCATCCCATAAAGCCCTACAATTGCATCTGATTGCATGAGCATCGGAGTGGGCATAGCTGTATAACCAAGAGAATTCCATGGAAATCCCGTAAACAAGATAGCACGCAACCATTCTGCCAGTCCTAACGCGAAGGCCAAGACAAAGAAGCGCGCTATCCCCTTTGTCCATAACAAACCAACAATGAAACCAGCAAAAAACCAGTAAAGGGAAAGATAAATAGGAGGACCAAAAATAGCAAATGGCACCGCCCAACTAAAAGTAGCTGGCTCTATCAGTAAAGCACTGCTTAGCCACCAAAGACTACAAATAAAATAACTAAAGCCAAAAATTCCGCAACTTAAAGCATAAATTAGAAGGCACTTTTTATTGTTTTGAATGATATTTATTTTGTCAAGCAAAACGATAAAAACGGGAAAAGTAAAAAAGCAAATAGGTGTCAAATAAAAAGGCGGAAGTGCAAAAGATGTTAATGCACCACATAAAAATATAAGCATTTGCCGCTTCCAGCCAGTAACAGAAAGTAAAAAAAGCGTGAATCTGTTTAAAAACATTTGGCTATTTTTTAAAAATGACATTTTATTTAAAATTTTCACTTTCTGAGATACGAAAAATGCGCAATCGTTTAATTCGGCGTTTATCAGCTTCTAAAATACGAAAGCGATAACCTGGTACAGCGTCAATAACTTCACCTTTTGCAGGAATGCGGTCAAGAATAGAAACAATTAAACCACCAATAGTATCAACTTCATCACCGTATTTTGCTACGATAAAATTAGAACCAAGAGCTTTTTCTACATCTTCTAGTTCAGTTCTTGCATCAACAAGCCATCTATTATTAGGTTCTTTTATGATAGCGTTGTCGACATCATCATGTTCATCTTCGATATCCCCAACGACTAATTCGACAATATCTTCCATAGAAACTAGACCATCTGTGCCACCATGTTCATCAATAACCAAAGCCATTTGTGTTCGTGTAGCTTGCATACGTGTTAATAATTTGTTTGCCATCATAGAACTTGGAACAAAGAGAACTGTTCGAATGAGATCCAGTTCACCAATTGGTGTACGCAAATCTGCATAATTTAACTGAAGAAAATCGGATGTTTGATCAGTTTGAGCCAATTTAGTAATAAAGTGAGTCATATAATTAAGGATATCACGGATATGGATCATTCCCCGCGGATCATCTAGGGTTTCAGCATAAACAGGTATGCGAGAATGACCAATTCTTGCAAAACATTTAAGAGCTTCTCCAAGAGAAGTATTTATTTCTAATGCTTCAATTTCAGAACGTGGAATCATAACATCATCAACGCGCGCTTCGCGCAAACGTAAGATATTATGAAGCATGATACGTTCTTCTGGTGAGAAGAAAGATGTATTTTTTTCGTTATCAGCAGAAAGTGCAACTGCAAGATTATCGCGCAATGATGTATAATTGCGGCCACGTAAGAACGAAAATAAATTATTTATTAAGGAGTTTTTTTCCGTAGAACCTGTCCGTTGAGAAGGGGGATCTTCAATATTAGAAGATGTTTGATTGCTTTTTTGTGCGTTAACTTTGTCTATCATGGTTTTAAAATCTTTTAAATTTTCCTTTTTATAACAGATGCATAAACTATTTTAAATTGTGTGGTTATAGTATTGATTTAAAAAGTTAAGTTTTATTATTTTAAGACAATTCAGTATAGGGATCTTTTATGGAGAGCTTTTGAAGGATTTCTCTCTCAAGCTTCTCCATTTGGTAGGCTTCATCGTTTGTTTCATGATCATAGCCAAGAAGGTGAAGAACACCATGTACAATCATATGCGTCAAGTGATCCTGAAAGGATTTCTTCTCTTTTATTGCTTCAAGCAAAACCGTTTCTCGCGCAATAATGATATCACCGAGCATGAGTTGAGGGGAATCTCCAATTTTAAGAGGAAAAGCAGGAAAAGATAGCACATTAGTGGGTTCGTTTTTATTGCGCCACCGTGCATTGATTTGTGCCATATGTTTGTCGTCCGTAAAAAGCAGGCTAATTTCGCTTACAATATTCTCTAGTGATAAATGGTGCATTGTAGTTGTTAATGCTTTTTCAGCGATATCATAAAGCACTCGTTTATCACACCACCCAGAGCTTTCAATAGTTATATCAATGGTAATCATGACGAATAGAATTCATTTTTTTGATGAAGCTTATGAGAGTGGCATTTTTTATTTTGTATAATAAAATCATTATCATAAGCGCGGACAATCGCGGCAACAAGAGGATGGCGTACAACATCTTGTTCACCGAAACGAATGATTACAATATTTTCTACATTTGAGAGAATACGCATTGCTTCGATTAAACCTGATTTTTGTCCTGCAGGCAAATCAATTTGACTTACATCGCCAGTTATGATCATTCGTGTTCCTTCTCCAAGACGTGTAAGAAACATTTTCATCTGCATGGGTGTGGTGTTTTGCGCTTCATCAAGAATGACAGCTGCATGAGCAAGTGTTCGTCCACGCATAAAAGCAAGGGGAGCAATTTCCATGGCGCCAGAAGCTAAAATACGTTCCACTTTTTCGGTTGGCATCATATCATAGAGTGCATCATAAAGCGGTCGTAAATACGGATCAACTTTTTCTTTAAGATCTCCAGGAAGAAAACCAAGATGTTCTCCAGCCTCAACAGCAGGACGTGAAAGAATAATGCGATCAATAATACCACGTTCTAAAAGCATTGCTGCATGGGCAACGGCAAGATATGTTTTGCCTGTTCCTGCTGGTCCTACACCAAAAACAAGTTCACTACGTTCCATTGCGCGTATATAAGAATCTTGTGTTGAAGTTCGAGCGTAGATTATTTTTTTATGCGTACTTAACCGTGCTAATGTATGCTTCTTTACAGATTTCGTTGTTGCTGGAGACTCTTGCTGTTCTTGTAGCAAATTTGCCATGGCAATCACTCCTTCTGTATCCGATAAAGTGAGCTCTTGATGTGTTTTAGCGAGTTTGTAAAGCTGCTGTAATACATATTGTGCTTGCTTTGTGGCAGCAATTTCTCCACGGATTGAAATCTCATTGCCGCGCGGATGAATATGAAGCCCGAGCTTTTTTTCAATACAAGCAAGATTTTCGTCAAATTTACCAAATACAGTTTTTGCATATTTATTGTTTTCAAAAATTAAAACAATATGATTAACATCCGATGCACTTGCTTTTTTTAAGATATCAGCATTTTCAGGGCAAATATTTATTCTTTCTTTAACGCGCTTTACTTTTTCGGTTAAAGCCCTCAACCCACTCTCCTACGTTTAAAAAGTATTGTATATTTTTTGGGATAATCTTTATAAAAAAACAGCTTATTTCTCATAGGGTATAACTTTAAATATGATCACTTTTTGCAGAAATAAAATAGTTCTCTAAAATCTATTTTGAATAAGGTATAAAGAATGTGTTTATACATTTGCTGCTTCACCGACAAAACTGTTTGAGCTCGCATTTTTAATATGAATAGCCATTACGGTGCCTGTAGATGCTTCTGTATCCAATACAACAGGTAAAAGCCAAGGGGATCGACCTATCATTTGTCCAGAGTGACGACCTGCTTTTTCAATGAGAACATCAGTTGTTTGTCCAATTTTTGAGCGCAAGAACGCATGCTGCTGTTCAAGGAGAAGAACTTGCAAACGCTGAAGTCGAGCATCCTTTACAGCTTCATCAACATGATTTTTCATTATTGCGCCAACTGTTCCAGGTCGAGGTGAATATTTGAAAGAGTACGCTGAGCTGTATTGCACTTGTTTTATAAGTTTGATAGTTTCCTCAAAATCTTCATCTGTTTCTCCTGGAAATCCTACAATAAAATCACCTGAAAAAGCAATATCAGGTCGTGCTGTACGAATTTTTTCTATGATATCAAGATAGTGAATGCTTTTGTGTTGGCGATTCATTGCTTTTAAAATGCGATCCGAACCCGATTGAACAGGAAGATGCAAATAAGGCATTAATATGTCAAGATCTCGGTGTGCAGCAATAAGACTGTCATCCATATCACGCGGGTGACTAGTTGTATAACGCAGACGCTTTAAACCATCCAGTTTGGCAAGATGATGAAGAAGGTCACCAAGACGCCAAGTTTTTCCATTAGCACTTTGTCCATGCCAACTATTCACGTTTTGTCCAAGAAGTGTGATTTCTTTGACACCAGCTTCAATAAGTTGGCGTGCTTCTTCGGTAATTTGTTCGACAGGTCGCGATATTTCGGCACCCCGTGTGTAAGGCACAACACAAAAAGTACAAAATTTATCACAACCCTCCTGTACGGTTAAAAATGCACTGACGCCACGTTTTCTTACAGCACGTTTATTATGAGGCGGTAAGTGAGCAAATTTGTCTTCAACAGCATAATTTGTTTCGACAATTTTTTTCCCCTGTTTGGCTTGTTTTAATAAATCCGGTAAGCGGTGATACATTTGCGGGCCAATGACAAGATCAACCGTTGGTGCACGACGTAAAATTTCACTTCCCTCAGCCTGTGCAACACAACCCGTTACACCGATCATTAAAGGTTTGTCAGGTGTCCGTTCTTGACTCATCACCCGCAAGCGACCAAGATCAGAATAGAGTTTTTCTGCTGCTTTTTCGCGAATATGACAGGTATTAACAAGAATAAGATCAGCGTCATCTGGTGTTTGTGTAGTGATATAACCCTGTGAACTTAAGCTATCAGTCATCCGCTGACTGTCATAAACATTCATCTGACATCCATAGGTTTTGATAAAAACCTTTTTAGGAGCAGCAGGAGATAGATTTTTAGGATTTTCTTGTTTCATAATATGTGTTTAAACTTTTTTTACATAAATCTCAATCTGTTTGCTTAAAAGTTTTTTGCATAACGATTGCATCTATGCGATTGTTCTTTGATTGATAGTAGGCAGGACGTTTTGCAATTTTCTGAAATTCAAAACGTTGATAAAGTTTTAACGCAGAAAGATTGGTTTCGTCTACTTCTAGGAATAATTTTATGGCGCATTTTCGGTGAAGATGATGAAGTACACTATCGATCAGCAAGCGGCCAATTCCTTGTCGTCGGCAATGAGGAAGAACCGCAATCGTGATTATTTCTGCTTCATCAAGAATGAGACGGCATAGGCAAAAGCCTAAAACATTATCAGGTTGGTCAATGAGATAGACTTTGTATCCAAAGATAGAACGATCTTTTAAGAAATTATCAAACGCTTTTTTTCCCCAAGCAGGTATAAAACATTGCTGATGAATTTGATAAAGAAAATCGCTATCATCTGCTTGTAGTGGAAAAACTCCAAAACGTTTGTTTATCAATGAAAGTTTGGCCATTATTTTTTTCTTGGTAAGGCAAAATCAGTTTGTTGTTTTGCATCTGCATTGCGCAGATAAAGTGGACGCGGTGAATCTTGAGGTTGTTTATCTGCAGCAAGGTGGGCATAGTTTACAATATCAGCTGCTTCGTATAAGATTGGATCTAGGACAATTTTTTTATTTACTTTATTTTTTTTAATGTGTAGCGCAATGATGTTAGCTGCTGAACCAGTTAGCGTGGCTTTTTGTGGTAAATCCTCAATGATATTTTCAATTGTTTTTAATCCAGGGATCCCCAAAGGTGTGAGATTTTCACTAAAATTTTGATGATAAAACATGTTTCTACCAGCATCCATGACAACAGCGATTGCTGATGTGGTATTTTTGTCGATTACCTGTGCAGCGAATGCTTCAAGTGCGCTTATTCCAACAGCTGGTATTTTTAATGCTAGGGCTAAAGCTCTTGTTGTTGCAACACCTATACGTACACCAGTAAACGACCCAGGTCCAATATTGACGGCAATGCGGTCAATTTGACTAAGAGTAATATTGGCTTGGGCAGTTACTTGCGTAATATGCTCAATGAGTTTTTCAGCATGTCCTTTATTCATGTGTTTGCTAAGATGGGCAATAACAGATTTGTGGCGAACAAGTGCAACAGCGCAATAAATTGAAGCAGTGTCTATGGCAAGAATGAGCATAAAGGTATCTTAATTGAGTGATATAATGAACAAAAGGCTTATGGTGTTTTTTAGTTTTTGTTTAGATGCTTGGTTTTATAACATAACATAATATCATTCATAAATGTTATGTGGAATAATTTTATGATCATAAGGTTGGAAAGGAGCTGTTGTTTTCCTGATAATTATTATTATTCTACGATTTTTGAATCTTTTAGCACATTATTCTATTTTTGATCATAGGGTCAAATATCGGTGAAAGCTACTTAAGCTATGATTGTAAATGGCATGCATATACTGACGTTCCTCCTTTGGAAAATCAAATTTTGTTAAAGGAAGTGTTGACTGATATCAGAAAAAGCATGGTGTGGTTCAACACAACTTAGCATAAAATTAATTAAAAACCTGTTGACTGGCTTTATTTGCGCAGTGACGCTTGAATAAAGTTACCGCTTAATTTGATCATTTAAGTTCCGTATCAGCAAAATTATGATAAAATATTTTATCATGTTGCTCAAATTTATTCCAGATAGCCTTGGTAGCAACATTTTTTCTGTAAGTCCACTTAAACATTTGATTCTTCCAGAATAAAATCAGCACGATATTTGCAGATGTTTGATGAAAGCACAACAAAAAGAATATGACAGTAAGATTAAAACTGATGCAATAAAAGGAAGATGAGGACATATTATCGGCTGTAATTTTATTTTGCTGATGTATTTTACAGTATTTAGATAAAGATTTTAGAGTTAATAAATAGCGTTATTTTTTTGAAATATTTTGCTATAAGTAGCCAATATTCGATATTTTTTCTGCATGTTGTATTTATCGTCTACACAAGGAAAAAAGATGAATATATTGAACTGTGACAGAATTTTTTACAAAAACGCATATTATTTTATAAGGTATGATTGATGTTGACTTAATTCTCATTGTGTTTTGTTGCAACACATGTTGAGTAACAGTAATTGGGAAAAGGTAAATCATAAGATCATATACATTTTTTCTCCAATAATGACGTATTTTGTTATCCTATTGTAAAAATAGGCTTTTCTCATAGAAAATGAAAAAGTAGCATAGCTTTTTGAGAGATGATAGACTCATGTCATTCTATTTAGATAAAAGTCAATGAGTGTTTTAAAAACAAATTCAACAAATAATTGAGAAATTTTTTTAGTATTACAGTAAAAATGCTTTTCATACAGAACGATAAAGAAATATATACAATTTTAATTTAGTTCACTGAAGGGGATAATGTAATATTGGCAAATCTCTGGATTGTGTGAGAATTATTTTCAAAAAATAAAAACATTTCAGAATATTCAAAATGTTATATGATGTAGATCAATTAATTTAATCATAATAAAGCTACAAACACCGAGAGTGATAATAGAGCAGATTGAGGCAAAAATAACGCGAAATCCTGCCTTTTTTAATGAATGGATATCAACTCCTAACCCTAATGCAGCCATTGAAATGACAGTGAATAACTGAGTAATAAATTTGATGGGAGTGATAGCCATTGCAGTAATAACTCCGCTTGAGCGGATAAACATCATAATAATAAAACCAGTAATAAACCATGGAACAAGAGTGTGTAGACGCAAATGCGTTTGTGTTTGTCGGTGATAAATTATGGACAGCGTAAAAATAACAGGAGCCAACATTAAAATACGCACCAATTTGACAATTGTTGCAATTTGAACGCTCACAAAAGATACAGGCGCTGTTACTGCTAAAACTTGTGGTACAGCATAAACAACCATGCCTGCAAGTACACCATATTGGCTAAAGGATAAATTCAAAAGTGGATGTAAAAAGGGTAGAAATAAAATAATCAAAACCCCTAAAAGAGCAGTAAAAGCAATTGACGCGGCTACATCTTCATGCTTGGCATTGATGATGGGCGCGGTTGCGACAATTGCTGAATTGCCGCAAATGGCATTACCACAAGCAACCAGTATTGCTAAATTTGCAGAAAGTCCCAGAAGTCGGCAGATGGCAAAACTGATAAGAATAGTGATAAATATAAAAAATACGATACAACCAAGTAAATTCAAGCTTATTGAGAGAATTGCTTTGATGCTAATACTTGCTCCTAAAAGAACAATAGCAATTTCAAGAGGTATTTTTGTGCAAAATGCTATACCTTTTTGAAAATATATTGGTAAAGTAAAACAACTACGGATAATAGAGCCCAATAAGATTGCTAAAACAAGGCTTTCGAGCCATTTTTCTGAAAAAAACAGTTTTTCTATGGTTTCTAACCCATAAGCTAAGGCAGATATAAGCAGACATATTAAGATGCCAGGATAAAAATCATGCAGGAAAGAGATTTTTTTATTGAGCATTTTAAATATTTTTTATAATTTAAAGGAAATAATAAGTAAAAAGGCTAATAATTAAGCAAGGATAGTTTTAAAGATTAGTTCTTGCTTGTAAGGCTGCAGCCAAGGTTCCATCATCAAGATAGTCTAATTCACCTCCTACTGGCACTCCATGAGCAAGACGAGTAATTTTAACTGAAAAATCAGAAAGTTGGTCAGTGATATAGTGGGCTGTTGTTTGTCCTTCAACGGTAGCATTAACGGCTAGAATAATTTCTGTAACTTGATCCATTAAAACACGTTGTACTAAGGAAGCAATATTGAGTTCATCAGGACCAATTCCATCTAATGGAGATAATCGTCCACCCAATACATGATAACGTGCCGCGAGAGTTTTTGCACGTTCAAGTGCCCAAAGATCAGCAATATCTTCAACGACAATAATTGTTGTATTGTCACGACGAGGATCTGTGCAAATTGAACAAGGATTAGTTGTGTCTACATTTCCACAAACAGAACAAATGCAAACTTTCTCTGTTGCAGCTTGTATTGCCGCTCCTAAAGGTTCTAATAATGCTTCCTTTTTTTTTATGAGATGGAGTGCAGCACGGCGTGCTGAACGTGGACCAAGACCTGGTATCCGCGCCAAAAGTTGAATGAGACGCTCAATTTCAGGTCCTGCAATGTACTTTGCCATACTATTTATTGCTCCAGAGGATTAAATGAAATTTGATTCATTAGAACAAGGGTCTTATACCTGGGAGTGAGAGTCCTGCTGTTATTCGTTGTGTTCTTTCTGCTATGGCCATTTCAAGTTTCGTCCTAGCTTCATTATAGGCTGCTGTAATCAAGTCTTCAAGAATTTCAGCTTCTTCAGGATTGAGTAATGAAGGATCAATTTTGATTACTGTCATAATATTTTGGCCATTTAAGGTAATATTGACGAGTCCGCCGCCAGCAACACCAGTTACCTCCAAACTAGCGATTTCTCGTTGAATTTCCTGCATTTTTTTTTGCATTTCTTTGGTGTTTTTCATCAGGTTCATTATATTTTGCATTAGAGTAGGGATCCTTATTCGTGTTTGATATTGCTCTTATTTTTAAGGGCATTGTTGGATAAATCAAGATCGTTTTCTTGCTTACTTAAACGAACATTAACAATTTTAGATTCCGGAAAATAGTGAAGAATTTTCTCGATATTCGGATCAGCCTGCGCCTTAGAAAAAAGCATTTTTTTTGCTGCTTCACTTTTTTCTTTTAAGGTTGGTTCTCCACCTTCGTCCACTAAGGATATAGCCCAGCGTTTTTTTGTCCATTGAGACAGCATTTTTTCTACGTCACGAACAAGTGAACGTTTAGTGCCTTCAGGCAGTCTCAAAGTAATATGCTCTGGTTCAAGAGAAACAAGGTGAACATATTCTTTAAAAAATATTTTGACAGTGTCATCATTATGCTGTTCAGCTAATTTAAGAATATCATGCAAAGAATTAATAACTGTGGTTTCTTGTTTGATGATCTTTTCGTCTGTATGTGCAGAGAGATGCAATGAATTTGCGTTTTTTTCAGAAAGACCAATAAGCTCAGAGTTTTCAAACACTTTTGTTACCCCAGAAGAATTTGTGCTTTCTGGAATTTGAATTTTCGATGAATCTTCTGGTTCTAAAGCACGACCTAATTGATTTTTCAGGGATATTTTAAAATCTAGTTGGTTTTGTAATGCGCTCAAATCATTAGGGGAAGAATGGGTATATTTTGCTTCTACTATTGCCGTATTATTTGCATTTGTAAATTTTGTATGAGAAGAATTTGAAATGACTGTAGGAGGTGTTTTGTCTTGCGTGAGATTTTTTAGGGCTTCGTCAAGAGTTGGTAGATCGGCAGCGTGAGCAAGACGAATCAATAACATTTCAGCTGCTTGAAGCGGGCGAGTTGTTTGGCTGGTTTCTTGCAAACCTTTAAGTAACATTTGCCAGTTTCGGGATAAAATAGGAATGGAAAGTTTTTGTGAAAAATTTAAGCTTCTTAAACGTTCATCTTCAGTAAGTGAGAAGTTTTGTGCTATTTCTGGTGTGAAACGTAAACGTGTAACAAGATGATTAAAATCGGCTAATTCTGTTAATATAGCAAGAGGATTAGCACCTGCATCATATTGACTGCGAAATTCATGCAGTGCACTTACAATGTCCCCCTTCATAATGAACTCAAAAAGATCAATAATGCGTGCTTGATCAGCCAATCCTAGCATTGTGCGCACTGCAGTAGCACTGACGTTTCCATTGTTGCTATGAGAAATCGCTTGATCAAAAATTGATAATGCATCGCGGGCAGAACCTGCTGCGGCACGGGCAATCATGGAAAGTGCTTGGTCTTCTACCTCTATATTTTCATGTTTAGCAATTTTGCGTAAATGAGCAACTAAAATTGCTGTTTCAATACGCCGTAGGTCAAAACGCTGACAACGTGAAAGAATTGTAATGGGAACTTTACGAATTTCTGTCGTGGCAAAAATAAATTTTACATGCGATGGTGGCTCTTCAAGTGTTTTTAGTAAGCCGTTAAATGCCTGTGTTGAAAGCATGTGCACTTCATCAATAATATAAACCTTGTAGCGTGCAGAAACGGGACGGTAGCGTATTTGTTCAATAATTTCACGAATATCATCAATGCCTGTGTGTGAAGCCGCATCCATCTCTATAACATCGAGATGGTGTCCTTCAATAATTTGTGCGCAATGTTCACCAAGTATCTCTAATGCGGTAGTTGGCTGATCAACATCTTTTGTTTTATAATTAAGCGCACGTGCCAAAATCCGTGCTGTTGTGGTTTTTCCCACTCCGCGAATCCCTGTAAGCATCCATGCATGTGCAATGCGTCCTGTTTTAAAAGCATTAGTAAGAGTACGCACCATTGCTTCTTGACCAATAAGGTCAGAAAAATTTTGAGGACGGTATTTGCGAGCAAGAACACGATAAGTCGTTTCTACTGGCATATTTTTCATCAATGATTCCAATTTTGAAGCTTTTTGAATATATCTTGATAATACGAGAGCGCAGGTTAATATTGCACTTTAAATATAAAAGGATTTTTTCTCAATAAATTTATTTTTAATAGAATGAAATCACTTGCCTAGAGAAGGTGCACAGTCTTTTGTTTGCTATTCGCAAAATGTCATCTTGAAGATTGAAAAGCGCTATACAGAAAGTAGCAGAAATATAATGCATACTCCAAAAATAGGAGGCTGGCATGATGACCCGTACAAAAACTCGTTGGGGCTGCTTCTTTCCAGATCTGACCCGATTGGCGAGCTGTTCGTCCACCACCAACCTCCCAAATTCATATTGTCGATTTAAAATGAAAAATCAAGCTAAGAAACGAAAAATATAGTAAGAACGATAAAGAATTTTTCCTTTGAGTTTAATTCTTGTTCTATGGATGATAAACAGGACAGGAGTTCATTGCATATTTATTTTGTATGAACAAAGCGTCTGTTTTATTCAATATTAAGGAGACGCTAATTGGCTAAAGTTTTTTAGTTTTTTGGGAAGGAACGTTTACTTTTCTAAAGTTGCTCAATAAATTATATAAGATTTGCAGTAGCAAAAAGTAAAGAGATGAAGCATAAAAGTTTATTTAATTAGCTGAAATTGAAAAATTGGGAGAAAATACTGGTGCTGAATAGCGCGGTGTAATCTACATTATATTGCTTTAAATGGGGGATGAATTCCTTAACAGTTACAAAGAAAAGAAATTAGTTTCTCTTTGAGTAAGCTTAAGTGGGTGTGCTCTGAACGCAGTCGTAGATTTTAGCATGACTAAAAAATGAGATTAGGATTTTTCATATATATTGTGGCATTTATTTTACTGTTAACGGGTCAATTTGTTGTTCAATGTTGCTGCCTATATTGAGTAAAATATGGAACGTACTTATAGGCCTAAAGCAAATTTTGTTCCTTTTTGTTTATGTATTGTGATTTATAGACGATGCTGTACAAGTATAAAAATTAGACTTCACAAAAAAGCCGGCTTTGAGAGTCTATCATCCCCGATTTTGAAAAAAGCTTATCTAAGCAGTTGGATAAGTTTATTCGAAAATTAGGTATTCTTGGAAGTATTATCAATCATAATCCCCTGTATCACAATCTATACCAATAACTTTTTTCTTAGTAATATTTTTGAAGATATAATTTCCCGACGAAGGAAAGCTTATATCGAGGGATTTTATATTTTTAAGTGTAAAGATTTTCTTTTTTTTATTATGTGTTATTTTCTTTTCATCATCAGCAACAATTCTTAATTTATCTAAGTCAGAAGGAGAAGAGTAGGATAAAGTAAAAGAAGATTTCTTGGGCTTAAATGTCTTACAAGAATATTCAACGCCCTGATGTATTAAATCGGATGCACTAATCGTAATTCTTTCATTCGGTGTAAAATTCCATTTTTTTTCACCAAATCCGGCAAATGCAGCATTGGAGCAAGCCAGAATATTTGCAGCTAATAATCCTTGAGTGAAGATTTTTTTCATTATATTTTTTCCTTTATCCTAAATATAATTAATCATAAATCAGTTTTTATAAATATAGAAGATTGAGTTTATCTCAAAAATAGAAGGCTAAAATGAATTTTCTCGCTTTATAAAACCATTTTTAAAAGTGCTTGAAAGTGAAAGATTTGAATACGTCGTTGTTTTGATTTACTTTAATGGTAGCTTAAATTATTTTTTGTTCTCATTTAAAAATTTTACCATTTCCCTTTGAAATAAATTGCCACGAAAGCTCATTTACATATCTTCAAGGAGCTTCTTTTCTGTTTATTAAGTGATGGATAGCTAAAGAAACGCTTATTTTTGTTTTTGTATCATTTAATTTTTTTATTTTATTTCTTGTGCTGATTGAATTGGTATTTGTTATGATGAAAGAATGTTATCAGAAAATTTAGCATTTTGTTGTGAAAAGTTGTCACTTATTTTTTCAGTGTCCTTATAAAAAAGAGTTTAGCAAAAAGACAGCTTTTCTAAAGTAAATTGCACCATGGGGATTCTTCAAGTTTTTCTTCGATGTCAAAGAAAAACTGTACGATTTAGTTGTTTTATACATGCAGTGTTCGATCTTTTTTAGCAGGATATATGCCGATAATGCGAAATTCAGCAGAAAAGAAAGATAGTTCTTCCAAGGCGAGTTGCATCATAGGATCTTCAGGATGCCCTTCGATATCAACGAAAAATTGTGTTGCATTGAAGTTTCCACCAATTTGATAGCTTTCTAACTTTGTCATATTGATACCATTTGTGGCAAAACCTCCCATAGCTTTATAAAGAGCTGCTGGTACATTGCGCACCCGAAAAAGAAGACTCGTAATGATTTTTTCGCCATTTTGAGGTTTTGGTACGTGCTGTTGGGAGCGTGAAAGAATGACAAAACGAGTAATGTTATGAGGACTATCCTCAACATTTTTTTCAAGAACATCAAGTCCATAAATTTCTGCTGCAAGAAGAGGTGCTAAAGCTGCTTGTGAACGTTTAGCGCTTTTTTTAATAAATTTTGCAGCTCCAGCCGTATCGGCAGAAACGACAGGTTTCCAGTTATTATTCTGAATGATTTTACGGCATTGTGCAAGGGCATGAACATGGCTGTGGACGGTTTCGATTTCTCCATATGTAACACTAGGTAAAACTATTAATTGAAAATGAATAGGTAAAAAATATTCTCCAATAATATAGAGTGATGATTGCGGCAAAAGATGATGAATATCTGCAACACGACCAGCAAGAGTGTTTTCAATCGGAATCATAGCAAGATCAGCTTGCTCACTTTCCACTAAATTGAGTGCATCTTCAAAAGTCGCAGAAGGCACAGCTTCCATATCGGGAAACATATTGGAGCAAGCAATATGAGAATTAGCACCGTATTCTCCTTGAAAGGAGATTTTATTGGTTTTTTCAGTCATCTTCATGTTAAAATCTTACGCACTTTATCAAGGTCACGTTGCGTATCTACCCCTAGAGGAATTGTATCGATTATTTCTACATCAATACGCATGTTATGTTCTAGTGCACGCAATTGTTCAAGTTTTTCACGTTGCTCAAGCGTAGAAGGTTTGAGAGCTATAAATCGTTCAAGTGCTTCTCGTCGATAGGCATATATTCCAATATGATGGTAAAGAGAACCATTTCCATAAGGTGCTGTTGCACGGGTAAAATAAAGGGCACGAAGACGATTTTGAGAGAGTGGTGTACCAATAATTTTTACGATATTCGGATCTGTTTTTTCATCTTCTTCAACAATTTTTGTACCCAAAGTTGCAATATCCGTTAAGTTATTTTCTAAAGGTTGCAAAGCGCTGATGATTTCATTGGGGGTTATTGTTGGCAGATCACCTTGTACATTCAAAATAGTGTTATATTGCCGCTCAGGATCAATATTGGTTAAAGCTTCATAAATACGATCAGATCCAGATTTATGGTCGTTATGTGTTATGATACATTCATGTCCATGAGCTGTAACGGCTTTGACGATATCATTATGATCTGTTGCAACGATAGTACGTCCTATAGCAGCTTTTTTGGCTTGTTCAGCAACATGAACAATCATTGGTTTTCCAGCGATATCAGCCAAAGCTTTTTGAGGTAAACGGGTCGAGCCTATTCTAGCAGGAATGAAAATAATCGGTTCAATAACCATCGTAAAATTCCAAATGTTATGTGTGATGCATTTATGATATTGTGTATTATAGAAAAAAAGCTTAAACTAAAAGCAGTAAAAAGTATGAACGTTTGAATTTTTATGAATCGTTTAATCGTCGCCTGTTTTTCTTGTGCTTGTTTATTCTTGCTGATTATATGGATGGGAATTTCCATTATCCGCGATGAGGTTTACGATAATTCTGCAGTGATTCAGCATGCTTATAAGATTACCGAAAATGGTGCGTTCAAGGAAAAACAGCAAACGCCTAAAGCTTCTCTGTCATTAAATGATCGTCTTCAACAAGGTAATCTTGAAAATGGGCGCAAAATTTTTCGTCAGTGTGCCATATGCCATACTTCCTCTGAATATAAAGGATCTGGCCGTGTTGGTCCATCACTTTGGGAGATAGTTAATCGTCCTTTAGCGGGTGCAACAGATTTTGCTTATTCACGGGTATTGCGCGCAAATTCTGATAAAAAATGGGATTTTGTAACTTTAGATCGTTATTTGCAATCACCACGTGAAGCTTTTCCAGGAACAATTATGTCTTTTCGTGGAATCAAAAATGACCAAGACCGTGCTGATCTTTTGCTTTATTTACGGAGTTTATCTGATCAGCCTGTTTCTTTGCCAGTAGGTAATAAAGGAGACGTGTCGGATTAAGCTACGCCAGAAATGCTTATTTTAGAAGGAGTGTAGCTGCTTTTTGTTTGCAATTTAGATTTCGTGAATTTATCAAAAAATCGTTATAGATTTATCAGAAAGATTATTACTGATACATTATTTAAAATTAATTCGGTGCAATCGTATCGAAAGGTAAAAATAAAAATGGCAGCCTATATTTTATAGCATTTTTTACTTATTATACTGATATTGATTGGTATCTAACGGTGACGTTTATCGTTATTCAATTTATGCTAGGTGGGCTTATTAAAAATATTATTGCTCAGTTACAAGGTGTGGCGGTGATGCTGAACAAGTAGAGGTGGCAGGAGTGATCTTGATCTTTCTTCTAATGTTGTTTTAGACGGTGTTAATGTTGGATCATCTTCTTCTGGAGTTTTCAAATATCGCGGCGGTTAAGGATAGATCCAGAATTTATTGCAAAACTTGAAAGACAATTCGAGTTTGATAAGCCGCCTTTAGAGCATTATTTCATAATACTGTGTCGTTTATTTGCAATTTGATTTTTGGGACGCTGACACACAAGGGCGTTCAGTTATTGAGCTTATTAAAAGTGCTTGACTCGTTTCTTTTTCGCTTGGATTTTGGAACTTGTTGGTTTCCTATGTTATTTCTATTCCGTTAGGAATTTATAACGCTCTTAAAGAGAGAGGCTTTTGGTGTATGAACAAGCACTTTTATCATCATCGGTCATGCCATTCCAAGTTTTCTTTTTTGTATCTTTTTAATAGTTTTTTTACTGGAAGATCTTTTTTAAATTGATTTCCACTAAGTCATTTAAAATCTGATAATTTTGATCAATTGTCTTTTGAATGGGAAAATATTAAATTACACTTATCATTTGGTTCTTCCGCTAACGGCAATGGTCATTTCTGTTTTTGCTATAGCGATTTTGCTAACAAAAAATTGTTTTTAGAAAAATTCGTTAGCAGTATATTATCACAGCGCGCGCTTAAAGGGATAAGTAAACGTTTGGTTCTTTATGGGCATGTTTATGCAACGCAATTTAAATTGTGATTGCGGGTTTTCCTGCAACTTTTATGGCATCATTTTTTAGTAGATCTTTATTGATTGAGCTGCCCTATTCGTTAAATAGTATGGAGCGTTTAAGTTATACTTCTATTGTTAATTGTGATTATCCTGTCGTCTTTGCTTCTCTTTAATATTTTTTTCTAATTGGTTTAATTGTTAGTCTCATTTCTGATATCGTCTATATGCTAGTCGATCCACGGATTGATTTTGATAAAAAAATTTATGATGCGAGAAGGAAAGAAGGAAGATGTAATAAGCTCGCACAGTTCTAAGTTGCAAAGAGAGAGCTTTTTTCTCCATTAAATGCGTGCCGCGTGCCGTTTGCGCAATTTTAAGCAAAATAGGCGCAGTTAGTGGTCACTATGGTCTTTTTATTTTTATGTTTTTGTTCATTTTCAGCAGGATTTATTGCAAATGATCGCCTAATTATTGCTTCTTATAAAGAGAAGCTGTTTTTTTGACTATTCTGATGAGAGATTGGGTAGAAATTTAGTTGTAGCAGACTTTCATGCTTCTTTTATTCAAAATGAAATTACATGGTTGAGCATTATTTATGGTCGCTAGTGCGTTATTCTTATAATACGGTCGGAGGTAAAAAATTGTGGTATTAGCCCTCCTTTTGGGTTTCAAAGTAAAAGAAGAGCGTTGTGTTAATTATGCGTGGGGAAGTGCTAATCCAGAATGTTCAATGAGCCGGTGGAGCTGGTTTGGAACGGACGATCTAACGCGTGATATCTTTGCGCGAGCTTTATATGGTTTTCAAGTATCGAGAATTTTTAATATTCTTTTAATGATCGTTTCAACTATCATTGATGTTGCAGTAGGGACTGTTCAGGGATATTTTGGTAGTTGGATTGGTTTAATTTTTCAGTATCTGATTGAAATATGGTCTTTTGTACCTTCACTTTATTTAGCTATTATCATGGTTGCGGTTTTAGCACAGGATTTTTGGGGGATGCAGGGAGTTATGCTTCTTTTTTAATGGATAACATTGGTTTGTGTTGTGCGGGCAGAATTTTTATTGTGCACGCAATTTTACTTATGTTAGCTGCACGTGCTTTAGGAGTTCCTAATAGAACTGTAATGATACGGAACTTATTACCAAATGCGATGGTTGCTGTTCTAACTTATATGCCATTTTTACTAACATCAGGGGTTTCATTGCTTACATTATTTGATTATTTAGGCTTTAGTCTTCCCCTTGGTTATATTTCTTTAGGTGAATTGATGCGGCAAGCAATCATAAACCTGAATGTTCCTTGGATTTGTATTACAGGGTTTGTTGTTATTGCTGTTATATTATCATTATTAACATTTATTGGTGAGGCAGCGCGAGACGTTTTTGACTCGCGAAAGACATTTAGGTTATCTATTTATTAGCCATGATTTGAAGATTGTTAAAGCATTAGCGCATGAAGTGATTGTTATACGTAATGAAGAAATGGCTAAATATGGTTGTGTTGATCATATTTTGCAGCTTAAAAATTTTCTACACAGGCTCTGATAGCTGCTGCATTTGCGCTAGAATCTGGTCGTTTATAGGCAATTATATTAAATTGCGCTGATAACCCATTATAGAGGAGGATTTTCCCTACTAAAGGTTCGCCGATATTTGTAATAAGTTTAATGGCTTCCATTGCTTGTAGTGTTCCAATTACTCCGGGTAAAACACCAATGATTCCAGCTTCAGCACATGTTGGAATAATATCAGGAGCTGGCGGGTTTGGGAATAAATCACGATAGTGAGGGTTATTGTCTTTATACGGCATGAGCACTGTTAATGATCCATTGAAACGTTCTACAGCGCCGCTTATTAAAGGCTTTGCACATTGAGCTGCATGATCAGCAAGCAGATAGTGTGTGGCAAAATTATCACTTCCATCAACAATAATATGGTAGGCATTTAATAGTTTATCCACATTACTTTTATCCAAGCGTAGATTGTGTTTTTCAACCGAAACATGGGGATTTATTGCTTCTATAGTAGCTTTAGCGCTGTCAGTTTTGCATTGGTTAATTGTGTTTGTTTTATGGATAACTTGGCGCTGTAAATTGGAGTGTGAGACAACGTCGTCATCAACAATTCCAAGGGTACCAACGCCTGCAGCAGCTAAATAGATTAAGACAGGAGCACCAAGACCTCCTGCACCAATGACAAGAACGCGTGCAGCCTTAAGCTTTTGTTGCCCTATGCCACCAATTTCAGGCAAAATAATGTGGCGTGCGTAGCGTTCGATTTCCTCGTTGCTTAATTTTTTATCAACTTCTTGTATCATAGGCTTTCTCTTGTCATAGTCCCTTTATTATTACTAAATTTATGGTGCATAGACCAGTCCGCTTTTAGTTACAGAGAGGTTTTGTTCATGAAAATTGCTATTCAGATGGATCATATTTCAACAGTTCGGATTCAGGGAGATACTACGTTTGCGCTTGCTTTAGCAGCGCAAGAACGTGGACACTCTCTTTTTCATTATACTCCAGACCGCTTATCGATGCGCAATAGCTGTGTGATTGCATGGTTAGAGCCACTGACGGTACAGGATGAAGAAGGACATCATTATCAATTAGGGGAACCTGTGTGCATGGGGTTGATGGATATGGATGTGGTTCTTTTACGCCAAGACCCCCCCTTTGATCTAAATTATATTACCACGACTCATTTGTTAGAGCGCATTCATCCTAAGACACTGATTGTGAATGATCCAGCATGGGTGCGCAATAGTCCAGAAAAAATTTTTGTTACTGAGTTTTCTGATTTGATGCCAGAAACATTAATTACGAAAGACATGGAAGAAATAAAATCCTTTAGAGATAAATTTGGCGATATTATTATTAAACCACTTTACGGAAATGGGGGAGCAGGTGTCTTTCATTTAAAACAAGATGATCGCAATTTAGCATCACTTTTAGAAATGTTTGCACGAATTTATCATGAACCTTTTATTGTCCAGCGCTATTTGGATGATGTGCGAAAAGGGGATAAACGTATCATTTTACTTGATGGTAAGCCTGTGGGAGCGATTAATAGGATTGCAGCAAAAATGGATGTTCGCTCTAATATGCATGTTGGAGGCCATGCAGAAAACGTTGATTTAACAAAACGTGATTATGAGATTTGTGAGCGCATCGGTCCAGCTTTGCGGGAGCGCGGTCTTCTTTTTGTAGGAATTGATGTGATTGGAGATTATATGACAGAAATTAATGTTACATCTCCTACTGGAATTCGTGAAATTAAAAGTTTTGGTGGTGCGGATATTGCTAATCTTTTTTGGGATATCGTTGAACTAAAACGTTCAAGTTAAGTTTGTTGAAAAAGAAAACCAAAACATAGTTTTGTTAAAAAAGCATGCATGCTATTCTTTTATATTTATCACATTGAAAAGGTGAATTAAATTTAGGCAACCATATGATGTTAATGAGAGATTTTACTTCATATTTTAAGGAGTCTATGGATGAGCAGATTGTTATCAATTGGAGGGGGACTGGTTTTTGCGATTGTATTATCGGTGAACGCTAGCAACGCACGCGATCAAATTCGAATTGCGGGTTCATCAACGGTGTTACCTTATCAAAAAATTGTGGCTGAAATATTTGGAGAAATTTATCCTAATTTTAAGGTTCCAATTATTGAATCGGGTGGTTCAGGTGCTGGTATTAAGGATTTTTGCCGTGGTATTGGAGAAAATACAATTGATATCGTTAATACTTCACGGGCAATGAAGCCAAGTGAATTACAGTCTTGTTTTAATGCTGGTGTAAAAGATATTGAAGAAATACGCATCGGATATGATGGCATTGTTTTTGCGACAGATATAAGTGGTCCTGATTGGAAGCTGCGAACAGTAGATATTTATAGAGCACTGGCTGCTCAGGTTGTTGTGAATGGAAAATTACAACCAAATAAAATTTCGAAATGGAATGAAGTTAATAATGCTTTGCCTGATTGGGTGATAGCAGCTTATATTCCTGGAGAAAAGCATGGGACGCGTGAAATTTTTGATGAAAAATTGCTCGTTGCAGGCTGTCGAGATAGTGGCGCAGTTGAGGTAATGAAATCTTTAGGTATGAACAACAAGGAGATTCGTGATGCTTGTGTTGCTGTACGTAAAGATGGAAAGGTTGTTGATATTGATGGTGATTACTCTGAAACTTTTGCTCGTTTGACTTCTAATAAAACAGGGATTGGTGTCTTTAGTTTGTCTTTTTACGAAAATAATGCTGATAGGTTAAAGGTTGCAGATATCAATGGTTTTTCACCAAACGTTGAAACAATTTCTATTGGTAAATATCCAGTTTCTCGTCCACTTTATTTCTATGTTAAAAAAGCGCATTTAGATATCGTTCTAGGTTTGCGAGAATATGTTGACTTTTTTATTTCTGATCAAATGATTGGCTCAAATGGCCCATTGGCTGAATATGGTTTAATTATTGCTTCTGAAAAGGAACGGCAGACGCAACGTTCTGCTTTTTCTACTGGTAGCAGATGATTTTGAAATAATTTTCTGAATTTGCAGTATAGGAGTTTATTGTGCTGCGTGTTTATAAAAACTGAAAGATGATATGCGCATTTCTTTTGTTGTTTTTCTATTGTTGATTTTTGGTTTTATTGGCTTTTGCGTTTCTTATATACGAGCTCGTTATCTTGAATACGCACAGTGTAAGATGCACTCTCGTGCGTATTATTATGGCTGGTGGACATTTTTGATGGCTGTTGTCCCAGCTTTTATTTTTTTAATTTTTTGGGATAGTGGGAGCACAGTTTACTTAGAGCATAGTGCTGCACGAGAGGTAAAAGCGTATAGTACGCGCGTGGCAGAGGTTATTAACTCTGATCTTATTTTGGAGATTATCCGTAGTCTATCCAAAAATATTCATCATTTTCAGGAAAATCTTGCTAATGCATCATATAGTGAAGTGCAAGCGCAATTGTTGACGAAAGGGGTTGTTTTGCCAAAAGAGGCACCTAATGATGTGTTAAGGATAGCACAATTATGGTATTCCTCTTCTGAAAAGCTGCAATCTATCGGTTATGGCTTGTTTTTTATAATTTCCCTCGTTGGTTTTATTTTGGGAATTATGCAAGTTTCTCCACATCGGCGTGCACGCAATAAAGTTGAGTGTTTTATTGTTACTGGATTGATTGGTGCATCTATCATTGCAATTTTAACGACAGTGGGAATTGCATTTTCTCTGTTTTTTCAGACGATGAATTTTTTTCAGTCAGTATCCTTTTCAAATTTCTTTTTTGGAACGGTTTGGGATCCACGTTTTTCGGTCAGTGGTTCAGGAAATGAAGTGGGGCAATTTGGTTTAATACCGTTGCTTGCTGGAACGCTTTATATTGCGCTTATAGCAATGCTTTTTGCTGTTCCAATAGGATTATTTTCAGCTCTTTATATGGCTGAATATGCTTCGTTTCGATTGCGGTCGATTGTCAAGCCTTTGTTGGAAATTCTTGCTGGTATTCCAACTATTGTTTATGGTTTTTTTGCCTTAAAGATTATCGGGCCATTTTTACATGATCTCTCTGTTTTTCTCTCTGGTGGTGTTGGTTTTATTATGGCTCAAAGTGTTTTGACTGCTGGATTTGTGATGGGAATTATGTTGATCCCTTTCGTTTCTTCTTTGTCAGATGATGTTATCACGGCTGTTCCATATTTTTTGCGTGAAGGATCTTATGGTTTAGGAGCAACGCAATCTGAAACGATTAAAAAAGTTGTGATACCAGCAGCGCTTCCAGGGATTATAGGAGCAATTTTGTTGACAGCATCACGCGCAATTGGGGAGACAATGATTGTGGTTTTGGCGGCAGGTGTTTCGGCAAATTTAACTTTTAATCCGTTTGATGCAATGACTACAATGACAGTTAAGATTGTTAATCAATTGACGGGTGATTTTGAGTTTAATTCTCCACAAACTCTTGTTGCTTTTGCTTTGGGAATGACTCTTTTTATTATAACTTTTTTTATGAATATTTTTGCACTTTATATTGTGCGGAAATATAGGGAACAATATGAATGAGTGAGGCTTTTTTTTCGCATCGTTGCAATGTTAGTCTCAAACGTAGACATCGGGCTGAACGTCGTTTCCGAGCATATGGTTTAATTGCTATTTTTATTGGTTTTTTCTTTTTATTTGCTCTTTTATGGTCTGTCATCAGTCAGGGTTATACAGCTTTTTTTCAAAGCAAAATAACGTTATCGGTTTATTTGGATGAAAAGGTTATCGATCCAAATGGTCAACGTGAAATAGATCCAAAGATATTAATAACGGCGAATTATCCGGTTCTTGTGCGTAATGCTTTGGCAAAAAAATTTGATTTGGATAAAAATGACCGAGCTTTAATGCGTGAAATTAATCGTATGTTTTCAAGCAGTGTGCGTGTTCAATTGCGTGAAATGGTGATGAAGAATCCAAAACTTATTGGAACAACGCAGAAAATTACAATCCTAGCTTCAGCAGACATTGATTCTGCTTATAAAGGGCAGATTGATTTGCGTGTTGCAGAGAAAAACCGTAAAGTTTCTGATCGTCAGGTAGAATGGATAAGACGTTTGGCTCATGATGGTGCGCTTTATAAAACATTTAATTTTAATTTTTTTACATTTGGTGCTTCAAGTCGCGCTGAGGTTGCGGGATTAGGTGTTGCTATAATTGGCTCTTTTTATATGATAGCTATCGTTTTAATGGTTTCGCTACCAATAGGGGTGGCAACGGCTCTTTATCTTGAAGAATATGCACCTAAAAATAAGTTTACCGATTTTATTGAAGTTAATATCAATAACCTTGCAGCTGTTCCTTCAATTGTTTTTGGTCTTTTAGGGCTTGCTGTTTTTGTTAATTTTTTTGGCTTACCGCGTTCAGCGTCTCTTGTTGGTGGACTTGTTTTAGCTCTTATGACACTACCAACAATCATTATTGCGACGCGTTCTGCTTTGCGGGCTGTTCCTTCTTCTATTCGCGCAGCGGCTTTAGGATTGGGAGCGTCGAAAACACAAGCAGTTTTTCATCATGTTGTTCCTTTAGCCACACCTGGCATTATAACTGGCACGATTATTGGTGTGGCTCAGGCATTGGGTGAAACTGCACCTTTACTTTTGATTGGAATGGTTGCTTTTGTTGCAAATATTCCCGTTACGCCAATGGATCCAGCAACAGCTTTGCCGGTTCAAATTTTTATGTGGGCGGGTGAAGTAGAGCGCGCTTTTGTTGAAAAGACATCGGGTGCTATTATCGTATTGATGATTTTTCTTATTATCATGAACATTATTGCCGTTTTTTTACGCCGACGATTTGAACGGCGTTAATAACTTCGATAAAATTTGTGCTCTAAAATAAGGTAAATTCTGTAATGAAAGTTAAAATGCGTGGTCAGGATGTGAAAGTTTTTTATGGAGAGAAAAAAGCGCTCCATGGCATTACTCTTGACATCCCTGAGCATCAAGTTACTGCTTTAATCGGTCCTTCAGGTTGCGGAAAGTCGACTTTTTTGCGTTGTTTTAACCGTATGAATGATACGATTGAAGGTGCTAAAATAACAGGTTTTATTACTTTGGATGGGAAAGATATTTATGATTCGCGTATTGATGTTGTAGAATTACGCGCGCGAGTTGGTATGGTTTTTCAAAAGCCAAGTCCTTTTCCAAAATCTATTTTTGAGAATGTTGCTTATGGGCCACGAATTCATGGTTTAGTTAAATCGCGTGCAGAATTGCATGATGTAGTAGAAAAAAGTTTAAGGCAAGCAGGGTTATTTGAAGAAGTAAAAGATCGTCTTCATGATGCAGGAACAAGTTTATCAGGAGGGCAGCAGCAACGTTTGTGTATTGCGCGTGCTATTGCAGTTAGTCCTGAGGTTATTTTAATGGATGAGCCCTGTTCAGCACTTGATCCAATTGCAACAGCACGTATTGAAGAACTTATCGATGAGTTACGGAAAAAGTATACAATTGTTATTGTGACACATTCGATGCAACAAGCCGCACGTGTTTCTCAATATACAGCGATGTTTCATTTGGGACACTTGGTAGAAGTTGGTAAAACTGAAATGATGTTCACTTCACCAAGAGAGCAGCGTACACAAGATTATATTACAGGGCGTTTTGGATAAATGAATTGAGGAGTGTAAGGTATGTCTATGAACCATACTGTCCGTTCTTATGACGCAGAATTAAAATATTTAGAATCAAAGATTATGCAAATGGGGGGACACGCTGAAAAAATGGTTCAACGTTCTGTTGTGTCAATTGTACATAATGATCTTCAGCTTGCTACTACAGTTATTGCTGATGATTTATTTTTGGATGAAGCAGAACGTGACATTGATGAAAAGGCAATTACGATTATTTGTAAGCGTCAACCGATGGCTGTTGATTTGCGTGAAATTGTTGGTGCTATTCGCATATCTGCTGATCTTGAGCGGATTGGAGACATGGCCAAAAATATTGCTAAGCGTATGGTTGCTATTTCAGAGGCTCGTCAACCCGCAGCCTTTTACTGTAGACTAGAAACGATTACAGCTTTGGCACTCAATCAGCTGAGAGATGTCTTGAATGCTTATACAAGTCGCTTATTGGAACATGTTGATGCCGTACGTGAACGTGATGATAAAATTGATACTCTTTATACTGCTCTTTTTCGGGAACTTTTGGCTTATATGGCAGAAGATGTGCACAATGTAACGGTTTGTACGCATTTGCTCTTTTGTGTAAAAAATATTGAACGTATTGGTGATCATGTTACCAATATTGCTGAAACACTGCATTATATCATAACAGGTTGTCATATGTCTGCTGATCGTCCTCGCGATGATCTTACATACAAGGTTGGGATAAGAAAAAAATAGATTAAGGATTAAGTATTTGATATATAAAAATGATTTTTATTGGTGACAGGAGATATTGCGAACTTTTTTCAGTATAACCAAAGAAGAGATGTGATGTACGTATATGTTATGGATGATGATAAAGAAGTAAAAAAGATTTTTAAAATTTAGTATTACAAATTTTTAAGTTTTTGATTTGGTATGTTTGAATATAGGGTGATATTATTATCTACGTTTTAACCAAAGGAAGAGCTTCTTTTTGATCATTTTATTAAAATTTGTGCTGAAGGGAATATTCTTATCTGTAACTTTAATATTAGCGTGATGGTTTTAGTTTTTAATCTCTTGATATTAAAATAAATGGTGTAGTCTCATGTTGTGTGTTAAAGCGGAGACTATCTTAAATTTTGATGGTATTTTTAGAGGTTATATTAAGTGATTCTTAAAATCGTACAGAAATTTTGTATATTTTATGACATTAATTAAGAATTTTTTATTTTCTTTTCACATAAATGTCTTTTATGACATCTTGTTTGAATCTTTAAAAGACATGGAAATGTGTTGCATAAAATGAAAAAAGATCGTTTTACTATTTTTATGATTTTCTGCCTAGCATCATTAATTACTGGGGGATGTACCTTAAATCACTTGAGTTTTAGAAAAGTAAATGACAACAAGAAAGCAAAAGCCGTAGTTTATCCACTGACTGAGCGTCAATGTCTTATGCGGGCAATGTATTTTGAATCAAACCGTACAAGTCGTGAAGGAATGATTGCGGTTGGGACGGTTGTTATGAATCGTGTTAATTCAAGTGCATATCCAAAGACGATTTGTGGTGTTGTTGGTCAACACAAGCAGTTTGCTCCCGGTGTTTTGACGCGTCCTATGACTGAACCAGCATCTGTTGCACGTGTTAAAGAGGCTGCTGATGCTGTTTTACGCGGCGAACGGGATAAGAAAGTTAAAGATGCTATGTTTTTTCATACTGTTGGCTACACTTTCCCTTATAAAAACATGCATTATGTTCATGTTGCAGGAGGCAATGCTTTTTATGAAAGGCGTGCGCGTGATGGTTCGCGTCAAGTTCCTGCTAATAATCGCCCTTATGATGTCGCTTTTGCTTTTGCTCAAGAACGCGCTGGCAATGCGCCGAGTTTTATGGATGTAGACTTAGCAAGTAGTGGAATAAAGGTAGAGGCAAAACAAAATACATCTCTTGCAATAAATGTAGCGCAGACGAATAAGGCGCGTACCAAGCCTCTTATTGTTGTGCGACTTGATAAGGTTCCTATCCCCACATTTGCACCTGATCGCACAAATCAGAAAAAAGAAACAAAATCAGTTGTGGCATATGCTATGCCTTCATCTGATCAGTTAAATGCAGTTGTTGCGATGTTGGAAGAACGGTACAGAAACCGGTAATTCTTTCATAATCAAGGAAAGGGTATTGGTAATGTGCCTTGACATTTATGAGGAAATTTCACCTGAAATGCTTAATCGTCTTGCAGAAGTTGCTGTAAGAATAGGGCTTAATTTGCAAGAGGGGCAACATCTTATTTTGACTGCTCCAGTTGTCGCTTTACCTTTTGTTCGGCGCATTGCATATCATGCTTATAAGGCAGGCGCTGGTGTGGTTACACCATTTTTTAGTGATGATGTATTGTCGCTTATGCGCTTTGAAAATGCACATGATGCAAGTTTTGATTATGCGCCTTCTTGGTTTTATGAAGGAATGGCAAAGGCTTTTAGAAATGGTGCTGCACGCTTAGCAATTACTGGTGATGATCCTTTTTTGCTTTCTAACCAAGATTTAAATAAGATTGCGCGTTTAAATAAGGCTACTTCGATAGCGTATCAGCCTGCGCTTAAAGAAGTATCTAATTTTGCTATGAACTGGTCGATAGTTGCATATCCAACCGCAGGATGGGCTAAAGCGGTGTTTCCTTCTTTGCCGCTTAATGAAGCAATTAAGAAGTTAGCCGATGCAATTTTTGCGGCTTCACGTGTCACAGAAGATGAACCAGTGCGTATATGGAACGCGCATAATGCAATTTTAAAGCAAAGGTCATCTTGGCTTAACGAACAGCGTTTTTCTGCTTTGCATTTTACGGGGCCGAGTACCGATTTAACGGTTGGTTTGGCAGATGACCATGAATGGCACGGTGGTGCATCAGTGGCTCAAAATGGTGTTGTCTGTAATCCTAATATTCCAACAGAAGAAGTGTTCACGACTCCTCATGCTTATAAGGTTGAAGGTTTTGTTCGTTCGACGAAGCCACTTTCCTATCAAGGAGCACTCATTGATAATATTGAGATGCGTTTTGAAGCGGGACGTGTTGTTGATGCACGTGCTTTGAAGGGGGATAAAGTTTTGCAAAAGGTTTTGCAAAGCGATGAGGGAGCAAGTCGATTAGGCGAAGTTGCTCTTGTTCCGCATTCGTCACCGATTTCTAAGAGCAATCTTCTTTTTTATAATACATTATTTGACGAAAATGCCGCATGTCATATTGCTTTAGGGCAATGTTATTCTAAGTGCTTTCTAGGCGGTGCATCCCTAACAGCAGAAGAGATTGTGGCACGTGGTGGTAATAAAAGTATGATCCATATTGACTGGATGATTGGGTCAGGTGAAATTGATATAGATGGCATTACGCAGGATGGCACAAAAATTCCTATATTTCGCAAAGGTGAATGGGCTTAATATTTTTTTGTAAATGCTTAATCATTGGAAAAATGGATGCCAGAGCTTCCTGAAGTAGAAACGGTTCGTTGTGGGCTTGATCCGGTTTTAACGGGCGCAAAGATATTATCAGTTACACTTAATCGTCAAAATTTGCGGTTTCCTTTTCCAGAAGCGTTTTCTGAACGGCTTGTGGGGAGGATGATTCTAGAGCTTGGTCGGCGCGCGAAATATTTGTTGTTTTATCTTTCACAAGATGAAACGATTTTAAGTCATTTAGGAATGTCAGGATCTTGGCGTATAGAAGATAGAGTTTTAGGAAAAGAATGTTCTCTTGCAGAAAAATTTGTTGTGCATGATCACTTTATAATGGATGTTCAGGCAAAGAACGGCAAAGTTTATCGTCTCACTTATAATGATTCTCGTCGTTTTGGATTTATGCTTTTAGTGGACACAGGTAGGCTTTATGAACATCCGCTTTTAAGGAAGTTAGGTCTTGAGCCTATAAGTAATGCGTTTTCTGGTCATTATTTACAAAAGTCTTTTATGAATAAAAAACAATCTCTCAAAGGCGCTTTGCTGGATCAGTCTATTGTTGCGGGTCTTGGAAATATTTATGTTTGTGAAGCGCTTTGGCGTAGTCGCTTATCTCCCCAGCGTGGTGCATTTACATTGGCACTAAAAACTACTCGTGCACGTGAACTTGCAGATTCTTTAGCACAAAATATACGAAACGTAATTTCTGAAGCAATTTTATCTGGTGGATCTTCTTTACGTGATTATATGCATGTCGATGGCTCACTTGGTTATTTCCAGCACACGTTTTCAGTTTATGGTCGCGAGGGGAAAGAATGTTTGCAATGTGGGATGTCTATAGTGCGTATTTTACAGTCAGGACGTTCAAGTTTTTACTGTCCACAATGTCAAAAGTGAATAAGGTGGCTTGAAAAATTTAAGAAGAAGCTTAAAGTCACACTTGCAATTGTACAAGGCTTGAGAGGGTTTTATGCTGAGTAAAGTACTGACACATCTTGATGAGAATATAGAAAAGAGTCTTGAGCGCCTTTTTTCTCTTTTACGTTTCCAGTCAATTTCTACAGATCCTTCCTATAAGGATATCTGTCGCAAAACCGCGGATTGGTTAGTGGAAGATTTAAAAAGTATTGGTTTTAATGCTTCGCGTCGTGACACGCTTGGCCACCCAATGGTTGTTGGGCATCACCCAGGTGCTTCAGAAAATTGTTTACATGTGCTTTTTTATGGACATTACGATGTTCAGCCTGTTGATCCACTGAATTTGTGGGAAGATGATCCGTTTGAACCTTCTTTAAAAGAACGAGGGGGAGAAAAGGTTATTTGTGCGCGTGGTGCTTCAGATGATAAAGGCCAACTTATGACTTTTATTGAAGCATGTCGTGCCTTTAAAAAGGAAACTGGACAGCTCCCTGTTAAAGTTACTGTTTTGTTTGAAGGAGAAGAAGAAAGTGGATCTTCCTCTTTAATTCCTTTTTTAAAAGAAAATATTGATGAATTAAAGGCTGATTGTGCTTTAGTTTGCGATACAGCAATGTGGGATGCAAATACACCATCAATTGCTGTTGGTCTTCGGGGTATTTTGGGAGAAGAGATCACTGTTATAGCAGCTAGTTGTGATTTACATTCTGGTTCTTTTGGAGGACCAGCAGCCAATCCTATTCGTATTTTAGCTAAGGTTTTAGCTGGACTTCATGATGAAAATGGTCGAGTGACTCTTCCTGGATTTTATGATGGTGTGGAAGAAACACCACCGCATATTTTGCAGTCGTGGAATGAGCTTAATTGTAACGCTGAGACATTTTTGGATCCTGTCGGTCTTTCCATTCCTGCTGGTGAAAAGGGGCGGAGTATTTTAGAACAAATATGGGCTCGTCCTACCGCAGAAATTAATGGCATCAGTGGCGGCTATGAAGGCGAGGGATTCAAAACAGTTATTGCTTCTAAAGCAAGTGCAAAAGTTTCTTTTCGCTTAGTGCATAAACAAGATCCAGAGAAAATACGTCAAACTTTTCGTGATTATGTGCAAAGTTTTATTCCTGCTGACTGTACAGTTGTATTTAAGGAGCATGGTGCTTCTCCAGCGATTCAACTTCCCTATGATTCACCTTTTATCAAGGCAGCGAAAGATGCTTTATCACAAGAATGGAGCAATCCAGCTTTACTAACTGCTATGGGTGGTTCGATTCCGGTTGTTGGAAACTTTCAGTCAATTCTTGGTATGGAAACGGTTTTGGTTGGATTTGCACTGGATGATGATCGTATTCATTCGCCTAATGAAAAATACAATTTAAAATCGTTTCATAAGGGGCAGCGGTCTTGGGCTCATATACTTGCAACTTTAGCAAAAATAGGAGGATAGATGACAGATATTCGTGTTCATCAAGGTGATTTACCAAACTTGGACAATTATAAAATCGATTCTGTTGCGATTGATACAGAAACTTTAGGGTTACAACCGCACCGTGATCGTTTATGTGTTGTACAGCTTTCTTCTGGAGATGGTACTGCTGACATTGTGCAGATTGCTAAAGGGCAAAAGAGTGCTCCCAATTTGGTTAAATTACTTGAAGATAAGGCAATCACTAAAATATTTCATTTTGGGCGTTTTGATCTTGCTATTTTAGCGCATACATTTGGCGTTATGCCAGATGTTGTTTTTTGCACAAAGATTGCCTCAAAACTTACTCGTACTTACACGGATCGTCATGGGTTGAAGGAAATTTGTAGCGAATTGTTGAATGTAAATATTTCTAAACAGCAACAATCTTCTGATTGGGCTGCGGAAACTTTATCGCGTGCGCAAATTGAATATGCGGCATCAGATGTTTTATATTTGCACCGTTTAAAAGATGTGCTTGAAGAACGCTTAAAACGTGAAGAGCGGGAAAATGTTGCGAAGGCATGTTTTCAATTTTTGCCGATGAGAGCAAAACTTGATCTTTTGGGGTGGCCAGAAGTTGATATTTTCGCGCACAGCTGAGTTTTAAAAATCGCTTTTAATCGAATGGTAGAAAAATTGTTGATGCAAAAAACAAGATGCCTGTCCATTTATATATGGGATGGGTGTTTTTTGTTTCTTTGTCTATTTTTTAATGATAGCGTTTTATCGTATAATTCTTATGTAGTAGGCGCTGTTTAATTTGAAGATAACATAATGAAAATGCATTTCTGAATATATGCTTTTTTGTGTTGTAATTTTTTTTATATACAACAAGAAAAAATAAATATTTTTATAGGGAAGTGGTGGCAGAAAAATATGGGCAATGATGCTGCCGTGAGGGTTTTGTATATATGCTTGAGGGGGTTATATTGGTAAAGAGAAAACATTCGTGTGGTTTAATTTTATAGGAGGTTGTGCATTGCATTTTTGGGGCGTTTTTTTTATTTATAAATTATTGTTGTTTTCTTATAAGAAATTAGAAGAGGATCCGTTATGTAAATCCATTATGGATATAAACATGGAGGGAAGCCTATGTGTACGAAGTGTTTTATTATAGCTTATATTGCAGTTTTTTCTTCGGTTTCTGCTTCTGAGAAAAGTTCGCATATATAGTTGCTCAAAAGTTAGAAAAAGTTTCTTCCATGGTTTTTTAAATTTTACTTTTTTGTTCAATAGTTTAGCAGTTTTTTTAGTGAAGCTTTTCGAATGAATTCTTATGTTAACAATAACAAGAAAGAGATTGCTAGGTTGGTACTTGTATCATACTCATCTAAAGGAAGTAGGGGACCAGATTTCGGCTAAAAAGGGTAGAATAACCAAGTCTTCTTCACGAAGTCCGGTGAGCTTTTAGTGAATGAGAGACAGTGTGTAAGATGTTGTATTATGGTTATTTTGAGGTTGGGTAATCTGTTTGATAATTGCCTTTTGCAATAAGAGGGAGTTATCTGCACGTGAGTGTTATTGCGCAGGCTTCGTATAATTTTGTATTAAGAGAGTTTGATTTGATGATGGGGTGGTGATTTCGGCATAGATTGTGGATCGAATTTTCTTAATAGGCTTTGTTTTTAATAAGTGTGTTATTTTTACTACAGACATCCGTAGTTGTGGCTCTATATGAGGCTGCGTGTTCAAATATCAGCTATGGAGATAAATTATGAATATGAAATGGTTAATAACAGCCTCTGCTTTTGTTTTAGCTTCGGTTTCTGTAGTGCAGGCAGCGGATGTTATGATTCGCCATGAGCCTACAACAATTACACCAGTTATTGTTTCCCCCGCTTTTTCTTGGGCAGGTTTTTATTTTGGTGGTCAGGTTGGCAATCTTTCAAGTAAAATGAAAATGGATTTTTTAGAGCAAGAAAATAAAATTCCTATTAATAAGGATTCTTTACCTAAATTTTCTGGTTTTGTGGGCGGTTTTTATGCAGGTTCCAATGTTGATCTCGGCAATGGTCTTGTTTTGGGTGTTGACACAGATATTGTTTGGGCTGATAAAAGTGACACTAAGACAATCTCAGCACAAAAAATTGATGAAGAAGATCATAAAGATCAACTTATTCAGATATTGGAAGATGCTAAAATTGATATAAAAGATGACATCAAAGTTGGTGATAAACAATTTAATGATTTCACTTTTAAGGCAAAATGGGCTGGTGCTACGCGAGTGCGCATCGGTTTTGCTGCTGATCGTATTTTGCCTTATATTGCTGGTGGTATTGCATACACACAAATTCACGATGTTACATCGATATATGTAAAAGGAAAGGATACAGATCAAGTCATCGCTTCTGGTGACCTGTCTGATGAAACAAAGTGGTTGGTTGGTTATACACTTGGTGGTGGTATTGATTTTTCTGTGACTGATAATGTTATTGTGCGTGCAGAATATCGTTACTCAGATTTTGGTAAAAAGAAACTCGCAAAGAATATATATGAAGCTACTTACAAAACCAATGATTTTCGCGTTGGTGTAGCTTACAAATTTTAATGCATTATAGATCTATAAATTATTAAGGAGCTTTGTCTTTGGCAAAGCTCTTTTTTATGATTTAATTACCATAGAGTAATGTTATTGTGCGTACAAAATATAGTTACTTAAATCTCGGCAACAAGAGACACATAAAAGATAAATTTGAGTTTAAATCAAGTCAATGATTTATACATAAATATAATTAGCATGTTTTAATGTATAGAAAAATTAAATTGATAAGAGGTTACATTTTAAACATAACCTTTTTTTTGTGTATGTATCATTTTTACTACAGATTTTTTTTGCGTAGCCGTATAATACTCGCACATAAATTAATCTAGGAGCAAATTATGAATATAAAATGTTTAATGACAACTTCTGTTATCGCTTTGGTTTCAGCTTCCGCAGTGCAAGCTGCTGATATTATGGTATCTAAAGAAGAACCAGCGGCAGTTGTTACTTTTAGCCCTGCATTTTCTTGGACAGGTTTTTATCTTGGTGGTCAAATTGGCAATCTTTCTAGTGATCTTAAGATAAAGTCATTAAAAGGAAACAAAGATCTTTCTGATGCAAGAACACCTGAATTTTCAGGTTTCATGGCTGGTATTTATGCAGGTTCCAATGTTGATCTTGGAAATGGTTTTGTTTTGGGTGTTGAAACAGATTTAGTTTGGGCTAATCGGGAAGATGCAAAACAAATCTCTGCAGGTGTTGCACTTGATGATACGGCTGCAATCCTTGTGGAGGATTTTGGTAAGGCTACTGATGTTTCCGGTAAAGATGATATATCAACAGTCGTTGTTTCTGGTAGCCACAGAGATGATGATTTTACTTTTAAAGAAAAGTGGTCTGGTGCTACACGGGTACGCCTTGGTTTTGCCGTCGCTGATCGTGTGATGCCTTATGTTGCTGGTGGTATTGCTTATGCAGAGGTGCAAGGTACTGACAAGGTTACAGTAATAGCAGCTGATAAAGGTAAAAAAGTGTCTGGTACAGTGTATGATCAGACAAAGACAATGGTTGGTTATACTCTTGGTGCTGGCGTTGATTTTGCAATGGTTGATAATGTTATTTTGCGCGCAGAATACCGTTACTCGGATTTTGGTAAAATGAAATTTGCAAGCGATGTATATGAAGCTAATTACAGAACCAATGATTTCCGCGTTGGTATAGCTTACAAGTTTTAATTTTAGCGAAGGCTAGATTAAAAATAAAATTTTTTAAGAAGCTCTGTCAAAGACAGAGCTTCTATTTTTTATATTATTTTTTACAGACATCCATAGTTGTGGCTCTATATGAGGCTGCATGTTCAAATATCTAGCTATGGAGATAAATTATGAATATGAAATGGTTAATAACAGCCTCTACTCTTACTATATTTTCAGTTTCTGCGGCACGAGCAGCAGATGTTACCATACACCATCAGCCTGTTTCCGCATATTCAACATATACGGCAGTTACACCAACTACACCAATCATTATCGTCCCCCCCACTTTTTCTTGGACAGGTTTTTACCTTGGTGGTCAGATTGGTGGTATTTTGGGGAAGACGAACATGAATGTCGCTGATAAAGAAAGCGGTACTCTTTTTGGTAAAGATTTTTTTCCTAAATTGTCTGGCTTTGTTGGTGGTGTTTATGCAGGTTCCAATATTGATCTTGGCAATGGTCTTATTTTAGGTGTTGATACAGATATTGCTTGGGTTAATAAAAGTGATATTGAAACGGTGAAAGCAGAAAAAATTGTTGGAGATCAAATGCCTCCTCTTATGGTGGAGAGACTGGACAAAGTTGAAGCCAAGGTAGAGGAAGAGATAATAAAACCTAACAATAAAAAAGTTAACAGTTTTACTTTTAAAGAAAAGTGGGCTGGAGCTACGCGAATACGCATCGGTTTTGCTGCTAATCGTGTTTTGCCATATATTGCTGGTGGTATCGCTTATACGCAGATTCAAGGCATTGAATCGATATCGGTAACAGAAAAGAAAGATATAGATCAAATAGTTGCCTCAGGTCGCCAGTTCAATGAAACAAAGTGGTTGGTTGGTTATACTCTTGGTGGTGGTATTGATTTTTCTGTGATCGATAATGTTATTGTGCGTGCAGAATACCGTTATTCTGATTTTGGTAAAAAGAAATTCGTAGATGGTAAATACAAAGCCACTCACAAAACTAATGGTTTTCATGTTGGAGTAGCATATAAATTCTAATTTGGTAAAAATAAAATTTTCAAGAGGCTTTGTTTTCAGTAGAGCCTTTATTTTTATAACTGTGTTGTTTTTGCTACAGATTTTTTTTTTAGTAGCCGTATAATATTTGTACATAAATTAATTAGGAGCAAAATTTATGAATATAAGATGTTTAATGACAACTTCTATTATCGCTTTAGCTTCGGCTTCTGCAGTGCAGGCTTCTGATATTATGGCGTCTGAAGAAGATCCGGCAGCAATTGTTGCGTTTACTTCTGCGTTCTCTTGGACAGGTTTTTATCTCGGAGGTCAAGTTGGAAATCTCTCTAGTAACCTTACGATAAAGCCATCAGAAGCAGCAGATGTTCTCGATAAAGGTATAACACCTAAGCTTTCAGGTTTCATGGCTGGTATTTATGCTGGTTCGAACGTTGATCTTGGAAATGGTCTTATTTTAGGTGTTGAAACTGATGCGGTTTGGGCAGATCAAAAAGATACAAAACGTATCGCTACAGATATTGAACTTGATGCAGTTGCTGCATCTAGTCTTAGAAGGGATTTTTCAGCTGCGGGCATTAACGGATATAACTTGCGCGGCGCAATTAAAGATCGTAGTGAGAAAGATGATGATTTTACTTTTAAAGAAAAGTGGTCTGGTGCTACACGGATGCGTCTTGGTTTTACAGTCGTTGATCGTATGATGCCTTATGTTTCTGGTGGTATCGCTTATGCAAAGGTGCAAGGTATCAATGAGATTACAGTAACGGAAATGAAAGGACCAAAAGGGATAGCAGTAGCACCTCCTCAAAAAGCTTCTGGTATAGTGTATGATCAGACAAAGACAATGGTTGGTTATACTCTTGGTGCTGGTGTTGATTTCGCGGTGGTTGATAATATTATTTTGCGCGCAGAATACCGTTACTCAGACTTTGGTAAAATGAAATTTGAAAAAGATGCATATGAGGCTGTTTACAAAACAAATGATTTTCGTGTTGGTGTAGCTTACAAATTTTAATTTTAGCAAAGTTCAAATATAGTAAAAATAAAATTATCGAGAGACTCCGTTTTTAACGGAGTCTTTACCTTTAGGGTTGTATCACTTTTACAGCAGTTTTTTATAGTTTATGTAAAAGTGCACGCATAAGTTAAAGGGGAAAATTTATGAATACAAAATATTTAATGATATCTTCTGTTATCGCTTTGATTTCAACTTCTGTAGCGCAAGCTGCTGATGTTACCTTTATTCCTGAGTTCTCTTGGACAGGTTTCTATCTTGGTGGTCAAGTTGGTAAGTTTTCTAGTGATGTTAAGATAAATGATGCGATAACACAAGCTGTTATGGCTGAAAAAGGTACAGCACCTAAACTTTCGAGTTTTATAGGTGGTGTTTATGCAGGTTACAATATGGATCTTGGAGATGATCTCGTTTTTGGGATTGAAACAGATGCAGTCTGGACTAATCGAGAAGATACAAAAAGAATCAGTTCCATAAAACTTAGCGAAAATGGTGCTGATGCTATTAAAGCAGATTTTAAAAAAGCTGGCATTAAATTGTCTCCATCGATCGAAAAACTGTTTGTAGTTGGCAATAATGCAACAGATGATTTTACTTTTAAAGAAAAATGGTCTGGTGCTACACGGTTACGTCTTGGTTTTGAGATTGCTGATCGTGTTATGCTATATATTGGTGGTGGTATTGCTTATGCGCAGGCGCAAGGCGTTAATACAATTTCAGTAAATAAATCAACAGAAAGTGCGCTTCCAGAGAAAGATCCAGAGAAAAATCCAGAGGGAGATGTAGGCGCTCAAACGCTAGGGGAAAATTCAAGTGCTCAAAAGCCAGATGATCTATTACCAATAGTAAATACCAGGAGTAGTGACCCTACAACAATTTCTGGCAAAATATTTGATAGTACTAAGATGATGGTTGGTTATACTCTTGGTGCTGGTGTTGATTTTGCAATGGCTGATAATGTTATCTTACGTGCAGAATATCGTCACTCAGATTTTGGTAAAGCAAAGTTCGCAAAAAATCTTGAAGAAGTTTTTTATAAGACCAATGATTTTCGTATTGGTTTAGCTTACAAATTTTAAGCAAAACTTTTAAGAAAAGTAAAATAGAGCGAAATTAAATTATTAAAAGGCTCCGTCAGAGACGGAGCCTTTATTTTTTTGTGATTGTGTCATTTTTGCTACAGATATTTTAAATAAGATGTCTTATAAAAAACCTCTTTATGGATATTTGGAGACAATTAATGAATACAAAACGTTTAATAACATCATCTATTTTTGCTTTAATTTCAGCTTCTGTAGCGCAAGCCGCTGATGTGGCAGTTTTTCGTCAGCCAACGTCGCCAACTGTTGCTTCGTCACCTATTGTTGCGCCTGATTTTACGTGGACAGGTTTTTATTTTGGTGGCCAAGCGGGCGGTTTTTCAAGTAAAACCGATGTAAACATTTTTGAAGGAGACAAAACTACGTTGCTGAGTAAAGATTTGTCACCTAAACTTTCAGGCTTTGTTGGTGGAGTTTATGCGGGTTCTAATATTGATCTTGGAGATAGCTTCGTTGTTGGTATCGATACAGATTTTATTTGGTCTGGAAAAAAACACACAAAGACAGTTATTATAGGGGCGCCTGATGATGCAATAGAAAGTGCGGTTAGAAGATCGCGCAGATCGGCGTCCGGAGCAGCTGCAACCACTACAACAACGACGAAATCTGCTACAGCTCCTGCAGCTCCTGCAGCACCAGCTCCTGCAGCACAAACTCCTGCAGCTCCTGCAGCAGCAAAACCAGTAGCAGCAGCAAAACCAGTAGCAGCAGCATCAACCCAACTACAAGCAAATCCTGCAGTATCACAAGCTGCTGGCAAGGAGAATGCCGTGGTACCTTATGGGTATCACCACGGTATGGCTAACGGGGTTAAGCATAGTGGTGGTGTTCATCCAGGTAGTGGTGAATCTCATGGATCTAATGCTAATCCGCATAGTGTACAGAATGGATCTGGACATGTGGGTAATCCGCACGGTAGTGTATCTCATGGGACTGGAGGCAGTGCGCAAGGTTCAAGAACTGTAGATGGAAAAAATGCTAGTGCATATGACGTAGAGCAAATTAAGAAAATAGCTTCTGCTTTTGGTTCTGACCAAGAAGGAATTGAATCTATAAGCCATACTTTTAAAGAAAAGTGGTCTGGTGCTACGCGGGTGCGTATCGGTTTTGCTGCTGATCGCATTATGCCTTATGTTGCTGGTGGTGTTGCTTATACACAGCTTCAAGACACTGTATCATTAAAAAAGCGGGATGGAGAAGAGGTTTCTTCTAAAGACTTCGCTGATGAAACAGAGATGATGATTGGTTATACTGTTGGTGGTGGTGTCGAATTTGCAGTGACTGATAATATTTTGTTGCGTGCGGAATATCGCTATTCAGACTTTGGTAAAAAGAAGTTTGCAAAAGAAAAACTTGAAATTAACTATAAAACCAATGGTTTTCATGTTGGTGTAGCTTACAAGTTTTAATTTTTAGCAAACCTGAATTATTAATGGACTCCGTCTTTGACGGGGTCTTTTCTTTCCGAGAAGATCAATTTGGTATTTCCTTTCTTAATAGTTTCATGATAAAGCCCATGGAACATAATAATATATTTTCTTGATCGCTGTTTAATCCGAAGATTGGTTAGATTTTTCCCATAGATAAAAACTAAAGTTGCAGGGTTCGGGGAAGTTATACGAAAAATGAAATCGTAAAAGTGAATGGGAATATTTCACAATGACTGTGAAAAATGAAACAATAGATTATTCAAAAACTCTTTATTTACCGCAAACAAATTTTCCTATGCGTGCAGGTTTGCCACAAAAAGAACTTGAATTGTTGTCGAGATGGGAAGATATGGGACTTTATGCTAAATTGCGTCAGCAAGCAAAAAACCGTCCACTTTACATTCTTCACGATGGTCCGCCTTATGCAAATGGTAATATTCATGTCGGGCATGCTTTAAACAAAGTTTTAAAGGATGTGATTGTTCGTTCGTTTCAAATGCGTGGTTTTAATGCAAACTATGTTCCTGGTTGGGACTGTCATGGACTTCCAATTGAGTGGAAAATTGAAGAAAAATATCGTGCACAAGGAAAGAATAAGGATGATGTTCCCCTTAACGAATTTCGTCAAGAGTGTCGTGATTTTGCGCAACATTGGATAACTGTTCAAAGTGAAGAGTTTAAACGCTTAGGCGTTGTCGGAGATTTTAACAATCCTTATACTACAATGGCTTTTCATGCAGAAGCACGCATTGCTCGTGAATTGATAAAATTTGCTATGTCAGATCAAATGTATCGTGGTTCAAAACCTGTGATGTGGTCTGTAGTTGAGCGTACAGCTTTGGCTGAAGCAGAGATTGAATATCATGATCATGAATCAGAAGTAATATGGGTTAAGTTTCCTGTTTTTGAAGCAAGTTCTCGTGATTTAGATGATGCTCATGTGGTAATTTGGACAACGACTCCATGGACAATTCCTAGTAATCGTGCAGTTAGTTATTCTTCGCAGATTTCATACGGTGTTTACGAAGTTGAAAGTGTGGAAAATGATTTTGGTCCTCAAGTTGGAGAAAAGTTTCTTTTTGCTGATGCTTTAGCTATAAGCTGTGCGGAAAAAGCAAAACTTGTTTTAAAACGCTTGCGTGCCGTTTCTGCTGATGAGTTAAAAACTCTTATTCTTTCCCATCCATTAAAAGGTTTGGCTGGAGGTTATAATTATAAGGTTGCAATGCTTGATGGTTCGCACGTAACAGAGAGTGCTGGTACAGGTTTTGTTCATACTGCACCTAGCCATGGACGTGAAGATTTTGAAATTTGGATTGCTTATAAATCTATATTAGAGCAGGCAGGTATTGATTCTTCTATACCGTTTCCCGTTGATGATGCTGGTTTTTATACGAAAGATGTTCCTGGGTTTGGTCCTGACCGTGAAGGGGGAGCAGCGCGTGTTATTGATGATAATGGGAAAATGGGCGATGCCAATAAAGAAGTTATTAATACTTTAATTAAATTGGATCGATTATTTGCACGTGGCCGTTTAAAACATTCTTATCCTCACAGTTGGCGATCAAAAAAACCAGTTATTTTCCGCAATACGCCACAATGGTTTATTTCAATGGATAAAGATCTTGGAGATGGCTCGACTTTACGCAGTCGGGCTTTGGATGCTGTTTCGGCGACGCGCTTTGTGCCTTCTTCTGGTCAAAACCGTTTGGCTTCTATGATAGCAGATCGTCCTGATTGGGTTCTTTCTCGCCAACGTGCTTGGGGTGTTCCAATTTGTATTTTTGCAAATGAAGACGGTGTCATTTTAAAAGATGAGCATGTAAATGAGCGTATTTTACAAGCCTTTGAAGCAGAGGGTGCAGATGCATGGTTTGCTGAAGGAGCGCGTGAGCGCTTTTTAGGAAAACGTGCACATGAACCTTGGGTGCAGGTTTATGATATTCTTGATGTTTGGTTTGATTCTGGTGCAAGTCATAGTTTTGTATTAGAAGATCGGGATGACTTGCAATGGCCTGCTGATGTTTATTTTGAAGGATCTGATCAACATCGTGGATGGTTTCAGTCTTCCCTTTTAGAAAGTTGTGGTACGCGCGCTCATTCACCTTATAAGACGGTGGTTACACACGGTTTTACCTTAGATGAGAATGGCAAGAAAATGTCTAAATCTTTAGGAAACACAGTTGTTCCGCAAGAGGTTATTAAGGTATTTGGTGCGGATATTTTTCGTCTTTGGGTTATGACGACTGATTATTGGGAAGATCAGCGTTTAGGTAAAAAGATTCTTCAAACAAATGTAGATTCGTATCGTAAATTGCGTAATGCGATTCGCTGGATGCTGGGAACTTTAGCGCATGATGAAGGAGAAGAGATATCTTATTGCGCATTGCCAGATCTTGAAAAGTTTATATTGCATCGGCTTTTTGAACTAGATAAGTTGATTAATCGAGCCTATGATGATTTTGATTTTAAAAAGATTATGCGTGCGTTACTCGATTTTTCAATTACTGAGTTATCGGCATTTTATTTTGATATCCGTAAAGATTCTCTCTATTGTGATGCACCTTCATCAAAAAAACGTAAAGCTGCTTTGCAAATTATTCGTGAAATTTTTGAGCGAATGGTGACATGGCTTGCTCCAATGTTGCCTTTTACAATGGAAGAGGCTTGGTTAGAGCGTTATCCAGAAAGTCATTCAGTGCATTTGGAGCAGTTTCGTCCTATGAGAGAAGAATGGCAGAACGAATCTTTGGCTGAACGTTGGAAAAAAATTCGGCAGGTTCGTAAAGTTGTGACAGGTGCTTTAGAGCTTGAGCGAGCAAACAAGCATATTGGATCGTCTTTGGAAGCTGAGCCTACTGTTTTTATTTCTAATCCAGATTTATTGGAGGCATTAGGAAATTTGGATATGGCGGAAATTTGTATCACTAGTGCTTTAACAATTATTCAGGATGTAGTGCCTTTGGATGCTTTTGCTCTAAGCGATGTTGAGGGTGTTGGTGTGTATTCTGGTAAAGCTTCAGGTACAAAGTGTGCCCGATCATGGCGTTATACACAAGATGTTGGTAGCGATCTAGATTATCCTGATGTATCTGCTCGTGATGCGGCTGCATTACGAGAATTACACATTCTCGGTAAAATTTAAAAATCTTAAATTATTGGGGGAAAATGCAGAATTGTAAAGTATATTTGCTATTATTTGAATTCTGTCATTGATAAATATAGCTTTTTGTAGTACCGGTAAGCCCCCATTGCTTTGTCTCTGGGAGGGGTAATTTTATGTGTGGGGCTGGTTTTCAATAAATTGCGGGAATATCAATCAGCCATATATTTTAGAAAATGGATTAGCAGTGGAAAAGCGCGAATTAAGAATATTTTCAATAAGTATTTTGAGTGTATGTTTTGTTTTAACAGGATGTAGTTTGTCTGCACCTACTTATGGTACAGGGCGGATTGTGTCTGTGCGGTTTTTAGGAGATATTGCCGAGTCTATTTCGCTAAAGCCTAAAAAAAGCCGCTCTCAATTGATGACAGCGCCTCGTCCACAACTTGTGTTTCCTAAAGTAAGTTCGCACATAACTTTACCACTGCCTCAAAAAGGAAAAGATATAATACAGTCTGGTTTTTCTACTGGAACAGCATCAAGGCAGTATTATAGCGATAGCAGGGGTTCTGTTATCTCAAAGAAAGTATCATCGGTTAATTAGCCTGTTAGTTTTTATTTAAGAGATTCTTTACAATTAAATGCGAAGCAATGATAAGAGCATTTATGTGGTCAGAGAGAATAAACGCAAGCGTAGAGTATTTACTTTATATCTTATTTAGCTGCTTTTAAGTTATTATAAACTGATAAAGATTAGCGCTTATAGGGTGAAAGGGCAAAAATGAGGTGTTAAAAAAGAGCATAAAAGAAGAAATATTGCGAAAAGCCTCTGATAAAAAGGATTAGTTGTCTTTTTAAAAAGTATAATATTATTAAAAGGTAGGTGTGTTCTTGGTAAAAAGAGGGGTTGTTTTTAACGTCGTTTTTGTGCAAAAAACTTTTTAAGTAGTTGAGCAGCTTCTTTCTCCTTAAAACCAGAATAAATTTCAGGTTTGTGATGACAGGTTGAATGCTGATAAAGGCGTGGGCCATGCTCGATGGCACCACCTTTTGGGTCGCTTGTCGCATAATAGAGACGTCGTATACGTGCAAATGAAATGGCTGCAGCACACATAGCGCAAGGTTCGAGCGTTACATAAAGATCGCAATCAGGAAGCCTTTCGCTCTGGAGTGTTTGGCAAGCTATACGGATCGCACGTATTTCTGCATGTCCTGTAGGATCATATGCGGCTTTTATATAGTTACCAGTACGTGCGATAATTTTTTTTTCACGTATGATAACGGCTCCTACGGGGACTTCATCCTTTTTGCTTGTCCATTGTGCTTCTAACAGAGCTATTTCCATGGGGGTCAAAGTTATAGTGTCCTTTTTATTAAAGCATAGAGAGTCAAAAGGCTTCTCTTTCTAGAGGCATGTCGTGAAGTGAATAAAACTTATTACCCTTTTACAATGAAGAGACATCATTGCTTTTTAAAAATGTTAAAATCAATTTGCAAGTAAACAAGTATATTATTACTGCTAAAGGATAGAAAATGATAAATGATTATGTTAATTCCCTTTCTAGAATAACGGTATGGTACATGTGAATAATTTGCTGAACATATTGTAAGAAATTGGTGTGAAAAGCAAATGAATGAAAACAGTGAAAGTGAGCGGATTGCTAAAAGATTAGCGCGTGCTGGTGTTGCATCACGTCGTGACGCAGAAATGATGATTGTTGCTGGTCGTATTGTTGTTAACGGTGTTGTTGTGACAACACCTGCTTTTAACGTTACTCGCTCTGATATTATTAAAGTTGATGGCAAGCCCTTGTCTCCAATAGAGCGAACACGGTTGTGGCTTTATCACAAGCCAGCGGGGCTTGTCACCACTAACCGTGATCCTGAAGGTAGACCGACAGTATTTAGCAATTTGCCAAAAGGAATGCCTCGTGTTCTTTCTGTTGGAAGGCTTGACATTAATACGGAAGGGCTTTTGCTGCTAACCAATGATGGCGGTTTAGCACGTGTATTAGAGCTTCCTCTAACGGGGTGGGTACGTAAATATCGGGTTCGTGCTCATGGAAAAGTAAAGCAGAGTGCGCTTGATAATCTTAAAAATGGCATGGCGATTAAAGGTATTTTTTATGGTTCGATTGAAGCGTCAATTGAACGTGAACAAGGGACAAATATATGGCTTTCTGTAGCTTTACGTGAAGGAAAAAATCGTGAAATAAAGAATGTTCTTGGCGCATTAGGATTATCGGTTAATCGTTTAATTCGTGTATCTTATGGTCCGTTTCAGCTCTCTGACTTAGAAGAAGGAGCGGTTCGTGAGTTAAAAGGTCGAGCACTGCGTGATCAATTGGGTGAACGTTTAATCATGCAAGCTAATGCAGATTTTGATGCCCCTATTCTTAAGCCATTTTCAAATTCTACGGTTGTCGCAGAAAAACGAAGTAATAAAGATCGTACCGTTGCTAATGATGGCTGGATTTTTTCAAGTGGGAAAAGCACACAGCGTAAGTCGCGTAAGGGGTATATTGAGCACGGTCAAGCACGATTGAGCACAAAGCTTGATAAAAAACTTGTGAGTAAGAATAAGGATGAAGATGAAAAAAGAGAGCGCTTTTTGCCTCGCTCTCGTCGTTCTAATGTTTGGATGGCTCCTGGTGCGCGTCCACAGGGTGCGCGCAAAAAGTCTTCCTACAGCGAGAGTAATCTGCATGATTGTAAGAACACTTCATTTGATAAGAAGTCTTTTCATAAAGGCAAATCATCAGAAATCCAGTTACAGAAAAATAAGAGCGTTAATTTTGATCAAAAACGTAGTAAGACATCTTATGATGATGCGCATATTGCTGGCAAAAAGGATCGTCTTTTTGGAAAAGCGAGAAAAATTATTAAAGATAGTCATAATGAGCGTTTGTTTGAACAAAAGCGAAGAATAAAATCATCTGATAGCACCATAAAAAAATCTAAATTTTATAAAGGTTATGCAAAAACATCGAAGCTGCTTGGAGGATCGCGTGCGGATTATCGGCGGTAAATTTGCGGGGCGTGTTTTATTTTCTCCTGTTGGTCAGTCAATTCGTCCAACCAGTGATCGTACGCGCGAAAACCTTTTTAATATTTTTGCTAGTCGAGAAGAGCGATTTTGGGATAATAAACGTATTCTTGATCTTTTTGCTGGTACTGGTGCTTTAGGTATTGAAGCGCTTTCGCGTGGTGCAAAATCTGCTGTTTTTGTTGAAAATTCTGTTGAAGGACGTGGACTGATTCAAAAAAATATTGAAGCCTTTGAATTGCAGTTGGCTGGACGAATTTTGCGTCGGGATGCGACAAAACTTGGAAATATTGGGACAATGCTCCCATTTGATGTTATCTGTGCTGATCCTCCCTATGGCCATTGTTTAGGTGAGCGTGCTTTTATAGCAGCCTTGAAAGGAGGATGGGCAAAAGCTGATACACTTTTTATACTTGAAGAAAAGAAAGATGCAGTTATTCATTTACCTGATCCATTTTATATAGACGATGAGCGATTTTATGGTGACACAGTAATACGTTTTTATAAATTGCGATTATGGGTTTGATCTTGAAAAAGATATCATTTTTACTTGATAAAGTAATTACTCTGTGAAACTTCTTTCATTGCATTTCTTTTATGGATGATAGGTTGCTTCGTTAATGCGACAGCCGTCTCTATTCCAGTTAAAGGTTTTGATAATTGTTGATTGATTATGCAAAAATGTGCGGAAATAAAATCAATAATAGTATTTTGAATTAGATCATGTCAATTGTAAAAATATATATTCTTTGTTGCTAGTTTACAAAAGAACTAATAGATGCAAAGAAAGAGCTATAGTGAGGGGGTATTATCTTACATTTGTGTAGAGATTAAGGATACTATAGGAAAGGTAACACGAAAATTGATTGAGCACTGAGTGATCGAGAAATATGAAGGTCAGGTTATCTTTTGGTTATCGGAATATTTGAAAATTTAAAATGAAAGTTGAACGTTTTTAAAATGAAAGTTGAACGTTATTGCAAGCTTTTCTATTTATTCAATTGTTAAATGTGGATTTTGTTTGTGGAATTGCTGAAGTGGATTGGAGAGACTAAATTATAAAGAACTATAGCATATTACATCTTTTCAGAAAGATGCGAAGAGAGAAATTTTTCGTTTTTTTTAAAGAAAAAGGGCGCATTGATGGTGCGTGATTTTTATAGATGAGTATATAAGAGTTATATTTTTATATAAATTTTCTAAATTGCTTACTAATATAAATAATCAATATTTGAGGGAGTCTATAATGGCCGACGACAAAAACCAGATTGATAAATCTGCTTCGTTAGTTGAAGCGGCGAAGCGTTCTGGAGCAGATGCTGCTGATGCTGTTATTGTGCGTTCACGTTCTCTCCATGTATCAGTTCGTTTTGGAAAAATCGAATCTACAGAAGCTTCTGAGAGTGATGATTTTACATTAAGGGTTTTTGTTGGCAAAAAAGTAGCAAGTGTTTCTGCTAATTTAGCGGCTTGTTCACAAGAGTTAGCGGAACGTGCTGTTGCGATGGCTAAAGTTTCTCCCGATAGTTTATTTGAAGGTCTGGCGGATAAAGAGTGTTTGGTTACTGATCCTAAAGATCTTGATCTTTTTGATAATTTTATTCCAGATAGTCATTTTTTAACAGAAGATGCTTTGAAAATGGAAGAAGCAGCTCTTAATGTTAAAGGGGTAAGCAATTCTGGTGGTGCTGCGACAGCTTACGGCCGTAGTGGGTTTGTTCTTGTAACTAGTGATGGTTTTTGTGGAGCCTATCGCTCCAGTTATTTTTCACGCTCTTGTAGTGCACTTGCTGGTGAAGGAACAATGATGGAGCGGGATTATGATTATACAACTGCTTTACATTTTTCTGATTTGGAAGCAGCAGAAACTGTGGGCAGAAATGCAGGGGTAGGTGCGGTTCGACGTTTAGGGGCAGTGCGTGCAGATACCGGGGTTGTTAATGTTGTTTTTGATCCGCGTACGGCTCGTGGGATTGCAGGGCATATCGCATCTATGGTAAATGGAGCATCAGTCACGCGAAAAACGAGTCTTTTACAAGATTTTTTTGGCAAAGCAGTGATGAAATCTGATGTTAATGTGACAGATCAGCCTTTGCTCTTGCGTGGAAATTCTTCTCGTCCCTTTGATGGAGAGGGAGTCGAGGGGCAAGCATTGAATATTATTGAAAATGGTGTTTTAAAAAACTGGCTTCTTTCATCATCTTCAGCGCGTGAATTGGGTCTTAAAACCAATGGTCATGGTGTACGTTCGGCGTCATTAGTTCAACCAGCGAGTACTAATTTTGCTATTGAACCAAGTTTAATATCGCCCCAAGATTTGATAAAAAATGTGTGGAATGGTTTTTATGTTACAGAATTATTTGGGCATGGTATTGATTTTGTTACGGGGCAATATAGTCGAGGTGCATCTGGTTTTTGGATTGAAAACGGTGAAATTGCTTATCCAGTGAGTGAAGTCACACTAGGTTCTGATTTACTCCATATGCTAGCGCATTTAACACCTGCAAGTGATATTGATCGGCGTTATGGTACTGCTGCTCCGACATTATTAATTGAAGGGATGACTCTTGCAGGAAAATAACACGCATCATTCTTCTGATCTAAACCTTTTGCTCGATGTTTGTAGAGAGGCGGGGGGAATAGCGATGAAGTATTTTGGATGTGCGTTAGATGTTTGGATAAAAGATGGCAACTCACCAGTCAGTGAAGCAGATTTTGCAGTTGATTGCTTTTTGAAGAAAAAACTTCTTGAAGCGCGTCCGAATTATGGATGGATTTCAGAAGAAACGCAAGATAATCGTAAACAACAAGTCTATGAACGCTATTTTGTTGTTGATCCTATTGATGGAACGCGTGGTTTTCTTTCTGGTAGTTCCTATTGGTGTATTTCGATCGCTATTATTGAGAATGGACGCCCTATCGCAGGTGTTTTGCAGTGTCCAGCTCAAGGAGAGGTTTATGCCGCTGTTGCTGGTAAAGGAGCGACATTAAATGGTGTAAAACTCCCTCTTTTGGCATCTCAGAGTAATCACAAATATAAAATTTCGCTTGATAGATCGGTTGCTCAAAGATTGCCATATGATTTTTGCAATCAGGTTAGTTTTTACCACCATATTCCCTCCCTTGCTTATCGTCTTGTTCTTGTTGCTCAAGGAGAGATAGATATTGTGTTGGTTCGTCCGAATTGTCATGAGTGGGATATTGCTGCTGCTGATCTCATTTTACAGGAATGTGGGGGGTGTTTTTTATCACTTGATACCCCTTCTATATTTTACGGAATTAAACCTTATCAATATGGTTTTTTAATTGCTGGAAAAAATAATTGCTGTCAAAATATGATAGATATTGTTCGTCAAGCAAAGTTAGTTTAATCACATAGAAACACGCTAAAGTTCTTTAATATATGGAGGACACACATGGCTGAAGCCAACGATAAAAAACAATACTTGCATTTGGTATTTGGTGGAGAATTAAAAAATCTTAGCAGTAATCAATTTAAGAATCCTGCTAATTTAGATGTGGTTGGTATTTTTCCAGATTATCAATCAGCTCAAGAAGCATGGCAAGCAAAAGCGCAGAGCAGTGTAGATAATGCATTACAACGCTATTACATTGTAGACTTGTATCGGTTTTTTGATTCTGAAACGGGCGATGTATAATAAAACCTGAATTTGATATCATTATTTTCTTAGGTTGTGCGCGTGCAGTGAGATTGAATTTTGTATAAGAATGTCAAATAGTTCAAGAAAAGAAGCATAGTACTTGTTTTCAAGCCTTTTTGAAAAGAAAATTGGCATTCATTTATAGAAAACGCGGTTTATACAGTTTTTTTGTGGTGTATTGGGGGAAGGGTTTGTGTTTGCTTGTTAGATGAATTCACTGTTAAAAAAGTTTACACGGTATTGCAAAGACATAAGATACTTATAATCCATTTATTATAATTTTTTGGATGGTCGATGTATTACTTTTTCTTCTTTTTAAAATGCAGAAATTATTGTTGCATTTTTTCATTTTTCTACCCCAGACATAAATGTGCAGCTTGCAAAAAGATTATGCTTAAATTCATGCATTTTTTGAGCAGATGAAGGAAAATGCATCGTGTTAATAGAAGTCATACAGACACATGATTAATGTTCAAAATATACTTAAATCTAAAAAAGATGGTTATGATTGTGGATATGTGACGTGAAAAGGCATGTAAAATTGGAAAAGTAATTACTTTATTAGCTAAAATTACTTACTCTATCACATTTTGATACATGTATTTTCACGGGAGAAGATTCTTTGAAAAATGTAAAGTATAACTGCAATTTCGTTTCTGTTGGATATTCAATTTTTTTCATAAATGAAGCGCTTTTTGTTTTCTAAAATGCGGAGGGTGCTTTTGCTAAAAGAAAAACAGATGCAATAACAGAGATAATGAATCATTTAATAAAAAAGCTTACAGGCGTTCAAAAATAGGTAAATGATAGATAAATGGGGTGAGTAAATGATAGAACTAAAGGCACGTGCGGCTCTTTTCCTCTATCGGATGGTTGGTTTTTGTTTACGTCCTATGATACCTTTTTATTTATTTTTTCGTGCTATTCATGGAAAAGAAGATTGGGGTCGCAAAAAAGAGCGTTTAGGTAAAAGCCACAAAACACGTCCTCAAAGTCCATTAATCTGGTTGCACGCGGCAAGTGTTGGAGAAACGCTTGCTCTCGTTCCACTTATTAATTATATTTTATCATTGAAAATCAATATATTATTAACAACTTGTACTGTAACATCTGCTTCTCTGGTAAAAAAGCTCTTTGGTGATCGATTAATTCATCAATATGCCCCATTAGATTTAGATTTAGCTGTGCGTCGTTTTATTGGTCATTGGAGTCCTGATTTAGCATTAATTTGTGAATCGGAAATTTGGCCTTTACGTATTAAAGAACTTGCTAAAATGCGTATTCCACAGATTTTGATTAATGCTCATATGTCCGAACGTTCTTTTAAAGCTTGGCAAAAACGACGCGTTCTTGCCAAACATATTTTTAAGCATATTGACATGGCTATTGGTCAAAATGAAAAAGATGTGGCTTATTATCATACGCTTGGAGTAAAATCTGTTGCGTTTTCTGGCAATCTTAAGGCAGATGTTTCTTTGGTTGAAGATCAAGCATTGCTTGCACATTATCGCAATGCTATTGGCGATCGTCCAGTTTGGGCAGCCGTTTCAACCCATGAAGGAGAAGAGACGATAGTTCTTGAAGTTCATAAAATTCTTAAAAATTATTTGCCAGATTTGTTGACAATTATTGTTCCTCGTCATCCTGAACGTTCAAAAGATCTCATTAGAAGATATAGCAATGAGAATTTGCATTTTATTTGCCGAAGCAATAATGCTATTCCAGATGCCAATACAGATATTTTTTGGGGAGATACAATTGGGGAAATGGGACTTTTTCTTCGTCTATCGAAAGTTACTTTCATTGGAAAGTCGCTATGTGGGTATGGTGGACATAATCCATTGGAGTTAGCTTTTCTTGGTTCCGCTATTTTGGTGGGTCCTCATATTTCAAATTTTCAAAAGATGTTTGAACAATTTCTAATTCGTGATGCAGCATATATGGTTCAAGATAAAGATCAGCTTGCTATTCAGGTGTATAGGCTTTTAACAAATGAAGCATTACGGCAAGAAATGGTTAAGACTGCCTATGAAGTTGCAACAGGTATGACAGGTGCGCTCGATCGCACATTAAAAGTTCTTGATCCATTTTTACAGCCTCTTGTAATACAGACAAGTTTAAGTCAGCATCGGGATAGGTATGTATATTAGAGCTCCCCATTTTTGGTGGAAAGATAAAAGCTTTTTACATTTTCTATTAAAACCAGTTTCTTGGGGGTATGGTTATTTTGCACGTTGCGTTATGGCCAAGCAGTCTCCTGTTATTGATCTTCCAGTTTTATGCATTGGAAATTTTACATTAGGTGGCGCTGGTAAAACGCCTGTTGTTATTGCTTTTGCTCAAGTGGCGAAAGAGCTTGGTTTAGTTCCGGGTGTCGTGTCACGTGGTTATGGTGGAACAGTTCAGAGAGTACATCTTGTAAATAAGGAATGTGATAATGCGCGCTCTGTTGGAGATGAAGCGCTTTTGCTTGCACAACATGCTTTTGTTGCGATATCGCCTGATCGTTATGCGGCTGCACAACGGCTTAAGGAGGAAGGATGTGATCTTATTTTAATGGATGACGGATTTCAGAGTCGCTATCTTTACATGGATTATGCACTGCTTATTGTGGATGCAATGCGTAATTTTGGCAATGGAGCTGTTTTTCCAGCAGGGCCTTTGCGTGCACCGCTAAAAACACAGTTTTCTTTAATGGACAGTGTGTTGTTGATTGGCCATTTGGAAAATGATGATAAAGTTCATTCTCTTTTGATCGGTACTGGAAAGCCTTTGCATCACGCTCATTTTAAACCATTAGTGTCTGATAAGGTTGCAGGAAAGTTATTTTTAGCATTTGCAGGTATTGGCAATCCAAATAAATTTTTCAAATCGATTAAAGAATTATCTGGCCATATTGTGCAAACTTATTCTTATCCTGACCACTACTTTTTTACTGACAGAGATTTAAAAAATCTTGCGCAAAAGGCTAAAACACAAAATTTATGGCTGGCTACAACTGCTAAAGATTATACACGTATACAGGCAAGTTCTATACAAAAAAACTTAAAGAAACTTATTGTATTTGATGTTAAAGTTGATTTTGCTCAAAAAAATTTTTGCAGTATGATCCTTGAGGAAGTTATAGCCCGTTTTGCGAAGCGAAAAAATACCCTTTAATTTGCTATTTTGAAGGCAAGGTCTGGACTTTATAACCTTTAATTGATTATTTTTTTTGCGTTTTTAACAATTGACTGAGATGTTGATTGCATTCAAGTTCGCGATGATAGGAAATTTCACAATTAGCATATGCCTCTTGGCGGAGATGGTTCCAATATTTCAGATCATTTATAGGAATTCTTTGTCCACTAACAGCACAAAGAGTATAGGTTCCATATTCTATGATTTTATATTCACTATTGGAATAATGAATTTTTGCTTCACGTTCATCATTGGAAAACATCATTCATAACCCCCTTCTTATTTACGTGAGAAATGATTAAAGCAGAATGCCATAAGATACTTTATAAAGTCGAGAGTAAATTAAAAAATTTTTTCTACCAGAACAATAAACTAAGAGCTTATTTTCTGCCAAAAAGCCGTTCTATATCAATTAACTTGAGTTCGATGTAAGTAGGACGGCCGTGGTTGCATGTACCAGTGTTTGGTGTTGCTTCTATTTGTCGTAAGAGTGCATTCATTTCTTCGGGACGCAAAAGCCGCCCTGATCTTATTGAGCCATGACAGGCCATAGTTGCTGCCACATAATCAAGCATTGCTTTTAAATTGTCTGTAGTATCATACTCTGCTGCTTCATCTGCCAGATCCTTAATGAGGGCTTTTACGTTAATTTCTCCTAACATAGAAGGTGTTTCTCGTACAACAATTGCTCCAGGTCCAAATGATTCTATTCCTAAACCAAATTTCTGCAAAGCATCTTTGTGCGTTAAAAGATGCGTTGCATCTTCTTCGGAGAGTTCAACGATTTCAGGGATAAGCAATAATTGTGAGGGAAGTGGTTTGGAGTAAAGCGCATTTTTGAGTGACTCATAAATGAGTCTTTCGTGAGCAGCATGCTGATCAACAATTATTAAACTGTCTTGAGTTTGAGCAATAATGTAATTTTTATGGATTTGCGCTCTGGCAGCTCCTAGTGGATAACGTAATTCTTCTTGTGAGGGCATAGTGCTTGTAGTACATACATCACCACTTGGTGTATCTAAGTACTCTATAGGAGGGGTGGGGTTTTCTCCTAAATCAATAAGATTCGTAGCATCGAATGGTTTGTGTAGCACTGATGTTGAAGCAAGGTGGTGATTGTGTGGAGTGTAAGAAAAAGACTGATGGGTATTTTTAAAATTTTTCAATGGCTGTGATGTTTGAAACGCAGCAAGCATTGCTTCAGAGTTTGTTGAAATGGGACGAACACCAACTTGATGTAATGCCTCATGAATTGCTCCAACAATTAAACCACGAATTAATCCTGGATCTCGGAATCGTACATCGGCTTTAGCTGGATGCACATTAACATCTACATCGGCGGGGGGGAGATCAATGAAAAGAATGGATACAGGGTGACGATCTCGAGCCATGACATCGGCATAAGCTCCTCGGATTGCTCCACAGAGAAGTTTATCGCGCACTGGACGCCCATTAACATAAGCAAACTGATGAAGGCTATTGCTACGACTGAAAGATGGCAAACAGGCAAAGCCAGTCAAGCGAACTGCTTCACGTTCAGCATTAAGTGTGATGCTGTTGGAAGCAAATTCTTTTCCCATAATCTGTGTGATACGTTGTAATTGTCCTTGAGTATTATTTTCCGTAGCAGGTAATTCTATGGAAACTCGGTCTGGACCAGAAAGAGAAAAGCGGATATGTGGAAATGCAATAGCAATTCGTTTAATCATATCGGTGATGGCACTTGCTTCAGCACGATCTGTTTTCATAAATTTTAATCGCGCTGGAGTGACAAAGAAGAGATCACGAACTTCAACTATAGTGCCAAGATTAGCAGCGGCTGGTTTGGGTCCAACACATCGTCCTGCTGTAACGGAAATTTCAGCAGCGTTGTCAGCATTCTGCGTTCGTGAAATTAATTTAAGTTTTGCAACAGAACCAATAGAGGGTAAAGCCTCTCCTCTAAACCCGAGGAAACAAATATTATGCACATCATCAGTAATTTTTGATGTACAATGGCGAGAAACCGCTAAAATCAATTGATCTACAGGAATTCCACAACCATTATCGCTTACCTTGATAAAGTTTTTTCCGCCGTTTGCTGTGACAATTTCGATTCGGGTTGCTCCAGCATCAATAGCGTTTTCAACAAGTTCTTTGACAACACTTGCTGGGCGTTCAATAACTTCTCCAGCCGCGATTTGGTTAATAATATTTTCGCTAAGATGGCGTATGATCATAATAAATTCTAATAAAGATTTCTACGGATTTTATAAAAGCGTTAATGTCATGATAACATTATTTATTCAACATTCAAGAATAAGAGAACGTAAGAGATCTGAAATTCAAAAAGTTATATTCATTGTACAAAAATTGTTATATCAAAGGCTGTTTTATTATCTGTAGCATTCATTGATTGTGGTAGTAAATTGATCAATAAAGTCAAGGAGAACAATTTTCTTGCCCAAGATACTTACACCAGTCAATCATCTGAGTCAAAAAAGAAGCACAGTAAAGATGGGAGACAAGACAATATGACGCGTATAAGCGGAATTTTGGCTGATAGTGATATACGAGCTTTAATTGATAATGACGTTCTTACGGCTCTTTGGCCATTTGATGCAGCTCAAATACAACCCGCAAGTATAGATATCCGTTTAGGAAATAAAGCCTATCGTATACGTGCATCCTTTATGCCAGGAGCTAATGCAAAGGTTTTGGATAAGATTGAGCGATTAAAATTGCATGAATTTGATTTGCAGAATGGGGCAGTTTTAGAAACGGGCTGTGTGTATATCGTTCCTCTTTTAGAGAGTTTGGCTTTACCAAAGATTTTGTCTGCGGTTGCTAATCCCAAAAGTTCTACAGGACGGTTAGATGTTTTTACGCGTGTGATTACAGATAATGCTCAGGAATTTGATAAAATTTGTACAGGTTACCATGGTCCACTTTATCTTGAAATTAGCCCACGTACATTTCCAATTTTTGTACGTACTGGTTCGCGCTTATCTCAACTTCGGTTTCGAAAGGGGAAAAGTTACTTAAATGAAAATGAGTTGCATGCTTTGCATCAGGATGAAACGTTAGTATCGGATGATTTTCCTAATATTAGCAATGGTGGTATTGGACTCTCTATTAATTTGAAAGAAAATGAAAATGGGCTTATTGGTTATCGTGGTAAACGTCATACTAGTGTTATCGATATTGACAAACGTGCTGCTGCGCATGTTTTAGATTTTTGGGAACCTCTTTACTACAATGGTCAAAGTGAGCTGATTCTTGATCCTGATGAATTTTATATTTTAGTTTCGCGAGAAGCTATCCATATTCCTCCACTTTATGCAGCTGAAATGGTGCCTTTTGATCCTTTAGTTGGTGAATTTAGGGTACATTATGCAGGCTTTTTTGATCCAGGATTTGGGCATATAGAATCGGGAAGAAAGGGAGCAAAAGCGGTTTTGGAAGTCCGCAATCATGAAGTTCCCTTTATTTTGGAACATGGTCAAATTATTGGTCGTTTAATATATGAACACATGCTTAGTCGACCATTAGCACTTTATGGACATGATGTTGGATCACATTATCAAGCGCAGGGACTAAAGTTGTCTAAGCATTTTAAATAAGTTTGAAAAAATAGCTTTTGATAAAGCTGTGTGCAAAAAATCTCTTTATTGAAAACTTTAGTTTTTCATAAAGTATGAGATATTATCAATTTTTTTAATTGAATATGCAAGATTATTCGCCATCATTGGTTCTATTTTTAGCAATTTAAATGACAATATTATGCATTTTCTCTCATATAAAATGTCATTTTTATGGTTTTATTTAAATTATTTTATTCTGTTGAATACGTTCTAGCATTTAAATTTTGTTTTAATGCCCTAACTCAATTGTGAGGGTCGTTCCGAGAAATTTTAGTTAGTGTGGAAGTCTGCAGGATTTTATCTACCATTATAAGAAGATTACTACGCATTCAACGAGTTCGATTGGATTTTATTAGAGTTTGATTGCTTTGATTAATGGTTTTTTTAATATTTATAGGGGGAGTCGTGGTATATAATTAATAATTGGCCAGATCTTCAAATTGTTGAGGCCTCTTTGCAAGAGGTTATTGCTTTAAAACTGAAGAAAATGACTACAGCAGTGCGTTTCAGAGGGTATTCGTTATAAAGTAATGTAACTTTAATCCTTGGACATATGTTAGTAACGTGTGAATTTACATGTTATTATTGATTGTGGTTCGTGGGGGAAGCACGTATCTGTCGTGTATCTGTGTGTTATCAGCTTTTTTTGTTGCAATCTCTGTCACCTGTAATTACTGAATGAAATTCTCTATTAGGACATCTGATAGAGGATATGCGGGTTGGGGATTATTGGTTTTTTGGTGTGTTTTCACCTTTCATTTAGAAACAATGGTGTTATTATGATTATTTCCTCAGCGTTGGATTACCGCAAAGCAGCAAAGCGTCGGCTTCCTCCTTTTCTTTTTCACTATATTGATGGTGGGGCTTACGCTGAAGAGACATTACGACATAATTGTACAGATCTTCAAACAATTGCATTGCGTCAAAGAATTCTTAAACAAGTCGGTGAAGTTGATCTTTCCATCAAGCTTTTTGACAAAACGCTTAATATGCCAATTGTGCTTGCACCTGTTGGGTTGACAGGTATGTATGCACGTCGTGGCGAGGTACAAGCTGCACGTGCTGCAGTATCGAAGGGCATTCCCTTCACATTATCTTCAGTTTCAGTTTGTCCCATTGAAGAAGTGCATGCAGAGGTTGGAAACGCATTTTGGTTTCAGCTTTATGTTCTTAAGGATCGTGGATTTATGCGTAATGTTTTGGAACGATCTTGGGAAGCTGGTTTACGTACATTAGTTTTTACTGTTGATATGCCAGTTCCTGGTGCACGTTATCGTGATGCTCATTCAGGTATGTCTGGGCCTTATGCTGGGATCCGCCGTGTTTTACAGGCCGTTATGCATCCACATTGGGCTTGGGATGTTGGTATTATGGGGCGTCCACATGATCTTGGAAACGTTTCTACCTATCTTAAAAAGAAGATTGCATTAGAAGATTATATTGGTTGGCTTGGTGCAAATTTTGATCCATCAATTGGTTGGTCAGATTTACAATGGATTCGAGATTTTTGGAAAGGAAAAATGATCCTGAAAGGTATTCTTGATCCACAAGATGCGCGAGAAGCGGTGCGATTTGGTGCTGATGGTATTGTTGTTTCCAATCATGGTGGGCGTCAGCTTGATGGTGCCTTGTCAACTATGCGAGCTTTGCCAGCGATTGCAGATGCTGTAAAGGATGATTTGACTATTTTGGTTGATTCTGGTGTTCGTTCTGGTCTTGATGTTGTACGCATGATAGCGCAAGGTGCGGATGTCGTTATGATTGGTCGTGCTTTTGTTTATGCACTTGCAGCAGCGGGTGAAAAGGGTGTTACGCACGTCCTTGATCTTTTTGCTAATGAAATGCGGGTAGCTATGACGTTAACGGGTGCGCGCGCAATTAAAGAAATTACACGTGATAGCTTAGCAAATATAAATGCTACTGATTCATGATGGATGTATATCCACACAGCATCCTTGGGGGATCTTTTAAAGTTGGTTAATATATCTGGGTGCAGTCGGATGTTTTCATGTGTTATAGTAGTGTGGTATAATTTTATTATACCACACTACTATTGCTGATTCTATAATTTGCCAAATACCAAATTGGTTTTTATTGCAGAATTGCTTTATTTGGTACCCTTTATAATAATACAAATTTGTAAAGAATACTGTACTCCATATGTCGTTAAGCAATTATTTTTTTAAGTTTTATAATAGCTTTTCACGTATCAACATTTCTATAGAGTTTGCATAACTATAAAACAGATATGTTTATCTAAAGATAGGAATTATTGGCTTTAATATGGTCTCTTAGCTGATTTTGATGATAAAAATAAGCAATCGTTAAATATTGATTCTATTGATGGATAACTACTTGTCATGAAAAGTGGGGTTTTCACGAGCTTTCTGAGTCGCATCAGTGAAAAAATTCAAATCTAAAGTCTTCTGGAAAGACTGGATCACTGATGTTGCTAAAATTTCTACAACACTTATCAGCTGCATCAAAGCTATTCTTGAAAAAGAAGAAAATATTGAAGCAAACAAAGTCTTTAATGATTTTGTTAATGCCTTACAGAAGAATATCAACGATAGTATTGATCCAGATGATGTGATTGAGATGTTGATACAACATCTCATTATGGAACCAATCTTTGAAGCTTTGTGTGGAGAATATGATTTTGTCCAGAAAAATACAATTTCCCAATCGATGCAAGATATTCTTGAAGATTTGAATAAGCGCGGATTCGAGAAAGAATGTGATAGACTTCAAAAATTTTATGCAAGAGTTAAAGACGATATCGGAGGAAACGCGAATGCTGCTAAGAAGCAGGATTTTATCAGGAAGATATATGACAACTTCTTTAAAAAAGCCTTTGAGAAAACAGTTAAGCATTTGGGTATTGCTTATACACCAGTTCTGGTGTTTGATTTCATTCTTCATTCTGTTGAACATATTCTCAAGACTGAATTTAATAGCGATATAGCCAATGATAATGTTCATATTATAGATCCTTTTGTTGGGACAGGGATATTTATTACACGCCTCTTCCAGAGTAAGATTATTCCTGAGGAGCAGCTACCCCAAAAATATAAACATGAAATTCACGCTAATGAGATCATTCTATTGGCATACTATTATCGCTGCAATTAATATTGAAACAGTCTATCATGATCTTCTCAAAGGGAAGGATAAGTATAGAGATGAAAGAAGTTTGAAGGCTCTACTACACACCTTTTGATAATATTTGTCTCATTGATACATTTTAGATGTTTGAAGATAAGGATTGTTTTGATGGTGTGTTAAAGGAAAATAGTGAACGAAGGATAAAACAATCCAAACTTCCGATCACATTATTATAGGCAATCCTCCTTATTCTATTGGCCAAAATGGTGAAAATGATGGGAATAAAAATATAAAATATCTCAGGTTGGGTCAACGAATTAGAGAGACTTATCTGAAGAGATCTATTTCAAGAAATGCATCAAATAGTTTATACGATTCTTATGTTCATGCTTTGCGGTGAGCATCGGATCGTATCAAAGATTGTGGTGTGATTAGTTTTGTCACAAATGCGAGCTTTATTGATGCAAAGTCCATGGATGATGTGAGAGCATGCTTTAAGGAAAACTTTAGTAGCCTCTATATTTTCATTTACGAGGGAAGGAATATTAGGGTTAATAATTTTTCGAAAGAAGGGGGTGATAAGGAAGGCAAAGGCATTGTCGGTCAATTAAATAAAGTCCCTATTGCAATTTCTATTCTTGTAAAAAATCCAGAAGCTCAAGAGCGTGAAAAAATATATTTCAAGATATTGGTGATGAGCTTTCACGTGAAGCAAAAGAAGCAAAATTGGATAAGATCACTGAGTTTGGCAGTATAGCGGATATCAAGGATTGGGAAAGGATTATTCACAGGGTATTAAAACGAATAGAGACGCATGGTGTTATAATTTCTTTAGAGAGAAACTGCGTGAAAATATGAAAAGGATGAGAGATTTCTATAACGCAGAATTGGAAAGAATACAGCAAAACAATATCCTTATTACCGAAAAAACATTCGATAAATATGTAAGCTTAGACAAAACAAAAATTAATTGGGATACTAAATTGAAGAAGAGCTTTTTGAAGGGGAAATGACATCAATACGACATCAAAGAAAGAAAGTCTATTTATCGTCTTATCGTCCGTTTGCAAAAAATATGCTGTATTTTGATAAAAACTTTAATAATAGCCAATATCAAATGCCTAAAGTATTCTTTAATGAACAGTGTGAAAATTTGGTTATTATCGTTGTGAGAAATGATAAAAGAGAAAAATTTTCGTCGTTAATTGTAGATACAATTTTTGGTTATCCATTTGATTCATCTGGAAATTGTTTTCCGTTAAAAAGGTAGATTTTTCAGGGCAATTGTCATTAGGATCAGATAATGTTGCACAATCTCAATGAAAAGATGCAATTACCAATCAGGCTTTGGCTTATTTTCAAGTAGCTTATCCAAGAGAGAAGATAAAAGGAAGATATCTTTTATTACATTTATGGATTATTGTATAGTGAAGAGTATCGGGAGTGTTATGCTGATAACTTAAGCAAACAGTTGCTACGGATTCCACGTGTAAAGAAGTTTTGCTGATTTTACTGCTTTTATTCAGGTGAGGAGCGATCTAGCGCAGTACTTCATCTAAATTATGAAACTGTACCTCTTTATACAGAGTCAAGGTTATGAGCTGCTTAGAAGATTTGGAGCTAACAGATCACAAGGTTATCTGTGGGCATGGTGAAGATTTTCATGTTGGTAAAATGCAATTTGCTAAGAAAAATGATCCAGAAAATAGGGAGAGTGCCTACAGTAAAAGCATTCTCATTTACAATGATAAGATCACAATTGGAATATCCCTAAGGAAGCCTACGAGTACGTTGTCTCTGGAAGATCTACTTTAGAATTAGTTATGAAACGCGTCAAGCTGTCAAATTGAATTGGAGGAACAATAAAACTGGGATTCTGCATAATGTGAATGATTGGGCTGTTGAGGTTATGGGCAATGCATGTTATTCACTCAAACCATTTCTACAGATTATCACGGTAAGTTTAGAAACCTGTAAGATTATGAAAAATTTTCCTAAATTAGATATAAAAGAGGAGCATGTGGACAAAAAAATTCCATTAAAGCTTGGTATCTAAGAGATATCTTCTTTATTGTTAAATTTAAAAGATGTTTGAAAGAGGGTGATAGATAGGTTGTGGAAATATAGGAGAGTAAGGTGCAAGAATTGAAGTGGTACAATGGATTTAGATGGGTTTATCATGGGCTAAAACGTTCATTTAACTGGAGAGAACGTGCAACACGTGCTGAGTATGCTTGGATTTTGCTCACATCGCGTATTATTGCATCACCTATCTGGTTTTTCGCAAAACAGCATAAAATATTTGCGTTTATACTTCCTGAACCAAATGTTGGTTTCATAGTTTTGTTGCATGTGATTTATCATGTATTACTGATACCAGAGCTTTCTGTTTCAACAAGACGATTGCACGATTTAGGTCATTCAGGTTTTTGGCTGGTTCCTATTTATGTACCTTGGTTAGCAATGGGGTTTATAGGGGATCCCACGGAGGAGATGAACGAATCCTTAGCTTACCTAATGACGAGCGTCTTTTTTGATCTTTTTTTGATGTTGGTGATATGTTCTAGAATTGCTTTGTCTCTTTATCTTCTCTTCAAAAATGGAAAGCATATGGATAATAAATATGGAGTAGATCCAAAGAGAGTCTTATCTGATAAATAGAATATGAATAATAAAATAGAATGCTAAATATTTGTTATGTTATTTTGGGTATGGTGATATTTTACAATCATTTCTCATGAAGGGAGAGTCTAGCAATTGAGGTTCACTGATTTTTTTAATTTTTATTGCCTTAGGTGATTTCTAGGAAATTAGTAGGTGAGCATAATTCAAAGAGATGCTTCATTATAAAATGAGAGAGATCAACTCAAGAGAAATAAGGAGCAATTCTGAGTGAAGAGTTTTTCAAAAAAATTTCAAAATAAGAACTCTCAAAATTATTATCTTTGCATGAGATTTGAAGATTTTGAGAGTTCGTATTATAGCCAAAAATAGTTTTTTGGCTGTTCCTTTCAAGAAGACAAATTCATCAAATACCTTACTCACAGGATGAGATTAGGTACCAGCTTTTCGCTCAGCCTCTTCACTTAAGGATGAATGCAACTAATTGCGAGTGTCCTTTTGTCTGGGAACATCATGTAGTACACTGTTTTAAGATCACTGCACATCTCGGCTGCATGTAGAACCTTTTTAGGTGCGTGCGCTATATCGTCATGTTTTATTTTAGCAGTCTACTTGTCTTATTGAAGGTAGGTGGAGATTTTAGAAATTTTTCTACATGCGTCCGAACATCTTTGGCTCTGAGTGCATTGCGTTTATTGTCCAATTAAAATCTTTTTCTTTCCAACAAAACTCTTTACGCAACGTTTCTCCCATATCACTAGCAACATATCACCCATGTATTTGCACATAACAACAAATATGTGGCAGTCGTTCGCAAAGTTAAAAATAAGGAATTGCTCGTTATAGTTTCGAGTTTCTGCTAACCATTTTGCTTGAATCAGCTTCTTTTCATGTTCTCTCAGCGCATATCATTTTTTATAATTGCTGATAATTTATCCTATATTTATCTATAGGATTCGTAGGAACTTTACTGACTTATAGCGCGAATATTTCTTGCTCCGATAAGTATCATAGCCAGTAACAGAAAAGCCATAATTCTAAACGCGCTCGTTGCAAATTTTCTGTGATATTCGTCCACTGTTATACTCTTTTTATTTTTGTAGTAAAAATACGTCAAATTGCTATCTATGGAGAATCTTTACTGATTTGATCTGCTCAAAAATCACTGTCTGTTTTAAGATTCTTGAGGAGAATACCTTCCAGATTTCTACGTAACAAATTTTCCAAACACATGCATTTTGATCGCGTGATAAAAGGGGGACTGTTAGGTGGATTAAATAAAGAGTAAAAACAAATACATTTATTATTCAAAATAAAGTGGTGCCGCATGCCGGATTCGAACCAGCGACCCCATCATTACGAATGATGTGCTCTACCAACTGAGCTAATGCGGCATAAATTATACATTAATCATTAATCGGACAAAAGTTGATTGTAGGGTAATAGCCAAAAGAACATACAAAAGCAAGTGTGCATCTTACTCAACCGTTTATAAGATGCGTTAGTTGTTTGAAATGAGAAAAACGACGCGTAGAATGGGAATCAAAACAGTTATTTTTGATCTTTATGTTGTAATGTGTTGATAAATGCTTTTTTAATTTAATGAGAGTACTTGATTTTATAAATGATATAGAGCGCACTTTGGGGATAGTAAATGTATTAAGGTGTCCTAGTATAGGTAAAGATGGCTGCAGCTTTTATGGGAAAGAGAGAAGTTTTTTAAGCTATTTATGGAAGGAAAAGTACTATCAGTTTCCATAATATGGAGGTAAGGTGGGGATGATTAAGATAGAATGAGATATGTTTTCTATTTAAAATGGAGTAAAAAAACACGCTGGATAAATTGATTTATAGAAGTAAAAATGAAGCCAGCTTACCAAAAAAACTCCTAGAATTGAAGAACTATTCTCTTGTTATGACTGATCGACGGAAAAAGGTTTGGATGGTATATTTAAAAAATTTAATATCTTAATGAGATAATGTATATGTTTATAATAAACTGATAAAACATTTTTAGCCTGCACTTATTAGCGAAATGATTTAAAGTTCCCCTAATAAAATGAAATCTTTTAAGATATATCAGTTATGCGTGTGCAGTAAATTTTAGAAGAATTTTTCAATATCAAGTGTATTTTCCTTTTGTAAACGAGATTCTATGAAAAGGTTTTTGCTTTTTGTAATTCAAGATACAAAACATTATTGCTAAAGTGCCAAAGATAAACCATGCTGGTAAAGAAATTAGAGTGATGCAAATTGAAGACAGGAAAATTGGTAGAATATTACTTATAGATTGGTTGAGTCCATAAATATCCATTTTCAGAAAGTTTGCTAATATTTCATTGAAGGGTGTTATCATCCAGTGTGATGTGCTTACAGTGTGGGAGCCATCGATGACTAATACTATAATCGTCAGTGTGATAAAAATGAAAGCCATTAATTTAAATAAAGGACGGAACATATCTTTTTCGCCATTTAAAAGGAATGTTCGCGTAACGTATAAAAGAATAAGTAGTTGCATTATGGCAAAAAAATAAGCTTACATTCGTTTTTATAATTTTTAAAAAAATACATAAAGTTATTGTTGGTTTTCCCCGATGAAGATTGAACGTGAATCTAATGAGAATAATGAGGAATGATGTTTGAGGAAAAGCACAATGAATTGAAGCGTAGTCTTCAAAATCGTCATGTTCAAATGATTGCTTTTGGGGGTGTTATTGGAACAGGTCTTTTTTATGGATCAATTGAATCTATACAATTAGCTGGTCCTTCAACTATTTTAGCTTATCTTTTGGGGGGGCTTATTATTTATTTCATCATGCGAATGCTTGGTGAAATGTCAGCAGAAGAGCCAACATCAGGTGCCTTTAGTTTCTTTGCCTATAAATATTGGGGATGTTTGGCTGGTTTCATAACGGGTTGGAATTATTGGTTTCTTTATATTCTCGTTGGTATGACGGAACTTACAGTTATCGGCTTTTATCTTGATCATTGGGTTTTAATTGACCATTGGAAATCATCTTTCCTTGTTTTTGCATTTGTTACCTTGATAAATTTGGTTAATGTTCGTTTTTACGGAGAATTTGAATTTGGTTTAGCTTTGATTAAAGTTTCTGCCGTTGTTGGTATGATCATTTTGGGAATTTTCCTCATTGTCACTGGAATGGGTGATCATCAAGCGAGCATTCAGAGTCTCTGGAATTATGGAGGTTTTTTTCCTTATGGTGCAACGGGATTTGTTTTCGCTACTTGTGTGGTTATGTTTTCTTTCGGTGGAACAGAGCTTATTGGCGTTGCTGCTGGAGAAACATCAAATCCACAAAAAACAATTCCAACTGCTATTCGTAAAGTTATGTGGAGGACTATAATTTTTTATATTGGTTCTATTAGCATTATTATGATGATAAGTCCATGGAATATGATCGGGAAAAATGGCAGTCCTTTCGTTACAATTTTTGAAACCATAGGAATTCCTGTAGCAGGCCATATTTTAAATTTTGTGGTCATTATGGCTGCTATTTCAGTTTACAACAGTAGTATTTATTCTAACAGTCGTATGCTTTATAGTTTAGCTATACAAAAAAATGCACCGCATATTTTTGGTAAACTGAGTAATGCTCGTGTTCCTTATGTTGCTACTCTTTTTTCATCGATTTGTACTGGGATAATCATCGTCGTTAATGCTCTTGTGCCTGATAAGAGTTTTATGCGTATCATGGCTCTTGCAACCGCAGCAGCAATTATTACTTGGGCTATTATTGTTATTGTTCATTTAAAATTTCGAAAAGCACATAAAAATAGAAAAGAGTCATTTATTTATGCTTTCAGTTTATATCCTTATGCTAATTATCTTTGCCTTTGCTTTCTTGTTTTATTATTTTGCATTATGTTTGTTAGTGGCTTTGGGCAAAATGGATTAATGACTCAATTTTTTAATATTATAGGAATAAGGACGTCTTTTATTGAATCATATATTCCTGCTCAGATGCCTGATATGAGTTTGGTAGTGGTTATTATGCCTATATGGTGTTTGCTCTTGTTCTTGGGTTATAGGCTTAAGCTGTATCGGTAAAAGGGAGTGCATAAAGAAAAGAGATTGATTGGAACAAGCTTTGGGTATCATACAATTTGATAAAGTAACACAACTCTTTGGTGATTTGTGTGTTCTAAAAAACATTACTATACGGCTTACTGAAAGACGGATTGCGGTTATTGGTGCGAATGGTTCTGGGAAAAGCACATTTGTCCGCCTTATCAATGGGTTGCAATTACCATCTGATGGTTTTGTGAGTGTAGATGGACTCGATACAAAGCATGATGCAAAGGCAGTAAAGCGTAAAATAGGATTTGTTTTTCAAAATCCTGATAATCAAATTGTTTTGCCTTTAGTGGAAGAAGATTTATCTTTTGGTCTCAAAAATTTAAAACTGAGTAAAAATGAAATTAAAGAGCGTGTAGACGAAATTTTACAACGCTATGATCTTCAAGCATTTAAAAACCATGCAGTTCATTTATTAAGTGGTGGGCAAAAGCAATTAATTGCTATTTCAAGTGTGGTGGCAATGAAACCAGATTATATTATTTTTGATGAACCAACCACATTACTTGATCTGAGAAACAAGTGTCGTATTGCACAAGTTATAGAAGAGTTATCACAAACAGCAATTGTTGTATCACATGATTTGGAGTTCCTCGAAAAATTTGATAGAGTGCTAGTTTTTGATAAGGGGGAAATAGTTGTTGATGATGTACCTTCTGTTGCGATAAAGGAATATGTGAGGAGAATGTCTTGATCGGTTTATATTTCCCTCAGAATACATTTATCCATAGACTGAGACCAGAGATTAAGTTGGTGTTTCTCACTATATGTGCAACCGCTGCATTTATGTTTTCATCTATACCTATATTTTTACTATTTTTACTGTTTTTGATTTTATTATATAAAATTGCAAAGATTCCTTTTAAAATTATTTTAAAACAGTTTAAATCAATGGGCTTGTTTTTAGTGCTCATATTCGTTTTCCAAGTTATTGTTAATCATTGGCTTGTAGGTTTTGAGGTTGTATTACGTCTTATCGTCCTCATTTTTTTAGCATCACTTATTTCTTTTACAACCAAAGTTTCAGATATGATCAATTCAATTGAAGCTAGTCTTAAACCATTTCAATGTTTTGGTATAAATCCATCAAAATTTAGTATGGTTTTATCTATGGCGATTAGGTTCATTCCAGTTGTGAGTGAAAAATTTAACGAAGTGCGTGAAGCACAGCAAGCACGCGGCTTTGATACCAATGTTTTTGCTATTGCAATGCCTTTAATTATACGAACTATCAAAATGGCTTCAGAAGTTGCTGAAGCTTTAGATGCGCGCTCTTATGATAGTGGCACTGATGATAAAGTGTAATTAGTAATAAAATATTTATGGGGAAAAATAATTCAATGAACACAAAAGATTTAACTTATATTGCTTTATTTGCAGCTATTTATGCAGTTTTAGGCCTTTTTCCACCTATTTATTTTCCTTTTTTCCTTGGACTTCCTATTACGGCTCAGTCCATGGGGCCTATGTTAGCAGGTTCTATACTTGGAGCAAAAAGAGGAGCTTTAGCATCGGTTCTTTTTCTTGCCATGGTTGCTATTGGATTGCCTTTATTGGCTGGTGGGTATGGAGGTATTGGAGCTTTTTTTAGAACTGGGGGTGGTTATTTGATTGGTTTTGCAGTTGCTGCATTTTTTATTGGTTTTATGGTTGAGTTGTTTTGGAAGCGGCTAAATTTTATTATATTGGTTGTAATAAATACTGTAGGTGGTATTGGGGTTGTTTATTTTTTTGGAGTGCCATGGATGGCTTATGTTACTAAAATCTCTTTAATGAAGGCTTTGATGATTTCATCAGGTTTTATGATTGGAGATTTTTTAAAGGTGTTGGTTGCATCTTCTGTAGCTATTACAGTTAAAAAATCTATACCTCTCATTTCGTCAAAAAAAGAGTAGTTTTTACTTTGAATGAAATTTTTGTATCGTGATTCATTTAGATGATAAAAAGAGCAATGTAGTGAGTTTTTTTGTCTTATTTGTTTGCATTTTAAATTAGAAAAATACGCAGAGATAAGAGAAGCTTATTGTATTATTTAAATGATTGTTTCAGAAATAATTATTACACAATTTATATAGATTATTATTATTATTATTAGGATATATTAAAAGTGCAAAGCTATTATTTATAAATTGCGTAATGTGTTTTATTAATTATTATTAATGAGATTATAGCAAATATAGCAGAAAATTTATTTGATATTTTGAATGCAAATTGTACGGATTGTCATTTTTCTATAAGCAAATTTATGATTTTTGTCAAAATAGAAAGTAATATTTGTAATATAATCATATTTTTATTTATAGCGCATTAGTAATATATTCATATATAATTGCAGAATGCAATATGAATGAATAATAAAAATGATATTTAATATATATTTTTAATAAATAAGTTATTTTTATGATTTATAATAATTATTACTATGTACATATAAACAAAATTATGTTAACTTCACTATGTATTTAAATAGATAAAATAAATTATATAGGTGAAATTATGAACATGAGATGTTTTCTTATTATCTTCACTATTATTTTTGGTTTTTCTTCTATTGTAAAAGCATCTGAGTGCACTGATATTAAAGGATCAGCATCTATTATTATTGATTCTACTGGTTTTAGTGAAGTTTTGTTTTTTAATGATCATGATGAATCTTTATTGAATAAAGTTGTTTCATCGTCATATACAATTAAGCATAGTGCATCTTGGAAAGATGTAAAATTAGTGTTTGATAAAATAAAAAAAGTTTATTATGATTTAGGAATATATTTTTACAATTTTTTCTTAAGTATGTTCAAGTGGTAGAAGAGAAGAATATATTATAATGTTCTTCAGTATAATTTTTGTAGTAAAAATATACTTTATGCTTTGAAGAATGTTTAAGTTTTGTTGGGGGGAAGAATTTTGGTTTACTCTCAAGGTATGAAATTGCAAAGTCGTGTGTATATGCATAAATTATATATGCTTATAGTGAGAGTAATTAATGTATTAGCAAAGATTTACTAGGAACAGTAATTATGATAATGGGATCATCAATTCTCTTGGTGTTTTCGGAATAATTTGGTGATCTTACAAAAAAATTAAAATGGTTTATTTATCTAAGATAATTTGCTTTTTTGTTGTGCATTAACTTGAGCTTAGTAGCTTGCCTTTAATTGAAAGAACAATACGGTTTCTATTTTTAGTAAAAGAACTGTAAGTGTTTTAAATTTTCTAAAAAAATATCAGCTGCTTTCAATTTTGCAAAGCTTTAGAAAAAGTAGGGCAAATTAAGCAAAAATTAGCTAAAATAAACTTTTCGTAGGAATGTATTGTCAATTTTTTTTGAAGCTATAGATAATCTATTTGAGATCGGTTTTCCTGCATTTTTCAACGATGATTATTATTCTGAAATAGCTTTAATGCGGATAATATCCATTAATATGATGTGATTATAAAATATATGAAAAGCAAATTTGTATTGCATCTTAATAATACTGATTAAGAAAGAAAAATTTTTAAAGGGCTTAATTTTTTAGAAGTAGAAACACTCTCAAACGTAAAATATTTCAAGGAACACTCTGAAAAAAATTTCATCTGCAATACACTGTCAAAGCAAGTTTGAAAATTCTATTCTTGTATCTTTATTTGTGTATCCATTACGTTTTAAAAAACAAATAAAACCAACAAGTTGTACTTAATTTAAAAAGGGAATGGTGCCCAGACGCGGACTCGAACCACGGACACGCGGATTTTCAGTCCGCTGCTCTACCACCTGAGCTATCTGGGCATGCTTCATAAACACATGAAGCGTGTGGCGGTTATAACATTAAAATTTTCTCTGTCTAGCCACCAAAAGAAAAATAATCGATTTTTATATCAATTTTTATAAATTTATCCTTGTATTCCCAGTATTATAGTTACTTTTTTCATAAAATCAACTTGATAGCTATATTGTGATCCGTTAGTGTATTACTATCAAAATGCTTGTTTTTATCGCAGGGATAATGTTGGCAATTCTTTTTTTAGAATCAATCAAGAGATGTGATTACTTGAAGTATTTTATAAAAACTCTACCCATTTTCAGTCTACGAAATAAAAGAAAAATATTTTTGAGTAAAGAGACTGTTATTTCATCATAATCTATTTTCCCTTTAAGAAAGACAATCATTTGAAAGAAAAGAATAATAATGCTGCTAAAAAGACCAGATCACCTTCCAAATAATCCTAATTTTTCTTCGGGTCCTTGTAGCAAAAGACCAGGTTGGAACGTTGGGATCTTAAAAAAGGCACTATTTGGGCGTTCGCATCGGTCTAAAATAGCGAAACAGAGACTTGCTGAAGTTATTGATTTAATCCGTGAAGTGCTTGAAGTGCCTTCTGATCACCGTATAGGTATTGTTCCTGCTTCAGATACTGGTGCTGTTGAGATGTCTTTGTGGTCTTTATTAGGCGAACGTGGCGTTGATATGGTTGCATGGGAAAGCTTTGGAACGGGTTGGGCTGATGATGTTGTTGAGCAATTAAAGCTTCCTGATATACGTCGTTTGAAAGCTCCCTATGGTGAATTGCCAGATTTAACACAGATTGACTTTGATCGTGATGTTGTTTTTACGTGGAATGGAACAACTTCTGGTGTGTGTGTTCCTAGTGCAGATTTTATTCCAGATAAGCGGGCAGGATTAACAATTTGTGATGCAACATCCGCAGCTTTTGCTCAAAATCTTGACTTTTCAAAGTTAGATGTTGTTACTTTTTCATGGCAGAAAGTTTTAGGAGGAGAGGCTGCACATGGTGTATTGATTTTAGGTTCTCGTGCTGTTGAGCGACTTGAAAATTATACTCCAATTTGGCCTATGCCTCAAATTTTCCGTATGACAAAAAATGGTAAATTGAATGAAAATATTTTCAAGGGAGAGACCATTAATACACCTTCTATGTTGTGTGTTGAAGATTTTCTCGACGCATTAAAGTGGGCAAAATCGCTGGGTGGTTTGCCAGCATTAATGGCGCGAGTTGAGAAGAATTTTGCTGTACTCGATGCTTTTGTGAGTAAAACACCTTGGTTAGAATATTTGGCAAAGGTTCCGCAAACACGTTCTCATACATCTGTTTGTTTAATAATTGTGGATCCGGTTATTACTGCTCTGGATATTGAGAGACAGGAATCTTTTATAAAATCGATAGTTGATCGTCTTGATGAGGTAGGTGCTGCTTATGATATTGGTTCGTATCGAAATGCTCCTCTAGGTTTTAGAATTTGGACAGGCATAACAATTGAGGCTTCTGATCTTGAATGTTTAACGAAGTGGCTTGAATGGGCATTTCAGGTTGAAAAAGCTCGGCTTTAACTGATTGTTAGATCATTATAAGATGATCTTTCACAAAAAAAGAAAATATGAGAAGTCATGATAGTGCCTCGTATTTTCTATCAAATAAATAATTTCTCAAACATTGAACGATCGTAAAAGATCATAGGATTGAGTTAATTGTGTGTAATATATTGGAAAAAACAATAATAAAATAATAAAAAGCTCTCAATTTTTACTTTCTTGTAAAATAAATGATTGATTTAAAATGAAAACACATAGTTTTATTTTCTTTTATTATTTTGCAACTTGGGAATTTTATAGCATGATGATTAGGAAAAGCTCAAATGAAGAGTCGCACTTGCTTTAAGGTTTCGTTATAAGGGAGGCGTTTATTTTTGTATGCTGATTTATTTTACCAAATACGACGGAGAAAATTATGGCCAATGTAGTTGTTGTCGGTACGCAATGGGGTGATGAAGGTAAAGGTAAAATTGTCGATTGGCTCTCTGATCGGGCGGATATTGTAGTGAGGTATCAGGGTGGACATAATGCAGGTCATACATTGGTTATTGATGGGATTAGCTATAAATTATCGCTTTTACCCTCTGGTTTAGTTCGTGGTAAGTTATCAATTATTGGTAACGGTGTTGTAATTGATCCTCATCATTTTGTTGTAGAATTAGAAAAATTATGTGACCAAGGTGTGAAGATTACACCTGAAGTTTTGCGCGTTGCTGAAAATGCTCCTTTGATTCTCTCTCTGCATCGCGATCTGGATGCAATTAGGGAAAGTGGTCTTTCGGGTTTAAAAATTGGCACGACAAAGCGCGGTATTGGTCCAGCTTACGAAGATAAGGTTGGACGTCGTTCTATCCGAGTGATGGATTTGGCAGAACCTGATACACTTATGGTTAAGATTGAACGGCTTTTGCGACATCATAATGCTCTGCGTCGCGGGATGGGTGTTGTAGAAATTGATGCTCAAGCGCTTTATGATGAATTAATGCAAGTGGCAAACAAGATTTTACCCTTTATGGATTGTACATGGCGTCTTTTAGATGAAAATTATCGGATGGGGAAGCGCATTCTTTTTGAGGGTGCACAAGGTGCTTTATTAGATAATGATTTTGGTACTTATCCTTATGTGACGTCATCAAACACAATTTCTGGACAAGCATCTACTGGTTCAGGTGTGGGGTCTAACGCAATTCATTATGTTTTAGGCATTGCAAAAGCTTATACAACACGTGTTGGAGAAGGACCATTTCCGACAGAACAGATGAATGATATTGGTGAATTTCTTGGAATGCGTGGGAATGAATTTGGCGTTGTGACTGGTAGAAAGCGTCGATGTGGCTGGTTTGATGCTGTTTTAGTACGTCAAATGGTAGTCATTTGCGGTGTTAAGGGTATAGCACTGACAAAGCTTGATGTTTTGGATGGTTTAGATGAAATTAAAATTTGTATTGGCTATGAACTTGATGGTAAAAAAATTGACTATTTACCCTCTTCTATGGGAGCTCAAGCTCGTGTAAAGCCAATTTATGAGACACTGAAAGGCTGGAAAGAAACAACGGCGCATGCGTTAAGTTGGAAAGATTTACCAGCACAAGCTGTCAAATATATACGCTATATTGAAAAATTGATTGGTACACGAGTGGCTTTAATATCTACTAGTCCTGAGCGTAAAGACACTATTCTTATTACTGATCCTTTTGCAGATTAATAATCATGTTAAGATTTTAACATTGGTTGTTGTTTTGTCTTTTTTGGGATAGAAACTTAAGAACGAGTGGTAAAAAAGTACAAAATAGCATTGTTTCTTTTGCGTATTCGCTTTAGATTAAACAGTGTTTAATCAATATAATGATAATCAATCTGGAAAGCTGAAATAAAGATGCTTTTAGCTTTGTAGCTGGGCTTTTTTTCAAGTTTGAAAAAAGATTATATGGAAATATGGTAGATTTCATTAGAATCTTAAAAACAGCAATTAACGCGCAAAGCGATGGCACATCACAAACGCGCCAACGAATCTATACACGAGCTATCGAAACACTAGAACATCAATTTGTAGCAGCTGCAATACCACAAGAGATGGTAGATAAGCAAAGACAGATTTTACAAAATGCTATTACGGCTATTGAAGAAGAATATTTAGCGATTGAAAAGGAAACACTTTTTTCAAGTATTGGGTGGAAGCCTATAGATGCTACTAAAAGCGATGAAAGTACAAGAAATTCCGTATTACTACAACGTAATGATGTTTCAGTTGTGATGACAGAAAAAAAACAAGAAATCTCTAATTCAAGCTCAAAGGAAAATAAGATATTTTATGAGTCTTCTGCGGCAAATATACCAGATGCAGAGCCCATCAATATGGATACTCATTTGCGTTCTAAGCATGTTAATAAAAATATGTTACAAGATTCTACTTTAGCTTCTGCTCTGCAAGCAGATAATTCACATGTTGTTTCACATATTTTTTCTCAAGCTTTACGTCGAGCTAATCGGTCATCAATACAAAAGCGTATTATAATAGGAGTTACGATTTTTGCCAGTTTTTCCATCTTAATTATTGGTATTTGTTTCATCGGTGGGCGTGTGTTTGTATCCAATGATCATCAGTTATTAAAGAAAAATATTCAAGCTTCTAATGCGTTACCAAAGGCATTTTTAATTAACAAAAAATTAACGCAGCGCTTGTTAGAAGATGGGAGTGAAGTGGATGTTGGTGCAGACCAAATGGCAAATCCTTCGAATGAAGAAGGAATTGCAACAGGGACTACTACAAATTTGCAGGAAGCAGGACAGCTGGGTGAAGCTGTTTTTTATCAAGCTCGCACAAGCTATGATGCAGAAAAAATAGCAATAGGTAGTGCGCGGTGGTCGCTTATCAAGGATGCTGGTGTTAAGGATGCTCCAGAAAAAGTAGCTATACAAGGTGATATAACAATTCCAGATGAAGGGTTATCATTACGGTTGATTTTACGTCGTAATACTGATTTGTCTTTTCCTGCTGCGTATATTATGGACGTTATTTTCATTCTTTCTGATAAATTTTCAGGTCAAGCCATAAGCAGTGTTCAGGCACTCACTTTTAAGGCAAGTGAACAATCAATTGGACAATCTTTAAAAAGAACTACTATCGCTAGGATTGATGATAATTTTTTTCTTGTTGCATTAAGCGGAAATCACCTATTCCTTAACCAAAATTTACAAATGATGAGGGAGCTAGATTGGATACGTTTAATCCTGACTGACAAAAACGGACGTGTAAACGAATTAACTTTTGCAAAAGGACCAATAGGTGAGGCTATTTTTAATGAAGTTATTGGGCAATGGATCACAAATCTGGATAAATTAACAGTTCTTGGCCATCAAAAAAGCACTGATAATAAGGGAGGTAAAAATAGTAAACAGATAACCTCCCCATTATGATAAAGAAACTAATAACTCAGTTCAAAAACATAAAGCCGATTTATGTTGGCTACAAGAAAAATAAGAATGTACAGCCATTATTGGATTTGTTGCATTTGTCTTTGAGAAAGAGCAGAAGTTTTTACAGAATGTTGAACTTTTTCAAATGCACGCATTTCAATTTGCCTCACACGTTCCCGACTGATATTGAATTCACTTGAAAGCTCTTCTAGTGTTAGCGGCTCATCGCTTAAACGGCGCGCTTTGAATATACGCTTTTCGCGCTCATTCAGATTGTCCATAGCATGTGTTAGCATGGAACGGCGATTTTCCAATTCATCTTGTTCAATTAAAACTTGTTCCTGATTATCAGAGTTATCAACCAACCAATCCTGCAACTCACTATTTTCACCTTCTTTTGAACGAAGAGGTGCATTAAGCGAAGTATCACCACCAAGGCGACGATTCATCGATACAACTTCATCTTCTGTCACATTCAATTGTGTCGCAATTTCTTTAACTTGCTCTGCATTTAGATCACCACTATCAAATGCTTGAAGTCTACTTTTTAATTTGCGAAGATTGAAAAATAGGCGCTTTTGATTAGCAGTTGTCCCCATTTTTACCAGACTCCAAGACCGTAATACGTATTCTTGAATTGAAGCTTTAATCCACCACATTGCATAGGTTGCAAGACGAAAACCACGTTCTGGTTCGAAACGCTTAACAGCTTGCATAAGTCCAATATTACCTTCTGAAATAACCTCTCCAATGGGTAATCCATAGCCTCGATACCCCATTGCAATTTTAGCCACGAGACGTAAATGACTAGTAACCAATTTGTGTGCAGCTTTTAGGTCATTATGTTCACGATAACGCCGAGCCAACATATATTCTTCTTCTGGCTTAAGCATTGGGAGGCGGTGTATTTCCTCCAAGTAATGATTTAATCCTCCGTCACCTGTAGCTATTGATATCAAATTCATGTGGGCCATATAGCACCCTCCTTCTTCACGAATCCCCTAATACGGCAAACTCTATCGCTAGATATTCTAACATCCCTCATAATGCTCATGTTACTATAATTTATAATTTTGTTCAAAAAGAGATATTTTATTATGAAATCATGAAAAAGCCAAAAGTTTCAATTTTTTTTAAAATGATTAATAAGTTCAATCATATCTTGAGGCAATGATGAAGAAAAAGACATAATTTTACCTGTAATGGGATGCTCAAAGGTAAGACTAACTGCGTGGAGTGCTTGCCGGTTGAATTGATCAATTGCATTTTTAATTAGAGGGTTAAGCATATTTGATTTTGTTTTGAAAGCATTTCCATAAACACTATCTCCTACGATGGGGTGTCCAATATGAGCCATATGAACGCGGATTTGATGCGTCCGTCCTGTTTCTAGACGACATTCCAAAAGGCTAGCAAAAGATGTTTTATCTGAACAGGTTCCATATTTTTCAAGTAAAGAAAAATGTGTAATAGCGTGGCGAGCGTGAGGATTTTGGCTATGAACAACAGCTTGTTTGGTTCGGTTATGAGGAGAACGGCCAAGAGGTGCATCAATTGTCAAAACATTACGGTTAGGAGATCCCCAAATTATGGCATGATAACGCCGATCTAATGCACTAGTGCGTCCGTGATCAAAAAATTGAGCACTGAGACTTTTATGAGCGAGGTCATTTTTAGCGATAACCATGACTCCACTCGTATCTTTATCAAGACGATGGACGATACCTGGGCGCTTAATGCCACCAATACCAGACAAACTTTCGCCACAGTGGTAGATCAAAGCATTAACTAGTGTGCCTGTCCAATTACCATTGCCAGGATGAACAACTAAACCTGCTGGTTTATTTATGACAATGATATGATGATCTTCAAATAAAATATCCAACGCAATGGCTTCACCCTTAGGTTTTGCATCCTGAAGGGCAGGTATTACCAGTTCAATCATTTGATTTGGTTTTAATTTTGTTTTAGGTTCTTTTATTAATTGGCCGTCAATTTTAAGATATCCTTCACGGATAAGAGTTTGTAAACGTGAGCGTGATAGCTCATCGTGGCATTGTTTGGCAAGCCACTGATCAAGTCGTTGTCCAAGAGCATGCTCATCTGTTATTCGTTGTGTCAATATGTGTTCCTACAATGCGATTTTTTACCAGTATGAAATGGCTTTTGTATCTAAGAACTCTTTAATTCCCCATTGTCCACCTTCACGGGCACGTCCAGAAAATTTTATACCTCCAAAGTAACTGCCACTGGGTAAGTCGTGCCCGTTAACTTCTACCATACCAGACCGTACTCGCATAGCGATACGACGACATTTATCTCTATCTTGCGATTGTATATAATTTGAAAGGCCATATTCAGTGTTATTGGCCAAAGCTACTGCTTCATCCTCTGTGTCAAAGGGAAGAATTGAGAGAACCGGACCAAATATTTCTTCTCGAAAGATTCGCATACTAGGTTTTACGTCAGCAAAGACTGTTGGACGCACATAATAACCGCATTCCATTTCCATCGGTAAACCAGTACCACCTGCGACAAGAGCTGCTCCCTCATCAATCCCAGATTGGATAAGAGCTTGAATTTTATCGTATTGTTGTTTTGAGACTACAGGACCAATATGATTTCCTGCTTGATTGTTTGGCCCAACTCTTGTTTTTTCAGCGATATTTTGAGCTATTTTTATGGCTTTGTTATAAATGGATCGTTCTACAAGCATACGTGTTGGCGCATTACAGGATTGTCCACTATTATAAAAGCAATGATGCACACCACGTTGAATCGCATTTGCGTCAGCATCTGCAAAGATGATATTGGCTCCTTTGCCTCCAAGTTCTAAACAGACTCGTTTTAAAGTGCTGCTAGCATTTTTAGAGATATCTTTTCCTGCTCTCGTTGATCCAGTGAAGCTGATCATTTCCAGATCTGGATGAGCCGATAAGTAAGAGCCCACACCAGTGCCATCTCCATTGATTAAATTAAAAACGCCAGCAGGAAGGGCGGCTTCATCTAAAATTTCAGCAAAGAGCATAGCAGAAAGTGGAGCAATTTCAGAAGGTTTTAAAACCATAGTACAGCCAGCTAATAAAGCAGGAATAACTTTAAGCGTTACTTGATTCATGGGCCAATTCCATGGAGTAATTAATCCTACGATACCAATAGGATCATAGTGAAGAATAGCTTGACAATTTCCTTTTATTAAAGTTTCTTGGAACGAAAATTCTTTGAAGGCTTTGATAAAATCACGAATATGGAAACTACCAGAGGCAGTTTGTGCACTGCGTGCCATATCAATAGGTGCTCCCATTTCCATTGAAATGGTCTTTGCCATATCTTCTGAGCGTTTTTCATAAATCTCTAAAATTTTTTCAACAAAGCTAAGGCGCTCACTTGGTGAGGTCATTTTCCAATTTTCAAAGGCTTGTTTAGCAGCGTTAATTGCTTTATCTGCATCTTTTGTGCTGCCAATACTAATGACGGCACATGCCTTTTCGGTTGATGGATTAATAACATGAAGATCACGCGGGGTGTTTGGATTATCCCATAGACCATTTATATAAAATTTTCGCTTATCAAGCACACCGCACTCCCTATCTTTAATTATTAAATTTTTTTATGCCATTTGAACTGTTTCTAACAGAATAACAAGGATAATTTTTAGAAGCGGTGAAATAGAGCAGTTTTATGGCAATTTAGAGTATCAAATTGAAGTGATATCATTTGTATAAGCGGGAAGAAAACGAGATAATGAGAATTCTTTTTTATAATCTGTAAAATATAACTATATGATACCATAAATTTTGCAACTTATGCGGTAAGAATAGAAAAAGAGCGCTATCGGAAGCATAACTTTTTTTGCAAAAAAGTGGACGTAAGAAAAAAGTTATTAACCTTCATATTATAGTTTCTGCGCATTCTTTTTTTTTTAAGAAGCGGTTGTTCTCATTGCTCTAATTTTGTTGGGTGTCATGTCTAATTCGAAAACAAAATCTATTTCTACATCTTCTTTTTCTGATGAGGGTGCAGAAGATGCATCAAGAAAAAATTCATCGACCAAGGTTACTGAGATATTTCCTTATCCAGAAGTATGGAAAAAAGCTTTTACCCTTGGACAGAATGTACGTTTTACACGAACGCCAGAAGTTGAGATTTTGCGCCGTCGCATAGAGACAGATCCAACTTTTGCAAAACAATTTCAAATTTTTACAGAGCAAGAGCAAGAAAAGCTTAACAACATTACGCATTGTAATAAGAAAACAATGAATTCTCAATTAACTGAAAAGGAAGTTAATACTCAATTAGTTGAGGATAAAACATTGTTTTGTCATTCAAAAATTTTGGGACAGTTGTCACAACAGGCTGTTAGTCGTCCAATTAAAGAGGATGCAGGGAAACATGAATTAAAAGTAGAAAATGTGGAACAAAAAATAAAACCTGTTTTCTATCTTTCGGATGATGCATTTTTTGAGTGCGGACCCTTTATGCTAGAACAGGCAGACACAAAAACTTTAGAAAAAGGCGCAACATTTGTTGATTTGGCAAACGATAAGGTTGTGTTGAATACTGCATCTGTTTTTGATGAATCAATCACTGCACTTTACCGTGTTCTTGAATACCGTTTTCCCAAATTTTACGATTCAATTATATCAGAGACTTTAGCACAGGGTATTCGTTCTATTGAGCAAATGCCTAGTTTAATGCATGCAAAAAAGGACGATATTATTAAAGAGGCGCAAACGCGTAATTCTGAGCTTGTTGTTGAAAATTCTACTCATACATTAAATGATTTAGCAGACAATACTACCATAACCAGCCTTTTTAGTAACACTGCCGATTGCACAGCAAAAAATGCGGAAAAAATTTCCAAAGATCTTTCTATGCCGAAAGAAAAATGCAGAGTGATGCGTACTTTTAGTGCGTTGTCAAGCAACTATGATTCTGTTTTTGGAGAAAATTTAAAATCTTTAGATTACAGTAATTATGAATTTCCTTCGATTAATTTATTGCAGGAACCTGTTTTCCACGAAGGTACGATTATTACACAAGAAACGTTAGAACGTGGCGCTGGGCTTTTAGAAAGCGTCTTGGAAGATTTTGGAATTAAGGGGGAAATTATTCATGTTCATCCAGGGCCTGTGGTGACAATGTATGAATTTGAACCTGCAGCTGGAGTAAAATCATCGCGTGTCATTGGTCTTTCTGATGATATTGCCCGCTCTATGTCTGCTATTTCTACACGTGTTGCGGTGATTCCTGGGCGCAATGTTATTGGGATTGAGTTGCCAAATGCTGTCCGAGAAACAGTTTATTTGCGTGAATTAATCCAATCAAATGCTTTTCGCGAAAGCCAATTTAAATTAGCTTTAGCTTTGGGGAAAGGAATTAATGGTAAACCTGTAATTGCAGAATTAGCTAAAATGCCTCATTTATTGGTTGCAGGAACAACAGGATCGGGCAAATCTGTTGCGATTAATACAATGATTTTATCGATTCTTTACCGAATGACGCCAAAGCAGTGTCGTTTGATTATGGTTGATCCTAAAATGCTAGAACTCTCTGTTTATGATGGCATTCCACATCTCTTAACTCCTGTTGTGACTGACCCAAAGAAAGCTGTAACTGCTTTAAAATGGGCGGTTCGTGAAATGGAAGAACGTTACCGTAAAATGGCTAAGTTAGGTGTGCGTAATATTGACGGTTTTAATGCAAGAGTAGCACTTGCTGCGCAAAAAGGTGAAACAATCATGTGCACTGTACAGTCTGGGTTTGATAAGGAAAGTGGAGAAATGCTTTATCATGAAGAAGCCATGGATCTGACACAACTTCCTTACATTGTTATCATCGTTGATGAAATGGCCGACCTTATGATGGTGGCTGGTAAAGAAATTGAAAGTGCTATACAACGATTAGCGCAAATGGCGCGTGCTGCAGGCATTCATCTCATTATGGCAACTCAACGTCCTTCTGTTGATGTCATTACGGGCACGATTAAAGCAAATTTTCCTACCCGCATTTCTTTTCAGGTAACATCAAAAATTGATAGTCGTACAATCTTAGGAGAACAGGGTGCTGAAACACTTTTGGGTCAGGGAGATATGCTACATATGGCAGGAGGTGGGCGTATTGTGCGCGTTCATGGACCTTTTGTTTCTGATGAAGAAGTTGAAGCTGTGGTTGCACATCTTAAAATACAAGGAAAACCTGATTATTTAGCAACGGTAACAGATAGTGAAGAGGATAACAAAGATGTGGAGATTTCTGATTCAGATGCTAAAATTTCTGTAGCGGAAAGTTCTAGTGAGGATGGTGATGAGCTTTATTTGCGGGCTGTTAAGATTGTTATGCGTGATAGAAAGTGTTCTACATCTTATATTCAGCGTCGGCTTTCAATTGGTTATAATAAAGCTGCTTCCATCGTTGAAAAAATGGAAGAAAAAGGTATTGTCGGAGCTGCTAACCATGTTGGTAAACGTGAAATTTTGCTTAATGAGTACCATAGTAATCAAGATGAATTTATAGATGTGTAATGGCAGTTATTTTAAAGATTAATGCTTAAACTTTATGAAATTAAATATTATTCCATGCTTGTTTTTTTATTGTCAAATATTAAAAATATTGAATAGAGGTAGTAGAGCAGAAGCGATGTCTTGTATTAAATTTGTTAGTGTGTGACACAGATTATACAAAGAAGGATGGAAGATGTCTTTTGCATTTTTGGATTATCTAGAATGTAAAGAAGTTAAACAAGCCTTCATGCGAAGACAGATGGCTTTTATTCTTTCCTTTGATTGTAAAGATATTCTTTGGTCAAATGGGGCAGCGGCGTATTTTTTTGGTTTTTCTTCTGTATCAGATATGGTTGGAAAGCAGTCTTTTTTTGATCGAATGGTACATCGCAAGATTTTAAAGGCTGCTCAATACGCGAGTTCTGTTACATTAAGTGGTTTAAAGCATCATGCTGAATTTTCCGTTATTTCGGTTGATATTGTTGGTTTAGGTAAGGCGTTTTTGCTTGAAGCATCGCTGAAAGAAGATATTTCTCTTATCGCTGGTTTGGGTAATGCAACAATGTCCGTTGCGGTAGTTGATGAACATGCAACTGTGTTGGAAGCTAATCCTCATTGCTGTGTTGTTGATGAAACCATTAAAATTTTGCTGCAGACAATTGATAATGGGACACCAGTCAAAACCATTTTGCCTATAGCAGGTTTTAATACACAAGTTGGCATTATTCGCTTAAAAGTAAAACCAGCGAGTTTTTTAATTTTTTACGCGTCATTAAAAGCAGGTGATTTAAATAAGGAACAAACGCCTTTTCGTTTTATGCCAGAGCTTTTACCACGACGTTTTACTTGGAAAATAGATAAAAATGGCAAATTTTATGATATTTCAAGAGAATTAGCTGAAATTGTTGGTCCTGTATCTTCTTGTATTTTAGGATCAAATTTCTATGAACTTGCCAATAAATTTAGAGATGAACGGTATCTGACGCTTGGTGGCTTTATTGAAGCAGCTACTCCTTGGAGCAAACAGACTGTTCAATGGCCCATTGATAACTGCTCAGAATGGCTTGATGTTGAATTATCTGCTGTGCCAGTTTTTGATGTAAAACACCAGCTTAAGGAGTTTCGTGGCTTTGGTATTTTTAAAATGCAACAAAAAGTACAAAAGCAAGGAGATGAAAAGTCAGATACAAGCATATCAGGTCTTTCGGAGATAGAGCGTTCAGCTTTTCTTGAGATTGCAGAACGGTTGCGTGGCGAGCTGCATTCACCTGTAAAACCTGAACTTTTGGATGAAAAAACGACTGGTCAATTATCATCTTTTCAGACATTTTCTGTAAATGTCATAGAACAGACTCTCGTAAAAGAACCTGCAGCAGTTCTATCATTATTGGATACAGCTCTTGATGGCGTTTTGTGGTTGGATGAACAGGGTTGCATTCAAGCGGTCAGTAGTGCAGCTTTAGCATTAACTGGCTATGAAATAAATGAATTACTAAAACAGCCATTATCATCATTATTTGCTTTGCAAAGCCAACCTTTAGTTAAAAAATATTTTAAATTGATTCGTGCGAATAAAAAAAAACAGGTCTTAAATCATGGTGAAACAGCTGTTTTAGTAACAAAAAATCATAAAAATACAACAGTCTCTATGACAATTGTGCCTTTGGCACAACAATGCAATTACGCTGTTATACTGCGCAATGCGACAGAAGCAGTTCTATCTTTAAATAAAAAGATAGAAGAGAATAAAGTTATTGGAATTGTTCATGAAATGCGGACACCTTTGAATGCTCTCATTGGCTTCGCAAAAATTATGAATGATGGTCGCTTTGGCTCAATAGATAATGAGCGTTATCGTGGATATTTACGCGATATTATCTCATCTGGAAAACATATATTATCATTAGTTAATCAACTATTAGAGTCCTCAAAAGCGAATCATTTTAGTGTAGATAATCAGATCATCACGCCTCTTACAGTTGAAACAACTGAAACATTTGATGTAATATCTTGTTTGCGCTCTAGTACGTCGTTTCTTGAAACACAGGCTAACGATAATGGCATTATCATGCGCATTTTTGCACCAGAGCATGTGCCATTTATCTGTGTGCCGCAACAGATATTTCGACAAGTTATATGGAATATTCTTTCTAATGCTATCCGTTTTACACCACCAGGTGGACAGATTATTATTCACGTTTCTTATGGAAAGAAAGGGCGCGTAAAAATTTCCGTAAGTGATAATGGCATTGGGATGAATGATGAAGAGATTATGCAAGCTATGCAGCCTTATGGTCAGGTAAAGCGCAAAGATGGCAGATCGGGGGATAGTGCTTTTGTAGGAACGGGCTTAGGGTTGCCGATGTGTAAGTCAATGGTAGAAGAAAGTGGGGGGGAGTTTTTATTATTTTCAAGACCTAATCATGGAACAACTGTAGAAATGTTCTTTCCTGTATTCCATGAGTAGGGTTCCGCATAAATTTATTGTTTTTCGGCCAACAAGTCTCTGATTTCTAATAAAAGTTGTTCTTCCAGAGACATTTTTTGTGGCTTTTCTTCTTCTTCTTGTTTTCGACGTATTTTATTCATGCCTTTAACAAATAAGAAAAGAACCCAAGCAATAATGAGAAAATTTATAAGCAAAGTTATAAAGTGACCGTAGCTAATGGTTGCGCCGGCTTCTTTTGCAGCACTTAATGTAGCTTGTTTTTCACCTGCAAGCTGAATAAACATGTTAGAAAAGTCAATTCCACCTGTAATAAAACCAATGATTGGCATAAAAATATCATTGACAATAGAATTGACCAAATTACCAAAAGCGCTTCCTATAATCACACCGATAGCAAGATCAATCATATTGCCTTTTATGGCAAATTCTTTGAATTCTTTAAGCATTTTGTTCCCCTGTTGAATTATGCGATATCTGATAGCTCTAACTATCGCTTCTGACACAAAAAGAAAGGGACATTTTATTTTCTTGCAGCGCTATATTATAAGTGTCAAAGTTCTTTTCCAAGATTATTTGGCATGTTGAAGAGCTTAAGCTATAAAGTTCTAATTTTGGATTCGATATGGAAGAATCCTATAAAGCGTGGAGTGACAAATTTTTAATAAAAAACTGAGATTGCTGCTTTTTAAAAATTAAGAGCAAGGAATTATGTTTAGCTTATAGAATCATTTCAAGATTTTTATGATAACATACCAACAGAGGAGATATATTTTATAGATTATCTGCTGTTTTTAGGTACGGAGTGTTTCTGTTTTTAATGTTTAAATAATTGCGCAACCAGTTTTTTCAAGAGTAAAAGTTTTTTTGTTTAGTGTTCATAAATGTAAGCATGAATGGTAGCTATGTTATAAACTTTTTGCAGAAAAAGAGATGTATTCTTATTTGAATAATTGGCTCTCTTTGTATGTTAAATGGTTTGTGTGAGATATGGTAAATCATTTTTGTGTTTTGGAGAAAGATTGATGAGTTTCTTTCGTTGTATTGGTCGTTCTGCTTTATTTATGTTGGATCCAGAACATGCGCACCGTTTAGCGATTGTTGGGCTTAAAAGTGGATTGAGCAATTATAAAAGAATCGTTGATAAGCGCTTATGCGTAACAGTTGCGGGACTTAAGTTTGAAAATTTTGTTGGTCTTGCTGCAGGCTTTGATAAAAATGCAGAGGTTGCGGATTCTATTTTTCATTTAGGATTTGGTTTTACTGAGGTTGGTACAGTTACGCCAAGACCTCAGGTTGGAAATCCAAAGCCACGGCTTTTTCGCTTAAGAGAAGATGAGGCAATTATTAATAGAATGGGCTTTAATAATGATGGGCATCAAATTGTTTATAACAGGCTTAGCACTTGTAAAAGGCATGGCATTATAGGAGTTAATATTGGTGCTAATAAAGATGCAATCGATAAGATTGATGATTATACTATTGGTATTGCCTGTTTTTATGATGTTGCTGATTATTTTACGGTTAATATTTCTTCACCTAATACACCAGGTTTACGCGATCTACAGGCTCGTGACAGTTTACGTTCTTTGATGAATGCGATTTCGCAAGCGCGTAGTGAACAAAAGAAAAAGCACGGATTTTCTATTCCAATTTTTTTAAAAATTGCGCCTGATTTATCAGAAAAAGAATTGGATGATGTGGCTGAAGAGATAAAACTTTCTGATTTTGATGGTTTAATTGTTTCAAATACTACTCTTTCACGTCAAGGCCTTACGGATAGCACACTGAATGGAGAAGAGGGAGGACTTTCTGGGTGTCCACTATTTAAGCGTTCCACTATTGTGCTTGCAAAAATGCGTCAAAAATTAGGTAAAAAGATCGCAATTATCGGTGTCGGTGGAGTAAACAATGCACAAACAACTTTGGAAAAGATTAAAGCTGGTGCGGATTTGGTTCAGCTTTATAGTGGAATGGTTTATGAGGGGCCTGATCTTGTCGTAACGATTCTAAAAGAGATTTTGCAGTTTATGCAGGAAGATGGTGTTGATACTATAAAAAATTATCGTGATTTCCGTGTTGAGCACTGGGCAAAACAGGCGCTTTCTTTGTGATAAAGCTACTTTTTTAACAAAAAATGCAGGATTTTTTTAAAGAGGCTTGCAAATTTTTCTGATCTTCCTTATTTCACGCAGGAAAGAGGGTTAGTGTTGACTAAATAGTGAACAGTTATTAAAACTTTATTTTTATGCGGTTGTAGCTCAGTTGGTTAGAGCGCTGGTTTGTGGCACCAGAGGTCGTAGGTTCAAATCCCACCAACCGTACCAGTTTTTCTCTGTTTTTTATACGATAGGCGGCTCATAATAGTTGCAGGGTTATCTTACTTTAATAGATCTGTGATATGGCTTTAAAAATTAAGTTGATAAAGCTTTTGGATGGCGTTCGCCGTGCACGAAGTATATCATAATAAGCCAAGGCTTGGTTATTTTTTTGAGTTGATGTATTATGGACTGGGAAAAATGGAAAATAAATGAAGAATAAAATTTCTAAGCCTGCTTGTGGTTTTCTAAAAAATTTACGTGGTGTAGATAGTTGGGAGCAAGTTTCTCAGTGGCTTACGAGCCGAGGTATAGAAAATATCGAGTGTATTACACCTGATCAAGCGGGTGTTGCACGTGGCAAGATGGTGCTTTCTAAAAAATTTATATCGGAGACATCGTTGGCATTGCCTTCAGCAGTTTTTATGACAACAATTTCAGGTGATTATCCTGAAGATGGTCATGGTTTTGAATATCCCAAAACAGATGGCGATTTACGTCTTGAACCTGATCTTTCTACCTTAAGTATTGTTCCATGGGAAGATTCTCCTACTGCACAAGTAATTTGTGATCTTGTGTATCAAAATGGAGAAGTTGTGGATTATACGCCACGAAATGTTTTACGAACAGTGATTGATTTGTACGCGCAAATGGGGTTAGAACCAGTTGTTTCACCAGAAATTGAATTTTATTTGGTAGAAAAAAATCCTGATCCTGATTACCCTTTAGTTCCTCCAATTGGTCGTTCTGGACGTTCAATTGGTGGAGGACAAGGATATTCGATCGCTGGTGTGAATGAATTTGATGATTTGATTGATGATATTTATCATTTTTCGGAGGCACAAGGACTGAAAATTGATACACTCATTCATGAAGAAGGGGCTGGTCAGTTTGAAATCAATTTATATCATGGTGATCCAATTGGATTAGCTGATCAAGCTTTTATGTTTAAACGAACAATCCGTGAAGCAGCATTTAAGCATAATATGTATGCAACTTTTATGGCTAAACCTATTCAGGGGCAGCCAGGATCAGCCATGCATATTCACCAATCAGTTATTGATAAGAAAACGGGCGCTAATATTTTTACGCAGGAGAATGGTGAGGAAAGTGCCTGTTTTCGCCATTTTATTGGTGGATTACAAAAACATATGGCGGGGGTGCTTGTAATGCTTGCACCCTATGTAAATTCTTATCGACGCCTTATGCCTAATATTTCAGCACCTGTTAATTTGCGATGGGGATATGATAATCGTACTACAGCGTTTCGTGTTCCACGTTCTGCTCCACAGGGAAGGCATGTTGAGAATAGGCTTCCTTCGTCAGATGCGAATCCTTATTTAGCTTTTGCGGCTTCTTTGACCTGTGGTCTCATTGGGTTGCAGCAAAAGCTTGAGCCAGATGAACCAACAATGAATAATGTGAATGCTAATAATATTGAGTTACCAAGGGGTCTTATTGAGGCTGTGAGCTTATTTGAACAAGATACAGCTATTCGGGAAATTTTAGGAGATGCGTTTGTAAGCACTTATGCTGCAATTAAACGACAGGAGTTTGAAATTTTTATGGAAGTAATAAGCCCGTGGGAGCGTGAATATCTCCTACTTAACGTTTAATTTTATAACAATGGTTGATCATAATTCGATTTCTCTAGGTGTTTCTTGGTATGAAGATATTTTAGAAGAACGCCCTTCTTACCCATTTTTTTGTGAACAGGTACAGTGCGATGTGGTTGTTATTGGAGGTGGATTTACAGGGCTTTCAGCTGCTTATCATTTAGCTAAGGCTGGGGTTCGTGTTGTTTTGTTTGAAGCTGCGCGTTTTGGTGATGGTGCTTCAGGGCGCAATGGTGGCCAATTGGGAACAGGTCAACGGCAATGGGTGGAAGCATTAGAAAAAAACTATGGTTTTGAACGAAGTAAAGCGCTATTTGATTTAGCTGAAGAAGCCAAAAAAGATATTCTATCTTGGTGTACTATGCCTGACTGTGATAGCGATTTTATGGTAGGGCAGCTTTCTGTAACACATAAAAAACGTGAAATAATGTCTTATCTACAGCATATTGAAACGATGCAACGTTATGGCTATCATGGTCTTACTTTTATGGACAGAGATGAAACAGTTGAGCGTCTTGGCTCATCTTTTTACTATGGTGGAATTTATGATGCGCAAACTGGTCATATCAATCCCTTAAAGCTGATTATTTGGTTGGCTAAACAAGCAAAAAACGTTAGCGCTAAACTTTATGAAAAAACACGGGTAATTACGGTAAAACGTGGTGATGGCCATTATACGGTGATAACAGAACAAGGCAGTGTGACAGCTGAGCATGTTTTATTGGCAATTAATGCTTATAAGCTTGGACTTCAACATTTTGTTGAAAAAAATATTGTTTCTATCCACTCTTATATTGGAGCAACGGAGCCATTATCAGAGCATAGTCCGATTCTTTTGGGAGGCGAATCGGTAGATGATTCTCGTTTTATGGTTCGTTACTTTCGAAAAAGCCTTGATAATCGTTTATTATTTGGTGGAGTAGAAAGTTATGGTAATCAGCACCCTGCAAATTTAGATGAGCGAATACGATGGCAGATTGCTGAAATTTATCCTCATCTCAAATCTATAAGGTTAACTCATCGTTGGGGTGCGGAAGTTGCTATTACGGTTGAGCGTATGCCTTATGTGCGTCAATTATCACCAGGGATAACTTATTGTGGTGGATATTCAGGGCATGGGGTTATTCTTGCTCCTTTTATAGGAAAATTATACGCTGAATGGCTCACTGGAAAGCGTGAGCGCTTTGAGTGTTTTCAGGATTTAAGGATTTCATCCTTTCCAAGTAGAAGGTTTTTGCGTTATCCGTTGTTATTTTTAGCAATGCATTGGTTTTCTTTGATGGATCGTTTTTAATTGGGCATCGTTTGAAACGAAAAAAATGAATGGCTTTGTTTGTATCGGTCTGCTCTAATAATTAGTTCATTACTTTTTGGTGATATTTATGAGATTGGTGCAAAGCGGTTTGGTAACGTAGCAAATACGGATTATAATTAAAAAACAATTAGTACTGGTGTAAAAATAGCAGTTTAACATCAATGATATATTTGCATGAGTTTTTGATAAATTCTAAATTTTTCATATTAATCATGTCAAATAATGGTTGTTGAGTTTTTGGGATTGGAGGATGCAGAGTATTATGATAATGCAGGTGTGCTACGAGATATGATGGAAAACTGTATGGTGCGATTGTTTTATTTGGTTACCACGGAAATGCCATTTACAGATAGTGCATGCTGTAAGCAATGAAAACTAAAAAATTTTGAGTTTTTTAACGTTTTCATATATTTGATGTAAGGCAATATACTGTGTGTGATTAATATATTGCTGATATTCAAAATAGTGTTCTTGTGAAATCTTTTTTTGATGATTTAAAAAAAAAGATCAGTGGGAGCGAGATATTTGTAACATTTACAGTTCAAATTGATAATTGGCATTGGGTAAAGAGATTTTTTGCTTATGAACGAGCAAACACATGTTCACACAGATGTTTGAAATGATTGTAGTTTTAAAACTACCCTTCATAATATTTGATACAGATTCGGATAAAATTTTTTCTAGTTGGTGAGTTATTAATCTCTAGCTTGATAAGAGCGCAAAATAATGGTTTATGATTAAGGATTTATGCCTTGAAAGTGTGCGGTTTCGTCATATTCCATTGGACATTCATCTTATGTTTATGTTTTAGAGGCGTATCTGAATACTTATGAATGCTTATTGATGAGCCTTATTTGTGGAGATCAAACACTGTTTATGCATTGTGACGAAGCTGAAATCATTTGGCGTTTTATTGATCCAATTCTAAAAAGATGGAAAGCAATAAAGCGGCTCATTCCGTTTATGGGCATAGCGTTGATTGATGGAGTCATCTGCTTCGACTGTTTTTATGAAATGTGACAAGCGTATGTGAAATAATTGAGTTTAGAGCAATAATAATGCATGGAATGAATATAGACCGTTTAAATTTTGAAACACCTACTGCCTTAGCTTTGGCATTGGCTGATCGAGTCGCAGCAGAACTTAGTGTATCTGTTCTTGAGCATAAACGAGCAGTTTTAGCTGTTTCTGGTGGTAAAACATCAGAACTGTTTTTTCATTATTTATCAAAAGCGGATATTGATTGGAAAAATATCATTATCACTTTGGTTGATGAACGCTTTGTTCCTGTTGATCATGAGCGTTCAAATGAATATGTCGTGCGGCGCTATTTGTTGCAAAATTTTGCGGCTAAAGCACGTTTTGTAGGACTTTATCATAAGGCAATTACTGCTGAGCTTGCCGCTTTTTCAGCAGCTAATCGTATAAGTACTTTGCCTAGACCATTTGATGTTATTGTCTTGGGAATGGATATTGATGGACGCACCGCTTCCTTTTTTCCTAATTCTGATCGTTTAAAACAAGCACTTGATCTTCAAACACAAGCACTTGTTTTGCCTATTTACGCAAAGAGCGCTCTTGAACCGAGGCTTACGTTAACTTTGCCAGTTATAGTGCAATCTCGTTTCATTGTTCTTCATTTTGAAGGTTTTCAGAAACGCGATTGTTTTGAAGTGGTTTGTCAGGATGGAGCTGAAATGGCAATGCCTGTCCGAGCGGTTTTGCGCAATGCTCATCATCTTGTTCAGATTTATTGGTCGCCGGCAGAAAATGAAATAAATGAAGCAGAGCATGACACGGATGCAATGGATATCCAACTTACTTTGGGCGATGAAACGCGGACATAAAATGAGTGAGGATAAACATAGCATTACTCTTTAATAATATGCTTCTGGCATATAAATCTTTTGAGAGCGTTCTTTTGTTAATGAAAAAGCTACTTCTGTAGTAAGGAGCGTTGTACTACTTACACAGTTAATACGACAGTGTAATGGAGAGAGAGCTATTCTTTTTTCGTGTGAAGTGGTTGCAGTGATAACAGTTTGTTAGTTTAGCATATGATAGTTTGATGCAGCATTCTATCTCATAGATTGTAATAAAATTATTTGATTTTTAGATTATGAGCTAATATTGGATTGTTTCTCAAGGTTTTTTTGCGTATCTCATATTGGTGGACAAAGCCAATAATCAAGCTGAACTATATTATCCTTACGTAAAAATAAGATAGATCGGCAGATTTTGCTATAATTAAAAGCGTTTTTCTAATTACATTACTATGTGCAGGGGACATGTATATTTTATGGAACAGTCGATGTAAATCAGATGATTGAAGTACATGATGATGTTACACATGTTGAAAGTTCTCTTTAGCACGGATTTATCCTAACGGCTTACTCTTTAATTAAATCATTTTCATATGATTGATGGTATGGAATTTTATCATTCATGAGGTGATCAGGAAGAGTTTATTTCACGAAGATGTTGTTATAATTTTTTGTAAAAATTTTAATATTTATGCAATTCAAGTAAAACTTTGCATTGATAACAATGTGAGAATTATCCTATTTTTACTAAAAATAATAATTATAGAATTATTAAGAGTGAAAAAAATCGTTTTAGTGTTCATGTGGAGAAGTTAATACCTCTGAAAGAGGTAATAAGATTTAAACATGCAGATAAGCATATTATTAGCCTTTCAAATAATGAAGGTAACGTTAAGCGCAAAAGCTTTCATGTTTTTTGTCAGTCAGTTCATCGTGCAGATAAAAGAACGTTTGCTATTATAATATGAATTATGAATAAAGTGAAAAAATTAAAAGTGATGCGAGTGCAATGAAAATGCATAAAGTTTTTAGAATTTTGGTATGGACAGATTATGCGATCGAGCAGCGGCTTTTAGTGTATTAACCATGAGCATGGCAATTGTCATAGGTCCAACTCCTCCTGGAACAGGAGTAATAGCGGCGGTTTTGTCTTTTATTTTTTCAAAATCAACATCACCTACAAGACGTGTTTTTCCTATACCTTTTTCTGGTGCTGCAATGCGGTTAATGCCAATATCAATAACAATGGCACCATTTTTAACCCACTCTTTTTTAATCATTTGTGGATGACCTACTGCTACTATTAAAATATCGGCGCTACGACACACATCATCGAGATCGCGAGTACGACTATGAGCAATTGTCACGGTAGCATTGGCGGCTGTTAGAAGGGCTGCCATAGGTTTTCCTACAATATTAGAGCGTCCGACGACGACAGCATCAAGATTCGATAAATCTCGTCCGCATTGTTGTTCAATCATCATCATAGCACCAGCTGGTGTGCAGGGAATGATAGCGTCTTCAAGAGCGTTTGCTGCAAGTTTTCCGACATTGATATAATGAAAACCATCAACATCTTTTTGGAAAGCAATAGCTTGTGTTATGCGATTTGTATTAATATGGGCAGGTAGAGGAAGCTGCACCAAAATACCATGGATTTTTGGATCTGCATTTAATGTTTCAATGAGTTGAAGGAGTTCTTCTTCTCGTATTTCTTTGGGCATCGCATGCTTTATTGAAAAAAAACCACATTCTTCAGCTTTCTTACTTTTTGATGCGACATATATTTGGCTTGCGGGATCGTCTCCGACAATGATAACAGCTATGCCAGGTTGTATATTGTAGCGGTCGTAAAGCTTTTTTGTTTCAGCCTTAACCTTTACAATGACCTCTTCAGCAAGCTTTGTTCCATCTATAATATTGTTCATGAGAGAGATCCTTTCGGTAGAGCTATCCGTTTTTGTAAAGCATTTGCTGACAATACAATAGAGCTATGTAGCAACATTAATATGAGAATGGTAAGGGTAGTTTGATAGTTTTGTATATTAGTTTTCGAAGTATTTTAAGATAATTGTTTTCTTAAGAAGCAGCAATATTGCTGTTATAATAAACTTTGGATAAGAACAAGAATAATGAAGTTATTAAATTTCGATATATATATTCTGGTGTTATAGGGATTGTTTAATGACAATTTAAATTTTCTTTTATTCTGTTATAAGTGCGAAATAGTGTAGAGAGAGATTGTATACGCTAGAATAGTAAAATTTTTGAGTGGGATTTTTGTTACAATTGTTTTTTTGTTTGGGGTTTGTATTTTTATTCTACCTTATTCATATCGACAGATACGATTTGTTTTCGTTTAGCACAGGATTTAAGTGCGTGGACAGGTTATAATGTGCAATTGCGTGATCCACTATGGTTGAAACTTTTTCCTTATACTAAAGTGTTTCTTTCCGGCGTTACTTTAACAGTAAGAATTAATCATACTGTACCACTGTTAAAAGCTGAATCAATAGAAGTTGATCTTTCTTTTAAGATCTTTTTTTAGGGCATATTTCTTTTTTAGAGACACGGATTGTATGTCCACAATTTGTTATAGAAAAGCCCATTAAAACAGCAGTTGATTTTTTTGATAAATTTTTGCAGTCATCAAGGTGCACTAGGACTAGCAATACGTAATGCTCGTGAAATAATGAAACATAACCTTGAATATCCAGATATAGAATGTTTTTTGAATCAACCCTTTGGGCGGATTGTTATTGAAAATGGCGTACTTGTGTATCACTATAGTATTTCCAGTGTAGCTGAAAATAACAGAATTAAATGCGACTTTAGATTGGCCAAAATTAACGCAGGAAGCGCGATTTCGTGCAGATGCTTATTGGCGTGGAGAGTTGACAAAATGGTCGATTGATGCAGATCAAGCGTTGCTACTTTTAGCAGGGGGAAAAAGCCGGATTAAGGCAAGCGTCAATTCTGTGCGTGGTAGTATAACCCTTTACAGGACAAGCACAATTATCTGAATATTATTTTTTGACGGTAAGGTATTAATGCGTTCTTCAAGTTTGCATAAAACATTGACTTGGATTGAGGGCGGTCAGTTTTTGGGTTATCAATTAAAAATGCTATTGTATGGGAGTTTCTTTTTAGCGCAGCCAATGCGTATTCAAATGAGTAATATTATTTTATATTTATAATAAGTACAGCAAATGCGTGTGGAGTTTTAGAGCTTGATTTTCAGGATCATGTCCCAATCGTTTGAATCTTTAGCATTTGATAATCTGGATTTTAACCTTTTGGAACTGGTGCTTTCTTCAGTTAAAGAGAAAGTAGAACTCTTTGATATGACAATTTTTGATTGCATTGGGGAAGATGTACGGTTTTTTGCGCCACAAGCAAAAGTTGGTAATGTTGCATTCATTAATTTAGTTGCTGCGATACAAATAAGAGATAGACTGGTATTTTTGCTCTTAGACATGTTAATATTTTTGGTGGATCTATTCAAAGCAACACTCAAATTGCACTAGATGGTAAGAATGTGCGTATTAAGGATGCGCTGCTTCAGATGATTCTATTGATACGCAAGCTACTTCAGAGGTTCTGTAAATTTTTCCTTTTGTACAAACAAAAGCTGACTTGAGCATGACAATAGGGATTCTTACCCGTTATTAGTCGAAAATTTTTGTAAAAATGTAAGGCGAATTTGTATTAAATATGTCGTCAGGTAGCTATTAGGGTATGATTTAAATAATCTGCATACAAAGCTTATAAAGGATGAACAATTTCTTTTAAACAAACGGTAATGCTCTATCTACAGCCTGTAATCATTGATGTGCACAGGGGGACTGAAATTTGTCCATTCAGGGAAAATTGCAGCTGCTATTGCTCGAGGTCAGAAGAATGAACTTATACTGCAGGTACAATTACGAAAAAGTAACAGTTCAAAAACTTGATGTAAAGATATTCAATGTCTTGTTAGTAGTCTTGCTTTACCTTTTGTCTTTTCTCTTAATTCAGCAAGGCAAGATCGTGGAAATTTTCGGGTAAAAAGATGTTTATACAGATTGATATTTGTTTTTATTATTAATAAAATTTGCAAATACTACTGAAAAATGTTGTACTTGTGCAGAAATATTAAGGATATTCTACCATGTGTTTACTTATTAATTTGAGAGGAGATTCCATATCCATCTTCTGCAGCTGTACGTGTTCCATCTGCTCCAACTAAACCAATTCCTACAGTAATTAAAATAAAGGCTAGTATAGTAATGATAGTAATAACAGTAGCTTTTTTCGCAGACATATTTTCCTCAAATCATGCGGTAAATTATTAAACGTAATAGCGAATGGTATGTTATTATAAATTCTCTGAAAGTAGAATCATTCAGTGTTGTATTTGTTCCTTATTATTTCATAAAGCTAAAGAAACTCTATAGTTCTTTACGCATTATAGCTCTAGATATGTAGTTTTTCATTTTTTTTGATAATTATAGTTAACTATGGCACAATTTTTATGCGCATAAATTATAAGCTTAAAAGATTATTTATTCGACAACCACTTGCTTTGAATGAAAAAATAAAGATAGAGGGTTCTCAAGTTTTCTATCTTATCCGCGTTTTACGCATGCAAGAAGGGGACGAAATTTTAGTTTTTAATGGACAGGATGGTGAATGGCTTGCTAGACTTATCACTGTTAAGAAGAGATTTATTGTGGCTCAACTTATCCATCAAGAAAGGTTGCAAACGACGCATTCAAATCTTATTTACGGTTTTGCCCCTCTTAAAAATGCACGTTTGGATTACATGGTGCAAAAAGCTGTAGAAATGGGGGTATCGGTTTTGCAGCCTGTTATAACGCATCATACGCAGGTTACTCGTGTTAATATGACGCGTATAGAAGCAAATGTTGTTGAAGCTTCTGAACAGTGTGGTATTTTGTCTGTACCTAAGTGCGCTCCTGCTGTATCTTTAACAGAGTTTTTAGCATATTGGGATGAGACGCAACCTTTGTTTTTTTGTGATGAAGCGCAAAAATTGCATAATCCATTACCTCTTTTTAAAAAACATGAAGCTACTGTACTAGGTGTTCTTATTGGACCAGAAGGTGGTTTTAGTGAAGAAGAGAGAAGTTTTTTAAAAAAGCATCCTTTTGTAATTCCGATATCATTAGGTCCGCGTATTTTACGCGCTGATACTGCAGCTGTTACTGCTTTGGCTCTTCTTAATGTTACCGTGGGGAATTGGTCAATTGATTGAGAAGTTTGTAAAATTATTCACTTTAAATAATGGAAATAGGGATAGGATAAAATAGGTTATGGCGCTTGATATAATTGATGAAAGTGAAATTTATGACTTAGATTCCTTGGTTAGCTATTTTCAAGGAGGCTGTAAAGCAGAAAATGATTGGCGCATTGGTACAGAACATGAAAAATTTCCGTTCTATATAGATGGTTTTTGTCCCGTTCCCTATGAAGGCACAAAGGGAATTCGTGCACTTTTAGAAGGAATGCAAGAAGCTTTAGGATGGAAGCCTATTTTAGATGAAGGAAATATTATTGGCCTTGTAGGGACAGCTGATCAAGGTGCTATTTCTTTGGAACCTGGTGGACAATTTGAATTGTCTGGTGCACCACTGAAAACAGTTGGGCATACTTATTGTGAGCTGATGGAACATTTAGCTCTTCTGAAGAAAATTTCAGCGCCATTAGGAATTGGTTTTCTTGGCATTGGTGCTAGTCCAAAGTGGACATTGGCGGAAACTCCGCGAATGCCAAAATCACGTTACCAAATCATGACAAACTATATGCCTAAAGTTGGTCGCAATGGCCTTAATATGATGTATAGAACATCAACTATTCAGGTTAATCTTGATTTTTCATCTGAAACTGATATGCGGCGAAAGATGCAGGTATCAATGAAGTTGCAGGCCATTGCGACAGCCTTATTTGCTAATTCTCCTTTTACTGAGGAGCGCCCAAATGGCTTGTTGTCTTGGCGTTCTCAAATTTGGCGCGATACTGATAATCAGAGAACTGGGATCCTTCCTTTTGTATTTTCTGAGAATTTTGGTTTTTTGGATTACGTTGAGTGGGCACTTGATGTACCAATGTATTTCGTTGTGCGCGACGGTCGTTACTATGATTGTACAGATATCACTTTTCGACAATTTATGAACGGAGCGTTAAAAGGAAAAGTTACAAATTCAATGCCCAATATAGGAGACTGGGTTAATCATTTGTCAACGTTGTTTCCTGAAGTACGTTTAAAGCAGTTTTTAGAAATGAGAGGTGCTGATGGCGGTTCTTGGAAGCACATCTGTGCATTGCCGGCTTTTTGGGTGGGAATTCTTTATGATAGTGAAGCATTGAATGAGGCAGAGGCTTTTGTAAAAGATTGGAGTTTTGAAGAGGTTTTGGATATGTGTCTACGTGTTCCAAAAGAAGGATTAAGAACACCGTTTCGTCAGACCATACTTTTAGAATTAGCACGTCAGGCTGTTGCTATCTCATGCAAAGGCTTAAAAAATCGCGGGCAGCGTGATGTGAATGGTTTTGATGAAACAAATTTTTTGAGTCCCTTGGAAGAGATGATTGCAGTGGGACAAACAGATGCTGATAAACTTTTGTCTCGTTACCATTCTGTTTGGGGGGAATCTGTAGAATCAGTGTTTTTAGAATGTGCCTATTAAGATTTTTATGAAGCAGGAGCTGATATAGAAAAGAATATAGCTTATGGTATTACTCAAATTTCATGATAAAAATTTTTAAATAAGCGAAGTATAAACGAGAATGATCTTACAAGATCTATTTATGTGTAATGCAAAGATAAGTGTTTAAATTGAAATTTGTATTAACAAAACTAAAGGCTTCAATCATATAAAGAAGAAATATCGTGTAATTTTGATTCCAAAATGTATATTGGGCATGGTGGTATGTGTCACTAGTAACTTCTTACCTTTACCATATTTGAAATTATCTAGAGCCAAATTTTTCATTATAGATTAAAAGTTAATCATCCTATTTAGATGAATCGTTACAAGGTACAGATTGGAATTGATGACATTAATAGAAAGTGCGAGAAAATTTTTAAATACCTATTTTAAAAGCTTTTTAAACCTCTTTTTATTTTCGTATCAATTTGAGATTCTGCAATTCTCGTAGTCAGCAATCTCTCTTTAAAGATATGCTATTTCATCTTTTCACTGTCCTCAAAATATATTAAGCTTGCTACTACTATCATTACAATTAAATCTGCAGAATATACCTCCACAAATCTTCTTAATATATGAGCTGATTTCTGAATCAAACCACTTTGCTGGTACTTTTGAAACGGTTGCTAAAATTTTTTTGGTTAGTTTTTTTACTTTTATTAAGTAAGCAACTCTTAACAAAACTATTCCTAAATATTGCTGTTGAGTTTAGCAAAATAAAAAGCAAAACATCTGTTTGAGGCTTATCTCCTTCTCTCTTAAAAAGAAAAAAGGTACACTAGAAAAACCTCTCCATACACAATACCGATAAATTTTTTATGCTTTGCTTAATCTTATTGTCATTCTACTTTAAGCACGATAACACAAAAATCACATTATCTTATAGCAGCAGTCTTGCCGTTGCTGACAAGACCCTCTCTCTGCGCACGCTTACGAGCAAGCTTACGTGTACGACGAATAGCTTCAGCCTTTTCACGTGCACGCTTCTCTGATGGCTTTTCATAATATCCGCGCATTTTCATTTCACGGAAGATGCCTTCACGTTGCATCTTTTTCTTTAGCGCACGCAGCGCTTGATCAACATTGTTATCACGAACGAGTACTTGCACGGCTTATCCTGCTTTATTCCAGTATCATAAATAATATACGAAAATGTGCCCCCTTTCAATAGACGTTCAAAAGGACACGCACTTCAGAACCCATACCACATAAATAAGGTGCTTGTCTATATTGCTTTTGAAAAACTCTATTTTTTTGCCATAAATAGCTTTTTATATTTTTATAATTGATCATCGAGTTTACAGATATAATCTCATGAAAGTCCTTGAATTTCATTATCTTTGTCGAGGTAAATTTTTTCAGCAATGGGATAGTGTGGTAAGCCAGGCATGGTCATGATATCTCCACAAATGACGACAATAAAACCTGCGCCAGCCAAGAGGCGGACTTCTCGTACAGGAATTTCAAAGTCAACAGGAGCGCCATATTCTTTAGGATCAGAAGAAAAGGAATAGGGTGTTTTTGCCATACAAATTGGATATGTTCCGTACCCCTCTTTTTCCCAACATTCAAGCTGCTTGAGAATATGATTTGCGATTATGGCTCCACGTCCACCATATAAATTTTTTATAATAGAATTAATTTTTTGAACAAGCGGAAGGTCATTGGAGTACAGAACTCTGAAATGATCTTCTTTTTCTTCAATTAGGGTAATAAGTTCCTGTGCAAGTTCTATAGCGCCTTTTCCTCCTTGTTTCCAATGTTTGCAAAGAACGGCTTTGTGTCCAGTCGTTGCAACTATTTCTTGCAATGTGCTTATTTCAGAATCACTATCGGTATCAAAATGATTGATAGCAACAATACAAGGGATGCCAAAGTGTTTCATATTTTTGATATGCCGCAAAAGATTGGCTGCACCCTTTTGTAAAGCAGTAATATTTTCTACTTCCAGATTATTTTTGTCCACACCACCATTCATTTTTAGTGCGCGAATTGTTGCGACAATTACTGTAGCATTTGGTATAATGTTTGCTTGTCGACATTTAATGTTAAAAAATTTTTCTGCTCCAAGATCTGCTCCAAATCCTGCTTCTGTAACAACATAATCTGCAAGTTTTAAGGCAGTCTTTGTCGCGATAACGGAATTGCAGCCATGGGCAATATTAGCAAAAGGCCCGCCGTGGACGAGAACAGGGTTGTTTTCAATTGTTTGTACAAGATTAGGTTGCATTGCATCTTTGAGAAGCACTGTCATTGCACCTTCTGCTTTAAGGTCAGCAGCTGTTACGGGTGTTTTATCATAGCGATAGGCGACAATAATTTTTTTTAGCCTTTGCGTTAAATTTTCTAAATTTTCAGCAAGACAAAAAATAGCCATAATTTCTGATGCAACAGTAATATCAAAACCTGTTTGACGTGGAAAACCATTAGTTATTCCACCTAATGAAATGATGATATCACGTAGCACGCGGTCATTCATGTCAAGGACTCGCTTCCAAACAATGCGGCGTGGATCAATATTCAGAGTGTTTCCCCAATAAATATGATTATCTATCATTGCAGCAAGAAGATTATGAGCAGCTGTAATAGCATGAAAATCGCCAGTAAAATGCAAATTAAGATCATCCATTGGCACGACTTGAGCATAGCCACCACCTGCAGCACCGCCTTTTATACCAAAACAAGGTCCTAAAGATGGTTCTCTTAAGGCGGCTATTGTTTTTTTCCCAATAAGATTGAGTGCATCATTCAGTCCAACTGTTGTTGTTGTTTTTCCTTCTCCAGCAGGTGTTGGGTTGATAGCAGTGACGAGGATAAGTTTACCATTTGGATTTTTACTGAGCGATTTTATGTACGTAGAAGAAATTTTAGCTTTGTCATGTCCATAAGGAATGAGATTTTCATCTGCTATATCAATTTTTTTTGCAATCTCTGTTATATGTTGCTTTTGAGTAGCGCGAGCAATTTCAATATCTGTTTGAGGCATAAGAAGATTCTTTAAACTTGGTTTCTGTTAATACTTAGGTTAATATTATAATCAGGCAATGAAACTTATAGCATATGAAAATATGGTGAAGTACCATAAAGGTTGATTATATGTTGCGCAAGAGGAAGCGCTAAAGTAAGGAAAGAGGAATTTATAGTTGTAGCTCTTTAATCAAGAAAACAGATGGGCGATTTGCGAGAAACTTAAAGCTATTTAAAAAACGCAAAAAATATAGAGGCTACTTAAACTCTACACGAAATGTTTTATTTATAGTCTCAATAGGATTACAATAAAGAGCTCTTACTCAAATTTAAAAAAAACGTGGCGCACCCGAAGAGATTCGAACTCCTGACCCCCAGATTCGTAGTCTGGTGCTCTATCCAGCTGAGCTACGGGTGCTCACATTTTCACTATATCGTATAGAACTTAAAAAGTCTCCTAATCTTTTAATTGCAGAATTGCAAGTGAAACTTGGTAAAAATAAAAATTTTATCTATTCGTTCATTCTACATTTTAAAAAGGATACAATATATCACGGTTTTAGTTGTATTCAGCATGATGGTTTCTTCTTTGTTATGTTAACGCGTATGATGATTCAACATAACAGCACTTGACACTCTAATTTACGAAATTATAGTTAGAATAAGTATAATTAAATTGGTGTATAGTATTGAATAAAATACATTTTGGATTAGTTTAAAGTATACTGCCTACATTATTCCTATTTCTGTGTAAGATTTGGATATTACTTTTGAGGGGCATTTCAGAAAAATTGCATATTAATTACGAAGCAAGGGTAGACGTATGGGATTGTTAAAAAAAATCATTCCAGTGGTGTGTTTAATTATCGTTCTGGTGGCTACTTATCTTTGGTCAAAACACGGTTCAGAACAATCTACTCTTACAGTGGGTAAAATAAAAAATGTATCACATGCAACACAAAAGGCGCCGAAGGAAATGCCTCCTGCGCATGTTGTCGTTAATTCTGTTAAAATTCAAAATTTTTATAAACAACTTAATGTCATTGGCAGTGGGCGAGCTATTGCTGCTGCAGAGCTAACTCCTTGGTCTGCAGGTATTATTGATAAACTTTATGTGTCTGCAGGAGAAAAAGTGCAAATAGGAGATTTGATTGCAAAGCTTGATTCTAAGAAGGAAGAAATTGCGGTTGCAAGAGCAAAGGTGCAACGTGACAATAGTGAATTAGCGCTTTCACGAACTCTTAAATTGCGCGCTACTAATACAGTAACAGAGGTTCAGGAAATTGCTGCACGCTTGGATTTAGAAAACGCGAATTTAGCTTTGCGCGATGCTGATTTAGCACTCGAACGGCGAACAATCCGTGCGCCAATCAATGGGATTGTCGGTATTTTGCCTATTGATGTAGGAAATGCCGTTTCTCTTAATACTGTAATAGGTAGTATTGAAAATAGGGAACGTGTTTTAGTTGATGTATGGGTGCCTGAACGATATGTATCACGTATGCGTAAAGGGGATGAAGTATCCGCAAATTTAGTAGCACAGCCAGACAAAACCTTCGTAGGTCATATTTATGCACTTGATAATAAGATTGATGAAGAAAGTCGTACATTTCATGTCCAAATTGAAATTGAAAACAAAGATGATATGCTTATGTCTGGTACGTCTTTTTCTATTAAATTTCGATTCTCTGAAGGTTTTTTTCCTGCCATTGACCCTCTTGCAATTCAATGGAGCAGTAAGGGATCTTTTGTTTGGCGTGTAAAAGATGGTAAGGTAGGGTACGTTCCTGTATCGATTATTCAACATAAAGAAGATCAAGTATTTGTAAAAGCTCCTCTAGAGGAGGGGGATCAAGTTGTCATTCAGGGAGTACAAATGCTTTATCCAGGTAGAAAGGTTATTATTGATGACCAAAAGGTTCATCAACAAAAATTATCGACAGCTGATGGACAGGATGTATAATGAGTCAAGAGTCTGAAATAAAGCAGCTTTTGGAAAAGCCGGAGCAGGGCGGTATTGTAGCGCTTTTTATTCGTAGATCAGTTTTTACTTTTGTTTTAAATGCCATGATCATGATAGCTGGATTTGCTGCATGGATGGGCGTTGATATACGTGAATTGCCAGATGTAGATATGCCGGTAACAACGGTTGTCACGAATTTTAGCGGTGCATCAGCGGAAACAATTGATCGTGAAATTACAAAAACCATAGAAGATGCTGTTTCTCGTGTCTCAGGTGTTAAAACTATTTCTTCAACATCTTCTTTTGGTCGTTCTCGTGTGGAAATTAAATTTAATGTTGGTGTTGATCTGAATGTTGCTGCTTCTGATATTCGTGATGCTATCTCTCGTATTATGCATACTTTACCTAAAGATGCAGATCCTCCTCAGATTATTAAGGCAGATTCCAATGCTGCTGCTATTATGTATTTGGTAGTGACTTCACCGACAATGAGTATTGATGATTTGACAACGGTTGTAGACGATCAAATTGTTGATTCGATTTCTGCTATCGATGGTGTTGGTGATGTGCAAGTTGATAATGCGCGCGTAAAAATTTTTCAGATTGATATTGATCAAGCCAAGCTCGCTAGTTATGGGCTAACTATAGCAGATGTTGCACGCGTCCTTTCTGATATGTCTATAGATGTGCCTGTAGGATCGCTGCGCAATTCTAAAGAAGCATTAATTGTGCGTGCTACTGCTCGATTGACAACATCAGAAGCTTTTGAACAGGTTGTGTTAAAGCCTAATGTGCATATTGGTGATGTTGCGAACATTACTTTGTCGCCTGATACTGAGAAGGTTATTCTTCGTATTAACGGAGAAACAGGAATTGGATTAGGTATTGTGCGTAAAGCGCAATCTAATACTATTGATATTTCTAAAGACGTTCGAGGAGTTGTTGATCATTTAAAAACTATCCTACCTTCTTCTGTGCAGGTAAATATTATTAGTGATGATGCTATCTTTATTAAGAGCGCTCTTCACGAAGTTGAAGCTGCATTGGTTATTGCGGTGCTCAGTGTGATTGTTGTTATTTTTCTTTTTCTTCGAGATATTCGCATAACACTTATTCCTGCTTTATCTATTCCAGTAGCTCTCGTTGGGACGATTGCAGCAATTTACCTTGCAGGGTTTTCTTTGAATATTTTGACATTTTTAGGATTAGTTTTGGCAACTGGTCTTGTTGTAGATGATGCAATTGTTGTTCTTGAAAATATTGTTCGACGACGCAATATGGGACTTGGTTCTTTATCATCGTCAGTTTTAGGAACGCAGGAGGTGTTTTTTGCGGTTATAGCCACAACATTGACTTTAGTTGCCGTTTTTATACCTATTTCTTTTCTTCCTGGACAAATTGGAAGGCTTTTTAGAGAATTCGGGTTTGTATTAGCGATTTCTGTTTTGCTTTCTTCAGTTGTTGCTTTGACACTTTGTCCTATGCTTGCTTCGCGTTTTCTTAAAGAACCCACTGAAGATAAGGAAGAGAATACGCGTTATTTTATCTTTTTAAATAAATTAGGGACTTATTTCAGTGAAAGTTATGCTCGTAATTTACATCGGTGTCTAGAGCATCCTTGGCTTGTTGTCTTTGCGTCATTTACTTTTTTAGGCCTTTGTGCTGGAGGCTATATGAAATTGCAACATGAGTTAACACCAGAAGAAGATCGGGCAGCTGTCTTATTGGTTATTAATGGACCGCAAGGAGTTTCAGCACAATATATAAATGAACAAGTAGAGCAAATTGAAGCGAGTTTGCAACCATTGCGCGATGCTGGTGAAATTATTAACAGTTATTCTATTGCGGGAATTGGTGGCTCACCTAATAGGGCTTTCCTTATTTTATTGCTTTCATCTTGGGAAAAACGTTTGCGTAGCCAACATGAAATTGTGAAAGAGATTAATGCAAAAGTTCAAAAATTTTCTTCAGTGTTTACATTCGTTGCACAAGGAAATTCTTTAGGAGTTCGAGGAACTGGACAAGGATTACAATTTGCAATCCTTGGGGATAATTATGCAGAATTACAGTCGACAGCTGACAAGCTTGTGAATGCTCTGCGAGCTGATAAACATTTCGTTCGTCCTAGACTTACTGTTGATGCAACGCAATCGCAGTTTTTTATTGAAATTGATCGGGAAAAGGCTTCTAATTTGGGAATTGATATTACCAATGTAGGTAATACTTTGCAGGCGATGTTGGATGGAAAAAAAATCGGTTCCATTTACGTGGATAATCATTCCTACGATGTAAAGCTTACATCACGTGAAAATCCTATCAATAATCCGGCTGATCTAGAAAATATTGCTTTAAAGACCAAAGATAAGCGATATGTTCCTTTGTCAGTTATTGCGGATATGCATGAAAAAGCTACTATACCTCAGTTGAAGCGAGAAGAGCGCATGAGTGCTGTTGTTATAAGTACAAATCTTGCTCCAGGTGTTGCATTAGGAAATGGTTATCGGATTATGCAAGAAATTGCTTCTTCTTTATTACCAGAGGAAAATTATATTATTCCTTTGGGAGAAGCTGCAACGCTAGGCGAGACATCTTCCAATTTAGTGATTGTTTTTGGAATTGCTTTTGTAATCATTTTATTGGTTTTAGCTGCACAGTTTGAAAGTTTTATTTCTGGATTTATTATAATGTCTACCGTGCCATTGGGGCTTGGTTGTGCAGTAATTGCTATGCTTTTGAGTGGTGTAAGCCTCAATATTTATAGTCAAATTGGTTTGATTTTGTTGATTGGTGTTATGGCAAAAAATGGAATTTTGATTGTTGAGTTTGCAGATCAGCTGCGTGATCAAGGTAAAAGTGTGCGTGACGCCATAGAGGAAGCAGCTAATATTCGTCTTCGTCCAGTTTGTATGACAATGATTTGTGCTATTTTAGGGGGAATTCCCTTGATTTTAGCAAAAGGAGCTGGTGCAGAAGCGCGTATAGCTTTAGGTTGGGTTATCGTTGGTGGTTTGGGATTGGCAACGATTTGTACTCTTTATGTAACACCAGTTGTTTATCTCTTCTTGGGGCGTTTTATAAAACCAAAATCAGAAGTAGCAGCGCGTTTAACGAGAGAATTAAGCCAAGCTGAATGATATTTTTGAGCAAAATGGCTGATAGATTTTAAAAACTTTTACTAAGAAGACGTCCTTTAAACAGAGGACGTCTTTAGTATCTTAGTCTTTTCATTTTTATATTGATTTATCTCGTGTATGGACAAAAAGAATTAGTTGCAATAAAGGAGCAGTTTTCTAGCCTAAAATATTTAAATTCTATTGGTGACGACCAGACGACCATAGGAGATATAATTTCATGATTCGCGATGAGAAGATCTTTGAGGGCGTTTTAAAAGCTTTAAAAGAACATGCTGTGAGAGATAAAGTCTGTGATATTCGTCAACATTTTGCAAAAGATGAACAACGTTTTACCAACTTTTCCTTAAAACTTGATGATCTCCTTTTTGATTTTTCAAAATGTGGTGTAACACTTAATACATTAGATCTCTTAGACAATTTAGCTGTTGTGGTAGATGTATTAGGTAGGCGTGAAGCAATGTTTTCTGGTGAGCTCATTAATGCGACTGAAAATCGTTCCGTTCTCCACACTGCTTTGCGCTTACCTGCTCATGAAGTTTTCATTTTGAATAAACGCGATGTCGTTCAAGATATTCAAGCTGTTTTTGCTCATATGGAGAATTTTTCTGAAACGGTTCGTAATGGAAGCTATAAAGGAAGCAGTGGTAAGAGTATAACGGATGTAGTAAACATTGGTATTGGAGGTTCTGATCTTGGACCTGCAATGGTTACCAGTGCTTTAAAACCTTATCACAATGGTCCATATTGTCACTTTGTTTCTAATGTAGATAGTGCTCATATTGCTGATATTCTTGCTGATTTGAATCCCGAAACGACACTGTTTATTATTGTTTCTAAAACTTTTACTACAACTGAAACAATGGAAAATGCTCGTGTCGCACGTCAATGGATTAGTTCTCATATAAAGGAAAAAGCAGTTGGGAAGCACTTTGTTGCTGTTTCAAGTGCAGTTGATAAAGTGACAGAGTTTGGCATAGATTCTTCGCGAATTTTTGAATTTTGGGATTGGGTAGGGGGACGTCATTCAATTTGGTCAGCGGTTGGTCTTATTGTTATGTTAGCAATAGGAGGTCAGGGATTTCGCCAATTTCTTGAAGGCGCTCAGCAGATGGACCAGCATTTTAAAAGCACACCTTTACACAAAAATATTCCTATTCGGTTTGCTCTTTTAGGATTTTGGCACCGTGTTATTTGTGGTTATTCATCGCGCGCTATCATTCCTTATGCGCAGCGTTTGGCATGCCTTCCAGCTTATTTGCAGCAGCTTGATATGGAATCAAATGGCAAGAATATTTCTTTAGATGGCAAGTCAATAACACATTCAAGTGGTCCGGTTACATGGGGAGGTTCAGGAACAAATGGACAACATGCTTTTTTTCAACTCCTGCATCAAGGAACAGATATAGTTCCTGTTGAGTTTATTTTATTTGTAAAGGGCCATGAATCTAATTTATGTCATATGCATGATATGTTGGTGGCCAATTGCTTAGCACAGTCAGAGGCTTTAATGAAAGGTCGCAGTATTGATGATGCTCGGCATGCCATTATAAATGATGGGACTTATGAAAGTAAGGCAGGTGACTTAGCAATTCATAAAAGTTGTACAGGAAATCGACCGAGCATTATGTTAATTCAAGATCAGTTGACTCCTTTTACGCTCGGTCGTTTAATTGCACTTTATGAACATCGCATTTTTGTTGAGGGTGTTTTGATGAATATTAATTCATTTGATCAATGGGGTGTCGAATTTGGTAAAGAACTAGCAAATGAATTATTACCCGTAGTTCGTGGAAAAAATAAAGTCTATAACCGAGATAGTTCAACATTGGGGTTATTAACTCATATTCAAGAGAGACGCATTTTGAGTAGAAAATTTGAGTAATGTTATTCCATTCAATAATATGGCGGAGAGAGAGGGATTTGAACCCCCGATAGAGTTTACCCCTATGCCGCATTTCGAGTGCGGTGCCTTCAACCACTCAGCCATCTCTCCGCAATTATTAAAGTACAACAGAATTTTTATTGTAGAGTCTAGATGAATAATATGTATTAAGTAACCTGCAATTTCTTTGGGAACAACCCTTTTTTTGCTTTTTTGTTAGCCTTTCTTGACAGAGAACAAAAATTCCATCATACATATTTGGGTGTAGGCATGAGAAGGTTTATGTGTGCACGATTTTTATGGATGTTTTATACTCCTCTTTTTAATTTGTTACGACTGATAAAAAGTGGCCTGTTTCCCTTTATTAATTCAATTAAAAGAGAAATAAGAGCTGGATCGAACGAAAGGATAAAAAATGTTCGCAGTCATTAAAACTGGTGGAAAGCAATATCGTGTTGTTGCTAACCAGCTGGTAAAAATTGAAAAAATTATTGGTAATGCCGGTGATGTTGTCGAATTTAAAGACGTATTGATGGTTTGTGAAGGGGATAATGCAAATATTGGTGCGCCTGTTATTTCTGGTGCTGCAGTTACGGCTAAAATTGTAGAGCAGAGGCGTGCACGTAAGGTCATTTCATTTAAGAAACGCCGTCGTCAAAATTCAAAGCGTACACGTGGTCATCGCCAAGAGATAACGACGCTTCGTATTTTAGAAATTCTGACTAGTTGTGTAGAAGAAAAAAAGATGACCGTAAAGCCGGTTGAGAAAAAAGCGGCTGCAAAAACAGAAATAAAAGCTACTGATTCATCCAAAAAAACTGCCACGAAGGCTTATAAGAAAAAGACTGAATCTCAAGAGGATTCAGTCGTGGCGTCGTCAGATGAGTAAGAAAGATTAAAGGAGAGCATCTATGGCACATAAAAAAGCTGGTGGTTCCTCGCGGAATGGTCGTGATTCAGAATCAAAACGTCTTGGCATTAAAAAATTTGGTGGTGAAGCTGTTATTGCTGGAAATATTATTGTTCGCCAGCGTGGTACGCGTTGGCATCCTGGTAATAATGTTGGTATTGGAAAAGATCATACTCTTTTTGCACTATCAAATGGAACGGTTTCTTTTTGTAAGAAAGCTGGTAATCGTTCGTATGTTTCTGTCATTCCTATAATGGAGATAGCAGATAAGCTGTAATATGATTCTGCAATAAAGTTGAAATTTCGTTAGATTTCAGTTTTGAAGTTATTTAATGCTGAAAGGGCAAGATAGGGTGCTATCTTCCCTTTTTTGCATTTTACGATATAATAGATGGAAAAGAGATCTATAGAGATTAAGAAGTAAAATCTGGAAAAACGTTTTTCTTAGGGAATTGCAGAATTTATATCGTATTTTATTGCGCGGGAGGTGTTAATGTGGTGTTAAGATTTGATGATAATTTGTTTAAGAAGATAAGAAAAACAGTCTGCTCTCTCCTTGCATGAAAAAAGGCACGATATGGTTTATTTTCAGAAAATTATAGAAAAACTTTATAAGGGTGTTTGCATAATTGTTTTTGTGAAAATGGATTAATTTGTTAGCTTTTGCAGTTTTATGATGGTTACTGTATTTTTTAGTTTGTGATGGGAATGGGTTAGGCTAATTGTTTAAAAAAGAGGAATATCTAAGAGAAGTATAAAGGATTATTAAAGCTATTTTGAGAATGATTGCACAGGGTGTTTAGGCAGCAATCTATAATAAAGTGAGCTGCACTGTAAAAAGCTTAAGTTTGACGAAAGTGAAATAACTGAAGAGCAATCTGCTGTGCGGAGGGTGTTCTTTTGACCTGTAATGTTATTGAGTATTGTAAAATAAAAATTTCCAATCTTATAGTGGAGATTGATTTAAGACGATAGTACTTCTTTTTATAGTCTTATTTATCCTGTTTGTTGAAAGTATCCAGAAATAAATTATGTGCGTGGACGATGCTTAGTTCTTGCTAGTGGGGAGCCGTTTTCTACATGATGCGCAAGTAAATAACGTCGTGTAAGTGTAATGCTTATTTGGGAAAAAAGGTCACAATATGATTAAGATTGCATCTTTAAGATTTTGTATTGTGAGATATTTAGTCATGAATAAATCTTAAAAAAAGCACGCCATGTGTGAACATTAATAATGATATAATCAATCAGAAACGAGCAATAGTGGGTGGCTTAATTTTGGAAAAGCAAATTAAAATATTCACTGAAATTATAGATAATTGGGGCATTCTATTTTTTATGTGAAGAATAATTATTTTACATCGAGGTTATGATAGTGTTTTTGAAAAAGAGAATGTCTGATTTGGTTAGAGTGCAATGATTTTTGCGTATATTTTGAACAGTTCGTTAGACAGAGTAGATGGCAACTTAGTTAATTAGGTTGAGGATTTTAGCATCTTTATTTGATCATATTTGATAGAATAAAGGAGAGATGCGGAGTTTGCTGTATTTTTAGAAATGTAGCTTTGAAATAAAATTTACAAAAATATTTTTAATGCATTTATAGGGTGTGAGGAGGTAGAAGCAATGAATGCAGATTTTAATGAAATAGAAATCTTGTCTATGAAATCTGTACGACTTGCAGCTGCGTTCGATCATAAAAGCGATGCAATTCACGCTGCTGTTGAATTACTTGTGCAGGTTGGTGCAATTGATAAATCTTATTTAGCTAGCATGTTTAAATGTGAAGCAACAACGAATACTTTGTTCGGGCATGGTATTGCAATTCTCCATGGAATAATTGAGAAGCGTGATTTTCTTATCAAAGATGCTATTGCTGTGGTGCAGATTCCTTCCGGTGTTGAGTGGTCTGATGGAAATAAAGTGCGCTTGATTATTGCGATTGCGGCTTGCTCAGATATTTATATAAAGATTTATAAAAAATTGACATGTCTTTTACTTGATAAAGAACGACTTGAAATACTGGCAACAACTGTGGACAAACAGCAGATTATTACAACTTTGCTTGGTCATAATGCAAAGATGGGGGAAACTTTTATTGGTGATCTTTCAATATGTCAGGAATGGACTTTAGATTATCCAAGTGGTCTTCATGCGCGACCAGCCTCTCTTTGGGTTGACTTTGCCAAAAAAGCTCAGGATTCTATTAGAGTTCGTTGTGATCAACATGTTACTGAAATGAAAAGTTTAGTTGGTTTACTGCAACTAGGAGCAAAAAACGGAGATGTTTTAGTTTTTTCGACAGATGCTGCAGATGGTATGAAGCTGCTTAAGGACGCAATTTCTGTCGCAAAGAAAGTCAGTATAAGCGAAAAATGCGTAATGAGAGAAATGGAATTTCAGACCAAAGCTCTTCACGGTTGGCATCCGCGTTCTGGACGCAAAGGTATTTCTGGTGTTGGAGCGAGTTTGGGATTGTCCATTGGTAAAATTTTTGTTGTAAAACGTAATGATATTTCCATAGTGGATCAGCCAATTGATTTTATAACTGACGCTGCATGTCTTGAAAATGCTCTTAAAAATACGAAATACAAAATGACATCAGTTATTGATGATATTGCAACTCGTATTGGATCAGATTCTGCGGCGATTTTTTCTGCGCAAATGATGTTGCTTGAAGATAAAACTTTGTTAGCACAGGTTCACCATTTTATGGCAGAAGGCCATGGTGTAGCTTGGTCTTGGGATAAAGCAATTAGGCAATTTGCAGATATGTTTTCTAAGATAGATAATCCTTTGTTAGCTGCACGTGCTGTTAATTTAGTTGATGTAGGTCGTCGTGTTCTAAGTGAAATCAATCCATCTTATAACTCATTTTTTCTAAATGATATCCCGCATGATATTATTCTTGTTACAGATGAATTATCTCCTTCTGATGTGGTTCAGCTTGACTGTACAAAAGTGCAAGGTTTGGTGACAGGATGGGGAGGACTCATGTCTCATACAGCTATTTTGGCGCGCACATTTGGTATTCCAATGGTTGTTGTTGCGAATGTTCATGCTTTAGCAGTGAAATGCGATACCCAAGCGATTATTGATGGCGATAACGGATTTATTTATCTTGATCCTTCTCTTGAAGATGTTGAGGATGCCCAAAAACAGATAAGCATTGTAACGCAAAAGCGTAGCGGTGAGATATGCATGCGCGGATTGCCAGTGCGAACAACAGATGGTAAAAGAATTCGTATCATGGCCAATGTTAATTATGCAGATCAAGTTCCTATTGCGCTTGATTTAGGAGCTGAAGGTGTTGGACTCATGCGTACAGAATTTTTATTTTTAGATAGTCCGCATGTTCCAGATGAAGAGGCTCAATTTGATATGTACCGAGCTGTGATTACAGCTGTAGGGGAAAAGCCATTAATCATTCGTGTATTCGATATTGGGGGAGATAAGCAAGTCACGCATTTACATATACCTAAAGAAGATAATCCTTTTTTAGATGTTCGAGGAACGCGCTTTTTATTACGTCGACATGATGTTTTGATTCCTCAGTTGCGTGCTTTGTATCGAGCTGCAAAAGCTGGGGGAAACTTATGGATTTTGTTTCCGATGATTACGTCTGTTTCTGAAATTTTTGCTATAAAAAAGATTGCAGAAGAAATTCGGATTAATATTGGTGCTCCAAAACTGAAATTGGGTATTATGATTGAGGTTCCAGCGGCGGCTATTATGGCAGATATTTTGAGTGCTTATGTTGATTTTTTTTCAATTGGAACCAACGATTTAACTCAGTATACAATGGCTGTTGATCGACAAAATCCTTATCTTGTATCTGAAGTTGATAATCTTGATCCAGCGATTTTGCGCATGATTCACCAGACTGTTGAAGGTGCAGCGAAGCATGGATGTTGGGTAAGCGTGTGTGGTAGTATGACTGGAGATCCTTTTGCAGCTATGATTTTAGCGGGCTTAGGGATTCGTGAATTGTCTATGATATCCTATGATATTTCTCCAGTAAAAGCATGCTTGCAAGCACACAGTTTTAAAGATATGAAAATTTTAGCAAAAAGAGCATTGCAATGTGAGACTGCGCAAGCTGTGCGCGCTCTTAGCAGCAATATAAGATAAGAAAAAGCTTTAAGCAAAATAAAATACTCGTTAATCTTGTAATTTGATACAATAATCACACTTAGATCATTTTTCTAAAATGAAGTTCATTATTTTATCTTCGCGAAGTGCGATTTAAAATTGAAAAACTAAGAGAGTGATGTAATCACTTCCTTGCTAATTACTGGGTATAATAAGGAAAAGTGGGAATGATAGTATTGAATAATCTGGTTTTTAAAAAAATGCATACTGCATATCAGTTTGAGATTTTTTGTCATCTTAACGGTAAGGGCAGCGCAGATGAACATTAAAGTGATTAATTTTTTATAATTTGAATATTGCATTTTTGGCATTATCTACAAAAAATCGTCTTTTAAAGGTGAAGTACGAGCTGTTGTTTAATGATATTGTACCTTATTTAGATAAATGAAGTATTTTTTTAGTTTTTAGTATCTAATTTAAGCTTGCACGTTATTTCTTTCTGGGTATAGTGCAAAACTCTGGAGAGGTGGCCGAGTGGTTGAAGGCGCACGCCTGGAACGCGTGTATATGGGAAACCATATCGAGGGTTCGAATCCCTCTCTCTCCGCCAGATATAAATAAAATCAATGAGTTACAGAAAAGTTAGGGAATTTTGATTCCATTGATTCTTTTAACTTATTTTGTTGCCTATCCCGAACCTTTTAATAGCTTATTCTCAACCATTTTATCCAAATATGAAGCAAGATTTGTCAGTATGGTACTTGATTCTTATTTTTATTAATCGTATAGTGGCGATATACGTTAGGGGTGCTAATGGCAATTGTAAGTTTCAAACATAAGGGCTTAGAATTATTTTATACAACAGGTTCGATAAAAGCTATTCGATCAGATCATGTAAAAAAATTACGCATTATCTTAACGGCCTTAACGAGTGCTGCCACGCCTGAAATGTTGAAAGCGCCTGCTTTTAAAATGCACCCTCTTAAAGGTAAACTCACAGGATACTATTCTATATGGGTGAATGGAAATTGGCGTATTACCTTTCGCTTTATCGGAACAGACATTGAGCTTGTTGATTATCAAGATTACCATTGATGAAAGGAATGAAAAAAATGATGCATAACCCCGCGCACCCGGGTGAAGTTCTAAAAGTAGCTTTCTTGGAAGAAATGGGGATAACAATACAAAAATTAGCTGACCATCTCCATATGACAAGAGCCTCTTTATCAAGAGTGATTAACGGACATGCTTCTATGAGTACCGATCTTGCTATTAAATTAGAGTTAGCTGGTTTTAGTAAAGCAAAATTTTGGTTGGATATGCAAACAAACTATAATTTATGGCAAGCAATGCAACAGACACAACCACTTATTTCCCCCCTGGTTTCTGATGCTATTCAAACACCGCTTTGATTTGTTTTTTTAGCTTCTATCCATTGCCTTAACCTTTTTGTAGTTTTTTAATTGCTTCTATTGCTAGACGTTTTTTATCGGCTGTTTTGGTATAAAGTGATGCCATTTTATCTTCAGTCCAGCCAAAAAGCGCTTTCATTTGCGAAACTGTAGCTCCTGCATTGGCTGCACGTGTTGCTGCTAATTTTCTTAATCCATGTGCTGATTTTTTTATGCCTGCTGCATTACACGCCTCGCGAAATAGGTTGCCAAAACTTTCTTTGACGAGTTTATTTCCGCTTTTTCCGCAAATAAATGTTTCATCACCAATAGAACCAGTTTTAAGAGTTTCTAACAGTTCAGGCAAAATTGGAAGAAAAACATCTGTTTTAAATTGGCTCTTTTCTGTTTTTAAGTGAATGACATTATCTGTAACATCTTTCCAGCCGATTCGAACTGCATCACCACGTCGCAAGCCTGTGTACAGAAGTACGTCAATCCAGACACGCTCATGTGTACCATGTGCCCATCTATTATAATATTTGTCGATGTCTTCTTCTAACCATGGTGTGAATCCATCTGGATTAAAAGATTTTGGTGCTTTTATGTTCAAAGCAGGATTTTTGCTTAGAAGAGCATTATCAACTGCCCAATTAAACAGACCATTTAAAGCTGTTAAAAAATGCCTTGCTGCTGCGGGGGTATTACGTCTTCTGTCTACAGCATCAAGAATATGTTGTTTTTCTATGCTTTTATAAGAACGATCACCAATAAGTTTAGAAACATTGTTTAAGATTCTGTATTTAACTTTTTGGGTCGATTCTGATTGATTATGCCATTGCATACTTTGTAAGTATTGATTCAACAACCAATCGAAAGACCCTTCTGTAAGTTTGGTGCGCTTCGTAGTTTTTGAGGAGCCGTTTTGCGCTTCTTTGATGGCAAGTGTGTAGTTGTCAATAAACTCTTGTGTTCCGTAGGTTCCTTCAATCCGAAACCGTGAGCCGTGACCAATACGTACATACCATATGATTTTACCATGGCGAGTGCATTCACGAACAAGATGAGGGGGACGACGTTTAGGCATGGCTAAAACTTTATACCATCAACAGAGCGACAAACTTTATTGGAGCTATATTCTTCTTGTTCAGTTTCAAGTGGTGGAAAATCATCTATGCTATAAATATTTACTATAGTTTCTGGTGTTCTAATTTTATTAATATGAATTAACAATTCACCCGTGGGTTTGATTTCCACAACCTCTGCTCCTTGTTTTTTGGCTTCTCTTAAGGCGCGGGCAATTGCTGGTTGGGTTATAGTCGGTGGACGATGAGCCATATCTGGTCTCCTAATTTTAGGTGCAATTCATTTGTGGCGTGAAATACGCATTTAATGAAAAGTTGTTATGAAGAAAGGGCGGGGGTGCTATAAGAAGGGGGAAAAAGCCCCCCATAGTGTTAAGCAGCCTTAGTCAATATCTGCTCCATGTCTTGCTCTATCTCTGTTAAAAAGGTCTCGACCGCTTTATTAATATGTTCAATCTGTTCTTCATCACGGTGTATGCGTCGTATTTTGAGACGTAAATGTGATGATTGGTCGGTAAAGCGTGGATCGTAGCTCACAAAATCACACCATTCGCGCCTTGTACAAGCCATTTGGAATTGCATTTGTGCGACATATTCAGGCTTGATCTGGTTATCGATAAAAAAGCGTATATGGGTTGTTGATTTGGGGCATTTGACTTCGATTAATCCCTGCTCTCCAATAAGACCATCAGGACTTGCACCAGCCATTGCAATTGTGGGGTGGGGCACAAAGCCGCATCTTGTTATATTGGTATCATAAATGAAGCTATATTCTTCAATTGCATCCTCTTCATGCTCAATACCCCACCGCATGTCTTCGGTTTCATAATGTGGGCTTATTTTTCCTGTTAGGCGCTCTGTAAGGAGTGTGATTTTGTATTCATCATATTTGCTTGTCGGCAGTCCTTTGGCTGTTCTATTAATGACACTGTAAACATTTGAGGCACTGACTTTTCCCAACCGTGCTTGAAACCATTCTGCTGTTCTTTGTTCCATCTCACACCGCCATTGCCTGTTCTTGCGGGATTGGCTCATATTCAGCGTCTTGTATGGTAGTGTCTTGTCGTGCTTGAGCCATTTGTGATTGTTGTTTTCTTTTTAAACCATCCAAAACAGTTTGTGCTTTCTCATAAGAGATATCACTAAGCTTTTCGACTTTGGCAAAAGAAAGCACTTTTGCTTCCTGTGTTTGTGTTTGATCCATTAATTTTTGGATTTGTATAAGCACTTCATTTGAAATAAGCTGGCTTTGTGTATTGTGGTTTGTGCCGTTAATGCGTGCGGCTTCGTCTTCTTCATAAATACCTGATAACCCAAAAGCATAACGTGCGCATTGTATGGTAGCTTTATGGCGCAACATGCGTGCAGGGTACTTTATCCAAACATCTGTGTTTTGCTTGCATTCTGATAAATATTCGGTGACTTCGATAGGGTCTTTAATGTTTTTCAGACGTATTGCACATTTGATGGCAATCAAATTGCCATTGTTGTCGAGCTGATCTTGAAAAGTCATGCCATCAAAATCTGGGTTTGATTTGATGATTTTAATCCACCCATCAATAGAGACAACAGGTATAAGACCTCCACCTTTTTTAGGGAGTGCATAGATTTCTTTTGTGAGAGGATTAAGTCCATAAGTATTGGCAACACAAATAAAAGCAGCAAACTCTTCATGAGAAAAAGGGTATTTTGTGCTGGTACAAGTTTTGATAATTGTTTCTCGAAACTCGTCATGGGAGAAACCATATTTTTGTGCCATGACTGTTAATGGAGAATTGGTCATATTGAATCCCTCATTTATGCGCAATCCACCCGTGGCGTGAATCACGCATTTGTTTAAAATTGTTTTGAGTTGTTAAAGTTTTATCTTTTGAGGCTGTGTGACCTTATCAGTAAATTTGTACTGCCTCATGATCTAAAATCTTTATCTTAAGACGGTTTCATTCCCAGAAATTTTTGCACTACCGTCAACTTCGGCAGTTCCGCAAATAATAGCACCACCAAAAATACGTGCGTTACCACAAATATTTGCTTCACCACAAACTTTAGCTTTTTCAGAAACATGAGCTCCTTGGTAGACTGTGGCATAACCATAAACTTTAGCTTTATCAAAAACACGAGCATCATCTGAAATTTGTGCATTACCTTCAACTTTGGCATTGTCAAAAATTTCTACATTTTTTGAAATTTCTGCATCACCACCGATACTTGCATCATGGTATATTTTTGCTTGATCATTAATGATAGCGTTGTCACGTATTTTAGCATTACCAAACACTTTAGCATTACCATCAACCCAGCAGCCTCCATCATGCGATAAGTTTCCTTCATGCTCTACCCAGCCCCCTAAATCACCTGCTTTTACATCTCCAAAGTCCCTAACAGCTTTAATTCGATAAAGCTTTAATCCGTTAATTTCGATTTTTTCATCGGTCATTTCGTATTTATTTTCCATAATTTTTTCCTTTATTAATGTATGCTTTGTCTTTGTAATTCTTGAGAAAGAATGCTGATGCCTTTGGTGGTTATCTTTGTTGAAGGCAGAACCTTTTCTGTTCCATCAGGTTTTTGAATGGTGATGATTGGACAATCCATCAGACCTTTCTTGATCTTGTCCTGATATGGTAACAATGGAGATCCTGGAGCACGTCGGTAAATCCAACTTTTTTCCTGTAAAAAGTGAAGGAAAAATTTTGGCTGTACTTCCAATATTTTTGCCGCTTCAGTCAATCCAAACAGACCGTCGTGTCGTTGTAAGTTTTCTAGAGCCATTGCTTTTGGTTTCAGCACATTGACTTCGCTTTTTAAATCTTCCAATTGTGTAATACTTTCCAGAAGTAGTTTCTTAATTGCGAGAGGGTCTTCGAGAGCATTTGTAAGGTTTAAAGATTGTTTTGCACGTCGTTCGCATTCAATGAAATATTGTCGTGCTTGCTTGCCTTTTTCATTACGCTCTACCATGGCAAGCTCCTTCGCCATGTCGAGTGTGAGGTAGTAGTCTTTTAATTTTCCACCCCGGTAAAATTTTACCGTGGTCGTAAAATCTTGTTTCTCAATAAAAGAATATTGTTCAATACGGTTGTTAATCCAATTTCTAAATTCAGATTTTACTTCCAAAAACGCATGCAATTCACGCGCGTTTACTGTTTGAATAATTTCACCGTCAACAGTGTTTTTTGTGATGGTTATAAGATGATGCATTATAAATTCCATATTCATTGAGCTGAATAGCAAGAAGCTTTTCATTGCAGGTTTCATATTTATGGGATTGGAAAGAGCGTTCTCTAAAACGTCTCTAGGTTTCTTTACAGAACGTCAGAAAGGCGTAGGCGGTGTTGCACCTCGTAAGTGCCGTACATCGCATCTTCATATTCTTGCTTTGCTATTTCGTCATAAAAAGCATCAAAAGCATCGCTCTCTTCTATAAAAGGGTGTCCAGTGCTGTTGGATTGAAGAATATCATTTTCCTTGATGTATGCTTCTGCAATCTCTTCGCTAATGTCTTCACAGTATTTCATTGAATTATCTATACAAAGTATTTTTATAACACCTTCTGTGCCTTCAAGAACCTTCAAAATTTCGAATTCATCGTAGAATGGTCCTGATTTAGCAACGTGGTCATCATCATTGTAGACGATCAATAAAATTTCATCTGAGTTTACAAAAATTGGCTTTTTCATAATTGCTCCCCTCTAAACGCCTCTTGGCAATTGCTTGTCTATGGTTTATAGAAATATAAGTACATAATGTACTAGAAATAGTCAAGTACATTATGTACTATTTTTAGAAAAATAAAATAATAACGATGAAACGTGAACAATTAAAATTATGACTCAAGGAGTAATTAATTAAAAAATGACACGGAAGCAAAAGGATGCTAGCCGAACACATTAAGTATGTCGCCTTTTACTTTTATTAACATATTGCACAACTAAGATAGTTGATGAATTAATAAAAATTATTAATTTTGTCGGTGAAATTCCACCTTTTATGATTGAGGTATCTGAACAATTTATTAGTCTTTTTGATCAAGAGAAGCCTGAAGTTCAACAAGCTATTTTAACGATTCTTCAGAATTCTGACCAATCAGATAAAGCATAATAATCGCGTTTACATGTCAAGAACAGTACGTCGTACACGACCTATTATAGAAATAGCACCTTCAAGTTTTGGAGCTTTTATTGTTTTGTCGTATGATGCGGGTTGAAAAGGAGGAGTATCATTAGGTCTGTATCGTTTATATGTTGCTTGTCCAGATTCATCTGCAATGATATAGCAAGCATTTGGTACAAGTTTTTTGTCTTGTGTATTCACAAATATTATAGAATCTGGGGGGCTAATTTTATTCATAGATGCACCATCAACGCGTAAAGCAATCCATTTGCCCGCAGGCAAACTAACGGCTTCTGCTATTGGGTAATCTGAAAAATCCATTATACCATCTTGCTCACTTAACTCTCCAGCGCTGACCCACGATATTAGAGGAACGTTTGTAATAAGGCTAGGATTTTCTAGGTCAGATTCACCATACAAAATCCATCCTGGATCGACATTAAATATTTGTCCATAGTGCACAGCCATTTGACGCGAAATAGCTCGATTTCCATTTTCATTACTATTTAAAGTATTAATATTTATACTTGGTATAGCACGTGCAGCCTCAGCTGGTGTTTTGTACCCAGCATTTTTACGTGCTATTTTAAGTCTATCTTTTGGTAAGTAAATCATGCGTATATTATCCACGATTTTTTATGCGATTTGTACGATTTTTGTATTGATTTAATTATGTACATAATGTACTGTATATGTTATGAATAATTTCTCTGTTAAAAATTTGATTAATGCTTGGGGATCTATAAGCCAGTTTGCAGAACAAATTGGATGTAGCTACGAGGCTGCTCGTAAAATGCGAGATCGCAATAGAATTTCTCCGAGATATTGGAACACAATTATTCAATTATCTAAATCCAAAGGTTTATCTTGGGTCACGTTAAATTGGTTTCTTCGTACATATGAGAATAAATCCCACACCGCTTCCATTTTAATTACAAAGCAGAGGCAAGATACACTTTATTCAATAGAAAAATTTACTGCATTGGATGGATCAGAGTCAACAACGCCTTCTTGTATAGATAATTCTATAGTTAACGACGAGCAACAGCAACACAGTTCGCACTCTTAAATTGGAGAAAAATAAAGGAAGGGAATAAGTAGATGAGTCAAAGCGTAATGATGGGAATATTAAACGTCACGACCGTGTTTTCTTATGCATCGCTATTATTTTGTATTTGGGAATATCGAAAAGAAATTAAAATTCTTAGGAAAGAGATTGAGGAAAAGCAAGAACTGCTTGAAAAATTAGTTACAATACTAAAGCACCATACAGGCTGGCTAGAAGCGATATCATGGAAAATAGAACAATTCAAACCAAGATTTTTTCTTACTTCACCAGAATTTAAACTCCGTCCTGGTGTTGCTATTCCATTACATCATCTGGATATGGAAGATCCATCTTACAAAGAATGTCTACGCAATATAGCTACGGGAGAAACTCCCCAGCAATAATTTTATCATACGTTTGTTCTGAGTGTGACGATGATATCCAAAAAGCAGCAGTAGAGTATTTTTTCAAAAACATTTTTGCAAGAGAGCCAGTTTAAGCGCTCCATTGCATATACCAATACGTAACAGTCTTTAGGGGGGATTATGAATTCTTCACAAACCATTCTTTGCCTTGATTTAGGCACCAAGACTGGCTGGGCGATTTGTGGTGCAGATAACCACATAATCAGTGGAACAGCCAATTTCCAACCACGCCGTTTTGAGGGTGGGGGAATGCGTTATTTGCGCTTTAAGCAATGGCTTACAGAAATGAAGATGACCGCGGGTCAAATTGGTGAGGTGTATTTTGAAGAGGTGCGTCGTCATGTGGGCACCGATGCTGCTCATGTTTATGGTGGTTTGTTAGCAACCTTAACAGCGTGGTGTGAACACCACCAGATTCCTTATGAAGGCATTCCCGTTGGTACGATTAAGAAGACGATGACGGGGAAGGGGAATGCCTCAAAAGAAGAAATGATAAAGGCGGTGTATTCTAAAGGACATGCACCACAAGATGATAACGAAGCAGATGCTTTAGCAATTTTACATTTAATCAAAGGGAGGGACACGCATGTCCAATAGGCTACCTTGGGTGCGGAATTTTTATCAAGAATGGATCATGGATTTTGCTGGTACTAATGCGGCAGAGAAGGCTTCTTATAGTACGCTTATTGCTTTTATGTGTCGAGCACGTGAACCAATTTGGGAAGAGACTTCTCTTTTAGCGCGCGCTGTAGGCTGTTCAGAAAAAGCCTTTAAGAAAGCATTAGAAACTTTAATTCGAAAAGGAATGATTATTCAATTAAACAATGATCGTTTGTGGAGTTATCGCGTTGAGGAAGAGCTAAAAGAGTTTAGTGAAAAAAAGGAGCACATATCTCAAATTCGCAGCAAAGCTGGTAAAAAAGGAGCACAAGCAAAAACGCATATAAAACAATCAATTAATAATTTTGTTGAAGCAAACGATGATTTTGCTGAAGCAAATGTTAAGCAAAACGTTTTTTTTGCTAAAGCAAATAATGATTTTGCTGAAGCAAACGGTAAGCAAAATGTTTTTTTTGCTAAAGCAAATAGTGATTTTGCTGAAACAAATGATGCTGAACAAAAAGAAAAGAAAATACCCCCCCACACCCCCCTAAAAGAAAATAAAAATATAAATAAAAATAAAAAAACTAACACTATCGTGTTAGCAAAAAAAGAAAAAGAAATGGGTTCTGATAATTCAGAAACTGAGGATCAGGTTCACGAGCAAACAGAGATTGATATTCTGGAGAATTTTTCAGATCCAGTCAAAACATCATCAGAAAACCATTTTCCTATTCACCAGCAAAATAACGAGGGTACCCCTGATTTCAAAAACTGGCCACTGATTGACGATGAAGCGCTAGAGAAAATACCAGCACGCAATGATCCTTCAAGTGCAAAAATGCTTGAAGAAATCATTGGAGATGTTCTTCACGAGACAGCTATGGCTCAAGCGCAAGAGCCTGTTGCTTCACCTGCAAAAAAGCGTTCTTCACGAGGAAAGGGCGAACGTGGTTGTCGATTGCCTGAGGATTTCGAACCTGATTACGATTTTGCAATTCAGGAAGGTTTGCCTCCCGAGCGCGTGAAAGTCGAGATGGAAAAATTCAAAGATTATTGGAAAGCTAAGACAGGCAAGGACGCAACCAAGCATGATTGGCCAGCGACATGGCGTATCTGGGTGCGTAGGACTATCGAGAATTTAGCGAAAGGAAACAACTATGGAAAAGGAACTGGTTACCAAACAGAACAGCAACGTGGCTGGGGTCACCGAGTCGCTGAACACATGCGCAATATCAAACATTCTGACAGTGCGTACAGGTTTCTCTTCGAGGATGACGCAAGACCCACCATTCCATTGGCTCCCGGGACAAAAACCATCGATTGCAGAAACGGCGCAAGTCATTGCCTTGGGTAATGAGGCTTTAAAACAGCTTGATGACCAAGCTTCTGAGCAAGAAATCAGTTTAATGTTTGATGTGCTATCTGGTGCTCGTAAAAGCTCAACTGCAGCAGATGAAAAGGCTACTGCACTTGGATATTTTTTTGCACTTGATGGGGTGAGCCAGTGGGGACTTAAGACGGCAATAAGAGACGTGATAAAAGGTAAAGCAAAAGGCTTTTCGACAACGTTTATGCCATCAGCAACAGATTTGTTTCTTTATTGTGAACAGCTTGAAAATGGCGTTCGAAAAGCAATTCAAAACATATTTCAGTACTTAGAAAGATCAGAGATTAAGCCAAAATCAAAAGGAGAGCCGATTTCTGCAGAAAAATTTGATGAACTGAAGCAAATGCTTGCTGCTCCAGATTCCGCAGAGGCAAAAGCGTATTTTGCCAAAGCATAGCGGGGTAAAGCAGCTTGAAGAGTATTTTAATTTAGCAAATAGTGAAAAGTGTTGATCGTTTTATATTAGGCATACGTTTAAATCAATAAAAAGGCACCATACAGAGCGATTAAAGAATTTTTTGATATATGCATTAAAATAAAAATGGCTATTTGTGGTCAAATTTATGGCAAATAAGCCTATCGATAAAATTAAAGATTAAAGCATGAAAATCTTAAAACATCTGTTCTCAACAAAACGTAAACAGTCAGCGAAAAAGCAGCTTGTTGCAACAGCTATGGGATATGTGCGGAGTGGATATGGTTGTGAAGAGCGCTTCTATAATCTGTATGAGTATGAAGATGGAGCCAGAGAATATGAGGAGTTTGAAGGCTGTCAGTACTATGAAACGCCAGAGGGAGCGAATTTCAGTACTGAAGCGCAAGTAAAAGCGTGGTTTTATGGGAGTGCACTGCCTAAAGCTGTTCTTAACTATGAGCCACTCATAGACGAGATTAACAAAAATATCAAAAAGCTATCGGAAACTGTTAAAAAATTATCGAAATCTGCTGGGAAATAAACATGTTTACAATGAAGAAAACGACAATTTTATTATATGGCATCGGGTTTATAGCACTTATAGCTTTGTCTTTTTTGGAAATAGAAAAAAACACTGACTTTATTCAAGGCGTTTTAACATTTGCATCTGTCTTTTTAGTAATAGTAACAATCCTTTGTGCAATCTTATGTAATTCTAAACTTCCGTCAAAATTACATTTTGATCCAGAGTACCAATATGAAAATACAACATCTTGGAATATCATAACATCTGATTTGCGTTTATATATGCATCAACTTTTTCGTTTAATTGTTTTGGCGCTTGTGACATTAATTTTTTCATACAGTCCTAAGACAGATATTTCTTTTCTCGCTGCTTTTGGGGATGAAGCCCACTTTTCAGCAAATACTCTTCTTTGGCATATTTTTTTGGTTTTTGTCGTTTATGTTATGGCTCGTACATATAGATTAATAGATAAGCTTATTAATTTATTACGGTCATGCGCTCTGGATTCTGCATAAAATTTCTCATTTGATCCACCAATGCGTTTGTAGCAGTCAAGTACTATCAATGAGCGCTGTAAAATATAATTCTATATGTTAATAATTAATAATATCCATTTGAAAATATTGGAAAAATTATGATAAAATAATGTCCGTATGAAACATAAATTTAATGGAATAAAAATATGCTAAACAAAGTGACGTTAATAGGGCGTCTTGGTGCTGATCCAGAAAGCAGAACGATGGCTTCAGGAGCAGAAGTGGTTAGCTTTAGCATGGCCACTTCAGAGAGCTACAAAGATAAAAACACCAATCAAAAAATAGAGAAGACGGAATGGCATTCTGTAGCGGTTTTTAATCCTCATTTTGCAAAGGTTGCTCTTCAATATCTCAAAAAAGGCAGCAAGGTATATGTTGAAGGGCGCTTACAGACACGTAAATGGCAAGATAAAAATGGTATCGATCGTTATACGACAGAGGTGATTTTACCACAGTTTAAAGGTGAACTGTATTTGCTTGATGCAAAGAAAGAGAGCGAGACCTCTGTTACTGCTCAAAGTTATGCTGTTGCTTCAGGTGCTGCTGATTATAAAACATCTGTTAATGATGACATTCCATTTTGATTGAAAAAATATGGCAAAAAGAAAAAAACGAGCAAAGCGTGGGCGTCCACGGATTGAGGGATGTGTGAGAGAGAAAAACGGACGGATTTCACGTGCAAAAACACCGCATGAATCTATTGATAAATTAACAATTGAAATGCGTGCGAAGCACTTTGGTTTAACTGTAGAAGAAGCAAAAAATCCACTTTCTGGTACTTATATCGGGCGACTTTGTTTGCTCGGATATAGACAAGACCCATCAGGCATTAGCCAAGAGCAATATGACGCTGCACAGAAGTATCTTGAAGTGAGAAACAATTATTTGTGTGCAAAAGGTTTTCCCACTGCAATTTATAATGAAATGCCTTCATCTTCTGATGATGCCGCAAGAGAAAAATGGGTGAAAATGACAACACAGCAATTTTTAATCATGCAAGAGGTAATTCAAGAAGTACAACATTCATATCGCCAACACAATTTTTATGCTGCATTGCAATATATTGTAATTGAAGATCAATCACTTCCGTATCTTGTACATTCACTGCGTATTATTCTTAATGTGCTTCACAAATATTTTGCGCAAAGCCGTGAAGTATACAAATCTCAAGCAGCATCTTGAACCTTAATGGTAACTTCTTTTCCAAGAGTAAGAAGAGTAGATTCTAGAACATCTAATTTTGTTGCGTGGTTTAAATCCAATAATCGATCAATTTGCACTGGATGAAGTTTTAAAAGACGTACAAGATCGGCTTTACGTAAATTTTTTTCGATCATAGCGTTATGCACTGCAATTTTAAAAGTTATTAACGAAGATACTTCAACAAAAGGGTAAACAATGTCATGATTTCCAAAAGGGACAGTTTCACGATCTTGAAAACGTCCCATAATAACTGTTAAAAGTGCATTTTTAGCGTTTTCTAAAGCTTCTTTTTCATTAGAGCCATAAGTAATAAATTCTTGAAAATCTTTAGAGATCACAAGGAGAGTATCGTTATCATCTTTGACAAATTTAACTGCATATTTCATGTTTGCTTCCTCTTTATTAAGGTTATGGCTTATTTTAAGCCGAGGTCTTTGAGGATTTTTTGAACTAATCCTGTTCCTAATTCTTTCCGTGCACCGTGCATAGGCAAAACAGATTTTTTAGAACCGTGTTTTACAATCAAATGGCCGCCTTTTCCCGCAGTAAAGTTACAGCCTTGCTTCGAAAGATATCTTTTTAATTCTTGACTATTCATTATGATAATGTAACATCTAAAATGTTTCAATACAACAAAAATGTCGTAATTTATAAAAATGATGCAAGAGCTTATTTGGTAGTAAAAAAGGAAAAGAAGAATGAGAAGATTTTTTGCTCTTGTCCACAAAGATGAAACTTCTGCTTTTGGCATTCAATTTCCTGATTTTAAAGGGCTTTTTTCTGCTGCCGATCACGAAGAAGATTTAATCGCAAATGCAGTCGAAGCTCTTCAGCTTTACTGTGAGGAAATGGATAGTTTGCCAGTTCCCTTAAAATTTGAAGAAGTGATACAGAAAAAAGCCGTTAAAGAAGCTTTGTTAGAAGGAGCTTTTTTAATACAAGTTCCCTTTATTGAAAATGATGCTGAAGTAGTGCGTACTAATATATCTATTGAACGAGGACTTTTGCGTGCGATTGATGATTGTGCACAAGAAAGAGGGTTAACAAGATCTGCTTTTTTGGCAACAGCAGCACGCCATGAACTTAATATTTAGGTAGTTAAGTTCAAATTATTTCGTCAAAAATCTAAGAGTTATACAATATACACAGATTTAAAAACAAAAAATACAACATTTAGATTTTTTTGTTGACATTGCATGGGAAATCGTATTTAATAACATCACTGCACGGTGTCTTACTGTGTCCAGATTTCAGATTTTTTTCTTACAATTTAGAAAAATATTAAGCCTTTAATGTGGCTAAAGAGTCTAGTTTTCTTAGGAAAATGGGCTGTTTTTTGTTTCAAGCAACAAAAGCGAATAAATGACCGATCATGTCATTAAATGTCATTAAATAATTCATCAAAAGGAGTGGCTATGAAAGTAGTAATCACTAAACCAATGTGTGTGTTGGGTGACAATAAAAGCATTGTTCGTTTTGAGCCTTCGGTTTTAGATAATCCATTCGTTGAGGTTTCTCATGCAGTTTATGCTCGTCTTAAACGGGCTAATGCTGCAAGGCTTTATCAGGAGGAGGAATGTGTTGCCTCTAGTAAAGGGCAACAGCTTGATGAGCAAAAAGAGAATACAAATATAAGCGAACAAGAATCTTCAGAAACAGCAGTTTCCGAGAAGCCTAAAGCAGTTAAAGCTTCTAAGCCATCAATGGATTCTCCAAAGAAGGCTTAGCATTTGAAGTTAACTATTCATCAAAAATGGTATCTTCAGCAAGTTGAAGATACTTTTACCAGTCTTAAAGCACCACGTCTTAATTGGGCGCTTCGTAATGCTGTAAACACCGCAGCAAAGCAGGTTAAGCGCTTTACAGAACGAACAGTTTCTGAAGTTTCATCAGCTCAAGTAAAGCGTGTTAAGAAAGGTGTTTACATAAAATCAAAAGCAACAACACAATTTCCTGAAGCAGATATTATTGGTTCAGGAACATCATTGCCGCTTAAATTTTTTAAAGCAAAAGAAACAAAGCGCGGTGTGGTCTACATGATGTTTGGAGCAAGAAAGATTTTGCCTCATGGCTTTATAAAAGGTGGAAAATTTCCTCAGCGTGTTAATTTAAGGAGAGGAGGGGGAAATGTGTTCCAAAGAGCTGGAGGAGATCAATTCCCCATTGTAAAACAAGAAGGGATCTCGATTGCAGAGGTCATGTCTAAGCCAGAGATTGCCAATTCCATTGTACAACATGCCAATGAAAGATTAACCAAAAATATACAGATACAACTTGCTCGTCAGGAATATGCTGCAAAGAATAAGGCTAAAGCACGTTCTTAAGCGATGTCTATGTGTTGTATGCAGTGATCGTAATTTTTAAGACAAGACTATCGATGATACTTCGCTTTTTTCATAAAAAAGTCAATAAAATCAATGCAAAAGGTACTTCCAGGCGGGTTGGACTTGTTGCGGGGCAGGCAACCGCGAACTATCGCTAGCGACAGAATTTTAAAAATGACTGTGCATTGTACACATAAACCATTGAAAACAATTAATTTTAATGCGCAGACTGTACAATGTTTAATGCACAGGCTGTACAGTGTAGATTATTTTAAACGAAAAGAAATTTTACAATGTTCTAAGTTCAATAAGGCTGTGCAAGAGATCGGACTATTGCAGCAAATCTAGGAGTTGCAGTAAATTCATAATTCCATGGTACGCCAGAGCGGCGATTAATTTGACATCCTTGGTATGTGATATTTACTGATGCAATTCGTGTCCAAGTAATTCGTTCATTCTTTTCAGGGCTTTCGAATACGATGGCCTGGTTTGTTACTAGAAGACGTCCAAAGGGTTTGGTTTTTTTACTGCTAATGAAGGTAACATACTTTTGAATTTCCAATAATTTTTCATCTCGTGCTAAACGATAGTTATTTTCATACGCGTTAAGTTCTTGAAATATTTCACATGCTTCCGAAAAATTAGAAGGAGGGATATGTGGTTGCAACATTGAGACTTGCTCTTCAAAGCGTTTTTTGCGTTTATATTGCCAATAATGATACAAAGTGGAACATGCAAAAAAAGTGAAGAATATTAATAACGCCCATTCCTCAAAGCCCAGCCCATCATTTTCGTTTGATTTATTATCTTGAATGGAGGTAATTTTCTTATCAGTATTCTCAGCTGGTGTCTGAGTCACGCTTTCATTTTGAGTAACAACATCTATTGACGAAGTCGAGGAGGAGGTAGAAATTTTATTATTGTGTGCAACTTGTTCTGGTTTGTCTTTGTGCACAGAAGCACCCACTATTGCAGAACCGAGAAATAATAAAACTCCAATACCAAGGGTTTTTAATCCCTTTTTCCGCCGTTTTTTTATACACACTAAAACGAGTCCGACAACCATCACCACCAATGATAACAAACATACAATCATTGCAATTGTGTCAAGCACATCGAGCATTGTTCCCCCTCCATAAGTAAAATGCGAGAGTCAGCTACCAGATTTATAATGAATTAACAAGTAAAGACGAATTTACCTATTTTATAAAATAGCACCTTTCACCTATTGACAATAGGGCAAGAACATGCCTATTGTTGATTCAGGTGCTTGAAAAACACTTTAAAAATACACAGCGGAAGGTTACCGAAATAATCTTTTCTCCGCAAATTGAAAGATTTTGACTCGTTGTATGCTTGTAGCATATAGTGGTTTTGTCGGGTGTGGTTACGCCATACAATACCCTTTATGGGGAAAGCGTAGCGGCGGACTGTGTACCGTGTTTTTCAGCACCCGATATTTTTTTTGGATGTCAATGAAAAACGTCTAACTACACAGGAGTTCCTTATGAATACTTTCATGAAAACTATAGAAAGTGCCAGTAATGGTGCTGCGGTTCAGACTATGTCTAGCCGCGAGATTGCTGCATTATGCGATAAGAAACATCGAAATGTCATGCGTGATATTCGGCAAATATTCACTGAGCTCAAAATTGAGCTGAGTGAATTTACAGGATTATACAAGGATTCAACAGGTCGTACACTTCCTTGCTACAATCTTCCCAAGCGTGAATGTTTAATTCTTGTGTCAGGTTATAGCACTACACTACGAGCCAAGATAGTTGACCGGTGGCAAGAATTGGAGAAGCAAGTATCAGCACCACAGATTGATTACTCAAGTCCTGAGGCGATGATTGGTATAAAAGATAAAAATGAACAAAAAGCAATTTTATTCGTTGACAATATGGCAAGAATATGTCTATTGTCGAATCAGGTGCCTCAAAAACACCTTAAATCGATAGCGGATAGATTGCCGAAACAATCTCTTCTCCGCACATTAAAAGCTTTGACTCATTATACACTGCGTGTGTACAATGGCTTTGTCGGGTGTGGTTATGCTATACAATACCCTTTATGGGGAAAGCATAACGACGGACTATCGACCGTGTTTTTGAGCACCCGGCACTCCTCTGGAGTGTCAATCAAAAACCTCTAATCGATAGGAGTTCAGTCATGAACGCTCTCATAGAAATTACAGAACAAATTATAGAACAGGAGACTGTTCAGACAGTAAATGCACGTGAATTGCATGCGTTTTTGGAAGTGAAGCGGGATTTTTCAAATTGGATTAAAGACCGCATCAACAAATACGACTTTAAAGAAAAAAGAGATTATATTTTAACGCTCGCCAAAATTGGCGAACGTCAAAATGTGGTATTAAAAGATTATGCTCTTACCTTAGACATGGCGAAAGAGCTTGCCATGGTAGAGCGTAACGAAAAAGGCAAACAAGCACGTCAGTATTTTATCGAGTGCGAGCGACGTGTGAAGCAAGTATCAGCACCACAGATTGATTATTCGGATCCACGCACGATACATCAAGCTTTATTATTTTTATTCAAAAATAATTGTTCAATGAACTTTTGGGAATCTTTTGAATCCATTGCTAGCATACGATTCGCCGTAATGGTAATGCGAACAGATTCTTCTAAACGAGCAAGAATTTCACCCGTAAGACTACGATGGTTTGCTTCAGCAAACTCTTCCAATTGATTTTTCAATTCAACTGGAATGAGAAATTTAAATTGTACACGATCTTTTTTTGTCATGTACCTAAAATACACTAAAAACACACTTGACACAAGGTACCTTTATGGTACTAAATATGTGCATAGGAGGTAAAATGAAAACGATCCAATATAAAATAAATATGCCACATATGTTAAAAGAGTGGTTGTTTGATCGGGCGACAGAGAATGATCGCTCTCTTTCATCTGAAATAATTAATATTCTTAAAAAAGAAAAAGCGTTAGAGCATAAGTCCGCAAAAACTCACTCTAACGCTTCACATATAACCAACCTGAAAGAGGTTAATAATAATGGATAGCACATACTTATCTATCGATAAAGAGCAATTAATCAAATTAAGAGAAATAGAGAACGAGCCCCGTGTTCGCGATGTGGACTTAGCAGAAAAACTAGGGTTTGTTCGTACACGTGACGTTAGAAAATTAATCGCAAGAAATATGAAAGAAATAGAAAGGTTTGGGACGTGCGCCACTATGGCGCACGTAATAAAAGGCAATAACGTAACAGAATATTGGCTTAACGAAGAGCAAGCATTATTGATTGCGACATTATCGAATACAGAAAAATCTTCTCAAGTTCGTTATATGCTTATTAAGCTATTTGTTGCATGGCGCAGAGGCGAGATAAAGCAATCCCATATCCAATCGATCGACTACTCCAGTCCTGAAGTAATCCTTGGTGTTTTAACGCATTTAAAAGATGAAAATGAGCGTAAGGATATAATCATCGCTGAACTCAAGCCAAAAGCAGAAGCACTTGAAGGTTTAACCCGCTCTGATGGTTTGTTTGGTCTTACGGAAGCAGCAAAGGTACTAGAGGTACGACCAAAAGATTTAATTGATTATTTGCGTGGGAATGATTGGGTTTATCGACGTGCTCCGGGTTCTGCATTATTGCCTTATCAAGACAAGATCAAGAGAGGTCTGATGGATTGCCCGACCATCACGATTCAAAGACCCGATGGCACAGAAAAGGTCTTGCCTTCAACAAAAATCACCACAAAGGGATTGGCATGTTTGAGAGAAGAAATCCATGGGGGTGTGCAATGAATACTGATATCGACTCTTTGTGTGATTTGTGGCTGGTTTTATTTAAGCTTTGCAATCGTGATGGTGTTGGAGAAGAAGAATGCAATGCTTTGGTTAATACCATGAGTGTAGTAGAAAAAGCTTTGGTTTCAAAGATCAAGAAAGATGCGCATATCCTTAAGCTTTTAGCGGTTCTTACAGACTTTGGAGATTCAGAGTTTCCTCGTGGTATCGATTCTTTATTGAAGGCATATGATCCGAACTTAAAAAGCTCGCTTAAGAAAGTGGCTTAACTTTATACTGAAGCTTATCTCTTCCCATCTTCAAGGTGGGGAGAAAGCTAGGATGTATATTTAAATTCATCACTTGCTTTTTTTAGCGCTTCGCTCATACGTGTGCGCCAGTTTTTGCCTTGTTTTTTAAAAAAGGCAATAACCTCGGGATCAAGACGTAGGGTAATTGCTTGTTTAGGAGATTCAATTGAAGGACGTCCACGCTTACGGCGCTCTTCTGCTATATGCTTGAAAAAAGAAGCAGGTAAAACTTCTTTTGCTGGTTTTAAGCGTGCAAGTTCTTCATCTGTGAGTGATGGTGAATTGACTGCTTCCCAGTCTTCTTTTGTGTAACCGCATCCTTCTTTAAAGGTTTTGTTGATAGTCATTGAAAACCTCTCTTTCTTTTTTATTTGCATGACGGAAACTAATAATGGATATAGCTTCAGTGCCAAGTTTTGCAAAGACAACAACTGTTGTACCATCAGCAAAATATCCTATAGCTTTCATACGGTTTGAGTGTGTTGCATCAATGAAAGCATGTTCCCAGTCAAAGTAAATAACATCTGCAAAATCAAGCTTATGTTTATCAATGTTCAAAGCTCTTTTTGGTTCATCCCATACTATTTTCATATATTTTATGTACACTAAAAATATGACGCTGTAAACAAATTTAAAGTGTACGATAATTCTTATAAATTATTCACCACAGGCAAATATTTCATGAATAAGAGAGATCGAGAAGGGATATCGGTTCGCGCGTTTGCGAAACAGATGGGTGTGTCTGCGAATGCAGTGGTTTCTCGCTTTAAGACGGGCAAATTTGATGAAGCGATTTTTGCGGATGGTTCGGTTGATGAAGAGGTTGCGAGAGCCATATGGAATGAGAATCCCACAAAGCGCTCCCAAGCATTTTCGTCGTCTGCTGGTCATTCTTGTGCAAAAATTAAAAAAGATTCCATAGACGGAGCGAATGAATACGAGATCAAACTCAAGAGGATGCAAGTTGCACTGGAAAGTGAACAGATTGCACTTGAGCGCTTACGCGAGACAACAGTTGATCGAGAAGAAGTAAAAAAGGCAGCGCGTGATTTTGGAAGAGCACATCGTGATGCGATGTTGAATTTTCCGCATCGTTTTGGTGCAAGTATTGCTGCTCAAGTTGAGTGTGATGCAGCCAGTCTTATTGGTGCTCTTGATTACTTTATGAGAAAAGCTTTGCTGGAAGAAGTCCATACCCCTGTTCCTTTTCATGATCCGAGCCCCTCTGAATAAGAGCAAGTGAACCATGGATGATCGTGCGGTAAAAGAGTTTTTTTCGCATGCCAATGAAGCTCGACAGCCTGACCCACCATACAAGGTTTCAGAATGGGCGGATAAAAATAGATATTTGAGCACAGTGGCAAGTGCAGAGCCTGGATTGTGGAGAACAAAACGTACTCCATATTTGCGGGAAATCATGGATAATCTGTCTTCTTACGTGCCGATTGAAACAACCATTGTGATGAAAGGTGCGCAGGTTGGCATGTCAGAGGCAGGACTGAATTTCTGTGGTTATGCGATTCATTTTAGTCCGAGTCCAGCACTCTACGTGATGCCGACGGTTGAGACAGCAAAGAAACTGTCGAAGACTCGTCTTGATCCGATGATTACAGCAAGCCCTGCTTTAAGTGAACGGATTGCCCCCGCTCGTGCACGCGACAGTGGTAACACAATGTTCTCGAAGGAGTTTGATGGGGGCGTCTTAATGCTCACAGGAGCCAATAGTGCTGCTGGGCTTCGTTCTATGCCTATTCGTTATCTGATTTTGGATGAGGTCGATGCCTATCCTTTGAGCGTGGATAACGAAGGTGATCCTGTGGTGATTGCCGAAAAGCGTACATCAACTTTTGTACAAAGGAAGATTTTTAAATTGTCGACACCAACACATCGTGACACTAGCCGTATAGCCAAGGATTTTGTGCTTGGAGATCAGAGATATTACAACGTGCCTTGTGATGCGTGTGGCACGTTACAGCCGATTGTTTGGTCGCAAATAAAATGGCCGAAAGGATCACCAGAAAAGGCGGTTTTTGTTTGTGCGCATTGTGGTCATGAGCATGCAGAGCATCGCAAAGAAGATTTGATGTCTGAGGAAAGGGGTGCGTGTTGGGTTCCCACTAGTGAATCAAGCCGACCGAATTTGCGTTCGTACCATATTTCAGCGCTCTATTCACCGTGGTTGACATGGGGGGAGTGTGCACGTGAATTTTTAGATGCCAAAGATGATCCGGCACTTTTACAGCCTTTTGTGAACACTGTTCTTGGAGAGCCTTGGGAGGATAAAACGGGTGAGGTTATTGATCCTGAGAGCCTCTATGCACGGCGTGAAGAGTATCCCCTTGCACCGCCACAAGCTGTGTTGTTGACAGCGGGAATTGATGTGCAAAATGATCGATTAGAATTGGAAGTTGTCGGGTGGGGACGTGGTGAAGAAAGCTGGCATATTGATTATCAAGTGATCTTAGGTGATCCGTCCTCCTTTGAAGTTTGGGATCAATTAGATGAATATCTTGCAAAACGCTGGCCACATGCAGGTTATAAAAATGGCATAAGGATTACGGCAGCTTGTATTGATACAGGGGGTGGCCACACACAGGCTGTTTACAATTATGTCCGTCCTCGCGAGGGAAGGCGCATATGGGGAGTAAAAGGTCAGGCAGGATGGCGAGCGGTATGGCCACGTCGTCCGAGCAGAAAAAACAGGGGACGACAGATTAACCTTTATATGGTGGGTGTTGATGCTGCCAAAGATATTATTACAGCACGTTTTAAGAAGTCAGGTGCAGAGGCTTCAGGAGCAGGGGCAACACACTTTCATATGAACCTCGATCAGGAATATTTCGAGCAGCTGACAGCTGAAAAAAAGGTCATCAAATATTTCAAAGGCTTTAAGCGCATCGAATGGCAGAAAAGTGAAAAAGCCAGAAATGAGGCTTTAGATTGCCGCGTTTATGCTTATGCGGCTTTGCAAGGTCTGATTTCAGCGGGTCTGAACCTCAATGAAGAGGTTGATATTTTAGAAGAGCGCTTGGAAAGCTTGAAAAATGTTGAGGCGTCTTCAGAGAGTACAATGCCTGTTTCAGAACAGTTTCAAACAACACAGCCTCAAAGGAGACAATTAAAGAGATCAGTCAATCCTTACATGCAAAGAGAGTGGGATATTTTATGAGTGAGAATTTAAGTCCATTGAAAAGCAAAAGTGAAAAAATTGCAGAATTAAAAGGAAGGCGAGAGCAACTTGAGGAGTCTCTTTATTCAGGAGCACAATTTGTGCGTCATGGTGACAAGCAGGTTGGGAGCCGCTCTGTTGAAGAATTACGCAAGGCACTTGCACTGCTGGATAAGCAAATAGCAGAGCTTGAAGGGCGCGGGAGCTCTCGTGTTTTCTATATTGATGCGAGGCGCGGTTATTGATGGCTGGATTATTGAGTAAGGTAACGGACTTTTTTCGCGTTTCTGGTGAGCATAATCCACCCTTTGAAGCAGCAAGCCGTAGCCGTCGTATGAGGGGATTAAACCCTGCCAAAAAACATATTAACCAAGCGATTGAAGCGACAGGTGATACCATTATTGCACGGTCAAGGTGGCTCTATGACAATGAGGCGCTTTACGGTTCTGCAACAGAAGAATGGGTCTCGGCAGCTATCAGTGATGGAATTAAACCCTATCCTAGAATTGAAGGCTTTCAGGAAGAAAAGAAGAAGCTGCTTGATCTTTGGTGGCAATGGGTTGATGAGGCGGATTACGATGAAGATGCCAATTTTTATGGTCTCCAAGCAACCATTGCGCGGGAAGTTTTTTTAACCGGCGAATGTTTTGTGAGATTGCATTACGTTGATCATTATGGGCGTTCCGGTGTACCGCTTCAATTGCAAATTTATCCTGCAGAAATGCTTGATTTAACCTATAGCGGGGTTGCTGAAATTGAAGGCAATTATATCCGCATGGGGATTGAGTTTAATGCCAGTGGAAAGCGTGTTGCGTACCATTTTTGGAAGCATCATCCTTATGATAGCAGTCCATTGAGCGGAGCATTTAGAAGTCAAGAGCGTGTAAGAGTTCCTGCTGAAATGGTGATCCACGTTAAAGAAAGGCGTATTGCAGGACAATTGCGTGGATCACCAAAAGTGACACGTAGTCTGGTTAAGATTTTTCAGCTTGAAGCTTATGATGATGCCGAGATTGATAGGAAAAGAACAGCTGCTCTTTTTGCAGGGTTTATTACGCGTTCTAATGACGGTTATGGAGGTTTGCCTGAGAACCGCAAAGAAAGCAACAAAGAACAGCAAGATAAGCCTCCTCTTATATTTGAGACAGGTGGAATCCAAGAAATAGCAGAGGGAACGGACATCAAGTTTTCTAATCCCGTAGAGGTTGGAGGATCTTATGAAGCTTTTCAATTTCATAATGCTTTAAAAATTTGTGCAGCTCTCAACATGCCTTATGCGGTTGTGACGGGGGATGTGACGCGGGGCAACTTTTCCAATGTGCGTACATCGATCATTCAGTTTAGACGCCACGTCAAACAATGGCGCGAGCATATTATAGCTTTTCAGTTTAACCGCATTGTTTGGGAACGTTTCGTTGAAATGGCTGTGCTTGGTGGCTGTGTTGATTTGCCAGGGTGGGAAGAAAATTATTTGCCATGGATACAATGTGAAAGCTTTGCCCCGCCGCTTGAAATGATTGATCCGCTCAAGGATATTTCGGCAGAAAAAGAAGAAATTCGCGCAGGCTTAAAAACACGGCGTATGGCACTTGCTGAACGCGGTTTTGATATTGATGGCATTCATGTTGAGCTTGAGGAAGAACGCAAAGATGCTCAAGCGCGCGGCTTATTCTTTGATACAGATATGGCTGATCTCTCCATCGATCATAAAGTAATTGATGATGAAGATTCTAATGATGACACTGAAAGTAATCAAGGTAGCGAGGCACAAAGCCATGGCGAGTAACCTTGATATGCCGTTTTTGGCATCACGGCTTTTCGGTGTGCCTCATATGCTTGCCTCCACAAAGCTTGATGTTATTCTGAATGCTCTTGCTCCGCGTCTTTTAAATGGGGAAAGACTTGCTACTGGAGCTTTTTTGGCAAGTGATGTGGCGGCTTTCAGACTCCCTGAGACTTATAGGGTACAAAACAATATTGCGATTATCCCTGTTCATGGCACGCTCGTGCGTCGTGGGGCATGGCTTGAGACTGCATCTGGTTTGACTTCTTATGAAGGTTTAGGAGCATCTTTTCGTGAAGCCATTGCGCAGCCTGATGTTCACGCTGTTCTGCTGGATATTGACAGTGGTGGTGGAGAAGCGGGCGGTGTGTTTGATTTGGTCGACGAGTTTCGCACTTTGTCACAGGCATACAATAAACCCATTTGGGCACATGCCAATGAATTTGCTTGCTCTGCGGCTTATGCGATTGCCTGTGCTGCGTCGCAAATTTGGGTTGCACGTACGAGTGTTGTTGGCTCCATCGGTGTTGTTTGTGCGCATCTTGATCAATCCCGTGCCGATGAAAAGAATGGCCATAAATGGACTTTTGTTTTTGAGGGTGACCACAAAGTCCACGGCAACTCTCATGAACCTTTAGCGGAACGAGCACTTGAGAAAATGCAAGCAGATTGTGGGCTGCTCTACGATATGTTTGTCGATTTGGTTGCGCAAAATAGACCAATCAGCGCTGCTGCAATTCGAGAGACTAAGGCAGAAACTTTTATAGGCAGCCAAGCTGTAGAGCTTGGATTAGCCGATGCGCAAGGCACATTTGCGCAAGCTTTGGAAGCCTTAACGGATTCCATAAAATCTCCTCCAACATCAACAGAACAAGAAGGATCAAACACATGGCACGCACAAAATACCGCGCCGAAGAAGACATTATCAAAGAAGACGACGAAGAAGAGATTATCGATGTCACTGAGGAAGACGAAGACGATGATGACATCGACATTAATGCCAAAGTCTTTGATGAAGAAGAGGAAAACGACGAAGATGGGGAAGACGATGACGAAGAAGGTACGCACAAAAGTGTTCAAGCCGTGCGTGAACAAGAAAGAAAACGTGCACGTGCCTTAACAAATCTTGAAAAGCAAGCAAAGCGCTTAGGCGTCTCTTTTGATGCAGAGAAGGCTATTGAAAGTGGCATGAGCCTAGAAAAAGCACGCCATGCGGTTTTGATGGCTGCTTCTTCCAAGAGTGCGTCTTTAAAAGCGTCGCCTTATGTTCCGCATCAAGACGGGAATAGTAAGGCGAAGATTCATGCAAAATGGGAAACAGCTTGGAAAGCAGTGAATGGGAGGAAATAAAATGAGTGATATTTTTTATGAAGACATTCGTGATAGCGCTTATCTTGGGCGTTATGATCCCGATTTATCTCATGAAGAGGTTATCTTCGCATCAGGGGCGGAAATTATGGCAGGAACTGTCATGGGAAAAGTGACTGCAACGGGAAAATATGTTCCGCTTAATCCCAAAGCTGTGGATGGAAGCAAAGTGCCAGCAGGCATTTCTTATGCCAATGTTGATGTAACAAAGACAGATCGGCGCGCGGTGATTACAGCACGCTTGTGTACTGTAAAAGCTTCTGAATTGATATGGCCGAATACAATTACAGATGAGCAAAAGCAAGTAGCCATTCAATCTTTAGAAGAAAAAAATAAAATTATGTTGCGATAGGAGAATGCGCACATGGACATGAACTTTTTTAAACACGACGCTTTCTCAGCCACAACAATGATGAAAGCGATTGAAAATTACGAATTCCAGCCAAGCCTTATCAGCTCTCTTAATCTTTTTGAGGATGTTGAGACAAGCACGACGGTTGTTGGTATAGAGAGACGTGATAATACTTTATCGCTGATTCAAACGAGTGAACGTGGAGCCCCTTTAATTGAAGCGGATAGAGATGGGCGTAATCTTCGTTTTTTCAAAACAACCCGTATTGCCAAAAGTGATACGATAAAGTCAGAAGAAATCCAAAATCGTCGAGAATTTGGAACAGAGGATCAGCTTGAGGTAGCGATGAAATATATCGCTCGCAAACAAAAAAAGCTGATTTCTGAAATTGAATTGACATGGGAGAATATGCAGCTTGGCGCTATTCAAGGCGTTGTCCTTGACGCCGATGGATCAGTGATTGTCGATTGGTATAAGGAATGGGAAATCAAACCACCAGAGCCCATCGATTTTAAATTAAACACGGAAGAGACAGATATTGCTGATATTGTCGATCAAGTGATTATGAAGATGATTGAGGCATCAAAGGGTGCGTTTACGGATCGTTCACGGATTATAGGGCTTTGTGGAAATGAATTCTTTTCCAAATTAAAAAACCACAAAACAATTCGTGAAACCTATTTAAATACCGCTTTAGCGCAGACGTTAAATAGCACAAGAGGCGTTGCAACACCAAGTGCTCTTGGATCAGGGAGCTTTGGCAGCTTTGATTTTGCTGGGGTAACTTTTATTAATTACCGAAGCATTCATAACTATAACGTTAGTGCTAAAGCTGGGACAAAACGTGCAATAGGGATTAAACCTGATGAGTGTCAATTCTTCCCTGTTGATGCACCCGGTGTGTTTCAGAAAACCTTTGCACCAGGGGAATCTTTAGATTTTGCTAATACAGTTGGAAAGCCTCTTTATACCCTTCTCATAGCAGATCATGAGCGCAACGCATGGGTAAAACCTGAAGTGTACAGTTATCCGCTTTATATTTGTACACGTCCTGAAATGCTCTTTAAAGGCGTTATAGGAGCGAAATAATGTTATGGCACGGGCTTCTCAAGCAAATGGTAAAAGATGTGCGCAACACCTTTGGGCAGCCTGTTGTCTACACGCGAAAAGAAACAGGACAGTCTTTTGATATCATAGCAATTTACAGTATCAAGCATTCAGAATCGGAAGCAGGCGGCAGAATAAATACAACGATCCCAAGAAAAGAGCTGGATGTTTGTATCAATGACATTGGCGGGTTGCCACCAAAGCCTCAAGATAGCGTCGTTGTCATGTCTCCTGAAAACAGCAACGCTTCTTCTCAAGAGCATTTCATTGTAACAGATGTACAAGCTTCTGAATCTGGAATGTATAAGCTTATTTTGCGGGAGACATCTTCGCCTAGCACGCAGTTTTGATTATTTTGCTTAGAATCATATTCCATTGTAAATAATCAGTATAAAGCTGTTTTAAGTCTTTTAGGCAAAATGATAGACATTGACGAATTTGCTTAGACACGGTAGTTGAAGGCATCTTAAATGGGGATAATTGGGGGGGAAAAGCATGACGCTACAATCGCTTTTACAGACATATCGTGATGAAGCGCGTAGCGAACGAGATAAAGGGACATATTTTGAGCGTTTTGCTCTTGCTTACCTGACACATGATCCTCTTCAGTTTAAGCAGTATGAAAAGGTTCAAACCTTTAAAGATTGGGCTCACGAAAATGGTTGGGATGGTCGTGATACCGGTATCGATCTTGTGGCAAAGATTCGTGATGAAGATGGTTTTGCGGCAATTCAATGTAAATTTTATGATGCAGCCTATCGGATTAGAAAAGCAGATATTGATAGTTTTATTTCAGCATCAGGTAAGGCTCCGTTCAAGCGGCGTGTTATTATAGATAGCACTGCAAACGCTTGGAGTGAAAACGCTGAAACAATGATACGAGGGCAGGATATTCCTGTTATACGGATTAATCTTTCCAATATGCAAGAAAGTCCGATCCATTGGGAAATCTTTGCAGCCAAAAGCAAAGTTGTGCTGGAGGATAAAAAGAAACTCCGTCCACACCAGTTGGAGGCATTGCATTGTGTGCGGGCTGGACTCACTGAAACAGATCGTGGCAAGCTCATCATGGCTTGTGGTACTGGTAAGACATTTACCAGTCTTAAGATTGCTGAGGACTTAGCGGGTAAAGGGAAGTTTGTCTTGTTTCTTGTGCCATCCTTGGCTTTGATGTCACAGACGGTACGTGAATGGACAACGGATGCAGAAATCGGATTACGATCCTTTGCTGTATGTTCAGATACACAGGTTGGGAAACGTCGTAAAAATACTGATGATATTGCCGATATTGATGTGTTTGATCTTGCTTTTCCAGCAACAACAGATGCTGCTAAACTCGCAAAACGTGCGAGTAATGGTGTCGCAGATGAGATGACTGTTGTGTTTGCAACCTATCAATCCATTCAGGTGATTGCTGATGCTCAGAAACAGTACGGTTTTCCAACATTTGATCTTATCATTTGTGATGAGGCTCATCGTACAACAGGGGCAACACTGATGGGAAAGGATGAATCCAATTTTGTTAAAGTCCATTCCAATGATGTTATTTGTGCCAAAAAACGCCTTTATATGACAGCAACACCACGCATTTTTGGTGATAACGCAAAAAGCCGCGCGAATGAAGCAAATGTGATTCTTGCTTCGATGGATGATGAAAAGCTCTTTGGCAAAACACTTTTTTATCGTGGTTTTTCATGGGCTGTACAAAATGACCTTTTAACTGACTACAAGGTTATTGTATTGGCAATGGACGAGAAACTCGTGAGTTCAGCTGTTCAGAAGCGTCTTAGTGATATCCAGTCTGAGCTTGTTCTTGATGATGCAACGAAGATTGTCGGGTGTTATAAGGCGCTCACAAAACAAGATGTGAAGGCTGACGTTGGGGCTGATCTGCATCCCATGCACCGTGCTTTGGCGTTTTGTAAAGATATTCGCAGTTCTAAACTAATCCGGGATGAATTTTCTGCGGTTGTTGAAGAATATCTTGATTATACTAAAGAGAATATAGAAAATGAGCCATTTTTGAAATGTGAAGTCGAACATGTTGATGGCACTTTCAATGCGAAGGATCGTGGTGCATTGCTCGATTGGCTGAAAGCTGGTGGTGGTGATGATGTTTGTCGTATTTTGACCAATGCCCGTTGTTTGTCTGAGGGAGTGGATGTTCCAGCTCTTGATGCGATCATTTTTTTAAACCCACGGAAGAGTCAGATTGATGTTGTTCAGTCGGTTGGGCGTGTGATGCGTCTCTCTGAAGGCAAAAAGATGGGGTATGTCATTCTGCCAATTGGCATTCCCCCTGGGATTCCAGTGGAACAGGCTTTGAATAACAATGATAAATATCGGGTTATTTGGCAAATTTTGAATGCTTTGCGTGCGCATGATGATCGTTTTGATGCTACGATTAATAAGGCATCCTTAGGGCAAGATGTGAGCAATGTGATTGAGATTATTGGTGTCACTCAAAGCACTGAGTTAAAGGCTGTTACTGCTGTTGTAGAGGATCTTCCTATTCGCTCACAACCCGCACGATCGGGAATTGGAACACCAGAGGATGATTATGTTATTACAGATACGGTGCAAGGGGAGTTTTCTTTCTCTGTAGATGAGCTTTCTCATGCGATCATGGCAAAGATCGTCAAAAAATGCGGTACGCGTGATTATTGGGAAGATTGGGCGAGCAACATTGCTGAGATTGCTAAGAATCATATCACGCGTTTAACGGGCATTTTAACTGTTCCAGACACTGAGGTACGTCAAGCCTTTGATAAGTTTGTAGCAGAATTGCGTGACGACTTAAACAACGCTATTACAGAGGCTGATGCGATTGAGATGTTGGCACAGCATATCATCACGCGTCCTGTATTTCAGGTGTTGTTTGAAGGGTATCAGTTTACACGCGAGAATCCTGTATCGCGTGCTATGCAGCGTATGCTCGATGTGCTTGATGAGGCGAACCTTGATAAGGAGTCCAAAGATCTTGAGAGTTTTTACGCAAGTGTAAAATTACGAGCAAGTGGAATTACGGATCTAAAAGCAAAACAGAAGTTGATTGTAGAGCTTTATGATAAGTTTTTCCGTTACGCTTTTCCACGCACTGTGGAAAAACTAGGGATTGTTTATACTCCCGTTGAGATTGTGGATTTTATTATTCATTCGGTGAATGATGTATTACAAAATGAATTTGAGCAAACGCTTGGCTCATCGGGTGTTCACATCATAGATCCCTTTACGGGAACGGGGACTTTTATTACGCGGCTTTTACAATCTGGTTTGATAAACTCAGAAGAAATGCAGCATAAATTTTGTCACGAGATTCATGCCAATGAAATCATGCTTTTAGCGTATTATATTGCAGCCATTAATATTGAGACGACGTATCATGGACTTATGGGAGGAGATTATGTCCCGTTCGGAGGGATTTGTCTGACCGATACTTTCCAGCTTTATGAGCAGGAAAAAGACCTAATTAGTGATTTAATGATGGATAACAGTACACGTCGGTCGCGTCAGAAGGAACTGGATATTCGTGTTATTGTTGGGAATCCCCCTTATTCTACTGGGCAAAAAAATGAAAACGACAATGCAAAGAATATCAGCTATGCTAAATTGGATCGTCGTATCCGTGAAACTTATGCCGCTCAATCCAAAGCGAATAATGTTAATGGGCTTTATGACAGTTACATTCGTGCTATTCGGTGGGCAAGTGATCGCATAAAAGATTGTGGTGTTATTGGTTTTGTGACCAATGCAGGTTTTATCAATGGATATTCTATGAATGGCTTACGAAAAGAATTGAATGAAGAATTTTCGAGCATTTATGTTTTCAATCTGCGGGGTGATATTCGCAAAAATATGATGAGTAAAGGGCGTGCTCAAGAAGGGCAAAATGTTTTCGGAAGTGGAAGTATGGCGGGTATTGCGGTAACACTGTTTATTAAAAATCCAGATGTCACTGAGCATTGCAAAATTTATTATTATAACATTGGTGATAATCTTACGACAAAAGAGAAATTATCTGAACTTCAACGATTGGGCAGTATTGGCGGTGTTAAGCGTGAACACGGCTGGCGGGTGATTACACCAGATGAGTATGGCGATTGGCTGGATCAGCGCAACAGTGATTTTGAAAAATTTTTAACCTTAGGTGATAAGAAGGGTGGCGATAAAAAGCTCTTTGAAACTTTTTCTTGCGGTATTTCAACTAATCGTGATGCTTGGGCATACAACGCAAGTCGTGAAGCTTTAGCAGAGAATATGAGCAATATGGTAGCCTTCTATAACAGCGAAGTAGAACGTTTTAATGCTGCGTATCTACATTCTGATCGCAAGGCACGTGCAAATGCTGTGAACGGTTTTGTCAATACAGATGCAAAAAAAATCAGCTGGAGTAGCAGTCTTAAAGAAGAATTAATAAGGGGAAAATTTTCCGAATTTGGGAGTAGTTGCTTAGTTCAAAGTCTTTATCGTCCTTTTACACGACAGTGGCTCTATTATAATCGTGCTTTTAACGAAAGAGTTTATCAAATGCCGCGGATATTTCCTCTAGAAGAAGCGGTTGAAAATAGAATAATACAAGTTACAGGAATTGGAGCAAGCAGTGGTTTTTCTGTTCTGATGATTAAGAATTTATCTAATCTTGATGCAATGGAGAAAGGTCAATGTTTTCCGCGGTATATTTATGAAAATGCCGAGTCCTTAGAAGATAAAGAAGAGAGCCAAATTCACTTATTTGAAAATTTTGCAAAGGAAAGCAAAAAAGCTGGCTTGCAGCGGCGTGATGCTATCACCAATGAGGGGTTGGCATATTTTAAGGCAGCTTATCCTGGCGAAATGATTACAAAGGATGATCTTTTTTCTTACGTTTATGGGGTGTTGCATTCTGAGGATTATCGTGTGCGCTACGCGCATAATCTATCCAAACAATTGCCACGTATTCCAACTGTTAAAAAGATAGAAGACTTTTGGGCTTTTGTTACAGCGGGTCGAAAGCTTGGCGATTTGCATATGAATTATGAAGAGGCTGAGCCATATCCAGTGACATATAAACAAGGTGATCGAAGCACTTGGATGATTTCTGATGCGGTGAGTTTTTACCGTGTTAAAGCGATGAAATTTGCTGGTAAGAGCGGTGCACTTGACAAAAGTACAGTGATTTATAATGCACAGATCACTATGCAGAATATTCCTCTTGAAGCTTATGATTATGTGGTGAATGGCAGACCTGCTCTCGAATGGATTATGGAGCGGCAGGTTATTAAAACTGATAAAGCAAGCGGTCTTGTCAATGATGCTAATTGCTATGCTGTTGAAACGGTTGGTAATCCAGCCTATCCTTTAGAATTGTTTCAACGGGTTATTACTGTAAGTTTAGAAACAATGAAAATTGTTCGCAATCTTCCAAAATTGGAAGTTAGAGAAACTGAAAATATTTAAAAAGTTATTTTTGAGATGCAACGAGTAAAAGCGTCCACGTTTACAGTGTTCTTCTTTTCTACATATTAAAATCCTCTTCTACATATTAAAAGAAGGCAGCAGGTAAAATTTCTTTTGCTGGTTTAAGGCATGTAAATTCTTCATCTGTCAATGGTAAAGAATCCAAAGCGTTCCAAGCTTTTTTAAGTAAAAGTTCAAAATCAACAAAGTTTTCTGCTTCTGCATCCGTTTTAAAAACAGGCATTTGTTTTAATTTTGAGGTCTTCATAAAGGCTGATTTCCTTGTACTGCATGTTAACGGCTGTTCATAAAACATATCTACAAAATATAACAAAATCAACTTATTAAACAGGAGCATTGATGTACCCGAGAGAGACGGTGAGAGAGAGCTTTGTTGCCTTGATAAAGGCAGCAAAGACAGTTGCTTGTGAAAATGTTTTCAATATGCGGGATTTTAATTTTTCATCGGAGAAGATGCCTGCCATTAATGTGTCCACACAAAACGAAACATTGGAACAGGGGCATGATTATGGATTACGGCGGCGTGTTTTAACCGTTGATGTTGAATGTTATGCAACGCAAGAAGATGGTGCACGCTGTGTAGATCAGTTGGCGTGGGAAGTGGAAAACATCTTCTATGCCAACCCCAATTTAAACAATACAGTTGAGAGCTGTCGGTTACAGAATATTGCTTTTGCCTTTGGCGATAATGGTGCTTTAGCACTTCATGGAGCCATTTTAACTTTCGAAGTCACTTACGTAACGAATATTCCTGATGCAGATGAAGGAAGTATAGAAGCAAGACTTGTTGAGTCTTTAGTAGGTTTTGATCCCGAAACGGGGAGAAAAAACGAAGATAAATATCAAAAGATTGAGGGGTTTCATGCTTGAGAGACGCGACAAGGAAATCACAGATTTAAAAAGGCGTGTGGCTAATATGGTTGTTGTGGGCAAGATTAGCCATGCGGATTATAAAAACGCCCGTTATCGAGTAAGAAGTGGCACTTTGGTCAGTGACTGGATTCCAGATACACAAGCGCGTGCTGGAAAAACCCGTTCTTATGAAGGACGTGATGTTGGCGAGCAAGTTGTTGTTGTGTCGTCATCGGGAGATTTATCGCAAGGGGTGATTGTTGGTTCCATTCATACCGATGAGACCCAAGCAGTTGATAAAGGGAGTCTTCACAAAACCATCTATCCTGACGGGACAACCATTGAATATGATGATGAACAAAATACTTATGCCCTCTCCATTAAATCAGGAGGAAAGTTTATCCTCACGATTTCTGATGGCGTTTGCGTTAAAGGAGAGGGTGGCATGTTAGAGCTTACAGCCCCTGATGGTCTTAAAATTGCTTCAGAAGGGGACATGCGTTTAAGCGCAGAGGGCAATCTTTCTCTGAAAGCTGGTGGGGATGTTTCAATAAAGAGCAGCTCCTTGACCCATAGCGGTAAAAATATAGGCGCCTCTCACGTTCATAGTGGTGTTGCCTCTGGTAGTTCCATAACAGGAGTTCCAAAGTGAACAGAGGAATGGATCGCACAACAGGAAAGTTGCTTTCTGGTATCGATCACTTACGTCAATCGATCCTTGATATTTTGTCCACACGGATTGGCACGCGTGTGATGCGGCGGGATTATGGTTCACGGGTTCCTGAACTGATTGATGCCCCCGTTAATGACGCTTTTGCGGTTTTGCTTTATGCGGCGATTGCGGAGGCTTTAGATCAGTGGGAACCGCGTTTTAAACTTAAAGAGATTGACTTGAAATTGGTTGAGGCTGGAAAAGTTTCCTTGTCGTTTACAGGAATTTATTTGCCTTCAGGCAAACCCATTGCCATGGAAGGGTTGCTGATAAAATGAGTCAAACCTTTGTTAAACCTGAAATTCTCTCGGAACTTTCTTTTGAGGAAATCCGTGCAGCAAGTCTTGCGCATTTAAAAGAACAGTTACCAAATTACACGTTTCTTGAAAGTGATCCAGCTTTAAAAGTCATTGAGGCTTTTAGCTATAGAGAACTGCTTTTAAGACAACGCATTAATGAAGCAGTACGCAACAACATTCTTGATTTTGCAACGGGCACTTCTCTTGATGCTTTGGGAGATTGGCACGGTGTTTACCGAATGGAAGAGGAAAGTGATGATAAATACCGTGAACGTATCAGGCTTCATGTCCGTGGTGGCAAAGGGAGTGGGACAGAGCCTTATTACAAATTTGTGGCTCTGTCAGCAGACAGTCGCGTTAAAGATGCCATTGTTTATCGTACAGGGAAAGACCCAACCATTCATGTTGCTATTTTCAGCAACAATGAAGAAACAGCCAGTCAAGAGCTTATCAAGAAGGTTTCGGAAGCGCTTCACAAAAAGAATGTGATTATGACCAATGATACGATTGTTGTTCATGCGGCTGTAGCTAAGGTTATAGCTTTGGAAGCCGATGTTTGGCTGTTGCAAGAAACAGCCCTGACAATTTTAGCACAAATGGAAGCAAATTTAAGAGCGGCATGGAGGCAAGAACAAACTCTTGGTCGCGAGTTAAGTTTATCATGGTGGGTGTCAAAATTGATGATTCCTGGTGTGCAGAAAATCCTTGCTTTGGAGCCAATAAAGGATATTGCTGTTTCAGCTGAGGAAGTGTTATCGCTTGGCAAAATTACATTAAATTTTAAGGGTAGGGCACGTTAATGGTTGGATATTTACTTCCAACCAATGCAACAGAATTTGAAAAAAGCCTTGCGAATGCTTGTGACTTTCATAAAGATGTTGATGATATTATTTCGGGGATTTCACGTTCAAAGCTTCTAATCCGTCCACCAAGCTTTTTGCCGTGGCTGATTGAAGAATACGGGCTTGGTGAGTTAACCCCTTATGTTCCAAATCTTTATGACTTGCTTGATACAGGTTCCAAATGGCAGCAGGTACGTGGATCGTTAGCAGCTATCGCTATGGGGCTAAAGTGGTTAGAGCTTTCAGCCCATTTTATAGCAGCATGGACAGGGCGTGTCTGGTGGAATTCCTTCCAGCTTAATTTTGATCGTTTACCTGAACAAAGCAGTCTCGAAGCAATTGTGGCGATTACAAACCTGTCTAAAAGTTTGCGTTCTGATTTTCGACGCGTCACTCATGGGTATAGCGTTGGAGCTGTCGAAGAGAACATGTCAAGACTAGACAATGCGCTGCTTGAACGTGAAAGCGGTGTGCGGATGACCGCTGATGACACCTTATTTTCCTTTGGTCAGAGTACATTTAAGAAACACCTTTTAACAAAAGAAGAAGGCACACTTATTGGTAATTGGACTGATAAGACTGAAGAAGAATTAAGCTGGAATGAGATTGATTATCCGTGGGAAATGGCGAATTTTCCTTGGCATTCTGTGGATAACACCAAACGTGGAATCCTGATGGCACAGTGGTTTAGAAATCGAACTCTTTATTTTGTCTTGAGGGATATGAATGATGCTGTCATTGGCATTCGCCGATGCAACATTGTCCAGCCTGTGGAACAGGCATTAGATGGGGTTTATAGCCATTCAGGTAGGAGATTGAAGCCCTCAACAACCGGCACAATGGTCTTAATGGCTGCTCGGACAGATTTTCATGATGTTGATGGTAGGCAAGCGGCTTCTGTTTCTGTTCTGGTGCATGCCACACCTGCAAAAGATGTGCCTTTGGGAAAGCTGTGGCTCAAGCCGAGCGAGAGCATTGGAGGTGTTGAGATACTCAAAACTTCCCTCAATATTCTTTTACGTGCCGATGTTCGGGAACAATTTAATATTTTACTGGAGTTTTAACATGCAACATGAAAGTGGTTTGCCATCCGCAATCGATAGGTCTGTGGGCAGAAATGAACAACAAAGTGTTGTGTTTTATGGAGAGCGTTCTTTTCTTCAAAGCGGCGAGTTGAACGAGATGCAAACAATCATCAGAGGGCGTCATGATCGCTTAGGACGATTGGTGGCAAAAGAAGGTGATCGCATTGAGCGTGCTGATGCTTTTGTAAACAAAGACAGCCAAACTGTTACTTTAACGGATGGTAAGATTTTTATTGCAGGGGATATTTTTCCAGTCTCAGGAGCTGTTTTAGAGAATGTTTCCATGGTTGGTCGCATTGAAATCGGTGTGAAACTGCAAAAGCAGTGGATCACACATGAGGATGATCCCCAGTTGTTGGGTCAAGTTGCGGGAACATTGGCAGAAGGTGAACCAGGGGCAGCACGCGAGACCGTCAAGCTGGTCTGGGCACTTAAAGAGGATCCTCAAGAAGGGGCTTTTTTCCCTGTTTATGTGCTGCAAGATGGCATTTTGATTGATCAAAAATCGCCATCACTGCTTGAGCCGGCGATGCAAGCCATTGCAACCTACGATCGCGCCCATGGACACTATATTGTCAGGGGTTGCCGCGTAACAGCTTTGGGCAAAAAGGAACAAAGCCAAGTTTTCAGTATTCAAGAAGGGGAAGCCAATATTAGTGGTTTTAAACGCAAGCGTCTTGCGGCTTTGAGATACGAGGAACTGGAAGATTTTTCTGAAGGGGTTGTTCCAAGTGAAACGCATATTTTTTCGCCAAAGCAAGGGGAAACAAGTTTTACCTTTAAACCCTATTACTTTCCTGTTGCCACCATTCATTCTCTTTTGCTGACCAAAGAAAAAACTGTGAATGTAACACGGGGTGCAGTGGCTTCAGGACGTGATGGCGTGCCTGATAAAAGTATCACGTCGTTTCTTAAAGTCATCCAAGAGAATAAGGAGTTTAAAGAAGGCACTGATTTTAAAAAAACCGGTGACACGATCGATTGGGGGCTGGCTGGTGATGAGCCTCTTCCGGGAAGTGTTTACACCGTAACCTACCACTATCGTTCACCAATTACCGCTGATAAAGTCACCGCGCAAGAAATCACTGTCTCAGATGGTGCACAAGGGGGTGATATCATTGTCAGTTATACGTATAAATTACCCCGCATTGATCGGATTGGTCTAAATACGCAAGGCACAGTGGTTTATATCAAAGGGGTTTCAGCTGATGATCCTATGGCACCTAGTGTTCCTGATGATGTGTTGTCTTTAGCGACGATCACCAATAATTGGATGGATGTGCCCGTTGTCAAAAATGACGGCACCCGGGTTGCTCCTTATGATGAGATGTGGCGCTATTTTCAGCGTGTTCTCTCCCTTGACCGTCTCATGCAGTTAGAGCGGATTAAAAGCAATGTTGATGCAAAAGAGCCTGTTGCAAAAAAAGGAATGTTTGTCGATCCTTTCCTTGATGACTCTTACAGAGATGAGGGATTTTCGCAAACAGGTGCCATTGGGTATGGCATTTTACAGCTTGCCATTGAGCCAACATTTTACACTGCTCCTTTACACTCTCCTGTCACCCTTGATTGGGACAATGAAGTCATCATTGCACAAGAATTGAGGACGGCTTGCGAAAAAATCAATCCTTATCAAAATTTTGCACCACTTCCCGGTAGGCTCACCCTGAACCCCGCTACAGATTTTTGGCATGTACAGCGCACCGATTGGCTTTCAAGTGTGACCAATCAATTGAATGTGGGTTGGCATCGTGGCAGCACTATCCGAACAACAGAAACAAAAGATGAATTGGTCAATGCCCACCAAGAGCAAATAGAATTCTTAAGACCAATTGACCTTGGCTTTAAAATTGAAGGTTTTGGCAAAGGAGAAATCTTGGAAAGCTTGACCTTTGATGGCGTCAATGTTTTGCCAAAGAGTCGTCTCGTTGCTGATGCCAAGGGAACCCTTGAAGGGACATTGAAGATTCCTGAAAACATTACTGCAGGAACAAAAAATGTTGTGGCGCGGGGCAAAGGGGGAACAACTGCAACGGGTCTTTTTACAGGGCAAGGCGTGATTGATGTCCAAGTCATGCGGCGGACAACAACGGTGCGGATATGGACACAATTTGATCCGCAAGCGCAAGTGTTCATCCCCGATGAAACACGGCAAATAACCGGTGTTGATTTTTACCTTTGTAAAATTGGTGATCCCGCGCATGATTTGGTGATTGATTTAGTGACGACAGAAAATGGCACTCCTACAGCTGATATTCAAGCGCAAACATTTTATTCCATGAACGAGGCAAAGACAGGTTGGGTGGGGGCACGCTATGATATACCATTGACAGTGTCTAATGATCGCTTAACAGCGTTTGTCATTAAGACCGATGACGGTAATCACTCTATTGCTTTAGCCAAACTTGGAGATTTTGACGAAGAAAAGCAAAGAGTTGTCTCAAGCCACCCTTATGTAACGGGTCCGCGTTTTTCTTCTGTTAATGCGCGAAGCTGGACAGCCCATCAAGATGAGGCCTTAACCTTTCGTGTGTTAGCAGCACGTTATACACAAACAGAAAAAGTTGTCGATTTAGGAGAGTTCGATCTTGTTGATTGCTCAGATTTACAAGTGCGGGCAGCAATAGAATTGCCTTCCAGTGATTGTTCTGTTGTGTTTGAGATTGAAAGAAACAATGGCACAGTCTACCAGCTTCTCCCGTTTCAATTACTCAGTTTAACAGAATATATCAGCGAAAAAGTTCAACTCCGTGCTGTTCTCAAGGGGACTGAAAAGCTCTCGCCTGTGTTATTTGCTCCAGTTCAATTGATTGCCGGAAAAATTAACAAGCAAGCCACCTATGTTACTCGCGCTTTTGCTTTTGGTGAAAGATCAAAGCTCACCAGTTATATCAAAAGCTTTTTGCCGGGTGGTTCATCCTTCAGCATGGATATTCAATTCGATGATGGTGCTTTTGTTCCGTTGAAGTTGGAGGAGACAGAGCAACTTGCTGAACCGCTTTGGGTGGAGCGAAAATTTATCAGTGATAACAAAACAGCCAAACAAGCACGGTTGAAATTAACACTTACGGGTAGCCCTGCAGCGCGCTCGATGGTGCGTGATTTTGGTGCAGGCATACTGTAATTGGAGAAAAAGATGGCAAAAACAAAAAAGTTAGAGATGGAATTGCCTCAAGAAGGTCGTTTTATCAGTTCTGAATTTCCAATTTTGCGTGAAAACCTCACAAAAATTGACCAAGCCATTGCGGATATTGAAGAACAAGCAAACGAAAAAGCACCTTCACAACATATACATATGATAAGCGATGTTACAGGTCTTGAGACAGCTCTCAAAGACAAGATGCCTGCGGAGAAAAGTTTTGCACTCTCTGAGTTAGCAGATGTCGAAGGTGCACAAGATGCGGCTAATAATTATGTTCTCTACAAGTCAAGCAATAATCGTTTTACTTTTGGTAGTGCTAAATCGCTGTTGGGGGCGCACCAACATAAAATGGAAGATATTGTTGGACTTGAGGAGACTTATTCCACAAAGGATGAAGCTGCTGCGGCACTTCAGGAAATCTATGATGACATTCAGCAAAAAATGAAGGCAATTTTTCCCGCTGGATTCATTGCTACATTTGCCATGCAGAAAGTGCCAAGTGGTTGGCTTTTATGTGATGGTGCGACCTATGAGCGCAAAGATTATCCGCAATTATTTGAGGCAATAGGGGATCAATGGGGAGCCGACAGTGAGACAACCTTTAAAGTTCCTGATTTTAGAGGAATGTTTTTACGTGGCTTTGATGATGGTCGTGGTTTAGACCTAGAAAGAGATTTTGCAACCGAACAAAAAGACAGCATAAAATCGCATACGCATGCTTGCACCATTGAAGAGGCAGGCGAGCATACACACAAGTTTTATTATTGGGACACTTCTAGAGGAGCTGGTTCAATAGGTGGTAGGAATCCTGCTTTTGGTAATTTTAAAAACTCAGGAATAACAGAACTTAGTGGTGCCCACACGCATAAAATCACCCTTTCTTCAACGGGTGAAGTAGAAACACGACCTGTGAATGCAACGGTTGTTTATGCCATCAAATCATGAGGTTTTCGGATAATGGATCAGGCTTTCCAGCAAGATGTTAAACTGTTGGTGTTGAGACCTTATAAAATTGTATAACCTTTCCTTTTTGAAAATCTCTCTCTACTGACAGTGTCAGTCTTATGACATTGTGCATTTATAATTATTATCTCCTCATTGATTTAATAAAAATATGAGGATTTCATTGAAATGAAAAAAATTAAAGGTGTGCCTATTCTTGATAATAAAAAAGATATTAGATCTTTAGCAATAATGGTTGGAATAGTGACGGTGAAGTTTCAGGTAGCTTTGAAACTTAAAATGACAATTCGAGCAATTTGGTAAAAAAGGAATACTGTTATATAACGGCTGTAAGGCAGTATCTATAGTGGTGTAGGTGTTTATTTTATTCATGGCCTTGCCTATTTAAGTAATAACGTATTTATTGACAATTGTCACTTATTACATTACATTTTATTTAAAATGAAATCCATTAAGTTGCTATGATCAAAACATTTAAAAATAAGGATTTACAATCTCTTTGGGAGACAGGAAAGAGTAAAATTGATAGTAGGCTTCATCAGCGTATAATTCGCCGTCTTGATGCTCTTGAAGCTGCTTCTCAAGTGAATGACGTTAATTTACCAGGCTATAATTTTCATATACTTAGGGGATTTACCCCGCCCCGTTATACTATCCATATCAATGGACCGTGGTGTATCACTTTCGAGTTTGTTAATGGTCATGTGACCCACATTGATTTAGAGCAGTATCATTAAGCTTTAAGTTTTTCAGAAGGAGTTTTTATCTATGACTACACGCAATCCTAATCGTTGTCCTTCACATCCGGGAGAAATCTTAGCGGAAGCTTTAGAAAATCTAGATGCAAGTAAAACTAAGATTGCTCAAATTCTTAAAATATCACGCCAGCATTTGCATAGTATTCTTAAAGGAACGCGCCCTGTTACGGCAGTTACAGCTGCACGTATCGGCAAACTTTTGGGTAATGGACCAGCTTTATGGTTACAGTTACAGGCAAATTATGATACATGGCATGCATTACGGGATATTGATGTTTCTTCCATTCCAACATTAACAGCTAGTAAAGTGGATGTGCAAATAGAACATAGCTGCTAGGGAAATGTACTTTAAAAATAAGAGGAGCTTTTGATTTCCTTCCCGCCTTTAAAAACGGGAAGATATAGGCTTCATAGTTAAGCTAAGCAGTGTTCATGACAGGAGTTTCTAAAACGTGTTTTGTTTTTGCAATGAGAGCTTTGTAGTTTCTGTTTTCTTCATCTACCTTAAAAGCTTCAACAAGACTTGCATGAATTGATCCCAAAAGATACAAAGCCTTTTCAGCAGGTTTCATATCATCCCAATAATTTGGTAAATCAAATCGTATATCATGGTCACAATCAACAGATTGTTTTTTTAACTTTTTCTCACATTCAATAAAATAATGACGAGCTTGTTTACCCTTATTATTATTTTCGATCATAGCAAGCTCTTTTGCTACACCTAAGGTGAGATGATATTCCTTACGATTGTGACCGCCTCTTCTTTTGCTTCCCAAAATAGGGAAGCAAATAAAATCCTGCTTTTGGTAATTTTAAAAACTCAGGAATAACAGAACTTAGTGGTGCCCACACGCATAAAATCACCCTTTCTTCAACGGGTGAAGTAGAAACACGACCTGTGAATGCAACGGTTGTTTATGCCATCAAATCATGAGGTTTTCGGATAATGGATCAGGCTTTCCAGCAAGATGTTAAACTGTTGGTGCACGTGTTTTTAATTATGCGTGAGTGATTCAATGTCTAGAAACTTTTCCAAGTGGTTTTATTGCTTTAACTTCCTTAATTTTAAGTGCAATTTTACGCAGGAAGGCACGGCTAAAACATCCTTGTGGTTTCAAATCTTCAAAATCAAAAACAGCACCACAAGGAATAACATTAAATTCATCAACACGCACCCAAGATGGTTTTTGTAAGCCCACACGCTTACATTCTATCTCAGGTATTTTTAAGCTAAATTGCAAAGTATGGGGTTCTTGAGAAGTAATCGGAAACAAAAAAAGATGGCTTTCAGTTTTAACCATTACACAAGCAGGACGCGCTTTCCGTCCTGAATGTTCTCCATTTTGCGCTTGTGTATGCCACAAATAATAATATCGAACAACATCACCTGCTTTAAACATGTTCATCGCCATTTAAAATATCATCTAAACCACGATCTAAGTCGTCTAATATATCCTTAGGTGCATCTGTATAGACAAAAGATTGTGCAGCAGAACGAGGTTTTATTAATTCATTATATAAATTGATGGGAAGCATGATGATCTTTTCACGTCCTCGTTTCGTTAAAGCTACAGGCGTAGACATAGCTTCATCTAAAATATTGCCTGCGCCACGGTTCACATCTGTAAAACTGTATTTTTTCATACTCTGTGCCTCTCTAAATACCCATACTACATAATATACGTATATTATGTATATTGTCAAATTGTTCTCAAGAGCAGCACTTCACCCCTTATTTTTCCCATTCATTAAATTAGCCAATTATTAAAAGGAGCATAGAAATGGCAGCAGGTTTTTTGCACGGCGTTGAAGTTATCGAGTCCGATGACGGTACGCGCTCACTTCGTACGGCTCAATCAGCCGTTATCGGGATTGTGGGGACTGCACCCGATGCGGATGCACAAGCATTTCCGCTCAATACACCAGTTTTGGTGTCAGGATCACTCTTACAAGCAGCCAAACTTGATAAAATAGGCAAGCGACGCGGGACTTTGCCAAATGCTCTTGATCTGATTTTCAAGCAAGTGGGTGCCATTGTTGTTGTCGTACGGGTGGAGGAAGGCGATAACGAACACACAACATTGGCTAATGTTCTTGGTGGTGTCAATGCCAATGGTGCTTATGAAGGTGTCCATGCTTTGATTGGAGCGCAATCACTTCTTGGGCAAACGCCACGTATTTTGGTCGCTCCAGGCTTTACACATAAGCGTCCTGTAACCCTTAGCAAAATTAACGTTACGAACCAAGGTAGCGGTTATAGCCAAGCGACGGTTAAAATTGCAGGTGGAGCGAAGGCAGAGGCGATTATTTCAGACGGGAAAATCACCTCTGTTGTCATCAAAGAGCATGGTCTTGATTACCAAACTGCACCAAGTGTAACAATTGAAGGTGACGGAACTGGTGCTACAGCTATAGCTGAAACCAAAGCAACCTCTAATCCTGTAGCAGCAGAGCTTCTTGGTATCGCTGAACGTCTGCGTGCTATTGTGGTGATTGATGCACCAAACACAATGGATGAAGCAGCTTTGTCTGTGGCAAAGGATTTTGATTCAAAGCGCGCTATCATCATTGATCCTTTTGTGCATGTGAATCGTAATGGAAACATCTCAGAAGAGCCTGCAAGTGCAGCATTTGCAGGTGTTATAGCCAAAACAGATTTCACGCATGGTTTCTGGCATTCTCCTTCAAATAAAGTCATCAATGGAATTGTTGGTGTCGCGCGCCCGATTGATTTTTCCATTGGGGACAGATCTAGCCGTGCCAATCTTCTCAATGAACAAAACATCACAACCATTATCCGCGAAAACGGTTATCGCTTATGGGGAAACCGCACGCTTTCAAGTGATACAAAATTTGCTTTTTTATCGGTGGTGAGAACTGCGGATATGATTAACGATGCCATTTTGCGTGGGCATCTGTGGGCTGTCGATAGGAATATCAAAACAACCTACCTGAGCGATGTCAGCGAAAGCGTCAATGCCTATTTGCGCGATTTAAAAGCACAAGGGGCAATTCTTGGAGGGCGCTGCGCCCCTGATACAGAGCTTAATACAGCAAGTGCTATCGAAGACGGCAAAGTTTATTTCAATGTTGAATTTACACCGACAACACCAGCAGAACACATCACTTTCCGTTCACGCATTACCAATGATTATTTAGAGGAGATTGCTTGATGGCTGTACCAATTTTACCGCGGATTTTGAAATATTTTAACATTTATGTCGATGGCATTCCTTATCAGGCAAAGTGTGAAAGCGTGACTTTGCCGAATTTGAACCTCGTTGTTGAAAGTTACCGTGGCGGCGGCATGGATGTGCCCATTGAGCTTGATCTGGGACTTGAGGTTTTAACACTGACCATGACCATTTCTGATTGTTCTCCAGAGCTTATGACGCAATTGGGACGGTCTGATGTTGACATCTCCTTGCGAAGTTCGATGCAAGCGCAAGGTACACCAGCAGAAGGGGTGGTCATCACCATGCGAGGGCTTTGCAAAGGTTTTGAAATGGCAGAATGGCAGCCAAGCAGTAAAGCAACGTCTACAGCGACATTCACATTGCATTACTTCAAATATGTTCAGAAGGACGTTGAGGTTGTCGAGATCGATGCGATCAACATGGTCAGAAAATTCAATGGTGTCGATCAATTAGCAAAACACAGAGAACTTTTAGGATTATAAAAATGGCAACACAACCAAGCATGACCCATCAATTACTTGTTCCCGTTAAATTTGAAGGAAAAGAACATACAGAAATCACTTTACGGCGTGCGAAAACAAAGGATTTGCAAGCGATTGATAAAAAGGAAGGGATCGAGCAAACGATAGCAATGATCGCGCGTCTTTCTGAATGGCCATATGAAGCGGTTGGAGAACTGGATATTGAAGATTTGTCGAGCATTGGAGAGATTTTAGAATCTTTTATCAAGCGGCGGGATACCTCGACTGGGAGACCGCCGCTAAACTGATAGCAGATATAGCGATCGTTTTTCATTGGCCACTGTCAGACATGCTGGAAATGGAACCGCAAGAGTTAATCTTTTGGCGAAAAAAAGCCGCAGAAAGGTATAAACAAAATGAGCAAAAAAGTTGCTGACGCAAAGGTAAGATTAACGCTTGAGGATAAAATCACCGCACCTCTTAAGCGTGTGCAGAAGCAGTTTAAAGAGTTGTCAGAGAAATTATCGCATAAGTTGGGTGTGCCTCGCTTTTCTGCTGCGGTAACAAAGATGACGGCAAGTCTTAAGGGTGTTCAAAGTGCCCTTGGCACAGCGGCAAGTCGCACAGCGGTCTTTTCTGGTGCTTTAGGAATTGCTGGTGGTGGTTTGGTGGCAAGTTTGAGTGCTGTCACTATGAAAACCATGCATATGGGGGATAGTCTTTACCATGCGTCGCGGCATTTAGGCATGAGTGTTGCAGCACTTCAATTATGGGGTGATGCAGCGGATAATTCGGGGACTTCTGCTGAACTCTTTCAACAATCTTTAGCGGTGCTAAATAGGCGTTCTGCACAAGCATATGCAGGGCAAAGAAGAGGTATTATGGGATTTGAGGCACTTGGCATTTCTGTCAAAGATGCTTCAGGGAAGCTTAAATCAAATTTAGTTTTGTTGGAAGAAATTACCGACAAGATGAGCAAGATGCACAATCAAGCACAAAGACAACAGATTGCGGCTCTGCTTTTTGGTGGGGATGGCAAGGAAATGGCTACCATGCTGTCGCAAGGCATGGAGCCCATCAAAGAGCTTTTTGCAAAGGCAAGAAAGGGGAAATGGCTTATAGGGGCAGATGTTGCACAGTATGCAGCAGATTTAAGTGATAAGCTTGGTGCTTTTAAGAAAAAAATAGGTGGGGTTGCTAGTTTTATCGGGGCGCGTTTCATGCCTGTTATGAACGATCTGATTGATGCCTTTTCCGTATTGATTGATGAAAACCGAGAACTCATTCAAACAACGGTTACGCAATGGGCAAAATCCTTAAAACAAGTGCTTAAAGATCTATGGGATCCTGCTTCCGATTTAAGAAAGAATATTGCTAATATTACAGAAAGGATTAAAGGCTGGTTTAAGTGGATGGAGCCGCTGATTGGTGAAATAACCCTCTTGAAGATTGGTCTTGTTGCACTTGGTTCTTTTATTTTTGGGCCACTCATTGCATCACTAGCTGCACTTGGAGCAGCGTTTGTTACGCTTGGTTTTGCTATAGCAACGACACCTATAGGCTGGATAATCGGCGGTATTGCATTGCTTGTTGGAGCTGGATATCTACTCTACAAAAACTGGGATAAAATTAATGGTTGGTTGGTCACATCTATAGCTGTGATTAGTGCAGTTTTTATCAGGCTTACTATCGCTCTTATAGGATCACTGCTTCCGGTATTAACCGCAGTAGGCTCAGCATTTATCGGGCTTTCTGTAACTCTTGGAAGGTTACTGCTTTCAGCGTTAGTTGCGGTTGATTCAGCTTTTATGAGGTTTGTTGCAACTCTTGGAAGATCACTGCTTTCATCGTTAGCCGCAGTAGGTTCAGCATTTGTATCGCTTGGCATCACAATCATGACCACGCCTGTAGGCTGGATAATCGGCGGTATTGCATTACTTGTTGGGGCAGGATATCTACTCTACAAAAACTGGGATACGGTAACAAGCTATCTAAGCAAGTTATGGGATTCCTTTGCTGCTTTATGCAGTGATGTTTTTGGTACCCTTGTTACTCTCTTTAAAGAATTTTCACCGCTCTATTGGATAGCAAAAAAGATCAATTCATTGATTGACTGGTTGTTTGGAGTCAACTTAATGGATGCAGGCGCTAACCTGATTAGCGGACTTTTGGATGGCATAAAAAGCGCATGGCAGACGATGTCCGATTGGCTTGACGGTGCGGTTAAAAAATTGACGAGCTGGATGCCAAATTGGATGCAACAAAAGCTAGGTTTTAGCGCTACAATCAACGAAAATTCAACTGAGACTATTAAAAATCTTACTGAAGAAACTGGTGCACGCGTAAAGAGAATAGCCGATGCAACAGTTGTTACCAATACTCCACCTAAACAACAAAACAGTAATCACTCAATTGAAACGACAAAAATAAAAGCTGAAGCTGTTAACATTTCTGAACCAATCATGGTTCATAAGCCTTCTGAAATAGATGCTTCTATCACGATTAGCAATTTGAATATTTCGGGAGGAAGTGGCTCTCCTAATGACATTCATGCTGCTGTTAATCAAGCTCTTGAACGTCATGCTAGACAACAACGCTTGGCGATAGCTTCGAGCTTTTCGGATTAATTGCCATGATGTTAGCTTTGGGAAATTTTATTTTTTCGGTGGAAACGGCAGCTTATCAAAAACTTGATCTGTTGTACGATATTCCATGGGTTGAGCAGGGGCGATTGGGGAGAAAAGCTGCACTGCAATTGCCAGCTGTTGCCAATGCAGAATTTTCTTTAACAGGTGTGGTGTATCCAGACTTTAAAGGTGGGTCTGGACAGATAGAACAACTGCGAAAAATGGCACATAACGGTGCGCATATCCTTGTGACGGGACAGGGGAGGATTTTAGGGAAGTTTGTCATTCTTTCTGTTGAGGAAAAGCAAAGCTTTTTCCATAAAAACGGCACTCCCAAGAAACAAGAATTTACCGTGAAATTAAAAGAATACGGAGAAGATGGAGGGGGTTGGTGAGTGATCTTTACATCACAGAAGAAGGCGATATGGTTGATGCCATTTGCTGGAAATATTATCCCAAGGGTCAGCAAGCCCTTGCTGTTGAACGTGTTTATGCTGCGAACCACGGTCTTGCAAATTATGGCGCTCTGTTAAAAGCAGGCATAACAATCATTTTGCCTTCACTCCCTTATCCTAAAGCCACACCAGTGATTAGAATCTGGGGGAGCAAATCATGAAGCCTTTTTGTAAGATTACGGCAAATGGTGAAGACATTACCAACTCTTTAATGGATTATGTTTTGTCGATTGAAATCACCGATGAAGCAGAAGAGAAAAGCGATCGTGTTACCATAGAGCTTGATGATCGTGCACGGGAAAATGACAATGGCTTTCTTGATATTCCTTTGATTGGAACAGTGATTTCTCTCACTCTTGGTTATGAAGGGGGAGTCGTGCGAGATATGGGCACTTACTTGATTGATGAAATATCGGTAAGCAGCCCTCCACAAAGCTTAAGTGTTACAGGGCGTGCGGCTTCAATGAACACTTCCTACAGAACACCCAAAAGCCAGTCTTATCATCAAACAACATTGGGCAACATTATCCAAGAGATAGCAAAACGCAATGGCTATACAGCAAAGGTTGATCCCACGTTAGCAAAGATTGTTGTGCGTCACATTGACCAAACAGCGGAAAGTGATATGGCTTTTGCTGCACGCCTTGCGGCAGAATATGATGCTGTTGCAAAGCCTGTTGATGGCAAACTTGTGCTTGCCAAGCGTGGGTTTGGTAAAGCTATAACAGGTGAGCTACTTCCTATTGTTTTCATCAGTGAACAAATGTGTAGCTCTTGGGATTTTAAGTACAGCGCACGTGAGGAAGCAGGTGCAGCCAATGGCTTAGAAATAGATGTGGGGAACGATCAAAAAGCGGCTGCCAATGCACGAGCACCAGAAGAAATTGGGGAAGATGAAAACTTTATCCATATGGATGAAGGAGAGACAAAAGAAAACTCTACATCACCAAATCTAAAAGAAACAGAACAAACACCTGAACAAGAGGAAGAGAAAAAGGGTGGTGTTCTTGCTGCTTATTATGATTTACGCAGTGGTGAGAAAAAAGAGGTCAAAGTTGGGAATGCACCCTTTCATGAATTAAAATATACCTATCATAATCAATCAGAAGCTGTTGCAGCCATTGCTGCTTATCGTAATAAATCATCACGTGGGAAATCATCCTTTTCGTGTAGCATGGGTGGCAATCCCCTGATCCAAGCAGAAGCAAAGCTTATTCAAGAACCGCCTTTCCGACCTTATATTCCAGCAGAATGGCGGATCAAAAGCGTTAAGCACAAACTTGATAAAACTGGCGGTTACACCACAAACATAGAATGCGAGCTCTTTAATAAAGCACAGGAAGATCCAGCAGGGAATATTGCTAATACAACACCAGACAAAGATGACATCATCGATCCCAACGCTCCATCTGATGCGTCATATGGTGAAGGAGAGGATGTTATTCATATGGATAAGGAAGATAGATGAGTAAAATCAGCAAAAATATTATGATATTATTTTACTATTCCTAAAAATACAGCCAAACAACGTTCAATTTCTAGCATTTCCTTTGCTTGAAGAGAGCCAAAAATGGAGCTCATTTTGTCACACCTTACCGTCATAATCTTATCAATCATTACCTGCGAAGGCTTTTGCAAACCATTTTTAGCGTTTGGCTGAATTGTAATGCGGAGTAATGGCGCATCAACAAGTGTACTTGTAATTGGTAAAACCGTCATGCTCGTATGCTCACTAAATTGATTAGCTTGAATGATCAATGCAGGTCTTGGTTTACCAAAGTCACCTTGTACCGCTATTGTTACTAGAGAACCACGCATCATTCTGTCCAGCCATCAACATCCATTAAAGATTGATCCATAAACAACTGTATTGATGCATCAGCTTGATCCATTTTTGCTACTAAGCGGGATTGACGACGACATTCTTCTGCAAAATTTGATTGGCGTGTATCTGGAACCCAAATTTGCATTAAGCGTAGTCCCGCTTTTCTTTGTGTATTGCGATGTTTGCGAACTCGTTCATTCACGTGCATTGTGCCCATAATAAAATCTCCATCATGTTTCATGTAACGTATAACACAAAAAAAGGTTACATGAAACGAAATTTTTAATATACGCGATAATTACAATTTTAGATTCACAATGTAAGCTGCTTGTTAACGCTTATATTTTCTACATTATATAAAAGAGTGATTAAAACATTAAGCGGGGAAGTCCTTTTTGCTGCGTGGTTTTATAGATCTAATTTAAAAGCAAATATGATTGCGTGAATTTTACTCATTGACAATATGTCAGAAATATGTCTACTATTGATTCAGGTGCCTAACAAACACCTTAAATCGATAGCGGATAGATTGCCGATACAGTCTTCTTTTCCGCACATTAAAGGCTTTGACTCATTGTATGTCTGTGACATATAGTGACATCGTCGGGTGTAGTTACGTTATACAATACCCTTTATGGGAAAGGCGTGACGACGGACTATCGACCGTGTTTGTTAGCGCCCGACACTCCCCTAGAGCGTCATTAACAAACATCTAATCGATAGGAGTTCATCATGAACACTTTCATGAAAATTACAGAAAGCACTAACAATGCTGCGGTTCAGACTATGTCTAGCCGTGAGATTGCAGAATTGTGTGATAAACAACATGCACATGTGATGCGTGATATTCGAAAAATGCTTGAGGAACTTAACCAATCCAAATTTGGATCGGTTGATTTTAGCGGTACTTACGTTGATGGAAAAGGTGAAATACGCTCTTGTTACCACCTTCCCAAGCGTGAATGTCTTATCTTGGTTTCAGGTTATAGCACTACATTGCGAGCTAAGATAGTTGATCGTTGGCAAGAATTGGAGAAGCAAATATCCGCACCACAGATTGATTATTCAAGTCCAGCAGTCATACTTAGTGTCATCACCCATATGCAAGGACAGATAGAACAGAAAGCAATTTTATTCATTGACAATATGGCAAGAATATGTCTATTGTCGAATCAGGTGCCTAACAAACACCTTAAATGCATAGCGGATGGATTGCCGAAACAATCTCTTCTCCGCACATTAAAAGCTTTGACTCATTATACACTACATGTGTACAATGGTTTTGTCGGGTGTGGTTATGCTATACAATACCTTTTATGGGGAAAGCGTAACGACGGACTATGCACCGTGTTTGTTAGCGCCCGGCACTCTTCTTGAGTGTCAATAACAAACCTCTAACTGCATAGGAGTTCATCATGAACACTCTTATAAAAATCACGGAAAGCACTGTTAATGGTGCAGCGGTTCAGACTATGTCTAGTCGCGAGATTGCAGAATTGTGTGATAAACAACATGCACATGTGATGCGTGATATTCGAAAAATGCTTGAGGAGCTATACCCTGAAAGTACTGAATCCAAATTTGGATTGAGTGAATTTGCGGCTTTATACAAGGATTCAACAGGTCGTATGCTTCCTTGTTACCACCTTCCCAAGCGTGAATGTTTAATTCTTGTGTCAGGTTATAGCACTACACTACGAGCCAAGATAGTTGACCGGTGGCAAGAATTGGAGAAGCAAATATCCGCACCACAGATTGATTATTCGGATCCACGCACGATACTTGGTGTCATCACCCATATGCAAGAGGAGTTGCAAAATAAAGAAGCATTAATTGAACAACAAGCCCATAAGGTTATAGCTTATGACCACTTAACTCGTGCTGAGGGCACTATGTGCATCACAGATACCGCTAAAATGCTTGAAATACGTCCGAAAGATCTATTCGGCTATATGAAGCAAAAACGTTGGATATATAAGCGCGTGGGTACATCTGAATTTGTACCCTATCAGGATAAGATACAACAAGGTCTTATGGATTGCGCAACGAATGTGTTTAGAAGAGATGATGGCAGCGAGAAAGTTTCTGTTCAGGCGCGTGTTACAGCAAAAGGCTTGGCATGCTTGAGAGAACAAATCCACGGGGGTGTGCAATGAATACTGATATCGACTCTTTATGTGATTTGTGGATAGCGTTGTTTAAGCTTTGCAATCGTGATGGTGTTGGAGATGAGGAAAGTACTGCTATAGCTAACACT